>JBAZTE010000002.1:0-521444 GCA_041662065.1 Bacteroidales bacterium | reverse complement strand
CTACACTCCCCTGACCACCCTCAGCTTTGCGACTGAAATTCATTTTTTCGGAATGAAACCGGCCGTTTTTCATTTCAACAACATCCTTCTCCATGTGCTTTGCACCCTGCTGGTATTCATTTTCCTGAGGAGCCTCGGGATGAGCCTGTTCATCTCCCTTGCAGCCGCCCTCCTGTTCGGCATCCATCCAATGCGGGTGGAGTCGGTGGCCTGGATTTCAGAGCGGAAGGACGTTCTTTACTCTCTGTTTTTCCTGCTTTCAATGATATCCTACATTAAGTATTACTCGGGGAAAAAAGTAGTTTTCTATTTTCTGGCCTTGCTGGCTTTCGTATTTGCCCTGCTGACTAAAATTCAGGCCGTTTCGTTGCCGCTGATCCTCCTGCTGATAGATTATTACCTCGACGGGAAGTTTCGCTTCAAGCAAATTCCGGACAAGATTCCGTTTTTCCTGCTTTCACTGGCAACCGGGATTGCCGGGATCCTCATTCTCAGCCATGATGGGGAATTGGATGCAGGATCGACGTTTCCGCTCATCCAGCGGGTTTTTATCGGCACATTTTCATTATGCATGTACGTGGTAAAATCGGTGGTCCCGTTCCAATTATCTGCTATTTACCCTTATCCTGAAAAACTAACCATCCTCCATTATGCCAGCCCTCTGGTAGTTTTATTATTGGCTTTTCTGATATACAAATCAGGGAAATACCGCAAAGAGCTGGTTTTTGGTTCCCTTTTCTTTCTCTTTAATGTAGTTTTTGTGCTGCAGATTGTCGGGGCAGGACAGGCGCTGATGGCTGACCGGTTCACCTACCTGGGTTACATCGGACTGTTTTTCATAATGGCGTGGGCAGTAAATTTCCTGTTTACCGGTCAACGAAAACCGTATGTGGTTATCGCCGGGATCCTGTATCTGGGTGCCCTGGGGGTGCTGACCTGGAACCGGACACAGGTATGGAAAAACTCCGGAACGCTGTTTGCCGATGTCATATCAAAATATCCGCAATCATCTATTGCTCACAATAATCTCGGCCTATATTACCGTGATCAAAACCAGAATGAGAGTGCCATTCAATCCTTTAACCGGGCCATTGCGATCAATCCGGCAGGCTATCTCAGCTACAGCAACCGCGGCGAGGCTTATTTTAATGACGGCGAGATCGACAAGGCGCTTGCCGACATGAACCGTGCCATCCAGCTTAAGCCTGATTACACATCGGCCTTGAGCAACCGGGGAGCTATCCATGGAGCAAGGAAGGAGTTTTCCCTCGCCCTTACTGATCTTGATAAAGCCATTTCACTGGATTCCAGAAACTTAAAAGCATATACCAACCGGGCATTGGTCTATTATTCGACCGGGGATTTTGAAAAAGCCAGTCGGGATATTACCACCTATCTGAGCATCAAACCTGATAACCCGGACCTTCATAACCTCAGGGGATTATGCTTTGGAAGGCTGAATAAATTCCAGGAAGCCATGAGCGATTTCAGTCGGGCCATACTGCTGAAACCCAACATGGGTGCCTATTACCAAAACCGGTCATCGCTGCTTTACCGGATGGGGGACAAAAACGGAGCATTAAGGGATATCCGTAAAGCGCAGGAATTAGGGGCCAAGGTCAATCCGGATTTTTTAAAGGGATTGGACGTAAAATAGATTCTGGTGGGCGAAAGAATGGCACGCGGATAACGCGGGTCCCTGCGGGAACGCTGATTTTCGCGGATCTTTAAATAATAAAAAAAACCGTCTTAATCCGCGTTGCCGGAGGCATCCGCGTCATCCGCGTGCCATTCTTCTATCTCACCACCCACTCCTGAACGCCCGTCGAATAGTCATCCGGCTGGCGGATCTCGAGTTTCAGGGCAGTAGTCGTAACCGGTTCAAACTCAAGCGTATTGTATTGGTCCTTTTTAACACCATAGGCACCTTTGCTTTTAACCTCAGCCCAGGAATTATCTTTTTTATAAAGCAGTTTCCAGGATTTAGGTACGCGGCATCCGGCATTCAAGTCCTCATCATCAAACCAGAACACCTCAACAGCTGCAACCTTTTCGGCTTTGGCAAAATCATACTGCACCCACTCATTGGTTGCTTTCTTCGGCCACCAATGGATATGACCGAATTCGGCGTTGCTGGATTTATTGGGACATTGCTGGTCATGAACAGTTTCAGGTGACCCGGAACATTTTGATGCCGTGACTGTTGCTAAAGAAGCAATCGTGGGAGCCGGCAGCGGGGTTGCATATTTTTCGTCGACAGGAATCCAGACCGTCATTTCCCCCCGGCCCCGGTTGGCCCATGAATAATAAGGGATGGCCTTCAGATCCACCGGTTGTTTATCTACCGTACCATCCAGCTTAGCCCTCAGGGAATATCCTTTCGCGGTTATCATCCCGACACCTTTCAACAATCCGGGATTGAATTCGTACGAAAAGCCGGGTTCACCGGCCAGCATCAGGTTCAGCGCCTTCTGATCAGCCTGGTCGGCCCATTCCATCGCATACATCAGCGGACCGCGCTGCAGGGCAACCTGGCCCCTGTCGGCCTCCACTTTTTCATTGGCCACCACCCGGCGGATATCCATCGGCATTTCCAGTTCCACCATATCGCCGTGTTTCCAGCTGCGAGCGAGAATGGCGTATCCGCTCTCCGACTTATAGCTGACTGATTTGCCGTTTATTTTGATGGTTACCGGGGTGTTTTCAGGATCTTGATAAGTGTACAGGTCGCTTGGAACTGCCTGGTTACCAGTCCAGCCTGGGATCCGGACCATCAGGTTGAACCGGCCTTTTTTCTCCGGGTTAACCGTAAGTTGCACCGATCCGCTCCAGGGATAACCGGTTTCCTGATGAATTCCCACTTTGGCGGATCCCATCATCACATCGGCTTCACTCTGAACAAACAGGTTGACATACAAATTCCCCTCTTTCACGGCATAAATGTAACCCGGAACTGACGGAATGAAACGGCACAGATTGCTCGGGCAGCAGGCACAGCCGAACCAGGCGCTCCGCTCATGCTGGCCTTTTGAGCGCAGGACGTTTGGATAAAAGAAACGGTCGCCCGACAGGCCCAGCCCGCTCAACACGCCATTGTACAGGCTTCGCTCGAGGACATCAACATACTTCGCATCTCCATGCAGCAGGAACATCCGGTAATTCCAGAAGACATTGGCAATATTGGCGCAGGTTTCGCAATACGCGCTCATATTCGGCAACTGATAATCAACGCCATAAGCCTCACCGGCACCAGTTGCTCCGACCCCGCCGGTGATATATAATTTTTTACCCACCACATTTTTCCAGATCGTATCAATGGCTTTCAGATAGGACTGGTCACCCGTCAGGGCAGCGACATCGGCCATTCCGGAAAACATGTAATTAGCGCGGACGGCATGACCGTCAGCTTCTGTCTGGTCGACCGGCTTTTTATGGGCCTGATTATAAATATCGCCACCCGGACCACGTATATCCAGGAAAAACTTGGCCAGATCGAGATATTCTTTCTTTCCGGTTGCACGGTATAATTTGGTCAGGCCAATCTCCACCTCCTGATGGCCGGGGTAATGCTCGCACTTCCCGTAACCGAAGTCCTTAACGATCAGATCGGCCGCCTTAATTGCAATATCCAGCATGGTTTTCTTTCCTGTAGCCTGATAATGTGCGACGGCAGCCTCAAAGAAGTGCCCGAGGTTATAGAGTTCATGGCTGTTTTCGCTTTCCAGCTCCCACCGCTTTTTCCCGGCCCAGGGATGGGCACTGTCGCCCATGATGGTCCGGTTGGTATACAGATAGCCATCCGGCTCCTGGGCTGCACCTATCCGGGCGATCAGCTGGTCGAGGTAAGCGTCGAGCTTGGGATCAGGAACCGTCTGGAGTGAATAGGAGGCCCCTTCGATAATTTTGTAAACATCGGAATCATCAAACGGATAGATACTGCAGAAGGAACCTTTCTCAATCCCTGCGGCAATGTCGAAATTTTTAATCCTGCCTGTCTCTTCACTTTGTTTAAAAGCGTAAGGGATAGTCAGTTCGGCATTCAACTTTACCCGGGGCGCCCAAAAGGCATCCTCGAGTTTCACCTGGTTGAATGCCACCGGTTGAATCGGGTAATCACCCGAAACCTTTTTGCTTTCGCTGCAGCCGCCTGATACTAAAACCAAGGCGCTCAAAACCAATAAACTGATAAAATTCCGGCTCATATCTTATAATTATTTTGTAAAATGTTACTTGTCATTCTATTATTTGTCATTCTTCTCCTGCCCGTAATACGCATCCGGACCATGTTTTCTCATATAGTGTTTTTCGAGCAGTACCGGCTGAACCGGGCTGCTCTTACCAAGCATGACCGTACGGAAGGCCATTTTTGCGATCTCTTCCAGGATAACGGCATGTTTAACCGCATCGGTTACCGATTTGCCCCAGCAGAAAGGACCGTGTTCCGCAACCAGCACACCCGGAATTTCCAGCGGGTCTAATCCAACCATCGCTTCCTGAATGACCCGTCCGGTTTCCAGTTCATATTGATTCTGGATCTCATCAGGGGTTAACCGACGGGTGCAGGGAACGGGGCCATGAAAGTGGTCGGCATGGGTGGTGCCCAGACAAGGTATTTCACGACCGGCTTGTGCCCATGAGGTGGCCCATGCCGAATGGGTATGGACAATCCCACCCAGCTTCGGGAATGCTATGTATAACCATAGGTGGGTGGGTGTATCGGATGAAGGTTTAAACTGGCTGTTCACCACTGAACCATTCAAATCCACAACCACCATATCATCCGGGGTCATTTCATCATAAGAAATCCCGCTGGGTTTGATCACGATCAGCCCCTGGGTTCGGTCGATCCCCGAAGCATTGCCCCAGGTGAGCCTGACGAGGCCTTCCCTGACCAATGCCAGGTTAGCATCGAAAACTGCCTGTTTGAGATTTTGTAGCCGCATAACCGATCGAGGTAAATGATTAATTAAACATCCACTGAGAAATAAAATCCTTTGGCCACCAGTTCCTGGTATTTCTCCGGATTGAACCGGTAGAGGAAGGCCCCTTTTTTGGACGACGACTTATCTTTTTCATCCAGTTTATCGAGCAGGCCCATCGACAGGATTTTTTTGCAGAAATTCCGCTTATCCAGTTCTTTCTGATAGATAGCCTCATACAGGCATTGCAATTGCGGCATGGTGAACTTTTCAGGCAGCAATTCGAAACCGATAGGTTGAATCCGTGCCCTCCGGCGCAGTCGTTTCAATGCTTTATCCACCATTTCCTGATGGTCAAAAACCAGGGCAGGGATATCATTCATCGGGCACCAGCGGGCATTATTTTCCTTGACCAGATCCTTGTCATAATCGGCGATTTTGATCAGGGAACAATAAGCCACCGATACTACCCGTTCCCCCGGGTCACGGTCAACATTACCGTAAGCGAATAACTGCTCGAGATAAACGTTCTGCAGACCGGTCAATTGTTTCAGCACCCGTTCAGCTGCCTGGTAAAGCCCTTCATTATGCTTTGGAAAACCACCCATGAGCGACCATATGCCCTTCCCTGGTTCCATGTTTCGCTTGATTAACAATAACTTAAGCTGGTTATCGTCAAACCCCAGAATTACACAATCCACGGCCAGCAGCTGACGATCTTCAAGTGGGTAATACAGGCTCATACCGGATTATTTAAGTGTTAAAATTACACTTTCGTTTTGACTTTAGTACACCAACAGATGTTTTTGATTTCCGATTTTGTATTTTACGCCTCAAACATTTCAACGATTATGAAAACCCGATTTTTCTGCTTTCTGCTGTTGGTTGCTGTGTATTCAGCCTCAGCAAGCGCCCAGGTGGAGAACCGCTCCAAGCTCAACATCAAGGAAATTATGGCTTTGAATTACCAGGGCCAGTCACCTACTTCCTTTCAATGGTCGCCCGATGGGAAATATCTTTATTTTCAATGGAATGCCGACAATAAACCTTCCGATTCGGCTTACCGCATCGACCCGGCCAATCCGATTCTGCAGAAAGTTGCCCGTACGGAATTGGTGAAGTTAAGGCCGGTTGCCAGGAAGTTCAATAGCGACAAGAGCATGGAACTGATCGAAAAGAACGGGGAGATTTATCTGGTCAACTGCAAGAAAAAGGATACCACCCTCATCTTCAGCACCACTATGCCGGTATCAGAGGTTGAATTCACTCATTCGGGCAGGAAACTGGTATTAAACATCAGCAACAATTTATATCTCCTGGATCCGGTTTACGGACAATTCCGGCAACTCACCAATTTTCAGGCCGAGAAGCCTGAAAAGGCTGAAACACCGGGCCGGAATGCCCAGCAAAAAGATAAATTGAATGATCAGGATAGCTGGCTCATGCAGGACCAGCAACGGTTATTTCCGAAAATTTTCGCCATCACGGGCGGTGGGCGGAGAGGCGGCATGGGTTATATGGGAATGGGAGGCCGTCCGCAGGGAGGCGGCAGGACAGGCGGTCCCCAGCCGGTTATCACCTCAGGATATTCGGTTTTTGGACTTCAGCTGACGCCGGATGAAAAGTACGTTACCTTTTCAAAATCGTGGTCTGGTGAAAATTCCAAACAGACCATCATGCCCACCTATGTTACAAAATCAGGTTATACGGAAACCCTAAATACCCGGTCTAAAGTGGGAGAAGTTGGTGGAAAAATGGTATTGGGAATATTGAATATTGACAAAGATTCGGTGTATGAGCTCCAAACGGAACAGATACCGGGAATTACTGACCTGCCGGATTATGTAAAAGATTATCCGGACAAGTATAAAGACCGCCCGGTTGAAGCCCGGCCTGTCAGGATTATGGGCCCGCAATGGTCGCCCGACGGAAGGTTCGGAGTCATCGAAGTTCAATCCGACGACAGCAAGGACCGTTGGATCCTCTCATTCAACCCGGCCGACGGATCGGTCAAATTGCTCGACCGTCAGCGTGATGAAGCCTGGGTGAGCGGTCCGGGGATCGGCTACGGTCAGGGTACCGGATGGATGCCGGATGGCAAACGGTTATATTATAAGTCTGAAGTATCCGGATACTCCCATCTTTATTGGGTAAATGTGGAAACCGGCGAGAAAAAGGCGCTCACTTCCGGTAATTTTGAAGTTTACAACCCCGAATTATCCAAAGATAAAAAATATTGGTATTTCACTTCGAATGAAGTACATCCGGGTGAGCACCACTTTTACCGGATGCCGGTCGAAGGCGGGGTACGCGAAAAAATCACCTCCATGACCGGAGGTAATGAGGTTAACCTGTCGCCCGACGAAAAATGGCTGGCCATTGAGTTTTCCACAGCCAACCGTCCGCCCGAATTGTACTTTCAGAAAAACCAGGCTGGTGCCGAAGCCTTTGCCGTCACCGATTCCAGGAGTGATGCCTTCAAGGCTTACCCATGGCGCATGCCGGAATATATCAGTTTCAAAGCATCCGACGGTACCATGGTTTATGCCCGGCTTTACAAACCCGCACCAGGCAATGCTAATAAAGCCGCTGTGATATTCATCCATGGCGCGGGATATCTTCAGAATGCCCATAAATGGTGGTCGACCTATTCCCATGAGTATATGTTCAATAATCTACTGGTCGACAATGGCTACACGGTTCTTGACATTGATTACCGGGGCAGTGCCGGTTATGGCCGCGATTGCCGTACCGGTATATACCGCCATATGGGAGGCAAGGACCTTTCGGACCATGTCGACGGGGCCAGGTACCTGGTGGAAAATTGCGGGGTCGATGCCAAAAGGATCGGCATTTACGGCGGATCCTATGGTGGTTTCCTGACTCTCATGTGCCTGTTTACCGAACCTGACGTATTTGCATCCGGTGCGGCACTTCGTTCAGTTACCGACTGGGCCCATTATAACCATGGCTATACCGCCAATATACTGAACACCCCGGACGAGGACAGCCTGGCCTACATGCGAAGTTCTCCCATCAACTTTGCGGCCGGTTTGAAAGGTAACCTGCTGATGTGTCACGGGGTAATGGATGACAATGTTCATTTCCAGGATATCGTCAGATTAACCGAACGCCTCATCGATCTCGGGAAAGACAACTGGGAACTTGCCATCTACCCGCTTGAACATCATAGCTTTACCGATCCGGACAGCTGGACCGACGAGTATAAACGGATCTTCAAATTATTCCAACGGACCTTACGGTAATTATGTTCGCTTCGCTCACTAATTATGCTCCGCTGCGCTCCGCTAATTATGCGCCCTGCGGGCGCTAATTGGCTCGGCTATCGCCTCGCAAAAGGATTCCCTCAGTGCTTAATTAGCACGAAGCGCATAATTAGCGAGGCGCTAGCCGAGCATAATTAGCGTAGCGTAGCGAGCATTTTTCCGTATCTTTGCACCCAAATTTGTTTGTTTATGTGTTCAATTCGGTTTTTTACAGCCCTGATGCTGCTGATTTTGTTTCAAGGTCCGGCAAACGCCCAGGAACCATGGACTCTCACCGGCTGCATTTCCTATGCTTTTGAGAATAATATCCGGCTCAAGCAACAATCCCTCGGGGTTGATATGGCCAAAAACAACCTGGATCAATCCAAACTGGGTCTGCTGCCTTCGGTTAATTCGGGCATGTCGGAATCCTTCCGTTTCGGACGTTCGGTCGATCCGCTGACCTATCAGTTCACCACTGAAAACTCGACCGGTGCCAGTGTTTACGTCAGTGCCGACCTCGACCTTTTCAAAGGTTTGCAGAACTGGAACACCATTCAGAGAAACCAGATCGATCTGAAGAAGAACCTGACGGATCTGGAAAAAGCTAAAAACGACCTGGCTCTGAACATTGCCCGGATGTACCTCCAGATCCTCTTTAATGAAGAACTTCACGATATTACGTTACAACAACTGGATATCACCAGGCAGCAGGTCAACCGCACCCGCATCATGGTGGACGCCGGCTCCCTGCCGAAAGGCGATTTTCTGGAAATACAGGCTCAGCTGGCCAACGAGGAGTTGAATGAAGTGAATTCCAGGAATCAGCTTATCATGTCGTACCTCGACCTGGCTCAGCTGCTCGATCTTAAAAAACCGGAGAATTTCAGGGTTCAGCGCCCGACTTTCGATACATTCAAGGTGACCGATAACCTGGGCACCGCAGACGAAGTCTATCAATCCGCACTCATGACCCTTCCGCAGATAAAGAGTGCCGAACTGGACCTGCAGTCGCTGGAAAAAAGTTTACTGATCGCCCGCGGCCGGCTGAGTCCGTCGCTTTCGATGAGTTCTTCGTATGGGACAGGCTATTCTGACCGGCTGAAGGATTTCGTGACCGGTAAAACCATGCCGCTGAAGAATCAGCTCGATTTCACCAGCCAAACCAGCCTCGGATTCAGCTTAAATGTGCCGATCTTCAATGGCTGGAGCGGAAAGACAGGGGTCAGGAATGCCAGGATATCGGTGACCAGCGGAAAATATCAGCTGGAAATTGTACGGAACCAGTTACTGAAAGAAATACAACAAGCTTTTGCCGATGCGTCGGCCTCCCTGGAAAGGTTCAAGGCCACCACAAAATCGGTGTCGGCTTTAGAGGAAGCCTTCCGTTATGCCGAGCAAAAATTCAATTTGGGGATGCTGACCTCCCTCGATTATAATGTGGCCAAAAACAACCTGACCAAAGCCCGCTCGGAACTGCTTCAGGCTAAATACAATTATATTTTCAATACCCGCATTCTTGATTTTTACCGCGGAATTCCCATCGATCTTAAATAATACCCCATATGAAGCGTAATAAAGTCGTAAGATACTTATTGCTTGTTGCAGGAGTGCTCATTGTCATTGCCATCGTCGGTAAAAAAGCCGGTTGGTTCGGAACGGGTCCTGCTACCAAGGTTGCCATAGAGACCGTCCAGAAACGCACCATCGTGGAAACCATCACCGCCAACGGCCGTATTCAGCCTGAGACTGAAGTGAAACTCAGCCCTGATGTATCCGGCGAAATCGTTGAAATGGATGTCCGTGAAGGAGACTCTGTCAAAAAGGGTGACCTGCTGGTAAAAATCAAGCAGGATTTCTATCTGTCGAGTCGCGACCGCGTAAATGCCGGTCTCAATTCGGCCAAGGCCAACCTGTCAAATGCCAAAGCAGCCCAAACCCAGGCCGAAGCACAATACAGGCAGCAGGAATTATCCTTTAAACGCAGCAAGCAACTGCATGACCAGGGAGTCCTGTCGGATTCCGATTTCGAAACTGCCAAAACTCAGTTTGATGTGGCCGCAGCCCAGGTGGATGCCGCCAAGCAGACGGTTTCCGCAGCTTCTTTTACGGTAAAAAGTACCGAAGCATCGGTAAAAGAAGCGGAGGAAAATCTGAGAAAAACCACCATCTATGCCCCGATCGACGGGATCATTTACGGCCGGAAGGTTGAACAGGGAGAACGCGTGGTCGGAACCGGTCAGATGGCCGGAACGGAAATGCTCAGAATAGCCGATCTCAGCCGGATGGAAGTACAGGTTGAGGTGAATGAGAATGACATCGTAAACGTGAATGTCGGGGATACCACCTGGATCGACATCGACTCCTATCTTGGAAGCCGGTTCCGCGGGCTGGTGACTGAAATTGCCAATTCAGCCAATACCACCGGCGCCTCCCTCGACCAGGTGACCAGTTTCAATGTTAAAATACTGATCATGCCCGAATCCTATGCCGCGCTGGTGGCATCAGGCAAAGCAGGCAAATATCCTTTCCGTCCCGGAATGACCGCCACCGTTGAAATTGAGACTCAAACCAAACCGAATATCCTCTCCATTCCGATACAGGCCGTGACTACCCGCATGGACTCCACAAAAATGCAGACCATGAATGACCCCACCCGTCCGGGAGCCGAGGAAGAGAGCGCCGATCAACTGACGCGCGATGAAATGATGGAGGTGCTGTTCACCGTTGACAACGGGATTGTTTCGCAACGGAAGATTAAAACAGGTATCCAGGACAAGAATTTCATCGAAATTGTTTCGGGAATAAGCGAAAATGAGACCGCAGTGGTTGCCCCGTACAACGCCATATCCAAGAAACTCAAGAACGGTGACAAGGTTCAGGTGGTGAAAAAAGAAGAACTTTTCAGGGATCCCAAAAAGAAGTAAGCCTAAAAAATGGCTCTGATCCTACATCTTGAAACGGCTTCACCGGTTTGTTCCATCGCACTCAGCCGCGACAGGCAGCTCCTGGGAATCAGGGAATCGTCGGAAGATAAATCCCATGCCACCCGGCTCACCCCGTTCATTCAGGAAATACTCCGGGAATTTCATTTATTGACCGATGACCTGGATGCCATCTCCCTCAGCACCGGGCCCGGGTCTTATACCGGACTGCGCATCGGCGCATCGGTAGCCAAAGGCCTGGCTTACGGATCAGCCAAACCCCTGATCGGGATCCCGACACTCAAAGCCCTGGCTAACGGATTCCTTTTAAGTCATCCGGATGAGATTGAAGCTGCCAAAAAATCGATGAATGTTCTGCTGTGCCCGATGCTCGATGCCCGCAGAATGGAAGTCTACCTGGCCTTTTACGATTCCCGCCTGAACGAATTTTCCCCGGTGGAGGCTGTCGTCCTTGATGCTGCGTCATTTACACCGTTGCTCGACAAGCAGGCGATCTTCTTTTTTGGCACCGGCAGCAACAAGGCCGCAGAAGTCATTGATCATCCGAATGCCCGGTTTTTTACCGGTATTGAACTCTCGGCTTCTTTTCAGGCGGGGCCCGCTGATGACCTGTTTCAACAGGGTGAATTTCTGGATACCGCCTATTTTGAACCGCACTATCTTAAGGAGTTCATTGCTGGGATAGCGAAGAATAAGATATTGGGTTAAGAGAGGTTAAGAGACGGTAAGAGGGGTTAAGAGGGGTTAAGAGAGGTTAAGAGGGGTTAAGAGACGGTAAGAGAGGTTAAGAGGTTAAGAGGTTGGGGGTTAGGTTAGGTTAGGTTTTGTCAGGTTAATGACTAATTTTGCACCACATTTGTAAAACGATTTTATGGCAACGACAGGAGACATTCGCAACGGTATGTGTATTGAATACAACGATACCTTATTCACCGTTATTTCTTTCCAGCATGTTAAACCCGGTAAAGGCCCTGCTTTTGTCCGCACCAAACTCAAAAACATCACCACTGGCAAAGTAATTGAAGTCACCTTTTCATCCGGTCATAAAATAAATGAAAACCGGGTGGAACGACGTCCTTATCAGTTTCTTTACAAAGATGACATGGGATATCATTTCATGCATAAGGAAACCTATGAGCAAATCAGCATTGATGAGGAACTGATCAATAATGTCGGCCTTTTAAAAGATGGCGGAGATGTTGAGATGGTTGTTCATGCTGATACCGAAACAGCACTGTATGCCGAATTGGTTCCTACGGTTGTCATGGAGATCACCTATACCGAACCGGGCGTCAGGGGCGATTCATCCTCGACTTCGTCATTGAAACAGGCAACTATCGAAACCGGGATGACCATCATGGTTCCTTTGTTTTGCGTAACCGGCGACAAAATCCGGATCAACACCACCGATAATTCATACCAGGAACGGGTGAAATGATCGGTAGAGACGGATAATTATCCGTCTCTACACGCCCTTTCGCCGATCAAGGGCGACCAGAATGGCCATAAAACCCCAAACCCCTGCAGAGGCCTTATCGGTATCCAGGAAATTATTCATGGTGACATGGAGGTAATAGGTTACCAGCCCGACAATTACCGTTAATGCAATCATTTTCAGCTCGGCATCCGTTTGTTTATGGTATGCCCTCACCCCGATCATAATACTGGCAATCACCAGCGCCAGCATCAGCAGACCGCCGAACAATCCCTCCTCACTCAACGGCCCGAAATATTCAGAATGGGCATTACCACCGTCTGCCGCATTGGTACTGATAATGGTTTTTTCCGAAGATTTCTGATAAGGGGCATATTGGAACATATAAGTTCCCGGACCGAAACCGAACACCGGCTTTTCCGCAAACATCCGGAAAGCGCAGCTCCAACGGTTCAACCGCTCGAGGTTGGAAGCATCGGTGGAAATATTGGAGATCGATTCAATATGTTTCCCAAGATTGTCTGAGGAATCCTGGTTATTCCCCTCCATTTTCATCAGGATGGTCTTGCCGAAAACCAGGAAACTCACTACCAGCAAAGCAAATCCAAGGAGAACTGTTTTACCGGGAACTTTGAAAACAATGATCAGCAATGCTATGACTCCCCCGATCACACTGATCCAGGCCGCCCGTGAATACGAGAAAACAAGTCCGGTTAACAGGAGCAACAAGACAATAAACGCACCTGCTTTCATCCATACCCTGAATGGGGACTGAATCACATAGCCCGCGGCAACGGGAATGAACATGGAGAGAATGGCTCCGTACAGCGTATGGTCATTGAAAAACGGATCGACTGCCGGATTCGATGCTTTCTGATCAAACAAACCCAGGGTAACATGCTTTAAGGTGATGACAATGATAATTCCGGCCAGAGGTATCATCAGTGTCCAAAGGTATCGTCTGATATTCAGCGGATTCTGAAAAAACTGCGCGGCCAGAAAAAAGAACACGGATAGGAACCATAGCCGTGACAGGAGGAATTTAAAGGAGACCAACGGCATGGTCGAGGTAATCGAGGTGACCAAAATCCAGACCAGCTGAAGCAGGATGATCCTGGTGACCGGATTGCTTAAAACCGTCCGGTCATACCCGCCATCCAATGACAGCCGGAAGAGAAATATCACCATCATACCGGCCAGGATAGGCTCAGTAGGCAAGAACATGTTGATTTCCAAACCGGTCGAGAATTCTTTCAGGGGAATCGACAGAGGAACAAAAAAGACCACCAGCCAGAATAGCCAGTGAAATCTGTAAATAGCTATTAAAATGAATGCCAGCCCGATAGGGAGGGCCGCCAACACCATCTTGTCTTTGGTGATGAGGTAAGAATTAGCCAGCACAAATCCCAGGCTGATCAGATAGACCAGCCCGATCTGCACCCGTTTGTCGCGGAGCAGGTTAGATGGGTTTAGTATTGTTGTGATTTTCGATAACACCGATAACGACCATTGCCATCATGAGGGTAAACAATACAGACATCAGCACGATGACCGACCGTTTCGGCCAATCTTTCTTATCTGATGGATAAGGCGGAGTAACCACCACGGAGTAAGTGATCTCCTTGGTCAGCTCACGGTAAGCATCATCACGGAGCGCCTGTATTTTGACCAACTGGTTGGCAGAACCTTCCACCCTTAGCATCAAACCTCTGGCTTCGGGACTTTTTTCAGCAATGTTATTGAAATATTCTTTCAGTGCCGGGTTGTCCTTGTTGTTTGCAACTGCTTGAAAATAAGCTGCCGATATGCCTTCCGACTGGCCAGTAATCTCCATTACGCCATATTTCCTGCCCAGTTCACCTAAAATGTTGGCCATGCTGTCCACTTCAATTTTCAGGCGTTCAACTTCCCTGCTCCTGATATTATACTCTTCGGCCACTTTAACCCGGTGCAGCGACTGGACCTTTAAATCATAAAATTTCCGGATGGAATCGACCATGGCACAGGCGATCAGGGGATCGGTATCAAGAACCTGAACCTTAACGGCTTCATTTTCGGTCTTCCTGAACGACACTTCCTCCGCATACTTCCCGTAGAGTGCCGTCTTGTAATACTTATAATCCGGTGAGATCTTGTAATGTTCATCCAGTTTGAATGCCTTGATCATCTGGTCGCGTATATCGCCGGAATTAATAATCTCGAGCATCTGCTCGGTATAACTCTCCTCGGAATATACGCCCATGTTAACGGGGTAAATGACTGCCGTTGATTTATACTTGGGCTTTAAAAACAAGGGGGACGACAATACTATGGCAATAATCCCTGAGATCACTGCAATGACGCCCAGGTGATACTTCCATTTCAGTGCCAGTGCAAGCAATGTTTTGTTGTTAAGATAAGGATTCATAGCCTTGAATTTAGTTAACTCGTATCAGGTAATATTGTTTCTTTCCTTTTTGAATCAGGATAAACCGGTCGCGAATCAGGTTGTCGATGGTGATATTCTGGTCGGGATCGGTGATTTTTTCTTTATTCAGGCTCAGTCCGCCACCCTGGAGCATTCTCCTGGCTTCCCCTTTCGAAGGAAATATGGCAGTCTGCGTTGCCATCAGGTCGATGACCGAAATCCCTCCTGCCAATAATCCCCGATCGATATCAAACATCGGCACTCCTTCAAAAACCGCTAAAAGGGTTCGTTCATCCAGGGCAGCCAATGATTCATGGGTTCCCTTTCCAAACAGGATCTGGGAAGCTGCCATCGCCATTTCCAGTGCTTCATCGGAATG
Source organism: Bacteroidales bacterium (assembly GCA_041662065.1). Taxonomy (GTDB): domain Bacteria; phylum Bacteroidota; class Bacteroidia; order Bacteroidales; family UBA12481; genus UBA12481. Next base: position 506,093 of record JBAZTE010000002.1, on the reverse strand, counting down.
AACGATCCTGGTCACCTCTTCCGCCAGTTTCCTCTGCAGGATCCTTTCATGCGGAGCTTCCAGGTGCTGCGCGGTCAGTGCTTCGATCTCCTCCTGCCCCAGAAAAGTGAAAATCCGGATATAACTCATCGCATCCGCATCGGCCACATTCAACCAGAACTGGTAAAAATGATAGGGGGATGTTTTATCCTGGTCCAGCCAGACGGTTCCGGATTCGGTTTTCCCGAATTTTCCTCCGTCGGCCTTGGTAATCAAGGGACTGGTGAGGGCAAACGCCTCACCGCCGGCTTTCCTTCGGATCAGCTCGGTACCCGTGGTAATATTGCCCCATTGATCGGAACCGCCCATCTGGAGCCTGATTCCATTATTCTGATACAAATGCAGAAAATCATATCCCTGAACCAGCTGATAACTGAACTCGGTAAACGACATCCCCGAATCGAGTCGTTTCTTTACCGAGTCTTTGGCTGTCATATAGTTAACAGTGATATGCTTCCCGATATCCCTGATAAAATCCAGGAAAGAGAACCCCTTCATCCAGTCGTAATTATTAACCATGACCGCCCGGTTTGGCGTATCCCCTTCGAAATCCAGAAAATGGCTCAATTGTTTTTTGATGCACTCCTGGTTATAGCGCAGGGTCTTTTCGTCCAGCAGGTTCCGCTCCTCCGACTTACCCGACGGATCACCGATCATTCCGGTAGCACCGCCAACCAGCGCATAAGGCTTATGACCGCACATCTGAAAGTGTTTCAACAGGATAATACCCACCAGATTTCCGATATGCAGGGAATCCGATGAAGGATCAAAACCAATATAGGCCGAAGCCATTCCTTCCGCAAGCATGTCTTCTGTGCCAGGCATAATATCGTGGATCAGTCCGCGCCAGCGCAGTTCCTCAACAAAATTCATCAGCTAAAATTTTGGCTAAGATAACTATTTGACCATTAAACCCCGAACTATGACTCTTTAGCGGGTGTTTTTCCGTCCTTCACTGACTTGGCAAGTTCTTCCAGCTTGAGGAAGGGCAGCAAAGTCGGAACAATCCCGGAAACCGGTTCATACAGGAGCGATTCAGTGCGGGTTTTTACCGGGATGATCGGATGGCGATCACTGACCGCATCCAGGATCAATAAAATCACACTGGTGAAAATGGCGGCCTTGCAAATCCCGGCAATGATCCCGGCAATCTTATTCAGCCAGTTAAGGGCAATCGCCTCGAGCAGTTTACTGACAATACCTGCAATTATCTGAGTGATAATGACGATAATCAGAAAGGTCACGATAAAGGAGATGATCGGCATGAGCGAAAATTTCAGGCCGATCCCTTCGAGCAAATCAGCAGTCCACCATGAAAATTTAATCGCTCCCCAGATGCCCAGCACCAAACCGGCTATTGAAGCCAGCTCGCCAACGAAACCATTCTTGAAACCGGAGGCCAGGCCCCCGGCAAGAATCAAAATGATAACAATATCCAACCAATTCATTACAAGAAGGGTGTATCTTAAAAAGGCAAAAGTAGGGATAATTTTATACTTTTGAGATTACACTTTTACCCCGTTACTTATGCCGGTAATCAATTCCATCATTTCCTGGTTCGTTACCAAACGTAAATATGAGATCGACTTTTTTAAAAAATATCCTGTTGAAGTACAGAATGATACCTTTAAACAACTCATTAAACAGGGGCGGAATACCGTATTTGGGAAGGATCACAACTTCCAGAATATCGAAACCTACAGCGACTTCACCGCTCAGGTACCGGTCCGTGACTATCCTGCCATAAAACCCTACATCGACCGCGCCATGCTTTGTGAACCCGATGTACTGTGGCCGGGCGAAACCAAATGGTTTGCCAAGTCATCCGGAACCACCGGCGATAAAAGCAAGTTCATCCCCGTTACGCGTGATAATATTGAAGAATGCCATTTCCAGGGCGGTAAGGACACCCTGATTTTTTACTTTGCCAATTATCCCGATAATGAACTCCTGTCAGGGAAAAGCCTGGCCATCGGAGGCAGCCATCAGGTTTCAGATCTAAATTCAGAGGTTTATTTCGGCGATGTTTCAGCAGTCCTGCTGCAAAACCTGCCTATATACGCCCATTGGATACGGACCCCTGAATTATCTGTCGCCCTGATGAATGAATGGGAGGAAAAACTTCAGAAAATGGCCGATATCACCTGCCGGGAGAATGTCACCAGCTTGGCGGGAGTCCCTTCCTGGACCCTGGTTTTGTTAAAAAAAATCCTTGAAAAAACAGGTAAGACAAAAATAATTGACGTGTGGCCCAACCTCGAGGTATTCATGCATGGCGGAGTCAGTTTTACACCGTACCGGAACCAGTTTCAGACGATCATCGGGTCCGACAAGGTAAAATATATGGAAACGTACAATGCTTCGGAGGGATTCTTTGGCATACAGGATGATCCCGACGATTCCAATATGCTGCTGATGCTGGATTACGGGGTCTTTTACGAGTTTATCGCGGTGGAGGATCTCGAATCTGAAAATCCCAAAGCTTTGACTTTGGCTGATGTTGAAACTGGCAGGAATTATGCGATGGTCATTTCTACATCCGGCGGACTCTGGCGCTACCTGATCGGCGACACCATCCGCTTTTCGTCACTGATACCGGTAAAATTCAAGATTACCGGACGCACACGCCATTTCATCAATGCTTTCGGTGAAGAGCTCATTATCGATAATGCCGAATTTGCACTTCGCAAGGCTTGTCTCGGTACCAATGCGGAAATAACTGAATATACCGCAGCCCCGGTCTTCATGGCCGAAGGTGAAAAAGCCAGACATCAGTGGCTGATTGAATTCAGCCGCCCCCCGGAAAATCCGGGATTTTTTGTCGAATTGCTCGACAATGCACTGAAGTCGGTCAATTCCGATTATGAAGCCAAGCGGTATAAAAACCTCGCACTGCATCCTCCGGAACTTCTGATGATGAAAACGGGGACTTTCTATGAATGGCTCAAAATGAAAGGGCACCTTGGCGGACAGCACAAGATCCCCAGGTTGTCCAATGACCGGGCCATTGTTGATGAAATATTGAAGATCGATCCCAAATGATAGCGGTAACTGTCCTCATGATTTCATGTCTTGGCATGATTCCGTCACCGGCAATCAGGACACCCCAGGTAAATCCAGTTCAGGCTGATACCGTCAAAACCTGGAATGTGCCGGCTGAAAGAATCTCGGCTGATCCGCTCGGCCAGTTTTATATGGTCAGGTCGGGGGTGCTGATCAAGTACAATCCCAACCTGGATTCGGCTTTTTCCTGGTCGGAACCCCAGACCGGACGTATCACGATGATCGATACCGGTGATCCGATGAAGATTCTTGTTTACCAGAAAGATTTCAACCTTTTACGATTTCTCAATAACCGGCTGGCAACGCTGTCGGGTCCGATCAGGTTAGATGACCTTGGCCTGACCGCTCCGCTTGCCCTTGGCATTGCACGGCAGGGAGGATTCTGGGTCCTCGACGGAACTACTTTCCGAATCAGGCAATTCGATGAACAGTTAAAACCCGTGGTGGAATCACCCCCGCTGGATCTGCCGGCCGGTCGCAATAGTCAGGAGTACCGCCTGATTGAATCGGGTGACCGGATTTACCTGCTGGTCCCCGGACGTGAAATCCAGGTTTTTGACCTTTTTGCCAACCTGATAAAAAAGATTCCGCTTAATGTGCTGTCTTTTAATGTGTATGGCGATTTGTTATTGCTGGTTTACCCCGACCGGATCACCCTCCGGAAAGATGCAGTCACGCCGGAGGAAACACTTTTCGGCATGACTGGCGGGGATATCCGGGAGGCTTGTTTGCTGCAGAATAAACTGTGCATAAAAACAGGGCAGAAAGTGATCGTGCTCACCCGATAAAAAAAATGCAGGTGCTACGTTCTTAAATAAAAAATGTCGTACTTTCGATTTAACCTAAACGCGAAAAATTCAACCATGCACATTGCAATAGCGGGCAATATCGGATCAGGCAAAACCACTCTTACACGCATACTTAGCAAGCACTATTTATGGGAACCGCATTATGAGGATGTGGATGACAATCCTTATCTCAACGATTTCTATGCCGATATGCAACGGTGGTCATTCAACCTTCAGATCTATTTTCTGAACTCCCGGTTCAATCAGATTCTTGAAATCCGGAAGAATGATAAAACCGTTATCCAGGACCGGACAATATACGAAGACGCCTATATTTTCGCTCCGAACCTCCATTCCATGGGGCTCATGAGCACCAGGGATTTTGAGAATTACTATACGCTGTTTAACCTGATGGCTTCTCTGGTGCAACCGCCCGATCTTATCATCTATCTCCGGGCATCGGTTCCTACACTCGTTAACCAGATCCAGAAAAGGGGCCGCAAATATGAAAATTCACTTCGTCTCGACTATCTCAAGCGCCTAAATGAGCGCTATGAAAGCTGGGTCGAAACTTACCGCGATGGCAAGGTGCTGATCGTGGATGCCGATTCCATGGACTTTCTCGGCAATCCCGAAGATATCAGCACGGTAATCGATAAAATTAACGCTGAACTTCACGGTTTGTTTTAAACAAACATTTGGTTTTTCCTTGTCTGTCTTTTTGCAAAGGCCTGAATTTTGGGAAATTCAGGCCTTACTTTTAATAGAATAAGATTTCTCCGGGTGGTTCATTAAACCTCTATCTGCCTCCGGATGGTAACCCAATGAGCCTCTGATATCTTGGGCCCGGTGACCTCAATAACCGACGCTGCCAGCAAGTTACCCAGTTCCCCGCATTTTTTCAGCGAAAAACCTTTCGTGTATCCATAAAGGAACCCGGAGGCAAACAGGTCACCCGCACCCGTAGTGTCGATACAGTTGGCTTCCAGGCCCTTAACATGATACCGTTCGTTTCCCGACTGTACCCAGGCCCCATCCTTGCCGGTTTTCACAATGGCAATGCTGCACATCGTTGCCAGCTCCTTCACGGCAGCTTCCGGTTCCTTACCGGTAAAGGCCAGGGCCTCCTCCTGATTGGCAAAAAGAATATCAACGTATTGAGGAACAACAGATTTCAGGAACACCAGGTTATCCTCCACCACGTTATAACTGGCCAGGTCAAGCGAAACCATGCATCCGGCCTTTTTGGCCAATATCAAAGCCGATTCGATCAGGTCGTGATTCTGGACCAGGTATCCTTCAATGTGAAATACAGTCCAGCCAGTGAATAATTCAGGGAAGAGAAATTTCGGCGTCAACTCAATGGCGGCGCCGAGATAGGTTCCGAAGGTCCGCTCCGAATCCGGAGTCAGCAGGGCCATGGCCCTTCCGGTAGGTTTATCCGGTCGATAAAATACCGGCACAATCCCCTTTGCTTTTAAATCATTGATATAGAATTCGCCCCATGCATCCATCCCGGCCGACCCGATGAATCCGGTAGGAACACCCAATTCAGCCAGTCCGTGAATGGTGTTGGCAGCGGATCCTCCTGACACCAAAACACGTTCAAACCCGTCAATACGGTTTTCAATGGCCTGAAGCCTGGTCTCATCCACCAGTTGCATGCTCCCTTTCGGTAGCCCCAATTCCTCAAGAATTGATTCCTTTTCAACCCGGACAAGTACATCAACAAGGGCGTTGCCCATTCCAAGAATATTCATAAATTTCTGATAAATAACAATGTTTAAATAGCAAAAAACAAATAACCAGCAACAAATAAGCACCAACTTTCAAAAATACAAAAACCAAACGGTGTTAGAGCTGTCCTTTCCAGCTATATCGCCCGGAACCTGCCGAACCCAGGTGTTTTCCGGCAAAGTACACCTCTGCAAATGCACCAACCGGTATGCGAACATCCACGATAAAACCCTTATCGGCTTTTTTCCACCGGCAGTAAATCTCTCCGAGGACCGACCGGTAGGAAACCTCAGCCCATTTGAGGTCGCCAACCGGTTGAGGATCAATGATTATTTTTTGGTAACCGACCGAGCCATCGGCCTGACGGATACCGCCGATACCAGTGTACAACCATTCCATCAAGTGTCCGAGCATCATATGATTGTTCGAGACGAACCGCAGGGCCGGCCAGGATTCCGTGAGCGAGGTGGCCCCGTGCTTCAGCTGGAAACCATAGCCCGGAACATCCTCACGTGAGTTCATCCTGAAGATCACGTCGCTGGCTCCCGCATCCTGAAGAGCCTGAACCAGATAATGATAACCCACATCACCGGCGGTCAGAGCATATCCGTCGCGTTCCACGGTTTTTATCAGGTTTTTAAATACCTCTTTCCGGTCTTCCTCAGGAACCAGTCCAACGACGAGCGGCATGGAGTAGGCCGTTTGAGAACCGGTTGCAATGACCTTGGTTACAGGGTCATAAAACCGGGCATTAAAGGCAGCTTTAACGCTCCGGGCACTGTCGGCCAGCATTCTGGCATCATTAGCAAAACCAAGGATGCCGGCCATTTTAGCTAAAATATCCAGATCATGATAATAGATGGCCGTGGCGGTGAGTGCCATCGGGGTCAATTGCGACTCGCCCGGTGTACCCGGACCGAGATCGAACCAGTCGCCCAGCCCATGCGATACGATACTGTTTTTGGCCATGGAACCCAGGTACCCGACATACCTCTTCATCATCGGATAGGCCCGTTCCATCGGTTTGCGATCGGCATACCAATGATAAACATACCAGGGAACGATTACGGCCGAACTTCCCCATTCCGGCGAATCACGAAACCCACCCGAGAACGGGACAAATTCAGGGGCAATATCCGGAACCAACCCGTTATCAAGCTGTGATTCAATCATATCATCAATGATTTTCACATAAAGGTTGTGAATATCGTAGTTGTACTGAATAGAATTTCCCATCAGGTGGGTGACCTCCAGCCAACCCAGTTTCTCGCGGTGGGGGCAATCGGTAGTCACGCTGGCCAGGTTGCTCCTCACCGACCAGTCGATCAGGGTGAATATCTTGTTAAACAGATCATTCGAGCATTTGAACGCACCCACCGTTGGTGAACTGTTGCGGGTATGATGAAAGAAGATATTCTCCACCACCGGCAGATTCCGCGGGTTGGGTTCGCCCGCGGGTATGCCCCCGCTGAGACTGACATATCTGAATCCGTAATAGGTGAACCGCGGCATCCAGTTTGTTCTTGTCACCCCATCGGAAGTATAGGCATAATAGTGCGGACCTCCGGAAGCCTGCTGCGTGACCTGACCCTTATCATCGATCAATTCACCGGGTGTGAGCCTGATGGCCTGACCCGCTGCAGCCCTGATTTTCACCTGAGGGATACCGGAAGCATTCTGTCCGAAATCATATACCCAGGTGCTGTCGGCCAATGCGGTGACTTTTACCGGCTTAAAAGTTTCCATGACCTGCAGCGGATAATCGGCTTCCCAGCGCATCGCTCCGCCCGGGCCCTTAACTTCAATAGCCGGTTTCCAAACCGGATTATTCAGCCGGGCATCATAATCCTCGCCGCCATAAATGGAAGTGAAGGTGATGGCTGAGGGTGCTGTTTCCCAGCTGGCATCGGAATTTATCCGTAAAGTAGTGCCATCGGCATACCTGACAACAATGATAGCGCGCATCATGGGCATGCCCCAGGCATCGACCAGTTTGCGGTAGCGTTCGCGGTTCACGTTAAAGAAGCCGTTGCCCACGGTGATTAACAGCTCATGGGGCCCGTTGTTCAGCCGGCTGGTCAGATCGAAACCATTATAAAAGCAGGTTTTGGCATAATTGGTCCAGCCCGGCCGCATAAAACCTCCGGTGATATCATTCCCGTCGATCTCCAGGGTATACTGGCCCAATCCTGAAACAAACATCCAGGCCTCCTGCACCGGTTTATCCACCTCAATGGTTTTACGAAACACCGGAACCACCGGACGCTTCAGAGCGAGGTTTCCCAGGTTATTTCCCGATCCATGCACACCCGGTACCAGCTTCAATGAATCCGGCAACTGCTCAAAGCCGATCCATTTCGCCCCTGCCCAAGCTGAATCCTGCACCCCGGTTACAAACCAGGCCTTTTTACTCCACGCCGAAAACTTCCCTTTCTCATCCTTCACCCTCACCTGCCACTCATACCTCTTTCCCCCCTCCAGCCTCACCGTCTTAACGTCTTCCAGTCTCATAGTCTTAACGTCTTCCAGAAGGATCTCATAATCCGTTACCAAAGCGCCGTTCCTCTCCGAAACAACCGTCCATCGGAATTCCGGCACTCCCTCCACCCCGATGGGATTTATCTGGTTATTGCAAAAGAGCTGGTCTACCTTAGTGTGACCGGATCCGGTACAGTCGGCAAGGCAGATGGTAGTGATCAGGGCGACCGGGAAAATGAATCCGCGGATTTTGATAATTTTGGCCATAATATCAAAGGAATGTTATTTGCGAATATCGTCAATTCGGTCGGAGTTTTCCTGATTTTGTCGGCTTTCTTCCTGCTGATTCTCGGCAGGGTAAAACCGGATAACCGGTGGTACCTGGTAATGAACCTGCTTGGTGCCAGCCTGGCCTGTTACGGTTCATGGCTCATCCATGCCATTCCCTTTGTGGTACTGGAAGGCACGTGGGCGGCGGTGGCAGTGGTGGGACTGGTGAGGAGGAAGAGCGTGAGGCGTGAGGCGTGAAGCGAAACACGTGGCCATTCATTAGTTCTCTTGCTTTTTGCGGATCCACTGCGGCAGTGCATTGCCGAAAATCAACAGCAGGCATCCAATGATCAGAGCGGTGAGGACTAAATTGATCAGACCCGGGATCATGGTGGCTTTGGTCATCATCTGCGGATAATAATTGATGACAATATTGCTGAGGGCGGCGTATAGGGTGGTGATCCCCACGAAAGTCATGGGCACGATGGTCACCCAGGCATATTTCCGGCGGCCGCGGTTAATGATATAAGAAGTTCCTACTACCAGAGCAATGGTAGCCATCAATTGATTGGCTGTTCCGAACATCGGCCATACCGTGCCGATGGTACCCGTATAGATGAAATAACCCCAGCAAAATACGATGATCGCACTGGTAATGAGGTTACCGGGAATCCAGGTAGTACGGCCGAATGGTTTATAAACCTTGCCGAGAGCCTCCTGCATCACAAACCGTGCGATGCGGGTTCCCGCATCAATGGTGGTCAGGATAAACAGGGCCTCAAACATGATGGCAAAATGGTACCAGTAGCTCATCAGGTGTTTCATGCCGGGAATGGCAGAAAATATCTGTGCCATCCCGACTCCCAGTGAAACGGCGCCCCCTGGACGGCCGGCAACCGTTTCGCCAACCTGTGCCGAGAGTTCCTGGATATTACCCTCTGTAAACCCCATCTCATGGAGTTTTGGCAGTACTTTCTGGAAATTTTCAGGAGTCAGGTTGATCTGAAAATAATCAAGCGGGAAAAGGCTGGTTGCCGCGATCAGCGCAAGGATGCTTACGATTCCTTCGGTCAGCATGGATCCCACGGCAATCGACTTAATATGCGACTCCTTCATGATCATTTTTGGAGTAGTACCCGAGCTTACCATTGCATGGAAGCCCGAGATGGCCCCGCAGGCAATCGTGATGAACAGGTAGGGATACAGCTTTCCCTTGATAATCGGTCCGCCGCCATGAATAAACTCAGTAAAACCGGGCATCTTGATATCCGGGGCAACAATGACCACTCCGATTGCAAGCAAAAAGATCACGGTAATTTTCATGATGGAGCTTAAATAATCGCGCGGGGTCAGCAGCAGCCAAACCGGAAGCACCGAAGCAAGGAATCCGTATCCGCAAAGCAGAAGGGTCATGGTTTTCTTATCGAAGGTAAACCAGGGAGCCAGGGAGGAATCAGGAATAAAACGGCCCAGGATAACCGCCGCACTTAACAAAATAACCCCCATGATCGTCGCTTCCACTGTTTTCCCCGGTCGAAGCTTGAACATCCAGACCCCCATGAACAGGGCGATCGGGATAGTCATGGCAATGGTAAATGTGCCCCACGAACTTTCGGCCAGGGCGTTCACCACCACCATGCCCAGACCGGCCAGCGCAAGGACGAGAACGAGCAGGATGGCAATGGAAGCAGTGGTTCCGCTGATTTTATTGATCTCGGCGCGGGCAATTTCAGCCAGCGATTTTCCGTCATGTTCAATGGAGGCCGTCAGGATCACCAGATCATGCACGGCACCGGCCATCACGGCACCGACTAGCATCCAGATGAATCCCGGATAAAACCCGAACTGTGCGGCCAGGACGGGTCCGACAAGGGGGCCGGCTCCTGCGATGGCCGCAAAATGGTGCCCGAAAAGCACCCAACGGCTGGTCGGGATATAATTTTGCCCGTCGTACAATCGATGGGCCGGGGTAAGCTTCAAATCATTGGCAACCGCAACCTTGGCCACCACAAAACTGAAATAGAGACGGTAAGCAATTACAAAAAAAGCAACCGCTCCTACTACAAAGGGAACTGCATTCATTCTACAGGAGTATTGGGTGACAGTCTTTTCCAGATATAATAAACCGGTATCCCTATGGCTACGATAATCAATCCGGGCCAGGTGAAAGTGGGTTTGTATATCAGGAGAATGATCATGATAATCACGGATAAAATCACGCAGATAGCAGGAATCACAGGATATCCGAAGGCTTTATAGGCGCGCTCCTCATTGGGCCACCGCCGGCGCAAAATAAATACACCTGCATTGGTTAAGGCATAGAAAATTAGCATGGCAAAAATCACATAATCAAGTAATTGAGAATAAGAGCCTGATAAACAGAGCAAACATGCCCAAATACATTGTAGGATCAACCCGTTTGCCGGAACCCCTTTATTATTCAGGTTACCTATCTTTTTGAAAAAAAGCTTGTTCTCCGCCATCGCATAATACACACGGGCACCCGACAACACCAGTCCGTTATTACAACCAAATGTGGAAATCATGATCAGAACCGCCATGATGATGGCCGCATATTCGCCGAAAATCCCGAAAATCGCCGCTGTACCCAACCGGTCATCGGTGGCAAAAGCCATTCCCTGACTGATCACATTGTCGGCTCCCGGAATTCCCCTCAATGGCAGAACCTTGACATATACAACATTACACAGTACAAAGATGACTGCTGCTGCCAGTGTTCCATAAATCAGGCTCAGGGGTATCGTCCGTTTCGGATGGATCACCTCCGCTGAATTATAGGTGATATTGTACCAGGCATCATAGGTAAAAAGTGATCCTACCATGGCCGATCCCATGGCTGCAACGAAGGCCATGCCCACCAGCGGAGTGGCTACGCCGGTTATCGGATCCAGCCTGGCGGCCTGCCAGAAATAGCTGAGGTTCGCTGCCCACCCGGTTGATTTGGCAAGAAAAACGCCAACAATCAGGAAAAGGACCAATACCAGCACTTTTGTCAGGGTAAAAGTGTTTTGTACGATTTTCCCGGTTTTGATACCACGGGTATTGATCCAGGTGAGCAGGATGATTGACAGAACCGCAACCAAATGCACCGTGGTCACCTTGATTGGTCCGAGATGAATAAGGATATTTTCCTCACTGATCCAGGGGATCAGCACTCCCGAAAATTTACTGAATGCCATGGCGATAGCCGCGATGCTACCGGTTTGGATTACGGTAAAGAGTGTCCAGCCATAAAGAAATCCTGTGAGAGGATTATAGGCTTCGCGCAGGTAGATGTATTGCCCGCCTGCCTTGGGCATCATCGAGGCCAGTTCGCCGTAGGTCATCGCCGCAAAGATGGTCATCAACCCGGTAATCAGCCAGGCCAGTAGCATCCATCCGGGTGATCCGAGGGTCCGGGACATATCCGCAGTGACAATGAATATCCCGGATCCGATCATGGACCCGACAACAATGGCTGATGAATCGAAAAGATTCAAGCTTCGTTTGAAGGTTTTCCCGGTTGCACCGTCCATAAAGCTGGGTCGGATTAATGATTACCTGATGAGGAGGCTAAAATACTAAATAAGTAAGCCGGTGTTCAAGGAGCGGAATAAAAAGGAGGAAAGTTGAGATTCCAATTCAGAATGCCGAATTCCGAGTAGGAGATTCAAGTATCGATGAAGTATAAACACTTTCAACTTCATGGTGCCCTGAATCTATTATTCGGAATTCGGCATTCTGAATTGGAATCTCAGCCCTCTTCCTTAAATTTTCATTTCCTAAAGTCCAATTCTCAATCCGACCGTGACGGAGGCAGGGCTTTTGTGCCCCAAACGGTCGGCTTATCGGCCATAACCAGGCGTATGGTGGCGCCATCCTTGATATCGGCATGCCGGAACCAATTCTGATCCAGGGGCTTATCATTTAATAATGCGGAACCAACATAGATATTCTTCTCCGTAAGGTTTTCTGCGATGATTACCATGTTTTTCCCGTTTCCCAGAGAAATGGACGTGCGGCTGAACTTTGGTGTCCCGATCAGGTAAACATCCTGTCCGGCCACCGGAAAGAACCCCATGGTCTGAAAGGCATACCATGATGACATCGCGCCGGAATCGTCGTTGCCCGGAAGTCCCGCTGGCTTATCGGTATAATAAGTTTTCAGGAGCCAGGTGACGGTTTCCGCAGTTTTGTCGGGCCGCCCCGCATAATTATACAAACAGGGGGTCATAAAACCGGGCTCATTCGACATTTGGAAATATTTCTGAGTGAAGAAAATATCCAGCCGGTTGACGAAGGCATTCGTACAGCCGCATTTTTCGATCAGGCGTTTCATATCCTGGGGCGCATAAAATGAATATTCCCAGGAGTGGCTCTCATAGAAAAAGTCCATCCAGCTACCGCCTGAAAGCGGGGTGAATGGGTCTTTCGAGATATATTTCTCCGGGATTTGGTTGTACGGTATCAATCCGAGTTCGCAAGGCGGGGTTTCGGTATACCACGACCATAATTTATCGTGGTAGTTTTCGTCCCAATCCCCGTTGGCTTTCCGCGGCATGATAAATCCTGTGGCGCCGGCATGTTCAATGGGCTTCCACAAGTTTTCCCAGTTTGCGGCACGTTTGGCATATTTCTGATAATCGTCAGTGTTGCCCATTTTTTTAGCACTCAGTGCGATAGCCCAGTCGTTAGCCGCATATTCCACGGTACGGGAACCGGCCCCCTCATAATCAGTTGAGACGAAGCCTATGGTAAGATAGTCATTGAGCCCTCCCCGGCCCTCTTTCCTTTCGTCGCCCCCCGGAGCCACTAAGGCATTTTTGATCATCGCCCGGTATCCCATTTCATAATCGATACCCGGAAGATCTTTCAGAATGGCTTCGGCAATCAGCATATCACAGTTGCTGCCCCCCTGGGTCCGGCCATTGATATTTCCCGACCGGGCATCAGGCATATAGCCTTCCTGTTTATATATATCAATGAGTGAGCGGGTTATATCAGATTGAATCTCGGGCATAAACAAAATAAACAAGGGATGACTGGTGCGGTAGGTATCCCAGATGCAATAAAAATCATCATAGTAGGGCTCCTTGCCCGACCATAGCGGGTTCTCCCCAGTGCGGTCGACCGGTTGCATCATACTGTGATACAGGGCAGTATAAAATTTTATTTTTTCGGTTTTGGAAGGTGAGTCCACACGGATGCGGTACAGGTACTGGCTCCATTCGTTCCGGGCCCTCGAAGTGGCTTGTTCAAAATTCAGGGTGCCGGCTTCGATCACACAATTCGTGCGGGCTTTTCCGGTGCTGATGAATGAGATGCCGATTTTCACCCCCACCGCCTGTCCGGGTTTGCAATCGTAACCAAACCAGGCCCCGGCAGGCTCACCCGAGTCGAATTCCGACTTATTGGTATGGTGAACCTTGCCCGATTTCCAGGTCCCGAAAGAGGTAGAAGGAGTATCAAAAATGGCATAGAAGTAAACCGTATAAGGTCCGCCGGTATTCCATCCCCCCTTCACCCGCGAGTACCCGCAGATTTCACGGTCGGAAAGGACTTCGACCTCCGATCCCACGAGCTCCTGGGCCTCAAAGCAGCAGGATTGTTTCCCGAGGAAGCTGCCGGCATCGATGAGGATGCCCGACTGTCCGCCTTTCCTGAACGTGTAACGGTGGAGTGCCGTTTTCTGTGTGCAGCTGAGCTCGACAAGGATTTCACCAGCTGTCAGTTCCACCGAATAATATCCCGTTTTAGCCACCTCTTTTCCGCGGGCGCTGCCGTAATCAGTCACCGAAACATCGCCGGAAAAAGGATACATCAGGATATTCCCGTATTTCGGCCCGCCGCCTGCTCCGCTCACGTGCACCTGGCTGAAACCGCGTATCAGGCCGTCGTGTGTATATCCGCTGTTGGAATTCAAGGCCCCGCAATCCGGTCCCGCTTTCACCATTCCAAACGGATAACTCACCCCCGGGAAGGTGTTCCCTCCGCCCTGGGTGCCGATAAACGGATCGACATATTGAGTAACATCCTCCTCCTTTGATGAACCAAATGAGGTCATAAGACGCTGATTTCCACGACGCTGCTGGGCTGGCAGGCTAATGGTAAGGAGGAGGGCCAGGAGGGTGAGGATTGGTTTCATCGTCAAAAAGGATTTTCCTATGCAAGTTGCCGATTTTTCCTTTACGTTCCTCGCCGATAAACCGGATGAATTATAAAGGAGGAAAGTTGAAATTCCAATTTAGAATGCCGAATTCCGAGTAGGAGATTCAAGTATCTATGAAGTAGAATCACTTTCAACTTCATGGTGCCCTGAATCTATTATTCGGAATTCGGCATTCTAAATTGGAATTTCAACCCTCTTCCTTAAATTTTCACGTCTCAAAGTCCAATCCTCAATCCGGCATTGAACCCCGGATACATCGACACTTCATTGGTCCAATGATGAGGGTGTTCGCTGGTAATTTCATTGCCGGAGACCAGCACGTTCCAGCTTCCGCCGGCATATACTCCGATGTTCCGCGTGATATTGTAGCTTAAGGCAAGGTTCAGCCGGTTGAGCATATTCATGCGGTAGGTATACCAGGCATCTTCATTGATCTGGTAAGAAACCGCCTCGATGCTCAGATCCATGCGCTGCCCGACTGCTATCAGGGTACCGATACCATAACCATATCCCCATTTTACAGAGCCGGCTCTGGCTGATGCTCCTACCGACAGGATGTTATAAAACTGCCTGACACCGGTTTTAAAACTGACTTCACCGAACAGTGTTTCATTGCCTCCCACCTGGATTACCTTGTATCCATTGCGAACAAAGCTCAGGAATCCAATGGGGATGCCTCTTTCAACCGTATCAGCCACATTCACCACTCCAACCTGGACCCCGCGCAGCTTCTTCGCATAATTGAAGAATCCCGCAACCTGCACCCCTTGCTGATACCCGGTGGTGACGTTGGCAAAACCCGTTGCCTGAACGCCCTTCATATCCCCTACGGTGACATTCGCAAATCCTGAACCCTGGATCCCGTCTACCGTATCGAGGGCCACATTGGCAAAACCCGACAACTGGCCACCGGTCACCTTCTCTTTATTGAAGTTCCAGTAACCGGCTATTTCCATACCATTTGCTTTACCAAAAGTATTGTTGCAAAACCCGGCCACCTGAACACCGTTCATGTCGCCCTTCAATGCATTCGCAAATCCACCGAACTCAACCCCTTTCAATCCGCCTGAGAAACCGGCAAAGAGGTTAACCGAGATGAGGTTAGTGGTGTTCCACGATTGTAATCCATTAGTGCCCAGCGGGGTAATAAAACTGAGGTGAAACGGGCTGACCCTGGTGGAATCCTGAGCCGACCAGGCAGGGACTGATCCGACGACGGTAAGAAGAATAGATAAATAGATATTAATTGATATAGTTTTCATTGTTGTGATAGTTTTGATTTTCGTGAGGAGGTGAGGACGTGAGGATGTGAGGGCGTGAGGTTTGTGGTTAGCGGCCGCGTGAAACACTGCCGCTGCCGGAAACGTGAACGTCCAGTTCAGGATTGCCGTCATAATAAACGTTCCCGCTACCGGTAACATTGACCTTGAGGAATTCCTCCACCGTGATACGGGCACTTCCCGAACCGGTGATCGTCAATTCGGCCCTCGGGGTCGCCAGATCCATGCCATGGAAGCTTCCGGAACCGCTGACTATCAGATTAACCTGATCAGTTGTGCCTGACAGGTTCAGATTACCGGAGCCGGATATCGTGGCATTGAGTTTTTGGGAATCAAAATCAAGATCAATATTTCCGGAACCGGAAATAAATAGCTTCAGCTGATCCAGCCCGGTAAACGAAGTTAATCCGGTGATATTACATGATCCGTTGATCCCGGCTTTGGTGAGCGTTGGGATCGTGATATAAATTTTTACCGGTTTGGAATAACGCACCAGTTGATGGTACCGGATGGTCCAGATTCCGCCATCGACTCTTTCCAGTTCGATGTTGTCGATGATATTCTGCTGTGCCTTGAACACCACCTCCTGATTATCTCCCTGAGTCAGATAAATGTCTGCAGGGATGTCCGATACAAATCCATCGAAATTATCCAGGATGATTGTCTGTTCTACGATTTCTCCCTGTCCGCTGATGCCGATCATCCATTCATCATGACAGGAAACGAGAGCCATTGGAAGGACCACTATTGCTGCGATCATCAATTTCCACATTTTAGTTTTCATACTTTTTATTGATTTTAGTTGATTACATAAGGATGACAGGCATCCTCAGAAATACCCCTATCCGGTATGAAAAAAAAGTTGATTAAAAGCGGAAACCTGCCGTTGCGCCGATCCTGATGCTGACCGGAGTACTTCCAATGAACAGATTTTTAACAGGTAACGAAAACAGGAATGGGAAATCGCCTGTTCCGGCATCTGCATGATCCAAACCCGCAAATCCGCTCAGCGTGGGTCCGATCACGAAATTAAAATGCTTGGCCAGGCCGATATCGAGGGTGGGGGTGAAGCGGATCATCGCCCCTTTTGATGCGATAAAGTTTTTATTATCCGACAAATAATTACCAGTCAGGTCCATGCTGATGGTCAATCGTTTGGCCAGTCGGAACTGGGTGCCCAATCCGTAACCCACTGAAAGCAGCTGCTGTTGCCACCCGGCCGTCAGGATATTATAAAAATGCCTGACCCCGGTTTTAAAACTCAGGTTAAGTGGGAATAACTCATTGGCTGTCAACTCGATCGTGTGAAATCCTTTGCCCACAAAACTTAAAAGTCCGATAGGCACCCCGGAGCTGACGGTATCGGCAAAGTTGAAAACTGAAATCTGAACACCCTTTACCTCAGTCGCATAATTCAGGAACCCGGATGCCTGGATACCCTTGCTTGTTCCGGTGGCTATATTCATAAACCCTGCCGCCTGCAGGCCCCCGACACTTTTACTGAAATTGGCGAAACCACTCAGCTGAGCCACTTTCACATCCTTACCGGCGATATTCAGGAATCCGGAAGCCTGGATTCCATCTACGTTCTGGCTGGTAAAATTACTGAAGCCCGAAATCTGTGTTCCATACATCGGTCCGCGAAGAACATTGCTGAACCCTGCCAGCTGAACTCCGCGGATGGTATCGGTCACCACATTGCTGAACCCTGAAGCCTGCAATCCGTTGAAGGATCCGGCATCGAAATTGAAAAATCCGGATAGCTGAACTCCATTGGTCTTTTTCCCGACAATATTACCAAAACCCGATAGTTGAACCCCGTTCATCTCATTCCGGACCACATTCAGGAAACTCCCCAGTTCCAGTCCCCTGACTCCACCTGAATAACCTGCGAAAACATTAAGCGACAGGCGGTTGGTGATCAAGCCCGACACAAACCGGTTGCTACCGATGAAAGGAAACAATGACACCTGCACCCATCTTTGTTCGATCACCGGGATATTGTCGGCTGCTGTCCGTGTTTTGGCCGGAACCAGGGCCGTGACCAATTTCCGATCATTCAGATTCGGAGCGGAAAACACTTCCAGCGGACTGTCGCCAAGCTTCCGCGGCTTGGGGGTCAGGCGGATACTGACCGAAGTCTGCTCTTTTGGTTTCACTATGATCAGGGTATCGTTATACCCCGCCTTACTGTAACTCACCCGTTTTTCACGGTCGCCGGGAACGGTGAGCGAATAAAAACCTTTATCATCGGTAGCCGATACAAACATTCCTTCCACCTCATAAATACTTGCAGATGAAAGAATTTCACCGGTTTGTGCATCGTAAATAAATCCTTCTATGGTATATTCCTGTTCCTTCTCATTCCCGGCTTGGGACTTGACCGGTTTATCACCCAGCAAGATAATATGGTTACCCAGAACTTTATAGCGGACACCCGGACCTGCCACGTCCTTTAGAATTTTTTTAACAGGCTGATCTTTTGCATGTAAGGAAATGATGCTGTCACCAGGAATGATTTCCGAGTTGTAGGAAAACTGGAATCCGCCGGTTTCCGCGATTTTCGGAAGGGCATTTTTCAGCTTAACCTGATTCAGATCAATGGATATCTTTTTTTCCAGATGATTGGTTTGGGAAAAAACCGGCAGGGTAATGACCAGGGCGGTGATCATCAGCAAAATAACCTTTGATCTATTCCTTTTCATTCCCGCATCCCTTTCCGTTGATGATGAATTTATTTACCTCCTTGCTCAGGGTCAGATCAAATGAAGCGGCCACCACTTCCAGGATCTGGTCGATGGTTTCATCGGTAAATGTGGCTGTCAGCAGGCAATGCAGGATAGCGGCATCCTTGACTTCAATATCCGCTTTATAGTGTTCCTGCAGCAGATCGAAAACCAGCGATAACCGGGTCTCCTGGAATATCAGTTTTTTATTGGCCCAGAACAGTTCATCCGGACCGATCGCGGCCGGTTTTACGATTTCCTTCGATCCGGTTCTTATCATACCCCTTTCGCCCGCTTTCAGGATTAATCTCGCTGTATCCCCGGTAACACTGCCGGCAATGGAAAGCTCCACCCTGCCAGATTCGACATACACCTCCAGATCGGAATCCGGATAGGCTTTCACCTGGAATGAAGTTCCGAGAACCTTCACCTGACCCAGTCCGGCATCAATAATAAAAGGCCTTCGGGCATCATGTTCAACCTGGAAAAACGCCTCACCCTCAAGTTCGACCTTCCGGCTGCCGGATGTAAATTTTTTGGGAATAGTCAAGCGCGTTTCCTTGTTCAATACAACCGTTGATCCATCTGTCAGGGTATCCTGTACCGGTACCGATAAACTGGCCAACGTAACCATTCCGGAATCCTGCCTGTTCTGCAAATATTTAATGAAAATCACGGATACCGCCATAAACACCGCCACCGCTGCCACTGCCATCAGCGCACCTCGCACCCCCCAATTCATCACAACCCTCTTAACCCTCTTAACATTCTTACCATCCTCACCGCTCTTAACGTCCTCACGTTCCTTCACGATCCTCCCGTTCATTCGTTCCCAAGCCCGATTCGCATCGAATCTGATCCCATCCGGATCGATCTTCCCCGACTCCTCCCAGGTTTTTTTAAGCCCGTCGAAATACAGTCTGTTCGATTCCGAGGCTTCAAGCCATGCCTCCACCTTGCCCCGGCCCTGCTGCGAAATCTCGTCGAGGAGGTAAAACACCAGAAGTTTCTGATCGATATGGGTCTGACCGTTTTTCATTTCGCTCTACCGGTATGACAGTTCAAAACCGGCAATCACTAAATTTTTTATCACTAAAATTCTATTCATCCCGGAATAATCCTTTAAAGATCACAAGCAGTAAAGGAAGATAATCCACCAGCCGTTCACGCAGAAAACGGAGGGCCTGGTACATCTGATTCTCGACTGTCTTGACTGAAATATTCAGCTGATCAGCAATTTCGCGGTACTTTAAACCATCGAAACGGCTCATGATAAATATCTTCCGCCGTTCCACCGGCAGTTCATCAATGGTTTCCCGAATTCTTTGCTCCAATTCAGATACCACGGCCTCGTCGATGAGGTGCCGTTCACTGTCCCTTATATCCTCCTCATTGACAACCTTATATGCCTCACGTACCGTAATATGGTCGATCACGTTCATACATCCGTTTCTAACGGCTCTGAACAGATACGATTTGATGGTGGTACTGACAGTCAGCTCGTCGCGGTTTTTCCAAAGCTTGAAAAAAACCTCCTGCACCACATCCTCGGCGGCATCCGGGTCATTAAGGAACAGGTTTGCATAGGAGCAAAGCTTGCTGTAATGCAGCTTAAATAGCTTCTCGAAATCGGATATATCACCGATGTCGGTTGGTCTGGACTCTATTTTCGGTTCGGTCTCCAACGGTCGGGTTCAGGATAAGCTCAACGCAAAGGTAGAAATTTATATACGCAGCAGTGTCATCCCCGCAAAGGCGGGGACCGTGTCTCTTTGCATGATATTCTGAAGAAGCTGTTGCCGGCACCTCGTTAGAGTGAAGGGGTCCCCGCTTTCGCGGGGATGACACTGCTGCCGATTAAAGCGCGCTGACAGTTTTTATTGAACAGTTATCCTCATCGGTGAATCCGTGGCAACAACACCGGTCCAGATCTTCAAAATTCCACCCCTGTCATCTGGATGATAACTCCATCCCCTACTTCTGCCTTTTGCCTTCTGCCTTCTGCCTTCCACTTGCGCCTTGAGCCTTGAGCCTTGAGCCTTGATTTTGTTGCCTTGAGCCTTTATCTCCCTTGGCTTCCCCAAAGTATGAATCTCCAACAAGTACACCCGCTGTTTCAGCCTGCCTTTAAAGTCGCCTTTGGCCGCATGGATGATAATCTCCATCGGTTGCCCGGCGGTGCGGTTATCGCTGACTTCAAATTTAGTCGTGGCAAAAACGCCCTGACGGTGTTCGCGTGTCAGACCGTCATCTTCATACATCACAAATTCCGATTTGCCGCCGGGGTAGATGTCGAGAGTAATGGTATCCGCCGGACGTTCCCAGTCGTAAGACATCTCTTGATACATCGGGAGGATAGCTCCGGCGCGGACAAACAGCGGGAGCTTATCCAGCGGTGCCGGATAATTGCTTATCCACTTATTCCCTTGATAGACTGTTCGATCCCAGTAGTCGATCCAGTTCCCGGCTGGAAAATAGATGCTGTCGCGTTTAGCCTCTGATTTATAAACCGGGGCCACCAGCAGGTCGCGACCGAGCAGGTACTCATATTGGGTTAACGATCCCAGGGCTACCGCGTCGGTGGGATATTCCAGAACGAGGCCGCGAACTGCCGGAACACCGGTGTGGTTGGCTTCGGCGCAGAGGGTGTACATATAGGGGGTCAACCGTTGTTTGAGCTGCAGGTATTTACGATTAATGGAGGTGAATGGCTCACCGAACAGCCAGGGTTGTTTGTCCTTGATTCCGTTTTTGTTATTGGATGCCCAGCCTGACATGCCCATGAGCACCGGAGTGAAACATTTCCATTGCAAATCCCGGGTATAGGTGGAGTCGCTGCCGCCGAAAATTCCGTCGACATCTCCCGTGGCGCTGTTCTGTGCTGATAAACCGCTCCCGATCAAAGTCGGGATATGCCACCGGATATAGTTCCAGCTTCCGCTCTGGTCACCGGTCCAAACCACCGAGTGCCTGTGTGTCCCGGCCCAGCCACATACCGACCAGACAAATCCTCGGGCATCGCTGGCATTTTCGATTCCTTCATAGGCTGCTTTCACTCCGTCGATAGCAAACTTGTATCCGTCGCCCACCCAGGCAACATCCAGCTTGCACAGGCGGGTACCCAGCTCCCCGACTTCCCTGGCGATCTTTTCTACCCCGTTTTCGGTCCATAAACCGGTGTAAAATCCGCGCTTGTATAATTCCCTCACCACGGAATCCAACTTGGTGTATCCGCAACCGTAACCGTCGTTCGGCAGAATCCAGCCGCGGGGCATGTCATGGTTAATGTATTCATCAGCAATCAGTTTGATAACATCGGGGGTAGTCCCGCCGAATCCGGTTCCGGTGCTGCCTACCGTCTTGATATCGGCCTTGGCTCCGCGATTGTAGCAATTGGCATCACCCATGCTCAGCGCCCAGCGTGGCATCAGGAATGGCTTGCCTGTGATATCGGTATAATCTCCCAGGATATCTTTCAAACCGTTTCCGGCAAAAAAGTAACTGTCGAAACGGGCCTCATTATGAATCAGTCTTACCGTATCGCCGAATGAATAAGCACCTGATGCGTAGGTATTCCGGAGTGCCCCATAGCCGGCGGTGCTCATGAAAAACGGCGCCGGGTTCGGACCGCCGCCATCTTCCCAGTTATAGTCAATGGTGAGCTTTATGGTTTTATCCCGATGCGAAAAACGGCCGTTCTGCATTCCTCCGCCATAGAAGTATTCGTTTGGCTGGCGCTTCAGGTACTGGACGGTTTGCTTGCCGTACGTCATTCCTTTAACCTCTTCCCAGATCAGGGAAGAATTGTCAGCCTTGTACAAGGCAAATCTCAAAGGTTTCTTATAAGCCCTGAGAACCACATCTGCCGTGGTAAACAGATAGTAGGTTCCTTTGTCAGCAGTTTTCACCTCCACCGGTTTATCCGGTTTATTAATGACAATATCATTTCCTGCCGGATCGGTATAATCGCCGTCATAAGCCATCCATAAACGGAATATATCGCTGCGGACAAACTGCAGTTTCAGTCGGGCATTGCCGCACTCAAACTCATAACCGCCCGGAACGGGAGCATAAGCGGAGATCTCACCCAATGAATAGGCCCCTGAGTAGAGGACGGTTGAAATGGTATCATTGGATAACCTTTCATCCCCCGGAAGAGCCGTATTGAACTTGATTTTATGGATCCCGAAATCCGTGAGACTGATTCCCGGGAAAGTCACCGGCAGGGTATCGATGATCTTGAAGGGGTTCTTTGGGTCAGCCTTGACAGTAGCCTTCAGGACCGACCGGGTATCGATCTTCAAAAAGCAATCGAAATCTGTCACGATATCATTGGATCCAAGGTTAATGATCTGAAATTTAATATCTTCTGATGTTTTAAAGTGGTTCCCGGTTTCTGGATGGCTGACCAGGCGGTAAGCCAGGACATCAGCATCAAAGGCCTCCGACAGACTGATGTCATCGATCATCCAGTACCACTGGTAGTACCCTTTCCAGTAAAATTTCAGCCATACGGTTTTCTGTCCTGCCGCCAGACGGGTGATATTGAGTTCAACATCCATGGGGTTCGGACAATCCTCGCCCGAGCCGATGTCATTTTTAACGTTGAAGTAGGTCCATTCTTTAGCGTTGGTGCTTATCCCGACAAACAGTCCACCCCCCCTGTCCGCATCCCGGCGGTTCCAGAAAAAATTCTGCTGGAACTTCAGCACCACCGAACGGTGCCTGGAACAATCGACCGAAGGACTCTGGACATAGGCATCGGGCCAGATATTAATCTTTTTCCAGGCACGGGCATTTTTATCCACCCTCACCCCCGGAGTTACCTGCAGATGATATCCCCGGCTATTGGATGCGATCGGCGGGGCCTGATAAGCCCTTCCCGGCGAGCCCGGGAACGGCTGATCCGTGACAAACCATTTGGAGGCACTGTCATTCTGCGTGATCACCTGCCATCCGGCCGGTAATTTTCCGGAAGCAAAATCCTCTTGCCAAAAAGTTTTGTCAATGGGCTTCTGGGCATATATACCAATATACAAGGCCAATGCGCCGATCAGGAGAG
The DNA here is from genome assembly GCA_041662065.1 of Bacteroidales bacterium. GTDB lineage: Bacteria > Bacteroidota > Bacteroidia > Bacteroidales > UBA12481 > UBA12481. The sequence continues at coordinate 482,481 of JBAZTE010000002.1, read as the reverse complement.
CGTGTTTTTTCATTGTGTTTGTGTTTCGAAAAGGCAAATATACCCAAAAATGAAGGCACAAGGCAGAAGGCACAAGGCACAAGTAAGGCTCAAGGCGCAAGGCACAAGGCACAAGTAAGGCTCAAGGCGCAAGGCACAAGACGCAAGTAAGGCACAAGGCACAAGGCGCAAGTAAGGATGAATCACCATCGGAGAAGTGTCATCCCCGCGAAGGCGGGGACCCCGTCACGCTAACAGGATTTCCGCAGGCGGGGAGGTCACTTCCCGATCGCAAAAAGATAATGCTCCGTCCGTAAATAGATCATGTTATCGGTAATGCCCGGCGTGGTCATGCAAATATCTTTTAAGGGGTTGGCCGACAGGAGCTTGAATTCCGGTCCGGCCTTGAAAATATAAACGGTCCCTTCCTCATCGGCAATAAATATCTTGCCATCGGAGGCCACCGGGGACCCGGTGAAACTTTTCATCTTACCCAGCTTTTCTTTGTATACCTCTTTACCGGTGGTTGCTTCATAACAGATCACGGTTCCGTTCCAGTTGCAGCTATAAAGATATTTATCGTACAACAGCATGGTTGACATGTAGGAAGCTCCTTTTGGAAGATACCAACTGATGAATTCATTGGCGGTTTCTTTGTCCTTCAGCGTAATATCGCCCTTAGCCTCCTTGCGGATGGCCATGATCGGGGAGGAGGGACCGTGGGCACTATTCATGTAAATCAGGCTGTCACCGATCACCGGGGTAGGGATTTGGATATCGCCGCCTCCCGACATTTTCCAGATTTCCTCACCGGTCTTGAAATCATAAGCGCCTCGATGCTTGTAACCATTAACCACCACGCGCGCTTTTCCATGATCCAGGTAGATGTTGGGGGTGCACCAGCCGGGAAGTTCATCTCTGTTGGCACGCCACAGTTCTTTCCCACTGTCTGCATCCAGGGCGGCAACAAACGAATTATTCAAAACATCGCACTGCACGATTACCACTCCCTGATAGAGGATTGGGGAGCTCGCGAATTCCCACTCTGCCTGTTCCATCAGGTAAAAAACGGATTTCAGCGTGCCGAAACCAGCCTTCCATTTCAGGTCCCCCTTCATGTCATAACAATACAAACCTTCGGAGCCAAAAAAGGCCACCACATGTTTTCCGTCGCTGGCGATGGAAGTGTTGGCATGTGTTGATTTTGCATGCCGCTTCATTTTCGGAACCCCTTTGCAGGCGCTGCGCTCCCACATTAGTTTGCCATTGGTTTTATTGTAGCAAAACACTTTCCATTCATGTACCGAGGAATCCATCACCGGAGCCACATCGCCGTAAATGCCTATTCTGAACCCCGTGGAATCCCCGCTGCTGATGGCTGTGGTCAGGAAAAGATTGTCCCCCCAAATCACCGGGCAGGATATCCCCAGACCGGGAACCGAAATTTTCCATTTTACATTTTTCCCCTCCGCAAGATTAAACGAATCAGGAAGGTTCGCCTGATCCAGAATCCCACCAGCCAGGTGTCCTCTGTACTGTCCCCACTGTCGCTCCGGCTTTTGAGCCATACCCTCAAAACTGAACGATATCACCAGGATCGCTCCCAAAACAAACCTCCACTTTCCCAATCTCATATCTTTTATTCTTAAATCTTAAGTTTAATTTTTGCCTTATGCCCTCTGCCTTCTGCCTTTCTAAAGTATCAATAAAGTCCATATTCCTGCACCGCATCAAACATCGCCAGTACATTCTCCAGCGGCGTTTCTTCCAGCAAAAAATCATGACTGGCACCGGCGACAAAACCGCCCCCGGGCATCATGATTTCCAGTGTTTTACGGGTTTCCTGTTTCACATACTCCGGTTTTCCTTCGATTACAACAAACTGTGAATCGATACATCCGTTAAACAGGAGCTTTTCTCCAAAATCCTTTTTCAATCCATTGAGCTCCATTCCATAACAGGATGGTTGAATGGCGTGCACTCCATCGATCCCGGCTTCGATCATCTGCGGCATCAATTCGCTGAATCCCCCACAGCAATGCAGCAACACCTTGCTTTTGTAAGCGTGACCAAGATCGGCCAATTTCTTGAACTTCGGTTGAAGGTATTCACCGAACAAATCGGTCCCGATGAGTGCACCATTGTTGCTGCCCAAATCGTTGCCGATAAAGAAAATATCGATCTGGTCGCCGGATTCAGCGAATATGCGCTCATTTACCGCATAATAATAATCAAAGACAAGATCGTAAATGGCATGTGCCCACTCCGGCTCGGTGTACATCCTTATAAACAGGTTTTCCATTCCTACCATATCGATCACATCATGCCAGAAAGGCGACCAATCGCCTCCGAGAATCGCGTAGTCGTCAAACCAAGCGGGAGAGGGGTGTTTGGAGGTGGAAGACTGTGAGACTTTAAGACTGTGAGACTGTGAGACTAGAGGATGGAGGTAGGATAGATCGATGTTGTTTGGATCGGGCCATGGATAAGCTTTCATTTCTTCAATGGTGGCATTGGCAAGCGGATGGCTGAGGGCCATGCCGTATCCGACCCCGCCCCGTTCGATCCCGAAAGGAGCTACTTCCAGCCCGTTTTCATCAAGATAGGGTGCTGTGATCCGCCGGAAATCATCGCCAAAGCGGAGGCGGAGCCCTTCATTATCAAGGCTGAGTGCCTTTTTTGATTTTTCCCAAAACTCGGGCGACGAACCGCACCAGCGGGGAACGCGGTCAGGTTCCCGATGAGCGAAGGTTGTCAGTACGCGTTCTTTTGAATTCATAAATCCTCCGGATTTCCCCCGAAAATACGGATTTCCGCGATTTTCCTAACTTTCGGACATAAATCAGCAATTTCCACGCCCGATGAAAAAGAAATACCTCCTGCTGCTGTCCATTCTGGTGTTGGCCGTTACAAGCATTCCTTCAGAAGCGCAAAACAAGCTAACCGTCCGATATTTTAACCAGATCCGCTGGGAAGGACAGTTGACCTACAATTTTTTTACCGGACCCGACGCAGGCAATTTCCGAACTTCCATCAACGGATTCGGTTCAGGGATACTCGATCTTTTCGGTATGCGGACTTCTTCCGATATCATCAATATCGGCAGCGAAAAGTATTACCTAAGTATCGGAGCTGGTTTTGCGGTTACAAAATACCGATTGGCCGATAACCTGGTATTTCTTGGACCTCAAAGCAGCATTGCCTTTAGCATGCCGGATCCAAATCCCACACATGATTACGGTAGCGGCTTTTTCTCGTATGGGAAAAGCAAGATCATCACCACATCGCTCTATTTTCCGGTGGACCTCAACCTGGCCATCGGGAAAAACATTCTGTTTACCGCGGGTGGATACCTCGATCTGAATGCCACGGCGCGATACAAGATGAAATATCTGGTTGGGGAGGATAAAGTGAAGGAGATTATCCGGTCGGAGGAATTCCGCAAACTAAATCCCAGTACGGTCAAGTTCGGTGTGAACGCCACCTTTTTCCATAAAAAGCTGGGATACGGATTATCCGCCTCCTGGTCCCTCACTCCATTTTTTAAGCCCGGTTGGGGTCCGGATATTCATGAAGCCCGGATTTCTGCGAGCTATAGGATCCGAAATCTCAAAGAGATGTTCAAGAAAACGGAATAATCCACAACTGCCTTTCCTGCACTGCGTTTCCCCCTTTGGTAATTGTTTCCCAATTGTTATCTTCGACAACGTGAAATCAATAACAAAAACCTAAAGCAACCTATGGAAACCTCAGGAAACCTGATGAGTATCAAGGACACTACCGCCAATCCCGCGCCACTCGGACTGCTGGGTTTCGGCATGACCACCGTTTTGCTGAACCTGCATAACGCAGGGTTATATGAACTCAACTCGATGATCATCGGGATGGGTATTTTTATTGGCGGTATCATGCAGGTGGTTGCCGGTGTGGAAGAGTGGAAGAAAAACAACACTTTTGGGGCAACCGCCTTTACCGCTTACGGATTTTTCTGGATCTCACTCGTGACCATATGGCTGCTCCCCAGAACAGCCCTGGGCGCCGACCTGAAATCAAGCGAAACCGCCATGGGATGGTACCTGCTGCTCTGGGGAATTTTCACCGGTTGCATGTTCATAGGCACGCTCAGGCTCAGCCGCGCCCTTCGTGTAGTCTTTTCCTCCCTCACGATTCTGTTTATTCTTCTCGCTGTTTCCGATTTTACGGGCAACAAAGATCTCAAGGTCATTGCCGGCATCGAAGGCATCTTCTGTGGCCTATCCGCTATCTATGCATGCATTGCCCAGATATTGAATGAAGTATACAAACGGCATGTACTGCCGCTCTGACCCCAGTTTTTTATCAGGGCGTGTTGCAGTTATCAGTAAAAACATTATTTTTGCATCCTCTTAAATGCTTCATTAGCTCAGTTGGTTAGAGCATCTGACTGTTAATCAGAGGGTCCTAGGTTCAAGTCCTAGATGGAGCGCCAAGGAAATGAAACACTTACCTCATCAAACAGGTAAGTGTTTTTTCGTTTATGCCAGGAAGGTGCCAGAAGATGGGATTTCATTTAACCAAAACGAAACAGTTACCCCTCTTCGAGCGTTTGTATAATGAATCTCAATTGACTAATTTTACTCATGCATAAAGATTTAAAAGATAACAGGATGGTTGATTACAGGAAAATTATCACGATTGAAGCCGGGAAAAGAGGTGGAAAACCCTGTATCCGGGGAATGCGCATCACCGTTTATGATATCCTTAACTGGCTGGCTTCGGGTATGTCAACTGAAAAAATCGTTGAAGAATACCCCGAACTTCAGGCTGAGGATATATTTGCGGCACTTAGTTTCGCCGCCGACCGGGAACGCAGGATTCCGACTTTAACGACTTGTATCTTCTGAAGGGATTTCCGCCCAAAATATTGTGGTTCCAAACCAGCAATCTTGGAACCGATGATCTTGCCCTCATCCTGAAGAACCGGCAAAATGACGTGCTGGATTTCATCGACAATACTGAATTAGGATGCCTGGAACTATCACGGATCAAAATACGATAGGAGATTCCTTCGAGTCTGTCGACTATTTGATATGAACTATCCAAATGATCGGATTATCATCAACATTGGTCCGATTCAGTATTGTTTTCATTTCCTCAAAGGATTTTTTGTCTTTATAGGTCTTCCCAAGAAATCCCTTATCTCGTAATGCCAAAATCTTTTGCGCGTCAATCATCCCGACCGAATTATTCTCATTACTGATTAACCCTATTTCAATTGGCGGTCCACCTGCCAGGTCGTCAATCAGACCTGAATCTTCTGCTTCCTTAACAAGATTCCAGGAATGTTTTTCGCCGGATTTCCTATCTATCAAAATATTAAACACAATAGGGCCAGCCCCAATGATCGTTATTAACTCCGGATATACAGCAAATGAAATAATTACCCCGTTTCCCATCTGATACAACATTTGTTTTTCATAACCATTTCGACTATAAAGCTCAAGTGGAACTTCTGGTACAGGACTTTTTAAAATATAAGCCAGCTCCCAAGTATCAGTGGTTGTTAACCGTAAGGTTTTGGAAAATGGGAAGTAAGAATATAAGAGTTCATTTCCTGATCTGTACAAAAGGTTGCGTTGCGGTGAATTGCCATAACAACCCGGATATGATTTCTCGGTTAGGTTATACTTTTTGATCAATTTCTATGGGTGAAAAGCGCGTAAAATCCAATCTGGAGCGGTAATGCGGAGAATTCGAGGCATGATTTTTGAAGAACTGGTCAATTACTTAAACCTAAATTCTTTTAAATGAAAAAGATTGTCATGCTGGCAGTATGTCTCGGATTTGTGGGAGGTTTATCTGCACAGGAAAGAAATTCAAAACTTGATGTAAAATTCGGTACCGGATTTGGCTTCATGGGAAGCGGAGACATGCTGACTTTAAGTTTCGAAAATGAACTGAACTTTAAAATCAACAATTACCTTACCGCCGCTGCAAGCCTCGGTTACGGAAAAGGTGAAGTGGGCGTTCACGACCATACCGCCTACACTATGGGAAGCGTCAATGTTTTTGTGTCCCCGTTCAGGAACAATAAAAGGAATAACTTCAGGATCGGTGGAGGTGCCTCATTATTCAATCACACAAATGTTTACACGAAATCCTGGAATGAAACAGACGGTTCCGTCTATGAATTTTACAGGCATAAAACCACAGGCTTCAATGTTATTATTGAAGATGAGCAAAGGATCGGATCCCATCTGCTGCTGGGAGCCAAAGTGTTTATGACTGCCGGAGTCGCTCAGGGTGGTATCGTCAGCGGAGCAATGATTAAAGCCGGGGTATTTCTATAATCCGGGTCTGAATATAGCGCTTGTTCAGTTGCGAACACATCTTACTGAATAACCTTCGCTCCGTGGCCATGGACCCCGGTCAATACCAGTTGAACCCGTATCCATATAGCGATCATAGGCAGTTTCGGCATCAAATCCGGTTGCGGTCCAGAAAACTACTGCGGTCATCAGCTCATCGAAGGTGATTTCTCCTAAATAACCGGAGGGTATGGCATTAAAACCGCTGGAGTTGGTATTTTGGTTTGCTCCCCATGCGGTTGTAGCCTTCAGCTTAGTGCCCAGGGATCCGCTTTCGCGAAATCCGGTTTTTTCGGCATCTGCCTGGGACATGCCCAGAAACAATTCCATGGTTTTCCACTCTTCATCTGTTGGAAGGTGCCAGCCGTCGGGACAGGCTATCTTAGCAGCCTCAAAATTGTACAACCCGCCGTAGTTTTCATAATTCGAGGTGGTCATCGCTGCGGTGATATCCGTGCCCTGGTATCCGTAAACATAACTTCTGGCTTCAGCTGTCGATTTAACCGTTGACGGATTCACGTAGGGAAGGTAGGCGGCATTCTGAGCCATCCATATCTGATCACCGATCCGTACCCACGGGTATTCATGGTTATCACGGGCATCTTTGAAGGTTCCGCTGTTGTCAGTGGTAAAGGGATCTTTTTTACATCCGGTCGAAAGTAAAACCAGTGCTAAAACAAGAAGTGGGAAAATTTTCTTCATGGTATTTGATTATTGAGTATAATTCAAATATAAGAAAAGCAAATAAATGCCGGTCCTGAAAAATTGATTTAAGGGTTCTGACTGGTCGCCGAAACGAGAATATCTGACCTCAATTCCATTCTGAACAGACGCTGATAATAAGGAAATGTCTTTTCAGGATAGATGTAATAAAGCGTATGATCGTGGATGGAAATCTTATCCATCGCATAATGACGGGGCAATGGCAGATCCGGTCCCATTTGCCCGGTTTGGGTATTCAGCGGCGCAATCCTTATATAGTTGTTTATATTAATAACGATGTAGGGCTGGTGCCTGACCTGATCGAGGATAATCCGGAATGGCATGTACTCATCGCGCATGGAATCGGCCCTTTTAAAATAAAATGAAATCGGGACCACCCTGATTTCGTGCAGGTCCTTTCCGAAAGCATGGAGCTGATTATCCTTTAAATTAACCACATACAGGGTGTCATGAAAAGCAAAGAGTGAGGACCTCATCCGGAGCAGGTAAATTACCTTTTGCTGGCTGACCATCAGGTTCAGCGTTCTGGGGCCCCAAAGCCGGCCAATCCAGGCATATCTCTTTTCCAGATAGTTGTTTCCTTCCACCCGGGTATCAAAGTAAATTCCCCTGGGCACCTTCAAAGTGGAATCGACATATTGCATGGAAAGGTGGTCGGTGTTTGCATTGTAATGAAGTTTAACTAACCCATCGCCAAAAGCAGCCTCAAATGAATTCATCAAACGCATGAACTTCTCTTTGCTTTCAGGATACAACATCCGGATGGAATCACCGGTCGGGAAAAGCTGATAAACCGTATCGGGCCGGACCAAATGTACGTTTCCGAAAAAATCCCTGAATAATCTAACATTTCCCGAAACAGCCACACTGCACAGGGTGTCCCCATACGGATCACCTATATATAGACGGGTCCCTCTCGCTGAATTGTCCATGCACCCGATAAACCACATATAAGGGCCTTCAAATTGATAATCGATGATGGTATACCGGGCTTTTCTGTTGAGGATTTGTACCTGATTCTTGTTGTTGTTCGCCGTCACACGGACTTCGGGTATCCGGTTCTCCCGGGATTCCAGACGGATGATGACCTCATCGGAAGGGTTGCTGAACGTAATGGCCTGGATACCATAGGAAACATGGGAAATCGATAGGGTGGCCGGCAATTTGTCAACCTTGATCGCAAACCTTCCATTTGCATCGGTAATGGTACCGTTAGAGCCTGCAGTAGTTATGGTTGCGGCGATAATTGGATCCAGGGTCTTTCTATCAATAATCCGGCCGGTGATCACAACCTGTTGTGCCTGCAGGCTCAGGCTGGCCATCAGCAGAAATGCCAACCCAGATATTCGAATGATCAGTTTCATTTTCCAGTTAACGGATTCAACTGAAAATTAACAACATCCCTTAATAAAAGGCACTTAAAACACTAATCATCTGCGGTTCAAATCCGTATCAAATGGTAAATGAGATCGCTGAATAAATAATTGAGTCGGAATGGAGAATGGAAAGAGACGGGATGTCAATCTGCTCATGGACATTTCCTGGGCCGGCGGATTGGTGAGTGAAAGTGGGATATTTATTATATTTATGATCCCGTAATTACCCTAACAGCAAACGCCATGAAACAAACCCATTTCCTGGTATGCCTCCTGATCCTGACTGTGCATGTCCCGGCCAAAACCATAGACAGGAAGGACATCTATACTGGAATAACCACACCGATCCTTTCGGTCACTCCGAAAAATGGTGAATTTGGCGGAGTACAGATAGGAACTACCGGCACAGTCAGCTTTACCCTTAAAAACACAGGTGTTTCGGTTCTGAAAATCAAAAAAATAGAGATTTCCGGAGCCGGCTTCACTCTTACCGACAACAATACCTATCCTTTCGAAGTGGTTGCCGACAGTGGCGTTTCAATTCCGGTGGGTAACAACGCAAAAACGCTGAAATTCTCGACTCATTTCACTCCTGCCGATATAGGAATTCAGACTGGAAAGGTGATCATAACCTATGGATTGTGGAGCGATGAAATTTACGAGATTCCATTAACTGGTGAAGGATTGAGCTGTTATGCAGCTACCGTAGCCACGAAAGGAGAAAACTGGGCTCCGAAACAGGGGATCTGGTTCAAATACACGGCCGATAAGTTTTCGATCGTTGACGTGAACAGCTGTCATCCTCACCAGGCTACCACGGGGACCGATACCTGGGAGCTTTTCCTATACCTGTATTCAGACTGCAACGGAACCCTGCTGGGTTGGGGAGGTGAGGAAATGAATGAATACTGTCCGATGTCGCGCGGCGCTGTTTCCTGGCAATCCGTTTTAGAGGCAGGTGAAACCATCTATATTTTCTGGCCTTCAGGATTCCCGGATGCACCGCATGCCCGGGAGGGATTCTACTTTAATATTAATGTGACTTATTCCATTGAAGGCGACGTTTGTGAAAATGCTATCCCGCTCACCCTACCTGTGATCAATCTATTTGGAAATACCCGTGGATTAAATGATGACTATAACTATTCCCCCTGCTCGCCCTTCTCCAATTTTATGGATGGTAACGATAAGGTTTACACCATTACCCTGCCCGATGACGGCTACCTCACCGGAAACATCCTGGGTGCCTATGCTTCAATGCATGTACTTGATGTATGCCCCAAAGAAGAGTTTACAAAAGATCATTGCAAGGCATTCGCAGGTGGTCCGACTGGAGGCCAGTTCCGGAGAAAAATTGAGGCGGGAACTTACTATGTGATCGTGTCAAACTGGACACCGCCGCAAACCGTAGATTATCTTCTTAATCTGAGCTGGGAAAGTGTGTCGGCCGTTCCATATGATGATAGGGTGAGCCAACTGAATATCTATCCCAACCCGACCTCAGATAAGCTTACCGTTACATTCACCAATGATGCAGTCTCCGATCTGACACTAGAGCTGATCAATATCCAGGGACAAATAGTTTACCGAAATGTTGTCAAAGCGGTTTATAGCTTTCAGGATGAAATCGACGCCACCCGGTTTGTCAGGGGAGTGTATTACCTGAAAGCCAGCAATGGCAAAGAGCTAAAAATCAAGAAGGTGGTTATTGAATAAATCCACTCCGGTGAGTGTTTTTCATGTTTCTTTTAAAACTTCACCCTTAACTGGAGCGTAATGTTCCTTGGCATAGCGATATCGCCCGGCCGGCCGATATATTCCTTATTAAGAAGGTTCCTGGCAATCAGGTTAATCCGGATGGATTTACTGATATTCAATGCAAACCTTACATCCATGACCAGGTAGGCTGAATTATGGTTCTTCCTGTATGCGGGATATCCGGGAAGAAATAGATTGCCGGTAAACGTATCGGTGAATACATTGTCCACATTGACCATCCGGCTCGTATAATTAAAACTCGCGCCGATCAGGAACCTTTTCATTTCCGCTTCAATATCTGCCTTGAATGCATGCTTATGCCGGTATTTTAGAATATACCCGTCCGGCTCCAGGCCTCCAGCCGCCATTTTGTCAATGTCAATCGGCTTCATAAAAGTGTATCCTGAAATAATCCGTAACACCACCGGACCGTACTTCGCCTCACCCGAAAGGGTCAGCTCGGCTCCGGTGATACGTGCATTCCCAATGTTCAGTGCTTTAAAGCCCAGGTACTTGAAGCTCGGCACCTTGATGGAATCCGGCAGGTACATTCCGAATGTGTATTCGATCATTTCACTGTACCGGGTCCGGAAAAGGGCAAGATCGGCCAGTCCTTTCCAATTTCCCAGGGAGAATCCCTGCTTAACGCCGATCTCGGCGCTCCATCCCTGTTCAGGTTGAAGGTCGTGGTTCGGGAAAATCTTCAGTCCGCCCACATCGGCGCTTGCATATTTCTCGGCCAGCGACGGGAAACGGTAGCCCTGCCCCAGAGATCCCCTCAGAAAAGTGGCGGCGGCGACCTGGTAGTTAACGCCTGCCCTAAAAACCGGTAACGCATTGTATAATACCCCGTCAAGCATATTCGTCTCCCATCTCACCCCCCCGGAAAGCTTGATCTTCTCTCCCAGTTTGGCATCAATCTGGGAATAAACCGCATAATTTGCCGACTGGTGATTGTCGAAGAAATTGCCGGTAATCTTTGAGTTTGTCACGGAGGTCCCGCTGGACCATACCATCCCGTTGCGAAAGTTTTTCTGGTAACGGTAATCTGCGTATAATGTTCTCGACTGGCTGCTTTTTGTACTATCCTCATTGATATTCCCCAGGGTGAAAACCCTGGTTTTTAACGAGTGCTTGCCTCCCTTTGCCGTCAGGTACTCAAGGTATGGATCAATGTTATACCGGATTCCCGAATAGGGTGCATAGGATACCGGATTCTGCCGGTAAGCGCCTGAATCGGCATTCTGCCACAGTAAAAAGTCGGAAGCATGGATCGACATCAGGCTGCTGGATAAACCCGCGACCAGCCCCGGCACTTTTTTAAACCGGTAGCGAAGGTTCAGGCTTCCCCTTCCGCGCTTCTCCCATTCCTTTTCGCGGTAACCATTATCCTGAAAGTAATTGCCGCTTAGCATGATATCCAGGTTACCGATTTTTCTCAGGTGCGAAAAAGTGGCCCCTCCAAAAACCGGGGTACGATCCCACCAAACCATTTCCTGCCGCTTTGGTTTCATGTATCCTCCCCCAAAAAGGGTGATTTCGGTTTCGGGAACATTTCCCGGAAACCGGTTCCGTAAATGGACAACCCCGTTTAATGCCGATGAACCATATAATACGGATGAAGCGCCTTTGACCACCTCCACCTGGTTGATATTTTCAACCGGCAGGTAATTCCACTTGATATCCCCCGCATCGCCGGCAATCATGGGCATGTCATCCACCATCATCAGCACCCGGCTGCCAGCCCCGTAACTGTATCCGCTCCCGCCCCTGATACTCGGCTGACCGTCGAGAATATTTATTCCGGATGTTTTCTCCAGGATCATATCCAGTGAGGTGATATTCTGGTTGGATAGCTGGCGGGCTTTTACCACCTCCATCGAAACGGTGACATCGGATAGTTTCTGCTCATAACGACCGGCACTAACCACCACTTCATCAAGCACTTTGGTGCTCATCTTCATTTGTACATTCAATTCGGCAGATTCCCCTTTGTTTACAAAAACACTTTCAGAAAGCGTTTCATATCCAACGAAGTAAAAAGAGATATTCTGCTGGCCGGGCGCAAGCAGGAGTTGATAACTTCCCGTACTGTCGGAGGTGGTCCCTGATTTGCCGTTTACACTGATATTGACCTCAATCATGGGAAGTCCGGTTTTCAGGTCAGTCACCCTTCCTTTGATAACGGACTTATCCTGGCCGTACAAGGTGAAAAACAGGAAAAGGAATAGAATAGAAAAGATTCCCTTCATTCGTAGATAATTTATGTTTTCAAATTAAATTGGCTTGAACTCATGGAGCCCTGAAATTTTTTTCATGGCATGTTGTAATCGGCACTCATTATTTCTTCGGGATAAAGGTCAGGTGAAACATATATTCCGGGATGGTCCATGCAGCCGGATCGGCATAATAACCGCATATAAAAACAGCAACATACATCTTGTCGGGGGTAATTTCCTTGATAATGAACTTTCTGGTGGTTGGAAAGTCGAGAATGGCAAAAAATGCCCCTTCAGAAAGCGTGACCCATTTTTTTCCTTTAAAAGTTTTGATTTCGTGCAGGGCCGGAACTTCCGTACCCATCGGGTTGATAATGGCATCCAACACAAGGTCCTCCTGATGAAGCGTCCAGGTTGAGCTGGCGGGTGCTGTATAGGTGCCTCCATAGATTCCAAGGTTATTACTCTCGTTACCGTAATTCACAATGTTCCCTTCTGTCAGGCCATAAATATTTGACGTTAAAGCAATCCCGTTTTTAACATCCACTTTATACCGGCCATCGGAATAGAAGGTGTATTCATTGTCATATTCTTCGGCCAGCCCGATCACATTGAGCATGTTTTCCACGGAAGGAAGAAAAATGGTCAGCGAACTATCAACTGCTCCGCCTCCGTCCTTCCCTTCTGTAAAACCGGGGCTAAGCACCCAGGTCTTCCCATTGGTTGCGGTTATTCCTCCGGTGAGCATCTCGGTGACGGAAGGTAAAATTTCAATTTGCGTAGAGGACTTGCTTTCGCCCCCCTTGCCGGTTACGGTCAGGTTAACGGTAAAACTCCCTGAAGTAGCATATTCATGCACAGGACTGGCTTCGGTACTTGTTTGGGTATCGCCGAAATCCCAAAGGTAGCTCTCGGCATTGGTTGCAACAACTGAAAAGGTTACCCGGTAACCATCCATAGTGACCTGAATCTGGCCAAGAGTAGGTTCCTTGGCACAGGAGGTCAGCAGAAAGGCTATTATTGGTACCACCGGTAAGATATAAAACAAAATCTTTTTCATGTGTTAAGGATAAAGTATAAGTTAAATTTTCTTCTTCGCCCTCAGATTCGTATAATACAGCGACCCCACCAGGCTGATCACCGCGACAATCAGAAATGCCACCACCCTCAATCCGACTTCCATATGTTTCATATCGATGAGCAGCAGGTATATGACTGCCACGATCAGGGTTCCGATCGCAAGGTACCGGTATTTGATGTTATGAATGAGAATACTGAGAATGAAATATACGGCAGCGGCACCTACCCAGGACAAGGTGATGATCTGCCTGGGAACCGCTTTATAGAGCGATAGCAGGACCATGAAGAAAGCAGCTACCAGGTAAATATTGCGCATGGCATCGCTGTTTAAAGTCAGACGTTCCTTCTTCCAGTATAGAAACCGCGCCGTGAGCAGTGCCACCAGGGCAAAGGTGAAATTTACCGAATTCAACGACGGGGAGATGACCAGGTAGGTAACCATCAGCCCCACAAAAAGGATGGTATTGACCCAGACAATAAGTTTTGACCGGAACCACAGAGCAATGGAAACAACGAGTAAACTCTGAAGGGCAAGCCACAGGTAGGATTGCGGCAATCCGGCATAACCGTAAATGGCAATGCTCAGTGCAATGAAACTGACGCAAGCATAAAAAGAGGTAATAAATAGGTGCTTCCCCATAAACTGTAAAAGCGCTGAATATCCAAGGGAGCAAACAGTGATGACCGCAAAAATCGGCATGTAGGAATTCTTGTAAAAAGCTGAAACTTCCAGTGCCAGTATCATCGCAAATAGCATGGCATTCCATATGGTGGTTGAAATGCTGAAGCTCACCGGCTGCTCCTTTTTATGTAAAAGGATCGATCCGATCGAAAAGGAAATGCCATACAGGAAGAGAAAGAAGAGGTTCACACCTGGGGAATCCCGGATAATAAAACTATGTCCGCCGGCCGGATTTCCAAACAGCCAGAGGAGGTGGTTCAGGTAAACCAGAAAAAGGGCGAAGTATACCTGCTTCGACCAGTTATTACGCCATAAAAGCATGATGGACAACACGGTGGCAGCAGCTCCGGCGAAAAGGATGATTCCGGTCACATCAGAGAACCAGCCTGCTCCGATCAGCATGATTAAACCGATTCCGGTGAGAAACTGCGAGCTTCTTTTTAAAGCATAAACGAACTGGATGATCACCGGCACCGCCAGGAGGATCATGCTCAGAGGTAAACTGCTGATGAGAGGGTCGTTGGTAAAAAAATGAACCCGGACAGCGATATAATACAGCAGAAGCAATATTCCGGTGTGTATCCGGTGCACCTGTCCTGAAAAGCGTTTGCGCAGGAGCAGGCTAAGCAGGAACATGCCGCCTGTGGCTACCAGCCCGCTGACAGTTGCCGCCAGAGAACCTGAATTTTTTTGAAAAAGGACCATCAGGAAAACCACAAAGAAAATCCCGATGATACTACTGATCCAGGCGAATCCATCCTCTCCGATAGTTGATTCGATTCCTTTTCCGGAGTCCTCAACTTCCACCTCGTCCAGATCATCCTCGGTTCGCTCCAAATAACGCCTCAGAGGAGAGGATTCCAAAACTGCCATCTTGGCCTCCATTTTTTCCAGCCGGTTTTGCAATAATTCAATGGAGTCATGCAACCGGTTGAGATCATTGGAGGAGATTTGACCAGTATTTTTCATCATTCCCAGTTTTGCCGTTTTTCAAAAATAACTTTAAATTCGTCTAATGCAATTATTTCCAACTGTTTATCTGATAACAGCTATCTTAGCAAAATGTTCCTCTACCTTGCAGTGATTGCCTTGTTTATTCTGATGACAGGATACCGTCTATTTGCCGAAGGGATGTTTGTTGACGGTGTGACCTACGCTGCCATCTCCAGGAATCTTGCCCGGGGGTTGGGATCCTTCTGGGAGCCGCATTTATCGGCCACCCTTTACCCGCAATTCCATGAACATCCCCCGCTGGCTTTCGGATTGGAGGGACTGGTATTCCGTATATTCGGTGATCATTGGCTGGTTGAACGGTTCTACTCACTGATTTCCATATTATTGACCGGATACCTGATGGTACTCATCTGGAAGGAATTGACCGGTGAAAAAAAATCAGGATGGATGCCACTTTTCCTATGGGTACTCTTTCCACTCGTTTCATGGGCCGCTTCTTCAAACTTGCTGGATAATACCCTCTGTGTTTTTACCACGATGAGCATCTGGCTCATCATCAAAAGCTCCGCGCAAAATCGGCCTTACTACCTGATCATTGCCGGATCAGCTTTGTTTGCAGGATTGCTGACCAAGGGACCTTTCGCCCTTTTTCCCTGGGTTTTACCCTTTGTTTGGGAACTTACCAGGCCCGGTTTTCGTCTGGGAAAAGCACTCCTCAAAACCCTGATCCTCATCATCGCCACCCTGGCCCCGTTGATATTGCTCCTGGTTGTTTCAAACCCGGCCCGTAGCAGTTTACATGCGTATTGGGTGAATCAGGTGGTCGGAAGCATAGAAAACGTGCAAACCGTTTCGAGCCGGTTCTATATTCTGGGCATATTGGCGCTTCAACTGGCCTTGCCACTTTTAGCATCCGGTGTCGCGATCTGGATTTTCAGAAAAAAAACCGACCGGACCAATAGTGTGCGAAGCGAACCAATTAGCGACCGAAGGGAGCCAATTAGCGAGGCGATAGCCGGGCCAATTATCCTTAACCACCTTAAATCCTCCGCCGGCCTATTCCTCCTTGGCTTGTGCGGGGTGCTGCCCATCATGATCAGCATGAAGCAGAGCAGCTTTTATATCCTCTCTGCCCTGCCGGTATTTGCTTTATCCATGGCTTTGGCCATCCGGACGCTCATCAATGATCCCGTTTCTCAAATACCCGGATCGGGAAAGGCTGCCGGAATATTCCGGTGGGCTACCATTCTTTTATTGGCGGCGTCCCTGGTGTTGGCCCCCGTTCTGGGTCACCAGAACAAACGTGACAGTCTGGAACTTGCCATGATCCATGAATTCAGCAAGGTGATTCCGCGGGGCAGCACCATAAGGATCAACCGCTCGCTATTCACCGAATGGAGCCTGCACAGCTATTTTGTCCGCCTTTATGGGATCAGCCTCGATCCTGCCGAAAATCCGTCAGCCGGTTACTGGCTGGTCGCAGATCCTGAAAAACCAACCGGTAACCAGAACACCCCTTGGACCGAAATCTGCAAGACAAACGGATTTTCTCTATTCGAGAAGTAAGCACTATATTTGGGGCGATGATCAAACGGTTAGCATTGATTTTATGGCTGATACCACTGATAGCTACTGCTCAGATGGTTCCGGCATCGCAGGCGGTTAGTATCGCCTGGAGTGTGATGGACAAAAACCGTGGGTCATTAAAAACAGGACTCGTTCAGGATTCGGTGATGGAAATCGGCAATCCCGGACAACCGTCGATGTATGTGATAACTTTTAAGCCTTACGGTTTTGTTGTTGTGTCGGCCAACGCCTCCGGTGAGCCGGTTTTGGGCTTTTCGATCACCTCTCGATTCCCTGAGAATCCGGATCATCCTCTCCGCAGCTGGTTGCTACCTTCTTATCGGTCTGCCGTTAACCATCCGGCCCAACTGAAGTTATCGAACGGAGCCCAGTTCTATACCGACCACAGCGTGCAACCATTAGTCTCCGCCCAATGGGGTCAGGATGACCCCTGGAACAGTTTTTGTCCGGCAGATTCTTCGGGCAAACGGGCCCTGGCCGGGTGTGTGGCAGTGGCCATGTCGCAAATCATGGAAAGGTGGCAATGGCCGCCGAAAGGGACCGGGGAAGTTACTTACAGTCCGCTTCAACATCCTGAATATGGAGAAATTACGGCCATTTTTGATACCACCCGTTACCGGTGGGATCTTACCAGCGACCTGTTGCCCACGAGCCATGCGGCTCTGATCCTGTTCCATACGGGTGTTTCCACCCTCATGAACTATGATCCGGTTTTATCCAGCACCAGTGTCGACCGTTATGCAGCTTCTGCCTTGATCCACAATTTCTCCTATAATCCGGGCATGGTCTTTCGGGAGATGGAAGCTTACGAGACTTCCGAATGGATGCGGATGCTCCATCAGGAACTGGATAATCTCAGACCGGTTTTATACGCCGGGTCCAGTCCAAACGGTAAATCCAGTCACGCCTTCAATATCGATGGTTACCGGAATGAAACCTTCTTTCATTTTAACTGGGGCTGGAACGGTGCGGGCGACGGATGGTACACACTGGCCGGCATGGCCGGTGGAGGCGCTGATTTCTCAAACCAGCAATCCGCGATTTTCGGAATCCAGCCTGTTAACATGCCTCTGCACGACAGGCCATCGGCACTCGATGTCCTGGCCGGAGACCAATATGTCCAGCTCTTCTGGGACCGGCCGGTATTAGCTGATTTTTCGCATTTTATCGTGTACCGTGATGGCGTCAATATTGGCCAAACCGCCGGTACGAAATTCCGTGATTCAGGAGCCGAAAACGGTAAATCCTATACCTACAAAATCACCGCCTGGTATCAGGGTGAAAATTCGGGCGAATCCGTCCCAACTCCGGATATCACTGTCCTTCCCTGGACCCGGATGCTGCCAGGATATATGCAGGTTTTTGAAGCCGGTCCGATGGGATGGCAAATGCAGGGTTCGGAAAATGGATTCAGCATCGGCACCGCATCAGATTTCCAGATCGGGGGCAATTCGGGCAGGATAGCCGCCATCCTCTCCGAAGGTCATCAGGCTGGCGAACAGGTGACCGACTACCTGATCAGTCCTGTTTTTTATCCTGTAGATTTTTCTCACCCGGCCATCTCCTTTGATTATGTTTTCAAGCAAAAACCGGGCATCGACAAGTTATCCCTGCTCTGGCGCAATTTTAACGATGGCGTATGGAAAACCATGGCCATTCTTGACTCTACCGGAGGATATTCCGATTGGAAGAACCGGCACTATTACATTCCCCCGGAAGCGGGAAATACCCCTATACAGATCGCTTTTCTTTACAACGACTCTTATGGCCAGGGGTTTGGGGCTGCAATCGACAATTTCACCGTGTATGAAGTTGCCGAACCGGCCATTCCCGATTTTTCCATCGATCAAACCGACCTTTGCCAGGAACAGACGGTCATTTTCACCGATAAGTCGACCGGCTCGATCCAAACCTGGGACTGGGATTTCGGCGAGGGTTCCGAACCCCGGTACGCAACAACGCCAGGACCCCATCCGGTGCATTATACACGTGCCGGTGAAAAAACCGTCAGGCTTTCACTAAATCACCTGGACCACCTGGTTGTTCCTAAAGCACTGTCCATCCGGGAAAAGCCGGTAGCAGGTTTTCAATATAGCCGAAGATTCATGGAAATCTCATTCACCGATCAATCCCTGAATGCCGAGCAACTGCTTTGGATTTTCGGCGACGGAACCACCTCAAACGAACCCAGCCCGATCCACACCTATTATACCAAAAGCCTGTTCCAGGTTCAGCAAATCGCCTACAATGGCCCGTGCACACCCGATACCCTGAACCTCTCCATCGATATGCGTAATGGCACTGGAATCGATGACCTGGAGTATCTCAACGATCTTACTGTTTTCCCCAACCCAACGTCCGGA
Organism: Bacteroidales bacterium; assembly: GCA_041662065.1. GTDB lineage: Bacteria > Bacteroidota > Bacteroidia > Bacteroidales > UBA12481 > UBA12481. Next base: position 463,413 of record JBAZTE010000002.1, on the reverse strand, counting down.
AAGGTTACCCTGCTGTGGAACACACTTTCGCCTGAACCTATGACAATCAAGTTATTATCGATATCAGGACAGCTTTTCCTATGGCAAAATCAGCCCCCGCAAAAGGAGATCGGACTGAACCTTTTCGATTTACCGGATGGAATTTATATCTTGCAAATTACTTCCGGTAAATGGAACCGGAACGAACAGATTATTAAGATTACCCACTAATTCCTGATACGCTGATGAAACGATTTACCCTTTTAGGATTCGGACTTATGCTCTGCACCCTCGTGTTTGCAGACAATGTCGTGAACATTCCGCAAACCATTACCCAACCGAATGGCCAGGTCATCAATTGCCTGGGATCCGGCGATGAGTTTTACCACTGGTTGCACGACGCAAACGGATATACCATTGTTCTGAACCCACAGGATGGGTATTTCTATTATGGCATCCGCTCCGGAGATGACGTGGTTCCTTCAAAATGGGTTACCGGTGTGGTTAACCCTGCTTTGGTCGGTCTTGAAAAAGGAGTGAAAATTTCCGAAGCCCTTTATGCAGAGCGACGGGCTAAATTCGAAACTCCGTTAAAATCCGTTAACGGCAGTCCCACCAAAGGTCTGGTAAACAGCTTATGTATCTATATTTCCTTTGCCGACGACAGTGTGTTCACGCAAACACGTGCCTATTTCAAGGATATGTGGCAGGCAACCGGCAAGTTCTCGGTTCAGGATTATTTTAAAGAAATATCCTACCACACCCTGGATCTTCAGATCCGGCACTTTCCGGATAGTCCGGATACCCTTAATCTTTGCTATAAGGATAGCCATCCCCGGAGATACTACCTGCCGAAAACCAATTCCAATCCAGATGGTTATGATGGGGATAACGGAGTCCGCGAGCACACCATGCTGAAAAATGCCGTTGAATCCATACTTTCCCAGATACCTGCTGATGTTGATGTTGATATGAATGATGATGGACTGGTTGACAATGTTTGTTTTGTGATACAGGGCAACTCCTCCGCCTGGGCCGATCTTTTGTGGCCGCATGCCTGGAGTTTGTTTACGTATGATGTCAGGATAAAAGGGGCAAAAATCGGCAGTTATTTCCTGACCATGGAAAACGGATTTGGCGCCGGTACCATGTGCCATGAGCTGGGTCACGTATTTGGTGCCCCGGATCTTTACCATTATGCCAGCAGCGGTAAAACCGGTCCTGATGCGGTTGGCGGCTGGTGCCTCATGTGCGGATCGGCCAATCCGCCCCAGAGCATCTGCGGATTCCTGAAACTGAAGTACAACCACTGGATCATGGATCTTCCGGAGATTACCGAATCCGGCGTTTACTCACTAAAACCAACTACTGAACCCGAAAACAACCTGTATAAAATCAAGTCGCCATTCAGCAAAACGGAATACTTTGTTTTGGAATACCGGAAAAGAGAAGGTCGTTATGAGTCTTCGATACCGGGAACCGGACTCCTCGTTTACCGGATCAACCCGGGAGCCGGTAACGGCAATGCCGGCGGTCCGCCTGATGAGGTATACGTATACCGCCCCGGAGGAACCATCACTGAGGTAGGTTCGCTCAATGCTGCTGCCATGGTTGCTCCCACCAGGACTTCCATCGGCGACAAGACCGATCCGAATGCTTTTTTATGGAATGGCGGCCAAACCGGCCCCGGGGGATTGGATTTGTTCAATGTTTCGACTGCCGGTGACTCAATCTCCTTTGAAGTGACTATCATTCACTTGTTCCCACCCACCGAGCTGAACTATAACCCGGGAACCGGTATTCTTGATCTCACCTGGAGACCGAGCATGGTCGACGGGTTAACAAACTATATTGTTTATCGTAACGGTGAACGGTATGGTACGACTGCGCAGTCGACTTTCCGCGATAATGACGTGGTTGAAGGCCAAATTTATACTTATGCTGTATCTGCCTACTATGAAGGTGATTATACCGGTGAATCTGTCAAGAGCAACGAGGTGACCTATTCCCCGAAAGGGATTCAGAATCTTCCTTACAAAGAAGATTTCGAATTGGCCAGTCATGGCTGGAAAATAAAGGGAAGCGTTGAAGGGTTCCGCTGGGGAGATGCGACCAGTCTTACCATGCAAACCACGAATACCACTAAATTCCTGGGAGCCAATTCCGTTGTCGCCGGTGCCGGAACCAAGTGTACAGATTATGCGATCACCCCGCGTCTTAATTTAGTCAACAAAACAGTTGTTTATGTTCATTTCGACTATTCACTGAAGAGATGGCAGCAGCTTGATCATCTGAAAATATTCTGGCGCCGGAGCCAGACTGAAAGCTGGATGCCGATCATTGATATGCCTACCAGCGGCACCGGAGCCGGGTTCAGGTGGAGGAAATACAACCTGGAACTGCCGGCAGATTCGTACTTTCCAGCTGCCCAGATCGGTTTTCAATATGACGACGGGAATGACCTTGGTTATGGTGCCGCCATCGATAACGTAGTCATTGATGAAATCGCCACCTCGGGCATTGAAGCCAATGCTGAAAGTCTCGCGGTCAGTCTGTTCCCGAATCCGGCCGGTGACCAGACCACCCTTCAGATAACAGGTAATAACGGCGGGCAGGTTAACCTCAGGCTGATCAGTGCCGATGGCAGGACCCTATGGTCAAAAGCTAACCACTATCCGGCTTCCGGCCAGGAAACGATAGATCTTAAAGGAATATCCAAAGGGATGTATTATATGATTGTAGAAACCGCCGGGGAGGTTATTATCAGATCGCTGGTCAAACAGAATTGATTGAGAGAACATTCAAGCGGTTAAGCCATGAAGTTTGCATCTGCCAAAGGTGCGAACTTCATCAGCAAAGGACCCGGGCAGTTTTTGGGACCGGGAATCCTTACTCGGAGCTTATGGTCATCGGTGAAGGTCCGGGTGAAGAGGAAGATAAGCAGGGATTGCCATTTGTTGGCAAGTCGGGCCAGCTCCTCGATAAAATACTTGGTGCCGCAGGTTTTTCGCGGCAGGAGAATGTGTATATCGCCAACATCGTCAAGTGCCGTCCCCCCGGCAACCGGGAACCTTCACCTGAAGAGCGGGCAAGCTGCCTGCCTTTTTTGCATCTCCAGATCCAGATGATCCAGCCATCGATCATTATTCTTTTAGGATCAACGGCCCTGAAGGGCCTTATCGATCCCAACGGTAAAATCACCCACGTCAGGGGCAGATGGATGGAATGGCACGGAATTCAGGTCATGCCTACCTACCACCCTTCAGCACTCCTGCGCAATCCCGAACTCAAGAAAGACGTATGGGAGGATATGAAGGAGGTGATGCAGAAGTATCGGACGTTGGTGGACAAGGAGCACAAGGCTCCCTTCGGGCGCTAAGGAAGGACAAGTTGAAACCCTTAGCAAAGCGTAAGCTGTGCCAATTAGCGCGAAGCGCATAATTAGCGACCGAAGGGAGCATAATTAGTTCGCTTTAGCGAACATAATTAGTGAGGCGCAGCCGAACCTATTATATAATAAGCATCGCATCGCCGTATGTACCAAACCGGTATTTTTCCTTGATCGCCACCTGGTAGGCATTCATCAGCGGATCAAATCCGGCAAAGGCTGCAACCATCATCAGCAGGGTGGTGAGCGGCAGATGGAAATTGGATATCATGCTGTCGGCGACAGAAAATTCATAGGGAGGGAAAAGGAATTTATTTGTCCAACCATCATAGGGTTTTAGAAAACCATCGGTCGATACCGCACTCTCCAGGGTCCGCATGGTGGTGGTTCCCACGGCGCAAACCCGGTGATGGTGCTCTTTGGCGGAATTGACCAGATTGGCAGCCTCGTCAGTGATGATGATCTGTTCGGAGTCCATTTTATGCTTGGTGAGATCTTCCACATCGACCGAGCGAAAATTTCCCAATCCAACATGAAGGGTGACAAAAGCAAAGTCCACCCCCTTGATCTCCAGTCGTTTCATCAGCTCACGGCTGAAATGCATCCCGGCAGTCGGAGCCGCAACAGCCCCTTCATGTTTGGCGAAAATGGTCTGATATCTTTCACGGTCTTCCGGCACGACATCCCGTTTAATGAATTTCGGCAAGGGGGTCTCTCCCATTTCAAAGAGGGTTTTCTTGAATTCCTCATACGAACCGTCAAATAAAAACCGGAGTGTCCGTCCGCGTGAGGTGGTGTTATCAATGACTTCAGCAACCAGCATGTCCTCTTCGCCAAAATAGAGCTTATTCCCTATCCGGATCTTACGTGCGGGATCTACCAGCACATCCCACAACCTCTGTTCCCGGTTCAGTTCACGGAGCAGGAAAACTTCAATCTCAGCCCCTGTTTTTTCCTTATTTCCACGCAACCGTGCAGGAAATACCCGGGTGTCATTAAACACCATGACATCATCATTGATGAAGTAATCCAACACATCTTTGAATACTTTGTGTTCGATTTCACCGGTCTTGCGGTTTAAAACAAGTAATCTGGATTCATCCCTGTTTTCCGAAGGATGCAAAGCGATGAGCTTATCAGGGAGAGTATACCTAAACTTGCTTAATTTCATTATTTATGTTATTCTGGTAAGTTGCCTTTATACGTGGCAAAACGTCATTTGTTGCGTTCAGATTAATTTTTTTATGAAGTCCTCAAAGATCAACGCGTTATCCAATGTGAAATCACCGCTTCGAGTCCGTCGGAGTTCGGTCAGATGAGCCCCTGAATCCAATAATAATCCAAGATCCCTGGCGATGGCCCGGATATAGGTACCCCTGGAACAGACAATGCGAAGGTGAACATCGGGGGCTGAATAACCCAAAAATTCAATTTCATGGATCTGTACCCTCTTGGCCTCAAGTTCCTGAAATTCACCCCTGCGGGCTTTGTCATAGGCCCTGACCCCTTCGACTTTCTTTGCACTGTAAACCGGCGGAATCTGATCAACCTCACCGGTCATCTGTTTCAATGCTCCCGTAATCATCTCATTGGTAATATGATCGAAAGGGAAAACCTCATTGATTTCCTTTTCCAGGTCAAAACCCGGAGTGGTGGCTCCCAGCCTGACCGTGGCCAAATATTCTTTTTCACCCGCCTGAAGCTCATCGATCCGCTTGGTAGCCTTTCCAACAGCAACGATCATCAGTCCGGTGGCCAGTGGATCCAGTGTCCCGGCATGGCCAACCTTCAACTTCTTCAGTCCATACCTGCGTTCCAAGACCCCCCTTACCTTTTTGACCAGATAAAAGGAGGTCCATTGATAAGGTTTGTCAAAAACCAAAATCTGTCCGTCAAGCCAATCCTGACCTTCGATAGTATCCATTAATTATCTGGGAATTACCAATGATTCTGCCAATTTGAAGAGGGACGCAATTATGCGTCTCAACGATAGTATTCCAATAGTCACTAATTGAATAATCCCAGGCCAATAGCCACACATCCTACAAACAGGCAGTAAACAGCGAACCAGATCAGTTTGCCTTTTTTAACCAGATTGATCATCCAGGTACAGGCGGCCAAGCCGGAGATAAAAGCTGTAATGAATCCAATGGCCAGCGGAAACCACGACACTGATGAGGAGGCAGCAGTCGCTGCATCCCGGAGTTCCATGACCTTAAGTGCGTTGGCGCCGATGATGGGCACCAGGACCATGAGGAAGGAAAACTGGGCGACCAGCTTTTTATCAATCCCCAGAAGCATTCCGGTGGCAATGGTTGATCCTGACCGGCTGATGCCCGGCAGGGTTGCGATGGCCTGTACTACACCAATGATAAAGGCGGAACCATAGGTAATCGGCTTGTCAGGATTCCGGATCTTAACAAAATGGGTAAGTGCCAGTATGGTAGCTGTGATCAGGAGCATGAATCCTACAAAGACAAGGTTACCGGTAAAAAAACTTTCCACCCAGCTTTCCAGGAAAATTCCGACCAGAAGCACCGGTATCATGGAGACGATCAGTTTCAACACATAATGAGTCTCCTCATTCAGACGGAATTCAAAAGTGCCCTTGAGCAATCGCCAGATCTCCTTCCAGAAAACCACCAGCGTGGAAAGAACGGTTGCTCCGTGAACAACCACCGTAAAAGTGATATTGCTCTCGCCATCAATCCCGAGCAACACTTTGCCCAACTCAAGGTGTCCGGAACTGCTTACGGGAAGAAACTCGGTAAAGCCCTGGACCAAACCGAGTAACAAAGCTTGTAACCAATTCATCAGGATTATTTTCCCTTCCCGGATTTTGGCCGGTACATGATGGCTACTCCCTCAATAACAAAACCGATGAGTACGATGACTGGTCCGAAGGTGACCCTTCTGAAACTGAAGATTCCGGGATCAAACTTGGTGGGATCATCTGATCCGCCTCCTGCCATAAGCAGGAACCCTATCAAAAGAACCACCAGGCCTATGATCAGCAACCGGTAATTCAATTTGCTGAATACAAATCTATCCTGCTTTTTCAGAGCCGGATCTTCCTTCAGTTTAACAACCACTTTTTTATCCGCCATTGTTCAAATTATAAATTCTTCTAAAAATAAAGTTTGTCCCGGTCGGTCCCGAGATATTTGTTGACTGCCATGATCGTGGTGATTCCGGAGAGGATCATCCCAACAACGAATATCATCAATATGAGCAGTGCTATCGTCATGGAATCCGTAAACAGCAAAATTTCAGGCATCTGCCTCTCGGCCAGATAAATGACTCCCAAAAGCAACAGGGAGGCAAAGGCCGATCCGAATAATCCGTTCATCAATCCCCGTACAATAAACGGTCTCCTGATGTATTGCCTGGTTGCACCTACCAGCTGCATCGTTTTAATAATAAATCGTTTACTATAAACAAGCAGGCGGATGGTATTGTTAAACAGCGCAATGGAAATAAGAAACAGCAGAATGCTGAAGGCCAGGATGACAATGCTGATTTTACGAAGATTCTCATTGACCAGGTTGACCATCGATTCCTGATAATAGATCTCATATACCTGGGGATAAGCGCTGAATTCCTTTTCAAACCGGGCTATGCTGTCGGGATTGGCATAGGCTGCATGGAACTTGATATCGATGGAAGGTTTTAAAGGATTGGTCCCGAGAAACTCCAGGAAATTCTCGCCGAGTTCCTTTTCCAGTGCCTCAGCTGCTTCCCGGGCCGTAACAAAAGTGGTGGCCTTTACGGCCGGATTCGCATCGAAGGTTTTTTGCAGCTGGATCATGTCGGCTTCCCTGACATCATCTTTCAAAATAACCGAGAATCCTATATTTTCCTTAACATAATCCCCTATTCTCTGTCCGTTGAGAATGAGCAGCCCAAGCAGACTTAACAGGAACAAAACCATGGCAATACTGACCACCGTGGTAACGTAGGAATTACGCAGCCTGACTGTCGGACCGGCCTGTTGTTTGTTCTTCATTACAGATTAAAATCCAGCGCCTAATTTACAAAGATTTGGGTAACCAACGGAAGGTAGCCGCAAATTGCTATTTTTAGGACAAAATCCTCCATACGTGGGCATTATTGAAAAACAGAGCATTAAGGGATCTTTCTATTCGTATATAGGCGTTGCGATCGGCTTCATAACAGCCGGTATCCTGCTCCCACGGATTTTCTCACCGGAAGAGATCGGCGTTATGGATTTGATCACCTCCTGGTCACTGGTATTCGCAACATTGGCTACTCTTGGTCTCAATAACGTCACTATCAGGCTATTCCCATGGTTTAGAAATAAAGAAAACCATCATAACGGTTTTTTTGGCATCCTGTTCTGGGTAAACTTAGCCGGTTTCCTTCTTGCCCTTTTGCTTTATTTTGTTCTCCGGCCCTGGATCATTGAGGATAGCCGTGCGACTTCCTCCCTGTTTATCAAGTATATGGATTACATTATCCCGCTGACGGCTTTTACAACTATTTACCTGGTAATCGACATCTACTACTCTGTCCTGATGAATGCCGTAAGGGGAATCTTCCTGAAGGAATTCGTTCAGAGGGTGCTGATACTCATGGTAATATTGGCGTTTGTTGCCGGCTTGTTCCAATTTTCGGGTTTCATACTATTTTATTCGGTTGCCCTGGCATTGCCCGGTATTATAATAGCCATCCTGCTGATGAAGGACGGCGAATTCCATGTCCGGCCACAGCCTGAATTTCTTACGCCCGAACTGTCGAAATCGCTCGTCAGTGTTGCTTTTTTTGGGGTGACCATTGCCTTTAGCAATATTCTGATTTTATATCTCGACCGTATCCTGATCAATTCGATTCTTGGCCTCAAGGAAGTGGGTATTTTTAGCCGGGTCGCATTCTACGGGACGCTGGTTTCGATCCCGATACGGTCTGTTTCCAAGATCTCTGCGGTGGTGGTCGGCCAGCACTGGAAAGATGAAGACCATATTGCAATCAACCGCCTTTATAGTGATACCAGCCTGTACCAGCTAATTTTCGGACTGCTGCTTTTTGTAGGGATCTGGGGTAACGTCAGGAATGTGTTTCATATTCTCGGTGATGAATATTCATCCGGACGGTATGTGATCTTTTATATGGGGATCTCCAACCTGTTTATCATGGCCTCCGGGATCAGCGGATCGATTATGGCCACCAGCAGCCATTACCGTTTGCTGGCCTTCTTTGTTTTTCTTTTCGGGATTCTGGTTCTTGCGACCAATCTTATCTTCATCCCTCTGATGGGAATCGCCGGCGCTGCTTTGGCATCGGCCATTTCAGCTCTCTTTTACGGGCTGATGCGCTACGTGTTTCTCTGGAGGAGATACAAAATGCAGCCTTATACCTGGAAACATCTGATGGCGGTTGCCGTTGCCCTGTTGGCCTACATACCGGCAATCCTCATTCCCGACCTGAATAATGAAAACTCTAAGATCCTGAGCCTGATCCTGGATATCGGCGTGAGAAGTCTGGCCATATCCACCGTGTTTATCGGATTAACCCTTGCCCTGAACATTTCGCCGGATCTGAACCGCCGGTGGAAAGAAATGATCGCCTGGCTGAAAATCAAATAGTTTATCTTTGTAAAAACAGGACCGTTGTGAAAGAAAAACTCATACTTATCGGAGGAGGCGGACACACAAAGTCCTGCATCGATGTGATCCAGGCGGAGGACAGGTTTGATATCGCCGGAATAGTTGAAAGTCAGGGGTATCAGGTTTCAGGTATCGGGTTTCAGGTGATGGGATATCCGATTATCGGGACTGATGACGACCTGCCCGGATTGATCAGGGAGTATAAGAATGCGCTGATCACGGTGGGACAAATCCAGCAGCCGGCGGTCAGGATCAAATTATTTAACCTTATCCGCGACCTGGGTGGAGTGTTTCCGGTGATCATTTCTCCAAATGCCTATGTTTCCAAAACGGCCCTGATCGGAGCCGGTACCATTGTCATGCACCATGCCATCGTCAATACCGGGGCGATCATCGGAATGAACTGCATCCTGAACACGGGTTCGCTTGTAGAACATGAGGCCTCCGTGGGCGACCACTGCCATATTTCAACCTATGCCATTCTCAACGGCCAGTGCCGAGTTGGCAACCGTAACTTTATCGGCAGCCGCACTGTTTTATCGAATAATGTCACCGTCACTGATGATATCCTGGTTTCAGCAGGATCAGTGGTCCTCCGCTCATTGGAGAATCCCGGAACCTATATCGGCAATCCCTTACGTAAGATCCGATGAACCCACACGTAACCATTATCGCCGAGGCCGGTGTCAATCATAATGGCGATATCAATATTGCCTTTAAATTGATTGAAGTCGCGGCTGTATCAGGAGCTGATTTTATCAAGTTTCAGACTTTTAAAACCGAAAAGCTGGTGACCGCATCGGCCGGTAAAGCCGCCTACCAGGAAATTCAGACCGGCTCCGGGGGTAGTCAGTTCGGAATGCTTAAAAAGCTCGAGCTCGACGAGAATGCTCATATCCTCCTGATGGAACATGCCCGTAAGCACGGCATCCGAATGATTTCCACCCCTTTTGATGAAGAAAGTGCAGAGATGTTAAATCGTTTGCAGGTGGAATTGTTTAAAGTTGGGTCAGGGGACCTGACTAATATCCTGCTTTTAAGGCAGTTGGCTAAATTTCGCAAACCGGTCATCCTGTCAACCGGAATGGCTGACATGGCCGAGATTGCCCGGGCATTGGATATTCTGGAAAAAGCCGGATTAAACAGGCAAATGGTCACCCTTCTTCATGCCAATACCGATTATCCCACCCCCTATACTGATGTTAATCTCCGGGCCATGCAGACCATGGAGCATGAATTCGGGGTGAGGGTGGGCTATTCCGATCATACCGACGGTATTGAAGTTCCGGTGGCTGCAGTAGCTTTGGGGGCCAGCGTGATTGAAAAGCATTTTACCCTCGACCGGACGATGGCAGGCCCTGACCACCAGGCAAGCCTGGAGCCTGCCGAGCTGCATGCCATGGTAAAATCCATCAGGAATATTGAAAATGCGCTGGGTTCTTCCGAAAAAATGCCCTCACAAGGGGAACAACGTAATATGGCAGCCGCAAGGAAGAGTATCGTAGCAGCCTGCCCGATAAACAAAGGAGAACGTTTCACTGAACAAAACCTGACCGTTAAACGTCCGGGTACCGGGATCAGTCCATTTCAATGGGATGATATTATCGGTACATTTGCCACCCGGAATTACCTTACTGACGAACTCATCTGATGCGAAAAATCTGTGTAATAACTACCAACAGGGCCGAGTACGGCCTATTATACTGGCTGATGAAAGACATTCAGTCGGATCCTGAATTCCAACTGCAGGTGGTGGTCACCGGAGCCCATCTTTCACCGGAATTCGGGTCCACCATCGACCGGATCCGCGAAGACGGATTCAAGGTCGACCGCAGTTTCGACCTCGAGCTCTTCGGCGACAAGGTATTGGATATCACCCATTCGCTGGCGCTGGCACTGGAAGGATTTGCAGCCTCTTTTCAAACCCTGCGGCCCGACCTTGTCCTTATTCTCGGCGACCGTTTTGAGATACTGGGAGCCGCCACCGCTGCGCTGATCGCCAATATCCCGGTTGCCCACCTGCACGGCGGGGAACTGAGTGAAGGGGCCATCGACGATGCCATCCGCCATTCCGTGACAAAACTTTCGCACCTTCATTTTGCCGCTGCCGAACCCTACCGCAACCGGATCATCCAGCTTGGGGAACAGCCCGACCGTGTTTATATGGTGGGGGGCATGGGAATCGACAATATAAATAAGGTCAGCCTGCTCACCAGGGAACAACTGGAAGTTGAACTCACCCTGAATTTCAACAAACACAACCTCCTGGTCACCTATCATCCTGAAACCCTTGATGCAGGGAAAGCGGGTGAACAAATCGCCGATTTGCTTGCTGCGTTGGATAAGCTTCCCGATACCCATCTGATTTTCACCATGCCCAATACCGATACCGGTCACCGAATTATTGTAGACAGAATCAAAGCCTTCGTACAGTCGAGGACCGACCGCACCCGCCTCTTCGCCTCAATGGGGCAGCTAAACTACCTCTCGACCATGAAACTGGTGGATGCGGTGGTCGGAAATTCATCCAGCGGGATCATTGAAGCACCGAGCTTCGGTATCGGCACCATCAATATCGGCAAGCGTCAGGACGGACGTCTCCGCGCCGATTCGGTCATTGACTGCGGTACAAACGAAGAGGAGATCACTGCAGCATTTGCGACACTCTACTCTCCGGCTTTTCAAGAAAAGCTCAAAGCGGTTGTCAATCCATACGGAACCGGCGGTGCAGCAGAAAAAATAATATCGGTATTAAAACAGGTTGATTTTAACAGTTTGATAATTAAGAGATTCTATGATCAATAGTTCGGCTATCGCCTCACTAACTATGCGCTGCGCGCTAACTATGCCCTGCGGGCTAATTATGCTCCCTTCGGTCGCTAATTGGGTCGGCTATCGCCTCCCTAATTATCGTACGAATGCTCTATTTAGTGAGCGAAGCGAACCAATTAGCGACCGAAGGGAGCATAATTAGTGAGCGAAGCGAACCTATTATTTCGTGTATGTACCAAATTTCAGAGATAAAAATTACCCCTTCCGTGACGATCCGTGAAGCTTTCCGGATTATCGACACCGGAGCCATGAAGATTGCCCTTGTGGTGGATGAAGCGGGCAGGCTGATTGGAACGCTGACTGACGGTGATATCCGGCGCGGGCTGCTGAAGGGAATGGAGATGGATGATCCGATCCGGGATATTTATAATCATCATCCCATCTCGGTAAAACTTTCGGATCCAAAAGAAAAAATCATCGAGCTCGCGGTGGCCCGGCGCATTTATCAGATCCCTGTGGTGGATGATGACGGCAGGGTCATACGCCTGGCTGAAATCGACCATCTGATCAAGCAGGAAAAACATCCGAATACCATAGTGCTGATGGCCGGAGGGTTAGGATCGCGGCTCCGGCCCCTGACCAATCATACCCCAAAACCCATGCTGCCTGTCGGGGGACGACCCATTCTTGAAACCGTCATCCGCCAATTTCAGAAGCAGGGCTTCTCGAAATTTATTGTGGCCCTGAATTATAAAGGGGATATGGTCCGGAATTATTTTGGGGACGGTGCAACAATGGGAGTCGATATCACCTATCTCGAAGAGAAACAGCGGATGGGGACCGCCGGGGCGCTGGGATTGCTCCAAAGGGCGCCGAATGAATCATTTTTTGTGATGAACGCTGATATCCTGACCCTGGTGAATTTCGAAAACCTGCTGGAGTTTCACATCAGGAATGGCGCCGATGCCACCATGTGCATCCGTGAATACGGGATGGAAGTACCCTATGGGGTAGTCCGGCTGAACAAGAATAATATCGTTTCTATTGAGGAGAAACCCATCCAGCAGTTCTACGTCAATGCGGGAATTTACGTCCTTACACCCGAAACCCTGAACCTGATACCCAAGGGTCTTCCCATGGATATGACCGGCCTGTTTGAGATGGCCGTCGACAAGGGAATGATTACCCTCTCGTTCCCGATCCGCGAGTTTTGGATGGATATCGGGAAACCGGAAGATTATGAACGGGCGAATCTTGACTATTATCGACTTTTCAATGAATAAGCAGAGCCCTTATATTGCCATAATTCCCGCACGAGGGGGCAGCAAGCGCCTTCCGGGGAAAAACCTGATGCTGATCGCCGGCAAGCCGCTCATCGGCTGGACCATTGAAGCTGCCATTGAATCGGGAGTGTTCAGCAGGGTGGTGGTGAGTACAGACAGCTGGGAAATTGCCGTGGTTGCCGCACAATTTGGCGCGGAAGTCCCCTTCATGAGGCCCGATGAGCTGGCCCTGGATAATACCCCATCCATCGAGGTTCTGATACATGCCGTAAAAGAGCTACTTTCGGGCCAGGAAACCCAATTGACCCATCTGGCGTGTCTCCAGCCGACCTCGCCTTTACGCACCGGGGAAAATATCCGTGAGGCGGTTAGACTGCTGGAAACAAAACATGCCGATGCTGTGATATCTGTTTGTAAAACAGAGCATTCACCACTCTGGAGCAATACCTTGCCGGAGAGTTTATCACTCGATGGTTTTATCCCGGAAAAGATTCAAACAACCCCGTCTCAGCAATTGCCGGCCTATTACCGGCTTAACGGCGCCCTCTATTTTTGCCGGATAAACAGGATGATGGAAGAAAAAACCCTCTTCCTCAAGAGCAAGGCTTTTGCGTATGTTATGAACCGCAAGGATTCCATTGATATTGATGATCAGGTGGATTTCGACCTGGCAGCCATTTACCTGGGTCAGCGCTGATCCCAGGGATAATACGCAAGGTTTTTCCTCTCAAAGGCATCGATGAAAGTCACCGAACTGGCATTGATGATGCGCACCCCAATGGATTTGGCAAATTCCTGAATGAGGTGGTAACTCCTGAAAGTACGGAACAGATTGAAGAAATAATCATGAATGGTGGCGCGCTGCAGGGTTTCAGGATGGTGAACCGCTACTTTCCAGGGTTCTTTATCATAAAAATGATGCTCGGCAGATACCAGTTTCCCATCTGCACCGATCTCAAGTCCGAGATGCCAGGAGTGATCCGCCCCCAGGAAAATGATCCTTTTAAATCCGCAGGCCAGCCCGGTCATGAGTGCCCCGATCAGAACATTCTGCGGCGGGGGCATACCCATTTGCCTGCGGTACAGCCAATGCCTCACCGGCTTGATCCCATCGATCACCGTCCGGTTGAAAAAAGCAAACCTCACCGGAATACCCGAAGAGGCCAGGTCGCGGTGAAAGCGGCTGTTCCGCCCCTCTGCGGGACATAACAGGGTAATCGGCCAGGTGGTTTTGCGGATCAGTGCCTCCTTTACCTTTTCCCTCACCTCGGCCACCCGCGGTATGGTATTCTCCCGGTAATAACCAATATCCAGAAGGATATAAAACTGAGGCTTTATGTGCTCATAATCATCACTTAACACGAACTGGTTGACGCACATGAACGGTTTGTCGCGGAAAAAAGCGGGATGATCATTAAGATCTGACCGGAGCGAAGGGCCGTTTCCCAAAACAACCAGTTCTTCACCCGATGGTACTATTTTTTTGAGGTCGGAGGTGAAGCGGAAACGGAAAAACACCCTGAGCAAACTGATCAGGGATTGGTATAGGGATTCAAAAAATCGCTGTATCTTGAGTAAACCGTAAAACATATCGGGCTTTTGTGCGAAATTAACTAATTTCCGATCCAATCCGATCATCATGGAAGAGACCTTGTTTGGCGGGACCCGGCTGAATGGCCAATCACCCCTGAAAGTGCCAGGATTACCGGTGGTTTCAGTGATCACCGTGGTTTACAACAGCCTGAGCCTGATTGAAAAAACCCTCTGCAATGTCATTGCCCAAACCTATCCCAACATCGAATATATTGTTGTCGACGGGGGCTCGACCGATGGAACCAATGAGATCATCAGGTTGTATGAAACACAGATCAGTTACTGGATCAGCGAGCCCGACCGGGGCATTTACGATGCCATGAACAAAGGCTTGGCGGCCGCCACGGGTGATTTTGTGTGGTTCATGAATGCCGGCGACCTGATTTATACCGCGGATACGTTGGAGAAAGTCATGACTGGCGACGAGAGTTCAGGAAATGATGGATATGGATTGATTTATTACGGCGATACGATGATCGTTGATTCATCGTACCATGAAATCGGGCTGCGAAGACTAAGACCGCCGGAAGTTCTCACCTGGCAAAGCTTCAAAAAAGGGATGCTGGTTTGTCACCAGGCGATCATCGTGAACCGTACGATTGCAACCCCGTATGATCCCCGGTATGGACATTCGGCGGATTTCGACTGGGTTATCAAAGCCCTTAAGAAGGCTCAAGGCCCAAGGCTCAAGGCTCAAGTAGGGAATAAGGAAAAAGTATCAGGGATGAAGGGCATTGTGAACACGCATAGGGTGCTTTGTGCATTTCTGGATGGCGGACATTCAAAAAAGAATATCGGCATCAGTTTACGTGAGCGGTTTCATTCGATGGTGAGCCATTACGGGCTGATACCGACGGTTGTCAGGCACGTGCCGATCGCCGTGAGATTTGGGTGGTACTACCTGAAGAACAAGCGGTTCTGACAATATGATAAAGTACAGTTGTCAACTCTATAGAATTGACAACTTAATTTGCGAAACCTATCTGCTTATCATTCAGCTCTATTATTTTTAGTAAGCCAAATTTATTTCCATAACTGCTTAAATCATATGTGGTTAAGAGAATAAGTTGACAACTCATATAATTACAATTGACAACTAAATATTCTAATACACTAATTTTCAGGTGATTACATTAAAGGAGGTAGATTTAACCTATTTATAATTTTACCCTTTGCTATTGTATAACAGCTGATGCATAATGGTTTAATTAGTATTTTCCCACATGGAAAAATGTTGTCAACTCTATAAAGTTGTCAACTGTAATTTTAAAAAGTCAGAAACAAATAATAAGTCATATGAAACAGAAATACTACCGATTGTATACTTTCTTCGTTTTTTTTAAAACCTTGAAACTTTACTTTTTGCCTTTCTGCCTTCTTGCCTTCTTGCCCTGTTTCGCCTCTGCCCAGGTCCGTCCCCTGGCCACCGTGCAATGGCCTGAGTCGGACAAGGACACCACCCACTATACCGTTAAGGGTTACCGCCACGGAACCAGCGTGTTCCCGCAGGTTCAACTTAAGCAGGCAGAGTACAAAGCCGGTGAGATCCTGACCTGGGACCGGTATCATACGGTTGATGTGGTATATACCTGGATGAAGAGGTGGGCCGAAAAGTATCCGGATCTGGTTGATCTGTATGAAGTTGGATTGAGTTTTGAAGGCCGCCCGATCCTTCAGGTGACGCTGACGAATAAAAAAACCGGGAAAGACACCGACAAGCCGGCAGCTTTTTTTGAGGGCGGCCGTCATTCGGGCGAAGTCACTGCCACAGAATCCGCACTCTGGTTGCTGGATCATCTCCTGACCCAATACGGTAACAATCCGGCAATCACCAAATTATTGGATACCAAAGCAATCTATATCCGGCCAGAGAATAATCCGGATGGTTCCAACCTCTATCTTAATACGGCACAAAGTAACCGGAGTACCGTCCGGCCTAATGATAACGACGGTGATGGCCTCCTGGATGAAGATTCCGGTGAAGATCTCGATGGCGATGGAGTGATCTATTCTATGCGGTATGTCGATCTCGAAAAAGGGACCCTGATCCCTGACCCGCGCGACCCGAGCGGCCGGTTGATGAAACGGGTTGCAAAAGGCAAAGGGCTATGGGCCAGCGCCTCCGAGGGCTGGGACAATGACGGTGACGGCAAGATCAATGAAGATGGCATCGGCGGGCTCGACCTCCACCGCAATTACCCCGAAAACTGGCGTCCCGAAGATGGTCTCGATGCAACAGGCCGGGGCTGGACACAGGGCGGTGCCGGCGAATTCCCGCTCAGCGAACCTGAAACACGGGCTGTTTTCAGCTTTCTGATCACCCATCCCAATGTCTCGGTAGTCAACTCGATGGATACACGCGTTCCGATGCACCTCCGCGGACCATCGACGGAATTCTCGGCAAAAGGCATGTATGAGGCCGACCGGAAACTCCTTGAGCATTATGATACCGTAGGTATGAAGATCACGGGATATCCCTGGGCCGGAGATGTTTATGACGAATACAATACCAAAGAACCCGTGAGCAGCTATTCCGGCGACAGCACCAGGCCCGAACCCCTGTTCGGTCATGGCCCGGATTTCGGTTACAGCTACTTCGGGGCCATCTGGTACGGCGATGAAATATGGAACGGCGGACTGTATGCTGACCTCAATCAAGACGGTAAAAAGGATGAACTCGATATTCTGATCTGGGACGATCAGGAAAATGGCGGTCGCGGATTTAAAGAGTGGACCACCATCATGCATCCCTTCCTCGGTCCGGTGGAGATCGGCGGCTATCACCCTAAGTTTTTCGCCCAGAACCCGCCTCCAGAACATCTTGAGCCCTGGATCCGTAAGCAGGCGATGTTCAATCTGGCCATGGCCTTGGATCTGCCCAGCCTGGAGTGGAAAAGCATTGCTGTAAAAAGAGTATGGGCAGATCAGGGCAAGAAGGCTGGAGGGCAGGAGGGCAGAAGAGAAGGCAGGAAGGCAGGAAGGCAAGAGGGCAGAAAGGAAAGCAATAAGGGGGTAAGTCAGGAAGATTCAACAGACTATGTGGTTACAGTGAGCTGGACTAATACGGCACGCATTCCCACCGCCCTGGATATCGCCCAGCGGGTAAAAATTGTCCAGCAGGATCAGGCCGTACTGGATTTCGATAAAAAACTCCTCGAAGGCGACCAGCCAAAAATTAAAATCGTGGATCCAAAAACTTCAGATAAAATCCGTTATACCAACCATCTATGGCAAAATCAGGAAGCCTCAGCCACCTTTACCATCCGAAGTTATACCAAGGACGCGGTGAAGGGGAAGGTTAAAGTATTATCGACAAGGGGCGGGGTGCTGGAGAAGGAGATTAGATTGGAATGAAGGAAGAAAGTTGAGATTCCAATTCAGAATGCTGAGTTCCGAATAGGAGATTCAAGTATGGAAGAAGGTGAAGTTTTTACTTCATGGTGACCTGATTCTGCAAATTCGGCATCCGGCATTCTGAATTCGAATTTCAGTTTTTATACTTATTAATCATTACCTTTGAAAATCCCCCACAGTATTATCCTGATTCTGACAACCCTATGAGGTCCGTTTCCTTATTCAGGTTCCTGCTCATCATCAGCTTTGCGGGCCTGATTGTCGGGTCATGTGACAACGAACTCCAGCCAGTATCGCCTGATTATAAAACAATTCCGGTCATTTATAGCGTCCTGGAGTTGCACCGTGATACCCTGAGTGTACGCGTTACCAAAACCTTTACCGGACAAGGATCGGCTTTGGATTATGCCCGAACCGGAGATTCGGTGTATTTCCCGGTTGCGAGAGTATGGTTGGAAAAATGGAACGGTGATTTGCTCGCCGGCAAGGCCGAATTGATCAAAACCAACATGAATCCAAGGATTCCCGGGGTATTTAATGAAGATCCAAATTGGAATTATATCCTGGTCCGGTCACCGGAAACTGAACCCCTGTTTAAGGGATCAATCCTCAACCAGGAGTACCACCTGTCTGTCGAAATTTCCGGATTACCGCTGGTTTTTGCCAAAACAAAGGCCTTCCCGGATGCCCACCTGCGGTCTCCACGACTCTCTGTCAAGTTAAACCTGTTCTATGATCCGCTGGAGTTTAGCTGGACCACTGCCGCACCTTATTCTGAATTGTATTTCAGGCTTTATTATACTGATGTTTATCCCGATACGAGCATCCGCCATTGTGCCTTCTGGCGGGAATATCACACCCTTGAACCGGGAACAGGGGGTTCCGACCCTGTTTTTGGACAGGATCTGATGAAAAGGATTGCTGCCCACGTGAAGGAAGACCGATTGGTCACCTACCGGCATATCACCGGATTTGAGGCAGTCATAGCCGGAATTCAATCCGACCTGTTTGACTATCGCCTGATGAGCCAGGTTCAATCCCCCGATCAAGTGGGATTTCCAATCACCAATATCGTTAATGGCATCGGACTCTTTACTTCACAAACAGTTACGGCTTTCGAGCTGCAAATCGACCAGAGAAGCAAGGATTCAATCATGATGGGCCAGCATACCAAAAAACTGAACTTCAGATATTATTAGGATGAAAATGAAGTTTCTCTACTGTTCCGCCCTGATCATTCTTTTTGTCTCCTGTGCTCCGGAGAATACCCCACCGGTTGCGCTGGTTTATTCCTTGCCCGGAATAGGCGATACCACCACTGTTTTTCTTCTCGACGGGAAAAACTCCTCGGATAAAGAAAGCTCCTATTTCGTCATGCGTTATCGGTGGGATACCAACGCCGATGGAATCTGGGATACGGAGTATTCAAAACAATCCGCGTCAACCGCAAGGTTTGGCGGGAGCGGTTATCGGAAGTACATCCTCGAAGTGGCGGATGAAGATGGGGAAACTGCCACTGCCATAGATTCGGTGTTCATCCTGAAATCAAACCGTCAGACAGATACGCTTACCGACCTGCGCGACGGGAAGCGTTACCAGATTGTAAGGATCGGGGAAAACTGGTGGATGGCCGATAACTTGCATTTCGGCAAACAGGTCCAATTCAACGATTTGATGACCAATAACGGGGAGCCCGAGTATGTCTATTTCAACAATACTGGCAACTATGCACATTATGGTGCCCTGTATACCTGGGTTGAAGCCCACTATTATCCCGAACGCACCGTTTTCAGGGATATTTGTCCGGCCGGATGGCACATCCCGTCGCCCGATCAGTGGTCAGCCCTGTTCACAGACTATTCAATCCCTTTCGACATTCTGTATTACTTCGGCCCGTCATCAGTGCAAAATCTGGGAATTAACATGACGGGTTATTATAAGTATGGCGATCCGAAAAATCCGATGAAAGGTGAATTCCTCGACGATCGGACCGGAGTCCGTTACTGGACTACCGGATTCACCGGAGAAGATACCACCCGCTATTTTACCGGCATAAATTTCTCGCGGGACTCATGGGATTTCGCACGAAGCTATAATCGTACCGTTTGGATTGTTCATCCGATCTTCGGATATATCATTGGGTATTTAACGCCGGAAGCCTGTTATGTGAGATGTATCAAGGAATGAGGGTGAAGAAAGAAAGTTGAGATTCCAATTCAGAATGCCGAATGCCGAATAGGAGATTCAAGTATTGATGAAGTATGAGTTTTTTACTTCATGTTGACCTGAATCTGTAAACTCGGTATTCGGCATTCTGAATTGGAATCTCAACTTTTCTACTTCAAATACAATATCCTCACAATCGGATTGTCGTTCATATCGCTGGCCTCAGTCAGCCTGCGAAGCTCATCGAAATATTTGTGTGTTATTAAATTGAGCTGATCCGGTTCCAAAGATTCAAAAAAAGCTTTACAGTCCGATATCTGGAGTACTGATGTCCAGGTTTTATCGCTTATCCTTAATCCGTTAAATGAAAAATCGATGCCTTCCAGATCGTTTTCCGGACCGTAAGTTTGGATTTTTTCATCAAGCAGGCTTGGCTTCACTGGCATGCGGAATGTTTCACCCGTCTTTTTTTGATGCGCCAAAATTCCATAATTGTCACCCCTGCCGGCATAGATAAACAGATAATCCCGGGTTTCACACTTCGGATAAACCGGTACCGTGGATTTTCCGGAAGAGATAAACAGGTTTTTTTCGGTTACCGCTTGATCTCCGCAGTAAAAAACCATCCGCGACGAAATCTCCAAATCGGTATTCAATTGATATAGTGTGTCATTTGCGGCATTCATGAAATTAATTTGCTTGTTGTATGGATAAAATGCCGTATAAACAAGGGAGAATGGCCTATCTGTTTCCAAAGGCTCCATATCCATTTGCAACAGGGTATCCGCCTTAAGATTGTCCATTTCCCTTGCCATCATAACCGGATATCCTTTACGATCTTCGTTCATCCGTGCATCGTAAGTAATCAGTTTGCCTGAATTCAGGAACCGAAAACCTGATAAAAATTGCGCGTTAAGTTCCGCTTCTGCCTTGAACACACCATCGGTACCATATAGTTTTATTCCACCGCCGAAACCTCCGATGGCCAGGTAATGGTTATCCGGACTGACATCGAAATAGGCAAAGTTTATATATTCACCCGGACCTTTACCCTGGCGGCTGATCTGCCTTAAGAACTTACCCCGCTTATCAAAAACCAGCAGGCTTGCAGGCCTGGAATTCCTTACATAGATATTGCTGCCGGCAATGACCGCTTCTCCGAAACCGATGAGGCACTCCGGCTTTGTTTCCAGTTGGACATATTCGATGTGATCAACAATCTCGCTTAAATTAAGCGGTTTTTCATTTTTAAGGGCTCCGATTACATCGATAACCGGCAATTCCGTTTTGATACTGGTGGAACAGGAGATCAGAACCAAACACAGGCTAACAGAAATTCCCCTGGCTAAATTGAGCTCATTCATTCGTAAATAATTGTTTAGCATTAACCAGATTCAGGTCACCAAGAGATAAAAACTCCTACTTCATCAATACTTGAATCTCCTACTCGGCATTCGGAATTCTGAATTGGAATCTCAACTTTCTTCCATCTCCCTTTTCCCCTTAATTTCAACTACGGCCGTTCCGATCATCAGCAGCAACACCAGGAAACTGCCGATCAGGCTGATCAGCTTCCCGGTCTTGAGTGTTTTCGGCTCAAACCGGAATTCAACTGTGTGCTTTCCGGAAGGTACCACCATCGCGCGCATGGCATAGTCGGCCCGGATATACTCCGTTTCTTTTCCGTCGACAAAGGCTTGCCAGCCATAAGGATAGTAAATCTGCGAGAATACCGCCAGACGATTATCGGTTGATTGTGTATTGTATTTGAGGTAATCAGGCTTGTATTCGACCATAGATATGGCATCCGGTTCGGCATTGGGCGAGAGTGTTGCAGGCAGCGTACTGAGTTGCTTCTCGAACCGCTTGTCGACCACCGCCTCATTATTCAGTTGTGTCGTTCCCAGGGCGTCCAGCTCTTCGTTGGCATTCTGTACCCACTTCACCCGGTCAACAAACCATACATCACCAAAGGAATGGATATTCTGAATGGGGGCCGGCCGGAAAATGATGTACCTGGTATTCAGCATATTCAACACATTCATTCCGGCGAGGGCGGCATCGAACTTTTCGTAAGTAGGCTTATCTTCTTTGACCGCATTAAGAGACATCGTATTAGGTGCCAGATATTTATCGATCAAATCCTGATAACGGCCCAATTTTGCACCATGGTATCCTCCGATCGATTTATGGAACCTCGAAGCACGGGCGCTCTGGAAGGGGCTGCCGGTCATATCCAGAACCCGGTATCCCTGATCTTTGTCCTTCAGGATGGCATCATCGGCCGGGGTCGGTTTGAATGCCTGTTCAACCTGTCGGCTGCTGATAAAATTATCTCCGTTCAGATATCTTTTCCCGACTGACCACATATCCACGAGAATCAATAAGCCCAGACCGATAAACAGATACTCCTTCTTCATTTTTGATTTGAGGGAGTACCACAGGATTCCGGCAGCGGCCAGCAAAAAGATCAGGGTCCTGAAAGCATCGGCACGCGCCATGCCTATCCTGTCCTGGCGGAGCGCTTCCTTTAACCATTCGGGCAGGGTACCGTCAGTATCGCTCATAAAAGAACCGAAAACCGAAGGAATAAATGCCACCAGCAGGGCTATTCCCCCGGCCACCCCAACGGCAGTATAGAGTTTTTTTAATTTGATTTTCAGATCGGTTTCCGTATCGGCAAACCACTCGCGAACAGCAAGAAAAGCCAGCAAGGGAATGGCGAACTGAGCAATGATGAGTGTATTGGTGACATCGCGGAATTTCGAATAAAGCGGGACATTATTCACGAAAAATTCAGTCAGTCCCATGAAATTCCGGCCCCAGGCCAGGATCACCGACAAAACAATGATCGAAGCCAGCCACCATTTCTTCTTCCCTTTAACGATGAACAGACCCAGGATGGCCAGAAATACGGAGATGGCCCCGATATAATGAGGACCTGCGGTGCCGAGGCTCTGACTGCCCCAATAGGCCATCCCCCTGGTATACTGTTTGGCTTGCGCTTCAGGTACCTGATTAGCAATCATCGCCTTATAAGTAGCCGAGTTGGTTCCGAGATCATGGCTCGATCCCCCGCCGCTGAAGTTTGGAATAAACAGGTTAATGGTTTCACCCACCCCGTAACTCCAATCCGTAATATATTTTACATCCAGCCCCTTGGTTTTCGTTTCTCCCGGCTTATTTAGTTCCGAAAGCCCCCGGGTTGATTCCTTGCTGTATTCCTGGGTGGTCATCAATGCCGTCATATTGGGCAGGATGGCCAGTACTAACGCAATAAAAAGGGTAATCCCTGATTTTACGAGATGATCGAACTGTTTTTCCCGAATGGCAAAAACAAGTTCAACCAGCATATAAACCAGTATGATGATCCCCAGATAATAGGAAACTTGCGGATGATTGGTAACCAGTTGAATGCCAAAGCCTACAGCCGTAACCAATCCCCCGATCAGATATTTTCGCCTGAAAACCAGAAAAACCCCGGCAATCACCGGTGCCATATAGGCTATGGCGTAAATCTTGCTCACATGGCCGGCACCGATCAACTGCAGGTTGTGCGAACCGAAACCGAATGCTATTGCACCGGCCAGGGCCAGCCATTGATTGAGCTTCAGCGTCCGCAGCAAAAAATAAAATCCAAGCATGCAGATAAACAGGATAGCCACGGTATAACCCGGAAGGTAAATCTTCAGCGCCCGGAACAACCATAAAAATATGTTCCCCGACGGAGCCGATTTAATCTGATAGGCCGGCATTCCTGAGAAAGCGGAGTTGGTCCAGGCCGAGTACTCACCGGTCTGCTTCTGATACTTCTCCACCTCATTGGCCATATTCTTAGCCTGTACGATATCGTTCTGATACAGGATCTTGCCTTCAAAAACCGGACTCATGAAGGCCAGGGCAAGGAAGGCCATGATGGCGATCATCAGGAGCTCGGGCAGGAGGGAACGGAGGAGAGTTTTCATGCGATTGATGTTTTATTGTCGGTTGTCAGTTTAGAGAAGTAGAAGTATAAGAGTTGAGATTCGAATTCAGAATGCCGAATTCCGATTAGTAGATTCAGGGCAAAATGAAGTTGAAAATTTCAACTTCATGGATACTTGAATCTACTAATCGGAATTCGGCATTCTGAATTCGAATCTCAACATTCTTCCTTCTTTATTTCAGCAATAGTTTCATATTCACTTTTGTACCTACCATCTCACGCAAGGTACCGATGGAAACTCGCACCTGTTCCATCGTATCCCTGTCGCGTATGGTTACCGTATTGTCGGTAACGGTCTGATGGTCAACGGTCACGCAGAATGGCGTTCCGATAGCATCGTGCCGGCGGTAACGTTTGCCGATGGAGTCCTTTTCATCATACTGGCAGTAAAAATCAAACTTCAGGTCATCGATAATCTGGCGTGCGATCTCCGGCAGTCCATCTTTTTTCACCAGCGGGAAAACGGCGAGCTTCACCGGAGCCAGTGCCGGCGGGAGTTTCAGAACTGTCCGCAAATCTGTGCCGCCTTCGGCAGTAGGAGCCTCCTCCTCACAATACGCAGCTGAAATCACCTGCAGGAACATCCGGTCAACACCTATGGAAGTTTCAACCACAAAGGGGATATATGACTCATTGGTTTCCGGATCAAAATAACGGATCTTCCGTCCCGAAAACTCCTCGTGACGGCTCAGATCGAAGTTGGTGCGGGAGTGAATACCCTCGACTTCCTTGAAGCCGAAAGGGAATTTATATTCGATATCGGTAGCTGCATTGGCATAGTGAGCCAGCTTATCATGATCATGGAAGCGGTAATGCTCTGGATTGTACCCCAGTGCACGGTGCCACTTGATACGAATGGCTTTCCAGTACTCAAACCAGGTCAGCTCTTCGCCCGGTTTGACAAAGAACTGCATTTCCATCTGTTCGAATTCGCGCATCCGGAAGATGAACTGCCTGGCTACGATCTCATTACGGAAAGCTTTTCCGATCTGGGCTATCCCGAACGGAATTTTCATCCGGCCGGTTTTCTGAACATTCAGGTAGTTCACGAAAATCCCCTGTGCCGTTTCCGGACGGAGATATATCTTTAAGGCCCCATCGGCCGTTGAGCCGATCTCAGTGGAAAACATCAGGTTGAACTGGCGGACTTCTGTCCAGTTACGGGTGCCGGATACCGGGCAAACGATTTCACTGTCGATGATGATCTGCCGCAGCTCGGTTAGATCGGCATCATTCAGGGCTTTGGCAAACCGGGTATGCAGGGCATCAATTTTTGCCTGGATTTCGTTCACCCTTGGATTGGTCTGACGGAACATCGTTTCATCGAACGATTCACCAAACCGCTTATGTGCCTTTTCGAGTTCCTTCTCGATCTTCCCTTCCATCTTGGCCAGTTCATCCTCAATCAGGACGTCGGCACGGTAACGCTTTTTGGAATCTTTGTTGTCGATAAGCGGATCATTGAAAGCATCCACATGACCGGACGCCTTCCAGATGGTGGGATGCATAAAAATTGCCGAATCAATTCCGACCACATTTTCATGCAGAAGGACCATCGATTCCCACCAGTATTTCTTGATATTATTCTTAAGTTCTACGCCATACTGGCCATAATCATACACAGCACTCAAACCGTCGTATATCTCCGACGACTGAAAAACAAAACCGTACTCTTTGCAGTGGGAAACCAGTTTTTTAAATACTTCTTCTTGATTCATATTGGAAACTATCGGTATATCAGGCTTCAAAAATAGGGTAATTCCTTAATTTATCCGATTTTTGCACCGATGGAACACAAAACTGATTTTTTGGTAGTAGGCAGCGGACTCGCAGGGATGTCCTTCGCGTTGAAGGTTGCCGAGTTTGGCAAGGTTATCCTGATCAGCAAAACGGACCTCGAGGAGACCAATACCTGGTATGCCCAGGGCGGGATTGCCTCGGTGATGTATGCACCGGATAACCTGGAAAAACATGTTCAGGACACACTCATTGCGGGTGACGGACTGTGCGATGAGAAGATTGTAAGGATGGTAGTTAATGAAGCGCCTGAGCAAATCAAATCATTGATCAGCTGGGGAGCCAATTTTGATAAGGATACTGACGGGAAGTTCAATCTCAACCGCGAGGGTGGTCATTCAGAGCGCCGGATCCTGCATTATAAGGACAGTACCGGGGCGGAGATCATGCGTGCCCTTTCAAGCCGGGTCAGGACCCATCCGAATATCACGATCATGGAAAAGTCATTCGCCCTTGACCTGATCACGCAGCATCACCTGGGAACACCGGTATTTCGCGGAAACCCGGAGATTGAGTGTTATGGTGCCTATACATTCGATATCGAGAAAAACCGGATAGATACCATTCTGTCCAAAATCACCCTTTTGGCGACCGGCGGCAGCGGTTATATTTATCAGACCACCACCAATCCCCCGATCGCAACAGGTGACGGTATTGCCATGGCCTACCGGGCAAAGGCCTATGTCGACCATGTGGAATTTTTCCAGTTTCACCCCACCAGCCTTTACAATCCCGGCGAACGGCCGTCATTCCTGATTTCTGAGGCAGTCCGGGGTTTTGGAGGGATCCTGAAAACCCAGGATGGCGAAGAGTTCATGAAAAAGTATGACCCGCGCGGTTCCCTGGCCTCCAGGGATATTGTTGCCCGGGCGATCGATACGGAATTGAAAAACCGCGGGGAGGATTTTGTATACCTCGATTGCACGCATATCGAACCGGAAAGCCTGAAAGCACATTTCCCCAATATTTACCAGAAATGCCTCTCCATCGGATACGACATGAACAAGGTGCCGGTCCCGGTGGTTCCTGCCGCACATTATTTCTGCGGCGGCATCCGTACCGATGAAAACGGGCAGACTACGGTACGCAACCTCTATGCAGCCGGTGAGGTGGCCTGTACAGGATTACATGGTGCCAACAGGTTGGCATCCAATTCTTTGCTTGAAGCGGTGGTGTTCTCAAACCGTGCTGCTATCGACTCCGGACGGAAATTAGCCTCCATCAAACTCCAGAGAGATATTCCGCGCTGGAATGATGAAGGAACGCGCAACCCCGATGAGATGGTGCTCATCACCCAGGGTACCCGTGAGCTCCAGCAGATCATGACCAATTATGTCGGTATTGTACGCACCAATGCCCGTTTGAAAAGGGCGCTCGACCGCATCTATATCCTGTATCGTGAAACCGAGGAGCTTTATGGCCAGTCGACCGTATCAGTCAAACTCTGCGAACTGCGAAATGCCATCAAAGTCGCCTACCTGATCGTCAAGCACGCGCGCCAGCGGAAAGAGAGCCGGGGGCTGCATTACAACCTGGATTATCCGAAAAAATAGGGCAAAAGGCAGAAGGCAGAAGGCAAAAATTAGTTCTAAGATCTTAAACCTTAAGATTTAAGAAAAAGACAGGGTCTCAACCGTTGATGCTCGGCAGGCCACTTCTTTCTTGATTCTTAAGTCTTAAGACTATTTTTTGCCTTCTGCCTTCTGCCCTCTGCCCTAAAAAATCCGAAATCCAATGATTTCACGTACATCTTTAAGCGTGGCGGCCGCGCTGATCCTTGCCTTCTCGGCTCCCATCTTCACCACTTTGGCCAGATAGGCATCATCGGCCTGAATCTCCAGGATCCGCTCACGGATCGGAGCCGTGAGCTGGATGATATCAGCGGCCAGCTGCTTTTTCAGATCGCCGTAACGGATGGCGCATTTAGCATATTGGTCACGGAAATGAATCACCGTTTCAGGTGCGCTGGCGACCTCCATCAATTGGAAAAGGTTTTCAATGGCTTCGGGAGGCGTCTGGTTCATCGCGGTCGGACCTGAATCGGTCACCGCACTCATCACTTTCTTCTGAATGGTTTTTGCATCATCAGCCAGGTTAATGGCATTGCCTTCTGATTTTCCCATTTTCCCTGATCCGTCGAGTCCCGGAATTTTGACGAGGTTCCTGGTGAAGCTGAATCCTTCAGGTTCCGGGAAATATTCCGTTTCATAAATGGTGTTGAAACGCCGGGCAAAACGCCGGGCCATCTCGATATTCTGCTCCTGATCCTTGCCAACCGGCACTTTATTCGCTTTATGGATGATGATATCCGAGGCCATCAGGACAGGGTAAGTCAGTAATCCCGCGTTGACATTATCAGGTTGTTTCCGGATTTTTTCCTTAAAAGTGGTGGTCCTTTCCAGCTCGCCGATATAGGCATTCATGTTCATCAACAGATAAAGCTCGGCGATTTCCGGAATATCACTCTGGATATAAAGCGTGGCAACTTCTGGATCAATCCCGCATCCCAGGTATTCGGATAAAACGGTTTTAACATTGGCATGCAGATCCCTCGGATGTGGATGTGTGGTAAGTGAATGCCAGTCGGCGACAAAAAAATAGCATTTATACTCATGCTGCATCCGGACAAAATTGCGGATGGCACCAAAATAATTACCCAGATGAAGGTTTCCGGTCGACCGGATTCCGCTTAATACCGTTTCTTGCATGCTGATTTTGATCTGTTTTATCGGTCGCAAAGATAGAAATTCCTCCTTTAGTCTGGTTTGATTACCTTTGATATCGATTAACCAGTGAGGAGGACCATCAGATGGAAACAACACGTCAATTGAAAATAGCCCGGCTGATCCAGAAAGAGCTGGCTGAATATTTCAGGGGAAATACACATTTATCCGGACCGGGCAACATGATATCCGTTACCCAGGTCAGGATGAGCCCCGATCTGAGCCAGGCAAGATCCTATATCAGCGTTTTCCCTTCGGCAAATGCCGGTGAAGTTGTAAAAGTACTTGAAGATCAAACGAAAATGATCCGGTTCGAGTTGGGGAAAAAGATTGGGAAGCAGGTCCGCCACATTCCCGAATTGCGTTTTTATGTCGACGATTCCCTGGATTATGTGGAAAGGATCAGTGAATTATTGAAGTAATGAACCTGCCCCTTTTTATCGCTTTCAGATATTTTAAGGCTCGCCGGTCCAGGCACATTATCAACTGGATTTCCCGGATCTCGGTTGCAGGCATCACGTTGGGCACGATGGCCCTGATCATTGTCCTGTCGCTGTTCAATGGGCTCGATCACCTCATCCGGTCGCTGTTCAGTTCATTTGACCCTGACATTAAAATCACCGCGGTCGAAGGTAAAACTTTCATGGCCGATTCCATGTTTCTGAGCCGGGTGCAGGCAGTTCATGGAGTGGCCGATTATTGCGAAGTACTGGAAGAGAATGCCTTGCTGAAATACCGGGATCGTCAGGCGATCGCGACCATTAAAGGGGTGGGTCCCGAATTCCCGATGGTGTCGGGTATCGATTCCCTGCTCGTCGATGGGGAGATCCATCTGGAAGGCGGAGATACACCCATGGGGATCATCGGTCAGGAACTGGCCGGGGAATTGGGCGTCGGACTCAATTTCATCAATCCGATTCATATTTATGTTCCAAAACGTTCGGGCAGGATCATGATGAATCCCATGCAGTCGATCAATCACAGCTACCTGTTCCCTTCGGCCGTATTTGCTGTCCAGCAGGAATATGATTCAAAATATCTCATTGTCCCGATGGATTTTGCGCGCAGTTTTTTGAATTATTCATCCGGGGAGGTCAGCGCTCTTGAGATTAAAGTTACAGACCCAAAGAAAACGGGGGAGGTCATACAAAATCTGTCTCCAGTTTTTGGAAGCGGATTCAAATTATCCGACCGGCTGCAGCAGCATGCCGATTTTTACCGCGTCATGTCGTCGGAGAAGTGGGCCATCTTTCTGATCCTTGGGTTTATCCTGATGATTGCTTCCTTCAATACAATATCTTCCTTAACCCTGCTAATGCTGGAAAAGAAGGCTGATATGCAGACTCTTCAGAGCTTGGGGACCAGCCAGGTAAAGATCCGTCAGATCTTTCTTTGGGAAGGGTTGCTGGTAACCGGGATCGGAATGGTGATCGGCCTTATTCTTGGTGCTGCTTTTTGCTTCATCCAGCAGCAGTTCGGGATCATTCGCTTTCCCGCCAACGGATCCTTTGTCGTTAATGTTTATCCGGTCCGCATGCTGGTGACCGACTTTTTAATGGTCGGATTTCTGGTTGGGGTGATCGGTTTTTTTGCTGCCTGGCTGCCTTTGCGGGTAATGAAAAAACGCTATTTCGCCAGCGTGTCGGCCGATGATTAGGCAACTTTGGAACAAACTTTAGACGATAAAATCCGGAAAATGCATTTAGTTTTTTGTTTCATTGATTTTGGTCATATAATCAAATGGTAACAATCGCTTGATCTGCATTGTGTTATCGAGATTGATCCACTTCAGTTCTCCGTTATGCACCCAAAAGTTTCCGTCTTTATCGAAGGTGATACCTTCCTTTGGAATTTTAAGGGTTGAGATAAAGTCATCACTTAAATCATCCGACTTCCTGAAGTCCCGGAATACCAGTATCAACGCATCGGCCGAAAGGAATTTCAGACCAGGTTCAGTTCCGTCCGAAAACTCGATCCGGCTGAATTCGTATCTCTCATTTGGATCATAAAAGAGGACATAAGATTTTCCGGTCAAATGGTTCCAGCTGGAGAGACTGTCCATTTCAGCCATATGGATCTTTGTCATTGCGTTACTTTGTTTCTCGACCAGTTGGATCTCATTCAACCCATGATAAGCCCTTCGCATAAAATAATGATTATTGTTTAGTTCATTGCGATAGAGGCACGCCAGAAAATGCCGGAGACTGCCCTTGAATTCGCTGTTCCGGTTGAACTTCCAACCTATGGCCCTAATGGGCACGGCTGCGGTCAGATCTTCAAACAACGCATAACCGGAATAACCGAAATTACTAATATCATCATAATTAAATTCACTGTTCCGATTGTCGATGCATTGGAAATAGTCGAGGTAAAAGGTAATGTTATACCCTAAATGCCGGTTCGTTATTTTTAAGGGCTCTTTGGCAGTTGCTTTCAATGTGTTGCCATCGGAATAAAATGAAAGGACAGCCGGATTCTCCAGTTTGCAATAAGTCCCGTTTTCATCACCCAAGAAGTACTTGTTGAACAAGAAAGTGGCCATCCGCCTGTCGGGTAGCTTCCCCACAACGACCACTTCCTTAATCATTCGTGAATTTTCGGCAATAACCAAATCGAGCATGATCTTCTTCCCGGGTTCTATTGTCACGAACCTTGAAGTTGAAGGATACAAGAGGTGCCTGAACATCAGGATATAATCGCCCGGATTTAACTTTTCAAGAAGATATTCCCCCTTTTGATTTGTGGTGGTACCGACGGTCGTCGACGGAATGAAAACAGTCAGGTTGACCACCGGATGACCGGTGAGGGAATCGGTGATCACTCCGGTGATTATTCCGGTTTGTGAAAATGAAAAAGAAACTGAAACGGTCAGGAACAGGCAAAGGAGAAGGAATGTTTTTTTCATGGTGTTCTCTCAAGGTTTCTGTTAAATCACCATCCGGTAAAGCAGTCGGTAGTAAGGATAAACTTTGGTATCATACAGAAAGTACACGACATTGTCATATACACAGATATGAGAAATATTCGGGAAATCAGGGATTTCGACCATGCGATCTATTTTTCCAGTTTCCAGGTTGACCTCCCTCAACGATTGCCTGCCGTTGGAGTGCAGCCGATAAAAAGCGTAAGCCCTACCGGCTTTTTCATCATACAGGATTCTCCGGGTAAAATCATAGCTGTCCACATCCTGATACCCTCCGAAGATGGCTTCAGTGATTTGCTTGAACTGAAAATCTATCGGGACCATTCTCACTGAATTGAGACCGGAATTGAAGACTTCGATATGTCCCCGGTAAAAGTCGAAAACGTATAATTCCTTTCCCTTCCTGAACAACGGGGCGACAACGGCCTTTGCATAAGGCCCGGTGTTTTTATCCCTGACCGTCTTGATCATCTTCACTGCCCGTGAACCTCGTCCGTAATACCAGGTGTAGTTCGCCGACGTTGTACCCCCCTGGAAAACCAGGTTACCTTCCATCTCGCAAGTCACCGACATTACGCTTCCCAGGAAATCAGGGTATTGCGTTTCAAAGGCAAAGAACAATTTATCGAAGGCATGCCGTACCTCACGGACGCTGACCCTGTCGAGGTAATTCACCTGACCGGTAAAATCCCGGCGGAGGTATTCAATCGTCGGAGTCCGGGTTTCCGGATCATAAAACCACTTCCCAGTCCGGGTCACCTGGAGGTAATCCAGCGGTTCCCCCGATAAGGTGGTGAGGTAAATACGCAGGTCGTTCATATGTTTGTACGGGCTGGCAAAGAGGATCAGCCGGTCGCCGTCGATCTCGTAATCAAGAATATTGAGTGTATCGCCGTGGATCACTTTGGCAATCTTCTCAGCCAAAATCGTCACTTCACCGATTTCCTCTGTTTCCGGAATCAATGCGACCCTGATATTTTTCTCCCCGGATTTTTCAACCTGACAGCTCCCGATGGAGTAGCCCACATGGCTGAAATAGAGAACAGAAGGAATTCTTGGCAGTTCCAATGAAAATTGACCAGCCTCGTTGGTAATCCCGCCACGGGAGGTTCCTGTAATA
Source organism: Bacteroidales bacterium (assembly GCA_041662065.1). GTDB lineage: Bacteria > Bacteroidota > Bacteroidia > Bacteroidales > UBA12481 > UBA12481. Next base: position 430,706 of record JBAZTE010000002.1, on the reverse strand, counting down.
CTGATATTGACGTTAGCCATCGGCTGGCCCGTCAAGGAATCGATCACCACCCCCGAAACCGGATATTTCCGGTTTTGGGCCTGCAAGGTGATACCAACAACGCTGATCAGGAAAATGGCAAGTATCCTGGAATACAAATTTTTCACCTGCTTTGATGGTTGAATTATGTTCAATTTACCAGCTCCTAAAGGTTTTGGCCAGGACCAAAAGGAACGTATTGATTCAACGGGGGGCAGATCGAAGGTAGCAATTTGCCAACAATTATCCATCATGTTACCGCCTTCCCGCCATCAAGCTTTTTCGCTATCGTTTCTTTGAGAAGTCTTTCGATCGTGGCTTTTTGTCTCAATGATACAATTGAACATTATAAAAACCAATAGTCATGACCAAACGTCATTATAGTGACCAAAGCATAGAATTACTCGGGCCCGTCATTCCCGGCCGGCCAGGCCGGCATCCGGCCCCACCGCTCAACAATTTGGTCCAACAGCATGCTGACCGCCGCGAATGTCTCCACCTGTAAAAGTTTCACCCTTGTCTCGCGAAAATCAGGCAGCCCCTTGAAATAGACTGAGAAAAACCTTCGCATGCTTCTGACCGCGCGGATTTCCGAACGGCCTTCGGCCGACATGGCCACATGTTCGCGAACCAGTTTAACCTGTTCTTCAACCGTTTGCGGCGGAAGCAATTCACCAGTGTTGAGGAAATGCCTGATATCCCTGAAAAGCCAGGGCCTGCCGATAGCGGCACGACCGATCATGACTGCATCCACCCCATAACGGTCAAAGGCCTGTTTAGCTTTAAGCGGGGTGTCGATATCCCCGTTGCCTATGATAGGAATATGCATCCTCGGGTTATTTTTCACCTCGCCGATCAGTGTCCAGTCGGCCTCACCCAGATACATCTGGGCCCGGGTCCGTCCATGAATCGTTAAAGCGGCAATCCCCGTATCCTGCAGCTGTTCTGCGAGTTCAACAATGATCTTGCTCGTCTCGTCCCAGCCCAGCCTGGTTTTAACGGTCACCGGTAGTTTCGTCGCCTTCACCACGGCTCCGGTCATCTTTACCAATTGCGGAATATCACGCAGCATACCGGCTCCCGCCCCTTTCATGGCAATTTTCTTCACCGGACAGCCAAAATTCAGATCGATCAGGTCGGGCTCATACTGTTCGGCAATTTTAGCCGATTCCACCATCGAGGAGATTTCCTTTCCGTATAACTGAATCCCGTAAGGATGCTCAGATGGATGGATCTCCATTTTCTGCAACGTCGAACTGATATTGCGGATTACCGCCTCGGAAGCAACGAACTCCGAAAACATCAGGTCAACGCCGAATCTCTTGCACAGCAACCTGAAAGGGGCATCTGTAACATCCTCCATGGGTGCCAGAATCAGAGGCTTTTCAGGTAATATGACACTTCCTATCTTCATGCCGCAAAAGTACGGATTATAAGCACTATCCTGAAATTTCGTACTTTTGCATTCTTTTTCGTTGATAAATCTGATAACAAATCCTGGTGACGAGCCGACTGCTGATCATATTTTGTATCGCTTTTGCAGGATTAAACACCGCAAATGGCAAGGCGCAGACGGCAGACAGCATTAAAATTGCGGCCGACAGTGTCAAAAAGGCAAATGCATTCGGTGAGGTCATGTGGCCGGAAAACGCCTTTTTCCAAACCCCGCCCAGAAAGGATAGCATTATTCCTAAAAGCTTGTATTTCAGAATAAAAAGCACCGCCTATTTTAAGGATAACGAATATAAAAATCCCTTTGTTACGGGGACTTCGCTACTGGGCATCTTTTTTGAACCCTCCCTTGAATATCATCCGGATAAGAAAACCACCATCCATGCAGGAGCCCACCTGCTGAAATACCATGGGGAAGATACCTTTGAACGTGCGGTACCCACGCTGAGCCTTCAGTATGATCCGACCGACCATTTCAGCCTGATTTTCGGAACGATCAACGGAACGGTTAATCATGGATTGATTGAACCGGTCCAGGATTTTGAGAATTATCTGATTGATAATTATGAAAACGGACTCGAACTGTTATGGAATTATCCCCAGTTCAGGTCAGATGTCTGGCTGAACTGGGAACAATTTCTGAAACGGGGGGATCCTTTCCAGGAGAAATTTACGGCAGGCACCAATTCCACATTCATGTTGTATGAGTCAAAACTTTTCCAGGTAACCGCGCCTTTCAGCGCCATTTTCAGGCATCAGGGGGGAGAGATTGATGCAACCAATCTGCCGGCGATCACCCGGCTCAACATGGTTCAGGGAATCCGGTTCAACTGGAGCCTGGAAAACAACTTTGTCAAGACGGTGGCATTGGCCCAGGATTATGTTGAATATCTGGAAATCCATCCAAAACCTGATTTGCGGATCCCATACGGAAGCGGCAGTTACAGCAGGTTCCTGCTGGATACGAAAATCGGGAGCTTTGAGATCGGATACTGGAAAGCACACAACTTTATTTCCGCGCACGGCATGCCGATATTCCAGTCGGTGAGTCAGGATAATCCATTTTTTGTTCAGCCCGACCGCCAGATGCTGGTTCTAAAATACCAGCTTTCTATCAAGCTTACCAATTACCTGAAATTTGCGGGTCGCTATGAACCTTATTACCATTATGATACGGGCCGGATCGATCAGTCGTTCAGCGTTTATCTTCTATTTGATGATGATTTCCTGATCGGCAAAACCAAATGAGGATTTTTTGAACATTCTGTAGAGACAGATAATTATCTGTCTCTACCACACATCCACCCGGTATCGCCAGGGGACGCTGACCCAGGGTTCGCCTGCATAGTTGATCCCAACCCTGGGACCTGTCTGGAATGAGGTGACTGCGGGCGCATCTTCCAGCCAGATCCTTTTCGAAGTGCGTAAATCCTCCCCATAAAAGCTCCGGTCCATAGCCAGGATTTTTGTCACCCGGCCGGGTCCGGAAATCTCACCCACACCCCGTATTAATAGTGCCTCGGGCTGACCGGGTCCCGCTGCAATGATATTGAACATCCAGTGCATTCCATAAATGAAGTACATATATATTATGCCCCCTTCGCCAAACATCACCCGGTTACGTTCAGTCAAGCCCTTGCTTGCATGGCAGGCGAGATCGTCCGTTCCACGGTAGACCTCCACCTCGGTTATTGGCAAAGAGATCCGGGATCCGTCGGGCAGAACCCTGACCAGTGTCTTGCCGAGGATTTCCGGGGCCATCACCAGTGCTTCCCGGTCAAAAAAAGTATGGTCAAGACGGGAGTTCAATAATCCAGCTTTATATCAGAATTCTTCCATTCTGTAAATTCCTGTCCGCTATCCGGCAGATCGAGGTGTTCAAAAGCGGTTCCCCGCTGATGAGGTTCAAGGGCAATCTCCCTGTACAATTCAGCATCACGGAATCCGGCATCTTCGGCATCATGCCGGTCGGCGGCATATACCACCCGGCTGATCCGGGACCAGTAAACGGCCCCCAGGCACATCGGGCAAGGTTCACAGGAAGTATAGAGGGTGGTTCCGGTCAGGTCAAAACTATTCAGATATCCGGCAGCCAGCCTGATGGCCTGGATCTCGGCATGGGCGGTAGGATCAGGTATGGCAATCACCTGATTGACCGACTCTGCAATAACCGTCCCGTTCTTAACTATCACCGCCCCGAATGGTCCACCCCCGGTAACGACATTTTCCCGGGCCAATTGGATCGCCCGCACTAAAAATCTCCTATCCGATTCTTCCATGATTTACTCTTAACATTCTTAACCTCTCTTAACCTCTCTTAACCTCTCTTAACCTCTCTTAACCTCTCTTAACCCCTCTTTCGTCCCATCCGCAAACACAAACAAGCAATAGAACATCGTAAAAAAAGCAACCCCCGCCTGGGTTTCCAGCGTATCCTCATTCAACATGGAAAGCATTGTTACCAGAAAAAACATTATGATAAAAAAGATGTCCTTTCTTTTCTCGACTATCGCCGGAACAACGATGGCAAAAATGATCAGAATAAATCCGACAATACCATGAGCAACCAGAAAGGTAAGGAACTGGTTATGGGCCCTTAACCTCCATTCCGGTGCGAGCCGCGACTTTGTTTCCTCGTATTTCCGGTCGAAGGCCTGCCTGGTATCTCCGGTCCCGACCCCGAACCATGGATGGTCCCTGAAAATGGTCCAGCCTGTTTTAAGATACTCAATCCTCTGGATCACAGAGTGCCCGCTTGGATTTGCACCTTTACGGTACTGATCAATCTCCCAAATGGTTTCGTATATGCGGACGCTGAACCTTTTCGGTTGCTTGTAAATACAATTGGCATGACCGTCCTCGATGAGTTTAATATCGTCGGGCTTCAATTGCGAAACCCCAAATGAATCTTTCCGCGAACCGAGTGAAGTCAGGTACCTCATCAAAGTATATTTCAGCTCCTGGCCTTTCCTGTCGGGGCCATCGAAATCCATTTTGCTTATCTGGTTCCATGCCCCGCGCATTTCAGGCTGGCATTGGTAATACCCCACATGATAACCGTTTTCGATCATCAGGTCGGTGCTGTCATGCCAGTAAAGATTACCATTGACAGTGGCTAAATCAGGAGTACCGGTATGGTCCCGGATGGTATAGAACCGCCCGATCTGGCTGGACAGGTAAAATCCGGCTAAAACCGGGAGGGTAGCCAACCCGACGACGACAAACCACCTGAGGATTAAATCCGGCTGCTTTCTGCACCAGCGCCATAACAGGATCATGCCCCCGATCACCAGGATGACCACGCCGGTGAGCGATTTCAGCAGGAAGACGAATAAGATAAGGCAGAAGGCGCAAGGCACAAGAATGAAGGTATAGTGGCGGGGGGATTGGGGGTCAAAGGCATAATAGAATAAGATAAAAATGGCCAGGACCACCATGAGGGCAAAGCGGATATGCGATATAAAAAGGATGGTTTCACGGTCGTTGGTATAGGCTGAAGGACCAATGCCCAGCATAATGCTGAGGCTGACCAGGGCACCAATAAAAACAGCCAGTACAAATCCGCCCAGAACCAACCGCATCTCCTTGTTATCGAGTGGCTTGATGCTCCCAAGAACCAGTGGTAAAAGAAAAAGCGGAAGTTTGACTTTCAGATCGCGCAGGCCAAAGTTAATATCAGTCGTATAAACCATCCCGATCACCGGTACAAAGAAAAGAATGGTGAAGATCAGTAAGGCGGGGCGCATTTTGATCCGGCGCCATTTTTCATCAAACTTGCCCTCCGCCAGCCACAGGATGACGAGGAAAATCTGGCCGGCACTGGCCAGGAATTTCGATAGAGGAAGGCTGATTGCTATTACTAGCAATAAAAGCAGGTAGAGGTTCCGGAAGTTAAGGGTTCGTTTGATGAAATTGTCGGCCATATTGATGCAATGTGCAACAAATTTAGGTTTTACACAGGTGCAATTTAATAAGTTGTCTGGTTTTGAGTCAGTGGAAGAATTAAAAACAAGTTTATTTGTATAAAAAAACCATGTATTCGGTCGGGATATTGTCTGGTCAGGAGAAATGGTCGGAAGTTCTGGGTGAAATCCTTAAAACTTCAGGGTCCAGCGTATCCGGATGGATCAACCCGGAGGAGGCTGCACCCGGAGCCACCCAGGAGCTGATCGATTTTTCCGACCTGGTATGGATTCCCGAAAAAATAAACGGGGGGATGCAGGAAGCTATCCAGGTGATCCGCCGGTCGCGGCACCTTTCGCTGGGATTCCCGGTTGTCGAATTTATGGATGAGGCTCCGTTCATGGTTAAGCTGGCCCATGAGGCTCATGTTCAGGTGCAGGTAGGGCATCACGACTGGCACCATCCCGCTTTCCGAAGTGCACTCCCACATATTTCGCAGCCCCAGAGTATCCGGATCACCGATTTGCTTCCTGAATTTCAGCCCGGGGAAAGCCACCGGCAGGTTTTTAAAGCCATTCTGGCCAACCTTGACCTGGCCCTGGGTCTTACGGGCAGCACGGTACGAAAAGTCAGGTCACATGCCTCCCGCATGGTGGATGGAACAGCCTTTCAATTGGACATCCGTGTTGAACTGCATAACGGAAGCATTATCAGCCTGGCCGTTCAGAAATTTGCCGATACCCCCGAACGCCGCATGGAGATCATCCAGGCCGAGGGGACGATCAATATCGACCTGCGTCAAGGTACCAGTACTTTCAGGGAATACCTTGAAAACCCAACCGGCTATACCAGCAAAAGCCTGGTTTTATGGCCCCCAAGCGGCGAAGCGGCACTCATTCAGTTAGAGGAGACGCCTGTCGAAGAGGTGGTGGCCCGGCAATGCCTGACCTTCATCCATGCCCTGCAAAAAGGACGGCACTCTCTCTCGAGCCTTGAGGGTGGATTCAAGGCGCTGGAAATCGCCAGACAGGTAGAAACCAGTCTGGGAGTCTTTTAACAATTCCCCCATCCGACCGGTCGTTAAGTAATGAACCGAGTTTTCAACAAATTAAACGTTGATAAACTTGGTGCGTTTAAAAAAATTTGTATTTTTGCACTCCAATTCGTTCGAGCCTGGCTCGGCGCATTGATTATCAGCTATTAATTAAAAGGACGGATTACAGTGAATACGTTAAGCTACAAAACGATCTCAGCCAACAAGGCGACGGTAAAAAAGGAATGGGTGGTGATCGACGCAACCAACGCTGTTTTGGGGCGTTTTTCATCAGAAGTAGCCAGCATTCTTCGTGGAAAGAATAAGGCAAGCTACACCCCACATGTTGACTGTGGAGACAATGTTATCGTGATCAACGCCGAAAAAATCCGGATGACCGGGAAAAAAATGACTGACCGTGTGATCTGGACTTACACCGGGTATCCCGGTGGCCAGAGAGAAGTTACCCCTGCCCGGATGATGGCCAAAGATCCAACCCGCGTGGTTGAGCATGCCATCAAAGGGATGTTACCTAAAAACCGTCTGGGTCGCGAAGTTTTCAGGAACCTGCATATCTATGCCGGCGACCAGCACCCGCACGAAGCTCAGATGCCTAAAAAGATCGAATTACAAAAGTAGTACATAAGAATTCATGGAACTGATTAACACAATTGGTAGAAGGAAAGCGGCTGTTGCCCGTATTATTCTTAACGAAGGAAAAGGACAGATCACGATCAACAAAAAAGATCTGGCTGAATATTTCCCCCTTTTCCAGCTTCAGCATATTGTCACCCAGCCTCTTAATGTTCTTGAGGTTGCCGGCAAGTATGATATCCGCGTCAATCTTGACGGAGGTGGAATCAAAGGACAGGCCGAAGCTCTTCGTCTGGCAATCGCCCGTGCACTGGTTGAAATCGACCCGGAATGCAAAAAAGTTCTCCGCGCCAATGGTTTCCTCACCCGTGACCCGAGGGTTGTTGAACGTAAAAAGCCTGGTCAGCCCGGTGCAAGGAAACGCTTCCAATTCTCAAAACGCTAATATCTCTTTCACAGAGTTTAGTTTAGTATCTAAACCTGCAGGACTTGCGGATGTCCGCAACTACCGGCCGGTTGCTTAAACAGAAGGTAAACTAGAATAATAATTATGCCCAGAACAAATTTTCAGGAATTACTCGATGCCGGTGTCCATTTTGGTCATCTGAAACGCAAATGGAACCCGAACATGGCTCCCTATATCTTCATGGAGAAGAACGGGATTCACATCATTGATCTGCACAAAACCGCCTTTAAAATTGACGAAGCCGCCGAAGCAATGAAGCGGATCGCCAAATCAGGGCGGAAAATTTTGTTTGTTGCCACCAAGAAACAGGCAAAAGAAATCGTAGCCGAAAAGGTTACTCCAACAGGAATGCCTTTCGTTGTCGAACGCTGGTCGGGTGGTATGCTCACCAACTTCCCAACGGTAAGGAAAGCGGTAAAGAAAATGATCTCCATCGATAAGATGGCTACCGACGGCACCTTCGACCATATGTCGAAACGTGAGCGTCTGCAGGTTACCCGCCAGAGAAATAAATTGGAAAAACTGCTCGGCAGTATCAAGGACCTGACCCGCTTGCCGGCAGCCTTGTTCGTTGTCGACGTTTCCAAAGAACATATCGCCGTAAACGAGGCCCACAAATTGAATATTCCTGTATTCGGAATGGTTGATACCAACTCCGATCCTGAAAAAGTGGACTTTGCCATCCCGGCAAATGATGACGCTTCCAAATCGATTGCACTCATCTGCGGAATCATGTGCAAGGCGATTGAAGAAGGACTGGAAGAAAGAAAAGCCGAAAAGGACAAAGAAGAAACGGTGAAGCCTAAAAAAACGGAAACAACCGAGGATTCGGCCCGCCCAACCGGCAGAAAAACCATTCGCAAGCGCATCTCAGCTGAGGTGACAACTGGCGAAGGGGCAGATGTGGAAGATTCTGAATAATCTATAATTTTTAAACATCATGGCAGAAATTAAAGCATCTGACGTTGCAAAATTACGTCAAATGACCGGTGCAGGTATGATGGACTGCAAACATGCCCTTACCGAAACCAACGGTGATTTTGACCAGGCTATCGATATTCTCCGTAAAAAAGGCCAGAAGGTAGCAAACAAAAGAGCCGACCGCGAAGCCGCTGAAGGCGCAGCTATCGCAAAAGCCAACAGCGATCATACTTTTGGTGTGGTCCTGGTACTCAATTGCGAGACTGACTTTGTTGCCCTTAACGCAGATTTCGTTAAAAAGGCTCATCTGTTCGCCGACGCCGCCCTTGCTGCAAAAGTAACCACCCTCGAAGCATTGAAAGAACTTACCGTTGATGGTCATACCATCGGCAGCGAATTGATGAATATGACCGGGATCATCGGTGAAAAAGTGGATATCTCGTTTTTCAAAACACTGGAGTCTCCTTTCGTAATGCCTTATATTCACCCGGGTAACCGTTTGGCCACGCTTGTCAGCATGACTAAAAAGATCGCTGATGAACAGCCGGCCAAAGACGTTGCCATGCAGGTTGCTGCCATGGCTCCTGTTGCCGTGAACAAGGACCGCATTCCGCAGGCCATTATCGACAAGGAATTGGAGATCGGTCGTGCGATTGCTATCGAAGAAGGCAAACCGGCCAGTATCGTGGATAAAATCGCCGAAGGCAAACTGGGTAAATTTTTCAAGGAAAACACCCTGATCAGCCAGGATTTTATTAAGGACCATAAAATTTCAGTTGGCGATTACCTGACTCATATCGACAAAGATCTAACCGTTGTTGATTTTATCAGGTTTACACTGAACGAGTCATAAAACCCGTCCTCTATTGGATATGATATCTGAAAATCCCGGTCTCCACCGGGATTTTTTTTATCTTTCGGCATTCATACCCATCAAACATGGCAATCTATCATAGAGTTCTTCTGAAATTATCCGGGGAATCGCTCCTGGGGCAATCCTCCCATGGGATCGATGCGGGCATGCTTGAAAGTTTCACCAGCCAGGTTGCAGAAATCCATCGTCTCGGAGTCCAGGTGGGACTGGTGATCGGCGGTGGAAACATTTTCCGTGGCCTGTCGGGCGAAAAGGCTGGATATGACCGGGTTAAAGGTGACTATATGGGAATGCTGGCCACCGTCATTAACGGGCTTGCCCTCCAGTCGGCATTTCATAAATCCGGAACATCCGCCCGACTTTTCACGGCTATCCGGATGGAACCCGTTGCGGAATACTGGTACCGCGACAGGGTGATCGAAGCGCTTGACAAAGGACATATCTGCATATTTTCGGCAGGAACCGGCAATCCCTTTTTTACTACCGATACCACCGCAGCCCTGAGAGGGGTGGAGATCGGGGCGGAAATTCTGCTCAAGGGGACCCGCGTCGATGGCGTTTACAACGCCGATCCTGAAAAAGACCCTCATGCCACAAGATTTGACAGCATCTCTTTCGACGAGGTAATCAAACGTGACCTGAAAATCATGGATCAGACCGCTTTCACGCTGTGCCGCGAAAACAACCTGCCGATCCTCGTTTTTGACATGAATACTCCCGGGAACCTGAAACGACTGGTTTCGGGTGAAAAAATTGGTACGATCATTCAGAAATAGATATTTTTGCACTCCTTGAATTCTAAAGAGTAAAGTCAATGAACGAAGAAGTTGAACTGATCCTCGAAGACACCGGGGAAAAAATGGAGCGGACCATCAGGCATCTCGACAATGAGCTGTCGAAAATCCGCGCAGGCCGTGCGAATATTCACATGCTCGACGGGATAATGGTCAATTATTATGGCACTCCTACCGCGCTGACCCAAATTGCCAATGTGAATTCACCTGATCCCAGAACGCTGGCCATTCAGCCCTGGGAGAAAAACATGATTGATCCGATCGAGAAATCCATTCTGGCTGCCAACCTTGGGATGACCCCCATGAATAACGGCGAAATCATCCGGATAAACATCCCGATGCTCACCGAGGATCGCCGTAAAGAACTGGTGAAAAAAGTGAAAACTGAAGGTGAAAGTGCGCGGGTGGGCATCAGGAATAACCGGCGCGATGGCAATGAACAGCTCAAAAAACTGATTAAGGAAGGCTTATCGGAGGACGATGAAAAAGATGCCGAAAAGCTGGTTCAGGATATGACCGACAAATACATCCGGATGGTGGATGACCGCCTCCTGGCCAAGGAAAAAGACATCATGACCATCTGATCATTTCCGGGCTTAACGCGAATTTTATGCAGGAAAACAATTTCTCTTTGCTGAAAACAATCAACAGCCCGTCTGATCTCAAGAAACTCAGCGAATCGGATCTGCTGCAGGTTTCCAAAGAACTCCGGGAGTTCATCATTGAGGAAGTTTCCTGCAATCCCGGTCATCTGGGCGCCAGCCTTGGTGTGGTTGAACTGACCGTTGCCCTGCATTATGTTTATAACACCCCTTACGACCAGATCATCTGGGATGTAGGGCATCAGGCTTACGGGCACAAAATCCTGACCGGCCGGCGCGACGTATTCCATACCAACCGAAAATTCAAAGGCATCAGCGGCTTTCCTAAAATGTCAGAAAGCGAGTACGACTCTTTTGGTACCGGACACGCTTCGACCTCCATCTCGGCTGCCTTGGGAATGGCCGTTGCCGCCAACCGCAAAGGGGAAACCAACCGGCACACGGTGGCCATCATCGGCGATGGAGCCCTTACGGGAGGCATGGCTCTCGAAGGACTCAATAATGCCGGAATTGAAAAATCCAACCTGCTGGTCATCCTGAATGATAATAATATGGCCATCGACCCGAATCACGGGGCGCTGAACGATTATCTGATGGATATTACCACCTCCCGCACCTGGAACCGTTTTAAAGCTGACACCTGGAAAATTCTGGGAGTGTTCAGTAAGATCGGGCCTGATGCCCGCCGGATGGTTCAAACCCTTGAGAATGCCATCAAGCACATGATCCTGAAGCAAAGTAACCTTTTTGAGTCACTGAATTTCAGGTATTTCGGACCAGTCGACGGTCACGACGTCATCCATCTGGTCAAGATCCTGGAGGATATGAAGAAAATCGAAGGACCAAAACTGCTTCATATCCTGACAAAGAAAGGCAAAGGGGTTCCCCTGGCCGAAAAAAACCAAACCGTTTACCATGCCCCCGGCCTGTTTGATAAAGTGACGGGTGAGATCATTAAGGAAGAACCCTCCGGCATTCCACCCAAATATCAGGATGTATTCGGCCACACCTTGCTTGAACTCGCCCGGATGAATCCAAAAATCATGGGGATCACCCCGGCCATGCTCGCCGGGTCGTCGATGACCTTCATGATGGAGGAAATGCCCGACCGGACTTTCGATGTGGGTATCGCCGAACAGCACGCCGTAACCTTTTCAGCCGGCCTGGCCGCGCAGGGGTTCATCCCATTTTGCAATATCTATTCCTCATTCATGCAAAGGGCTTTTGATCAGGTCATTCATGACATAGCTCTTCAAAAATTGCCCGTCATCTTTTGTCTCGACCGCGGCGGTCTGGTTGGAACCGACGGACCCACTCACCACGGCTCATTTGACCTGGCTTTTATGCGGATTATTCCGAATATGATCGTTTCTGCCCCCATGAACGAAGAGGAATTGAGAAACCTGATGTTTACCGCCCAGGAAAAGGATCATGGTCCTTTTGCCATCCGTTACCCCAGGGGCCAGGGGGTGATGACCGACTGGAAAAAACCGTTTGCCAGTCTTCCGATCGGCAAGGGGAGGTTGATCAGTGAAGGATCAGAAGTAGCTGTTTTATCGGTTGGCCATCCTGGCAACCTCGTCGTCAAGGCAATAAAAACCCTTGAAAAAGAAGGCATTAAGCCTGCCCATTATGATATGCGGTTCGTCAAGCCACTTGATGAGGAAATTCTCCATGATGTATGCAAGCGCTTCCACAAAATTATCACTGTGGAGGATGGCACCATTGTCGGTGGTTTTGGAAGCGCCGTGGCTGAATTCATGGTCAGTCACCATTACCATCCATCGCTCAGAATGCTAGGAATCCCTGATGAATTTATCGAACATGGTACCCAGCGGCAGCTCTACAGGGAGTGCGGTTTTGACCCTGATAGCATTGCCGCTGCCGTGAGGGAAATAGGCACCATCTGAAATATTGGACCTTGTGGTCAATATTTCCCGGAAAATCCTTGTACATTTATGCTTGCACTTAACCTGAGAAAACTATGACCTCTTTAATTCAAGCAATTATTGTCGATGATGAAGAAAACAGTCTGGAAGCGCTGGCTATTCTTCTGCAGAGATATTGCCCGGATGTGCAGGTAATCGGCACTGCTCAAACCGTCGAATCTGCCATTGAATTGATCGAGCGTGTAAAACCGGAATTGGTTTTTCTGGATATTGCCCTGCCTGACGGGCAAGGATTTCAGGTTCTTGAAGATGTGGAGTATACAGGATTTGAAGTCATTTTTACGACAGCCTACGACCAGTACGCACTGAAAGCTTTTGATTTTTCAGCATTGGATTACCTGCTCAAACCAATCAGCACCGAAAAGCTGCAGCAGGCGGTCGATCACTATACCCGTATCCGGAAGGATTCCAATTTCGGCGACCGGGTATCCGTTTTAAAAGAAGGGCTGGGCAATCATAACGAAAGAATCATCCTGTCATCCATGGACGGTTTCGATGTGTATAAAATTGCTGATATCGTCCGTTGTGAGGCCAATGGCAGTTATACTACCTTTTTCATCAGCGGGGGCCAGAGGATCGTCACTTCAAAAACCCTCAACAATTTTGAACGGTTGCTCTCCGACCTCACTTTTGTGCGCGTCCATAGCAAGCACCTCATCAATCTCGAGTTTGTAAAAAAATATGTTTCCGGACGAGGCGGGTACATCATTTTTGAAGACGGCACCCAGGTGGACGTAAGCGAACGCAAGAAAAAGGAATTCATCATGCGCATGAAAGGTCGCGCCAGGACCACCTGATCATTTCGTTCTTAAATCTTTCCTGTTTGCTAATTTTTATCTGTCATTTATTGGTCGGGGAGGCTCACTTATAAAAAAATATGTTGCTTTTTGCTTTTTGGCAGTTGTAATTTCATAAATTGTATTTCGAAAACAACACTAATCATTTATGCTTATGAAAAGATCTACACTCTTACTTGCAATGCTTTTCGTTTTCATCCTTTCTTATGGACAGAAAATTAAGCAATCGGACAAGGTTGTTCCTTATGCCACAGAACAGAAAAAAATGGTATTTCCGGATCAACCGAACCTGAAATCGGAAGGAGAAATTTTCTACACCGAGACCTTTAATTTCAAAGATCCATCCAATCCACGGGGCTGGTCGCTGCCCGCAAACTGGCAGCTGTCCTCCGAAGGTGATTTTGGACAATTCTGGGTGTGGCGTGCCGGGACCGACAGTATTAAGGGACAATATACCTTCCTGCCCGGGCATATTTATTCGAAAACTCCTGATGATGGTTATTGGGTACTGCCGATGGATGAGTACAACTTCGTTGATGGAATTGCAACCTCAAATGTTGGCAAGAACTGGTTCCAACTCCCTGAATTCGATTGTTCCACCCACCCGACGGTAATTATCAAGATGTCGCAGTATTTTCGCTGCTGCTGCGGGGCTCCCGATGTCAAACTGCAGGTCAGTAATGACCTCGGCGTACACTGGGCCGAATTTAACATGCAGTATGGAACCAAAACCAATATCTTCTGCAGGAATCCTTATCCTGAAGTCAATATTACAGAGGTTGCCGGAGGGATGCCGAAGGTTTGGATCAGATTCGTCTGGAATACCAATGCAAACTATTTCTGGTGCATCGATGACATTTCTTTGTCGGAGGCCTTTAACAATGAAATCCAGCTTGAGGCCCCATGGCTTTACATGGTTGACACTGAGGCCGATGGCGATGAGGGATTTTGCTATATGGTGCCACTCGCCCAAACCGGAGTGGATGCTTTCGGAGGCTATACCTTTCAAGCAGGTTTCCTCAACGCAGGCCGGGAAGACCAGGAAACCTGCCTGCTGAATGCCGAAGTTTTCAAGAACGGAACTTCAGTATACAATCAGAATTCAACTAAAGTGGCTGACATCTGGGCCCTGCAGCGGGATACCTTTCCAATTACCACACCCTTTGTTCCCGATGGTTTTGGCAATTACCAGATGGTCCTCACGGCCAAGCAAAATGCTACCGATGGCCGTCCGGCGAATAATGTGTACAAAGACACTTACTATGTAACCGACAGTGTTTATGGCTATTCCGACTGGGAATGGGAAACCTATTCCAGCACTGCGGGTCATGGCAACAATGACGGTGATTATCTCGGGGTAATCCTTGATATTAAAAAAGCAACCGAGGTAAACTCTATCTCCACACTGATCATGCAGCGCAAGGACAACCCGAAAGCCAGTACCAAACCCGGTTACGGATTTCAGAACTGGCTGTTTAAATGGGATGTGGAATCCGGAACATGGATTGAAGTCATTCCCGGTTCCTATACCGAGGTCACCCAGGAGATGCTGAATACCTGGGTCACCATTCCGATGGAGAAAGACGGCGAATCCGAATTTATTGAACCTGGCTATTATATTGCAGCTATTCAGGTCTTTCATGGTGGTGGTGCCGGCGCTCCCAATAACACGTACCGGTTTACCATCGGTTCAGACCAGTCGCATGTGTATTCAGACGGTAAAACAGTTTACCGTCTGATCACCGGAGATACCTGGTCGGGGAACGAAGACCTTTCCATGATCCGGCTAAATCTTAATAATACCGGAGCACCTTCCTCAGCAGACGTGATTTTTAATGTCGATATGAAATTGCCCATTGCCGCCGGTATTTTCAATCCGACGAGTGATTATGTTGATGTGGCAGGTACTTTTAACGGTTGGAATGGCGCTTCAAGCCATCTTACCGATATTGACGGCGATGGTATTTATACGCTGACTGTCCCGGCCATGGGGATATTCCAGCAAATTGAGTACAAATACCGTATCAACGGTGACTGGAATACCTCCGAATTCCCTTCAGGCGGAGCCAACCGGGTTTACAGGACTTCATTCTACAATATGCTGAATGATGTATATAACAACGGAATCGGCATGGGTGTCAATCTGAATACCCTCACCTCCTCGATCAATGTATTCCCGAACCCGAGCGACGGGCAGTTTACCCTGTCGGTTACCAATGACCAGGTTACTGACCTGAACATTATAGTAACCAACATTCATGGCCAGACAGTTTACCAAAACCTGGTAAAATCCACGCTGGAATATCAGGAGACCATTAATCTGACACAGTTTGCCAAAGGGATGTACTTCCTGAAGGTGAACAATCAGGTTATTAAATTATTGGTGGATTAACCTATACGTTCTGCGGAGGGTACGGTAGAGACAGATAATTATCTGTCTCTACACGTTCTTCTGCAGGATGTCGCGTAGAGACAGATGATCATCTGTCTCTACATCCGTTCTCCAGAAATTAGAAAACCCCGGCAATCTTGTCGGGGTTTTCTTGCATTTTTTGAAATATTACTATATTTATTATCACTAACATTTAATGTACGGACTATGAAAAAATTTACTCTTGTTTTTCTCCTGCTTCCCTGTGCCCTTTTTTCTTATGGGCAAAAAGTGAAGCCATCAACAGTCAACCTTCCCTATGCCACAGAGCAGAAGGCTCTTAACCCTCCTTTGGAATCTACCTTAAAATCTGAAGGGGAGATTTTCTTTCATGAAACCTTTAACTGGAAAGATCCGTCGAATCCCAGCGGCTGGACACTGCCCGCCGGCTGGCAGGTAAAAGATGAAGCTGATTTAGGCTTCAAATGGATCTGGCGTGCCGGAACTGACAGTATTAAAGGAAGATATACCTTTCTTCCCGGTCATATCTATTCCAAGACACCTGAGGATGGATATTTTGTACTGCCGATGGACGAATACAACTTCATTGATGGAATTTATACCACCAACGGAGGCATAGCCTGGTTCCAACTCCCTGAATTCAACTGTTCCAACCATCCTACGGTTGTTTTAAAACTTCGCCAGTATTTCCGGTGTAACCCTGGTCCTGATGTCAAGGTACTTGTCAGTAACGATTTGGGGGTCCATTGGGCCTCGTACCGGTTGGATTATGAAACCAAAACCAATATCTTCTGCAAAAACCCCTTTCCTGAAGTCAACATTACTGAAGCTGCCGGCGGGATGCCGAATGTTTGGATCAAGTTTGTCTGGAATGGTATGTCGAGGTACTTCTGGTGCATTGACGACATTACCTTGTCTGAAGCATACAATAATGAACTGCAGCTCGAACAACCGTGGCTTTTTATGACTGATCTTGAGGCTGATGGCGACGAGGGCTTTACTTTTATGATCCCTGCTTCCCAAACCTCCTCTGATGGATTCGGCGGATATACTTTCAGGGCAGGTTTTCTGAACGCCGGCAAGGATGATCAGGAATCATGCCTGCTAAATGCTCAGATATTTAAAAACGGAGTATCAGTTTATAATCAGAACTCTGAAAAAGTAACTGATATCTGGGCTCTTCAACGGGACACTTTTGATATAACCACTTCTTCAGTACCAGACGGGTATGGTAACTATCAGATGGTTTTAACCGCCAAGCAGAATGCCACTGACGGTGTTCAAGATAACAATATATACAAGGATACCTATTATATAACTGACAGTGTATACTCGGTATCTGACTGGGAATGGGAAACTTACTCCAGTACAGCCGGGCACGGGAACAATGACGGAGATTATCTGGGGGTGATCCTTGATATCAAGAAGGCCACTGAGGTAAACTCCATTTCATCACTGATCATGCAGCGTAAGGATAATCCAAAGGCAAGTACCCAACCGGGTTACGGCTTCCAGTATTGGTTATTCAAATGGGCCGCCGAAGAAGGGGTATGGACCGAAGTAATCAATTCATCTTTCGTTGATATCACTCAGGAAATGCTCAATACATGGGTGACCGTACCGTTGGAGAAAGACGGGGAATCAGAATTCATTGAGCCGGGTTATTATATAGCAGCCATCCAGGGATTCCACGGAGGCGGTGCCGGAGCAGATAACAATACCTACCGGTTTACCATTGGTTCCGACCAGTCGCATCGTTATTCCGACGGAAAAACCGTTTATCGCCTCATCACCGGTGATACCTGGTCGAACAATGAGGACCTGTCGATGATCCGTCTGAACCTGAATACCTCCGGGGCTCCGCAAAGCGCTGATGTAGTATTTAACGTCGATATGAAACTGCCCATTGCCGCCGGTGTTTTCAAACCTGCAAGCGGTGATTTCGTTGATGTAGCCGGAACCATTAACGGCTGGAACGGATCAGCCCATCACCTCACCGATGCTGACGGAGATGGTATCTACACGCTCACAGTCCCTGCGCTGCCGACATTTATTAATATCGAGTACAAGTACCGGATCAACGGTGACTGGAACACCTCTGAATTCCCCTCAGGCGGAGCCAATAGGGTATACCGTGTTTCCTATTACAACATGCTGAATGACGTTTACAATAACGGAATCGGAATGGGTGTCAACCTCAATTCCCTGTCCTCCTCGATCAATGTATTCCCGAACCCGAGCGAAGGTCAGTTTACCCTGTCGGTCACCAACAGCCAGGTTACAGACCTGAACATTTTGGTTACCAATATTCAGGGCCAGACTGTTTACCGGAATCTGGTGAAATCCACCCTGGAATATCAGGAGACATTTAATCTGACACAGTTTGCCAAAGGGATGTATTTCCTGAAAGTTAACAATCAGGTAATTAAGCTACTGGTGAAGTAGCCCCACTTGCTAGAGTTGACAACTTTATAGACGGCCGGCAACTTTCTTAAAGTTGTCAACTCTACTGCACCAACCCCGGCCATCCTGCCGGGGTTTTTTTATGACAATTTTTTGGCATACCGCTGCTGACTTCTCAAAAACCTGTATCTTAGGTACTAACAAACACTAACCGTTAAAACCTGCTCAATGAAAAAATTTACTCTGTTATTCACCGTACTGTTTTTCTTCGCCCTCTCATACGGGCAGCAGTTTAAGCCCAGTACCAGCATCACACCCTACAGCAGTTTTGAAAAAAAAATGAACGAACCGGCTGAACCCAGATTAAAAGGGGAGGGAGATATTTTCTTTACCGAAACTTTCAACTGGAAAGATCCTTCAAACGAACGTGGCTGGAGTCTTCCGGCCGGGTGGCAGATTGTTGAAGAGACTGATTACGGCATGCCGTGGATCTGGCGTTCCGGAACCGACAGTATCCGCGGAAGGTGGACTTTCGAAAAAGGGCATAAGTATTCCAAAACACCGGAGGACGGATTTTTAGTGTTGCCCGTTGATGAATATAATTATGTCGACGGCATCCAGACTGATTTCTACCCGATCTCCTATATCCAGTTGCCCCCGATCGACTGTTCGGCCCGCCCGACGGTGGTTCTGAAGATGCGGCAGTATTTCAGGTGCAACCCGGAAACCAAGGTTAAAGTTTTAGTAAGCAACGATCTTGGCGCCCACTGGGCCACCTATAGCCTGGCCTATGGTACCATCCTGAACATCTTTTGCAAAAATCCATACGTCGAAGTCAACCTGACTGATGTTGCAGCCGGAATGCCGAACGTCTGGATCAGGTTCGTATGGGATGCCATGCGTTATTATTTTTGGGCTATCGATGACCTTACCCTGTCGGAAGCTTTTGACAATGAAATCCAGCTGGAACAGCCCTGGTTGTATATGGCTGATCTGGAGACAAATGACGATGAAGGATTCTTTTATATGGTTCCTGCTGCTCAGGCGATCGACGGATTTGGCGGTTATACATTCAAGGCAGGGTTCCTGAATGCAGGGAAGGATGACCAGGAATCATGCTTCCTGAATGCCGAGGTATATAAAAACGGGGTATCTGTTTATAACCAGAATTCCGTAGCCCGGGATATCTGGGCTCTTCAACGGGATACTTTCCCGATAACCACCCCATTTATTCCTGATGGTTATGGTAATTACGATATGGTGTTGACCGCCAAACAAAAACAAACTGACGGTCTTCCGGCCAACAATATATTTAAGGATACTTATTATATCACGGATAGTATTTATTCGATATCTGATTGGGAATTCGAGACCTATTCCAGTGTGGCCGGATTTAACAACAGCGATGGCGATTATCTGGGGGTAGAATATGATATCAAAACAAGATGTGAAGCAAATTCCATTTCAACCCTGATCATGCAGAGGCCGGAAAACCACATTGCAAGCACCAAACCCGGATACAATTTTCAATACTGGTTGTACTGGTATAATCCTGATGATGCAGTTTGGATTGAGCTTCTTTCTTCTGAGTACATCGAAGTGACCCAGGAAATGTTGGATAAGTGGATCACCTTGCCGTTACAGAAAGATGGCGAATCGGAATTTCTCGAACCGGGGAAATATATTGCAGCCATCCAGATGTATCACGGGGGCGGAGCCAATGCCAATAATAGCCTGTACCGTTTCACCATCGGTTCCGATAACAGTCATAAGCAATCACTGGCGAAAAGCTTATATCACAATATTATCGATGATATTTCAACCTGGTATCAAAACCGCGACGTTTCGATGATCCGTCTCAACCTGAATAATACGGGAGCTCCGGCTTCGGCAGAGGTTGTTTTTAATGTCGATATGAAACTGCCGATCGCAAATGGCTATTTCAAGCCCGCCAATGGAGATTTTGTTGATGTTGCCGGAACCATCAATGGATGGAACGGTTCAGCACATCACCTCACCGATGCTGACGGCGACGGAATATACACACTGACAGTGCCCGGACTGCCAACCTTCCAAAACATTGAGTACAAATACCGGATCAACGGCGACTGGAATACTTCTGAATTCCCTTCGGGCGGTGCCAACCGGGTATACAGGGTTTCGTACTACAACATGCTCAACGATATATACAACAATGGCGTGAGCATGGAGGTCGAGCTGAACCGGCTGAACTCATCGATCCAGGTTTTCCCGAACCCGAATGAAGGGATTTTTACCCTGGCGGTATCCAATGAAAGGGTATCTGACCTGAACATACAGGTTACCAATATTCAGGGGCAGACTGTTTACCAGAATCTTGTGAAATCGACGCTGGAATATCAGGAGACCATTAATCTGACACAGTTTGCCAAAGGGATGTATTTCCTGAAGGTTAACAATCAGGTAATTAAATTATTGGTTGATTAACATATACATTCGGCGGGAGGTACGGTAGAGACAGATAATTATCTGTCTCTACACGACATCATGCGGAAGAACGTGTAGAGACAGATAATCATCTGTCTCTACCGCACGTTCCAAAAACCCCTGTTTAATATTTCGGGGTTTTTTTATCTTTGCAGCGGCCATAAGCCCAGATGGCGGAATTGGTAGACGCGCTGGTCTCAAACACCAGTAACAGCAATGTTGTGCCGGTTCGACCCCGGCTCTGGGTACTTTAAAGAAGGCAGAAGGCAGAAGGCAGAAGGCAGAAGAAAAAGACAGAAGAATCAAGAAGAAAAAGGCTCAAGTAATTGGGCCTTTTTTTATTGGCACCCGGCGACAGATGCGGTCAAACAAGCAACCTCTAGCTAAATAAGGAGTCGATGCCACCCTCATTGAGTAATTGTCATCCGCATCTTCTTAATGAATATTATCCGGAATTTTTCAGATATCCCAGATTCCCGAGGCCCTTTCGAGCTCTATCAGCGCTTCCAGGTATCCGTAGTGTGTTTCATAAAAGCTTCTTTTGATTCCATTATAAGTCCGCTGTGCAATGAGTACGTCCAGCAGGCTCGTCTCACCCCGCTTGTAGCTGTAAACCTTACTGTTCAGAATGGTCTCCGCCTCCGCAAGCAGGCCGGCATGAAACTCTTCCAGCTGACGCTTCTGCGACTGGTATAGTATAAATGCCCGGGTAACTTCTGATATAACGATCTGCTCGGCATCCCTGCAGGCAACCTCTTTTTGCTTAACCGTGAGTTCCCAAGCTTCCAGTTCTCCCTTGTTTAAGGAGGAGAACTTCAATGGTACCGATACACCGATATTATAGGAATAGTGTGCCGGTGAGGGAGCGATTTCGTTTACGGCGATGGTGTTGAACGACATGCCGGTCTGAATTCCCAGCTCCATGGCCCGGCCCGATTTTACCAGCCTGACCATTTTTTCGGAAATTGTCCGCAACTGAATGGCAGCCTGCAGATCATACCGGTTTTCCTTGGCCTGGTCAATCAGTGAACCTGCCGTAAAATCACGTATTGGGTACTCCAGTGATCCGCTGGGCTGCCATGAAGTATCAGACCCGCTAATGCCCCTCAGGCGCTCCATTTGCACCAATGCCACCTGCCAGGCTGACCGGGCCCTGATGAGCTCGTTCTTCTGAATACGGACCTCAATGGCCGACTGCCGGGCATCTACCTCCATAATGGTGCCCGTGCGAAACCGGATACTGTCGGCCCTCGCCAATTCAACCATGCGCTGGTAATTATCTTCCTGCACGCCAAGCAGCAATTTTTCCTTAAGGCCGGTATAATAAACAAGCGCTGCATCGGCCCTGAGATTTTGAAAATAAGTCTGCAATACCAGGCCCGACAGGTCGCGCTCCGATTGCGCAACGCTGATCCTGGCCGACCTCACATTTCCCAGGTTCAGTGAATAGCTCAGCCCGGCATCAAACGATTTTCCCATTTGAATCCGCCGGTCCTGATTATCGGAATAACCCACCGCTATTTCGGGATTATTAAAAACTTTCGCGGCTTTCACCGTGGCCTCAGCGATATCAATATTGAATTTTTCTGCAATATAACCAAGGTTCCCCTGTGCCACTTCCTTTAAATAATCCTGTATGCTTACCGGTTTGACTATAGTGGCCTTACCCTCCTGGGCGAAACCGGTGCCGGTAAATAAAAAGATCAGGAGGGCAAGCGGTGCTATTCTTATCGATTTAACTGATTTCATTCTCCTCAATTTCGGGTTTATCATATTTTTTCTCAAGCATGTAATACAATGCCGGTAAGGCATACAGCGTAATCAGCGTTCCAAAGGCCAGACCGTAAACAATGACGGTGGCCAGCGGGCGCTGAACATCTGAACCGATGTTGGTCGAGAGCGAAGCCGGCACCAGTCCGATGATTGCCACGGTTGCCGTAATCAGCACCGGCCGGAAACATTGATGAGTTCCCTCAATCACTGCCTCCATCAGCGCTATTCCCTTATCCCTTAACTGATTGATGCGAGTGATCATGACCACGCCATTCTGTATAAACACCCCAAACAGGGCGATAAATCCCACCGCGGACGATACATTGAAAGTCATACCGGTAATGTTCAGCGCCATCATCCCGCCAAAGAGCGAAAGAGGCAGCAGACTGATCAGGAATCCTGCTTGCCGGAAAGTGCCAAAACTACCGAACAGCAGCAGGAACATGAGCGCCAGCGCCAGGGGGACAATAATCGCCAACCGGGCATAGGCCCTTTTCTGGCTGTCGAATTGCCCGCCCCAGTGAATCCTGAACTGGCTGTGGTCATAGGTCACGCCATTCTGTATTTTTTGGCGAGCCTCGTCCAGGAACGAAGTCATATCGCGGCCCCTGAGGTTCACGCGAACCGTTAAAAACCGATGATTGCTTTCCCGGTTAATGATGCTGGGCCCAACAGTCGTCCTGACTTCCGCAATTTGTGAGAGCGGAATTTTCGCCCCGGTGGCTGAGGTCAGCATTAGCGCACCTATAGCTTCAGGGCTATTCCGATGGATGTCGTTGTACCGGCAAATGACGTCGTAAACCTTGTTCCCGATAAATATCTGCGAGATGGCTTTTCCGCCGATAGCTACCTCAATCAATTCAGAAACATCAGAAACATTCAATCCGTATTGCGCAATCTTATCGCGATCGGCCAGTATCTGAAGCTGAGGCATCGGGGGTTCCTGCTCAATATTCACATCAGCCGCTCCCGGTATGGGCCTGATGATTTTGACGATTTCTTCGGCAATCCTGCGGGCCTCTCCGAGATCCTCTCCATATAGCTTAATGGCCAGATCGCTGTGTGAGCCGGCTATCTGGTCCATCACCATATCTATGATCGGCTGCGAAAATCCTACCTGATAGCCCGGTAATCCGGCCAGGTCCTTTGCGATCTCCTCGATCAGATCCTTTTTCTTTTTGCCGTTCCGCCATTCTTTATAAGGCGTTAAACCCACCGAACATTCAATGTGCGAGGTGGAAAACGGATCGACACCCCCGTCATCGCGGCCAAGCTGGATCATGGTATACGTAACTTCTTTATATTTCATGATCCGGTTGCGCAGGGTATCCGCCATCTCTTTCGATTTCTCCAGTGATATGCCCGGAGGCAGCTGAACCTGCAGCCACAGCGATCCCTCATCCAGGGCCGGCAGAAAATCCTTCCCCACCGTTATGCTAAGAATGACTGTTGTGATAAGAATTACAATTAGCGGTATAAAAACCTGCCGGGGCTTGTGCATGATCTTTTTAATCCTGCTGGCGTATTGAATGGTAAGGTGATGCAGCCATTTGTTATGATAAATTTTACGGGGCTTATGGTAAATTTCAAATGCCAGTCCCGGTATCAGCAAAAGTGCCACCATCATGGCTCCGATGAGCGCATAACCAATCGTGAACGCCATCGGGGTAAACATTTTCTTCTCGATTCTTTCGAAGGCAAACAGGGGCAGATAGGCCATGATGATGATCAGCATCGAAAAAAATACCGGCTTGGCAACGGCCATGCTCCGCTTGGTGATATCACCGATCATCAGGGATTCGCCGGGATGGTCCTCCCGCTTTTTCAGGATTGTTTCAAGCATGATGATCGAGCCTTCCACGATGATCCCAAAATCGATCGCGCCCAGTGACAGCAGGTTCGCCGGTATACCCGTGAGGTTCATCAGGATAAAAGCAAACAGCAGGGCTAGCGGAATGGTGATCGATACAAGCAGGGCACCGCGCCAATTACCCAGGAAAACGATCAGGACAGCGAGCACCAAAAACACTCCGTAAAGCAGGGTGTGAGAAACTGTTTTTAAGGTGGCACCAACCAAATTGCGCCGATCCATAAATACATGTATATGAACTCCTTCCGGAAGAGTTTCATTGTTCAGCTCATCGAGAGCCGCACTCACTCCATCAAGAACCATAGAGGGATTCTGATATCGTAAAAGCTGCACGCTCCCTTCCACGCCATCAGAAAAATCTGATGTACGGTCGGTATAACTCAGAATGCCCTTTCGCTCGAGGTTCCCGTATTTCAGCTCTCCCAGGTCGTTCAGGTACACCGGAAAACCATTCTGGGTTTTGACCACCACTTTGCCGAGATCTTCAAGATTCTTCATCAGCCCGATGCCCCTCACCACATACGAAAGATCGCCGCGTGTGATGACGCTGCCCCCGGCATTGGCACTGTTTTTCTCTATCTGGCCAATAACCTCGCTCAATGAAAGCTGATATTTATCGAGCTTCCGCGGGTCAATCTCAATCTGGAACTGCGTGGTGATTCCGCCGAAATTGCTCACTTCGGCAACACCCGGGATTTGCTTGAGGCGGGGAATGATCACCCATTTCTGTAGATCGGTTAGCTCCCGGAGTGAATGATTTTTACTTTGCAAAACATACCGGCAAACTTCGCCCGTGGGTGACGTGAGCGGGTTAAGCTCTGGCTTTGCATCGAAAGGCAGGCCAATTCCCTCAATCCGCTCCTTGGTCCGCTGTCGGGCCCAGTAATCATCGATACCATCATCAAAAACTAGTAAAATGATAGATACGCCAAAATTGCTTTTACTGCGCATCGTATGCAACCCGGGCAAACCGTTCAGTTGCCGCTCAATCGGAATGGTAATCTGCTGTTCAATCTCTTCCGATGCCAGTCCGGGTACCTGCGTAACCACCTGCACCGTAACGTCGGCAATGTCGGGATAAGCATCCACCGGAAGGAGGGTCCACGAATAGATGCCGAATGCTGCGATCAGTACAAAACAGGCTGCGATCAACAGTCGCTTACGTATAAGCAGTTCTATAAATTTCTCCATCAGTGTAAGGATTTAGTGTAAATAAATGCATCCTTCACTGATGACGGTTTCGCCTGCAGCTATACCGTCCAGTATAATCACGTTCCCATTGCCGGCTGAAGTAACGCTGACTGAAGTCTTAACAAACCGCCCTTCGCTGGTCCGCTTATAGACATAAGTGTGGTCCTCCTCCTGCACCAGAGCATTGGCCGGCAATACAATGCCCTCCTGATGGGAATTGATGAAGCTGACCATGGTAAATGTGCCCGGTTTCAGATATTGCTCTGCATTATCGCATTCTATGATCACTTCGAGCGAGCGGGTTTGCTCATCAAGTATCTTTCCGATATAACTTACAAATCCAGGGAACGACTGTTTCGGATAGGCATCGATGGTGATTGTCACTTCATCCAGATGCTGTATCAGGCCCATTTTGCTCTCTTTTACCTGAGCAATCACCCATACTTTTTTCAGATCGGCAATACACACCATCGGGTCCGAATTCGCTGTCAGATACTGTCCCACCCTGATGGAATTCTTAACCACTTCCCCCTTAATCGGCGAAGTGACCACCATGGGTTTCCCGACTTCCGTTTTCTCGGCGTTTACATTATAAATCGATAAGGTAGCGATAAGGTTTTCCACCTGACCCTTTGAAATCTCAAAATTCAGCCGGGCCTCGTCGAGCTCTTTTTGAACTCCCACACCATGATCAACAAGGTCTTGCTGGCGGTGGAGGTTCATTTCGGCGACCTGTTTTTCCTCTTTTGCCTGCAGAAAGGATTTCACCGTTTCAAAAAATGCCGGCGAGTGAATGGAAAACAGGGGGGAACCAGCTTTCACGGTCTGACCTGCCTTGACAAATGATTCCACGATCCGGCCCTCAAAGGGAACCGCTATATCAGCAATGCACTCAGGTATGGCGCGCACGGTACCGGTGGTGGAATAGGGAATCAGCACGCTCTCCGACCGAAGCGTAAGCTGCTTGATTTTTTGGCCCACAGTTGATCGGCCTGGTATCAAAACAGTATCTCCGGATATAGTTATATCGGGAGTTTCGGAAGATGCATTTTTGGCTTGATGCGGCTTGCAGCCAATAAAAATTATTGCGTAAGCCGTTATGATTAATAGGTTTTTCATCCTTTTCGAATTGAATTTTAAATGATCAGGCAGGTGCAGCCTTTTGCTGAACCTGACCCA
Organism: Bacteroidales bacterium; assembly: GCA_041662065.1. Taxonomy (GTDB): domain Bacteria; phylum Bacteroidota; class Bacteroidia; order Bacteroidales; family UBA12481; genus UBA12481. Next base: position 404,029 of record JBAZTE010000002.1, on the reverse strand, counting down.
GGCAAACTGAGAAAAAGTGGATTAAGCGAACAGAATAACGGGGGGTGCCCGGAGCTGGATGATTGGCTCCTGCGATTGGTTGCGGCACGATGGGGCCAAAACGGCGTAAAAATGGGCACCACCGGTTTTCAGCGCAAACTGAAAAAATGCAATGGCAGCGGCCACGGTCAGGAAAAGCGATAATTCCTGAATGATGACCAGTGTGGAACTTGAATGGGTATGAGTGGGCTGACTTGTTGTGGTAATCGTACCTCCGTAAAAGTGCGAATGGGTAATCACCATATTGCCTACAACATGCGAATGCGGAAAAAAGGTGATGTTCACATAATAGAATGAAAACAGCACCAGCAAAAGGGTGGACAGGTATTTACGGTATCGGGCAGGAATGAACATCGGGCAAATATGCAGTATTTTTTTAACTAATGAATAAACAATCAGCCAAGTATGGTTGTTGTTTAATAAAAAGTGAAACAATTAAATCTAAAAATGCCAAGAAAACACGTTCAATTTTACTGGCTTTAGCCCTTGTTCTGGTTGCTTTCAGCAGCTGTTCGAAAATAAATGACGCTCTCACCGTTAAGGTTCCTGTTGATTTTACCAACGACCTGCAGGTTCACGACAGCACGTCCGGTCTTAAATCTACTGCCGGTTTTTATTTCTTTCAAGCGGACGCCACCTTTAACCCCTCTACTGATGCAACGGTGATACAATATAAATCGAAAATTAAAAGTATCACAGCCAGCGGGATTTCCTTTACTCCAAGGCTTTGTTGTATTTTGGGACATGCCTTCATGGACACTTAAAAATGGTGTTAAGGTTGATCTTCCTGCTCCTTCTTTAGGAACTTTAGCAGACATCTCAACCATGCTTGATGGCGACAAGGATATATTTATTCAATGGTATGGTTACCAAAATACACCCGTTAAACCCTATACTTTTTCTACCACTCTTAAAGCCGAGGTTATGGCCTACCTGCTAAAGCAATAAGGTTGGTAACAGCGAGATCCTACAGCATTTCCTGACCCCCTAATGAGTTGCTTCATGCTGTGAAAAACGGTCTGATATGGATCTTCGTCAACTATAGTATGTTAACCAAATCTTCTTACCTTTGCAACCTCATTACAAAAAGTACATTGATCATGGGAAAAGGAGACAAAAAAACCAAGCGCGGCAAATTATTCATGGGATCATACGGAGTTTCCAGGCCGAAGAAGACTGATAAACCGGCCGCCGTTAAGACCGAATCGAAGTAGAGCCGCATTAATGCGTCTCTAAAGGTTAGGGGTTAATGATATGGCTTCCATCGACGACAAACAGGAACAGTTTGACAGGCGGTATTTGCGCATGGCGCGGATATGGGCTGAAAATTCGTATTGTATCCGGAGGAAAGTCGGTGCGCTGATTGTTAAAGAACGTATGATCATTTCAGACGGGTACAACGGCACCCCTACCGGGTTTGAGAATATTTGCGAAGACGACGACAATCACACAAAGTCGTATGTTCTTCATGCTGAAGCAAATGCCATTACCAAAGTGGCGCAGAGCAGCAACAGTTCAAAAGGCGCAACGCTTTACATCACCGCTTCTCCTTGCCTGGAGTGCGCCAAACTGATTATTCAATCGGGCATTATCCGGGTTGTATATGGCGAGGAATACCGCATGAGCGATGGTATTGAGCTTTTACAGAGAGCCGGTATACAAACCATTTACCTGGCGGTAGAATAAACTGTTTCTACAAGATGTCAGGAAAAAATTCCAAAATTGCCATTTGGCTTCCGATTGTACTGGCATCATGCCTGGTAACCGGGATGTTTATAGGAAACCTGTTCAAGAATAACACCTCAAACCAATTACCGGTCAAGATTTTTACCCGCCAGGATAAGCTGGAATCCGTCATGGATTTCATCGAAAAAAATTACGTGGATTCGGTGAAGATGTATTCATTAACCGAAAAAATCATCCCGGTTCTTCTGGAAAATCTTGACCCTCACAGCATTTACATTCCGCCGCGCGATTTGAAAGTCGTCAATGAAACCCTGCGCGGGAATTTCGATGGCATCGGCGTACAATTTAACATGCAGAACGACACCATCCTGGTGATTCAGACTGTGAAAGGCGGCCCATCGGAAAAAGCCGGATTACTGGCCGGCGACCGGATCATCAGTGTGGATGGGGTGGCCGTTGCCGGGGTTAAAATGCCTGAGGACAGTATTGTCAGCCGCCTGCGGGGAGAAAGGAATTCCGAGGTTAAAGTGGGCATTTTCCGTAAACGGACCCGTGAAAAACGTGTTTTTTCGCTCAGGCGCGGAATCATTCCTGTTTCCAGCGTCGACGTGGGGTACATGGCCGCACCGGGCATTGGTTACATTAAAATAAATACATTCTCACAGACTACCTACCCTGAATTCCAGGGTGTTCTCTCCAAACTGAAACGTTCCGGCTGCAAAAAACTGATCATTGACCTCCGAGGAAATACCGGCGGGATAATGGATCCGGCCATACGCATTGCAGATGATTTCCTCGACAAGGGACAATTAATTGTTTATACCCAGGGGCATTCACGGGCAAGGGAAGAATACCGGGCAACCCAGGAGGATTCCGGGGAAGGGATCAGTCTGGCCATTTTAATCGATGAAGGCTCGGCTTCGGCATCGGAAATTGTTGCCGGGGCTATCCAGGATAACGACCGGGGATGGATCATCGGCCGCCGATCCTTCGGAAAAGGACTGGTACAGGAACAAGCCGTCATGAACGACGGTTCTGCCCTCCGGCTGACCACTGCCCGATATTATACCCCTACCGGCCGGTCCATTCAAAAACCGTACACACACGGTTCCGAAGATTATTACCATGATATCGCGCAGCGATACAAAAAAGGAGAATTTATGGTTGCCGACAGCATTCATTTCAACGACAGCCTGAAATTCACCACCCCCGGGGGACGCACGGTATTCGGCGGCGGAGGCATCATGCCCGATTTCTTTGTTCCATACGATACTTCCGGGATCACTCCATTCTTCCTCAAAATCAACTCTGCAGGACTTATCTATCAATTTGCCCTCTCCTATTCCGACATGCACCGCGATGAAATGCTTTCGTTCAACAAAGTGGAAGAAATCTCGGATTATCTGGATTCACAGGATGTACTGGGTTCTTTTAAAACGCATATCATGGCTAATGGCTTTGTTCCTTCGGCCTTTGAATGGAAAGAATCAAAGCTGATCATCAGAACACAGCTTAAGGCCTATATTGCGCGGAACTTCATCGATAACGACGGATTTTATCCAATCATTCAGGCGATCGACAATACCCTGAACAAGGCGATCGAAGTATTGAAGAATGATTCTCGTTAAACTTTACCTCCCCCGTTCTGTCAAAAGAATAAATATTAAGGAGGGTATCATGAAATTCAGAGTGTTAAGAACCGCAGGACTGTTGACGGCGTTGATGCTGTCAACCCTAAACGCTTCTTTTGTTTCAGCCCAACCGGGTAGGGGCCAGTTCAAGGGCGAAGGAAGGCCAATGAATAAAAATCAGATGGAAAAAATCAAGCTGACTGATGACCAGCAGAAACAGATGGCTGATCTTCGGACCGGCTTTCAGAATGAAATGGGGAAAATTAATAATGCAATCCGTGAAAAGGAAGCCCATCTGAAAACCCTGATCGATACTGAAAACCGGGATTCAAAAGATTTGGACAAGACCATTTCGGACCTGACCGGTCTGAAAGGAGACCTGATCAAAAAAGGGATTCTTCACAGGGATGCCGTTAAAAAAATATTAACTCCTGAACAGATGAGGATCTGGGACAGGAAAGCTCAGCAGCACATGCATGCCGGGGCAGCCGGCATGGGGCACCGCGGAATGATGAACGGCAACCGGTCGATGATGCGGGGTCAGAGGATGATGCGGGGTCAGGGGATGATGCGGAATGCAGGTATGCGGGGAGTGGGGAAGGAATAAGGCAGAGATTCGAACACCAGTTTTGAATTTTGTAGTTGAAGGCAGAAGGAAGCTCCGGTTATAGGAAATAGCCCGAGTGCAGATTTGAATAGTACCTTTGGCCAAAATTTTTCAACATGAAAAGACAAGCACCCCGGCTGATTATCTTCCTTCTTTCAGCAATTTTTCTGTCATTTTCGACCCACACTACTTTCGGACAGAAAGGTGAAAATTTAATAAAAATTGCGGTTACCACGGATGTTCATGGCGCCTATTTCCCCCAAGACTGGTACACCGGAAAATCCATTCCCGGCTCACTGTCGCAGGTTTCAACCTGGGCCCGGGAACAGAGGGCAATACCCGGACAAACCATTATCCTGCTTGATAACGGTGATCTGATCCAGGGTGATCCTGCTTCCTACTATTCCAATTTCGTCGACCGCACGAAGCCGAATATCGCAGCCCGGATCCTGAATTTTATGGATTATGAGGCAGGAACGGTGGGCAATCACGATCTGGAAGCCGGACACCCGGTTTATGATAAACTGGTTAAAGAATTCCAATTTCCGTGGCTTTCAGCCAATTCAATAAAGGCCGGGACGGATGAGCCCTGGTTTAAGCCATATACGATTCTCACCCATTCGGGCATCCGCATTGCCGTGTTGGGACTGACCACCCCGAAAATCCCGGATTGGCTGCCGCCCGCTTTATGGTCTGGTATGGAATTCCACGACATGATTGAGACTGCACGTAAATGGACCGAATTTATCCGCACTCATGAAAAGCCAGATCTGATGATCGGTCTGTTTCATGCCGGTGTGGATGCCACTTACGGCCAGCAGCAGGCTACCAGGCCTTTGAATGAAAATGCCTCTTCGCTCGTTGCACAAAAAGTTACTGGATTTGATATTGTTTTCACCGGTCACGATCACAGGAACTGGAACTTCCGGGTAGCTGATCCGAATGGTGATTCGGTGCTGATTCTCGGTTCCGAAAGCCGTGCAGGTGAAATCGCTGTTGCCACAATCGTACTATCACGCAAAGGAAAATCCACCGGTATATTATCAATATCCGGAACACATCAGGAAATGAAACCGTACTCGCCTGATCCTTTGTTTATTATTAAATTTAAAGGTTATATCGATTCGGTCCAGCAATATGTCGACCAACCGGTTGGGACCATTACTAAAGCTATTGCATCCGATGAAGCCTATTTCGGACCCACCGAGTTTGTCGACCTCATCCACCGTGCCCAGCTTGAACTTACCGGTGCCGATATTTCATTTACGGCCCCGCTCTCCTTCCGAGCCACCATTCCACAGGGACCAATAACGGTCAAGGATTTATTTAAACTTTACCGTTTTGAAAATCAATTATATACTATAAGTCTTACCGGTTCCGAAATCCTCGGATACCTGAATTACTCTTACTCCCTTTGGATGAAAACGATGACTGGTCCGGATGATCCTCTGCTAAACATGGAGCAGCAGGCCGACGGCACCTGGCGATTGAAAAGCGCCTATTATAACTTCGATTCCGCATCGGGTATTGATTACACTGTTGATCTCACCAAGCCTGTCGATCAGATGGTGAACATCAGCAGGATGACCGATGGCCGGCCGTTTGATTTGACCCGGACTTATAAAGTGGCGCTCAATTCCTACCGGGGCAGCGGAGGCGGGAGCCATCTCAGCAAGGGTGCCGGACTGAGTAAGGAGGAAGTGGCCAAAAGGCTGATCAGCGCATCCGATATGGATTTCCGTTTTCTGCTGACCGGATGGTTACGGAAGCAAGGCACCATCGACCCGGTTACGGCCCGCAATTGGAAAACCATTCCGGAAAATTGGACCCAAGCGGCTGCTAAACGCGATGCGCTGCGGCTTTTCCCGGCCAGGTAGAGAATGGAACGCGGATGACGCGGATGCCTGCGGCAACGCGGATTTACACGGATTTTTAATTTAAAGAGATCCGCGAAAATCAGCGCTCCCGAAGGGATCCGCGTCATCCGCGTGCCATTCTTTCAACTATACAATCTACCCAGTTGGTTATTTGAATCTGAATCTATAATTTCAGCGATTCTACGATTCAGTCTAAAACCTAAAATATTATGGCAAGTTTCCTGAACTCATCCATCGGGAAAAAATTCCTGATGAGTTTATCAGGGTTATTCCTGATATCTTTTCTGCTGGTCCACCTGGTGGTGAACAGCATGATCCTGTTCGACCCTACAGGAGAGCTGTTTAACAATGCGGCTCATTTCATGGGGACCAATCCGGTCATCCGAATTGTGGAACCGGTTCTGGCCATAGGGTTCATCCTGCATATCATTTATGCCGGGATCCTCACCGTTAAGAACCAGTGGGCACGGCCCGTCGGTTATGACAAACAACATGCCGGCAACAGCAGTACATGGGCCTCCCGCAACATGTTCGTGTTAGGATCGTTGATTGTTATTTTTCTGGTGATCCACATTTCAAACTTTTTTTGGAAAATCAAGTTTACCGGCAGCGAATTGCTGGAGAATGGTTCTGTTGACGGAGTTGAAAACACCTATAAACTCGTCACCACTTTTTTTACGACCTGGTGGTGGATTGATGTTGTATATGTAATCGGGGCTGTTGTTCTGGGAATACACCTGACGCATGCCTTCTGGGCTGCCTTTCAGACGCTCGGTCTGAGTGACAACCGCTGGCGGAAGCGACTCGATGTTATCAGCTGGATCTATACCATCATCGTTGCCGGAGGGTTTGCTGTCATTCCGCTCTGGGTACTGTTTTCATCCATGATCAAATAAATTAGCCAAACATGAACCTCAACTCAAAAATACCATCGGGACCATTGGCTGAAAAATGGTCGAAATATAAATCTTCACAAAATCTGGTCAATCCCGCCAATAAAAGGAAATTCGATATTATCGTGGTGGGGACCGGTCTGGCCGGGGCATCAGCAGCCGCTTCGCTTGGCGAGCTGGGCTTTAGAGTGAAAAACTTTTGCTATCAGGATAGTCCCCGGCGCGCGCATTCGATTGCCGCCCAGGGGGGGATCAATGCCGCCAAGAATTATCAGAACGACGGCGACAGTATTTACCGGTTGTTTTACGATACCATCAAGGGTGGCGATTACCGGGCCCGCGAAGGGAACGTTTACCGTCTGGCCGAAGTGAGTAACCAGATCATTGACCAGTGTGTTGGTCAAGGGGTTCCGTTTGCACGCGATTATGGCGGATATCTGGATAACCGGTCGTTCGGGGGAGCTTTGGTATCCCGTACCTTTTACGCCAGGGGCCAAACCGGACAACAGCTGCTGCTGGGTGCTTATGGAGCCCTTAACCGCCAGATTGCGGCAGGAAATGTCACGATGTACACCCGCACCGAGATGATGGATGTTATTCTGGTTGATGGCATTGCCCGCGGTATTGTTACCCGTAACCTCGAAACCGGCGCGCTGGAATCGCATTTTGGACATGCTGTAGTACTTGCAACAGGTGGTTATGTAAACGTATACTTTCTCTCGACCAACGCGATGGGTTCCAACGCGAGTGCCATCTGGAAAGCCTATAAAAAGGGAGCTGCATTTGCCAATCCGGCATTTGTGCAGATTCATCCAACCTGCATACCGGTTCACGGAGAATCGCAGTCGAAACTGACCCTGATGAGCGAAAGCCTCCGGAACGACGGCCGTATATGGGTTCCCAAAGAAAAAGAGGATGCTGAAAAGATCAGGGCCGGCAAACTTAAACCAACCGATCTGTCGGATGAAAAACGTGACTATTACCTCGAGCGTCGCTATCCTGCTTTCGGGAACCTGGTTCCACGCGATGTGGCATCACGTGCCGCTAAAGAAAGATGTGATGCCGGTTATGGCGTAGGTTCAGGTCAGGCTGTTTACCTTGATTTTAAAGATTCCATTAAAAGATTGGGGAAAAAGCTTATCGAAGAAAGATACGGCAACCTGTTCCAGATGTATGAAAAAATCGTGGACGAGAATCCGTATGAAACCCCGATGATGATTTATCCCGCTATCCATTACGCCATGGGCGGATTGTGGGTCGATTATGAACTCATGACCACCATTCCGGGGTTGTTCACCATTGGCGAAGCCAACTTTTCTGATCATGGAGCCAACCGGCTGGGTGCTTCTGCACTGATGCAAGGACTTGCAGACGGCTATTTTGTGCTTCCGTTCACCATTCAGAATTACCTGGCGTCGCAATTATCGGTACCGCGCATGGATCCGGCAAAACAGCCTGAATTCGGAGCTGCGGTGGAAGCTACCAAGGCATGGAATTCCAAACTGATGGGTATCAGGGGATCGCGTTCGGTTGACTCGATACACAAAGAACTGGGATCAGTCATGTGGGATCATGTCGGAATGGGCCGAAACAAAGCCGGACTGGAAGAAGGGATCAAAAAGATCAAAGAGGTTAAAGATCTTTTCTGGAATGAAGTCCGGATCCCCGGAAAGGCGGATGCCATGAATGTTGAGCTTGAGAAGGCCAACCGGGTGGCCGATTTCCTGGAAATGGGCGAATTACTGGCCAAGGATGCCCTGCACCGCGAAGAATCGTGCGGCGGACATTTTCGTGAGGAACATGCCATGTCGGACGGAGAAGCCAAACGAGATGATGAAAACTTCAAGTATGTGGCTGCATGGGAATACGCGGGACCGGGCAAGGAGCCTGTTCTTAACAAGGAACCGCTTGATTATGAGTTTATCCAAGTAAAAACTAGGAACTATAAAGAATAAGAGTATGGACCTGACATTAAAAGTATGGCGGCAGGAAAACCGCAAGGCAAAAGGACGGTTTGAAACCTATTCGCTGAAAAATATCTCCCCTGACAGCTCTTTCCTCGAGATGCTCGACGTCCTGAATGAGCAGCTGATTATGGGCAATCAGGAACCCGTAGCATTTGACCACGACTGCCGGGAAGGAATCTGCGGCATGTGCAGTTTATTCATCAACGGCCGGGCACACGGACCGGATGAGGCTATCACCACCTGTCAGCTTCATATGCGCAAGTTTAAGGATGGGGACACCATTGTTATCGAACCCTGGCGCGCCGGAGGATTCCCTGTTATCAAGGATCTCATGGTCGACCGCAATGCTTTCGATCAGATCCTGCAGGCCGGCGGATTCATTTCGGTGAACACAGGATCGGCCCGGGATGGCAATAATATACTGATTCCGAAGCACAAATCCGATGAATCTATGGATGCTGCGGCCTGCATTGGCTGCGGTGCCTGTGTGGCTACCTGCAAAAACTCGTCGGCCATGCTTTTCGTAGCGAGCAAGGTATCACACCTGGCACTTCTACCCCAAGGAAAACCGGAAGCGGTCCGCCGTGCGAAAGCAATGGTTGCCAGAATGGACGAACTGGGGTTTGGAGCTTGTACCAACACCGGTGCATGCGAAGTGGAATGCCCGAAGGGAATATCGATCGCACATATTGCCAGGCTGAACAGGGAGTTCCTGATCGCCAACCTGAAGCCCTGATACTTGTGAAGGCAAAAGGCAGAAGGCAAAAAATAGTCTTAGGTCTTAGGACTTAAGAAACAAGAAGGAAATAATCAGCTCAGAACACGGCCTTTCTTAAGTCTTTAATTCTTAAGACCTAAGACTATTTTTTGCCTTCTGCCCTCTGCCTTCTGCCTTTCTCCTCAACCCAGCCCCTCAACCTCCTTAACCGTCTTCGGCACCGCCCTTCCCAAAACACGGCATCCCGCCTCGGTGACCAGCACGTCATCCTCGATACGGATGCCGCCAAAGTCCTTGTATTTCTCCACTTCAGCATAATTGATAAAATCCGTATGCTGTTTTTCCGCTTTCCATTGATCAATCAGGGCGGGAATAAAATAGCAGCCGGGTTCAACCGTGAGGACAAAACCGGGTTTCAGCCTCCGTCCCAGCCTCAGGAAGGCAAGTCCGAACTGGCTGGCCGGCTGGATTTCATCATCATAACCCACGTAAATCTGCCCGAGATTCTCCATGTCATGAACATCGAGTCCCATCATGTGCCCCAATCCGTGCGGGAAGAATAAGGCGTGAGCCCCGGCAGCGACGGCCTCCTGTGTGTTGCCCTTCATCAGACCGATTTCTTTCAGGGCATCAACCATTACGGTTGCAGAAAGCAGGTGAATGTCCTTGTAAAAAACTTCCGGTTTGATTGCTTTTATGGCTTTCAGGTTGGCCTGCAGTACAGCCTCATAAATAGCTTTCTGCAGGCTGCTGAATTTCAGTCCAACCGGAACGGTTCGGGTCAGGTCGGAAGCATAGTGCATGCCCGTTTCACATCCGGCATCAACCACCATCATTCGCCCTGCTTCCAGTATTCCGCTATGGTCATGATTATGTAGCGTTTGTCCGTTCATGCTGAGAATGACCGGAAAAGAAACCGGTCCGCCATGGGCCAATGCAATCCCTTCGATGGTGCCGGCGATCGCCTGTTCCCAGGTGCCGGGCAGAGCCATTTTCATGGCAGTGGTATGCATCAGATAAGCCGTATCTATGGCCTTTTCGATCTCCACGATCTCAAATTGGTCTTTTATCGATCGCTGGGCAACGACAGCTTTAATGAGGCTCAGCGATGATCTGGCTTTCAGCCCGGCTGCCGGAATTTTAGTCAACCGCTCAAGTTCCAGCATGGTTTCACCCCGGTAGGGCGGCGTAAAATGAATTTCCCTTCCCCGGGCAATCGCTTTTGACATCATTTTTTCCAGATCGGCATATGGAGCTGTATGGGTAACTCCAACTTTGGCGGATAAATCAGCGATGGAGGGTAAAACTCCCATCCATATAATGTCATCCATATCCACATCATTCCCGAAAACCCAGTCTTCGTCCGAATCCAGGTCCACCACTCCGGCCAATCCGGCGTGATCAAGGCCGAAATAATACAGGAAGGTGCTATCCTGCCTGAAATGATACTGGTTAGCCGGATAATTGAATGCAGCATCAACATGACCAGGGATTAATATCAGCCCGCTTCCCATAATTTTACGAAGCACGGTCCTTCTTTTTACATAAACTTGTGAATCAAACATGATGGAAATATTTTAAATCGAACGAATATACGGCAAATCAGCAACCTCTTTACTGCCGGGTAATGGTTTTTATCTTGATTTTGCTTATTTTCCACCTGAATAGAGAACGATGCACTACCGAAGATTACCGACGACCGATGTGGCAAGGCTTAAAGCATTGCATGCCTGTACGCGCATGGGAGAAATCTCCAGTTTGAACGAGTTGGCCTATCCGGCCGCATATATTCATACTTTACGGAATATCATCAACAAGCTTGAAGGTGCCAAACATATTCAAAATCAGGCCCGTCGGCATAAAATCGCTGTTTATCGTGAATATCAACCGAACCTGGTAAAAACCCGGTTGTACCTGTCACACTTTATTCAGGTTCTCAATTTTGCCATCATACGTGAAGAGATACCGGAATCCGTGCGTGAATTATATGGATTGGAGGAACATGGTAACCGGCTGCCTGAAATACGTACCGAAGCCGAGATCCTGGAGTGGGGCTACAAGATCATTGAGGGAGAGAACCGGCGATTGAAAAAAGGGGGAATCCCGGTCATGACACCGAATATTGCCCGTGTCAAAGTGTGGTATGACCAGTTTAAGGAGGGCTATTTTAATCAGCAAACCTCTATAAAGAACACGATTCGTTCCGATCAGAAAATGATCGAAGTAAGAAAAGAGGTTGATTCCTTACTGGCCAAGGTATGGGACAGCATCGAGAAATTTTATGCGGACCGGCCTGAAGAGGAAAGGCGGCAACTCTCACAAGCATACGGTATTGTATATATCCTTCGGAAGAATGAAAAGATAACTGTGTAAGCAGCTATTTCAGGAGATTATCAATTTCCTTTTTCAGGGTCTCGAATTCCTCTTTTTTAAATCCCATCGAGACTAAAACCAGACGGCCTTCCTTATCAAAAAGGTAATTCCTTGGAATAAAGCGGGTTGCAAACTTCAGGTAAACTTCCTTTTTCTCGTCCAGGTAAAAGGGCATGGTCCACTTTTTCTTTTCCACATAGGGTTTCACCTTATCCAAAGGCTCTTCCCGGTCAATGATCACAAGAATGAAATCCTTGTTATCCTTGTATTTGGCCCAGATATCCTTCTCAACCAGCGGGAGTTCCTGATTGCAGGGAGGACACCAGGTTGCAAAAAAATTAATCAGGACAATTTTCCCATACAGGTCATCGGAAGTGAGTGTCTTGCCATCGATCGACTTCAGGGCGAACTCCGGCATGTCGGAACCCACTTTCAGGAGGTTGGCGGTATCCTTGGCGGTCTGGCTAAATGCGGGATGCATGACTGATACCAGGATCATTAGGAAGAGTAGCTTTTTCATATGGAGTGAATTACGATAAATCCCAAATAGCAAAATACAAAAAACAAATAAACAACAATATCCAATGCCAAAATCTCAACCGTTTCAATCAGCATTTACTCCGTTTGTAAAATTGAATATTGTTTATTGGAGCTTATTTGTAATTTGCTCATTGTCATTTGCGATTTGATTCTGTGTGTTGCCTCTTGTTTGCCAGTAAAAATACAGGATGGCCCCAATGCTCAGAAGGAGTGCCGGTATCGCCCAAATCCAGGCCTCCGGGCCGGTGCCGATCTCATCGAGCCCGGCAGGATCAAACCGGTCGCGGAAAAAATAAGTCAAGGTTACCGGCAGAAAGTTATTGATCCCGTGGGCCAGTATCGGATACCAGATATTTCCCGACCACCAGAAAAGGTAACCAAAAAGGACTCCGAGAACAAAACGGGGAAGAAAACCATAAAACTGCATATGAAAAGCCGAGAATAGAATGGCAACAACCACAATGGCCACATGTGGATTGCGGAACCATTTGTGGAAAAGCTTCTGAAGGACCCCGCGGAAGAAGAACTCCTCCCCGAAGGCGGGTATCAATACCACCATCAGGACATTGACCAGATATCCCGCAAAGCTATTTACCGTGAGAAAAGCTACGGTAAGTTGTCCGGCCTGCTCCTCCGTTTTTTTCATCCAATCTTCGAGCCCCGCCATGAATGCCGGTAATTGAAGCTCCCCGTTGACAACCGAAAGAAGGTTCAGGACCGGCATGATCAGGACTGCCAGTATAAGAACTACCGTCGCGAGGATCTTGTCGGGCCCCTTGCTGATACCCAGGTAAAGCCATGGATTCCTGAGGATGAACCAGCCAAAAACGATCGGAGGGACCACGAACATGGAGAGTGACTGGGTTATCTGAAGAAATTTCAGGAGCGGTACATTGGCCGGATCGGAAATGTCCATCAGCTGTATCCATTGAGCCAGCGGAACCCTGAAAATTACGATTCCGGCAAGGATCGACAACAGCATGACAGCCAGCACACTGATGACGGTAATCAATACAAGCGTTAATATTTGGATGGCAGGATGGCGCGAACTCAGGTATTGGTTTTCCATGAGTTCAAAACTAATAAAAATGTTGAAGCCGGCCGGGATGGAAAACCATACCCGGACCGGCTCTGAACAAATAAACCGTAATAGTTAAATGAAGTAGTAAAGTTGAGATTCGAACGCAGAATTCTGAGTTTTGAATTATCAGATTCAAGTATTTATGAAGTACGAAATTTAAACTTCATAATGACCTGGATCTCTAACTCGGCATTCGTGATTCTGCATTCGAATCTCATCTTTAACCCTTTACTTCTGTACCGATTCTTTTTTTAACACACGTGTCAACCCGTCCGGTGTCATGATCCACTCTTCTCCAACCAGGTCACCCGACCAAGTATCTTCTGAATTCTCGACTCCATACAACAGATATTTAAGGCTTTTGTCGAGGTAAATTAAAGCGCCGGCAGGCAGGTTAACGGTAACCTCCACCTCCTGGGCATGAAACCGGTTACGCTCTGAAAGGCGGTAAACCGGATCGACCACCAATACCGAGTCCTGCAATGAGCAGGTATAATTGATCTGTTCTGCATATTCACGGGCATCTCGGATATTGGCCCCTCGGGCGGTTTTCCTGATTCTGATACCGGCTGTTGAATCCTGGGTATATTCAATTCTGACCGTCGGGCGAATGAGCAGGGTTACTGAATCATTCTCGCGTGAAATCCAGAATTCATTATGGAAATTATACTCATCCATGTTATCATTGATGTCGGCAGGATAAGGCAATGACTTCATTACAAGTCTTTTGCCTTGAGGAAGTACCAATACTTTATCTTCAGTCGTCCTGCTTTGCTGTGAATATTGAACCCCTTCATTGATCGCAAGCACGATGACGACGATCAGGGTAATCAGCCACAGGCCGGAAAGACTCAAGGCGCCAACCCGGTCACGGGTTTTAAAACGGAAAATGATCTTCACTACCCCGTAAATCAGTCCGATCAGGGGAATGGCAACAAGCAGGATCAGTCCGATCACCCCAATGGTAGCGGCGGTTGGTGATACAAAAAAGCCTACTGCTTCATTCAGTCCGATACCATTCAGATTCCAGTCGGAGTTAATAAACCAGGCTTTACCGCTCACGGCCAGACCGATCATGGATCCCAGAATGGCTATACCGGCAATGATGAAGGAAAACGCGATAATAAATCCAATAATTTTTATGAATACCAGCGCTACCCGGGCCAAGGCATGGACCATTCTTCCGATCACCGTTCCCTGGCTTCCACGCCTTGCCTGTGGCTGAAAATCAGGATCGGCAGGATCGTAAGGGTATTCCTGACGTACCTGTCGCTCGATATTATAGACGTTGACGGGTTCCCCGTACATTTCCAGTTTTTCGGCAGCTGTCCGGGCTTCCGGTACTCCTATCCAGAGAACAAAATAGATCAGGATTCCGGCTCCATAGGCCAGGGTAAACACCACGAACAGGATTCTTACGAAGAGAGGATCCACCTTGAAATAGGCGGCCAAACCCGAGCAAACACCGGCGATGCGCTGATTCGACGGATCGCGGTACATGCGTCGTCCACGACCCGGGTAAGGCGGGGGCAAAGTTGGCGGGGCCTCTTCTGCGCCAGCTTCGCCAATGACTTCCGGTTCGCCCATGACTTCGATGACTTCTTTGGCATCCGCGAGATTTATCACCTCTTTGCCGGGAACCAGTTTCTCCTGAAACAGCTCGGCCATGCGGGTTTCAATATCATTAAGGATTTCCGATTCACCGGGAACCTGGCTGAAACGCAATTGCAGCTGGTCGAGATAGTTCCTTAAAAGATCATAAGCATCATCATCGACATGGAGGACCAATCCGCCGAGATTTATTTTTATTGACTTTTTCATTTCAGCGGATTTAGGATTGTTGGTTAATCAACGCGACAGCTTTTACCAAATCTTCCCACGAAGAATCCAGGTCTTTCAGGAATTCCCGGCCGGCATCGGTCAGTTTATAGTATTTCCGCGGCGGGCCCTGGGGCGACTCTTCCCACCGGTAGCTCAGGAGGCCGGCATTTTTTTGCCGGGTCAGCAAAGGATAAAGGGTTCCTTCCACAACGATCAGCCTGGCATCCTTCAATTTTCGCAGGATATCGGTTGCATAGCAATCCTGCTGATTCATGATCGTGAGGATGCAATACTCCAGAACACCTTTCCGCATCTGGGCTTTTACGTTTTCAATTTTCTCGTTTTCCATGACTTATATATATTAATCTCTTTTTAATGAACCGAGTCCGGAAATATTTTTATGAATCTCCGGTTCGCCTCGGTAGCGCACAGATCCAACACCGGAGATGGAAACATCGAGTTTTTCTTTGGCATAAACCCTTGCGCCGCCGGCTCCCGACATATCCACCTCGACATCGCGGGCAATCAGGTCAAGGGCATCCACATCGCCCGCTCCCGACAATTGAACCCGAAACTCATCCACCTTTCCCCTAAAATCACATTCAGAAGCACCCGAAAGGTCTATTTTCAGGCTCTTGGCTTCGATCTCAAAATCCAGCCTTGCAGCACCGGTGACCAGTATATCCAGGGAGCCCAACCGGAGCACCGAGTCTGAAACCATTTTTATGGCTCCTGACAATTCCATTTTTTCAAGGTTCTTGACCCCGATATACAGGTTCTTCTCACGTGCCTGAAAAATACTCAGACGGGTTTCAATCCTCAAGGTCGATCCCTCTTCGCTTACCCTGACGATATCATACAGGTTTTCATCCATTTCCATCTTCAAAGAGGGTTTGTCGGACGGCTCCAGAATGACGTGAAAGTTTCCGGCTATTACCAGGCGCGTAAAATCGCCGACTTTTTCATTCCGTGTTTCGACTTTGCCGTTTCCAACGATTCCACCCTGACAGCCAGCGAGCGTCAGGATCGCGACGGCAATGGTTATCAAAAGGGTACTGATACTGAATGTTGTTTTCATGGCTGATATTTATCAGAAATAATTTGATCCGGTTTTCATTTCCCTGATCTGCTCCATGGTGGTTGCCTGTGGCAGGGCGATCCAGAGTATGATATACAGCAGGAAGCCAAAACCCATGAACAGGCCGATCACAAATAAGATGCGGAGTAAAAGGGGGTCCGTATTGAAATAGTAGGCTAATCCGGAGCACACGCCCCCAATGGATTTGTCCTGCCCGTCACGATACATTCGACGACTGCGCCGGCCTCCTTCGTAAGGATTGGACCAGTTCTGCGAATAACGACGTCCACCGTCGGTCCGTCCGCCAATGTCCTCAGGTGCGCCAAGCACTTTAAGCACTTCGCTCACATCCGCGGATGCGACAACCTGACGGAGCGGTTTAAGCCTCTCGGTAAAAAGTTCCGCCATGCGTGTTTCAAGATCGTGCATCACTTCGCGTCCTTCAACGCTCGACATGAACTGCCTCTCTACTGCACTCAGGTAGTCTCTCAGAATTTCATAGGCATCGTCATCTATATTGAAGATGGTGCCTGCAAGATTGATTTGGATAGTCCTTTTCATAACACACTAGTTTAATTGTTCAGAATACATGCTTTAACATTGTTATCTCCTATGCAAAGATATGTTCAAATATTTATACCTTGTATCACATAGTACTAAATATTTTCAATTATTTTATTAACCACCTGATTATCAACAACAAAATTTTTCGTCCCGACATAAAAAAGCCCCAGACTTCAGTCTGAGGGCTTATCTCTTTCTTTTCTAACTAACCCCAGGCTTCAGCCTGGGGGGGGGCCACACAGTGCCCTATGATCCGCTACCAACCTCTACCCGACAAATTCGATCCAACCGTAAGGATCAGGCAGATCGCCCGTTTGGATCCCGGTAAGCTTGTCATACAACTTCACCGATACCGGTCCGGGTTCACCATTTTTACAGTACTGGTAGCTTTTCCCGGATAATTCATCCACTATGGTTTTTACCGGGCTGATCACGGCAGCCGTTCCGCAGGCACCCACTTCATCAAAAGTTTCCAGTTCTTCCACCGGAACGGGCCGGATTTCCACTTTCATGCCCAGGTCGCGGGCAATCTGCTGGATGCATTTATTGGTAATGCTGGGAAGTATGGAATGTGAGGAAGGAGTAATATAGGTGTTATTCTTTATCCCGAAGAAATTGGCCGGACCGGCTTCATCGATAAATTTCTTTTCCCGTGCATCCAGGAAAAGAGCGGAGGCATATCCCTTTTGATGGGCGATATCCAGTGCGCGCAAGCTGGCGGCATAATTTCCGCCAACCTTGATGTGGCCGGTACCCAGTGGAGCGGCCCGGTCAAAAGTATGGGTGATCATCATATCAACCGGTTTGAACCCCTCTTTAAAATAAGGACCCACCGGGGTGACAAAAACGAGGAAAAGGTATTCTGATGCGGCCTTAACGCCCACCTGGGCTCCCGAGCCGATCAGTAAAGGCCGGATATAAAGAGAAGCGCCTGAACCATAAGGAGGGACAAACCGCTTGTTCATTTGGACTGCCTTTACGATAGCCTGATGAAAAAGATCATCCGGAACCTCAGCCATCATAATCCCCTCGGCCGACTTCCCCATGCGATGACTGTTTTCATCCCAGCGAAACAGCCTGATCTTGTTATCCTTGCCCATAAATGCCTTCATACCCTCAAAGGCTTCCTGTCCATAATGAAGGCCCGTGGCGGCCATGTGAAGGTTGATATATTCCGAAGAGGTGATTTCGAGTTCTCCCCATTTCCCGTCGCGATAGTAACAGCGAACATTATAATCGGTTTTCAAATAACCGAATGGAAGGCATTTCCAATCGAGAGTTTCCATAATAAATATTGAAGAGTTAATTTTTTGGAATGATCAAATGTAGTAAAATTGTGCCACCTAACAGGTGATGTTGCCACATAGATCAACCCACATACAAAGATGAAGAACCTCGTATTCGTTACCAACAACAAGCATAAACTCTCGGAAATCCGGCAGATTCTAGGGGATAGATATACGATCCTGAGCCTCGGGGATATTGGATTTAATGAAGAAATAGACGAAACCGAGCCGGATCTGGAAGGAAATGCGCTGCTGAAGGCCAGGCATATTCATGAGCGTTACGGATGCGATTGTTTTGCCGACGATACCGGTCTGGAGGTGGAGGCTTTGGATGGGGCTCCCGGTGTTTATTCAGCCCGGTATGCTGGGGAAAACGCATCCTATGCCGACAATGTCAAAAAACTTTTGGAAGCGATGAAAGACCGGGACAACAGGGCGGCAAGCTTCCGGACGGTAATTGCGCTGATCATGGATAACAGGGAGCATTTGTTTAATGGGACGGTACAGGGCGAGATACTCACGGAATGCCGGGGAACAACCGGTTTTGGATATGACCCTGTTTTCAGGCCGGTTGAATCAAAAAAATCATTTGCGGAGATGCCGGCTGAAGAAAAGAATCAAATTTCACACCGTGGCCTGGCGGTTGCACAGTTGCAGGCGTTTCTCCGCAATACAGCGTATGAAGCAAAATAAATAGACTGTTATAGAGTTATTGTAGCGTGACGGGGTCCCCGCCTTCGCGGGGATGACAATGCTTCGGATTGGGAGTTGAGGTTTGGGTTTTGAGATTTATTTGTATTTTGTTGTTTGTTTTTTGGATATTAAGCACTTATGCAAAAGCTAACTGCTATTCTATTAATGCTGGTTTTAGCCTGGCCTGGTAAAAGCCAGACGCGTGTGGGTGAATGGCAGGATCATCTGTCGTTCAGCCAGGCCATTAACCTGGTCGAAGCACAGGGCATCATCTATTGTGCAACGCGGAGCGGGCTCTTTTCTTATGATCCGGCGACCACAGAGATCAGCAAGTGGTCTAAAATCAACGGATTAAGCGATCTTGAGATCGCCTGTCTGGCCTACAGCGAGGAGCATAACACCCTGATCATTGCCTACGCCAATTCCAATATCGATTTGCTCCGTAACAACAAGATTATCAATATTCCGGATATCAAGTACAAATCGATGACCGGAAGCAAAAGAATTAACAGTATCCAGATTCAGGGTGATGATGCCCTCCTCTCCTGCGGCTTCGGAATCATCCGGCTGAATCTTAACCGCGATGAGGTGGCTTCAACCTACTATATCGGTCCCGAAGGGTCGCACATGGAAGTGTTCGAGACCATTATCTTTAATTACGACTCCATTTTTGCCGCCACGGAAAAAGGGATCTTTAAGGCATTCATCGATGATCCGGAATTGGAAAACTATCGGGTTTGGATCCCTGTAACAGGCCAGCCATTCAAGGGTGAAACTTTTAATCACCTGGCCTATACCGACGGAAAGCTCTGGGCGTCTCATCTCAGCACCACCGGCGACCTGGATTCCATTTATACCTACAACGGCTATGAATGGAACTGGTTCCCAAGATATTACAATGATATTCGACGAATGCGGTTTGCCGACGGACAGCTGATCATTGTCAGTTCCTACCAGATCAACCTGATCGATCCCGATGGCACACAAAAGCAGCACCTCGCCGGTTATGGAGGGGAGGACCTTATGAATCCAAACGATTTTCTTCTGGATTCGAAAGGAAAGTCATGGATAGCGGATCGCGAATTCGGGCTGATATATTCGCCTGATTTTGTGACTTTTGAAAAAATCAGACCAGCCGGTCCATGGGATCGTAAAACCTTCGATATGGTTGTTGCCGATGGTGACTTATGGATTGCAGGGGGTGCTTATGATGGTTCATGGAATAATATCTGGAATATCAGTGGGGTATCCGCCAAAATTGATGGCACCTGGAAGGTATTCAATCCGATCACCGTACCGAAAATCGGCCTGATCCGGGACATCGTCAGACTCGCGGTCGATCCGGCCGATCCACATCATTTATATGGTGCTTCATGGGGCTACGGGGTGGTTGAATTCAAGGACGGTGAATATATCGGGGTTTATGACGATACCAACACTGATGGTGCACTGAACAGTGTATTTCCGGGACATCCTTACATCCGGATCGGTGGATTGGCCTTTGATTCGAAAAACAACCTATGGGTCACCAATTCCAGTGTACCCTCGCCCGTAGCGGTCATGCAAAAGGACGGAACCTGGAAAAATTTCCCCTATGGCCAGGATCTGGGTGATGCATTCACCGGCCCCATCGTGATCACCCCGGGAGATATCAAATGGATTCTCCTGCCGAAAGGAAGTGGTTTATTTGCCTTTGATAACGGAAAGGATATCAATGATGTATCCGATGACCGAACAGTCAGGATGCAGCTCAGGGTGGCTTCCCCACCGAAAAACTCCATCAAGATACTGAACGATATCTATTCAATGGCGGTCGATCTGGACGGGAAACTCTGGATTGGGACGAGTTCCGGAGCAGTGGTCTATTATAACCCATCGCTCGTTTTTACCTCTTCTGATTTTTACGCTTCACAACCTGCTGTCAACCAGGGAGATTCTTTATATCATGGACTCCTGGCCACCGAAATTATCACCGCAATTGCAGTTGACGGAGCCAACCGAAAATGGTTCGGTACCCGAAATTCAGGCGTTTTCCAGACCAATCCCGACGGTACCGAGCTGATTCAATCCTTCAACATTACCAATTCACCCTTGCTCTCCAACGAGATTTCCTCCATAGTCATTGATAATTTATCCGGCGAAGTCTATTTCGGAACAGAAGGCGGAGTCATCTCCTACCGGGGTACCGCTACCCGGGCCGACTTGTATGCCGGTCCGATCTATGCTTTCCCCAATCCTGTGCGGCCGGGGTACAACGGGCCGATCACCGTAAAAGGGGTGCCGGCAGAATCAAAGGTCAAGATCACCGACCTGACCGGAAACCTTGTTTTTGAAGGGGAGAGTGTTGGCGGCCAGACCACCTGGGATGGCAATGAACGTTCAGGCAAACCGGTTGCATCGGGAGTTTACCTGGTTTTTGCCTCCACCGGTGATTTAAGTAAAAAGGTGTCCGCCAAGATTCTGATCATCAGATAACCATGTTAGAGAAAACCCTCGGCATTGTTCTCAAGCAGATCAAATACGGGGAAACCAGTATTATCGCCCAGGTGTATACACGTCGATGGGGAAGGATCGGGATCATGGTTCCCGGTGCCCGCGGATCACTGAAAAATCGCAGGGCCTATCTGTTTCAGCCCTTAACCATCCTTGAAATGGAGGTTTATTTTAAACCCAGCCGTGACCTCCAGAAAATCAAGGAAGTAAAAAATCACAGCCCGTTCATGCATCTTACCGGTGATCCGGTTAAATCCTCGGTTGCACTATTTCTTTCCGAAATACTCAACAAGTCCCTCCGGGAAGAGGAGCCGAATGAGGAATTGTTCGATTTTCTGGACAGTCACATCCAGTTTTTGGATCTGGCCGACCAGGGTATCGCCAATTTTCATCTTTACTTCCTGATCCGGTTTTCGCGCTATCTTGGTTTTTATCCAAGCCAGCCTCCGGCTCAAAAGGATTTATGGTTTGATCTGGCCCATGGTACATTTTCTGCTTCACCACCCATGCACGACTCTTTCCTGACCCCTGAACTCACCTCCCTGCTGATCCGTTTCCTCTCGATCCAGGCTGATGACCTGGCATCCATTGAAATGGCCCGTCGCACCCGGATTGAACTTCTGGAAGGAATACTCAGCTATTATTACCATCATCTGGAGGGTTTGGGTGAAATCAAGTCGCACACTGTTTTACATGCTTTGTTCGACTGAAAGCAACTCTCTGATCTTAACAACCTTCACCAGGGGTTGTAGGACGGGCAAACTTAAGAATGGCATATGGATCCCATCCCTTGGATCCGGATTCATATCTACGATCGTTAACCACCCCAAATGACTCTGTAGTTAGGTTACTTTTCTGAAAGGCAGCCGTTTCATAATGAAGTTTACTTGCCCGGCTGACCGGTACTTCTGTCCTTTTGTAAGAAAGGAGAATAAACAAAGACGAAAATATGGCCAATGACAACACAATCGGGTACTTCTTTTTAATCATCTGAACTGCTATTAAATTAATAAGGCGCATCTTATATTTGATATACTTATAGTACAATTGCCGGTATGCATTGTTTAATAGGCATGTTGCTAATTGCTTCACAAGTGAGGCGATGAAATGTTTGGATATTTTTGTATTTTTGCACCTCGGTTTCGGCCCCATAGTTCAAGGGATAGAACGGAAGTTTCCTAAACTTTAAATTCAGGTTCGAGTCCTGGTGGGGCTACGAAGTAGGTGAGTAGTTAAGTGTGAGTGTGGAAGATAATTTTTCCGGCTCCGTAGTTCAAGGGATAGAATGATAGTTTCCGGAACTATAGATACTGGTTCGAGTCCAGTCGGGGCTACTGCTGGGAAATACCCCTTGTAAATCTTTAATTTACAGGGGGTTTCTCATAGTTTTTTGCATCGCCTTCATCAAATACTTGATCCCCTATTCATCTCACATGTTGTTTATCATTCATTTTTACCACATAATTTCATAAACTTGCACCTGGTTGAAAATTCACACGTTAAAATATTGCCGGTCATGAAAAACAAATCCCTTGCCGTTCTCCTGCTCTCCTTTCTGTTGGTAGCAGGTGGATCGACCTTGTACGCACAAAACAAAACTGAACATGCTGCAAAAGATTATGCATCCCATCCTTACTGGATTGATATGATGCAGGATCCGCATGCCAATTTTTTTGAAATTCAAAAAGCGTTCTACACTTACTGGGAAGGCCGTGAAGCCGGCAGGGGTGATGGATACAAGCCATTTAAGCGCTGGGAATATTACTGGCAGAACAGGGTAAATCCCGATGGGTCATTTCCTGAACCCGGTAAAGTATACCGTGAATACAATACTTATGTACAATCCCACCCGGCCAGTTTATTAAAGTCGGGACAGGCAATCTGGCAAGAACTCGGACCCAAGAGCCGCACCGATTTTGGTGGATACAACGGAGTTGGCCGTGTTAACGCCATCGGATTCCACCCGACTGACACCGCTACAGTATATGTCGGAGCACCGGCCGGTGGATTCTGGATCACCAACGACGGAGGTCGCAACTGGGTTTCCCATACCGACAAACTTCCCACGCTTGGGGTCTCCGCAATCCTCACCAACCCGACCAATCCCAGTTTAATTCTGATAGGGACCGGTGACCGTGATGGCGGTGATGCCGACGGCATGGGCGTTTTCCGCAGTGATGACGGCGGAATCACCTGGCAGCCATTTAACACCGGCATGGGAAATGTGACGGTTGGGATGTTTGCCCGGCCGGAGAGCAATTTGCGATTTATTCTTGCTGCCGCAAATGGCGGAATATTTAAAACCATCGATGGTGGTGAGAATTGGCTCAAGACTTCCCCTGATAATTCAAACTTCCGGGATATTAAATTCAGGCCCGGCAGCACAACCATTGCCTATGCCACTTCCAACAACGGCTTTTACCGTACGGAAAACGGTGGAGATACCTGGACCCTGGTCCCGAATTCAAGCGGTTATCCGGGCGGCGGGCGCCTGGTCATCGGTGTAACGCCCGCCAACGACAGCCTGGTTTACATGGTTGGAGGTGCCGCCCAGTTCCAGGGCTGCTTCCTTTCACGCGACTTCGGTAAAACCTTTGTAACCCAATCCACCACACCGAACATCCTGGGTTATGAATACGACGGATCCGATGCAAAAAGCCAGGCATGGTATGACCTGTATATCCTGGCTGATCCGCTGAATGCCAACACGATCATCGTTGGCGGCGTGAACATTTGGAAATCTGTGAATGGCGGAGTTAGCTGGCAAATCACTTCCCATTGGTGGGGTGACCGGACTAACGAGGTACACGCCGATCAGCATGCAATCTCCTATAATACCCTCAACAACCGGGTATATATTGGTTGTGATGGCGGTATTTACTTTACAACCAACCTCGGAACTTCCTGGAAAGAGATCAGCGAAGGTCTGGGTATCGGAGAATTGTACCGCCTCGGAGTCAGCAATCTCGATGCCAAAAAGATTACCGGAGGATTCCAGGATAACGGAAGCGCAACCTGGAACGGAACCAACTGGGTCAACTCGGGTGGCGGCGACGGAATGGAATGTGCCATCGATCCAACGGATTCCCGTTACAGCTATACGTCGTTGTACTATGGCTCTCTGACCAGATATTATAACTATGGCAGCGGAAGGAGAATCGCCGCTAAGGGCGACTTTGGAATTACCGAAGACGGGGCATGGGTGACCCCGTTCCTGCTCAGTGAAACCAACGGAAACATAATGGTTATCGGGTATAAAAACATCTGGATCAGCCGTAATGTCAAGGCAGCCGGACCGATCGTGTGGACCAAGATTTCCAACAACCTGGCCAACTCGAATACTCAAAACATGGCCGTTCTGGAACAGTCGCCGGCTGATGTCAATATCCTCTATGCCGTACGTTCGGACAGTAAAATTTTCCGCACTGATAACTTACTTGAAGGAAGTGACCAATGGACCGACATCACTTCAAAACTTCCGGTCAACGGAACCCCTTCCGATCTGGAATGCCACCCATACGATGCAACTGTGGTTTACATGACCTTAAATAGGAAGGTTTACAAATCCGTTAATAAGGGCGCAGCGTGGGAAAATATTTCAGGAAACCTTCCGGATATCAACATTACCACGATCACATACGATAAATCAAGTAACGAAGGATTATATGTCGGAACCGATGCGGGCATTTATTATAAAGATGCCGGCATGACCGACTGGGTGTTGCATGGGACTGGTTTTCCGGTATCAGTTGGTGCTTCGGAGCTGGAGATTTACCAGGATCTGCGTAACCGCGCTGATTCACGCCTGAGGGCTTCCACGTTTGGCCGCGGCGTTTGGGAAACTCCGCTTGCCGAAACCAACCCGGTGATACCCCCGTCCATGCTGACAGCCACTTTGGCCGGTACAGATATTGATCTGGCTTGGGCTCCGCCATTCTATGACGCCGCTATTATCGGTTATAAAATTTACCGGAACGGCACCTTTTTATTGCAGGTATTGGGATCTCCGTATACGGATTCCCACTTGGAAGCAGATGTAACCTATACTTACCAGGTATCTGCAATTTATCCGGGAAACTTCGAATCTACGTTGACCAATGAAGCCTTTGCAACGATTGTTTCACCGATCGAACTACCTTACAGCCAGTCATTTGAAAAAGGAACAGCCGGCTGGTCTGCAAAATTCACTCTGGAAGGATGGAAATACGGGACTGCCGAATCACTGGTTGTCCCGGGCCGTGAAGGACATTTCTTTGCCGCCAACAGCAGCGTTGCAGGTGACGGTGTTATCGTAAAAGATTACCTGGTCACCCCTCAGATCGATATGAGCAGTTACACCGGTAAAACGATCACCCTGAGATTTGCATACACGATGCGCAAGTACCGTACCTATGATAAATTAAGCGCTGTCTATCGTTCTTCACCTGATAGCGCTTGGGTTAAGCTCATGGATCTGAAACCACCGAGTACCACCGCATGGGTGTGGGATACCACCGAAGTCAACCTGCCGGAGAAAGCTCTTGCTGCCAAGGCACAGATCGGATTCTTCTACGATAATTCGAACCAATTTGCCTGGGGTGCTGCCATTGATGACGTGGAACTGTTCGTGAATACCACTTCAGCACCGACGATAAGCAATCCGATCGGCTTAAGTGTATATCCGAATCCCAATCAGGGCCGGTTCACCATCGAGGTGGCTGCAGGTGCTCCCGAAGATTACACGCTTAAGATTATCAATATTACCGGGCAGGTAATACTGGAGAAAAACGTGGCAAACAATACCGGTACCTGGACTGAAACGATCGATCTGAGCGCTCAGCCTAAAGGGATCTATCAGCTGGCTATCCGTTCGAAATCGGGCGAATGGAAACAGAAGATCACGATCCAGTAGGGACCCTTATCAATCAAGAGAAAAAGCGTGAAGGGAAGTTTCCTTCACGCTTTTTCTTAAATACCGCATACCTTTGCACTAATGATCATGTTAAAAAACAGATTTGATCTTTTACTGCTGTCAGCCTGCCTGCTTTTCGGAGGGTTGACTGCCTATTCTCAAAATACACCCGCAACCGGGCCAAAGGATTATGCCTCCTATCCCTATTGGATGCACATGATGCAGGATCCCTATGTTAATTTTCATGAGACTCAAAAGGCCTTTTACGCATACTGGGCCGACCGGAAAGTGACCAGGGGATCCGGATATAAGCCTTTTAAGCGCTGGGAGTATTTCTGGCAACCGAGGGTCAATCCCGACGGAACTTTCCCTGAAGCCGGAAAAGTCTGCCGCGAATACAATAAGTACGTACAAAGCAATCCGCTACCTGCCGGATTTAAAACCGGACAGGCAGCCTGGCGGGAATTGGGTCCGCGAAAGCGTCTGGATTACGGTGGGTATCTGGGCATCGGCCGGGTGAATGCAGTCGCCTTTCATCCCACTGATACTGCAACGGTATATGTCGGCGCACCGAATGGCGGATTCTGGATCACGCATGACGGCGGCCGTACTTGGGGCTCTCCATAGGCTAAACTCCCCAGTATGGGCGTATCGGCCATCCTGGTGAATCCGGTGACGCCAAATATTATCCTGATAGGCACCGGTGACCGTGACGGTGGCAATTCATACGGATTGGGAGTTTTTCGCAGTGAGGATAGCGGGCTCACCTGGCAACCCTCGAATACCGGGATGGGAAATATCACCATCGGAATGTTCGCCCAACCCCAGAGTGACCCGCAATTGGTGCTGGCTGCAGGAGTCGGTGGCATCTATAAATCGGTCGATGGCGGCCAGAACTGGGTCAGGACATCGCCCGATCAAACCTATTTCCAGGATATAAAATTCAGGCCGGGCAGCTCTAGAATTGCCTATGCCACTTCGAATGCCGGATTCTACCGGACGGAGGACAGCGGCGACACCTGGACACTGGTTCCCTTTTCAAGCGGTTATCCATCTGGCGGCCGGTTGGTTATCGGGGTCACTCCGGCCAGCGACAATCTGGTCTTTCTCCTTTGCGGTGCCGGGGCATTTGTCGGTTGCTATGTTTCAGGGAACATGGGTGTTACTTTTCTAACTTTATCCACCACTCCCAACATCCTCGGATGGGCCGCAGATGGCTCGGATACGGGGAGCCAGGCGTTTTATGATCTTATTATTCATGTTGATGAGAACAGCCCGCTTATACTGTATGCCGGCGGGATAAACCTCTGGAAATCAATTGACGGTGGGATACAATGGAAACTGCTGACCCATTGGTCAGGCGACCGTGCCAACCTGGTTCATGCCGACCAGCACACGTTTGCTTTCAATCCGCTAAACAAACGGCTGTATCTGGGTAACGACGGCGGGATCTGGTATACGTCCAATCAGGGTACCACCTGGAAGGATATCAGTGAGGGCCTGGGGATCGGGCAATTATACAAAATCGGGATCAGCAATACCGAAGCCACCAAACTTACCGGCGGCTTTCAGGATAACGGCAGTGCCACCATGGTGGGTTCCGACTGGGTAACGACCGGCGGCGGTGACGGATTCGAATGCGCCGTGGACCCCTATGATCCCCGGTATTCCTATACCTCGATCTATTATGGGTCGATAAACCGTTTTTACAATAACGGCTATATGGTGAATGTTGCATCCAAAGGCGTCAACGGGATAACCGAAGACGGCGGATGGGTAACCCCGTTCCTGATAGGTGAAAGGGATGGCAATACCATGGTGGTCGGTTATAAAAACATCTGGATCAGCCGCAACATCAAAGCCCCTATGGTGAACTGGACACAGATATCCAGTAGACTGGCCAATGCTGACTACATGAACATGGCTGTACTGGAACAATCACCGGCCGATATCAATATCCTATATGCCGCCCGGGAGGATGGAAAGCTTTTCAGGACTGATGACCTGCTGCGTTCACACGTGGAATGGACCGATATTTCATCCAGTCTTTCGGTGCCGGCAGTGCCGGCAGATCTGGAATGTTCGCCCTACGATCCCGCAACCGTGTATATGGTCCTTAATGGGAGGGTATACAAATCCATCACCAGGGGTGCTTCCTGGAAAGATATTTCGGGAAACCTGCCTGAAATATATTTCAGCACCATTGTACTCGATAAAACCAGCGACGAAGGGTTGTATGTCGGCTCTGATGCCGGGACTTTTTACAAAGATGCCGGAATGACCGATTGGGTGATGTACGGGGAATCCTTCCCGGTTTCGGTGGGAGTCACTGAGCTTGAGATCTATTATGATTCGCGCACCCGTTCCGGATCGATTTTAAGGGCTTCCACCTATGGAAGAGGCGTTTGGGAAGTGAAACTGGCAGGATCTAATGCCGCGACCCCACCTTACCTGCTGACTGCAGACTTGCTCGGCAATGACGTCGAACTCAACTGGAACCCACCATTCTATGCCCAAAATGTTTACGAATTCCGGATTTACCGGAATGGGATGCTCCTTGCTGCGGTCACTGACTATACCTACACTGATTACGGGATCCAGCCCGACATTACCTATACCTATCAGGTAAAAGCCATGTACACCGGAGGACCGGAATCAGGATTCAGCAATGAGGCTTATGCTACGATTACCTCTCCGATTGTACTGCCTTATCATCAGACTTTTGAAAGAAGCAATGGAGGATTTACGGCAAAATACGCGTTAGACGGATGGAATTATGGAACCGGTGATATCCTGGCGGTTCCCGGCCGGGATGGGCATTTCTTTGCTGCAAACAGCAGTGCTGCCGGTCAGGGTGTTCTGTTTAAAGATTACCTGATGACCCCCGAAATTGACCTTTCAGGATTTACGGGTAAGCCGGTTACCCTGAAATTTGCTTACACCTTACGCCGGATCCGTACCTTCGATAAACTGAGCGTCAATTACCGCACCTCACCCGACAGTGCCTGGATCAGATTATCTGATTTAAAGCCACCCGCTGCAGCAACGTGGATGTGGGATACCATTCAGTTCGACCTGCCCGCCAGGGTCATGACTTCAAAAGCCCAGATCGGTTTCCTTTACGATAATTCACATCAGCTTGCCGGGGGTGCGGCAGTCGATGATGTTGAACTTTTTCTGAGTACCACGTCTGTCAGGAATCCTGACAATACAACCCGTCTGAAAGTATTTCCCAATCCCGGTCCCGGACTTTTTACCATCGAACTTATTTCCGGTTTTCCAGGTAAAATCACCCTGCGGATTTTCAATATCGCCGGTCAGGTGGTGCTCGAAAAAATAGTTAAAAACTATTCAGGTACATTGACCGAAATGATCGATCTTAGTGGTCAGCCAAAAGGAGTCTATCAGCTGATCATTCAGTCGGATTCGGCCAGGTGGCAACAAAAGATAACCATCCAGTAGGTTAAAAATACAGAATGAAAAATACAGCCTTCTTTTTTTGTGGTATCTTATGGATATCTATGGCTTTCGGTCATGTCTCGAATGCCCAGACCACCAACGGTCAAACGTTTGATGATTATGCCACACAACCAAGATGGATCGCAATGATGGAGGATCCGAACGTTAATTTCTTTGAGGTCCAAAAAGCATTTTATAGCTACTGGCAGGGCCGTGAAACGCATCGCGGCGACGGGTATAAACCCTTCAAGCGCTGGGAATATTATTGGCAGTACCGGGTCAACCCGGATGGTTCCTTTCCGCCTGCGGGTAAAATTTATAAGGAATATCAACGCTTTGCAGCCGCACAGCCGGAAGGAGGCGGGTTTAAATCCGGCAATGCCAACTGGCTTGAATTGGGGCCGAAGACCCGCGTGGATGTGGGAGGTTATGTTGGTATCGGCCGGTTAAACGCCATTGCCTGCCACCCTTCTGATACCAGTATTGTATATGCCGGTGCTCCTTCGGGTGGTCTCTGGAAATCCACCGACGGAGGCAAAAGCTGGGTGGTACTTACAGACCATATGCCTTCTCTGGGTGTTTCATCGATCCTGGTTCATCCAACCCGACCGAATGATATTCTTGTCGGCACGGGCGACCGCGACCATGGCGATGCACGCGGTATCGGAGTGATCCACAGCACCGATGGGGGCACCAGCTGGCAAATGTATAATGAAGGTATGGGGGAGATTACCGTGGGGATGATGGAACGAAGTGCATCAGATCCTGATTTTATTCTGGCGGCCACCAACCGGGGAATTTTTAAAACCACTGACGGGGGGGCTCACTGGGCCTCAAAACATGCGGTGAACGGAGCAGCATTCAAGGATATCAAGCTCAAACCGGGTAATTCAAATATCGCTTATGCCACTTCAACCGGCAAGGTCGGGTTCTATCGCACTGAAGATGCCGGTGAAACCTGGACCCAGGTTCCGGATTCAGTGGGAGTTCCAAACCATGGACGAATGGTGATCGGAGTAACAGCTGCTGCAAGCAATCTGGTCTATATTATTTGCGGGGATGCCGCTTATGAGGGGTGTTTTGTTTCCCAGGATGACGGAAAAAACTTCATCATGCAATCCAAGGCTCCAAACATTCTCGGATATGCTGCCGATGGCAGCGATAATGGGAGTCAGGCCTGGTATGATCTCGCCCTCTTTGTGGATCCGTTAAATGCCCAGGTGCTTCATGTGGGAGGCGTTAATCTCTGGCGGTCCGATAATGGCGGGAAAACTTGGAAAATCACCGGTCACTGGACCGGGAGCGGAGCGGCTGAAGTCCATGCCGATCAGCATACTTTTTTCTACAATCCCGCAAATAAAAGACTGTATGCCGGAAATGACGGTGGCATCTATTACACTGATAACCGCGGAACAAGCTGGAAAGAGATCAGTGTCGGCCTCGGTATCGGCCAGATATACCGGCTAGGTGTCAGTGTGACCAATCCTTATAAGGTAGTGACCGGATTTCAGGATAATGGCAGTGCCACCTGGATGGGGAAGGAATGGCAAACCTCGGGTGGAGGCGATGGCATGGAGTCGGCGGTTGATCCGACTGATTATCAGTATAGTTATACTACTATTTATTATGGTTCCATCACGCAATTGCTTTTTAACGGATATAACCGGCAAGTGGGCGGTAACGGTTTCGGCGGCATTAATGAGACCGGTGCCTGGGTTACCCCATACCTGATCAACCAGGAAGACGGGGCTACCATGATTGCCGGATATAAAAACATCTGGATCACCCATGACCTGAAAAACTCAAGCGCAATATCCTGGAAAAAAATCTCCAATAACCTTGCGGGAACCAACGATGCTTACATTGCAACACTGGAACAGTCCCCTGCCCAACCGCAAATGCTATATGTGTCGCGTGGCGACCGTCAGTTATTCCGTACTGATGACTTCAATAAACCAAATCCGGTGTGGATTGATTTAACGGCCAATTTGCCGCTTGCGAGCACTCCCAGCGACCTGGAATGCCATCCATTTGATCCATCGAGTGTTTATATGACTTTGGCCGGCCGCGTGTTTAAATCGACCGATAAAGGGGATACCTGGACGGATATCAGCGGTACTCTTCCATTAATCGCCATGAACACCATCCTGTTCGATGAATCCAGTGTTGAGGGGTTGTATGTGGGAACCGATGCCGGGACTTATTTTAAAGATGACGGAATGGCCGACTGGGTATTTTATAACACGAATTTGCCGGTGTCAGTTGAGATCAGCGAACTCGAAGTGTTTTACGATCATCTGGACCGCTCCAAATCCCGCCTTCGTGCCTCCACATTCGGGCGGGGACTCTGGGAAACACCGCTGGCAGCTTCCAGCCCGATACTCCCGGCCACCTTCCTTGCAGCCGAAAAAGTCCAGAACAAGATAAACCTGTATTGGAACGCGCCGTTTTATCCGCAGTACGTTTCGAAGTACAAAATATTCAGGAACAATATCCTGTATGATAACTGCACAACGCCCTATTATTCTGACGATCAAGTGGAATACAATACCGACTATACCTACTGGATCGTCGCTGAATATGCAAATTCAACTGATGCGGAACCCTCCAACCGGGTGTCGGCCATTCTTGCTGATCCCGTTGCACTGCCCTATTTCGTAACTTTTGAACACGGCACAGCCGGTTGGGCATCCACAAAAAAAACTAACAACTGGAGATACGGTATTCAGAGCGATTTCGGGATGACCGGTAATTCCGGGCATTTTTTTGGAATTCTTGCAGCCGGAAACACGGTCAATCAAAAAGTTGCCGATTGCCTGACTTCCCCGGTCGCAGATCTTTCACAGTACAAACAATCGGGTGTAACCTTTTCATTTAATTACAGTTATCTCCGGAGTCCGGATCTTGGCACCTTAAACGTGGTGTACCGCGTATCCAATGACAGTGCCTGGATTTCGTTACAGAACCTGAATCCGAAGAATGAGGTATCCTATGCCTGGGACAGCGTGAAAATCGTTCTGCCCGGCGAGGCCCTCACTGCAACCACACAAATAGGATTCCTCTATGAGAATCACGGATCGGAATTCGGAGGTGCGGGTATCGACGATGTACAGCTAACGCCAATCACACAAGGTACTGGGATTAGTGAAAAGCCATTCCTGATATCCTGCCGTGTCTTCCCGAATCCGTCTCAGGGATCATTTCAGATTGAAGCAGCCTTGAAACAGCCGGGAAAAATCGGCATTCAGATCCTTAGCCTGAGTGGACAAATCATCCTGGATGAACAGTATAACAGCGGCTTTGGATTTATCAAATCCTTCAATCTCAGCAACCAACCAGCCGGAGTTTATCAAGTACGCATTCAAAATCCAGACGGAACTCATACTGAGCAAATAACGATTCAATAAATCGATATGCAGCTACTGAAAATATCGACTCTGTTCTTGATATTTGTGTTGCTTCCGGTGAGTAATGGCTATAACCAAACTCAAAACAAATCCATTATGCAAAAGCGTTATTGTCTGGCGCTGGATCTCCGGAATGATCCGGCCCTGATCCGCCAGTATAAGCATGTCCATACCAAAGAGGGCATCTGGCCCGAAATACCCAGGGGCATAAAAGAGGTGGGCATTTCAGATATGGAGATTTACCTTTGGGGAACCCGGATGTTCATGATCCTTGAAGCACCCCTTGACTGGGATTATGATCGGGAAATGGCCCGGCTTGGAAAACTGGAAAAACAGACCGAATGGGGTGATTATGTATGGCAGTTCCAGCAACTGCTCCCTTATTCCAAAAACGGAGAGAAATGGATGCCTATGGACAATATTTTCCAGCTCAATCCAAACAAGAAAAATGAAACCGGTGCATCCGGCTATCCGGAACCGGTTTATAATAGACCCACGAAACGGTTTTGTGCCACGCTCGATCTCAAGGACAATCCCACGCTGATCAGCGAATATTGCCGTTACCATTCACCGGCTGCCCACTGGCCCGAGATTTCAGCAGGGATCAAATCGGCAGGGATTCTGGATATGCAGATTTACCTGATCGGCAACCGCATGCTGATGATCACCGAAACCCTACCGGAATTCAATTGGGACGAGCAGATGCGGAAGATGTCGACGCTCAATAAACAGAAAGAGTGGGAAGCGCTGATGAAAAAATTCCAGCAGGAATTGCCCGGTATGCATGAGGTTAAATGGGAACTGATGGAAAATGTTTTCGACCTGAACCGGGATTTCTAATGGTCTTTCAGCATCCCCTTCACCACGTTCAGATTACCATCTGTTTTAGCCGGTTTGATATTAAGGAGCCTGGCCAGCAATTCGTAAATATTTACATTTTCAAAAGTCGGCTGCACAAATCCCTTTTTAAACGAAGGTCCCTCGGCATAGAAAATTCCATGCATATCGGTATTCGCCGGATCGTACCCATGCACCCCCAAGCTGTACCCCCCCTTGAGCCTTGTGCCTTGAGCCTTGTGCCTTATTTCAAGACCCCAACCGCTGTCGGCCTCCACAACCAGTGCCGGAATACGCTGATGCGTGCCATAATGGTAGGCAACCGGAAGCTCCTCCCGTTTCCACACCTTCAGGTGAGGGGTTGATCGGAGCTTGTTGCAGGCCTCCCCGAGGTATGACGGCTCAGGATCCAGATTGACTACGGGACT
The DNA here is from genome assembly GCA_041662065.1 of Bacteroidales bacterium. Classification (GTDB taxonomy): domain Bacteria; phylum Bacteroidota; class Bacteroidia; order Bacteroidales; family UBA12481; genus UBA12481. The sequence goes on along the minus strand of JBAZTE010000002.1, from coordinate 369,660 downwards.
GCCGCTGTTGATGTGACGGATTTTTTTCAAATCGATCACATCTTCGAGAAAAACCTGCTGGCCTTCGGGTACATTTCCCATTCCATGATCGGAAAGGATGATCAGGTCGACCTCCAGATTGCACTTCTTTTCCACTCTTTTCAATTCTCTCACCAGGTGGCCGACTAACCTGTCCAGCCTCTTAACTACTTCTCCCGTCTCCTTACTGACCGGTCCGGTGTCATGACTGGTCTTATCCGGTTCATCAAAATAAAACAACACCAGCTCCGGCCTAGTTTCCGAAGGCAGTGAAAGCCAATGGATGACAGTATCTATCTGTTGCTCATACGGGAACCCGCTTTCGTAGAACTTCCTCATTTCAGGTCGGTAACGCTCGTTACTTTCGGTACCTACCCAAAAATAGGCCGCTGTTTGGACCCCTTGCTGCTCTGCAGTTTCCCAGATAGCCTCCCCCTCCCAGAAAACGGAATCTTCCACAGCCATCCGGTCGCCCATCCGGAAAACCCGGTCGAGCTTCGGATCATAGAAACTGTTCTGCACAATGCCGTTATGATCAGGGTACAAACCGGTTGCAATGGCATAATGGTTCGGGAAGGTTTTTGAAGGGTAACATGGTTTAAGCGAAACCGCCTTGCATCCATTTTTAGCTACCCGGTCGAGGTTTGGGGTATGAAAGAGGGCTGAATAATCCCAGCGGAACCCATCCATCGACAATACGACCACACAGTGGTTCTTCTCACTGGCCTGCATTAAATGGCTGGCCAGGAAGAAGATCAGTAAACCCAAGCATAGTTTTCTTAGCATCAGAGTATTGTAAATCACAAATAATAATATCCAAAAATCAAATGAATCACAAAATACAAATTCCATTAAAAAAAGAAAGCCCCGCCGAAACTGGCAGGGCTTTCTGATAAGGTTCGCGTATTAGTTAAACAGATAGCGGACGCCTAACTGTAAAAACCAGCATTGATTATAGTTAGAATACGTCGAGAATGTTTGCGACAGATATTCCTTGGCAGCGTTCTTTTCCATGGAGAAGGTCGGAACATTGTCGGCATCTTTCGATGCGAATTTTAAGATCTGGCCATAGTTTGAGGAATACATGTTCTTGCTGACTCCCCAAGTACTGTTGATCAGGTTACCAAAATTCATGAAGTCCAAAGTGAACTGTAAGGTATTGGTGGATTTTCCTGCTTTGATGCTGAAATCCTGTACCAAACGCAAATCAAACCGATTCACCCAGGGTGCAACTACAGAATTTGCTTCAGCATATTGTCCTTTATGGGATGACAGGTATTTATCCTGATCCATAAATGCGAAAAATGCATCTTCGTCTGCTGTACTTACAAATTTAATATCACCTTTTTCTTTCGGTATATAAATCAGGTCGGTAGCATATCCGTCACCGTTCATATCGTTCTTATAGGTGAAGCTATAACTGTAAGGCGCATATCCTGAGTAAAACAGGCCAAGGGTAGTGGCCATATGATTGTTCAGGTAAGGAATTTTATACGACAGGGAAGCAATCGCTTTGTTCGGCACAACATACTGGGACCGCTGAAGCCATGGAATATTCGGGCCGTTAACCTCATACAAACCACTGTAGGCTGAAGAAGCGTTGCTACCCGGCATACCGGAAATTTCCGTCGATTCGGTTTTGGTATAGGCAACCATTATATTCAGGTTTTTAACGGGTTCTGCCGTAACGGTAATGTTTCCGATAGCTCCCCATCCTTCGTTGGTATTTGACAAAATGTATGCGTCTTTTGCCGTATAGGTAAGAGCGGCTTTAGCCGGATAAATATAACGGTCATCCGATCCGCTGAATTTCTGCCAGGTATCATCGGGTTGCTTCAGGTTGTAGTTTTTAAGCATAACACCATTGATGGTTTTCGTGTAAACACCTTCCAGGGTAATCGTCATCGGGAACGAAACCGGAACTTTAAAATCTATCGCCAGTGAAGATTTCCACACCTCCGGCATTTTGAAGTTAGGATCAATTCCATTGATGGTGCTGGGTAGTATACCATTTTCGGGAGTAATGGTATTCGGAAGGCCCAGTCTACTGATCATTTCATTCACGTCGGTAATCATTTTACCGGCCAACAAGGCCAGTTTAGGATCAACGCTTTTTACAGAACCGTCGGCATTATATTTGGTAACTGCGGTATAACTGCCCTGTACCATTCCCGAGTTGGTTGGCATATTGGTGAAGAACACCAGTGGCAACCTTCCTGCAAACAGCCCTGTTCCTCCACGAACTTTCAATGTTTGGTCGCCTATGGCATCCCACGTAAAACCAATTCTTGGAGATAGTTGAACTTTTGCGGTCGGCCATTTACCGGTATCAATATTTTTACCGCCAAAATCCAGAGCAAGAATCGCGTTATTTGTGAGAATGTTATCTGCATATTTCAAATAATCAGCACGTACACCGTACGTCAATTTGAAGTTAGAGGACACTTTCCATTCGTCCTGAGCAAATAAACCAGCCTGATTAAATGCAACTTCTGCAGCCGGATTCAATTCGCCGTCGTAACCGTAAGTTAAGGCAAAATCTCTCGGTGCAGCCTGGTTTAAGAAATCGGCAACACTGGCATAGCGATAATATCCCGTACCGTTCCTCATGTATGAGTTGTTTGCCATTTGATATTCAAAACTGGCTCCGGCGGTAATTTTGTGACTGCCCAGATAGAAAGTGGCGTTGTCGAGGATATTGAAGATATTGTTATGTACACCATTGTTCCAGGTAAACAATTCATAACCGGCCGACATGTATGGTTCCAGAATCTGCTTTCCGTCTGAAGTTACACCATTCATGATATCAATAAACGGGAAAGGAGAGGAGTTGGAGCCACGAACGTCCATAATGGATGAATAAGTGGTGAGGAATTGATTTGAGAAGCGATCGGAGATCCGGCTGTTCAAATCCATCGAAACCGAATTTACAACATTATCCATCGAATAAAGTGAATTGGCGAAAGCCATCGAGTTTTCAGAAATACGATTCATTGTGCTGTTGCGGAAACCGGCATCGGTTGAATTTCCGTTCGTAGGATTCCAGGCCTGATTTTTCGTGTAGTTATATCTCAAACTCAATTTGTTTGCCTTATTGATGTTCCAGTCGAGACGAGCCAACAGCTTTTTATTACTTTGATCTGCCGGGTAATCCGTGTATGAACCGGGATCATATCCATAATTATCAATCAAATGTTGCTTTACCAATTCCATATCCGAGGCTTTTGTACGGGAAAGCTCCAGGTCTTTATTGGCAACTCCATCCTGAGACGGCCTGTAGGTCACAACCTGGCCCGGACGCAACTCGTATTCCCCGTTAACGAAGAAGAACAACTTGTTTTTGATGATAGGTCCACCCAAGGTCACCCCGTAGGTGTTTCTTGACTCTTTGGGGCGTTCTCCAAAATCAACCGTGTCGATATGGTTTCCGCGAAAATTTTGGTTGGTCAAGTAAGTATAAGCAGATCCCCGGAAGGTGTTGGTTCCTGATTTGGTAATAGCATTGATGCCCCCGCCGATAAAATTAGTCTGCCGTACATCGAATGGAGCGACTACCACCTGCAGTTCTTGAATAGCTTCCAGTGAAATAGGATTTCCCCCGCCGGGAAGGCTTGAACTCAATCCAAAGTTGTTGTTGAAATTGGCTCCGTCAACGGTAAAGTTGGTTGAACGCCCGTCTCCTGCGGCAATGCTCATGCCATTTGCGTATGGCGACAGTTTGACCATGTCAGAGATGCTCCTGCTAACTGTTGGCATCAGGGTCATTTGTTCGTTCGAAATATTCGTTGATGCACCAGTCTTTGTTGTTTTAAACTGCGATGACTTGGTGCCAACAACCGTTACTTCTCCCAAATCTACCGGGCTTTGCGTCAAAGATGTGTTTAAAACAAAGGTTTCACCAAGGTATAGCATGATATCAGTGAAAGTCCGTTTTGAATATCCGACGAAAGTAACTTCCACAGTATAAGGGCCGCCCGGCCTCATACCCTGAATATTCAAGATCCCTTCCGCATTGGTGACTGTTCCATAGAGCGTTCCCGAAGGAACATGTACTGCAACAACCGTTGCCCCGGGCAACGCGGAACCATCGGTGGCGGTAATTTTACCGCTCATTCCGGAGGTAGTGACCTGGGAATATCCACTGACAGCAGTGAAAACACCCAGGGCAATCATTAATAAAAATCTGGTCAAATTTCTCATACACAAAGAGTTTAGGTTATAATAAATTGATTGACTATATGTTAGATTGAAAAAAAAGCTTCACAGGCAAAAGATAGGATTTCCCCCAAATGCGGTCTAAAATAATTATTAAGTTTGAACTTATGTAATGTTAATACATCCGGTTATCAACAGTATTAACAATTGCTAAAGTTCCTGGGAAACCCACTTGAACAGTTTATCTCCCCGCCTGATTTTACGCCCGGTATTGAAGGCAATGCGTTCCCCTTTGATGGCTGTTTGAACCGGCCCGCCGTTATTGTGAATTTCTGCTACCACGATCTGTATCAGTCCGGTAGTGGGACCAGTGATCAGAACTTCTTCCCCGACCGAAAGGAATTCCGATTGGATATCAAACTCACCCACTCCCAACCGTGAAAAATAATTGGTTGCGGTCCCGATGAGGATTTTTCTTTTTGTTGCGGCGGAACCATATCGGGCACTCCATTCACCGAGCCGTTGTCCCAGGTAATATCCGTCCCAGAAACCCCGGTTGAACACGGTGGAAAGCCGCCCTTTCCATTTTTCGATTTTTTCAGGTCCGTAAGTTCCGTCGAACAGGCTGTCGACTGCCTCCCGGTAGCAGGAGGTTACGGTTTGTACATATTCTGCCGGCCTGGCGCGGCCCTCAATTTTCAGTACGGTAATCCCCGAGGCAATGATCCGGTCGAGAAAATGGATGGTTGACAGGTCTTTGGGTGACATGATATATTCCTGATCAATTTCCAGTTGATCACCAGATTCAACATCTTCGACCTGGTATGCCCGCCTGCACGCCTGCAGGCAATTGCCACGGTTGGCGGAGGTATTGTATTGATGCAGACTCAGGTAGCATTTTCCGGATATCGCCATGCATAAGGCACCATGAACAAATAGTTCAAGCCTGATCCGATTACCCGAGGGGCCAGTGATATCTTGCTCCCCCACTTTGCCGGCAATTGCCGCAATCTGCTCAAGGGTAAGTTCCCTGGCCAGCACCATGACATCGGCATATTTTGAATAAAAACACAGGGTCTCAAAATTGGAAATATTGAGCTGGGTTGAGAGGTGCAGGGCCACTCCGCGGCTACTGGCATATTCGATAACCGATTGATCGGAGGCTATGATCGCTGAAATTCCTGCTTTTGCGGCGGAATCTATCAGCTGGTGCGACAGATTGATTTCCTGATCGTAAATGATGGTATTAAGCGTCAGGTAGGACTTGACTCCGCAAAACCTGCAGTAACGGGCAATCAGCGGAAGGTCGGAGGTCAGGAAATTCCTGGCCGATTTCGAGCGCATATTCAGGTGTTCGACACCAAAATATATCGCATCGGCCCCGCCGGCAATAGCTGCTCTCAGCGCTTCAAAAGATCCGGACGGGGCCATCACTTCGATCGATTTCCGGTCAAACGGTAATCCGGTCATGATCTGCTTTATAGTTTGAACGGGCCCACAGGACAATTTCCTTTAAACCGGCAGGATCGGTTATTCTATTTACTTCCAGGTTTTTTATTCCGACGGCACGGGCAACTAGAGACCAGAAAGGATCGAATACAATGGCGCAGGATGAATGACCCACAACCGATGCAATTTCCGGCATGGTCAGATCACCGCAGGTAGGGAAAACTGCACATCCGGTGGACTGACCGATGCGGTCAGCCAGGTTCCGGTCTTTGGCCGATCCGGTGACAACCATTGGTTTCTCAATCATTACGGCGATTTCAATGATTTGTTCATCAGTCATTTGCCGTTGCAAAATTGAAGTATCGAGCGATAAAACAAGGTAACCGTCGAGGAAGTTTCCCGGTAGCAAATCTTTGTAAACGGAGGAAGTCTCCAATTGCATTCCTTTTCCGTCATCCTCCACGTCGAACAAACGGCAGGCTGAAAAAGCCCGTTCGGTCCACCGGTCACTGATATTTCTCCTGTCAATGGTAAAGTCCAGCACTTTAAGCCTGTTTTTAAAGCGGCGGACCCGCCGGCTCCCGTCAAGATCGATCAGGTAATCAGGCAGGAAATCCTTAAGCTGATCCAGCAGTTCTTTAGGATCCTCACGGTAACAGAAAATTTCTTCGAGGAAGGGATTATCCTCCAGAAGCCAGCGGTTTGATTCCTTCACCACCGAATAAACCAGTGCCCCGTCGACCTGCGACTTCAGACACCTTATGAGGGTGGTCGACTGAAGGATTTCCCCGGTATCATCCGGATGGAGGATGACAAATCTGGCTTCCAAATGATTTTATCGATCTAATGTAACCAGCAGATGAACCTGATTTTCCAGGCATTCGACAACACCCCTTTTGATCGGGTAAAACTCAGTCTGGCCGGCAGTATCGATAACCTTAACGGTACCGGCCTCCAGGGTGGAGATCAATGGTGCATGATTATTCATCATCTCGAAAGATCCCTTGGTCCCCGGAAGGCTCACCAGGGTGATTTCGCCCGAGAAGGTTTTTGATTCAGGTGTTAGAATTTCCAGGTACACGATAATCGTTGAATTAGTTATTTCCGGGCTTCTGCCAGCATTTTCTCACCTTTTTCTATCGCTTCCTCGATCGGTCCGACCAGGTTAAAAGCAGCTTCAGGGTACTTGTCCACCTCACCGTTCATGATCATTTTAAATCCCTTGATGGTATCTTCGATGGCGACAAAAGCACCTGGACGGCCGGTAAAATGTTCGGCCACATGGAAAGGCTGCGAGAGGAACCTCTGAACACGGCGTGCACGATGCACAATTAACTTATCCTCTTCTGAAAGTTCATCCATACCAAGGATGGCAATGATATCAAGCAGCTCGTTATAACGCTGCAGGATTTCTTTCACCCGTTGGGCCGTTTCATAATGTTCTTTCCCGACAATCTCCGGGGTCAGGATTCTGGAAGTTGATTCCAGCGGTGCCACAGCGGGGTAAATCCCGATTTCCGATATTTTACGACTTAAAACGGTCGTTGCATCGAGGTGGGAGAAAGTAGTTGCCGGTGCCGGGTCGGTAAGGTCATCAGCAGGAACGTACACGGCCTGAACCGATGTAATTGATCCTCGTTTTGTTGAGGTGATGCGCTCCTGCATGGCACCCATTTCGGTAGCCAGAGTTGGCTGATACCCAACGGCCGAAGGCATACGACCCAATAAAGCGGATACTTCGGAACCGGCCTGCGTGAAACGGAAAATGTTGTCCATGAAAAACAGGATGTCCCTTCCGCCGGTCTGTTCATCGCCATCGCGGAAATATTCGGCAAGGGCCAACCCGGATAAAGCAACGCGGGCGCGGGCTCCCGGTGGTTCGTTCATCTGACCGAACACGAGGGAAAGCTTACTCTCGCGCAGACGCTTAAAGTCGACTTTCGAAAGGTCCCAACCGCCATTTTTCATATCCTCAACGAATTCGGGGCCGTAATCAATTACCCCTGATTCAAGCATTTCCCTAAGAAGGTCATTCCCCTCACGGGTGCGCTCGCCAACCCCGGCAAAAACCGATAAACCGGAATAGGCTTTAGCAATATTGTTAATCAATTCAAGGATTAAAACTGTTTTTCCTACACCGGCGCCACCGAACAAACCGATCTTCCCCCCTTTGGAATAGGGTTCAATCAGGTCGATAACCTTGATCCCGGTGAAAAGCACCTGATTCTCTGTGCTGAGGTCCTGATATTTAGGCGGTTCACGATGGATTGGATACCCAATCGATCCATCCATGGGGCCCAGCCCGTCGATAGGCAACCCGGTAACATTCAGCAACCTGCCCCTGACCTGGTCACCTACCGGAATACGGATAGGGTTCCCGGTTGTATTGACCTCCATATCCCGTGAAAGTCCGTCGGTTGAATCCATGGCGATTGTCCGGATGGTATTCTCTCCGATATGCTGCTCACATTCAACGATAAGCTTGGTCCCATCTTCACGGGTAATCTCAAGTGCTTCATAAATATCCGGCAAAGCAGCGCCGCCGCTGGCAAATTCAACGTCCACGACCGGTCCGATCACCTGTAAAACTTTTCCTTTATTCTCAACCATTGCTGCAGGGTTTATTAAAATTCAAAATTATTGTTATTTATCTAATCCGGTCCATAAGATTCCGGGTAAACTTTTCCAGTTCAACCTTCCGCTCAGGATCCCCAGGTATCTCGCTCAAAATTTTCAAGGCTTTATTTGAAAATTCATGAACCATTTCAATTGTAATTTTATCTATGCCAAGATCATGGAAGACTTTTTTAACAGCCCCGATTTTTTCCTGATGGTCAAAATCCTCTGAACCATAAAAGTGTTTCAGCACACTCAGCTGTTGAGGATTAGCCAGTTCCCTTGCCTTGATCAGCAGATAGGTTTTTTTATTTGTCAGGATGTCTCCCCCGATATTCTTGCCGAAGGTAACCGGATTCCCGAAGGTATCAAGAAAGTCATCCTGGAGCTGAAAAGCCATTCCAATCATGTCACCGAGTTCATAAACACGAGAAGCCCAGTGGACATCAGCTCCTCCGATCAGGGCGCCTATCTCCAGACTGCCTGCGATCAGCACGGCGGTTTTAAGCCGGATCATATTGAGGTACTCCGGCACACTGACCTCTTCCCGACGTTCAAAGTTAAGGTCATATTGCTGCCCTTCGCAAACCTGAAGGGCCGTCGTATTAAATACACGCAAAACATCCGGCAGGACCTCCTTATCACAGGAAGCTATGAAAATATTCGACTGGATAGCAAGCGCATCACCCGAAAGGATGGCACGATTGACATCCCATTTAATGTGCACGGTCGGTAGGTTCCTCCGCATAAATGCCTTATCCATGATATCATCATGAAGCAGGGTGAAATTGTGGAACATCTCTATACCCAAAGCCGGTAACACTGCCTTTTTCAATTGGTCACTGAACAGCTGGCAGCCCATCAAAACAAAAACCGGACGCAGGCGCTTACCACCGTTTGACAGGGTATACCAAATCGGCTCATACAATTCGTTTGGTTCAAGGATCCGGTATTGTGTCCGGATCTCTTCATCAATCATTGCCTGCAGATCATCAATATTTTTCATCTGTTTTCTTTCTGCAATTTTAGAAGTTTCTTCTCTTTATCCCGCTTAATTCCCCAGAGAAGGATAGAAGGCACCAGCAATAAATTGGAAACTACAGCGATAAGCAAGGTTATGCTGATCAGGAACCCCATGGCTTTGGTGCCACCGAATTCCGACACCACAAAAATTCCAAAACCGATAAACAATACCGAAACCGTATAGATGACACTCACCCCTACTTCGCGCAAGGTATTCAGCACGGCCTTTTCGGGATCAATCCCCCTGCACGACGAGTGTTGCCTGTATTTCGACAGGAAATGTACGGCGGTGTCAACAGCAATCCCGTAGGTTACGCTGAAAACCAGCAAGGTCGAAGGTTTGATCGAAATATTGCAGTAACCCATGAGTCCGGCTGTAAAAAGCAACGGCAGCAAATTGGCAAAAACCGAAACGAAGATCATCCGCGGACTCCGGTACATGTAGGCCATGAAAAAGGCAATCAGCAAAATGGCCAGGACCAGGCTCTTGATCAGGTGTTGAATCAGGTATTCCGTGCCCAAGGTATATTTCAACGCAGATCCGGTAAGAATGGTTTTATACTGACCTGGCGGAAAGAGGGTGTCGAGTTTGGCCTGAAGACTGTTTTGTATGGCAACCAGCCTGTTTGTGCCCACATCGGCAATACGGAAATTGATCCGCATGATCTGACTGGTGGAATCAATGAAGGAATTGACAATCTTATTCCCCTGAATGGCGCCTGAAAGATAGGGCAGAAGGAATGAACGTTCCTGTGCACCGGGCAAACGGTAAAACTTTTCACTGCCGTTATAATAAGCTTGTGTAGCCACTTTCAGACCATCAACAATAGAGAATGAACGTCCAAGATCGGGGTACTTAAGTGCATACTCCTGAAAACTCTCCACCTTTTTTAAAAAGGGCAAGGCATAGACCCCGTTTTTCCTTTTGGTATCAATGGCGATTTCGAGGGGCAATACGCCTTTAATGTTGGATTCAAAAAACTTGGAATCCTTGTAAAGCTGGTTCTTTTTCGGGATATCGTCCAGGATATATCCGGTGGATTTAATCCTGGTAATTCCGTAAACAGCCACTGACATGATCAGAAACACTGCCAGATAGATTCTCTTTCGTTTAAAGGAGATGAGAAAAACCAGATAATCGGTGATTTTTTTAACGACCTTTCTGTCAAGGTGACTGACATGTTTTTCGCTTGGCGGGGGTAAAAATGACCAGATGACCGGAACCAGGAACAGGCAAAGCAGGCACAGTAACATGATATTGACTGAGGCAATCAGGCCGAAAGTCCGGAGCATCTCATTGTCAATCGTCATGAAGGATGCAAAACCCACCGCTGCAGTGGTGTTGGCCATGAATACCTCGGCCCCGACTTTCTGGATCACCCGCTGAAGGGCCTTCACTTTGTTCTGGTGATGCTGATACTCCGCGTGATACTTGTTCAGGAGGAAAATATTATTCGGGACCCCGATCACAATGAGCAGGGCCGGTATCATGCCGGTCAGAACCGTTATACTGGCGCCCATCAGTGACATCATCCCCATGGCCCATACGGCGCCCATGGATACGATCAGCAGTGAGAAAAACACCGCCCGGGTCGATCTGAAAAAGAAGAACAGAATTAATGTTGTGGCCAAAGCAGCCAAAATAAGGAAGGTAATAAACTCACGCTGAACGATTCCCGAAATGATCGACCGCACATACGGAAGCCCGGAAAAGTGAATCTGGAGATTATGGTCAGTACCGAATTTTAATGCAAGATCCTTCATTTTCTGAACAATGAACATCCTTTCCTTTGTATTGACCTGGTTGTCACCCATGGTCATCACCATCAGATACGTATGTGAGGAATCTGCATAAACGAGGTCCCGGTAGATCGGTAACTTCCGGAATTGGGTGACCAGGCTGTCGAGTTGTTCCTGTGATTCCATTTTCTCAGGAAAAACGGAATACAGGTCGAAGGATTTTTTGTCTTCGTTTCGCCTGAGGTTTATTGCTTCATATACCGACAGCACACTGCTGATTCCTTCAATCTTACGGATGGAGGCTTTCAGCTTGCTGAAGGAATTGAATTTTTCAAGCGTGAAGAAGTCGGGGTCCTGGAATCCGAAAAGAAACAATCCGCCCTCTTCCCCGAACACTTTATTAAACTCAAGCAGTTTGATCGAAACACTATCGGTTTCAGGAAGCATCCCCGAATAACCGTAATCGATCTCCAGTTTCGGGAGCTGCCAGATCATAAACAGGGTAACCAGGCCAATCGCGATGGCAATGGTTATTCTATTTCTGAGAATTATTCCGGCAACCTTAGCCCAAAACATCATTATCTATTTAATTGTCCTGATACCCAGCTCATTCAATTTTTGCTGAAGGAGTTCCGGGTTTCTGGGTTTAGCAACAACGGTTCTTTTACGGTCAATCAGGATCATCGTCGGGGTTGCCCTGATTCCGTAATCATAGGCGATTGAACAATCCCAACCTTTCAGTTCAGAGTAGTTGATCCATGAAAATCCGTACTTCTTTATGGCTTCCTCCCAGTCTTTTTTACTCGTATCGACTGATATGGCAACGATTTCGAGGTCTGATCTGGAGTACTTCTCATACAGCTTCTCCAGTCCCGGCAGCATATCGTTGCAATGCGGGCACCAGCTGGCCCAGAAAACGACCAGGATATATTTTGAGGGAATTTCGGATAGAACGAGTGCTCCCTTGTTTTCCCTGGGTATCACCATTTCCGGAACCTGCCTGCCTGGTGCTGTTTTCTGATAGGCTGCCACCAGTTCCTTGAATTCGCCCTTTTTCTTTTCGTCGGTGCACGAAGCCTGCGCAAGGTAGTTTTCAGTCAGGTAGGCAAAGAAATCATCAAATTCCGTTCGTTCAGCCCATTGGGCGATATCCTCGAGCAAAAACTGGAAGAGGACATTGTTTCCGGCTGCGGCCGACAGGAGCTTGTCGAGCCCCTTTTTCATCGCCCCTTCCAGTTCAGCTGGACCATATGCGCGCTGGAACAGGCCGAAATAGGTCCTTACCTTGTTTACCAGTCCGGGACTGTACATCTGGTTGGTATCGGCAAAACTGATCTCGTCCCAAAAATGGTCGAGAACGTATTTCAGTTCATTTTTCGGGAGTACATCAGCCGGAACTTTCGGCGACATCTCCAATTTCAGAAATGCAGCCACATAGGTATTTGGATATTTTTCAACGATTTCCCTGGTCATTTGTTCCGGATCGGAGGCCCGCAGTTTCTGCATTTCACGCAAGAGCTGCTGCTGGAAAGGATCTGTGGCAGGATAGAGGCCGGCCAGGCGCTGAAGCAATTCCGATTTCCGCTGGATCCCCATATAAAAATGCATATAGGAAGTCAGCAATTGGTTTTCTTTGGAATCCGTTACTTTCAGGCTGTCAATGATCGCGGAAAAACTTGTCCGCATCCGGATATTTTCCCGGTTAAAGATGATATCCCAGAATTGCTCGGGGCCCACCACGATCCGGTACATCCCGGGATGGGCATTGGCGGGGAGCGTAAAAGAAAAACTGCCGTCAGGTGCGGCTTTTGCAGAATCCACCATGTTGCGGTTTATGCCCAGATAATCAAACAAATAGGCCTTTTTGGTCGGCATGGAATCGACCTTAACCTGGATGGAATATTGAGCGGGCAAGCTGATATGAAGACAGATAAAAAGGAGGATGATGCCGGCCTGTTTCATTTCGGTCCTCCTTAAGATTTCAGAGATTCTGCCCCGGCGACGATTTCGATCAGTTCATTGGTGATAGCTGCCTGCCGGGCCTTATTATAGTCGAGAGTCAGGTTCCGGATCATATCCGTGGCATTATCCGTTGCCTGATGCATGGCGGTCATCCGTGCACCGTGCTCTGAGGCGACGGAATCCAGTAAAGCTTTATGAAGTTGCACTTTAAGTGCTTCCGGAATCAATGTTTTAACCAGGTTTTCAAGGTCAGGTTCAAAAATAAAATTGGGCCGCCGGTTTGAATCCTGACCTGTATCCACCGGCTTGACCGGCAGAAATTGCTCAATGGAAAGATGCTGTGTGGCAGCATTCTTGAATTGATTATATACCAAGTCGATACGATCGTACTTTTTCTCAGTAAACAGTTGCATGAGGAAGTCCGCCATGGTTTCGGTTTTCACAAAAGTGGGCTTGTCGATCAGGTCATTATAATAAGGCCAGATTCCCCAACCTTTGCTTTTCAGGATTTCACCCCCTTTTTTACCGATAAACAGGAGGTCGACATTTCCGCGTTCCTTTTGGGAGGAATAATTATTTCCAACCCGCTCAATGACTGCCTTTGCAACATTGGCATTAAACCCTCCGCAGAGGCCACGGTTCGCTGCAATTAAAACGATGAGCACTTTTTCGGGGTCCCTGAGGTCGGTCAGGGGACTGAGGTTTTTGTCGTTGACTGCCCCGCCCACCTGGCTGATCACCTCATGAAGCCGGGTGGCATAGGGCCGGATTTGGGTAATCGCATCCTGGGCTCTTTTGAGCTTGGCTGCAGATACCATTTTCATAGCACTGGTAATCTGCCTGGTCGATCTGACCGAGGAGATTCTTTGCCGTATTTCCTTTAAGTTAGCCATTCGGGTGATTAACCTATAGTCCTGTATCTGGAGGTCATTTCAGAAGCTACGCGGGTAAGTATGCCTTCGGAATTATCGGTTATCTGTCCTTTCCTGAGCTCTTCCATCATCTCGGGATATTTCATTTTAACATAGTCAAGGAATTCCGACTCAAATTCCCGGATTTTCCTTACCGGTACATCGAATAGCAGGCCTCTGGTTCCGCAGAACAGGATAGCAATCTGCTCTTCCACGGAATAGGGGTTATGCAGGTTTTGTTTCAGGATTTCAACGTTACGTGCACCTTTCCCCAGCACATTCAATGTGGCGGTGTCAAGATCGGAGCCGAATTTTGAGAAAGCTTCCAGTTCGCGGTACTGGGCCTGATCGAGTTTAAGCGAACCGGCCACTTTCTTCATTGCCTTGATCTGGGCGTCGCCTCCAACACGTGATACCGATATCCCCACGTTGATAGCCGGCCGGATCCCCGAGTTGAACAATCCCGACTCCAGGAATATCTGCCCGTCGGTAATGGAGATCACATTGGTCGGGATATAGGCAGAAACGTCACCGGCCTGTGTTTCAATAATCGGGAGAGCGGTAAGTGATCCGCCTCCTTTAACCATTTTGCGCATGACTTCGGGCAGGTCATTCATTTTCGCAGCTACCACATCGCTATCGATCACTTTGGCTGCTCTTTCCAGCAGGCGGGAGTGCAGGTAAAAAACGTCACCCGGATAGGCTTCACGGCCTGGCGGGCGGCGCAGAAGAAGGGAAACTTCACGATAGGAAACGGCCTGTTTTGATAAATCGTCATACACGATCAGGGCATCGCGACCGGTATCCCTGAAAAACTCGCCGATGGTCGCACCGGCAAACGGGGCATAAAACTGGAGCGCTGCCGGGTCACTGGCGGTTGCCATTACGATGACCGTATAGGGCATGGCGCCATGTTCCTCGAGGGTCTTGGCAATCTGGGCAACCGTTGATCCTTTCTGGCCGATAGCCACATAAATGCAATACACCGGTTTACCCTGCTCAAAATTTTGGCGCTGATTAATGATGGTATCTATGGCGATGGCTGTTTTACCGGTCTGGCGGTCACCGATGATCAATTCGCGCTGACCGCGGCCGATCGGAATCATGGCATCGATGGCCTTGATGCCGGTTTGCAGTGGCTGGTTCACCGGCTGGCGGAAAATCACCCCGGGAGCTTTGCGCTCGAGAGGCAGATCGATCAGTTCACCGGTAATGGGTCCTTTACCGTCAAGGGGATCCCCGATGGTATTGATAACGCGACCCAATAGTCCTTCGCCCACCCTGATGGATGCAATCCTGCGGGTCCGTTTTACATGACTTCCTTC
Source organism: Bacteroidales bacterium (assembly GCA_041662065.1). Lineage (GTDB taxonomy): Bacteria > Bacteroidota > Bacteroidia > Bacteroidales > UBA12481 > UBA12481. Next base: position 354,461 of record JBAZTE010000002.1, on the reverse strand, counting down.
GCCGATTCCCACTGATGGACCTAATAAAACGGTACCAACATTATCCTCTTCAAGGTTCAGTACAATACCCATCACTCCGTTGTCGAATTCGACCAGTTCATTGCTCTGGACATTGGAAAGTCCATATATACGGGCGATTCCGTCTCCAACCTGAAGTACCGTTCCAACTTCTTCAAAGCTCGCGTCGAGCTTCATGCCTTCCAGTTGCTGCCGTAAAATCTGCGATATTTCCGCCGGTTTAATGCTTGCCATGATCAATTATTTCTTTGATTCTCTTAATTCCTGTCTGATTCTTTTCAATTTTGACTGCACGCTTGCGTCGAGCTGCTGGTCTTCGAGGGTCAGAATAAATCCGCCGATTAAGGTTTCATTGGTTTCTGTGGTCATCTCAATTTTATGATGGCTCGATTCTTCCAACCGCTTTTTCAGTTCTTCCAAAAATTTACCCTCCACCGGGGCTGCCGATTCTACCTTGGCTTCCATAATTCCCTGATCCGCTTTATACATCTCTTTAAACATCCTGCAGATGGACAAGAGTTGCCCTTCGCGCCGGTGCCGGATCAACAGGCGCATAAACTCCACCGTGATGGATTCAACCACGCCGGTCAGGGCACGCACGATCATGTTGGACTTTTCCGTGCTCATGATTACCGGGCTATCCAGAATCCATTTGAATTCAGGCGATTTGGCCACCAAAGAGGCGAGTTTCGAAAGATCCTGTTTGATGATCTCCAACTGGTCCCGCTCCTTGACGAGCAGAAAAAGAGCCCTGGCATATCGTGCAGCTATTCGGCTATCATTCATGGGATTAATTCAATTTCAAGTCGCTGAGTTGTTCCTTGATCAGGTTTTCCTGCTTGACACGGTCGGTCAGTTCCCTTTTCAGGATCTTTTCGGCAATATCCACAGATAATGAAGCCACCTGCTGCCGTATCTCAGTAATGGCAGCGAGTTTTTCATTTTCAATCTGCTGTTGGGCATGCTCAAAAACTTTGGCCGTTTCCTGAACAGCTTCATCGCGGGCTTTAGCGATCAGTTGTTCCCTGATTTGCCGGGCTTCGGCAATCATCAGATCGCGCTCAGCATGAGCTTGCTGAAGCATTCTATCATGCTCGGCTTTAAGGCTGGATAAGCCTTCCCGCGCTTCCCTGGCTGATTCGAGGGCCTTGTCGATGGATTGATCACGTTCCTTCAGCATTTTCAGAACGGGCCCCCATGCAAATTTCCGTAAAATGATGTATAATAAGGAAATAGCCAGAACCATCCAGAAAATCGTTCCGTAATCCGGTGATAATAATCCCATACTTTTAATTTTTTAAACCGCTGAAATCCGTCAGTGCCGGATTGCAACCCTATTTTCCACCACCCATAAATACGATTAATATACAGACAATCATGGCGAAGAAACATACAGCTTCAACCAGAGCAGCAGCAACAATCATATTCGACCGGATATCACCAACCGATTCCGGCTGGCGTGCAATGGCTTCCATCGCACCTTTACCAATCTGACCAATTCCGATGCCGGCTCCGATAGCAGCCAGTCCGGATCCAATTGCAGCTCCCATCGGGGCCATTGCTGCATTTGCTGCAGCCTGCAAAATAAAAACAATAAAACTTAACATACTCTTGAGTTATTTGGTGTTAATAATATGCTAATGGCTTTCCACCCGTGCCATCCCAATATAAAGGGCGGAAAGAAGGGTGAAAACGTAAGCCTGGATAAAAGAAACAAGCAGTTCGATCAGGGTCATGAATACATAGAACACGACCGAAACGACGGAAGTTCCGTATCCGGCAACCCAGTTTATCTGTCCGAAAATAAAGATCATCACAATGAAACTCAATCCCACAAAATGACCTGCAAGGATATTGGCAAAGAGCCGGATGCATAATACCAGCGGTTTGGTAAATACCCCTAGCAATTCGACAAATGGCATCAGTGGGACCGGAAATTTCAGCCACCAGGGCACTCCGGGAGCATTGACAATGTGTTTCCAGTAATTCCGGTTGGTACTGAATGTCGTAATCAGAAAAGTGAAAATGGCCAGCATGGCCGTAATGGCGATATTCCCTGTGACATTTGCCCCTCCGGGAGGTATCGGTATCAGGCCCAACAGGTTATTGACCAGGATGAAAAAGAAAACCGTTAAAAGGTAGGGCATATATTTTTCATACCGGTGGATCCCTATTGAAGGAATGGCAATGTCATCCCTGACAAAAAGGATCAGGGGCTCCATCACGGATTGGAATCCGCTGGGAGCCTTGTTTGGGTTCTTCTTATACTTCCTTGCCATCGGGATAAACACCAGGAGGATCAGGATCATGCTCATCAGCATGGCAGCCACCGTTTTTGTCATCGAAAAATCGAGTGGTAACGGGGCTTCTTCATTAATGGTGCCATCGGCATTGGCTTGAACTATCTTCCCCTGATGCGGTCCTTCCTCTGCGAGAAGGTATCCTTTGTAAGCTTGGGTACCATGGTGAAATCTGGAAGAGAAGAAAACAGACAGGCCCATTCCGCGGGTATATAAAATGACCGGCAAAGGTATGCTGAGGTGGGTTTCGCCAATTTTCATGATATGCCATTCATGAGCATCCATAACATGCTCCATGACAAATTTCCCGGCATCAAATTTTTTTGGTTCTTCGCTATGCTCCTTAGGCTCTGCCTGGTTTTCCGGATTTCCGGCCACCAAGCGGCTCCCCGGCGCGGCCATCAGGAGCAGGATCCCAGCAATATACAACCATCTCTTCATTCCTGTTCGATTTCAGCAAGGTGGCAAATGTATAAAAAAAAATTTAGCGTTCCGCTTGTTTACGCGATTGCCTGTTCAGGGATCTTGCCTCAAAAAACATATACACGAGGTAGATAATAAAGGTCCCCCCTAAAAAGGGCAGGGCGGATTTCCGGTGAGTAATGGTATAGATGACCATGAAGGTCATCAAAATCAAAATTTTTGCCCCTTTATATATTAAAAATGCCGAATTAAACTTGCTGAAATTCTGATCCATGAGATTGGTCAGGATCGCCTGTCCGGCCACCGTCATCAAAACAATTACACCAAGCATGACGAGCAATATCGCATCAAACAGGCCGGGCAGGAAGAAGATGAAGGTTACCCAGCCGATGGCAATGAGTGATAGGGTGACAAGGGTAAGTTCAATCCAGTATCTGGTATCGATATTCTTCATGGTCATAAGTCTTTAATCAGTAAATATAGGCTTAGAATGATTCCGGTGATCGAAAAAATCAGGGTGAAGATGGGAAACCCGGTGTTAATCCATTTATCAACCTGCCAGCCGATAAAAAAAGCGGCCAGAATGACCGCAATCAATTTGAAAGCCAGATTGGAATAGCGGGCATAATCCTTTAGCGACCGCTTTTCATTCTCCAGCTTATTTCGGGAGAAGAACTTCTTTCCGTTTTGCATCGGATTCAGCGTCCATTCGGCAGTTTCCGCTAAAAACAGCACCGGGTTCGATAGCCAGTTTTTTTGTGATGATTTCACCGTTGACACGTGCGGTGGCCTTCAGGCTGACCAGTTCGGCTGCGTTAATATTTCCCGTGATCTGGCCTGAGATTTCAAGCGTCTGGCAAATGATGTCCCCCAGGATCTGCCCTGATGCCCCGATCACTACCTTTCCTTTGACATCCATCTTGCCATGGAGCTGTCCATCGATCCTGATCCCTGAATTGGATTCAACATCACCATGCACCGAGGTACCGGCGGAGATCAGGTTTATCGCATTGGTTGATTCGATTTCTTTTGCCATATCACTTAGTATTTTCAGGTAAATGTAAAAAAAACCGGCCTATCGGCAAAGATTTATGCAGGATCGTATGCCCAGGTCAGATAGAGGGCTCCCCAGGTAAACCCTCCGCCAAATGCGGTAAGGATAAGCTGATCACCTTTTTTGAGCTGGTTTTCGTACTCCCATAATACAAGCGGAATGGTTGCGGTAGTGGTGTTTCCGTATTTTTGGATATTGACCATGACCCTGCTGGGGTCCAAACCCATGCGTCGGCCAACGGCTTCAATGATCCTCAGGTTGGCCTGGTGGGGAACCAGCCACAATTTATCGGCCGGAAGGTGGTGCTTTTCCATCATTTCAACCGATATGTCGGCCATTTTGGATACCGCCATTTTGAATACCGGCTGTCCGTCCTGAAAGAGATAATGTTCCCTGGCGTCGACCGTTTCATGTGACGCAGGTTTAACGGACCCGCCTGCTTTCAGGTAAAGGTATTTCCTGCCCGATCCGTCGGTGCGCAGAATATGGTCCTGAATCCCGTATTCCGGATTGGGTTCGAGCAGCACAACACCGGCCGCATCGCCAAACAGCGGACAGGTATTCCGGTCGGTATAATCGGTGATGGTCGACATTTTATCGGCTCCGATACATAATATCTTCTTTGCGCTCCCGGTTTCGATAAACTTCGAAGCAACGGCAAGCATATAAACAAAGCCGGAACAGGCGGCTGCCATGTCAAAGCTAAAAGCGTTCTTAATCCCGACCTTATCGCTGATGATGTTTGCGGTAGCCGGAAACGCCATGTCAGGAGTAACCGTCGTACAGATCACCATATCGATATCGTCGGGATTGGTGCCGGTTTTTTCCAACAATTTCTTAACGGCAGGAACGGCCAGGTCGGAAGTTCCCAAACCCGGCTCTTTCAGGATGTGCCGTTCCCTGATCCCGGTCCGTGAAACGATCCACTCGTCGCTGGTGTCCACCATTTTTTCCAGATCTGCATTGGTCAGAATATCTGGGGGCGCGTAGCCCTGTACCCCGGTTATGGCAGCAAATATCTTTTGCATCACTCAAATGCTTTCTTAAGTTTTGTAATTAACCCTGATTGAACCAGTTCGCTGTTCTTAATCAGCATATTCTTAATGGCGAGCGGAGTCGACTTTCCGTGCCCGATCAAAACGGGAGATCCGATCCCGATGATAGGTATACCGCCAAAATTCTCATAATTGTATTGTTCGAAAAACGGGTTGGATATTTTCAGCTTGCGGCTCAGATAGTAAACCGATTCTGCCAGCTTGAGAACCACATTCCCGACAAATCCCTCACAAACAACCACATCTGCTTTATCAGCAAATATCTCATTCCCTTCCACATTCCCAATGAAATTAAAATCCCGGCTGTCCTTCATCATCTGATAGGCTGCCTTGGTCAGAAGATTGCCTTTCTCTTCCTCTTCGCCGATATTCAGGAGACCGACTTTCGGAACTTCTACTCCGTGAACATGCTGCGAATAAAAGGATCCCATGATGGCATACTGGTACATGACGTCGGGACGGGCATCGGGGTTCAGTCCGACATCCAGCAGAAGGGTATATTCATTTTCACCTTTGGGGATGGAAACGCCAATACACGGACGAATGATGCCGGGAATGGATTTGATGGTGAACATGGCACCGGCCATCATGGCACCGGTATTTCCCGCACTGCAGAAACCATCGAGGGCTCCCTCCACCAGCATCTGAAATCCCTTACCCATGCTCGAATCTCTTTTAAGGGAGAATGCTTTAACGGGATGGTCGCTCATTCCGATCACTTCGGAGGTCGGTATTACAAGAAAATTGCCGGGGTCGAAATTCTCCTCCCGGCAAGTAGTCTCTATGGCTTGCTTGTCGCCCAATAACACAATCTCAACGTCGGGAGGCAGTTCCTTTTTTGCCAGGATTGCTCCTTTTGTGGTTGCAACGGGGGCGTGGTCACCCCCCATGATATCCAGACCGATCTTCATTTAATTTCAGATCTGTGTATAACCTGACTATGCGGTCACTTCTTTTTCGATAGCCAGTTTACCGCGATAATGTCCGCACTCAGGACAAACACGATGATACTGTACCGTAGCTCCGCAATTTGAACAGGTAGCCAACTGTGAAGGAGTAGCTTTGTAATGAGTTCTACGCTTGTTTCTCCTCTGTTTCGATGTTCTGTGCTTAGGATTTGGCATGACTGTAACTATTTATTTAACACTTAAATTTTTCAATATTTCGATCATTCCCGGATCACAGCCCGGCTTGCCGCCCGGCTTGCCGCCCGGCTTATCGGGATGAACCTTGCGCAAGGGTATGCTGAGGATCACGTACTCGTAAAGGTACTGCATCATATCGATCTGGTAAGCATCCTGTGGAAGCCAGACCACATCGAATTCATCCTCGTTATTTCCGTTCCCGAATTTCGCATAGAGATCAAAATCACCCTCAATGGGCTGCTGATAATCCTCCAGGCACCGGTCGCACGGTTGCATAACCCATCCGTTTAGAGTAAAACCGAACTCCAGCTGGCGATCCTGCTTGATCATTTCCACATGAACCAGCACATCCGCTTGCTGGATTTCACTCTCCGGAAACAGTAAAAAGAACGCATCAACAAGCTCAAATTCAAACTCATGAAGACCATTCGAATAGGAACTGAAAGGGATAATATATGCAGAAAACCGTTTCAACCCTCTTTCAAAAAATGTCCGGCAAAAGTATAAAACAATATCGGATAAAAAAAAATGATTTTGAGAACCAACGGATAATCCGTCAGTTAACCATACATCCGGTTATTTTTTCAGTACGATCCGGAAGGTGGTGCCCCGGTTGATTTCGGAATTTCGTACGAATATTTTTCCGTTATGGTAATTTTCGATGATCCTCTTCACCAGCGACAAACCAAGGCCCCAGCCCCTTGGTTTGGTGGTGTATCCGGGTTGGAAAACAACTTTGTAATTTGCTTTCTGGATTCCCTTTCCCGAGTCGCTGATATCCAGGTAAATCACCTGGTTCTGGTCCTTGACCGATATGATGATCTGTCCGTTACCATCCATGGCATCGATGGCATTTTTACAAATATTTTCCACGACCCATTCAAACAGGGTCAGGTTTAATGGTACATACAGCTCGTCCAGATCACCAAAATGCAATTCGAACCTGATTTTGTCCGAAACCCTGTTTTGGAGATACCTGACTGAATTTTCGAGTACGGCCAGCAGGTTCTCGGGCAGGAGGATTGGTGTTGAACCGATTTTTGAAAAACGGTCGGCAATGGTTTCCAGCCTTCTCACATCCTTTTCCACCTCGCGGATGACTTCAGGACCGGCTTCATCCATTTTCAGGAGTTCAACCCAGGCCATGAGGGAGGAGATAGGCGTGCCCAGCTGGTGGGCGGTCTCTTTCGACATCCCCACCCAAACCTGGTTCTGCTCGGCCTCACGGGTCGAACTGAATCCAAAGTAGGCAAGAAAGACAAACAGGAATATGATCGCCAGCTGTATGAGCGGATAAAGCTGAATCCGGGTAAGGATATAGGAATCCTTGTAGTAGAAGTACTGCTTCGAAGAGGGCAGGTTTATCAAAATGGGTTCATGCTGAGCCTTCATTTTTAGCAGCTGGCGCTCCAGGTATTTTCTACTTTTGGCGCTGATGGCATCCAGTGTTTTACCCTCGTTGATGGGCCGGTTATTATTATCGAATAATTTCAGGTTCCTGGCATTGACAATGTTTCCGTTTTCATCGGTCGTGATGACAGGAATGGTGGTGTTGTTCTGGATAATCCTGAGCAAAAAATCATCGTAAATGGAGCCCGCACCGAGATCTATATTATTGAGCCTCTCGGTAGCACCAACCCAGGTCTCCATCTTGAGCTTTTCCTCGATCTCAAGCTTTTTGACCATAGTATTGGTATACCACGTTGTGGCAATTCCAATAATCAGAGCGCCCGCAAGAAGTAGAAATTTCCAGCGTTGCTTACGCGTATAAATATGCAAACCAGTCAGTATTAAGAATTACGAACAGTCACAGGTTTCAGTCGATAAATTAAAACGGCCGTAAACCCGGTGTTATTGTATCAGTGATCCTTTTTTTTCCATCAATTTCGATGCGTAGTCTTTGGGTTCACAATCAAGCAGTTCCAGATCCAGAATTTCCTGTCTGTTCCTTCTTTCCATGCTATGGGAATAGGTTTTATCGTAATAGGGCAGGAGCAGCCGGACCACCCCTGCAAAGTCCCCCTTTTCCAATAATTCAAGGCATTGCGCTGTGACTAATCCCCCCAGGCGTTTTGAAATCTGATTAACGGAGGCCGCCAATTTATCAGTATCCAGACCGGCATATTCATCGAGGATGATCTGTATTCTCAATTCCCCCGGAATTTTTATCCGGATCAGGGGTGAAGCTGTCATGGCCAGGTATATCGGCTCAGGCATGAAAATTCGTCCGATCTGGCGGCTTTCATCTTCAAGCCAGATAACCTGTCCCGGCTGGAATGCCTGTAAATCCCGGTATAAGTCGTTCTCAAACTGCTCATTGGTCGGTTGTGACCCCAGTCCGATTCCCCCGAACACCGAGCCGCGGTGGTTAGCCAGCCGTTCAAGATCGACTACCGGCTCACCGGCTTCAGCCAGTTTTTTCAGCCAGATGGTTTTTCCGCTTCCGGTAAGGCCACCGAGAATAACAAACTTTTTATTGGTAACAAGATTGTCGCGGACCCAGGTCCGGTAAGCTTTGTATCCCCCTTTCAGCACACTGATCCTGAATCCGGCCGTTTCAAGCAGCCATGACATCGAAGCACTGCGCATTCCACCCCGCCAGCAATGAATGAGGATTTTCTTTTTAGGAGCCAGGTCGCGGGCCGTCCGTACAAAATCCGACATTTTCGGACCTACGATATCCAATCCCATATCAAAAGCAACGCTCCGGCCAATTTGTTTATAAGCAGTTCCGACCCGGGCTCTCTCTTCATCGTTAAAGAGGGGCAGGTTGAAAGCTCCCGGGATATGTCCCTGGGTAAATTCGGCAGGTGACCGGACATCGACAACCGGTGTCCCGGATGCCTGGGCTAAAAATTCCCGAGGTCCGATTTCTTTCATCACCCATTATCTCTGGAGGAAGTTCCCCAGGATCGACTGGTTTTCCTTGCCGGCATTTCCACCAAATGGCGATAAGGCCTGGATCAGTTTACGGATCGGCATGGACTGCAGCCAAACCCGCCCTGTTCCTCGCAAAGTGGCCAGGAACAATCCCTCTCCGCCAAAAACCATCGATTTCAGACTTCCGGTAGTTTCAATATCGTAATCAATGCTTTCCTCGAAAGCCACAATGCATCCGGTATCCACCCGCAGGGTTTCGCCGCGCAGCTGCTTTTCAATCACGGTACCCCCGGCATGAACGAAGGCCAGACCGTCACCTTCGAGTTTTTCCAAAATAAAACCTTCGCCCCCTACCAGCCCGGCACCCAGCTTCCGGTTGAAAACAATTGACAGGCGGGTGCCCATTGCTGCACACAAAAAACCATCTTTCTGAACGATCAGGCGGCCACCCATTGAATATAAATCAATCGGGATGACCGTTCCCGGATAAGGGGCAGAAAAGGCAACCCTGGATTTCCCATACCCGCGGTTGGTAAAGTGGGTCATAAACAGGGATTCACCGGCCAGCACACGCGAACCGGCGGAGAATAATTTGCCGAGCAATCCCTGGTTGGGTTCGCTGCCATCTCCCATCCGGGTATCAAATGTGATCCCTTCCTCCATGTAAACCATGGCACCGGCTTCAGCGATGACCGATTCCAACGGGTCCAGCTCGATCTCGACCAACTGGATATCTTCCCCGATAATTTTGTAATCAATCTGATGTGAGTTCATAATTATTCCATTTTCATTAATTTTTTACTCCAATTACGCGGCCCTGCCTGTATCATCACCACATACTGTCCGGCAGGACATTCCTCACCGTTAACCCCGGTACCTGACCATTCAGTGGTCACCAACCGACCCGGTACTACCTCCTCCGCTTTCTCGAAGACGAGTTGACCGGTGAAATTAAAAATCCTGATTACCAGCTGATTCACTTCCGGCAATTGATCCATCGATATTTCCATGGTCACCTTATCACGGAAAGGATTCGGGTACAATTTTACAAAACCTGCCGAATCCATCCGAATTTCAGAATCAATTCCAACCAAGCGTGATTCATCATTGCAGGTCTGGCATACCGAAACAGAATCGCTGGGCTCGAGGCAAAGGAATGCCGAATGAATGGATAAAACCCTGTTGTTCAAGCTTTCAAAAAGTATTTCCTGAACAATCATATTATTGTTGCCCCCTTTTTCGAGCTCCGCGATGTACCGGCCGTGCCACATTTTTGCCAGCATGGTATCGGCCTGCTGGATCTGATTGCTTTCAATCTGCAGAAGCTGTGAAAAGGGTTGGGTTTGATATAATCCCGTCAGGTAAATATTGAAAGGCGTTTGCCCGTAAAACTTTCCAACTTGGGTAACCGTCTGGTTAACAGGAATTCCCTCAATGATATTTGTTCCGAACCGCCCATAGCAGAAACCGTCTGCAGGAGCGGTATACAAATCGAAAGCGGTAATCATCCCCTCGATCGAGCCGATAACATCAGTGAGCAAGGCAGGTACCGATGGCACTTCCCTGACACTTTTGAAATATCCAGATGAGGCTTTACTCAGGTTCACGTACAAATACTCCTGACCGTAATAATACCGGCTTCCGATATAATAATAGTTCAGCATCTGATCCTGCAGATCGGCAATGTAAAATGGCGGCAGCGGATCCTGCATTTTTTTCAGGTCCTTGATCAGGGCATTGGCCTGTTCATAGTTCCCGAAATTATCGGAATTCGATATCAGAAAGATCGAACCTTGGCCCCCGGTAGTTTTCAGAAAATCAAGAGCGGTCGAGCACAATCCCGGGAGGTTGCTGTACATCGATTCCGTCAGGAGTGGATCGAAAGCGGCGTTCAGGTTTGCGGACGTGACCGGTTTCCAGGTGTCGAAGGCCTGCTCCACGCGGAGTTTTGAATACATGAGATTGAATGAATCCGACGGAGAATAGCTGGCCAGCATCCGTTGTTTGAGGGTCGCGATCAGATCGGCTTTGCTCATAAAAGAATTACCTGCTTCATAATCAATCAATACCAGTATACGCTGGTTTTCTACCTGACTGATAAAGGATCCGGGAGAGAGGGCCATCTGGTAATAGCTGGTATTCTGATCCTCGAAAACACTCAGATAAATCCCGTTACGGAGCGGCGCATCCAGACTTAACCCGGTGGTTGCGGTCAGCTTGTCATAAGGGACAAAAGCCCGTCTGAACTGTCCGAATGCACTATCGGAATTCGATTCAAAAATGATATCTGTATTTTGCAGGACCGGATTTTCAAATCCCTTATCCTCCCAAAGGAATAACCACAGATCCGGGGGTTGCGAAGAGGTCTGTAAAATATTGACCGGCAAGGTCGACTCTATTTTACCCCGGTTCCAATCCACCGGCATCAGGTAAGTGATCTTCACCTTCCGGGTTTCATAATTTTTCAGAGGGTAGACCCGGAGTTGATATTGGGTATTGGAATTCTTGAACAGCACGGAAGGGTCGCGGCGCCGGTTGACGATCCCCTCATAAATATCGGAGGCCGACCAGCGATCGATCAGTTTGCCCTGGACGATGTCATCGCCCACCCAAAGCCAGCTGTCGAGCACGATGGCCCCTTTGGGCAATTGAAAATCAAGGGCAATCTCGAGCTGGGTGGCCGCATTATAGTTATTGGAAGCCACCGAGAAAGTGAGATAGAGACCGTATTCGAGGTAGAGACCCTTGGGATGTACCGACAGGGAAGCTTCCGAAATGGTTCCGCGCTGCCAGTTCCAGCCAACCTGAGGATCACTGATCCAAAGCGTGTTCTGGGCATTGAGTACCGGAATCAAACCCATGATAATCAATGCGGTGAATAAAAAGTTCTTTTTCATTATCTTAACAATACATTAGTTGTCGATGGTAATCATTCCCTTTCCCTGACCGGTGATCCGGCCGATCATTACGGCATCAGGGATGCCGTTCCGCCGCAGGGCACTGAGTGCTTCAGAAGCTTCGGCCTCCGGCAGCGCTGCCAGCAGTCCGCCGGAGGTCTGAGCATCGCAGATGGCCAGTTTTTCAATTTCGCTGAAGCTGACCGGCCAGTTTACCCATTCGTTCACAAAGGAAAGATTATTTTTTGTCCCTCCCGGAACAACCCCCGAGCCGATCAACCGGAATACTTCGTCAAGGTATGGGACAGCTGCGGCCTGAAGTTCAGCATCAGCATGGCTACCCCTTGTCATTTCGAGAAGGTGGCCGATGAGTCCGAAACCCGTCACATCGGTACAGGCATGAATGGTAAAGGAGTGCAGCGTATCGGCTGCCATTTTATTGAGCATCATCATCTGGCGGAAAACTATGTCCGCCTGAGGTTCCGAAAGAAGGCCCTGTTTGATTGCAGTGCTGTAAATTCCGGTACCGAGAGGCTTGGTGAGAATCAGCACGTCACCTTCTCGGGCTCCGTTGTTGGTCCATATTTTATCCGGATGAACACGACCCGTAACCACCATGCCGAACTTGGGTTCGGTATCCTCAATGGTATGTCCGCCCAGTACGGAAATTCCGGCCTCGGCAGCTTTATCCTGTGCCCCGTGGAGAATGTCGCGGAGCACTTGCAGGTCCAGGCGTTTAACAGGAAATCCGACAATATTCAATGCGAACAGCGGGACTGCACCCATGGCATAGATATCACTTAGTGCATTGGCGGCTGCAATGGCACCAAAAGTGTATGGGTCATCGACCACCGGTGTGAAAAAATCAACGGTTTCGACCAAGGCAATATCATCGCTGATGCGGTATACGGCAGCATCATCGGCTGTCTCCGGTCCCACCAGTATATCCGGATTCTGTAATATTTTCAATTCCCTGACCACCTTTTCCAGGTCCTGAGGCCTGAGTTTACAGGCGCAGCCCAGACCGTGGGTAAACTGGGTCAGCCTGATACTGCCTTTATTAATCCTGGCAGGTTCCCGGGTTGCGGCCGGGGAGAGGGTAATCGCTGTTTGAACGATCATCCGCGCAGCCTCCCTAATTTCGGCCTCGGTGGTATACCGGCCGGTAGTCAGCCTGATCGTGCCCATGGCTATATCCACCGGCACCTGCATGGCCTTCAACACTCCGGAGCTGGTGACCTGATCGGCATGACAGGCGGCACCGGCCGAAGCGGCCACCCCTTCCATCGAGCTGAGCAGCACGTTTGCTTCAATGCCAGGAAATCCGATGCTCAGGGTATTTGGCAGCCGTTTCACGGGGTGACCATGTACCACGGCTTTCGGAAATCCTTCCCGGATCAGTTCTTCCAGCAGGTCCCTCCTGTTTTTAAGATGAATGCCATTATCGTTCATCCGTTGCATAGCCAGTTCACAGGCCTTACCCAGCCCGGCGATCTCCAGTACATTTTCCGTGCCCGGCCTGCGGTTTTGTTCATGATCGGCCCCGTAGGTGATTTTATCCAGCTGGACACCCTGCCGGATGTAAAGTGCCCCGATCCCTTTGGGAGCGTATAGTTTATGACCGGCTACCGACAGCAGGTCCACCTGCAGTTCATTTACGTTAACCGGTATCTTGCCAACGCTCTGCGCAGCATCGGTATGCACCAGGATCCCCTTTTCATGCGCCGCCTTGCCGATTTCGGCCACCGGCTGGATGGTGCCCACCTCATTGTTGGCATGCATCACGGATATCAGGATCGTATCCGGGCGGATAGCCCTGATAACTTCAGCAGGATCCACCATCCCAACCTCATCGACCGGAACACGGGTAACCTGAAAACCCTCTTTTTCCAGGTGGCTGCATACTTCCAGGACGGCAGGATGCTCGATGGCAGTGGTAATGATATGGCGCCCCAAATGCCGCCGGGCATGGGCAACGCCCATGATGGCCAGGTTGTTGGATTCAGTGCCGCCGCTCGTGAAAACAATTTCATACGGATTGGAACCCAACAGATCGGCCACCTGTTTACGTGCCTTTTCTACGGCGAGCCGGGTTTGGGTACCAAAATAATGGCTGCTGCTCGGATTGCCGAAAAACTCGCGTAGATATGGTTCCATCACATCAGCCACTTCCGGATCGATGGGAGTGGTTGCATTATAATCGAGATAAATTGGCTTAGCCATTTTGAATAAATTCTACCGGTATTTATTGTTGACCCCTTCCATCATTCCCAGGTAATTCATAAACCTCATTTCCGATATCAGTCCGTTTTCCACTGCTTCCCTCACAGAACAGCCTGGTTCGTGGGTATGGGAGCAATTATAAAACTGGCAGGTATCGGCATGCTTAAATATTTCAGGGAAGTAATGATAGAGTTCATTTTTGTCAATTTCCAGCATCCCGAATCCGCGGATCCCAGGGGTATCGATGATATTTCCGCCTGAGGCCAGTTCAACCATTTCAGGGAAAGTCGTGGTATGCTTGCCCGACTTATTGGAAACGGATATAACACTTGTTTTCAGCTTCTTCAGCGGATCAAGCGAATTGATCAGTGTAGACTTGCCCACTCCGCTGTTACCGCTTATCAGGGTTATCTTGCCGGGAAGGTAATGGCGGATTTCTTCCAGACCCTTACCGGTAACCAGGGATAATGTATGGCAGGGATAACCGGCGAGGGTATAAGCATTGATCCAATCGAACTGGGTCCCCATCTCTTCGGGTCCGTACAGGTCCGTTTTATTGAAAATCAGGATGACGGGCACGCTGTATGCCTCGGCCGTCACGAGGAAACGGTCGGCAAACATGGAAAGGGTTACCGGCGCTTTTAGCGTGATCATAAGAAATGCCTGGTCAATATTGGCAGCGAGGATATGTGATTCCCTGGCCAGATTGATCGCTTTGCGGATAATATAATTTTTCCGCTGATGGATCTTTACGATGATCCCCTTCCCGTGTTCATCTGTGTTAATATCCACGCGATCGCCCACTGCCACAGGATTTGTGGTACGGATACCTTTCATTCTGAAAAGTCCCTTGATACCGCAAATAAGCACCTCGCCCGTATCAATTCTCACGTTATGATAAGAGCCGGTGGTTTTGATTACCGTACCGGTTAGGATGCTCACTGACATATTGCGGCAAAATTACTCAATATGTTCGGCTTCGCCTCACTTATTATGCTAGGCTCACGCCTCGCTAACTATGCTCGCTACGCTCGCTAATTATGCGCTTCGCGCTAATTGTGCGCCCTGACGGACGCTAAGTATGCACTGAGTGAAACACTTAGCGAGGTGAAGCCGAGCCAATTAGCGAGCGTCAGCGAGCATAGTTAGCGAGCAAAAACCCGAGTTCTCCACCCGCACTAACTTCGAATGGAGCATCGCCCCTGCGGAAAATCCTGGCAGGCCGGGGACCGGTGAGTTCCATTTTCAGGTCGTGAATTTCGAGCATGGTGCCTTCGCGGAGACCAACCACATACAGATTCGGATTGACTTCGATAAATTCCTGGATTCGTTGTTCCCTGGTCTCGCCGGCATGCCCTTCGGGATGTTCATCCAGGTAATGCGGATTGATCTGAAACGGAACAAAATTCAGGGCGTGCAGACCCAAAGGATCCACAATTGGCATATCATTGGTGGTCCGGATAGTTGGACATGCAACATTGGCCCCGGCACTCCAGCCCACAAAGGGTGTTCCGCCCAGAACCTTTTTCCGGATGGGATCAATCAGCTGGTAATCATGCAGGCAACGGGTCAGCTGCCAGGTGTTTCCCCCGCCGATTACTATGGCTTGGGCCCCTATGACAGCCTCCACCCGTTCTGCGATATGATGGATCGATTTCACCAGGATATCAAGTTCAGAAAAACGCTGCTGCACTTTTTTCTCATAATCGTCATAGGAAAAGGTGACGGCAGCATAAGGGATGAAAAGAACCTCTTTAACCGATGGCTTCAGGAATTTCCTGATTTGTTCCTTTGGATGGCTGAGATACGTGTCCCCGGCATTGGTTGAATTGCTAATCAGTAAAAGTTTCATTTAAAAGAAGTTATCTTGATTCGAAATTAATTGGGTTCAGGGGTGGATGCATCCTTAAACCGGGCATACAGGATTTTCCGGTCAAAATTAGCTGGGTCGCGCGTAATAGCCATCATCAGGAATTGGGACTGTAATGCATTATAAAGCAGGAGTTTGCCACTCAATGATTCCCCGGCACCGGTGGAAATTTTAAGTGCTTCATTCACCTGCATAAGACCGATAATTCCCGGGATCACACTATAAATTCCCAGCACCGGCCTGACGTAACCGTCTGCAGGTACATTTTCAGGATGGAGGCAGCGGTAACTGGGGCCATTATGGTAGTTAAACACGGAAACCTGGCCCTGGTATTTATGAACAGCCGCATGAACCATCGGCTTATCCATCAAAATACAGGCATCATTGATGATGTAACGCGATTCCGGATTATCGGTACAATCGAGTATAACATCATAATCGGCAACAATTTCCAACGCATTATCCGCTTTCAGCCTCCTGTTAATCATGATCAGCTCCACAAAGCTGTTCATTTCCTTCATCCGGGTACTGGCAACAATGGATTTCAATTTGCCGATATCATTGAAACCATAAAAAATCTGGCGTTGCAGGTTGGATATTTCAACCTGGTCGTCATCCATGATTCCGATGGTACCTGCACCGGCAGCAGTCAGGTATTCAATCACAGGGCATCCCAGTCCGCCGGCACCAACCACCAGAAACCGGGTATTCCGGATCCGGATCTGGCCGGCCTCACCAATCTCATCGAGTATGAGATGCCGGTGATATCTTAATTTTTCAGGGGTCGTAAGTTCTTTCATGGTCCGAAAGTTAATAAAACAACGGATTTCCCCATAAAACACGTAGAGACGGATAATTATCCGTCTCTACACGACATCCCTGTGACCGATGTTCGAATCAGCCGCCGAAATGCAATCCTATGGTTACCGGGTAGATTTCAGGTCCCATGCAGTCTTTAAAGAGAGTCTGCGGATAATAGTTTGCAAACAGGGCCACATCGTGGTATCCCACCCGTGCAGTAAAGCCATAATTAAAATTCCTCAGGTAGAAATCATCCCTGATTTTGATTTTCTGTTTCTCGCCATTTTCGGTGTATTTCTGTACCTGGCGTGAACCGATGCGCAATCCGCCAATCACGCCGGCAGCCAGTTTAATCCGTGTGTTTTCGCCATACACGGGAATCTGGAATTCCACCATTAACGGGAGGTTCAGGTGCCAGATGCCCAGACGGTTTTTATCCAGATCAACGGTAACCGGTTCAGCGATAATCCCATCTGCAGTTTTGGTCAGATTGAAATCACTTGAAAAACGATAGTTCGTATATTGAATGCCGAGACCGGTTACTATCCCCACGTAATTTTTAATGATTCCCAGGGATTTCTCTGCAAAATTGAAACTGAAATCCAGGCTGTTGGCGACTTTCAGATCCATGAACTCACCACCTGCGGGCATGGCCATCTTATAATCCGAATTAACGAAATTGGCCAATCCGATCTCGAAACCACCCCAGGTACCATCCATGCGCGGACCCTGGTTGTGGTGTTTCTTTTCAAAGAAATCCTCGGTGACAACATTTTCATCTCCATCCGTTACGATTCTGACTCCCTTATCGTCATCCACGATAACGGTATATTGCTTTTTTCCGATCCTGATTTTCGAAGTATCCGGATCCTGTCCGTAGCTATTCAGTCCGACGAGGACCAGGGCTGCTGTTGCCAGTAATGCAATTTTTTTCATGATTGATAAATTGAGTTAAGCTATTTTAATGATAGGACGGAGAGGTTTCGGGAAAAGTTACAGGCAAATGAAACAATTATCTGCCTTCCTGGCTTCTGACGGGGGTTTCCACATCAATCAGGCGTGAATTGAACGAAACAGCGAGGAGATCACCTTTATCATCATATTCACGGTTGAGTTTCATTTTTGTACCAGCCAGGCTGTTTAATTTGTCAACGCCGGCACCCGCAACTTCCCACATGGAAAATCTGGTCCTCCGCACCAGCTTGCGATCTTCTCCAAGCACTTTTTCGCGGAACAACTGGAGGGCATATTGAGGAAGTGTCAGGGCTTCAGCCGAGGTCAAAGGCTGGGTGAGAACAGCGGGATAATTCGAGGCCAGCATAACCTTCACGCTCTGGGGATCCGGGATACGCGGCCCGTTAAGCGGGGTAATGCGCGATAGCTTGTTCATCTGCATGGTCCCACGGACGGCAGTAACTGCTTCAGCGGGCTGTTGATTAACCTTTGAGCCTGTCGTCTTTGATGAAGATGAGTGCTGGTTAGAGGTAAGGAGGTTATTGGTAATCGCCTGCCTGCTGCCGATGGATGATGGGAGGAGCCTTTGCTCTTCCCCTACGGTGCCTTTGGGTGACGGGAGGAGCCTTTGCTCCTCCCCTACGGCCTGTTGATCCTGCTTGGCGAGCACCGGTGCCTGGCTGTTGCGGGTATCCGGCCAGAGGATCCAGGCTAACATGATAATGGCGGCAGCAGAGATAGCAGTGATTAGCCAGGGCGCGAACACGACGGTCTTTTTCCGGAGCTCATTTTTGTATGGAAAGACGATCATATCGGCCGGGTTTAGACGGGTTTGAAGAAAGGCCGCATATTCCTTCTCCAAGGCGGGTTCTGTGCTGAGCCGGGCATCAAACTGGTTTGCTTCTTTCTCCGACAGGTCATTTTCCATCCGCGCGATGCAGAGCTGATCGATGGAGGCAATCCCGGGGATATCTTCGGAGGATTTCAATAAAGACTCTTTCCGGTCGAAGGATTCTCCGGCCGAAAGCAGGCTGACACCGCCAACTCCCTGGAGTTCGGCTTTCAGATCAGGATTCTGTTCCAGAAAATCCAGGAAGGTTTCGAGCTGTTCATTGCTCAGTTGCCCATCGAGATAATCGAGGAACCAGATCTCATAATTATGTCGTGTCAGACTTTCCATTATTATACCAGTGATTCCACTGAACCTACATATTCTTTTATAAACACCCGGGCCCGGTATATATAAACCTTTACCTGGGCCTCCGATAAACCGGTCATCCCGGCTATCTCCTTGTACGAATATCCTTCATAATCCCTGAGCATCAGCACGGAACGCTGATCGGCCGGCAATTGGGCAACTCCTTTTTCGAGTTTCTCCATCACGTCGGAATATTGTTCGCTATGTGAATATTCGCTCATATTTACTGTTTCCCAATCTGCCATTCTTTTGTCCACCCGGGTCTGATCGATCAGCTTGTGATAGGCGGTCGTAAATAAATACGACTTCGCTTTCTCTGCCGAAACCTGCTCCACGTTGATCCAGAGTTTCTCGAATGAGTCCTGGACCAGATCCCGGGCTTTCTCCTTGTCTCTGATGTTTTTCAGCAGAAACCGGTACACTGCATCGGCATGCTGATTAACACAACGGTTATAGTCGTTTACAGTCATTATTGGTTACAGGCAATCGTAGGACGAAGTTAGTCAAGAATAAGTTACAGTTGTTTTAAGAATATTTAGAAATTTGTTCCCGAATTGGGTGACGGGGGACGGGGGACGGAAGATAGGGTGAATCATTTAGCGAAGGGTACTTTGCGGGAAATTATAAGGGTGCCTTCGCAGATTTTAGATTAAAATTAGCGGCATTATGATAAAAAATTCAGGTTCAAAAATGATGTGGGTAGTGGTTTTGCAGCTGCTTCTATTCTTAGCACCCATAAATGCTCAAACCATTACTGATCAGTCCGTTACTGCGATTTTATGGTTTCAGCGGTCGGCTGAATACCGCGCTTTGTGTTACCAGGCCTATAATCTGGCCGAATTGCGGATCAAGGATTACCTTACGCATCCTGATAAGGAGAAGCAGGCGGTTGTCATTTTCGATATAGATGAAACATTGCTGGATAACAGTCCTCAGGAGGCTCAGAATATTATGGATGGTCAAACTTTTACTCAGGATAGATGGAAAGCCTGGACCGATCAGGCATCAGCCAAAGCTATCCCGGGCAGTGTTGATTTTTGTTATTTCCTGGCCAATCATGATATCCATCCCATTTACCTTTCCAACCGCCAGAATACCGAGGCTACGGCAACCGTGGCAAACCTCCAGAAATGGAATTTTCCGTATGCCGACCGCAACCATCTGTACCTGAAATCAAACACCTCGAGCAAGGAAGCCAGGCGAAATATTATTGAAAACCAGTATAATGTCATTATGCTGGTTGGGGATAACCTGTCGGATTTCGACCAGGTTTTCGAGGACCGCTCGGTTAATTTCGGGTATGCTGCAGCAGATAGCCTGCGTGCCGAATTTGGTAAAAAGTTTATCATCCTGCCCAACCCGATGGATGGCGACTGGACAAAGCCGCTGACGGGCGAACGGAAGGCATGGTTGGCTCCCTTCGGTCGGTAAATAGGCTCGGCTTTGCCTCGCTAAGTATTTCACTCAGTGCTTAATTAGCCCGCGTCAGCGGGCACAATTAGCGACCGAAGGGAGCATATTTAGTGAGCGAAGCGAACCAATTAGTGACCGAAGGGAGCATATTTAGTGAGCGAAGCGAACCAATTAGTGAGCGAAGCGAACCAATTACCATCTTCAAGATCCAACGTAAGTGAAAAATATTTTACATCTCCTGACACCATGTATTGTTTTGTGTTTTATTTTTGACCGACCGTTCAGTCATAAATAAATGAGTCCAAGAACCATAAAACAATTTGAGGAGATCCGGGAGCAACGAAAGCTTCAGATCATGCAGGCAGCGCTGGAACTATTTGCAAAGGAAGGATACCATGCCTCCTCCGTTGCCAAGATTGCGCGCTATGCCAAAATATCCAAAGGCCTTCTCTATAATTATTTCACTTCGAAAGAGGATCTGCTCGATTCGATCATGGCGCTGGGAATCGAGAAATTTCATCACATTCTGGAAGAAATACAGCACGAACTGGATACTCCCGAAGAATTAATGATGTACATCCACGGCGGATTTGAGATCATCCGGAGGGAACCGGATTTTTACCGGCTCCTGTTCAGCGTATTCTTCCAGCCGGGGGTCATGGATGTTTCCCAAAACCGCTATCGCGAAACCCTCGAGCACCTGACCCGTGACATCGCCTTTTATTTTGAAACGAAAGGAGATCCGAATCCGATGGAGAAAGCCAAACTGCTGGGTAACATTATCGACGGTGTTGGCCTCAATTATTTTATCTCTCCGGAATCCGTCAATCTGGATAAACTTGAAAAAATCATCTTCGAAATATTCAAATAACACTATGCGACCAATTATTTCCTGTATGCTGGCTGTACTGACGAACTGCCTTTTTTCTGCCGCGGTTTTCGGCCAGCAAAGCCTTACGGCCAAACAAATCATCGAAAAGGCCGATCGCAACACTCAGGGGGAGAGCAGTATCAGTACCATGACCATGACTATTAAGCGGCCCACCTGGGAACGGACCGTCGGATTTAAAAACTGGGCGAAAGGCCGCCAACTGGCATTGACACTGGTGACCGAACCGGCAAAAGAAAAAGGCCAGACCTTCCTTAAGCGTGGTAATGATATGTGGAATTATATTCCTTCAATCAGCCGGCTGGTAAAACTTCCCCCTTCCATGATGTCGCAGGGTTGGATGGGTTCCGACTTTACCAACGATGATATACTGAATGAAACCTCATTAGTGCAGGATTACACCCATGAGTTTTCCGGAACTGAAGACTTTGAGGGCAGCAAATGCTACAAGGTCAGCCTCATCCCGCTGGAAAATTCAAGTATTGTCTGGGGTAAAATCGTCACCTGGGTGAGCACCAATGATTTTTTGTTCCTGAAATCGGAATATTATGATGAAAATCAGGCACTTGTGCGGACCGAAACAGCCGGTGAAATTAGAAAGATGGATGGCCGCACCATCCCGACGCGTTTGGAAATAATCCCTGCCGATGAACCGCAGAACCGCACCATCGTTCTCATTAAATCGATGGATTTCGATGTTAAAATCGATGACGGCTTTTTTTCCCAGCAGAACATGAAATCTGTCAAGTAATCCCTCTGCGAAATGAAAACAAAACCAGCGCTAAAATCAAACCTTCATTTCCTGAGCCTTGAGCCCTGGGCCTTTTATTCCAGTATGGCATGGCGAAATATCTGGCGGAACAAGCGACGTTCGCTGCTCACCATCTCCTCCATCCTGTTCGCTATTTTCTTCTCGGTGGTGATGCGGGGCTTTCAGCTGGGCTCGTATAAGAACATGGTCGACAATGTGGTGCAGGCATATACCGGATTTATCCAGGTATTCGACCGCCATTATCAGTCGGACAAGATCCTCGAAAACAGCATGATACTCGATGATGGCCTGGTGACTGAAATTGAAAAAACTAAAAACGTATCTATGGCCCTGCCGCGTTTGGAATCTTTTGCCCTGGCCAGTTCGGGCAATCAAACAAAAGGGGTGCTCGTTCTGGGAACCGATCCGGATAAAGATGATCAATTGACCCGCCTGTCAAACCGCTTGATACAGGGAGCCTTCCTACATCGGGGCGACAGTGCTGCCATGGTTTCCGAACGACTGGCCAAATTCCTGAAGCTGGGCATTGGTGATACTATTGTTCTTATCTCGCAGGGATATCACGGTGCCGGAGCAGCTTCGAAATATCCGGTAAAGGGAATCCTTCGCTTCCCCTCACCGGAGCTCGACAATAAGATGGTTTATCTTCCGCTGGAACAGGCTCAGCAATTTTTCTCCGCCGACAACCGGGTTACCTCCATCTCCCTGAACCTGAAGAACAGCAAGGAAATTGGGAAGACGGTTCAAGATCTTCAGCAAAAACTGGGAGACCAATACGATGTCCGCTCCTGGGATACCATCCTGGTGGAACTGAAGCAGCAAATCGCATCGGACAGCGCCGGTGGTTTGATCATGTTGGGCATGCTTTACCTGATCATCGGATTCGGGATATTCGGCACTGTTCAGATGATGACTGCGGAAAGGCGCCGCGAGTTCGGTGTGGTGGTGGCTGTCGGGATGCAAAAAAGGAGACTCGGAACCATTCTTGCTCTCGAAATGCTCATCATGGGGCTCATCGGAATTGTTGGTGGAATTCTCCTGAGCATACCTGTGGTGTGGTTTGGCCATGTCTATCCTATCACTCTTACCGGCCAGATGGCCGAATCTATTATTAGTTATGGAATGGAACCGATCATGCCGACAGCCTGGGAAGCTGGTTATATGATCAATCAGACGCTTATAGCCCTTCTGATCGTCATCGCGGCAGTCATCCTCCCGGTATGGAATGTCACCCGGCTTCACGTAACAAAAGCACTACGATCATGATACCATCTCTTTCGTGGAAAAACATCTGGCGCAACAAGGTCCGGAGCCTGGTTGTAATCGGTGCCATGACCTTCGGAATTTTCGGGGGACTGTTCACATGGGCCATCTATGTAGGAATGACCGAAAGTAGGGTGAAAGAGGCATTGACAAAGGAAGTGGCTCATATACAAATACATGACTTAAAGTTTCTTGACAATCCCGAGATCGGTCTCAAACTTCCTGACCCAGCTGGAATCGTCAGATTTGCCGAAGGACTTCCTGGTGTTCAGGCGGCGGCCGACCGGTTGAAAATTGTAGCCATGATCAATAGCTCGGCAGCTTCATCCGGTGTCAATATTTACGGGATCGATCCTGAAAAGGAGAAGCGGGTGAGTGAGTTATATACTTCGGTGTTTGACTCGCTTACCCTTACCGCCAAACTTAAACTGACTGATCCGGCGGTGATCGCCGCTTATCTGAAGGACAGCACCGGCAGTTGGTTCGGAAGCACACAGCGTAACCCTGTTATAGTCGGTGAAACCCTTGCCCGGAAACTGAAATTAAAGATCAATTCAAAGGTTGTGCTCACCTTTCAAAGTGCCGACGGGAACCTGACCGGAGGATCATACCGGGTTTGCGGTATTTACCGGATCGATAACACCCTGTTCGAAGAGATGAATGTTTACGTTAGGAAGCCCGATCTGGCCACCCTGGCGATGCTGCCTCCTGAACAGGCTCATGAAGTGGCCATTTTCATGAAGGACGGAAAACTGATGAATACCGCAATACAGTCCCTGAAATCAGAATATCCTGATCTTGAGGTGATGAGTTGGAAAATGTTGCTGCCTGATGTGGCCATGCTAAGCGACCTGGTCGAGGTGTCACTTGTGGTAATTATGATCATCATACTTGCGGCACTGGGCTTCGGAATTGTCAACACCATGCTGATGGTTGTACTGGAGAGGGTGAAGGAACTGGGAATGCTCATGGCCATCGGCATGAATAAAACCAGGGTATTCACCATGATTATCCTGGAATCGGTTCTCCTGTGCCTGACCGGCGCCGGTATCGGGATGATATTCGGGGCCATTGTGATTGAAATATTCAACAAGCAGGGTATCGATCTCTCGGCATTTGCGCAGAAAGGCATGGAAGCGTGGGGATTTAACGCGGTGATATATACTTCGCTTTCGTGGACCTATTATTTGCTGGTGGCTATGCTGGTGATCATCACCGGCCTGGCCGCTTCTGCCTATCCGGCATGGAAAGCTTTGAAACTTAATCCGGCAGATGCACTGCGTACGGAGTAGCTAAGCAAGGGACCGTGAAGCGTGAAGCGGAAGATGGGACTGGCTGGTCTGAGTGACCGCCACTGACAATTGGCAACTGATAATTTACAATATATTGAATATGAATATTATAGAAATCAATAACCTGGTCAAAATTTACGACGACCGCAAGAGTGTGCCGGTAACAGCGATTAACGGAATCACACTTAACTTCAGGGAAGGTGAGTTTACGACCATTGTTGGGCCTTCAGGATCGGGCAAGACCACTTTGCTGAATATGCTTGGTGGCCTGGATGAGCCCACCTCGGGTAAAATCCTGATTGACCAGGTCGACCTGAGCCAGCTAAAATCAAGGGAAGTAATCGATTTCCGCATGCACAACATCGGTTTTGTCTTTCAGGCCTATAACCTGATACCGGTCCTGACTGCACTGGAAAACGTGGAGTTCATCATGCACCTTCAGGGCAAACCGAAGGCCGAACGGCAACAACGGGCGCGGGAACTGCTCGACCAGGTTGGGCTTGGTGACCGGCTTCATGCCCGTCCGGGTAAGCTTTCCGGCGGACAGCAGCAACGTGTGGCTGTGGCGAGGGCCCTGGCCTCCAAACCCAAATTTATTCTGGCTGATGAGCCAACGGCCAACCTCGACTCCAAATCGGCCGAAACCCTCCTCGATATTATGGAGAAACTCAATCACAATGAAAAGATTACCTTTATTTTCTCCACTCACGATGCACGTGTCGTAGCCAAAGCCCACCGGGTGATCACGGTGGAGGACGGCCTGGTGCGCAGTGATGTGGACTACCCGGAACATTAGGCTGCCATGAAACCGATATTCTACCGCAAGGAACGTGAAGCGAGATCCGTGAAGCGAAAGACGGAAGACCAATCAGGTACCTATTCTTTCGCCTCACGCCTCATGCTTCACGCCTCACGATTCCTCACCCTGGCCCTCCTCCTGCTCGCACCGCACCGAACCTCCGCCCAGCTCACGGCTTCGGTAAACGGCTATGTCTCCAACATGCAGTCGGTTATGTTCGAGCATTACGACGGTCCCTGGACCATCGACAACCTTTTACATAACCGCCTGAATTTCAAGGCCGGATACGGATCGCACGTCAATGCCTCATTGGAAATCCGGAACCGGTTTTTGTTTGGCGAATCCGTGAAATATTTCCCCGGATATGCTGGGATGATCGGCGCCGACCGGGGCTGGATCGATCTGTCGTGGAACCTCATTTCAGACACCTCCATAATTTTGAATTCAACCATCGACCGTGCTTATCTGGATCTGAATTTCGGAAAATTACAAGCCACTTTAGGCCGGCAGCGGATCAACTGGGGGATGAATTACGTTTGGAATCCAAACGATATTTTCAATGCCTACAGTTTTTTTGATTTCGATTATATTGAGCGGCCCGGCAGCGATGCGATCCGGCTTCAATATTATTTTACCCCCTCGGCGCACCTGGAAGTCGCAGCGAAATTGAACAGCTTGGAGCAGGTGAGCTATGCCGGGTTATTCCGTTTTTCCTTATCCGGATATGATTTTCAGGTACTTGGCGGTCAGATGGATGAAAGTGAATGGGTGGCCGGAGGCGGCTTTTCGGGTTACATCGGTCCGGTTTCCCTGAATGGGGAGATTACGTATCTCCACCCCCGAAAGATGATTTCGCATCCCGGACCTGCCGTCATTGCAGGCGCCGGAATCAGTTACCTGACACCCTTCAAGCTCAATATCCAATTCGAATATTTATACAATCAGGCGTCGGAGCAAACCAGCCTGACCAGTTTTACAGATTTTTATTACCGCAACCTCACCGTGCGTGATCTATCGATTGCACCGCATACTTTCTTTGCCAATCTCAGCTATCCCTTGACGCCCTTGTTCAATGCCGGGCTGGCTGCCATGTATTTCCCGAAACTGAACGGATTTTTTGCGGGTCCTTCGCTTGATCTTTCCCTGCGTGACGACCTCGACCTGTCATTCATCCTTCAGCATTTCACCGTAGAATTGCAGGAAGGCTATTCACAGAAGGCGACACTGGGATTTTTGAGGCTGAAATGGAGTTTTTAAGATTCCGGACCTATTTTGAATTTTGAATTATTAGCTATGAGAACACTGCTTTTATTGCCATTGGTGCTTGTTTGTTTCGGATCGGGCTCCGTACAATCGCAGGGAAGATTGAAGAGTTCAGGGGAATTGCCGGTCCTGGCCTGGTATGGAATTCCGTCTGAAGAGACCTCCCTGGCGCGCTACCGGGAACTGAAGGAGTCGGGTATCAATATGAACCTGACTGTTTTCCCTGATGCCGGAGCCATGTTAAAAGCTCTGGATATTGCCCGGAAAACAGGACTTAAAATGATTGTCGCCTGTCCTGAGCTGAAAGCCAACCCCCGGGAAACGGTTAACAGGTTTATGAAACATCCGGCCGTTGCCGGTTATTTGCTGCGCGACGAACCCAGCCGTTCGGATTTCGCCGAACTCAGTGAATGGACAAAAAAAATCCGTACCACCGATGACTCGCATTTCTGTTATCTGAATCTTTTCCCGAATTATGCCAACGAACAGCAACTCGGTACAAAAACCTATCAGGAACATGTGGATCAGTTTGTGGCGGAGGTTCCTGTGCAGATCTTATCGTTCGATCATTATCCGGTGACCGGGGATTCCCTGCGTCCCGGATGGTATGAGAACCTGGAGATCATCTCCGCTGCGGCACGAAAAGCGGGAAAGCCTTTCTGGGCTTTCGCCCTGGCAGTGGCACATGGACCCTATCCCGTTGCCACCATTCCTCAACTCAGGCTGCAAGTGTTCAGCGATCTGGCATACGGAGCCCAGGGCATTCAGTATTTCACTTACTGGACACCGGTGGACACTACCTGGAAATTCAATCACGGTCCCATCACCGCAGA
Source organism: Bacteroidales bacterium (assembly GCA_041662065.1). Lineage (GTDB taxonomy): Bacteria > Bacteroidota > Bacteroidia > Bacteroidales > UBA12481 > UBA12481. The sequence goes on along the minus strand of JBAZTE010000002.1, from coordinate 327,119 downwards.
TGGTAAAAGGACCGAGGTTTACGACCGGATCAAATTGGTTAACAGCGAAATCCGCAGCCTGACCCCGGTATTTCTGGGTTCGGAGGTCGTGGCAGTTTGGCATACGGGAAGTAAATTGCCGCGCGGCACGAAACCGTTGACCATCCTTCCCGGACCCATTCAAAAACTGGAAACTGAAGGAACCGGGGCCGTTGTGTCCCATCTGCAAAAAGGTGCGGAAAATTTTCTGGTCATTGTCAATCGGGACTTCCTCAAGTCAATGAAGTTGACTTTGGTCGCCGATGCATCAGTAAAAAGGGTCATGAAAGACGGATCGCTGGTACGGGCAGATTGTTATATCGGTACGATTGAGGTTGACCCGGGCGATGTGGTGATTTACCGGTGGGATAAATAGCGGTATTTCCCTCGGAGCAGGGTCATTCCCGCTAATTTTCATTTAAAATTATAACAGATAATATAATATCCGTATCTTTGATATATGAACACAAAAGATACCATATTATCCGTTAACATGACAGGGGCAGATAATTATCTGCCCCTGCTGGATGATTTCAATCCGACGGCTATTGCCCGTGAAATTGCTCAAAAAATGAAGCAGCGGAGACTGGATGCAGATTTATCACAGGAAGCGCTTGCCAAACGCTCGGGGGTTAGCCTGGGAACCCTGAAAAGATTTGAAATCCAATCGGAAATATCCCTTAAACATTTGCTGAGGTTAGCCGTTGCACTTGGCGCAACCGATGAGTTTCACCGTCTTTTCACGTTAAAACAGTATCAGAGCATTGATGAGCTGATCAATGCAAAACATACCAGCACCCGCAAAAGAGGCAGAAAAAATGTTTAATCCGATAGATATCCTCAAGGTGAGTATGGAGGGGAAATCTGTTGGCCGGTTGGCCATGGCTCCGGATCGCAGATGTGTATTTGAATATGATGCCGCATGGATTGAAAGCGGATTTTCGATTTCTCCGTTTTACCTGCCGTTGCGGTCGGGGGTCTTTACTGCCCGGCCCGGTCCGTTTGAGGGATTGTTCGGGGTGTTCAATGATAGTTTACCTGACGGCTGGGGGAATCTATTGCTCGACAGGCTCCTTTTCCGGCAAGGTGTTCGTCCGGGATTCCTCTCACAGCTCGACCGGCTGAGCATTGTGGGTAGTTCTGGAATGGGCGCATTAACCTATCTTCCGGAGAATCTTTTGGGAACGGGTGGGGATCAATCAGATCTCAATTATCTTTCTGGTGAGGTCGAAAAGATCCTTGGTGAAGAAAATTCAGGAGACTTTGACCTGTTATTCCGTAAAAACGGCTCCTCAGGGGGAGCCCGTCCCAAGGTCATGATTCGGGTTGACGGAGAGCATTGGCTGGTGAAATTCCGGTCGGCTCATGACCCGGCAGATATCGGCGCCATTGAATATCAGTATTCACTGGACGCAAAAAAGTGCGGTATCGAAATGCCGGAAACCAGGCTCTTTGAAGGAAAATACTTTGGGGTCCGACGGTTCGACCGCGATGGAGACACCCGTTATCACATGCATACCGCAGGCGGATTGCTTTATGCGAGCCACCGGCTGCCTTCGCTTGATTATACCGACCTGATGAAAGCCACGCTGGTTCTGACCCGAAACATGGAAGAAGTTTCCAAAGTTTTCCGTTTGATGGTGTTCAATGTCCTGAAAGGCAATAAGGACGATCATGCTAAAAATTTCTCTTTCCTTTTTAAAGATGGAACCTGGGGTCTTTCGCCGGGCTATGATCTCGTACCCAGCGATGGATTCAATGGAAATCATTGCACTACAATCAACGGCAAAGGCAACCCTGATTTGAATGATATGCTTACTGTGGCCGAAAATGTCGGATTTCTTAAAAAACGGGCATTATCAATTCACGAAGAATTATCTGCAATATTAAGACAACTACATTCGTTTGACCTATAGTTATCAGTTCATTGTACCCATATCGGACGTTTAGTCCGGCATTAATCCATCTCTCCAAAACCAAACCCAGTGCCAAAAATCCTCTTCTGCCTTCTGATAGCTGTCGGCATGATGTTTTCCTGCCGTACGGAAAAGAAAACCAGACTCACCACCATAGACATCCTCCACGGGCTGAAAACTGAAAAGGAGTTCCGACTCAGTGAGTTTGTGAGGGATGTGGAGTATGTTAAACTTGAAACCAGCAAAGAGTGCATCTTCCCTTTCGCTACGTTTTCAGTTGGGGGAAAATATATCCTCGCTGTAAATCACAATGATCCGGAACAGATCTTTCTATTTGACCGCGAGGGTAAGTTCATCCGCAAAATCGGCGGCAAAGGCAAAGGCCCGTTTGAATATACAAGTTTGACGACCGTGGTGGCCGATCCCGAAGAGACTTATATCCTCGTTAACGATTACCAAAGGGATATTATCCTGAAGTACGATTTTGGTGGAGAAGTAATCAGGAGCTATAAATACAAGGAAAAGCTAGACGGCGAGGTTTCTGATATTTTGGTAAAAAGTTCACAAGAGATTTATTTTCGAATAGATTATCCCCGCCTGGAGAAGAAAAATTTTTATTTGATCCGAAAAATGGATGGGGAATTTAATCAAATCGATTCTTTGTTGCCGGTAAATACTTCTTTATTACAGGGTAATGGATTCTTTTGGGGTGGTAGTGATTTTTACCTGAACAATGGGTCGATTCAGTTCCGTCAGTTTTCATTCGATACCCTGTTCGGTGAATCCAAAGTGGGGCTGGTTCCCCGGTTTATTTTCCCGATCGGTGCTGATCATTTGCCGGGTCCTTATCTGGTTTCAGGGTTACACAAACAGATGGGGGAATACACCAGTATCAACAGTTTTACTGAATTAACCGGTTACCTTATACTGAATGCACGGATCACCCCGAAAAGGGGAGGTGTCATGATCTATAACAAATCCAGCGGTGAGATCTGCATCTTGAAAAAATATCCGCCATGTCCCCCCGATACACTTCGCCGACGGTACATAATTAATGATGTAGATGGATTGATCAACCCTAACTTTATTTCGGGGAAAAATGGTCTGTTCGTTGTCTCCCATCAGATTGTCGACCTCAAAGAGCAACTTGAGAGCAACTGCCAGGAAATCAAGGAAATCAAATTCCCGGAGAAACGGCAGGAATTCATCGATCTGATCAATGCCAGCAAGGAGGACGACAACCCAATCCTGCAGATATTCCATTTGAAATTGTAGAGGCAGATCATAATCTGTCTCAACACGCCCTGTGCCTGATGCGGTGTTACCTTATCCGTGCATTATCTTGCCACCTGCTAAACAAATGGCGTTTTCTCTTTTTTCCTATTGATAAAGTCGACAACTTTACAAGATTAAACCATAATAACTATGAGTCAACCTAAAATTATAAACCGCAGGTCTTTCTTCGGAAAAATGGCCGGGGCCGCCGGGGCAGCAGTGGCATTGCCCTATATCATTCCCGGTACCGCCCTGGGAAAAGACGGTGCAACCGCCGCCAGCGACCGGATCGTGATGGGACTGATCGGGTCCGGATCACAGGGTACCGGTGATATGCAGGAGTTTCTTGGTAAAAAGGAAGTCCAGATGGTTGCATCCTGTGATGTCGACAAAGGTCACCGTGATAATGCAAAGGCAATCATGGATGCCAAATATGGCAATACCGATGCAAGGGCTCATGCGGATTACCGGGAGTTCCTGGCCAAAGAAAAGCTGGATGCCATTGTGATGGCACTGCCGGACCAGTGGCATGCCATCATCGCCATTGCCGCGGCAAATGCCAAGCTGGATATTTACGGGGAGAAACCACTTGCCCGGACAATCTGGGAAGGTAAAAATATCATTGAAGCCGTCGAAAAAAACAAGGTGATCTGGCAGACAGGCAGCTGGCAGCGTTCTGAAGCGCATTTCCACCGGGCCTGTGAACTGGTCATCAATGGCCGTATCGGCAAGGTAAAATTTGTTGAGGTTGGATTGCCCGATGGTGGGCCCACCAATAAACCCCATCCGGTTCAACCGGTTCCCGAAGGACTCGACTGGGATATGTGGTTAGGACCCTCCCCGAAAGAGCCCTATCGTGGCGTTTGCCACTGGGACTGGAGATGGATACTGGCCTATTCGGGCGGACAGCTGACGGACTGGGCCGGTCATCATATCGACATCGCCCATTGGGGACTGGGGCTCGAGCGTACAGGCCCGATCGAAATTGAAGCTAAAGGCGTTTATCCGCGTGAAGGTATTTTTGATGTTCCTGTTGAGTATTCCATCCACGCCAAATATGCCACGGGTGTTGAAATGCATTATGCCAATGCACGGCAGGTTCCCCATGGCATGGGTGTTTGCTGGTATGGCGAAAATGGGAGCTGGATCCACGTCGACCGCGGTGAGCGCCTGTTCGCCAGCGATCCGAAAATCCTCGACGAAAAGATCGGAGACAACGAAATCCGGTTATACAAGAGCCTCGACCATGTTCAGAACCACCTCGACTGTATCCGGTCGAGGAAAGAAACCATCGCCCCCTGCCAGGTTGCCCACCGTTCCATCTCTGCAGCCCTGCTCGGCGAAATAGCAATGCTTACCGGAAGGAAACTGAAATGGAATCCCGACACCCAGGAATTTCTTGATGATCCGATCGCATCCCGCATGCTGCGGCGTCCGTTCAGGAGTCCATGGAAACTCCAAGGCAACTAACCTAACCTATTAAAGCAATGAAAAAGAATATACTTACGTTCGCCATACTGACCGGAATCCTGGGTTTGTTTCTGCTTGTTCCCTCATGCACGCAATCTCCGGTATCCCAGGCCCCAAACCGGGCACTGATTGTTACCGGCCAGAATAATCACAACTGGAAGGGTTCGACTCCGGTCCTGAAGCAGATCCTTGAAAACTCCGGCCTTTTTTCTGCAGATATCGCACAATCACCTGCAGCCAAAGAAGATATGTCGAAATTCAAACCTGAATTTTCGAAATATAAACTGGTAGTTCTTGATTATACCGGCGATGCATGGCCCGAAGAAACCAACAAAGCTTTCGAAACCTACGTGTCAGGTGGCGGCGGCGTGGTAGTTTATCATGCTGCAGATAACGCTTTTGCTGACTGGAAAGAGTACAATAAAATGATCGGTCTGGGTGGCTGGAGCGATCGCAATCAAAAAGACGGTCCTTATATCCGCTGGAAAAATGGCGCATTTATCCGCGACACCACCCCGGGCATCGCCGGTTCACATGGAAAGCAGCATGCATTCCGGGTAACCCTGAGGGATACCATACATCCGATCACCAAAGGATTGCCCCTTAACTGGCTTCATTCCCAGGATGAACTGTACAGTCAGCTCCGCGGACCGGCCGAAAACCTGACCGTCCTTGCTACCGCTTTTGCTGATACGGCAAAAGGTGGAACCGGAGAACATGAGCCGGTGCTTATGACGATTAACTATGGTAAGGGTCGCATCTTTCATACCACACTCGGGCATGCGATGGGTGATTCCGCCTATCCGGCCATGGAATGCGTGGGATTCATCGTAACACTCCAGCGCGGTGCCGAATGGGCAGCAACCGGAGTGGTCACTCAGGCCGTTCCCGAAGTTTTCCCAACTTTCAATGTAGAGAGTAAATGGCCTTTGTTCAGGCCGTTGACCCTGGTTGAAATCTTATCGAATCTGAAGAATTATAAGCCGGGCGATACCCGTTATAACATGCAGGACCTCACAAACTACATCCGGGCTAACTATGATGGTGGCGCCAAATACGCGGAAATCGAAAAACTCCTGATTCAATTCCTGGAAGGCACCGGCTCCACTGATGCCAAGAATTATATCTGCAAGGAACTGAGCCTTTGGGGAACCGACAAGGTTTTGCCCACCATGAAAAAGCTGGAGAAAAACGAAGAGACCGCCGAGATGGCACGATACGTCACCGAACGGATCACGGGGAAATTTACCAATTAGTTAATATGCTAATGTGCTAATGTGCTAATGGTTAAGAGGAAACCTTCTTACCTGATACCCGATACCCGATACCCGAAACAAAAACAAATAATGAATTTTTATATGTCCTCAAGAAGAGATTTTGTAAAAACGAGCGCCACTGCTGCAGCAGTAGTGGCAACTGCAACGATGATTCCGGGAGCTGTTGGATGCGCCCCAAAAGATGATGGCAAACTGACCATTGGCGCCATTGGCATCAATGGCATGGGTTTTTCCGACCTGAATGCCTTTTTGCGTCAGCCCAATGTGGAGTGCGTGGCGCTGTGCGATGTGGATCAGAGTGTGCTGAACAAGCGCGCCGGTCAGATTGAAGAAAAGACCGGTAAGAAACCGGAGCTGTTCACCGATTGGAGAAAATTGCTGGAAAGGAAAGATATTGAAGCGGTTATCATAGGAACTCCTGATCACTGGCACGCTGCAATCATGATCGAAGCTTGTAAGGCAGGAAAGCATGTGTATGTTGAAAAACCGATGGCCAAAACCATTTATGAAGCCATGCAGATGGAAAAGGCCGCCAAAAAATATGACCGGGTGGTTCAGGTCGGGCAATGGCAAAGAAGCGATCCGCACTGGAATGATGCCTTTGCTTTCGTTCAGTCGGGCAAGCTTGGCAAAATCCGTACGGTAAAAGTCTGGTGTTATGAGAACTGGCTGGTACCTCCGGGTGTGGTACCCGATGAACCGACTCCTGACGGTGTTGATTATAACATGTGGCTGGGACCAGCCCCGGAGCGCACATTCAACCGTAACCGTTTCCATTTCAATTTCCGCTGGTTCTGGGATTATGCCGGCGGATTAATGACCGATTGGGGCGTCCATCTTTTGGATATGGCGCTTGCCGGAATGAAAGCCGATTACCCGAAATCAGCCATGAGTTCGGGGGGTAAACTGGCTTTTCCTGAAAGTCCGATCGAGACCCCTGATACGCAACAGGTTATTTATGAATTTGACGGTTTCAACGTGATCTGGGATCATGCCATGGGTATTGGCATGGGCGACTGGGGCCGTGACCATGGTGTGGCCTTTATCGGCAATAACGGAACGCTGGTGGCCGATCGCGGCGGATGGGAAGTTCATCCGGAAGTATCGACGAACGGTCCGCTGGTGGAAGAAGTCACCCGCCAAAAGGGAACGGGCACCGGACTCGACCTGAACGTAGCCAACTTTATTGATTGCATCAAGAAGGACAATCGCGAAACCAATGCCAGTCCGACTATCGGAAGAGCTGTGGCCACGATGGCGCACATGGGAAATATCGCCATCAGAACCGGCCGCAAAATATACTGGGATCCGGCAACCTCGGGATTTATCAATGATCCGGAGGCTAACCAGCTGACCAAACCCGATTACCGGGCACCGTGGACCTTAACTGACTTCTGACATGGCCCAAAGCCGCAGGAAATTCCTGACCACCGGTCTGAGCCTTGCTGCCGGGGCCGGTCTGGCAGGCCTCATTCCATCCGGGATGGGGTTAACATCCTGTTCTACCCGTAAGAATCCCGGCGACAGGATCCGGGTCGCCCTGATCGGTTGCCGGAACATGGGTTTTACCAATGCCTGTTCCTTCATCGAACAACCTGATGTTGATTTGGTTGCGATATGCGATATCGATAAAAAGATTCGTGAGGATCGCATGGCTGACATTCAAAAATACGCATACGATAAAAAGGTCGTCGTCCCGAAAATGGATCAGTATGAGGATTTCAGAAAAGTTCTCGAGCGCAAGGATATCGATGTGGTAATCGTTGCCACCCCGGATCACTGGCATGCACTCATCACCATCATGGCCTGTGAAGCCGGAAAGGATGTTTATGTGGAAAAACCGGCCGCAAATTCGGTTTTTGAAGCCGACCAGATGGTCAATGCCGCACAGCGCTATAATAGAGTAGTGCAGGTTGGACAATGGCAGAGGAGCGGATTGCACTGGCTGGAAATGGTTGATTTTATCCAGTCGGAAAAATTGGGTCCGGTCAGTTATGTCGATGTCTGGCGTTACGGGGGTAACTCCGTGCCCAAAGTGCCTGATGCACCGGTACCGGCAGGGGTTAATTACGATATGTGGCTCGGTCCGGCCCCTTTCCGGTCGTTCAATCCCAACCGTTTTCATTACAATTTCCGCTGGCATTGGGACTATGCAGGGGGTAAGATGACGGATTGGGGTGTTCACCTGCTGGATATGGCCATGTGGGCGCTTAAACTGAAACAGCCTGATACCATTACCGCAACAGGCGGTAATATTGCTTTTCCCAATGATGATATGGAGACTCCTGATACCTTGACCGTTGAATATCAATTTGATCAGGTTATGGTGGTCTGGCAGAATAATTTCGCCCTTCAAACCAATGAGTTCGGTTTCGACCATGGGCTGGCCTTCCACGGGACTAATGGGGTTTTGCGTGCCAACCGGAATTACTGGGAGGTGATCCCTGCCCAGGTGAACGGTATTCCGGTAACCGAGCCCGTGCCCCGGAACGTGAATGCCGGGAATGACCTGAGACTGCACATCCGAAACTTCCTGGATGCCATAAAAACCCGCAATTTTGAAACCGCCGCCAATATTAAGATCGGCCGTGATGTGGCCCGCCTGGCCCATCTGGGCAATATTGCCTATCGTACCGGGCTCACCCTGAACTGGAATGCAGAAACCGGTTCATTCAATGAACAGGCCGCCAATCATTATTTAAAGCCCTTGTACAGAAAACCCTGGGAAATCAACAAGATAACATGAACAAATTAGCTTTTCTCATCGTTACCGGATGCCTGGCCGGTCTATCCGTCGCGGCGCAGGACCCGGTACAAACCGAAGACTGGTCGAAAAAACCAGCCGTAATAACACCCGGATGTGATCAGGCCCCCCCTTCGGATGCCATTATTCTTTTCAGGAAAGGCAAAGATCTGTCGAACTGGGTAAGCCGCAGCGGTCCGGCCAAATGGAAAACCGGATGCAGGAAAATGACCGTGAACGGAACCGGCGACATCATGACCAAAGAGAAATTCGGTGATTGCCAGTTGCACGTTGAATTCCGGACTCCTTCAAAAGTCATCAGCGAAGGACAGGGCCGCGGAAACAGCGGTGTATATATACAGTCGCTTTATGAAGTGCAGGTGCTCGATTCCTATAACAACGAAACCTATTACAACGGGCAGGCCGCTTCGGTATATAAACAATCCGCCCCACTGGTCAATGCTTCACGCAAACCGGGCAAATGGCAGTCGTATGACATTGTCTTCCATTCACCACGGTTTGCCGCCGATGGCAGTCTGACTAAGCCCGCTACCATTACCGTCCTCCACAACGGCATATTGGTTCAGGATCATTTCGAGCTGAAAGGCTCAACTACCTATGCCGGATATCCTAAATACGAGGCCCACGGCGATATGCCGTTCCTGTTGCAGGACCACGGCAATCCGGTACAGTACAGGAATGTGTGGATCAGACGGTTGTAGGGCGAAATTTTTCAATTGGCAAATGCCGCATAGGGGCCAGGGATCCCCGCCTGCGCGGGGATTACAGGGAAGGTATTAATGGTTAGGGTAATATATGAAGAGGAGAGATTTCGTTTTAGGGGCGGGAATGGCCGCGGCCGGATTGGCCGCTGCGCCTTCGTTCCTATCGTCATGCAGCAAGGAGCCGAGGTTTAAAATATCATTGGCGGAATGGTCGCTGCACAAGGCTTTGGGTGAAAAAATGCTGGATAACCTGGAGTTCCCGGTCAAGGCCAAGCGTGATTTTGGCATCACAGCGGTGGAATATGTCAGTTCGTTCTTTTCCGACTATGTCACCGATCCGAAATATCTCGCTGAACTGAAGAGGATTACCGATTATCACGGGGTGGCCAATGTTCTGATCATGGTCGACGGGGAAGGCAATCTCGGTGAGCCCACCGAGGAAGGGCGTTTCAATGTGGCGAAGAATCATGTAAAATGGGTCGATGCCGCCCAGGCTCTCGGCTGCCATTCGATACGCGTGAATGCCGGCGGGGAAGGCTCACCGGAGGAGCATGCCGCAAATGTGGTTCAGGGGCTCCGTGTCCTGTGCGAGTATGGTCAGACCAAAGGAATCAGCATCCTTGTGGAAAACCACGGCGGGATGTCGTCCGACGGCGGTTGGCTGAGCAATGTTATCAGGTCGGTCAAGATGCCAAATATCGGCACCCTGCCCGATTTTGGGAATTTCACGATCAGTGCCGGCCAGGAATATGACCGTTACAAGGGGATGGCTGAACTGATGCCTTTGGCCAAAGGGGTCAGCGCAAAATCCCATGATTTTGACAAGGACGGCAATGAAACAACCATCGATTTTGCCCGCATGATACAGATTGTCAAGAAATCAGGGTACCGGGGGTATATCGATGTGGAATATGAAGGCACCAACTATTCCGAAGAGGAAGGAATTATGCTGACCAAGAAGCTGTTGGAGAGGTTGATATAACGTAGGGGAGGAGCCGCGGCTCCTCCCCTACGAATATTTATTTGTCGAACGCCGCGTCGAACGCAACATCCGAAGGCGGAAAATCAACACTGTGCACATAATCGCAAGCCTCGGCAGCACCATGCTCGCGGTCCATCCCGCTGTCCTCCCATTCAACCGACAACGGTCCGTTATACTTGATCCTGTTCAGGCCACGGATGATCTCTTCGAATTCAATATTCCCGCGGCCCAGGCTCCTGAAATCCCAATAGCGGCGGCGGTCGCCGAAATCAAGATTACCCCCGAAAACCCCGGCTTCGGTGGGAAAAGGCGACCAGCCCGCATCTTTCATGTGAACATGGAATATCCGGTCGGCAAACTTGTACAGAAAACCGATATAGTCGACCCCCTGATATCCGAAGTGGCTCGGGTCATAATTAAATCCAAATGCGGGATGATAATCAACAGTTTTCAAAGCCCTTTCAGCGGTGGCGATATCGAACGCGATTTCGGTTGGGTGAACCTCCAGTGCGAATTTGATGCCCAGCTTCTGGAATTCATCCAGAATGGGTTTCCATCGTTTGGCAAAATCAGCAAATCCCGCATCGATCATTGCCGGGGTAACCGGTGGAAATGAATAGTTGAGGTGCCAAATCGAACTGCCGGTAAACCCGCAAACCACCTCCACACCCAGGCGTTTGGCGGCCTGTGCTGTTTTCACGATTTCCTTTGCCGCACGCCGCTTTACCCCTTCGGGATCCCCATCGCCCCAGATATAGTCGGGCAGTATGGACTTATGGCGCTCATCGATACGGTCGCACACGGCCTGACCAACCAGGTGATTGGAAATCGCCCAGGTTTTCAGGTCATATTTGGCCAAAATTTCGCGCCGCTTGTCACAGTAGGCCTGATCGGCCTTGGCTACCTCAAAATGATCCCCCCAGCATGCCAGCTCAAGTCCGTCATAACCGAATCCGGAAGCTTTTTTACACAGGGTTTCAAAAGGCAGATCGGCCCATTGGCCGGTGAATAATGTTACTGGTCGTCCCATAGACTCTGATGGTTTAGTTGAATTAATCAAAATTATCTATTTTTAAGTTCAAAATCTAAACCTCTAATTAAACTATCACAAAATGACAGCAAAAGAATACAATGCCCGGAGGCTGTTTTGGATGAGTTGCCTGGCTCTGGTAACAACGGCCATGACGTTCGCCATACGAGCCAAACTCGAACTGGTATGGAAAGATGAGTTTTCCCTGAGTGCCGAAAAGATGGCGCTTGCAATTGCACCGGCATTCTGGGGATTTACCCTGGCGCAATTTATCGGTGGACCTCTGGTAGATCTTCTGGGGATGAAGCGATTCGTCAGGGTTGCTTTTTTCCTCCATCTGATTGGTATTGTGGTCACCATATTCGCTCAGGATTTCTGGACCTTATTCATCGGAACCCTTTTTATCGGAGTGGGGAACGGCAGCATAGAAGCCGGTTGCAATCCTTTGGTGGCTTCAATTTTCCCGAATGAAAAGGTAAAAATGCTTAACAGGTTCCATGTCTGGTTTCCCGGGGGCATCGTGATCGGGAGCCTGGTTTCTTACCTGGTGATCGACCTCATGGGCTTTACCTGGCCCATTCTCGTTGGAACTCTTGCAATTCCGCTGATTTTATACGGTGTCCTGATGTTCGGGCAGAAATTTCCCCAAACGGAACGGGTTGAAATGGGAGTATCCTACGGATCCATGTGGAAAGCCATTTTACGCCCGCTTTTCCTCATCATGCTTTTTTGCATGTTGCTGAGTGCGGCCACGGAACTGACTACCGGCCAGCGCATCAGCTCCCTACTTGAGGGTACCGGTGTTGCTGCCATACTGGTTCTGGCCTTTATCAATGGCATCATGGCCGTCGGCCGTGCATTTGCCGGACCGATTGTTCACCGGATAAACACCACAGGAATGCTTTTCTTTTCAGCCATTGTGAGTATGGTCGGCCTTTTGCTGATGAGCTATGTGGAGGGAGCCTTCCTGACTTTCGCCGCTGCTGCGGTGTTTGCTATCGGTATTTGTTTCTTCTGGCCTACCATGCTGGGCTTTGTTTCGATCAATGTACCCGAAAGCGGAGCCCTGGGTCTCTCTATTTTCGGCGGTGCAGGGATGCTTTCCACCTCACTGTTCCTCCCGATTTCCGGATGGTTTACCGACACCGGAGCTACCGGTCAGGAAATCCTCCGGTATACCGCCATACTGCCAGCCATTCTGATTGTCATATTCGCCATCGTTTTTACAACGATGAGGCGGAAAAAAGCCTGAACCGAACGATTTGATTAACTGATACTTAATTTTATGAAACGATTTCGCTGGGGCATGATCGGCGGAGGCAAAGGCGCCTTTATCGGCGGTGCCCACCGCATTGCTGCAAAGATTGCCAACTCCTACGAACTGGTTGGCGGGGTTTTCGATGTTAACTATGAGCGTGCAAAGGAGTTTGCCCGTGATGAGGATATTGATTTACGGCGGGTTTATCCCGATATCGATTCATTCATTGCAGGTGAAGGCGGGATGCCGGTCGGCGAGCGGATCCAGGTGGTTTCGATCGTAACTCCGAATTTTCTGCATTTTGAACATGCAAAAAAACTGCTCGGCAAGGGATACCATGTGATTTGCGAAAAGCCGGTAACCCTAACCTCTGCCGAAGCTATTGAATTAAAGCAGCTTGCAGAAGATCACAAACTGGTTTTCTGCCTTACCCATACCTACACCGGTTATCCGATGGTCCGCGAAATGAAGCGGCGCATCGAAGCAGGTGATATCGGCACCATTCAGCGTATAGATGCCCAGTACCTGCAGGGCTGGATCAACCCGATCATCCATGGCGGGGATGCCAAGCTGGCTGTCTGGCGGCTCGACCCGAAAGTGGCCGGCATCAGTTCCTGCATGGGGGATATCGGCGTTCATGCATTCAACATGATTGAATATGCCACCGGGTTGCAGATCAAAAAAGTTTTAGCCGTGCTCAGTAGCCTGGTGCCTGAAAATCCTCTCGATCTGGATGGCAATGTCCTGTTGAAATTCGATGAAAATCTCACCGGTGTCATCCGTTCTTCCCAGATAGCCACCGGCGAGGAGAACAATCTCCAGATCAGTGTTTATGGAACGAAAGGGGCCTTCCACTGGGAACAGGAAAACCCGAATGTGCTTAACATGATGCATGAAGGGGCTCCTGTTGAAATGATCAAGCCAGGATACGATTACCTGACCGATTTTGCCCGTGAAAGTCATGTGTTGCCCCCCGGCCACCCTGAAGGTATTTACGAGGCTTTCGGCAATCTTTATAAAGGAGCTGCCAAAGCCATCCGCGGTGAAAAAACCGTTGCAGGCCAGTTCCCGGGAATTGCCGAGGGCATCAGGGGCATGAAGTTCATCGAAGCGGTGGTGAAATCAAACAGCGAAGGAAATGTTTGGGTAACACTTTAAATACGGAGAAGTGTCATCCCCGCGAAAGCGGGGACCGCGTCCCTGAACATGACATTCAAAAAGAGCTGTTTTAAGCACCTCGTTAGCGTCAAGCGATCCCCGCCTTTGCGGGGATGACAAGGCTCCGAGGGTAAATACAAACTATGGAACTTTCAGTCGTCATACCTCTCTATAATGAAGTACACCTGGTCGGTGAACTGGTTGGGCGCACCATGGCGGTTCTGATGGGGATAACGGCTGATTTCGAAGTTATATTTGTCGATGACGGAAGCACCGACGGCACTGTCGGAAAGCTGACCGAAGCAAGGAGAACAGATAAGCGGATCAAGATTCTGGAATTATCCAAAAATTTCGGCCATCAGGCGGCTTTTACGGCCGGGCTGACTTTTGCCAAAGGCAAATTTACGGTGATGATGGACGGAGATCTCCAGGATCCCCCTGAGCTGATACCGGTGATGCACCGGATGCTGCTTTCTGAGGAATATGACGTGGTCTATGGAAAACGGACAAACAAACCCAAACTGAGGGGCAGGAACCTCCTGGCTTTGTCGTTCCATAAAACCTTCAAACAGTTTTCGGGCTTTCCGGATATCGAAAATGTCGGAAATTTCTCAGCCATGAACAGGGATTCACTGCAATCCCTTCTTCAATTTACCGAATCCATCCGTTATATGCCCGGACTCCGGCATTTCATCGGGTTCAGGCAGGGATTCGTCGAATATCTCCGAGAGGACCGATATCTGGGTAAATCCAAAATGAACTTTCTTAAACTTTTTAACCTCAGTTCGGATGCCATCTTTTCATTCTCAAAACTGCCGATCCGGCTTTGCCTGTATTTGGGGCTCATCGGGATGTTGGTGTTTTTTATTGCCGGACTGTACACCCTGATTGCGAAAGTGGCGGGATTCGCAATCATCGGATGGTCATCCACCCTGCTCAGCATCTATTTTCTGGGTTCCATACAGCTTACCTTTCTCGGCGTGATCGGCGAGTATATTTACCGCATCTATAAAGAGAGTCAGCACCGGCCCCTGTATTTTGTGAGGAAGTTCCACGATTGACCTGAAATCATGGTACCGAAACCTGCACACGTTGAATCCAGTAAAATCAAGCACCGGATTTTTCTCTTCTTTTGCCTTCTGCCTTTTGCCTTACTGCCTTTATTAAGTTTGGATGCCGGGATTTCGGGGGATGAGCCCGTGCATTACCAGCAGGCCGAAAATGTGTACAATTTTTTCGCAACGCATGGTAAAGACACCACCGCCATTCATACCCCGATCTCCTTCCTGAAATATTACGGCCAATCCATCGATAACTTCAGCTACCTGATTAACAAAACATTCGGCTTTCAGGAACCTTACCTTACCCGGCATATCATCAACGCGTTTGCCGGTGCTGCGACGGTGTTGTTTACCGGGTTGCTGGCCATGGAACTGGGCGGTTACGGAGCCGGGATCCTGGCGATCATATTCCTGCTCCTGTCCCCTGTTTTCCTCGGCCATACTTATAATAACCTTAAAGATGTCCCCTTTGCCCTCGGATATGTGTTATCCATTTACGGCCTGCTGAAACTCCTGAAGAAGCTTCCGGTCATTCCGGTCGTCTACCTTGCCGGAATCGCAGCGGGTACCGGTTTTGCCTTATCGGTCAGGATCGGAGGGCTGGTGATCATTCCGATCGTTCTGACTTTTGTTGGGATCCGGGCGTGGATGGTGCAGCCCGAAGAAAGCAGGGCGAAATGGATGTTTTTTCTGCGGCTGTCGGGGTTAATGCTGTTAACGATCATTGCAGCCTGTTTTCTCGGAGTGGTAAACTGGCCGTACGGTTTGCAGGATCCCATCGGACATTCTATAGAGTCGCTCAGGCAGATGACCCACTATATCGTTAACCTGCGCCAGCTTTTTGAAGGGGAGATGCACTGGTCGCAGGACCTGCCCTGGTATTCCGCACCAAAATATTTTTTGCTGGTGACCCCGGCCATTGTGCTGGCCGGACTCCCCATTTGCTGGCCTCTTTACAAAAAACAAGGACCCCTGATCTTTTTCTTTCTGCTTTTCTGTGCTTTTTTTCCCCTGTTCTGGGTCGTCATTCAACATTCCAATCTTTACGGCAATATCCGGCATATGCTGTTCATATACCCCATCTGGGTCGCACTTTCGGCCAGTGCCTGGTCGCTGGCTCAGGAGCGGATAAAAAAACCGGTTTTCCGTTGGGTAGCAGCCGGATTCCTGATCCTTGGATTGATAGGCCCACTGCTGCATATAGTAAAAAATCATCCGGTTGAATATGTGTATTTTAACCGCTTATCCGGCGGGGTAGCACATGCTTACAGCCGGTACGAAACGGATTACTATTTTCACTCGCTGGGTCCGGGTGTGAAATGGCTGGAGAAAAACATCCTGTCAAAACCGGATACCGATTCCCTGATCATCGCCTCGAATTTCCCCCTTGAGCCCTTTCTGGAGAAGCATTTTCCAAAAATCAAGACCATTTATACCCCCTGGTATGACCGCGGCAAATTTAACTGGGATTACGGTTTGTTCGTGAATGCATACATCGGTCGGTCAGGACTGCTGAAAGCCTCAGCAAAAAGTTCCAAAACCGTCCACAGCATCAATGTTGAAGGCTATCCCATGTGTGTGATAATGCACCGCGAAGACAAACGGGATGCGGAGGGCTATGATTTGTTTGAGGCAGGACGCTATTCGGAATCAGCATTTGTTTTAAAGGCATTCACCGATATGAACCCCGGTAATGAAACAGCCTGGCTTTATCTGGGATGGAGTCTCAGGAAACTTCATGACCGCGCAGGTTCCGACCGGGCGGCGAGACAACTCCTTGCCATTCATCCGGAAAGTGAGACTGCACGGGAATTACTGATCTGGAACATGCTGGATGCCGGGCAATTTGAGCAGGCATTGGACATGGCTGGTGAGCTATACCGGTTAAATCCAGGATACCAGCCTGCTTCCGCCCTGCTGGCGGCCGCCCGCGATTCCATCGCCGGCAAGTCACGCTGACAAATTCCTGCAGTTCTTAAAATATGTTAAAAACAGAGCCGGCGTATTGAAATCCATCTATTTTTATGGATTACAAACCGACTAAATCAATACCATCCAATAAAATGAAAAAGTATTTTTTGCTTTTAGTTTTTACTTGCGCCGCCACCCTGCTGTTCGGGCAATACAAAGCCGATTTCAGGGCAGCCGAAAAATACGGCAGCGAGAATCTCGGGAAGATGTTAGGCAGCTCATCCGTACAGGCAACCTGGCTCAAAAAATCGGATCTGTTCTGGTATTCCTACAAAACAGGTGACGGAAATCTTTGGTGGCTGGTTGATCCGGCTAAAAAGGCCAAATCCCCTCTTTTCGACATATATTATCTGGCCGCCAAAATAAACGAGCTGATTGCAAAGCCGGTCAACCATCTAGATCTCCCGATCAAAAACCTCAAATTCAAAGACGACAATAAATCTTTCAATTTCGAGATTGACAGTTTCAAATTCGAATATAAACTGGCCAATAAAGAGGTCATCCTGGTTGATACCATTGAAAAAGAAAAGAAAAAGGACGACCGTTGGATGAATTACAACAAGGACTCCACTTGGATTGTGTTTGCCCGGAAGCACAATCTTTACCTGATGAAAAACAAGGATAAGGACAGTATTGAGTATCAGCTGACTACTGATGGCGAACGATATTATTCATGGCAGGCCGATGATGAAGACACCACTTCAACCAAGCGTTTGCGGGCATCAGTACGCTGGATGCATGACAACAGGAAGTTTTTTGTTGGCCGGAACGATTCGAGGAAGGTCAAGGATTTATGGGTGATCAATGTAATGAAGAATCCGAGACCTGAGCTGGAGACTTACCGCTATGCCATGCCCGGCGATGAAAATGTTCCCCAAAACGAACTGTGGGTGTTTAACGTGGACACCAAGAAAGGGGTTAAAATGCAGACCGATAAATGGAAGGATCAAACCTTCGGTGTTGACCTATTGAATAAAAGGACCGATGAACTGATCTTTATCCGGAAGGACCGGACCTGCGCCAGGATAGAAGTGTGCATAACCAATACCTCCACCGGTGAATCGAGGGTGCTTTTCTCCGAAACCAGCGAACCCTATTTTAATAACGAGTACACCAACCTGCATCCCATAAACGATGGCAAGGATCTGATCTGGTGGTCGGAACGCACCGGTTTTGGTCAGTTGTACCTGTATGACGGGCAGGGGAACCTGAAGAATGCGATCACTTCCGGTAATTTTGTTGTAGGAGGTGTCAGCCGCATTGATACCCTCGCCAGGGAGATCTATTTTGAAGGATTCAACCGGGAACCCGGCATTGATCCTAACTATGCGCTGATATACAAGGCTAAACTCGACGGTACGGGTTTTCAGCTGGTTACACCGGATGATGCCACCCACTCGGTCAGTTTCCCGGAATCATGCAAGTATATGGTCGATAACTATTCGAGGGTCGATATGGCTCCGAAATCCGTGCTCCGCGATAACAAGGGCAATGTGTTGATCGATCTGGAAATCACCGATCTCAGGCGATTGATGGAATCCGGCTGGCAAATGCCCGAAAGGTTCAAAGTAAAAGCAGTCGATGGGGTAACCGATCTTTACGGTGAAATGTGGAAGCCTTTCAAATTGGAAAAGGACCGGAAGTATCCAATCATTTCGTATGTATATCCGGGACCGCAAACCGAGAGCGTTTCCATCAGGTTCACCCCGACCGGCGGTAAAAACCAGTCACTGGCCCAGCTTGGTTTCGTGGTCATTTCGGTAGGTCACCGCGGAGGTAGTCCCAAGCGCTACAAGTATTATCACACTTACGGCTATGACAACCTGCGCGATTATGCTCTGGCCGACGACAAATACGCGCTCGAGCAGCTGGCCGACCGTTATGACTTTATTGATATCACCAAAGTGGGAATTTACGGTCATTCAGGCGGCGGTTTCATGTCGACCGCAGCCATTCTCACCTTTCCTGATTTCTATACCGCTGCGGTTTCTTCATCGGGGAACCACGATAATAACATTTACAACCTGTGGTGGGGAGAAACGCATAACGGGGTAAAGGAGGTTACAAAAACGGTGAAGAAGAAGGAGGATAAGAACGTGAAGGGCGTGAAGGACGTGAAGAAAGAAGAAGATATGAAGAAGGAGGAGGAGGTGAAGAAGGAAGATCCCTGGTTTGCAGAGGATAGTATTAAAAAAGAGACCGTTACGAAGTTTGAAGCCAAGGTGAACAAGAACCAGGATCTGGCTAAAAACCTGAAAGGGCATTTAATGCTGGTTACCGGTGATATCGACAATAACGTTCATCCGGGAAATACCATCAGGGTAGCCGACGCGCTGATCCAGGCCGGCAAGCGTTTCGATTTCATGATCATGCCCGGCCAGCGCCACGGTTACGGCAATTACACCAAATACTTCGACCGCGCGATGTGGTACTATTTTGCAGAGCACCTGCTGGGCGACACCAGGACAAACGTCGAGATCTATCTCCCGGACGAGAAGTAGAGGAAAAAGGCAGAAGGCAGAAGGCAGAAGGCAAAAATTAGTCTTAAGATCATAAGACTTAAGTTTAAGAAACAAGAGCGAAGAAAGAGGTGCACTACCGAAAATGAAGAGACGAACAGGGATTCAGTTCAATACGTCCCCTCTTTCCTGATTGATTGATTCTTAAGATCTTAAGACTAATTTTTGCCTTCTGCCCTCTGCCTTCTGCCTTCTTCCAATTTCCGGTCTGCCGGAAGTTACCCCTTAAATTTCGTATCGTAGTGCGTGCCGTCGCAGAAGGGTTTGTTGTGGCTTTCGCCGCACCGGCAAATGGAAATAATGTTTCCGGTTTCGAGGGTCACACCTGCCTTGGTCACCCTGAACTTACCCTTGATGAGAGCCGGCCCGTTTTCAATAATGTTGATTTCCACCACCGGTTCAGGCACCATTTCAACTCCCACCGGTTCTTTAACAAGATCCTCCTGTTCGGTTGGGGTAAGGTCCTTGTTCCATTTCCAGGTAAGGGCATCGGTCGGGCATTGCTCCACAATGGAGATGATCTCCTGAGTTGAAGCACCCTGCATATTCACCCAGGGGCGCTTGGTCGGATCAAAAACCTTCCGGAGTTTCATGAAACAGATGGTTGCATGAACGCAGGCGTCGGGCTTCCAGAAAACAGTTATTTCACCGTTGGAATATTCACGGTTGTTATTATTGCTCACAATTTCCGGATTTTGATATTCCTGAAACTGGTTGTACCGCCATGGTCCTGAAGGGCAATAAATCCCTCTTTGTATTTTCCGTAACCATCGGCATCCTTCCATTTGGAATTCTTTTTCAGCTCCAGCCATTCAGGGGTCCACATTTCATACTCCACCACCTTACGGTCGTTCAGCCAATGTTCAACATGGGCGCCTTTGACCACTATTTTTGCGGTGTTCCATTCATCGAGGGTTTTAACCTGACCGTTTTTCGGGACATGAACGTCATAATTTGACCCCGACAGGTTTTTGGGATTCGATTTCGGATAAGCAACGTCATCCAGCAGCTGGTATTCGGGACCGGTCATGTAAACGGTCTCGTACTGCTCACCTTCAACAACATGAAAAAAGATGCCTGAATTACTGTTCTGAGATACTTTCCATTCCAGGTACAATTCAAAATCGGCGAATTTCTCCCTGGTCACAATATCCCCGCCTTTGCCTTCCGGGAGTCCGAGAGCCGTAAACGCACCGTTTTCGATAGCCCAGCCCTGAACCTTATCCATTTTATAGCAGCGCCATTTGTTCATGGATTTCCCATCAAATAGCAATTGCCATCCCTCTTGTATCTCCTTTTTTGTCAACTTATTAAGAGACTGACCAGATACAGGATTGCCGATAAAAAGGGCCATCAGGACTAAAACAGCAAGCGAAGAAAGTTTTTTCATTTTTTGTCATTTTTACAGGGTTGAAATTACTTTCTTTCATCGATATTGTCAAACCGAATGATACAATCCATGGAATCATCCACACGCATCGCCGAATTGATCCGCATCCGGACCTCGCGCCGCACCTACCGTCCCGATCCGTTGCCCGATCAGGAAAAGAAACGCGTTGAGCAGCTGATTGAGGGTACCCTGGTGGGTCCGCTGGGCACCGGGATCTCTTTTTCATTGGTCGGGGTGCACGAGGCATCCAACGAGAAGCTTAAACTCGGAACCTACGGTTTCATCAAAGGGGCCAGGCATTTTATCGCCGGACCGATCCGCCCTTCGAAAGAGGCATTCCTGGATTACGGTTATCTCCTTGAAAAACTAATACTTGAATTAACCTCCTTAGGACTGGGAACCTGCTGGCTCGGCGGTACTTTCGACCGGAGTGAATTTGCAAAAGCCGTGGATCTTGAGCAAGGATTTGTGATCCCGGCCATCACACCCGTTGGATTAGCCACTGAATCAAGGGGTATTGGCGACAGGCTGATCCGTCTCGGAGCCGGATCAAGATCCCGGCTTCCCTGGGAGCGCCTGTTTTTCGCTGATGACCAGGGAACACTGCTCCAACCGGCCGACGGTGATCCGGTAAAAGATATCCTGGAGTCGGTGCGGCTGGCACCTTCCGCTTCCAATAATCAACCCTGGCGGGTGGTGCAAACCGGCAGCCTCTTCCGGTTTTATATTTCGCGAAAACCCGGATATCAAAAGGCATTCAGCGGGATCGACCTTCAGATGGTAGACCTGGGCATTGCCATGGCCCATTTCGATCTGGTTGCCCGTGAAAACGGGAAAATCCCAGAGTGGAACATTTCCGCCGGAACCGGTCCCTTTAATGGATGCGATTATGTTATTTCAGTACTTTTACATGACTAAACCGGAAATCCGGCATCTGTCATCCGACAACAAACTATGAGAGTTCTTATTCAACGTGTTAGCCAGGCCGGCGTTGTAATCGAAGGTCAACAGCGGTCGGAGATCGGGCCGGGATTGTTGATTCTGATCGGGATCGAAACGGCCGACGGGGAGGAAGATATTTCGTGGCTGGTGAATAAAATCGCAGGGTTGAGGATTTTTGAAGATCCAGATGGGGTGATGAACCTTTCGGTAAAGGACACCGGCGGCGAAGCACTGGTGGTATCGCAATTTACGCTTCATGCACGGGTGAAAAAGGGAAACCGGCCCTCTTACATCGATGCAGCGCCTCCGGCAATCAGCATTCCGCTTTATGAGCAGTTCGTAAAGTCACTTCAAAATGAGTTGGGGAAACCGGTTAAAACCGGAGAATTCGGAGCCATGATGCAGGTTGCGCTGGTGAATGAGGGTCCGGTAACCATCTGGATCGATACAAAAAACCGGTTATGACGATAGATGAAGGCGCAAGGCGCAAGGCACAAGGCTCAAGGCGCAAGGCGCAAGGCGCAAGGCGCAAGGCGCAAGGCGCAAGGCGCAAAGCGCAAGGAAGTTGAAGTTTAAGTAATAAGGTTAAAATATGGATCTGATTAAAGAGTATCGCGAAAAGTACGGAGCAGGCGACGATGATCATTACATCGCAACAGAGACGAAGGATATTCTCGGCTCGATACCCGAGGAGTTCTCCACACCGTCGCATCTGAAAAAGATTTTCAGCCTCCTCGACCTGACCACCCTAAATCCTGAGGACAATGATGAAACGGCACATCGGTTTACCCTGGCGCTGAATGGGTTCCAGGCATCATTCCCCGACATGCCCCAGGTTGCCGCATTGTGCATCTATCCGCTGCTGGTGGAGGAAGTCCGTAAAGGCCTGGCCGCACCTGGAGTCAGGATAGCCGCGGTGGGAGCGGGGTTTCCATCCTCCCAGACCTTTCTCGCCGTCAAGCTGGCCGAATGCGGGATGCTGGTTAAGAAAGGGGCTGATGAAATCGATGTGGTGATCTCTGTCGGCCGTTTTTTAGCCGGTGATCACCTGGCAGTCCTGAATGAATTGATCCTGATCCGGGAGGCCACCGCGGGAGTCAGGCTGAAAGTTATCCTGGAAACCGGGCTCCTCAAAACCTCTGCGAATATCAGGCTGGCAGGGTTAATTGCCATGGAGGCAGGGGCTGACTTCATTAAAACCTCCACCGGAAAAATTCCGGTTGCGGCAACTCCTGAAGCTGTTTACACCATGGCGGTGACGATCCGTGACTATTTCGCACTCACCGGAAGGGCAGTGGGAATCAAACCTGCCGGTGGAATCGCTGAAGTGGGAGATGCAATTTCTTACTATGCGTTAATCCACAAACTGTTGGGTGGAGAGTGGCTGGTTCCCGAGCGGTTCAGGATCGGCGCCAGCCGTCTGGCGAATAACCTTCTATCAGTAATCAGCGGCCAGGAAGTCCGTTATTTCTGAGAGAAAAACTTGACTTAAATCATATAACAGGTTGACTTATATTATCTTTTAAACAGTAAAACATTCATATATTTGCATAATTAAGTAAATACCTGAAAATGATGAATCTCCTGGAATTAAAACCAGAACAGTTGGAAAAAGCCGCTAACATGCTCAAAGCAATAGCACATCCTGTCAGGATCGCCATTCTTAATTTGCTGGAAGACGGACAAAAGCTGACTGTGACAGAAATTCATGAGAAGCTTGACATTGAGCAGTCGACCACCAGCCATCATTTGGGTATCCTTAAAGACAAAGATATTCTGGCCAGCAGGCGCAACGGAAAAAACACCTATTATTTCCTCAAGCACGACCAGCTCAGCAAAGTTGTCGATTGTATCAGTAAATGCTCCTGCGGGAGTTAAACCATGCCTATCGTAAGGGTCACCAAGATTTTCCGGTTTGAAATGGCCCATGCCCTTTGGGGTTATGACGGTCTGTGCAAAAATATCCACGGCCATTCATATGTCCTCAAAGTTACCGTCAGTGGCTCCCCGGTTGAAGACCTGAACGACAAGAAGTTGGGAATGGTGATCGATTTCGGTGACCTGAAACGGGTGGTGAACGAGAATATCGTTGATGTTTTCGACCATAGCCTTATCTTGAATAAAAAAGCCCCGGTGGGCAAATTTGCCGATATAGACGACATGTTCGACCGAAAAACATGGTTCGATTTCCAGCCGACCGCCGAAAACCTGGTGGTTTATTTTGCCAATATCCTCCAGGGCAAGCTTCCTCTAACCGTCCAGCTGCATTCGGTCAGGCTGTATGAAACGGCCAACAGCTATGCGGAGTGGTTTGCTGAGGATCAATGAAAAGGCTCAAGACGCAAGGCTCAAGGCTCAAGTGGGGTTATTGAGTACCTCGTTATCGTGAGGCGATCCCCGCTTTTGCGAGGATGACACTTCTCCGAGGGAAATGAGTTGTGAAAATTTACGTTTACACAAGGTTGAAGGAAAAAAAATCAAGTTCAGAAACTATTCTTTGTTAACTTTTCCCTTACTTAATCCTCTTATTCTCTTTAATCCTTTTCGCTTACTTGCGCCTTGCGCCTTGAGCCTTCATTTTTCCGAGTATGACAGACAACCGCTTATACCTCCTCGACGCCTACGCCCTGATATACCGGTCCTATTTTGCGTTTATCAAGAATCCGAGGATCAATTCAAAGGGATTAAACACTTCGGCGGCATTTGGTTTTACCCTCACTCTTGAAGAATTGCTGCGCAAGGAAAATCCTTCCCATATCGCTGTTGTCTTTGATACCCAAGCCCCTACATTCCGGCATGTAATGTATGATGCCTATAAGGCAAACCGTCCGCCGACGCCCGAAGCCCTGCGAACCGGTGTTCCTTATATCCGGAAAATTATTGAAGCCTTTAATATCCCCATTTTGGAGCTCGATGGGTATGAAGCGGACGATGTTGTCGGGACATTGGCCAAAAAGGCCGAAAAAGCCGGTTATAACGTGTTTATGATGACGCCTGATAAAGATTACACCCAACTCGTCAGCGAGCATATTAGGATACTTAAACCGCGTCGTTCGGGATTTGATGTCGAGATACTCGGACCGGAGGAGGTTTGTCTCGAGTTCGGGGTTCAAAAACCGGAACAGGTGATCGATGTCCTCGCCCTGTGGGGGGATGCGTCCGACAACATCCCGGGCGCCCCCGGGATCGGTGAAAAAACGGCCAAGGAGCTGATCGGCCGCTATGGTTCCATTGAAAACCTGTATGAAAACCTGGATAAATTAAAGCCCAAGCAGAAAGAGTCGCTCGAGGCAAACCGCGAACAGGTGTACCGGGCCAGGAAACTGGTCACGATCTGCACCGATGCACCGGTTGATTTTGTGCACGACCAGACTGTCAGAAGGGCTCCGGATGAACGCGCTCTCCGGTCTATTTTTGATGAGTTGGAATTCCGGAACCTGATCACCAAAATCATCCCCGAAACCAGTGCCGGCGACCTGTTCAGCCAACCGGCCCCTGCCCCGCAACAGCAAGGATCGCTGTTCGATACCCGGGAAATGCCGGCCCAGCAACTCCCTGCTTCAGATATTCAAACATCCGATCATCAGTACCGGTTGATTACTTCCCTGGCCGAGGTTGAGGATATTGCCCGGAAATTGTTGACCTGCGAATCTTTCTGTTTCGATACCGAAACCACGGGCCTGGATGCGTTGAAAGCCGAATTGGTTGGGCTGGCTATCTCCTGTGAAGACCGGAAGGCCTGGTACATCCATTTCCCTGAGAGCCGCGAAGAAACCTTGCGTCTCCTGAAACCTTTAATTCCGGTGCTCGAAAATCAGACCCTCCTGAAGATCGGACAAAATATCAAATATGACCTCCAGGTACTGGCCAGCTATGGTATCGCTGTTGGCGGACCCCTGTTCGATACTATGATCGCCCATTACCTGTTGAATCAGGATGAGCGCCATAATCTGAATTTCCTGGCCGAGAAGTATCTCAAATACCGGATGGTGCCTATTGAAAACCTGATTGGTGAAAAAGGCAAGGACCAGCTGAACATGCGTTCGGTGGATCCTGAAATCCAGAAAGAATATGCCGGCGAGGATGCTGATATCACCTTCAGGCTAAAACCGATTCTTGAAGAAGCGATGGCAAGTAACGGACTGATGCAGGTATTTACCGAGGTGGAAATGCCCCTTATTCCGGTGCTCGCCCGGATGGAAAGAGCTGGTATTAAGGTTGATAAACTTACCCTGGCCGATATTTCACTGGGTCTTTCTGAAGAAATCCAGGGGCTCGAAAAGGAAATCATCCAGATGGCCGGTGTCTCCTTTAACGTGGCCTCACCCAAACAATTGGGCGAAGTGCTGTTCGTGCATATGAAAATCGATGACCAGGCGCGGAAAACCAAATCTCAGCAGTACTCCACCAACGAAGATGTTCTTGCCCGGCTTGCCAACCGGCATCCGATCATTGAAAAGGTTCTTGAATTCAGGGGATTAACCAAATTGTTGAACACTTATATTGAAGCTTTACCGGAACTTATCGATCCTGAAACCGGGAAAATCCACTCCCATTTCATGCAAGCCATTGCCGCAACCGGCCGCCTGAGCTCGATCAATCCAAACCTGCAGAATATCCCGATCCGTGAAGCACGCGGACGCGAAGTACGGAAAGCCTTTGTCCCGTCGCAGGAGGATTTTATCCTGCTCTCGGCCGACTATTCCCAGATAGAACTTCGGATCATGGCCCATGTCAGCCAGGATGAAAATATGATTGCCGCATTCAACTGTGGCGCCGATATCCATACCGCCACCGCGGCACTGATCAACCGGGTCAGCTCCGCCCAGGTAACCCGCGAGATGCGCTCAAAGGCCAAGATTGCCAACTTCGGGATCATTTACGGAATATCCAGTTTCGGCCTGTCGCAACGGCTGAATATATCGAGAAGCGAGGCCAAGGATTTCATCGACGGCTATTTCAGGTCTTATCCCGGAATCCGGGTATATATGGACGATGCTATCCGGCAGGCCCGCGAAAATGGTTTCGTCGCCACCCTGATGGGACGTAAAAGATACCTGCCCGATATCACTTCTGAAAATCAGGTGGTACGCGGCAACGCTGAACGCAATGCCATCAATTCCCCCATCCAGGGATCGGCTGCCGATATCATCAAGATCGCAATGATCCGGATCGATAGCGAACTGCGCAAGCGGAACCTGAGGAGCCGGTTGGTCCTGCAGGTACATGATGAATTGAACTTCGACGTGTATCTACCTGAAATCAATCAGGTTAAGGAGATTGTCCGCCACGAGATGGAACACGCCATGCAGCTGAGGGTTCCGCTGGAGATCGATCTGGGGGAAGGGAAAAACTGGCTGGAGGCACATGGATGACCCATCAGGGTATTACCGGAATTATCCTTGCAGGCGGACAAAGCCGACGGATGGGTACGCTGAAACCAATGGTCCTTTACCGGGGAATTCCGCTTATTCATCACATTTTCAAAGCCATGGCCCCGATATGTTCGGATATCATCATCGTCGCCAATTCAGGGGATTTTTCACCGCTGAACGCAAAAGTCTTTCCAGATAATTATCCCGGAAACGGTCCGGCGGCAGGTATTGAAGCCGGTTTGAGCCATTGTGAAACCAGCCTGGCTCTCATCAGCTCCTGCGATACACCGAACCTGCCCACCCCGTTTTTCTCCTACCTGCTCCTGAACCATCATGATTTCGACATTTCGATCGCCGCCCATGACGGTTATAATGAACCGCTGATCGGGATTTTCTCCCGGTCGGTACAACCGGTTTTCAGGCAGGCCATTCTTTCGGGCGACCCTCATCCGCCAAGGATCATCAGACAATGCAATTGGCAGGAAATAACGGTCACACCCGCAGAACCCTTCTGGCATCGGGATATGTTTAAAAATTTGAATACTCCTTCGGACTTAATTATATAAATATGGCCCAGATTAACCTGATCTATTTCGGTTCCGTTATGGACATCACCGGGATGCCATCGGAAACGGTTGCCGCACCGGAAACGCTGGATGAATTGAATACTGTGCTCATGGCAAGGTATCCGAAGTTGTCGGTTATCAGTTATCGGCTGTCAGTGAACAGACAACTGGCAACCGGCAACCGGCAACTTTCTGACGGAGATGAAGTTGCCTTACTTCCACCCTTTGCCGGAGGATGAACCATGCCCGATTCAAAACATTTGATTGAGGGGCCGGTTCCGGCTTCGTTCGTCAGCGGGGAATTAGCCGGCCATCACTCGAAAACCAGCGCTGGCGCCCATGCCTTCTTTATCGGTCAGGTCCGGGAGGATTTGGTCGATGGGAAAAAAGTCACGGCTATTGAATATTCGGCCTATGATTCCATGGTGGATGAAGTAGTTCAATCGATTAAGGATCTGCTGTTTGATGAATATTCCGACCTGATGTGCGTGCATATCCATCATAGCACCGGACGAGTCCTGTCCGGCGAGATCTCACTGGTGGTGATGATTTCTTCGGGACACCGCAAACAATCCTTCGCCGCGCTCGAAAAATGCGTGGAGCTAATCAAAGAAAAACTGCCGGTCTGGAAAAAGGAGTTTTTTGAGGATGGCAGCAGCCGCTGGATCAAATAGTTTTTACCTGTTCAGCTTTTTCCGGTAATCGTCCGAATTGGCAAGTATAGCCTGAGCCTGTTCCAATCCATTATCATCCAATAACATATATTCTATCCGGCCTTTCTGGAAGTAGTATCTGCCGATGATCTCATCGGACAGCATTTCGCGGATTTCAGGCTTAAAGGACAGAAGGTCCTTATCCAGGTTATGTGATAATTTTGATTTCAGTTCATCGATGACGGCCTGCGAAAGGTTGAAATATTTCTCCTTTTTAGTTGCCTTGATCAGGTTATCGAGGGCATCCTCGCTGTTGGTTTCGTAAGAGAACTTTTCAGCGACCAAAAAATCCCTGAAATCCTGATAGTCGGCTTCCGTCAGCCTGAAATTCACCGGGGCTTCGATTTGTTCATGGGTATTGCGGTATCTGGTGGCATAGTCAAAAATCATGTTCTGATAGATCAGGTTGGTGGTCATTCCACTCAGGGTTTGCGTTTCAACCAGCACATCCGGAAGGATTCCCCCGCCGTCCTTAACTGTTCGTCCTGTTTTGGTTTT
Source organism: Bacteroidales bacterium (assembly GCA_041662065.1). Classification (GTDB taxonomy): domain Bacteria; phylum Bacteroidota; class Bacteroidia; order Bacteroidales; family UBA12481; genus UBA12481. The sequence continues at coordinate 298,232 of JBAZTE010000002.1, read as the reverse complement.
AAACTCGGTGACCAGGGAATCCGGAATATGCCCGACGCTGCCATCGGGACGGCGGTTAGTGAAATCGAGGGCCTGGATGCACCGGCCGCTGGGGATATAATATTTTGCCGTGGTCAGCTTGATTTTGGCATTGTAGCTCAGGTCGCGGGTGGTTTGAACCAGCCCTTTCCCATAGGTTCGTTGACCGATGATCACTCCCCGGTCAAGATCCTGCATGGCACCTGCAACAATTTCCGAAGCCGAGGCAGAGCCGGAATTCACAAGGACGGTTACCGGTATGAGGGTATCGACGGGCTCGTACCGGCAGGAATAGGTGGCTTCCCACATTTTCGATTTTCCGCGGGTGCTGACAATTTCCTGTCCCCGGCGCACAAACAGGTTCATGATATCGACCGCTTCAAACAGCAAGCCCCCGGGATTGCTGCGCAAATCGAGAACAATCCCTTTAACACCCTGGCCTTTCAGGCTCAGCAACGCCTGCTTGACTTCATTGCCGGCACCCTCTGTAAAACCGGATAACCGGATATAACCATTGCCGTCGGTGAGTTTGGCAAAGTAGGGGACATTTTCAAAGCGGATCTTTTCCCTTACCAGGTCAAACGTGATCTGTCCCTTTACATGCGGCCTCTCCACCGTAATCCTGACAGAGGTTCCGAGGGTACCTTTCATCATCGGACTGATCTCTTCGGTGGATTTTCCTCTGACCTGCCTATCATCCACCTTAACGATGCGATCGCCGGCCCTGATCCCAGCCTTCTGGGCCGGTGAACCTTCGTATGGATCTGTTATATAGGCGCCCAGGCTATCCTGCCCGATCAGGGCACCCACGCCACCGTATTCCCCCGTGGTCATCAGCTTGATATCCTCGATCTGCGACTCCGGCACATATACGGTATATGGATCCAATGATTTCATGATCTGGTCGATACCCGTTTTTATCATTTTAGCGGGATCGGTTTCATCCACATAATACAATTCCAGTTCCCTGATCAGAGAATGAAAAATATCGAGGTTTTTCGACCATTCGAATTCCTTATCATAGGAACTGGTAAACAATGCCGGGGAAAGCAACAGCAGGCCGGTTAACAGTAAACTTCTGATTATCTTTTTCATAGTATCACTTGCTAAGGTACAGGATCATACCCGTGCCCGCCCCAGGGGTGGCAACGCAGAATCCTTTTAATTCCTAAATAACTTCCTTTAAAGGGTCCATATTTTGTAACTGCTTCAATATAAAACTGGGAGCAGGTCGGAGTATACCGGCAGGAAGGCCGCAAATAGGGTGAAATCGCCTGCTGATAAAAACGTATCAGGATGATCATCAGCCAACCAACTGATTTTTTAATCCATGACCAGATTGATTTCATGTTGGTTGTCCGGTGGTAACTACCTCAATCAAACGATTCATTACCAGCTGCATACGAGCATTAATTTCACTAAACGGAAGAATTTCACCGGCTCCGTAAACCATCAGTACATACAGGAATTTTTGTTCCTCGCCCAGCGTATCGTGCAGCCCCGATTTGCTTTGCCGCCACGACTCCCGGAACCTTCGTTTAATCAGATTCCTTGTAACTGCATGCTTAAAAGTCTTTTTCTTAACCGAAATCGCCACCTGAACGGGAACGGAACTTTCATCCGGTTCAACGATCAAATAAATCACACGAAAAGGATAGATAAAAAAACTTTTGCCTTGGTCCAATAAGACATCAAACCTCCGTTTGAGACAAAGGTGTTCTTTCTTCGGAAAGGAAAGGTCCATGGGTTATTTTGCCTGTTTCTTGCACAATTCGCCCAGGAATTTATCCAGCGCCATTGTCATAGAAGGGAATTCAGGTGAAGGAACTTTAAGATCGATCCGGAGACCCGCTTTCTCAGCTGCTTTGGCTGTATTCGGACCAAAAATTCCGATAAAGGTTTCATCCTGGACAAAACCCGGGAAATTGGTGAACAGCGAATCAATCCCGGCAGGACTGTAGAAGACAAGCATGTCGAAATCCTTCAGGTTAAGGTAACTTAACTCAGAGGACAATGTTTTATAGAAAAAGGCCTTGGTGAAAATCAGGTTATGCTGGGTCAGCAAAACCGGAATTTCATCGTTATGAACGGTCGAAGTCGGCACCAGGTATTTTTCATCCTTGTGCTTAACCAGGATATCAACCAGGTCTTCCATGGTTTTTTGACCATAGAAAATCTTACGTTTCCGGTATACGATATATTTCTGCAGGTAAACGGCGATGGATTCAGAGGTACAGAAATATTTCATCGTATCAGGGACCTGAACGCGAAGCTCTTCGCATATCCTGAAAAAATGATCGATGGCTGTACGGCTGTTAAAAATAACCGCCGAATAATCCAGAATATTCACCCTGCTCGCCCTGAAATCTTTCGCAGAAACTCCTTCAACACGGATAAACTGGAGGAAATCCAGTGTTACCTTGTATTTGTCGGCAACCTCGAAATAGGGTGATTTTTCAGTGGTCGGTTGCGGTTGGGAGATAAGTATTCTCTTAATCTTCAAGCTTTTATAACTTTAGTTGATATAGAAAAAATTGTTCTCACCATCCTTCCGTCAGTGATTGTATAACCCACCACAAAGGAAGAATTTCAAGGGTACAAAGGTATAAAAACATATAAAATACAGAAATACGAAAAGATTTCAATATTTCCAGTTCCCGGTAAATGGTGAACAGAATCCATAATCCGACTGCTAACCAGAGAATTACCAAAAGGATCATCTTAATTATCCCAGAGGCAAACGGGAGTCCCAGGGAGGGGATCAGGATATAAATCCCCAGGTTCTCGAACTGCAGAAGCCACACCTGGTTGAATCGCATTGCCGGTTCCTGTTGTTCAAAAGAATATCCGAAAAGGTAAACCACAACGATCCTTCCCCCAAAATAGATCAAAACGATGACTAAAATTTTCAGATAATCCACAAAAGAGCTGGTTAAAAGGAACTCTGGCGTAAAATAGCCGAGCTGTTCGAAGGCCAACATGGCCAGGCAAAAAAGCGGGATCAGGTTCAGGAGGAATCCTCCCCTGTTGAACAGAACATTCTTTTCCTCAATGAGTTTGGTTGCTTCGTACCGGTTAAAGAAAGCATGTGCCAGCCGTATATGATAACGGGGGAACAGCAACCGGCTGGCGATATACAAAACTGAAACCAGGCAAACCACGCCAATAGCCCAGTCGGTTTCGGGAACCGTCCGTACCAGTGGTTTCAGAAAGGATTCATTCATAGGCTGCAAAAGTAAGTCTTTTTATACTTTTACCGGTAAAAGCAATCATGGCTGTTAGCTCCGTATCTAAAACCTATTATGAAAGTCCGGTTGGCTGGATCGAGATCAGCGCCCTGCACGAAGGAATCTGTTCCGTTATTTTCAGGGAACCCGACGGGGAGATTCTTCCGGCAACAGGCATTCTTGCGGACTGTGCGATCCAGTTGGACAAGTATTTCTCGGGCAGCCTGACTTCCTTCGATCTCCCACTGTCGCCGGAAGGAACGCCTTTTCAGAAACGGGTATGGAGTGAATTGGTTAACATCCCTTATGGTCAGCTAATTACCTACCGGGATCTCGCTAAACGGGTGGGCGGGATTACCTATACACGCATTGTGGGACAGGCCAATGGCCGGAATCCCGTTTCGATCCTGATCCCCTGCCATCGCGTGGTAGGCATTAACGGTGCGCTTACCGGCTATGCCGGAGGGTTATGGCGGAAAAAATTCCTGCTGGAACTGGAGCAAAAAGGCAGCCGGACCGACTTCAGGTCGACGCTTTTTGATAATAATCAATGATAATTTTGGCTTTGGCCGGACCCACCACCGCGGAGATTTTTTCAAAACCGGCCGATTTTAAATCAGGAATGGAATCGAAATGCGACAGGAGTTTGGTGCGTGTCTGATCGCCGATCCCGGGTATCTGGTCGAGTTCCGAAACCGCCATGGTTTTTTCCCTCTTCATCCGGTGGTGCCCGATTCCAAACCGGTGGGCTTCGTTTCTCATCTGCTGAATCAACCGGAGGCTTTCCGATTTTTTATCCAGATATAAGGGGACCGAATCATCGGGAAAATAAATTTCTTCGAGCCTTTTGGCAATCCCGATCAGGGCAATTTTATGCCGGAGACCCAGCTTTTCCAAGCTATTCAATGCCGAATGCAGCTGCCCTTTCCCGCCGTCGACAATCACCAGTTGTGGAAGATCGCTGCCTTCATCAAGCATCCGCTTGTATCTCCGGTAAACGACCTCCTCCATGGAGGCAAAATCATCGGGACCGGTGACGGTTTTGATATTGAAATGACGGTAATCATTCTTTGCCGGCACGGCATTCCTGAATACGATACAGGATGCTACCGGGTTGGTTCCCTGTATATTGGAGTTATCGAAACACTCAATATGCACCGGCAGGTTGCTCAACCTGAGATCGTTCTGCAAAGTCTCCAGCTTCCTGGTTATCCCCGACATGCTGATGTGTTTCACCTGCTGCTTCTGACGGTCCATTTTAAAATACCGGGCATTCCGGGTCGACAGGTCGAGCAACGCTCGCTTATCTCCTTTCTGCGGGACGGTAATGATCAGATCTTCAAGCGGATATTCGAGAGTGAACGGGACAAGAATCTCCGGCGCATCGCTCTGGATCCGCTCCCTCATTTCAATGATTGCCAGCTCGAGAAGCTCCTCATCGGTCTCGTCCAGGCGTTTCTTCAGTTCCATCGAATGAGTCTGAACCAGGGCACCATCCATCACCTTCATATAATTGATATACCCTGCCCTCTCATCGGAAACAATGGAAAACACATCAACATGTTTGATTTTGGTATTGGCAACCGTTGATTTACTCTGGAACTGTTCGAGCAAACTGATCCGCTCCTTGATCTGTGCAGCCTGTTCAAATTCATAGTTTTCAGCACGTTGATGCATTTCGTCTGAAAGGATTTTGATCACCGACTGGGTGTTTCCCTTCAGGATTTTGCTGATCTGGTCGATCTGGTTCAGGTAATCGGCCTGGTCCTGCAACCCGACGCAAGGTCCTAGGCAGTTCCCGATATGGTATTCCAGGCACACTTTGAATTTTCCTGCCTTAATATTTTCATCGGTCAGGTTCAGCGTGCAGGTGCGTACCTTATAGGTGCTCCGGATCAGGTCGATCAGGTTTTTCCAGATTTTCCCTGAAGTATATGGGCCAAAATATTTCGAACCGTCGCGGATGACCTTGCGTGTGGTAAAAACCCTGGGGAAGGGTTCATTCGAGACACAGATCCAGGGAAAGGTTTTATCGTCCTTAAGCAGAACATTATACCTGGGTAAATGTCTTTTAATCAGATTATTCTCTAGCAGCAGAGCATCACTTTCCGTGTCGGTGACCAGGTGATTGAGACTCTTGATCCGACGGATCAGGACAGCCAGTTTGGCGTTGTCGGGAGCTTTCTGGAAATAGGAGGTGACCCGTTTCTTCAGGTTTTTGGCTTTTCCGATATAAATGATCTGATCATCCTCATTGATAAACTGATAGATCCCTGGTTTGTCCGGCAACCGGCGCACGCTGTCGAGCAGGGCTTCAGCAGGATTGAATGGTTCAAACCGGGTAGGCATATTAATCTGCTTTCAAATCGGTGAACCCGAAGGTATCGCAATCAAAGAGTCCTCTGTCGCCAATTTTTAAGTGCGGGATCACCAGCAGCGCCATAAAGGAGAGCGCCATGAACGGGGCCTTCAGTTTTGATCCCATTCCCCGGGCGGATTCCGTGAGTGCGGAATATTGCCAGCCCACTTCCGCCGCTTCGTCGGTGCTCATCAAACCGGCCACCGGCAGGGCGAGCGTGTTTGACTTTTCGCCGTTGGTCGCAGCAATTCCTCCCTTGTTTTGTATGATTTCATTGATAGCGCGGGCAAGCAATGCATCCGAAGTTCCGACAGCGATGATGTTGTGGCTGTCGTGCGCAATGCTGGAGGCCAGTGCTCCGTGTTTCAACCCAAATCCGGCTATCCAGCCGATGGCGGGTTTAGCCTGGGTATACCGGTTGAGTACCACTATTTTCAAAATGTCACGGGTACGGTCTGGATAAATAACTCCCTTAATATCTTCAAGATACGCTACTTCTGATCCCGTAAGCAGTTCACCGTCCCATACGCGTATGACCTTGTAATTCCCCGATTTCCCCGGGACCTCCAGATCAGACGGTTCCACCGGAAAGGCATTAAAAACATTCTTCACTTCAACCGCCGGAAGTTCCGCCTCCACCTTTCCGTTCCTGAACACAGGTTTGCCATCGATATAGGTGGCCAAAACCTCAAAAGGATCAAGGCCGCCTGCAACGATGAAATCAGCGGGATCACCCGGCCGGAGCAGTCCGGTTTTAAGCAGGTAATGTTCCACGGGATTCCGGCTGGCCGACCGGTAAAGGTTAAAGAAATTCACTCCCTTTTCCACACCCCGCCGGATCAGCCGGTCGAGATGCGCATACATCAGGTCGTCGGGATGATAATCGTCGGAGCACAGCATCACCATCCCCGGATATTTGTCGATCAACGGGTACAGTTGCTCGAAATTTCTGGCTGAACTACCCTCCCGTATCAGCACTTTCATGCCTTTGCCAATCTTTTCCTCCGCCTCCTCCAGGGTTGAGCATTCATGATCCGTCTGTATTCCAGCCCCGATATAAGTGTCGAGTGAAGCTCCGGTTAAACCCGGAGCATGTCCGTCAACCGGTTTGTTGTACCTTTTGGCCAACTTGATTTTCTCCAAAACCTCTGCATCACTGAACAGAACACCGGGGTAGTTCATCATTTCACCCAGTGCCACCACTTTGTTTTCTGAAAAAAGGGCTTCCAGGTTATCAGCCTTCAGCACCGCACCGGCTGTCTCCAATGAGGTTGCGGGAACACACGACGGTGCCGTAAAGTTGATTTTGATGCAGGCCTTTTCAGCATCTTTCAGCATCAGGTCGATCCCTGCGAGGCCAAGCACATTGGCAATTTCATGCGGATCCGAAACGGTGGCAACCGTCCCAAACCTCACCGCTTGCCTAGCAAACCGCGAAGGCATCAGCATCGAACTTTCAATATGTACGTGGGCATCCACCAGTCCGGGCAAGATAACAGCGGAAGCCAGATGCCTGTCTTCCCAGGTCAACCGTTTCTTTCCGGATTCCCGAATGGAAATCACCTTTCCCTCCCCGATGGCCATCTCACCAAAATAAAACTCCTGACTGTCAAAGTCGGCAAACCATCCTTTTATTTTAAATGATTCCATGATGTAAAATGCTGATTTAAAATATCATTAAATTACGCTATAAAAATCATTACTTAATGTTCCACGTGGAACAATTCATCTTCCGAGCAGGACTAACAGCACGCTAATATCAGCCGGACTGATCCCTGGAATCCTGCTGGCCTGAGCAATCGTTTCAGGACGAATATTCGAAAGTTTTTGTCGAGCTTCCATAGTCAAACCCATTATCTCATCGTATTTTAACCAATCCGGCAATTTCAAGTATTCCAATCGTTTAATCTTATCGGCAATCGTCCGCTCCCGGTCGATATAGCCGCTATACTTGATCAGAATTTCTGCACCCTCAAGAATTTCAGCCTGCCATTCCGTAAACCGGTCCGCCACTTCTCTCAATCCCGGCAATACAGAAATCAAATGAAGCAGGGTTACCTGGGGTCGTGAAACCAGCTCCCTGATCCTTGCTTTCTGACGAATGGGTGCGGTGCCAAGCTCCTCCAGTTTTGGGTTTATTTCGTCCGGACTAACGACCGTTGATTCCAGGTAACCGATCAGCTCCTTAGTGCCGGTTTGTTTGGCTTCCATTGATTTCAACCGTTCGGCGGTGGCTAATCCGGCCGCATGACTCAGATTGGAAAGCCGTTCGTCGGCATTGTCCTGACGAAGCAAAATACGGTATTCAGCTCGCGAAGTAAACATCCGGTAAGGTTCATCAACACCCTTGGTGACCAGGTCGTCGATCAAAACCCCGATATAGGCCTGGTCGCGGTTCAATACGAATTCATCCTTTTCCTTTCCCCTCAAATGGGCATTCATCCCGGCGATCAAACCCTGTGCGCCAGCCTCTTCATAACCGGTAGTTCCGTTAATCTGTCCGGCAAAATAGAGTCCGCCCACCAGCTTAGTTTCCAAGGTGGACTTTAACTGGGTCGGATCAAAAAAGTCATATTCAATGGCATAGCCCGGGCGGAACATCTCAACTTTTTCGAATCCCTCGATTTTCCTCAGCGCTTCCAGCTGTATCTCCCAGGGCAACGAGGAGGAAAACCCATTCAGATAATATTCTACGGCCTCCCTACCCTCCGGCTCAACAAAGAGTTGATGCTTCTCCTTTTCTGAAAAGGTAACCAGCTTTGATTCAATGCTCGGGCAGTACCTCGGCCCGACACCGGTAATGGTACCATCGAACATCGGGGAATCATTGAACCCGGTTTCCAGAATGCGGTGCACTTCTGGTGAAGTCCAGGCAATAAAACAGGACATTGATCCGACAGCCGGTCTGGCCGGATTCAGATAACTGAACGGAACCACCCACTCATCTCCGGGCTGCTCACCCAATTTCGAAAAATCGATGGAACGGCCATCCAATCTTGGAGGGGTACCGGTTTTCATCCTTCCGGTGCGGAAACCCAGCTCGTTCATTTTCTCAGATAATCCGTATACCCCGGGTTCCGATGCTCTCCCTCCCTTTTGCCTGTTCTTGCCGATATGCATCAACCCATTCAAAAAAGTACCATTGGTGAGCACCACACTTTTGGTTTTGAAAATCACTCCAAGATTAGTGACCACACCGGTGATCTTTCCATCTTTGATTGTGACCTCCTTTACCGTATCCTGCCAGAAATCCAGCAGCGTGATCTTTTCCATCCTCCTCCGCCATTCGAGGCTGAAGAGTACCCGGTCGCACTGAGCCCTCGGACTCCACATGGCCGGACCCTTGCTTTTATTCAGCATCCTGAACTGGATCATGGAGGCGTCGGTTACCAATCCGCACTGTCCGCCCAACGCATCGATCTCCCGAACGATCTGTCCTTTGGCAATTCCGCCGATGGCAGGGTTGCATGACATGAATGCCATTTTGTTCATGTCCATCGTAATCAGCAAAGTCCTCGACCCCATGTTGGCCGAAGCCGATGCTGCTTCACAACCGGCATGTCCCGCTCCTACCACTATTACATCATATTCCTTCAGCATACCTCAATTTCCTTCACTTATTCAGCTTGTTCCCTTACTCTGGCCAGGTATAAATCTTCCCTAACACTCATATCAGCCCTCAATTTCTTTGTAGAATCTTCATAACCAATTAAATGCAGCAGTCCGTGAACCATCACCCTCCTGAGCTCATCTAAATAGGAAACACCCATTAAACCGGAATTTTCCTTTACCCGGTCCAAACTGATTATAATATCGCCGCTCACCACATTGTTCACGGAATAATCAAACGAAATCACATCCGTATAATAATCATGTTTTAAAAATTGAATATTGATGTTCAGGAGAAATTCGTCGCTGCAAAAAATGTAACTGATCACCCCAGGCTTTTTCCCCTCATGCTTGACCACCTCATGCAGCCACTTTTTTGTAACCGTGCGATTGAAACCTTTCGCTTTCCGATCTTCCTCCAAAAAATGTACCGACATAACTATTTTTTAGTTGACTCAATATATTTCAGGTATTTCTCCTGATAAAATCTTTTCAATTTCAATTCATTGTACTTTAACATCTGCTCGGTGGCTTTGTTTTTATCCCCTTGTTTATCAAACTCCACCCGGTTGGGTTCAAATCTGCCCTTAAACTCCTTCGACTCCCGGCGGTTTTCATTTTCCCTTTCACGCTCCGCGTTTTCTGCCTCGAGCAAACGGGTCCTGATAAAATTATCCTTCTCAAGGGTCTGATCTCCCAAACGGTTATAGATGATATCTTTCTCCACCTCTTTCATCATATTCAATGCCTGATTTGCTTTCTCCCTGGCTTCATTGCCCAGTCCCCCGTCCTGTACCGTTCTCTCAAACGCCTTTCTCATCATCTCCCGCTCACCGAGCATCCGGGCCAGGTCGCCCCTCTCCTTTTTACCGTTGGCTCCGCTCTTCATTTTCTGGATGCCGCTTTTTAACTGTTCCTTCAACGATTCCTGCATCGATTTGGTTTCTCCTAATTTTTCTGATCCTTTCTGATCTCCCTTATTCGGCTTTTTACGGTCGGTAAAACTCTGTTTTCCTGAGCCGGAACCGCTTCCCTTTCCCATACTGTTGATCAGTTCATCCAATTTAACAGCAATTAAATTCACTTCCGACATGATCCTGTTCTGCTCAATTCGAACAATATTTGCCCGGTTATCGGAAAAACTTTCAAATAAATTCTTTATCGATGTTTCCACGTGGAACAATTCAGCCCCGATGATTTTTGCGATCACCGGCTGCTTATAGCCAATGCTGCGTAAACTGTCGCGGATATTCCGGAATTTTGATTCCAATTCCTTTTGCTCCTTGATAACCGAGGTGAAAACAGGACTGATGGTATTGATATTTGAAATCCGGCCGTTCAATTCTTCCTGCTTCTTGCTGAAATCATTCAATGAATTTCTGATCTGCCTTAATTCCTCCAAATCAACGGATTGCGACTCTCCCTCCATCATGCCCAGCATATCCTGCATCTTTTTAGATAACTTTTTCAATGCTTTTGAAGCTTTTGATTTTGCTTCGGAACCAGGCTTGTTATTTTCTTTTTTGTCGAGTTCCTCAGCCGCCTTTTTCACTTCTTCCCGTTCATTTTTTAAACTGTCCAAACCCATCGGCTTTTTAAACTGCTTATCCTCCTGCAATTTTTTCTGATATTCCTGCTCCCATTTTTTGAATTCATCCTTCAACTGATTTCCCTCAGCCTCATCCTTCTCCTTATCATTTTGTAAGCTATCGGCGAGCTGATTTAACTGTTCGATCTGTTTCATCAGCTCCTTTTCCAGGTCATATTTCTTTAATAATTCTAGACTCATTTCCATCTGCTCCTTCAACTTCTCCAGATTCATCTCCATTTTATCCGTCAGCTCATCCGCTTGTTTTGCATTGAATTCCTTGGCCAGTTCCTCGAATTGTTTCAATAATTCCCTCATTTCATCATCCAGAAGATTTTCCATCAAATCCCTGATCTGCTTTGCCTTTTCTGCTATCTCCCGATCACGGTTCAATAATTCTTCATTATTTGTAAATTCCTGATCGTTTTTCGTCACATTATTTAATAAATCAACCACTTCTGATTTTAATTCATTTAATTCTTTTAATCTTTCTTGAATTTCCCACGGTTTAAGGTCTCCTAAAACCATCTCCATTTTAAACTGGCTGACCTTTTTCTCCAGCTTGTCGATGGCATCCATGCCCGCCCTCATATCAGTTTTTATGCTGTCGACCAGCTTTGTATTCATACTTTCAACCTCCTCCTTCGAAACAGTTTTTAAGGAGATCTTCCGGCTGTCGGTAAATTTCGGTCCAGTCACCTGATCATTATCCCAGATCCGGAAATAATAAACCGCATTATTACTGTCAGGAATAATGGTATAATAGAAATTCTCATAAACCATATCCTTTTTAATTTCAATGGAATTGGTCACTTCATTTCCCATTTTACCGATGATCACTTCCAGCTTGCTGAATCCGTAATCATCCTGAATAATCCCCTGAACATAAACGTCACTGGAAACAGTGCTGTCGCGGCTTTCAGAAATTTCCACCGAAGGATAGGAATCCTTTACAATTGAGATTCGGTACGAATAATTTATAAATAGGCCATTATCATTTTTACAAATCAATTCATAATCGATGGTTTTATTTATTTTTCTTTCATAAGTCCACAGATTGTTTTTTCCCTTCATGGAAATTGAATCGGTGCCATCCATCATGACCACATTATCCGTATTCACCGTTTTAATGGTCCAGATCACCCTGGAACCTGCCGGAACCTCCGCATAGCCATCACCTTCTACCACTACGCTTTCCAATGCGGTATATCCGGGTGAAATGATCTTTAGCTGAATACCGGCCATTTCGGGCCGTTTCAGCGTTTTTATTACATATTCATCAGATTGGATGGTATTGGCGGTAATCCGGAAGGTTACTGAAGAATTAACAGCCCTGAACGTGTACTCGTATCCACCTGATACCCTTTCGGCTTGATCGTCGTTTGATCCCACCAGTATCGCCACGTCTTCCACCGGAAATTCCGATTGTACATTAAATTTCAGTAGAAAATCGCGTCCGGACTCCACCTCGAGGGAATCATTCAGGATAATGAATTCGATTCTTTTCATATCAGCAATCTGTTCATTCCCCGACCACATGACCCCGATACCCTTTTTTACAAAATCGGGCCAGAATAAAACCAAAACAGAGCACAGAGCTGCAAGCAATAAAAAACGGAAAGAAAAAACTCTAAGCTTTTTCAGCGAAACCGCTTCCTGAAAATTAAATTGTTCAATATTTTCAGTTTTTTGGGAGATGGCAAAATCATATAAGGGATTATTCTTTCCTGCTTTTTCCCGTGTAAGCTCAATAATATTGATGATCCGATCCTCGATGGATTTATGCTTTTGCTGAATAATACCGCTCGCCTCCTTGAAATTCAGTCCTTTGATCCAACCGAAACTCTGCGCAAGCGGTTTACATACAAAATAGAGAATTGACAACCCGCTCAAAATAAATCCTCCGATCTGCAAAATCTGCTGGATCGACAGGCTGATCAGAAAAATATTTCCGGCAATAACCTGTGCCAGAAGGATGCCCAGGGTTATGGAAACTGAAACAACAAGTCCCTGGAATATTTTAACGCGGTAATATTTGTGAATGAATTGCCGTAATCTGTTTTCAACAATTTCCGTATCACCGAAATGTTTATTGGGTGTCATTTTGCGAGCCATTTTTCAGGATCCTGATTGTCCTGGCCTTTCCAGATCTGGAAATTAAATTCCGGACTTCCGTCTTTGCCGTTGTATTTAGCCCGACCGATTTCCTGCTTGATCTTCACATTATCCCCTACCTTGACCTTCAGGTCCGAAATATTCACGTAAACGGAGAAATATTCCCCATGTTTGATCAATACGCAAAGGTTCCCTCCTGCCATTAACATAACTGATGAAACCTTCCCTTCAAACACGGCCTGAACCACCGCATCCTCTTCAGTAACGATATAAATGCCCGGGTTTTCAATTTCCACATTCCTTAACCCCGGGGCAGCCTGCCGTCCAAAACCCATCGAAATCACTCCGCGGGCCACCGGCCAGGGTAACCTGCCCTTATTCTGACTAAACTCATTCGAAATGATCTTTTCTTCGGGGGTCATCCGCATGCCCGAGCTGCTGACCTCCGAACCGGTTGCCGCAGCAATCAATTTGGCAATCTCCCTTTCCAGTTTTTTAAAAGTGGCTTTCTGGGCATCCAGATCCTTCTTGACCTGCTTCTCCTGTTTCCTCAACTCGTTTACATACCCTTCCTGCGATTTTTTATCATTATTCAGGTGGGCCATTTCACGCTTTTCGGTCACCAGGAGTTCACGGCGCTGATTTTTGTCTTCTTCCTGTTTACTGTTTATGGTGCGCAATTCTTCTGTCTTGGCCTCGATCTTTTCAGCCTGACCTTTTCTGAACCTTGCGTATTGCTGCATATATTTCAATCGTTTAAATGCCTGATTAAAATCGGATGCGGCAAAAATATATTGCGACCTGTGATAACCGTTCCGGTTTAAAAAGGTCCGGTAGATCACATTGGCATAATCCTTCTTTAAAATATCGATTTCACTCGACAGGGTATCGATCGTCGACTCGTTAAGTTTAATCTTTTGATCAAGCAGTGAGATTTCATTACTGATCCCGCTGATGACTTTACTCCGGACGGTTATGGTCCGGTTAATCAACTTTAAATTCTGCAGTTCATTCTGCCGCTTATCCTGTGTTTTCTTTAGCAGTTCCTCCGTCCGGGATATATCCGCCAAGCTTTTTTCGCGTTGCGAACGCAACTGATCAATATCCTGGCAATAGCTGTTTGCAAAGAAAATCAGGGCGAGTAAGAGTCCGTTAATCCTATATTTAATCATTAGAATTTATCAAAATTAATTTCAATAAAATCTTTTAAATCCCTTTTTACGACATTCAAATCCACTGCAAAATTACGTTCTGAATCGATTCCTTTCAACTCCACTTTTTTAATGAGATTTTCTTTATTATACAAATAGGTAATATCTGCAATCCATTGACCATTAATATCACGTATTTTTGTCCCATCGATCATGAAATTCACTTTATTAATTAAAAAATCAATAAAATATTTATTTTTATTAATCCCTGATTTTAAATTAGTATTTGACACTAATCGCAGGCTATCCCTGTCGGTTTTAACCACCAGGTTATCCAGCAGATCGGTCATCTGATCGCCGGTTGAAGTAAACAGCGATTGCACCAGGATCCCTTGTATTGCATTAAAATCAACCGGGTATCCGAGCTTTCCGACCGCCAATTTCCAGTCACCCCTCTCTTTGATCCCCAGCATCTTTGAGATGACCCAGACACTGTCGCGGTTGGCATACACCCGCGCCAGCTCGATACCGATCATTGAACGCAAGAGGACGAAAATCTGCTTATCCTTCTCCATTTTAACGGTACCCATGATGCCGATCCGCTGATCGTCCTCAATGGCTTTACCTGTCAGCCGCAACTCCATAAATTTCCAGGCGGGTTGGGTATTTACGATCTTTCTCACCAGGTTTTCATCATCCGATACCGACTTTGCCCCCGACACCGTCTTCTTGAACACATGGCACCCATCGAGGGTAAGAATGGCCAATACGATCAGAAAAATATATCCTTTATATTTAAATCGATTTCCCATTTTTATTGAAGCCCGTTTTTAATTTTTTCATCAATTTTTGTCGAGACGTCCTTCTTTCCTTTCGCCTGTGTCCATTGTTGTTTAGCCTCCTCAATCCTACCCAGCCTGAACAGGATATCCCCATAATGCTCCAGCACTTCGCCACTCGGATCAGACGAGAATTTAATGGCTTTCACCATCGGATTCAACGCCTTGCCGTACTCTTTCCTCTGATACAGTACCCAGGCAAAGGTATCGAGATAAGTAGGGTTCTCCGGCTCTATTTTAATACACCTGCCGATCATATCCAAAGCTTTATCCAGTTCGCGGCCTTCCAGCGAAAGATAATAACTATAATTATTCAGTACCAAAACATTATCCGGTTCGAGTACCAACATCTGGTCATAATTCCTGAAAGCCTCATCAGCATTGCCATTCCTGTACAAAGCTTCTGCCAGGGAAAGGTAGAACTGCTTCACCAGGTCGGGGTTTTGCCCCGGAACACTCAAACCCTTGTTCAAAGTTGAGACAGCCATGGGGTAATCCTTCTGGTCGATGGCAGCCATCCCCTTAAAAAGGTAAAAAAGACCCTGAGCCGGGAAATATACCAGGGCACTGTCGCTGATCAATACTATCTCTTTAAAATCCTGCTTTTGATTCAGGATAAAGAGCAAGTTCTGCCAAACCACAAAATTTCCAGGATCTGATTTTATCAGGGTACGGTAAATCAATTCAGCTTCGCCTAATCTCTCTTCAGAGTATAAGTAATTGGCATACAGTTCATCCACCTGTGGATCCCCTTTATCAACCTGATAGATGAGCTCGATCAGTTTCACCACCTGGGGATCCAGTTTAGCCTTCTGATCCTGGGCGCTGATAAAGGATTTTACAATTTCGATTTTGATTGCCGGGTTCACATCCGGCGAGCGGAAACCTTGTAAAAATTCGTCCAGTGCTTCCTCCTTGCGGCCGGTTTGATAATAGAACTGGCCCAGTGAAAAACTGACAGCCGGATTATCCGGATTCTGGGTTTTTAATATCTTATATTGCTCTTCAGCCAGAGTTTTCAACCCTTTGGTGGCATAAGCTTCGGCAAGGATACCCCTGATCTCATAATCACCCGGATTCTTTTTCAGCCATTCAAGCAACGATTTTGTTCCTTTATCAAATTGGTTCATGGAGAGATACACATCCTTCCGGCGAACCGCTCCCCAGCGGTCCAATTCCCCGTCGCCTGGCAGCTTATTGATTCTTTTCAGGGCTTCCTTCTGTTGTTTCGACTGGATAAGCATTTCTATCTCACCGGAGAGAAAATCCTCGTTTCCGGGTTCTATCTTCTGCAGATCGCGGTAAACCGGTACGCAATCGATTTGCTTACCCTCCTGCAACAGGCTCTGGATCAGCAGCAGTCCATACCATTTATTGGCAGGGTCCCTTTTCCATGCATTACGGGCGTATCCCGTTGCTGCTGCATAATCCTTCTTCTCCGAATAAAGCAACCCAAGCTCATAGAAAGCCGAGCCCGAAACCTGCGACACCTCGATGCATTTCTGGAAAAAGGAGATCGCCTGGTCGTTATTCCCGAGCATTTTAGCCTCCAGGCCCTTTGCGAAAAAATATTCATGCTGTACCTGTACCCTCTTGGTGGTATCAGGCATTATTTCCACCTGTGCCACTCCCTGCAGAACAAATCCAATCATTATCACCAACCCTATCACCAATCTTTTCATATAAACCCCTAACCTCTTAACATCTTAACCATTAACCTTTAACCAATTACCGGTTGTTTGGCGGGAGGAGCCGTTGCTCCTCCCCTACGGATTATCGGTTGCCCGTGTGGCCAAACCCACCTGCCCCCCGGTCCGTCTCCTGCAGACTATCCACACTCTCCCACCCGATCGTTTCATGCTTGCTTATAATCATCTGGCAAATCCTTTCACCATCCTCAATGGTCACGTCGCCGCCTGAGAGGTTGATCAGGATGATCCCCACCTCACCGCGATAATCGGCATCGATAGTTCCCGGCGAATTCAGTACGGAGATTCCCCTTTTCAATGCCATGCCGCTGCGCGGTCGTATCTGTGCCTCATAACCCTGCGGAAGTTCGATAAACAGCCCCGTGGGAATCAGTTTCCTCTCGAGGTGTTTCATCACCACCGGTGCATCCAGGTTGGCGCGGATATCCATTCCGGCCGACAATCCGGTACTGTAAGCAGGAAGTTCATGCTTTGAATGATTAACAATTTTCACTTTCATAAAACGTTCATTTACAGCTTAAGTTATTTACGCACCTTCTTTTTGATCTGATCATAAACCGATCTGACCATGGCTTTCTCCCTCATACCGACCACCGTCAGGAAAACCATCAGAAGCAAACCATCCCAGATAAAACGGATGAAAAAGTTCTCCGGCTTGAGGATGGCTGAAATCCCGTAAAGCACGAGGGCGAGGGCTGTCCAGGCCAGCAGCAGTCCGGTCTCATAGGGTACCGGATACATCCTGCGGCCCCAGAAATAGGAGATGACCATCATGCTGGCATAGCAGGCGAGCGTGGCCCAGGCGGCACCCATGTAACCGATCACCGGCACGAGGGTGAAATTCAGCACAATGGTGATGAGCGCCCCGGCACCGGCCATGATAGCCGCATACCGGGTGAGGTCCTTCACCTTATACCAGACCGAGAGGTTATAATAGATACCCAGGAAAAAGTTTCCTAACAGAACGATAGGCACCACAGTCTGCCCCGGCCAGAATTCTTTCTTGCGCAGAAGTAAAACCTTGAAAATATCTATGTTCAGGGAAGTGATGAGAAAAAGACACAATCCTGTGATAACAAAGTACTTCATTACCAAAGCGTAAGTTTCTTCAGCATTTTTATCTTTTGAAACCTTGAACAGGAAGGGCTCAAAGGCATACCGGAACATCTGGATGAAAAGGGTCATCAGCACCGCTATCCGGTAATTGGAAGAGTAGATTCCAACCTGCCCCAGGTCACCGGTGATCAGCTTGACAAATATCTTATCTCCCGAATCATTGATGGAACCGGCCAGCCCTACCAGCACCAGCGGTGCCGAGTAAGCCAGGAGTTTCCCCATGAATTTACGGTCGAATTTCCATTGAAAAAAGCGGAACTCCGGGATCAGCAGGAGAAGCATCAGGGCACTGGTCATCAGGTTGGCCAGAAACACATACCCCACCCCAAGGTTGGGATCATAAAGCCAGCCCGGAAGCTTGCCAACCGTCCGGTCGAGCCACGGGAATAGCACCAGGAAAATGATCACCAATGCAATATTGATCAGGACATTGGCCATTTTGAGGAGGGCAAACCTGCGCGCCTTGCCATCCTGCCGGATTTTTGCGAATGGCACCAGGGCAATGGAATCGATGGCCACAATCCAGGCCATCCAAATGATATAATTCTGATTGTTCTTATAATGGATCAGGTCCGAAATCTGACCGATATTGGCATAAACCAAACCCATCCAGATCAGGGCCAGCACACTGATCAGGCCGGTGGCATGGCTGAAGGCTTTCCGTACGGCATCGTGATCTTTGGCAAAACGGAAAAATCCGGATTCCATGCCGAACTCAATAATCACCAGGGCCAGGGCCAGCCAGGCATATAGCTCACTCAGAATACCATACGGCCCTTTTCCGAATAACCCGGTGTAAAAACTGGTAAGGACCAAGAAATTAAGCACTCTGGGGAGGATGCTTCCCAATCCGTACACCATGGTTTGCCCGGCAAGATTTTTAACCTGATTCAATTGGCCCCCGATTTATTTGGGGGCAAATTTAGGAAGAATCTACAGAGTATCACTGAGTATATCGTCTATCGATAAACAGGGCATGCCCCCGAGAATTTTGCAGCCCTTGTCAGTCACCGCCAGGGAATCCTCGATCCTGACTCCGAATTTTCCGTATAAATAAAGTCCGGGCTCATTGGTAAAGGTCATTCCGGTCGTCATTTTCAACGGGTTATTCCGTACCAGGTATGGGAATTCGTGGCCTTCCGTGCCGATACCGTGACCCAGCCGGTGCGTAAAATATTCATAATCGCTGCCATATCCCCCTTTGGCCATGGCCTGGCGGGCGGCTTTATCCACGTCGCCGCATACCGCCCCGTTCCTGATGGCTTTAAATGCGGCCTGCTGGGCATTCCAGACTGTTTCGTATACTTTTTTTAATTCATCCGAAGGTTTACCTAAAATAGCTGTACGGGTAACATCTGATTTATAACCCTTTACCGAGCATCCGCCGTCGACGAGTGCGACATCCCCCTGCTGCAGGTTCCTGACATTCCTTGTTCCATGCGGAAAGGCGGCGTTGGGTCCGAACAGCACGGATCCTCCACCGGAAGCTCCCAGTTCGGTATGCGCCTGCTGAATCATCTTACTCAGTTCGCCGGTGGTCATGCCTTCTTTCATCCGGGCAAAACTTTTCTTGAAGGCCAGTTTGGTAATCCGGTTTGCGGTATCCATGATGGTGATCTCCTTTTCCGTTTTCACGGCACGGGTATTTTCCGTGATCACCGATCCGTCAACAACAGTCACTCCGCCGGCCCTGCGCATACCTTCATTGACAAAACTCCTGGCATTGGGATCGATACCGATCTTGCCCAACGGCTTGCCGATTTTGTCCAGGTAATCGGCAAAAAGGGAGTAGGGGCTCTCATGTTCATGCCAGACTCGGATATCCGTGCCGTATTCAATGACCTCCTCGGCCCGCTTCTTCTCGAAGGCCGGACAGATCCATACCATGTCCGCATGAGGGCTCAACAGGAAACCGAACACCCGCTCACTGCTCCACCAGGAGGTATTGGTAAAATAGCCCAGGTTGTTGCCGCCTTCCACAAAAAGGGCATCGATCCCGGTTTTTACCATCCATTCCCTGGCCTTTTCCTGCCGGGCAAGGTAATCTTCACGGAGGATATCCGGTAGACCTTTTGTCAGATCCGTTTCAATAGCAGAGTTATGATTATCAATACTTTGATTGTTTGCTTTTACTGAAACTCCGGCAGCAATCCCAAGGGCCGATACGGCAGCTGTTTTTAGGAAATCCCTCCTGTTATTCATGATGAAAAATTTCGGGTTAAGGTATTAATAATATCAAACCGGGTATCTGCCCGACAACTTCTATTTCCTATACCAGGAACAGGTCCGACAGGATCCCGTCGGAGTGGAACCAATCCTCCCTATTGAAAAAGATCCGCCCGTTTTCATTGATCAGGAAGCCTTTACGCATATGCCGGTCAGCCATCATTAAAAACTGGTCCCAGGCAGCTTCCCCGAACGCGGTCTTAAAATCGGTATCCAAGATCCCTTGCGAAGTCCGCAAGCGAGTCATCACAAACTCATTCCGGTGCATCACAATATCGATGGTTTCCCCTTCGGGTGCCTTTTTATCTTTTATATTCCGGATATAGCTGGTCAGGCTTGAGGGGTTCCAATGGCGTTGTGTGCCATTGAAAGAGTGTGCTGACGGACCCAGTCCCAGGTAACTCTCACCCATCCAGTATTTTGAATTGTGACGGCTGTACCGGCCCTCCCTGGCAAAATTGGAAATCTCATAGTGCTCAAATCCGGCTGCTCCCATTGCGGAAGTCAGCATCCGGTATTGCGCAAGGCTCTGATCATCCGGTATTTCAGAAAAAAGTCCGGCTTTTTTCAGCTTTCCAAACTTGGTACCCGGTTCAATGGTCAGGTGATAGGCCGAAATATGATCCGCCGGCAGACCGGCTGCGACATCCAGATTATGCCTCCATTCATCGCCGGTCATGCCCGGTATTCCGTATATCAGATCGATACTGGTATTATGGAAACCAACCTCCGAGGCCAGTTTAACCGCTTCCAGTCCCTGCGCGGCATCATGCCGGCGGTTCATGAACTGAAGATGCTCATCGATAAAGGATTGGGTTCCGATGCTGATCCGGTTGAAACCAACAGACATATAACCTTCCAGACTTTTTGCATCCAGGTCGTCGGGATTGGCTTCGATAGTGATTTCTGCATGCGGGTCTACCTGAAAAAGCGTATGCAGCCTTTCCAGGATCACCGCCAGCTGCCGGGGTTCAAAGAGGGTAGGAGTGCCACCCCCGAAATAAATGGTATCTATATGATTATCGGGCAGGTAATGTTGACGGAAACCGGTTTCCTCCAGCAAAACAGGGATGAAACCGTCCTGGTTCCCGGTTTTTGTCACCGAGTAAAAATCACAATAATTACACTTACTTTTGCAAAAAGGAATATGTAGGTAAATTCCACTCATACCAACCGGAACTACTATTTATTGTTAATGATACGAAAGTTATTTTTTACCAGCCTGATCTGGGCGATATTGATCCTGATTTTATGTGCAGTTCCCGGCAATACACTTCCGCAGGTGTCGCTTTTCAACATTCCCAACCTCGACAAAATTATCCATGCTGCGCTGTACTTTCCCCTGGCATTTATACTTGGGGCCGAATTTGACCTTTCGAAAAAGAATTACCTGAAAATTCTGGGTCCGTTGTTCACGATGCTGATCGTCGCCTTTTACGGCGGGCTGATCGAGATCATGCAGGAGTACTTGTTCATCAATCGTTCGGCTGATATTGTGGATTTACTGGCCGATGTGATGGGCGGTTTGGGCGGTCTGGCGATCTATTATCTATTTTTTAGGCCCTTCTTTCACCGCTTATCGGAACGGAAACCTTAAAATTCCTTCTTCTTCCACATCGTGTTAAAGGATTCCTTCGCAAAAACCAGCGGTTCACGGCGAGGTCCCCATACTTTCATGCCAACAGTGCTCATGGCTTTGTTTTTCCATTTGGGATTGATCCGTTCGAGCCGTTTGCGCCTCAGCATGTATTTCTGGTAATTGCGGAAGAAAAACCGCTCCACACCCAGGCTATCCGAGGAATCCACAATTTTATGACGGTTGCTCAGCAGCAGTTTGTGCAAGGGAATTTTCACCGGGCACACATCTGTGCATTTTCCGCACAGGCTGGAGGCAAAATTCAAAAACCCCATATCCTGGCTCCCATCCATATACATTGATATCACCGATCCGATGGGGCCGGTGTAGGTAGTCTGATAAGTGTACCCGCCAATGTTTTTATAGATCGGGCAGGCATTCAGACAGGCGCCGCAGCGGATGCATTTCAGGGCCGGGTTCATCTCCTGGTTTTCAAACAGGCGGGTCCTGCCCCCGTCGAATAAGATCACCACCATCCTCTGCGGACCGTCGACTTCGGTTTCCCGTGCCGGGCCTGACAGAATGGAATTATAGGCCGTCACGTGCTGTCCGGTACCATGCACAGCCAGCAGCGGCCAGAACAGGTCAAGATCAGACAGTTCGGGAATGATCTTTTCGATGCCGGCGATCACGATCAGCGTTTTAGGCCAGGAGAAGGTCATCATGCCGTTACCTTCATTTTCCGTGAGACAGACCGATCCCGTTTCGGAGATCAGGAAGTTGGCGCCGGTAATGCCCATCTGGGCATTCATGAACTTCTCACGCAGAAAGGCCCTCACAAATCCGGTTATCTCCTCCGGTTTTGAACCCGGGTCCATACCGAATTTCTGGTTAAAAAGTTCCGCAACACTCTCCTTCGACTTATGCATGGCGGGCGTGAGAATATGGTAAGGTTTTTCACCGGCCAACTGCACGATAAACTCACCAAGATCGGTTTCGAAAGCTTCCACCTTGTTCTTTTCCAGGAAGTGGTTGATCTCCAGCTCCTCCGAAACCATGGATTTCATTTTCACCACACTCCGCACATCTTCCGATGCGATCACCTTTCCTATGACTTTCAGCACATCGGCTGCATTCGATGCCCATTCCACCTCGCATCCGTTTCCGCGGGCATTCCGCTCGAACTTTACCAGCAATTGCTCAAACTCCTGCTGGCAATATTCCTTTATTTTGGATGCCTGCTCCCGGGCATTTTCAATATCCTTGAAAAAATGCTTTCCTTTTTCAACCGCCTTATCATACTGTCCGATATTATAATTAAGGATCCGCCGGTGATCCCGGTCGAAGGCGACTTTCTCCGACTGGTGCTGAAAAATTTTGGATCTGCTTTCCATAGCCATTTATTTGGAAATGGGTATCTTACGGATTCTCATACTGTGCCGTCCGCCTTCAAAATCGGTATCCAGAAAGGTGCGGATCATCTCCTGCGCTTCACCAGGAACGATAAAACGGGCAGGCAGTGCAATGATATTGGCATCGTTGTGCCTGCGGGCCAGGCTGGCTATTTCATTGTTCCAGCAGAGGGCCGACCGGATGAGCGGATGTTTGTTGACTGTCATATTGATTCCGTTACCGCTTCCGCAGAGGCTGATGCCTACTGTGCAGATCCCTTTGGAAACTGCTTCGGCCAATGGATGTGCAAAATCCGGGTAATCGCAACTCTCCGGCGAATGGCATCCGAAATCCGTAACCTTGTAACCCTCATCGATTAACCAGGTTTTTACAAATTCTTTCATTTTGAATCCTGCATGGTCTGATGCCAAACCAATCATTTCAAACATTTTTTTTTCCACAATTCACCTATTTTTTTAACCGCACCTCAAAATCGTCTCATTATCAGCACAAATTTATAAAAAGGATGAGTCAGATTGGTCACCCTGCATTCATCTGATTCACCTAAAGATCATAGTATCAAACGATAAAAAATAATAAAGGTTATTAACAATACTATTTGATATCTGGTACAAAACTTCACGGCTATCCCCATAGGAAAAATCATTCGACCCGGATATAAAAAAGTCTGCAATAAAAACAAGAAAAATATTTCATCAGATGCAAAATTTAATTAACCGGGTTTTTCACAGTTGAATAAGCAGTCCACTATTTTTCATAGAAATCAACAGCCTGTTAATTTCCGAAACATCCTGCTGTAATTTAACTCTTTCTCTATTTTTGTGTTGTTGATAAGTTGTTACTTTGTTCTTTGTAATCCGGCGTTAATATTGATAGCCGGGTTATCAACAGTATTAACAGGATAGTATTATCATCATCAGATTTATATATAAAAGAATAATGATAATAATAAAGAAAGCCGGGGTTGCCGGATTGACCTTGCTCTTCATTCTGATCAGCCATGGTCTGAATGGCCAGGAATCACTCAAGGACGGGTACAATAAACTTTATTATGGCAATAAGCAGCTCTCCAGCGAAGGAATGATCCGTGACGGCAAACCCGACGGAAAGTGGATATCCTATCATATCAACGGTAAAATAAAATCAGAAGGCAACCGGAGAAACTTTCAGCTCGATTCACTCTGGAAATTTTATGACGAGCAAGGTTTCATAACCGATGAAATCAATTATCTGGATGGTAAAAGAAGCGGTTATCATATTAAATATCAAATAATTAATCAAAATAACAAACAAACAGCCGTTCCATTATTCAAAGAACTCTTTCTGGATAACCAGAAACAGGGGCTATCCACTTATTACAACAGTAAAGGTGAAATTAGCCGGATAGTACGTTACAAAGATGGTAAGAAACAAGGGTTAACCCGCGAGTTTGCCAACGGAATTGTGCAGGTTGTTTATAAATATCACAATGATTTTCTGATCGATCGCGAGTTCATCAATCAGACCGATGGCAAAGGGTTAAAACAGGGAGGGTGGCGCGAATATTTCGATAATGACAATATCCGGACCGAGGAAAACTATAAAAACGGAGAGCTGAACGGATATTACCGCGAGTACAACCAGGCCGGAAAAATGATGGTTTCTAACTTCTACGAGAACGGCAAGCTGGTGGAAAACAACTCCACCGACGAGATCATTGCGGAAGTGAAAAACCAGTTTGACAGTCTGGGAAACCTCGTGGCCAGCGGGAGTTACCTGAACAACATTCCGGTGGGGACGCACCGGAAGTATCTGCCCGATAAAACGAAAGTCAAGATTGAGGAGTACAACAACAGCGGTCAGGTGATCTCCGACGGGGTGACAAACGACAAAGGCATCAAGGAGGAATTCTGGCGCTTTTATTATCCCGGAGGAAATGTCAGGCTGGAGGGTAACTATAAGAATGACAAGCGTTCTGGAATCTGGAAATTCTATTTTCCAGAGGGTAAGCTCGAGCAGCAGGGAAATTATGTCAACGGGTTGGAAGATGGTTTATGGACCTGGTATTATCCCAACGGTGCTCTCCGAAGGGAGGAAAGTTATTTGCGGGGCAAGGAAGACGGGTTGTCGACCGAATATGACGAAAACAACCTTGTCATTGCAAAAGGGGAGTACATTGAAGGATTGGAGGAAGGAGCCTGGTTTTATCAGACCGGACTCATCACGGAAAAGGGATCCTATAAAAACGGGTTAAAAGACGGGATATGGCAGGAATTTTACGGCGACGGAAAGTTGAAGTTTGATGGTGGTTTTGTACAGGAATCGCCGAACGGCAAACATAAACTGTATTATGAAACCGGAAAAATCAAGGAAGAGCAATACTACCGGATGGGGCAGAAAGATAAGACCTGGTGGGTATTTGACCCCGAGGGAAATGTGGTGATATCTTATGTTTATGCCAACGATATCCTGGTAAAAATCAACGGGATCCGGGTTAATCTGGAGGAAGATACGAAGGATTAATTCATCAAAAAGATTATCAGTAAGTTTAGTATATAGTATTTTTATCTAAATTTACACAAAGGTGTCTGGATCACATTATGGAAAACACGGGTAAGACTATCATGCTGGTTGAGGATAATAAGCTGAATCAACGGCTTATGGAATCAAGCCTGCGAAGGTTTGGCTTGCCTATTGAGCTGGCTGGTAACGGTTTGGAGGCTGTTGAAAAGTACCAGGCTGATCCACACAAATATTCGCTCATCATTATGGACATCATGATGCCTGTTATGGACGGTCTGGAAGCCACCCGTCAGATCAGGATTTTTGAGCAGATCAATAATCTGCGTGTACCAATTATTGCCTTAACGGCAAATACTTTTAATGCGGACCGGGAACGTTGCCTATCCTACGGCATGGACGATTACCTGGCCAAACCCCTAAATATGGAATTGCTGGCGCACTCTTTCCGGAGTCTGGGGATAATCAAATAGTAGATATGTCTGAACCCTATGATTTCAGGGATCCGGTCGGGCGTGAAGAGGATCAGGAAATTGAGCGGCAGCTGAGGCCCATTGAGTTTTCGGATTTTTCCGGTCAGGAGAAAGTGATTCACAACCTGCGTGTTTTTGTGCAGGCTGCCGCGATGCGCGGTGAAGCCCTCGACCATGTTTTGCTGCACGGTCCTCCGGGACTGGGAAAAACAACCCTGTCGCACATCATCTCGAAGGAGCTGCATGTGGGCATGAAAATGACCTCCGGACCGGTGCTCGACAAACCCGGCGACCTGGCCGGCCTGCTCACTTCGCTGGAGAAAGGCGATGTGCTGTTTATTGATGAGATACACCGGTTGAGCCCGGTGGTTGAAGAGTACCTCTATTCGGCCATGGAAGATTACCGGATCGACATCATGATCGACCGGGGTCCGGGAGCGCGGTCGATACAGATCGACCTTAACCCTTTTACCCTGATTGGTGCCACCACGCGTTCAGGATTGTTAACCAGTCCGTTGCGCGCACGGTTCGGCATCACCTGTTATCTGGAATATTACAGCAAGGAGGTCCTTAACCGGATAGTCAAACGTTCATCCAAAATATTGAATGTGGCCATTTCGGAAGAGGCTTCCGTGGAGATTGCCACGCGGAGCAGGGGAACACCGAGGATCGCCAATGCCCTGCTTCGGCGGGTTCGCGATTTTGCCCAGGTGCAGGGTACCGGCAGCATCGATATCGAAATCACCCGTCATGCCCTCACGGCGCTGAACATCGACGCCAACGGTCTTGATGAGATGGATAACCGCATCCTGAACACCCTGGTCAACAAGTTCAACGGGGGACCGGTGGGTTTGGGGACCATTGCGGTATCGGTGGGCGAGGAGCCGGGAACCATTGAGGAAGTGTATGAACCATTCCTGATCCAGGAGGGCTATCTGAAGCGGACACCGAGGGGACGGGAGGCTACCGAGAAAGCCTATATACATCTCGGGAAGGTTCCGGGGGAATCGAAGTCGAGGTTGTTCTGAAACAAGAATGGCACGCGGATGACGCGGATCCCTTCGGGAGCGCGGATTAGCGCGGATTTTTTAATCATATAAACAAATCAAATAATTAGTTTTGAAAATTTTTATTAGGACATAATGAATATCAAAAGAATTTTGGCGGCGGTGGTGCTGCTGGCGGGTGGGGCAGGAATCGGGGGATGGTTGATGACAAGACCGGTGCCGGTGAACCGGCCGCTGCCTACCGAAATTGTATCAAAAGACAAAGAGTCGGACAACCATATCAAGCGGCAGGAATGGATCAATGCCATGCACCGTACCGCCCCTGGGGTCGACTGGAAGGAAATGGACGAGCAAAGCCGCCAGGAAATGTACCGGGAGCGTCTGCCTGCCCTGCAGGAAGCAGCCAGGAACGGGCTGAAAAGTTCGGTCATAGAAAGCATCGGCGACGGTGCTTTAACCGGACAGTGGATTGAAAAAGGCAGCGATAACCTCTCAGGACGAATTCACTGTGTAGATGCTGATTTTGTTAACAACAAGCTGTACGCGGCCTCCGATGGCGGCCAGATCTGGTCAGGCACCATCGACGGCAAAAACTGGGTGACCCTTTCGGATCCCTTCCGGATCGCCAACATACAGTTTATCCGCGCTCTGCCAAACAGTACGGGTGGCACCAGAATACTGGCTTCCAGCGACCGGGTGAAGATGAATTATTCCGATGATATGGGCGTCACCTGGCTGGCAGGCGACGGGCTGTCGACCTATTCCAACGGCTACGATCTCATCCGGTCGCTGAGTCAGGCCGACGGGACTCTCTACATTCTGGCTTATAAATCACCCTATCTGTACCTGTTCCGATCGAAAGATCTCGGCAGTCATTTTACCCGCATCGTCAGGAGCACCGGTACCAATAAATCGGATATCTGGACCAGCCGATACGCGAACGATTCGGTTTACCTGATCGACCGGAACGAGGTGTTCAGCCTGCAGGACTCCACCGCCTGGAAAAAGATCACGGATGTGAACCTGAGTTTTGCTGTGAGTGAAATCCAGCAAGTTCAGCTGGCCGGAAATACCACCGCATCGGTTTCGCAGTTGTATGTGATGTACCGCCGCGAAAAAGCGACCCATTTTTACGGATCTGCACCCGGCGGCACCTCCTGGACTTACCGTGGCACCCGTGACCAGGGACCGTTCATGTCGAACAGTTTCGGGGTATCGTCCACTGATCCCAATGTTCTGGCATTCGGGGGGATCAATACCGATGTCAGCCTCGATGGCGGGGTGACCTGGCGCGAGGTGAACAGCTGGGGTGAGTATTACGGGGATATGGAACACAAGCTCCATGCCGATATCCCCGAAGTTGAATTCTTTAAAAAGCCCGACGGGACCGATCTGGCATTTATCAGTACCGACGGGGGAACCTTTATGTCGGCCGACCAGTTGCAGACTGTTCATAATGTGTCGCTTAAAGGATTGAATGTCAGCCAGTATTATTCCACTTATACCCACCGCACCCTGACCGAGAATATCTATGCCGGGGCGCAGGACCAGGGATTTCAGAAAACCCGGACCGTAACGGACGGGATCGTGAATTTCACCCAGACCATCAGCGGGGATTACGGGCACATCGTGTCGGGCGACGGCGGCATCAGCCTGTGGACAGTGTATCCGGGCTTCGCCATGTATTATCCGCAGGCAGCCGCCAACGATGCGATGGCCACGCTGGGATTTGACGAAATGAAGATGAAAAACCAGTTCTGGATGCCGCCGCTCCTGGCCGATCCGTACTTCCCCAACCGGGTATATTTAGCCGGAGGAACCTCCACTACCGGGGCCCACCTCTGGTATCTCGATTATCAGGTGAGTTCGATCAAGGCCACCGAGCTCCCCACCGATTTCAGTAATGGTGATCCCAATGTGCGCATTGCCTCGATGGCGTATTCGACTATCAATAAAGACTATAGATACGTTCTGAATTCGGCGGGCAAGTTTTTCACCTCCACCGACCGAGGCACGACTTTTACCCAGTCGACGAACCGCGGTCCGGGAAGCCATTATTTTTACGGCAACAGCATTGTTCCCTCGCCCCGTGACATCAACACGATCTGGCTGGCCGGAAGCGGCTATTCAGGCGCAGCAGTGTGGGTATCTCACGACGGAGGGGAATCCTTCCAGCCAATGTCGACAGGCCTTAAAAACACCCTTATATTCGAAATGACCTGCAATGAGGATGGCACCTTGCTTTTTGCCGCTTCCGAAGTCGGACCTTGGGTCTATATTGATACCAAAAGGCAGTGGTACAACCTGTCGGGGCTCTCGGCACCGCAGCAGACCTGGTGGTCGGTTGATTATGTATCCGCTTTGCGCACGGCCCGGTTCGGCACGTATGGACGGGGCATCTGGGATTTCAAGATCGCCACATATAACGGATTGGAAGAACTTCTTGCCGGAGCCGCTTCACTGGAGGTATCGGTTTATCCGAATCCCTGTAAAGAAAGACTTAACATCTCGGTTGGAAATATGGATCAGAATGACCTGCTGATCTCTTTGCTCACTTTAGACGGAAAGACCTTAAAGACCGAAAGACCGGCATCGGGCGGCCATGTTGAGGTTGACATGAGCGGTTTGCCGGCCGGCATTTACCTGGTGGCGGTGAGCAATGGGAAAGACCGGAAAGTAGTGAAGGTAGTAAAGGAGTAGGGAGGGTTGCGCGGAGCACTTCTAAATACTTGAATCTGGAATTTCAGAATTCAGAATTGGTCTTCGAATCTCTCACTTCATTAATTGGTCCATCTTCCTCAAAATCTCCCTCCTCAGCTCGATCATCCTCAGCGCATCCGGATCTTTTTTGAGGAGCATGCGGGTGAAGCGCAGTCGAGAAAACCATTTGCGGTTTTCGAACATGTAATGGATCATGTAGAGGGCAGAAGGCAGAAGAGTTAA
Source organism: Bacteroidales bacterium (assembly GCA_041662065.1). Lineage (GTDB taxonomy): Bacteria > Bacteroidota > Bacteroidia > Bacteroidales > UBA12481 > UBA12481. The sequence goes on along the minus strand of JBAZTE010000002.1, from coordinate 268,364 downwards.
GAAATAAGAGAGCCAGATCCACCAGGTTTTGAATATGAGGCCGACGATCAGGGTCTGCAATCCGTAGCAGAGCGGCATCATCACCGCCATGCTGATCACATAAGCGCCGGTGGCCCGGAACTGCGGATCCTTAAAAAGGGTGCGCGCCAGCCAGGCAGGAACGCGGAAAAGATGGTAATTATTGATCAGCGAATAGAGGTGCAGCGGGAAGCCGACACCCAGGATGAACGTGTTCCAGATGAGCCGGTGTAGGCTGTACGGGGCGTTTTCCGGGGTATGGTCGCGGAAATTGTATTTCTTCAGGAGCTTCCAGTATTCCATCACCTGATCGTTGAGGGCTGCCGTCTGTTCGGGTTGTTGTTCATGCCACTCCCCGATGATATTGATCATCTCCTTGTCGGCGTCGAATTTATTGAACAGGGTGCGTCCGGGCAGGTTCTTCAGCTTGCGGAACCTTTTGCCGTAAATCACCCTCAGGTCCATCACCATGAAATAGATCTCCTCCCAGGGGATCTCGATCATGTGCGGCTTAATGTGGATGCGAATGCGGTTATTGAGCTCCTTCAGGGCTTTCTGGGGATCGGTGCGGTACACATCCTTCAGGTCGGTGATGGTGATCGGATCGGCATAGCTCACCGTGAGTCGTCCCCTTACGTTCTCATAACTGGAATAATCGATGCCGCAGGGAACGATTTTCAATCCCAGTTTAAAATCACACTTATCTTCCGCTTCAAAAGCGATGCGGGCCAATCCTTTCTTCAAAGGCCTGAAAAATCGTTTATCATTATGATCGCCTTCGGGGAAGAGGCACAGGGAATGTCCGGAGCGCAGGATCTCGGTGCAGCGGTCAAAGACCTCCTGATTTTTCTGGAGGTTTTCGAACCCGTCGCGGATGCGGTATACCGGCATCATCTTGATGAAATTCAGGAACCGGGTGACGATTTTACTTTTGAAGATATCGGCCCGTGCCAGGAAGATAGGCTCCTGGGGGAGGGTGGTCACGAAAACCAGCGCATCCATCAATGCATTCTGATGATTCGGTGCAAACAGGAGCGGGTCGTTCGGACGGAACTTGTGCCTGCCGCGGATTTCGGTGCGCCGGTAAAAGACATGCTTAAAACTGAAATTGATCCATAGCCGGGCTATATAGTATCCAATCGAGAAATGTTCAACTTTTTTCATGTCAGGAAGTTTAGGGTATCAGGTAACTTGGGGCACCGGCCGCTGCGACCATATCCCGGCCAGGATCAGTCCCGATAAAATATGCCAGATCCCCCACCAGGCGGCGATAAAGGCCATCCCCCCGAGATCAAGATCTGGCGGAAATATTTTAGGATTGAATATCAGGATGAGTCCAAGGGCGGAATTCTGCACACCGGTTTCGATGGAAATGGAGCGGATATCTTTGAGCGGCCTCTTCATGATCCGGGCGAACGTCCAGCCGGTAAATAATCCCAACGAATTATGAATGAGAACGATGACGAAAACCGGGGGTACGTAGTTCAGGAAATGATCGAAATTATTGGCAAACGCCATGAGGATCAAACCGATGAAAGCCAGGAAGGAAAATATCCGGATCGGCTTGAGGATTTTCTTTGCCTGGTCGGGAAAATAATGCGTGAAAAGCAGACCCAGGGCAATTGGGATACCCATCAGGATGATTACCGTGACGAACATCTGTATCGGGTCGATTTCGAGCGGCCGGAGCAGCGGAGAGGATTTGATATACAAGGATCCCCAGAGGGCGAAATTGAGCGGTGTAAGGAGGATGGCCAGGATCGTGGAGAGGGCGGTCATGCTGATCGAAAGCGCAACATTGGCTTTGGCGAGCGAGGAGATGAAATTGCTGACCATGCCGCCCGGACAGGCAGCAACGAGGATCATCCCGAGGGCTACGGCCGGGGAGGGATTGATGATTTTGACCAACAGGAAAGTAACGGCCGGTAAGAGTATAAATTGGGATATCAGTCCGGTAATCAATGATTTAGGCTCACGGATGATCTCGCGGAACTGGTTCAGATGGAGGTCGAGGGCGATTCCAAACATGATGAATCCGATGGTCAGATTCATAATGACTAAACTGGCGGGACTGAAATTCAGGCGGATCGAATCGAGAATTTCCAGGTTATCGAACATGTGAGGTTACATATTGGCGATTTTCCGGAGGCCGGGGACATCGAGCAGACTGATTTTCCGGCCGTGGAGATCGATCAGTCCATCCAGCTTGAATTCACTGAGGAGGCGGATAACCGATTCGGTGGCAGTTCCCACCATATTGGCCATTTCCTCCCGCGTCAGGGATATCTGGAGGACCTTTTCATTATCCATGGCAAAGGTATCCATCAATATCAGCAGGATTTCGGCCAGCCGTTCCCTCACGGTTTTCTGTGCGATATCGGTAATGAAATTATTGGCTTCGCCGAGCTCGCGGCAGGTGAGCTGCATGAGCAGCATGGAAAAGGCGGCATTTTCCCTGACCAGCTGGAACAGGTTTTCCGAGGGTATGAAGCAGAGTACCGAATCCTCGATTACTTTGGCCGTGGTGCAGGCCAGTTCCTTGCTCAGCACGGAACGGAAACCGATGATATCCCCGACTTTCGCAAAGCGGATGATCTGTTCCTTGCCGTCGATTCCGGTTTTGTAAATTTTTACGATACCGGCCTGAACGCAGTAAAAACCATTGATGCGGTGGCCCTCATGGTAGATGATGTTGCCGCGCTTATACAGGCTGCAACCTTTTCCATAATGGACGGAATCAAGCTGGTCCGGGGTCAGGTCCTTGAAGATCGAATGACCCTTGATGATGCACTCATCACAAATCGGAACATGTGGGATGCTTTTCATTCCCGCAAATATAAAAAAATTAGATACGCAGATTATAAATATGTAGCTTAATAAATATGATCTTCGTTTCAGGAAAAACGTCGTATATTTCAGGAAAAACAGGATATGGAAAAGAAGATTTCAGTGGTATGGAAAGGCAATATGGCCTTTGAAGCTCAGGTTGAGGGGTATAAGATCATGATGGATGCGCTGCCGGCCTCGGGCGGACAGAACCAGGGACCCACCCCGAAGCCGCTCCTGATGGCCTCGCTGGGGGGCTGCACCGGAATGGATGTCATCTCCCTCGCACGCAAGATGCGCCAGGAAGTGGAGTCACTTGAGATTCACCTGTCGGGCCAGGTCACCGAAGAGCACCCCATGCACTACGAATCCATCCACCTGATCTATGAATTTAAAGGCAAGGACCTGGATGCCGAAAAGCTGCAGAAAGCCATTGACTTGTCGCAGGAGAAGTACTGCGGGGTTGCAGCCACGCTTAAGGGAGCGGTGAAGATAACGTTCGAAATTCTTATTCGGTAATTATGCTCGGCTGACGCCTCGCTAATTATGCTCTGCTTCGCGTCGCTAATTATGCTCGCTGCGCTCGCTAAATGGGCGCCCTAATGGGCGCTAATTATGCACTGAGTGAATTCTTTAGCGCCAGACAGGGCGCTCAATTAGCGCGAAGCGCATAATTAGCGAGGCGTTAGCCGAGCATAGTTAGCGAGCGCAGCGAGCATATTTACAACGCGCTGCTGAACTGCCTGAGAAACCGCACATCATTCTCAAAGAGCAGCCGTATGTCCTTAATCCCGAATTTGAGGAGGGCGATACGTTCGATCCCCATCCCGAAAGCGAATCCCGTAAAATCCTGGCTGTCGATGCCGACGTTGTCGAGGACGTTCGGGTCGACCATGCCGCAGCCCAGAATCTCTAACCAGCCGGTGTATTTGCACATGTTGCAGCCTTTTCCGCCGCAGAGGGTGCACGATACGTCCATTTCAGCCGATGGTTCGGTGAAAGGGAAGAAAGAAGGGCGGAGGCGGATGCGGGTATTTTTTCCGAACATCTCTTTCGAGAAGAAAAGCAACGTTTGTTTCAGATCGGCGAACGACACGTTCCGGTCGATATAGAGACCTTCCACCTGATGGAAGATGCAGTGTGAGCGGGCCGAGATGGCTTCATTGCGGAACACCCGTCCCGGACTGATCGTGCGGATCGGGGGTTTCTGTTTTTCCATCACCCGCACCTGCACCGATGAGGTATGGGTGCGCAGGAGGATATCCGGATCCTGCTCGATAAAGAAGGTATCCTGCATATCGCGGGCCGGGTGTTCGGGCGGGAAGTTGAGGGCTGAAAAAACATGCCAGTCGTCCTCGATTTCCGGTCCGGTGGAGATGGTGAATCCCAGCCGGCTGAAAATATCGATGATCTCATTTCTCACGAGCGACACCGGGTGACGCGATCCCAGCGGCATCGGATCGCCGGGGAGGGTAAGGTCGAGGCTGCGGTCCACCGTGGCCGACTTTTTCAGTTTCTCATGCAGCTCCTTCAACTTATTCGTTGCCAGAGTTTTCAGCACATTCAGCTCTTGTCCGAATGCCCGTTTTTCCTCTGCCGGCACCTCCTTGAACTTTTCGAAAAGCTGAGTGATTTCGCCTCGCTTACCAAACAGGTGCACACGGAATTCTTCCGTTTTGGCCGCGTCATCTGAGCTAAAGGCCTCGACTTCCGCCAGGAGCCGCTTAATCTTGTCAATCATCGTTTTTGCTAAATTTTGTCAGATTACCCGGAGCAGTTTGACGGGGTCCCCGCGCCAGCATTCTGCTAGCGTGACGGGGTCCCCGCCTTCGCGGGGATGACACTTCTCCGTAGGTAATTTATTGCGTGTCACTTCTTGATAATCTCCACTGAAAGAATCTTCACGTCCGTGATTGGCTTCGTGGCGGTGCAGGGAACGAGGGAGATTTTTTCGACGATATCGAGGCCTTCGGTCACTTCACCGTAAACGGTATAGGTATAATCGAGAAAAGGGGTACCACCGGTGGTGGTATAGACTTTAGTTTGTTCCTCGGTGAATTTCGGATGGTTGCCGGTTTGTTCCAGCTGGTTGAGTTCGGCTACCGTACTGGGTTTTCCCACAACGATATAGAACTGTGATCCGGAGGAAGCCAATTGGGGGTTTCCCGGTCCGCCGGTGCGTGCGGCAGCGAGTGCGCCTTTTTTGTGCCAGTGGTTCGGACGGAATTCAGCGGGGATGGTACCGAGCTGCGGTCCGGGGTTGGTCACCCGGCTGGTGGGGTCGCCGCCCTGGATCATGAACCCGGGGATCACGCGGTGGAAAAGGATTCCATCATAGAACTTCTCGTTCACCAGTTTAATAAAGTTATCGCGGTGGATCGGGGTATCATCATAAAGCATGAGGGTGACATTCCCCATGGAGGTTTTCATTTTAACCTTGGTCGATTGGGCTTGCAATTCGGTCATAGTGCTGATTGTTAGCAATACAGTTAAAAATAAAGCAATTCGGTTCATAGCAATGTATTTAGGTGCGCAAGTTAGCAAAAATCCATATAGGCTTGTTTTGGGGATTGTCAAAATTGTTATCTTTGCCCCTCGCCGAGATATTAGCTCAGCTGGTTTAGAGCGCTTGCTTGACAGGCAAGAGGTCACTGGTTCGAATCCAGTATGTCTCACGGGTGAAAATCAACGACTTACAGCGGTTTGCGGTAAGTCGTTTTTTGTTGGGTTGATACAGTAATTGATACAGTGGATTTACTATATGTGACAGGTACCATGTATTGATTGAGACTATTTTACTTACCATTGTATCCTTAACTCGGATACAGATATACCGATTTAATAAGATAGGACTGCGCTGATCTCAATAGAATATCTTTAACCCCTGGTCCCAATCAAGCTGTTCGGGACAATTGATATTCTTCCTTTTCTGCTATGCTGAGAAATATTTTACGATCCAAAACTTTTAAGGTATTGTTATGAATGGTTGGTGAGATGGACATGGAGAATATCTATCTTTGAAGGTAAAAAGAGATATGGGAAAAATCAAGTCAATTGAAATTTGTGCTGGTGCTGGTGGGCAGGCACTTGGTCTTGAGCAGGCTGGTTTTGAACATATTGCCTTAATTGAAATAGAGCCTATGGCATGTCAGACTTTAAAATTAAACAGGCCAAAGTGGAATGTTATTCAAGATGATGTCAAGAAAATTGATACGACCAAATTTAAAGGACTTGTTGATTTATTTGCTGGTGGAGTGCCTTGCCCTCCTTTTTCAGTTGCCGGAAGGCAACATGGAGAATTGGATGACAGAGACCTTTTCCCAGTGGCTTTAAGACTGATTAAGGAATGTGACCCGAAAGCGATATTACTTGAAAATGTAAAAGGATTGCTTGAATCAAAGTTTGACGACTATCGGCAAAACATTATTAGCCAACTTAATGAAATGGGTTATTGTTGCGATTGGCAACTTTTATATGCTTCAGATTACGGAGTATCGCAATTAAGACCCCGGGCGATTTTAGTAGCACTTAAACCAGAGTATTTCCATTTCTTTGAATGGCCACAAAAAAACAAAAATTCTCCGCAAACAATTGGACAACTTTTATTTAAGGAAATGGCTGAGCTGGGTTGGGAAGGAGTAAACCAATGGAAAGAAAGGGCAAATAAAATCGCACCCACATTGGTCGGAGGCTCTAAAAAACATGGTGGTGCCGATTTGGGGCCAACAAGGGCGAGAATTGCTTGGGGTTCCTTAGGCGTTGATGGGAGTGGATTAGCTAATAACCCTCCAATGAATGGTTATAATGGAAATCCTAAATTAACATTGAAAATGACGGCCTTAATTCAAGGATTTCCGCTTGACTGGACTTTTGTGGGAAAAAAGACGCCAGCATATAGACAAGTCGGAAATGCATTTCCTCCTCCAGTGGCAAAAGCTGTCGGCAAATCAATTATTAAAGCACTGAAACATGGCAAAAAAAGCACCTAAAGGAAAAGGTTCAAAAGCAAAACTCAAGGATTATTTCATTGATCATGTAGGGGAAGTTTTGGACTCAAACATATTAAGAGAGGTTGCCGGAGCAAGTGAGTGGGGAAGAAGGGTTAGAGAATTAAAAAATGAAGAAGGCTTAAATATTGTAACCAATCACGACAGAAGCGATCTAAAACCCGGACAATACTGCTTGCTTGATCTTAAGATGCTACCTGCATTTGATAGAGGTATATCTAAGGAAACCAGATCATTTGTCCTGGATAGGAATGGCTTTACTTGCCAAATGTGCGGAGCAGCAGCGGGAGAGCCGCATCCTTATGACAATGGAAGAAAAACCAGATTACATATTGGTCATATCATCGACAAGTCTATGGGAGGTGATGATTCACCAAACAACCTTAGAGCCATTTGTTCAGTTTGCAACGAAGGAGCCTCAAATTTGACTCTTAACCGACCTGATGCTATTAAGTTAATTGCCCAAGTGAGAAGAGCTCCCGGAAACGACCAGTTGGAGGTATTATATTGGTTGTTAAAAAAATTTCCAAAACAAGCTCAAAAGTACTTGGTCCATTTACCGGATATTGGCTAAATTCCCAATATACTAAATAACTTGAGGCTTCGAATGCATGATCATTTTGTGGCAGATCTCGGGTAAAACTCTCAACTTACCTCTAACAATTCCTTATGTAGCTTGGATAAGGTTTCCTTTGCAAGTTTCTGTTTTAAAGCACATTCCCAGACGACCAAAACCTTCCATCCCAAGTTTTTAAGTTCATTCGCTTTGGTTTCGTCTTTAAGCTTATTACGGGATATTTTGTCAATCCACCATAGAGTTCTTGTCTTGGGAATTACAAAAAGTTTGCAATTTTCGTGACCATGCCAGAAACAGCCATGTATTAAAATAACAGTCCGATACTTTTTTAAAACTATATCCGGTTGACCGGGCAGGCCTTTTTGGTGAATCCTATACCTAAAACCTTTCGCAAAAAGAAATTTTCTAACAATCAATTCTGGTTTCGTGTTCTTGCCACGAATCCTGCTCATAACTTCGCTACGCTTCTCCTGAGTAAAAACATCCATCATTTTACCAAGATAAGAAGATGGATGTTAAAGCCAAACAGATTCAACGGTATATTTCATTTGGTGATGGTGATCCCCCATTTCGCGCAAGCTGACCCTCGGTTTCGCAATGTTGACCCCCCCAAGGCCATCGGTTTAAATTGGTTTGATTTGCAGCGCAAATTTTAATCAGATCAAGATGTCAGCTAAACCAATTATAATGTGTGCACTCATACTAATGATAGGTCTGAGGCAAAGCGGAGCGGGGTTTAAAACGATCGGGCACATCGTCGGGATGTCGAAGAATAACGTCAAGGCAAGCACTCTTCGGTCATCTTCTCCCTGGTACGGGTGGCAGAGTGGTAGGACATCATCGGTGGGCAAACCGTGGCCGATTTTCTGGACAGGATCGTTTACATTGGACGACGCATGGAATTGCAGGGAGAATCGCTCAGAAAAAAGCTTTCCGGAAAACAAAACCAACCGGTTGAGATTGATTAACAAATTAACTATCTTTGAAATATAGCCAGAAAGCTACCTATATTATTGATATGAGGGATAATAAAAAGACAGGTCCCACACATCGACCCGAGGTGGTTTGTCTGAATCTGCATGGGTGGTCATCTTGGCCGGCGTAATCAATTTTTAAAATGCAATAATTATAAGTTCCATATTAAACGTGGGGGATTAAACATGATCGGGCAAATCTTAATCTTGTTTCTATTAATAGCGTGTGCGGGAACATTGGTTTATTTTTACAGGAAGCGAAGAATTAATTCTATTGTATATGATAAAGAAAAGGTAGAGGAAGACGGGGGTATTTCTATGAATTCAGACTCAGCACAAAATCCGATTGAAAATGAGTTAATAAATTCAAAGCCATCCCAAAGCGAGTCTGAAATAACGTTTACTCCCCATTCGACGGTACAGAAAACTAATGGGTCTGCCGAATCAGAACAAGAACCGGACTTGGGACAGAATTTACCAATTCTTTCTGAGGGAAGTGAAACGGCCCCACAGCAAACCTTACAATACGACATTGGTGAAAAAACTAAAAGCTCAGACTCCGGAGAAGCCCAAGATCACGAAGTGCCCCATGTAGACAATACAGCTCTGGGTCAGGACCTGCCTCAAGAAAACGAGATTGCCGAGAACCTCATAATTCCGATTCCAGGTGAGGAAACCGCTAAAAATATATCCTCAGAAGAGAAGGAATATTCCACAGAAGCATTTGAGGTATTAGTCGATGATTTAGATCCCAGTGCGTGTGGTGAGGTAAAGATGCCTATGGACACGAATTTCGTTGATAGCCAGGATATTTCCGTGGAACAAATAGATTTCGACCTTGGCGAAGGAGAGTTACTTGAGGAATCTCCTTCAGCAACAGCGCCAGTGGTGCCTGATGAAAGTGGAGTTGCTTCAAAAAAAGGCGATGTTATAACAGGTTTAGACAAATTCCCAGGTCGGAAAAAAAAAACACCTGCGGAAAAGGAACCAAGGAGATACTCAGGGCTGAGCAGGGGTGCACCGGAGTCGAAAGATACTAATGGTCGTCAAATTAGTGATTCTGATAGCGGATCGGCAGGCACACGAATTCGTTCGCTTCCCATCGAAATACGCCTTCGGTTTGAACGTGGAGGTTTCTGCAGCGTGTCTCTTATTGCAACGAGGGTAACCGACCTTCCCGAAGAATTGTCAATAACTTCTCCGGATGGTGAGATTGATCTCCGGGCTATGCAAGAAGAATGGTATCAGGACATTACTCCAGATGATATTTCCAGAGTACTTCAAGATGGGACCGTATGGACGCCGAATGATATGGGTGGGCAATTCAGCTGGTCTCTCAGTGGCCGAAATCTCTATGTGCTTGCAGATCGCTCAGATATCAGCGGATTCGTCTCTCAAACCTGCCTGGAGCTCGGCCGAGAGCATGCAGTGCTCTGCACAGATGGAATAAGGAGTGACGTTGAAAAAGCAATTAAGGATACGGGTGCTTTCCCAATCGCCGTCCACGACAGTTCCTTGGGAGCACCGTCAGGGTGGATTGTTTTCCGCGGTGTAGTTCCATTAAATTCAGTTACACCAGTTGTAGGGGTAGATATATTTAATGCACTCAGGCCACTTCCAAAGATTGAGATAAGCCTTGAAAGCGGAATCCGCCTTGATTATGCGAACTGGCTTGAAGGATACCCACCATTAATCCGTGTTTATGGCGATCCTGAGCATACATCCGAAGTGCTTATTGATGGCCATATTGCTACTTGTGAAAAGGACGGCAACCTCAATGCAACTGGTTGGGACTTGGTTGGATCGCACACGATATGGTGTTCAGATAAAACCAAGTCGTACTCGATTGTCCCTTTCTTCGCTACCTGGAATCGATGGGATGCATATATTTTCCCAATTCTAAACTCTTCAAGGCGTAAAATCGCAATTTGTGGACCAATGGTCCGGTATGTGTCAGAAGGACCTGAGAGCCTTTTCTTCGTTTGTGTCCCTGAGACAAACCCGGTACTCCTAGGAAGAGCTCCAGGTGAGTATGAAATAGCCCAAAACGTGTCTGGAATTCACGGGAGTTTACTTTTCGCATCGCCTCATTTTCTTCCAGTTTGGGCCTTGCCTAGTAATCCGGTTCATTGTGATAAGAAATCATTGCGTATTCTTCTTATTGGCGAATTACAATCTCCTGTCGTAATGAATAATAAACTAAGAAGAACTGCCTTTAAGGGTAATCCCTCAACTGAAAAATGGTGTCGATTAATTCTGGATGCCAGCCGGAAAGGTATGAAGTCGCAACCAGAAACGAATGATATTAGTGTAGTTTGGTTTCAATACAAACAACTAGCCCACCAAATATGGAAAGATCGCAAATGAATTACAACAATCTAATAATCTGGATGTCGGCGCGCAGGCGAGGGTCATGGTCCCAATTTCGCTCGGCGGTGGAGGAGCTTCACATCGAATCGGGTGAAAGGGGAACGGATAAAGAGTTATCTGAAGATATAATAACAACTAATGATCTTCCTGTTTATCAGGTAGTGCGCTTTAACTTACAGCGGCTTGCACATGTAGAATTCGATCCTAAAGCTAGCTTGGAATGGCGAGTTGTTCCACCTGTTCTTGCACTTACAAATATACGTGACAGCGCAGGAGGAATTTTATGTGGTGCTCGGTTTCCAGCTTTGAACGATAGACTTAATTTACTTGATGGTGTTGTTTGTGACATACAGGAAAGAAACGGCATGCCAGATTGTATTCGGTTGCTAGCACAAGATTACAAATCGCTCGAGGTTGCTGCCCAGATGATAGGTGCGGCTATACAGGTTCAAGCTCCGAACGCACTTCTTTCGGCGATTCCACCAGTTGATGATCCAAAAACCTGGTATCAAGCTGAACCGCCTCAAGGACCTGGTTGGACAATTGAGATGTTCATACCTGGCAAGTTGTGTTGGACAGCACGTAATCCCATAGACAATAGCCATTTAGAACCACATGATATCAACAATTGGCATACAGGTCTTTACCGGTTTCGTATGAAATATCAGCACTTTTATTTCCTTAGATGGGAAGGTAAAACCTTTAATGTCCCTGTTCAGGTTGGGAAATATGCAGTTATCCGGCAGCAGCGTATTCATCGACTGATCTGGTACACCAAGGAATCATCTACATTTTCCGTTCCCGTAAGCTGCAGGCCTCCACTTTTAATCGAAAGAGCCCTAATATTATGTTCAGGATTTCTCCCACAATTTGATAAAAAATTCAACCGTTTTGAATACACCAATGTACCGTTCGAGACCGCCCGGCTAGCTTCAAAGCTTTTAAACCAAGAAATTGAAATCAAATGAATCCGATTCGCTTATTTGAGAACCTGAGAGACATGTACCTCAGGTATCTGGACAGCCCATTCGACCTAAGATATCAGGATCTCACGAATGAGAGACGGCAGCTCCTAGACCAAGACGGTAGAATCTATCGTTACCCATTGATTGAACCAATTCCAGCTTACCGGACTTCGGGAGAATCCTTCAGTGAGGCTGCTCAAGCTATCCTCAGCAGAAACTGGGAACAGGGGGAAATAACAGACGTCGCAAACTTCATCTCCCAAGGTCTGTTCCCGTCCAGTTGGACACTCTACCAGCACCAGCGAGATGTATTTGAGGAGGTTGTTATTAACGGGCGAGACGCTGTGGTTACTACTGGTACCGGCTCTGGCAAAACAGAATGCTTTTTGCTTCCTATACTTGCAGCTATTGTTCGGGAGTCGATTGTCTGGACCGCTCCGGATCAACGTTCTGATGAGTGGGATTGGTGGAATCACTCCACAATGCAGGGACAAAGGCATCGCTGGGCTGATCGAGTCGGGCAGCGATACCATGAGACTCGTCCTGCAGCTATTCGCGCTTTGATCCTCTACCCTTTGAATGCACTTGTGGAGGACCAACTTGCGCGACTGCGCGAAGCGCTTGATAGTCCCGGCGCTCGGTTTTGGCTTCGAGATAATCGCCAAGGAAACATGATTTACTTTGGACGGTACACCGGAAGGACCCCAATCTCGGGTGATCGCAATCCATCCAACATAAGTCGACTTCGAAATGAGCTACTTAGTATACATCAAGACGCCCAAGCCGTGTCGGGTAATGCTGCACAACGGTTCTTCCAGAGTTTGGACGGGGCTGAGATGTGGTCCCGCTGGGATATGCAAGCAGCTCCTCCAGACATCCTGATCACCAACTATTCGATGCTTAATATCATGTTGATGCGATCGATCGAGAACCCGATTTTCGATCAAACACGACAATGGCTTTCACAATCAAGCGATAACGTTTTCCATCTGGTTGTGGACGAACTGCATACTTATAGGGGAACACCAGGAACGGAAGTGGCTTATCTCCTCCGGGTTTTGATTGATCGCTTGGGCCTCCATCCAGAATCGGATCAGCTTCGAATCATCTCTTCAAGCGCCTCTCTTGATTCTGGGATATCAGGGCTACAATATTTGGAGCAATTTTTCGCAAGGGATCGTAGTCGGTTTTGTGTGATAGGCGGGCCCACATATGTGATTCCGCCCATTACACAGGCCACAGTTTCGCTTGCATCATATGTAAGCGCCTTCGCGCAATTTGCCCATAGTATTCATATCGGCGGGATGAGCACACTTCCGCAAGCCACTGATAGACTTAATACGGCAGTCGGTACTCCAATAGAATCTACTGGTATGAATACTGCGGAGTGCATAAATGCCGCGCTAGTCCATGTTAGAGCCCTGGACGCATTAAGGTTGGCTTGCACCACGAATCAACAGGTAATTCCCCGTACGCCTAATGAACTCGCTCAAAGTATCTTCCCCGGCACTTCCAATCAGCAAGCCCAAATGGCGGTTGAAGGCCTTCTTACAGCAGTTTCTTATGCCAGAAATAGCACTGGTGTTGCACCTTTACCCATCCGAGTACACCTCATGTTTCGGAACCTACAAGGTCTTTGGATCTGCACTGATCCGAATTGCAGGCAAGCGCCACCACGCTCATACCCTGTACCGGCAGGAGCAATACACTATATACCTACACTGACATGCGCTTGTGGGTCCCGAGTGCTTGAGCTCCTCTACTGCGAGGCATGCGGTGAGGTTCTGTTCGGTGGGTACAGAAGGGACACGGGGAATCCAAACGAGTGGTATCTCAGTCCAGATCATCCTAACTTGGAAGCTGCACCAGATATGGCATTCCTTGATCGTGACTATGACCGCTATGCGGTATTCTGGCCAGCTAATAGACCACTTCAACCTGCATCAACAGATTGGACGCAAGATAACATCAGGAGAACGTGGCGTGCAGCATATCTTGATCCAATAGATGGCTTGGTAGGCTTAGGGGGCTCTCCATCGGGTGTCAGTGGTTTTCTGTATTACATTCCAGCTATTCATGGAAAAAACCCACCTCCACCTGAGATTGGTCGCGAGGCATACCCCGCGCACTGCCCGCGTTGCGATGCAGACTGGTCACAGCGAACAGTCATCCGCTCTCCTATCCGGACCCAGCGCACAGGGTTCCAGAAAATAGCACAGGTACTCTCTGATGCACTGATGCGTGAATTATCACAACCCCCTCTTTCCACAGAACGAAAGCTTGTTGTCTTTTCCGATAGTCGCCAGGATGCGGCAAAACTCTCTGCCGGGATGCGATTCTCACACTACCGAGACACTCTACGGCAGGCGCTCATGACTGCGCTTGGACGGCAAGGAAGCGGGCCTCAGGCCTTTGCTGCTCAGTGTGTGGGGCAGGCTTTATCCTCTGACCAACAACTTGCTGCGACTGGTTTCCAAACAGAATATTCGGCCGATGCTATAATAATTGCGATGGCTGCCAACCCAGCTACAGCAGGACTCCCCTTCGGAACCAATCCTTCATTAACGTATCAGCAGGCAGCCCAACAAATTATGCATCGAGCAGCAAATGGTCCTTACCTGGTCACTCAGATTGTTGCAGATGTATCTTCACAGTTAATAACAGAAGGAATGAATCCTTCTGGATACGGGACGAATGCGTTGTGGACGAATCCACAGAATCGAAATGGTAGTTGGCGTGACCTCTACAACTGGCCGTCCGGAAGTAGGCCCAATGCCAAGCCCCAAGTACAACTGACCCAATCTCAACGTGATCACTTAAGGAGAATCCAAGATGGTTCATTCGTTGAGTTAATGGATATAATCTTTGCATCTGGAAGGCGAAGTATTGAATCGCTACGACTCGCGCTTCCAACCACGGATCGAATATCTCATCCAGCCAGTTCCAATTTAATTCAAGAAGGAGCTGACGGAACCATACGCTTGCTTGGTGCTCGCCGACGTTTGTCAACGCACCGTTGTTCATCACAGAACTCCACTCCTGGGTATATAGTGGTATACCTGTCGGAGATGGCTCGACAGAATGGTATCTCCCCAGGCGCCTTCATTGACGATGTTATCGGCTATTTGTCAACTGGTGGGTACCTTAACACTGCACATTACTATCTTGAAGTAACTTCACTTTGCCTCCTGTCAGCGGGAAGTTTATTTTATGAGTGCACACAATGCCGAAGAATACACTTGCACCGGTCAGGTGGAGTATGTACCGATTGTTATTTCCCTTTAGGTCCAGCCCAACTCACAACCGGTGCCCAACTTACTCCGGACTACTACACTTACCTGGCAACTCAAGCCGACAACTTGTTCCGGTTAAATTGTGAAGAGCTAACTGGCCAGACAAACAAGGAGGATGCGAGAAAAAGGCAGCGCCTGTTTCAAGACTTTTGCCTGCCTGCACCAGAGGAAAACCAACTTGTCGATCCAGTTGATCTGCTGAGCGTCACTACCACAATGGAAGCTGGGGTGGATATCGGATCCTTGCTCGCAGTCATGATGGCCAATATGCCTCCTATGCGTTTCAACTATCAACAACGGGTCGGGCGGGCAGGGAGGCGCGGATCTGGCGTGTCGATCGCACTAACAATGTGCCGTGGACGAAGCCATGATGATTATTATTTCCAACGTCCACTCAGAATCACTTCTGACCCACCCCCTCAACCATATGTCGATATGAGGAGAGAGAGCATCATGAAAAGGGTCCTTGCCAAGGAAATTCTGCATCAAGCCTTCGCTTCTCTTAATTTATTTGACAGAGGTGGAGGTGAAAACGTTCATGGCGAGTTCGGAAGCGCGTCAGGCTGGAATCAGGTCCCTCAGGGGGCTTTACCCACTATCACTATCGCTGATCTGGTCCTCAATTGGATTCAGCAAAACACTATAGAGATTGTACGAGTCTGTAATGTATTACTGACCTACGCAGATCCTACATTGCAAGTCCAAATGCAGTCCCTTATCGACTACTGTCGAAACGATCTTGTACCATCCATTACTGAAGTTACTATCGATCCAAGATATTCACAATCCGCACTGAGTGAGCGCTTAGCTAATGCCGGCATCTTGCCAATGTTCGGGTTCCCAACACGTATCAGATTTTTGTTCCATGACCGTCCACGCAATGCTTTTCCATGGCCTCCAGATGATGTAATAGATCGGGAATTGGATATTGCTATTAGCCAATTTGGTCCAGGTGCTGAGACTGTCAAGGATGGGATTATCCATACTGCGATTGGAGTGGTCAACTACCACCCACAGGGAAACCGTGTCATAGAAGAGCCGAATCCACTTGGTCCTGATATTTCTGTGGGACTATGCGCAAGTTGCCAAGCGGTAGATGGATCACAGCCACCGCCGCCTTCATGTGCAGTATGTGGTGCAACTGCTTTGCAAGATCCTGGTTACCGAACAATCAGGCTCGCTCAGCCAGCAGGATTTCGGACTTGGTATGATAGTAGTCGTGACTTTGATGGAGTATTTGAATGGACACCACGGGCCTCACGACCGAAGATGGGAGTAACACCTGTACCTTCCCAATATCGAGCCAATTTCGAAGTGTGGGCTGGGCAGGAGACTATTTATGTGGTGAATGACAACAATGGCCGACTTTTCAGTTTTGAGAAACTTTCGCACGGGGAGACTTGGGTTACTCGCGATGCTCTTCAGAGTATAGGCGTTAGTAATCCACCAATCGATATAGCAGCCGGAATCGATCAACGTGCGCTCGCATCAGTAAAGATCACCGATGTCATGGTCTTGGGTATTGCGAATTGGCCGATCGGGATCCGAACATCACCTGCTGGCCCAAGGGGTGTAGAAGTACGTTCAGCAATGTTTTCAGCTGGCTTCTTGCTTCGCCGTGCTGCTGCAGACTACCTTGATGTACACGAATGGGAAATCAAGGTGGGTCTTCGTGTAGTTCGTAACGCTTCAGGAGGCATAATCGGGCAAATATTCCTGTCCGACAGCTTGGAAAATGGAGCTGGCTATGCCTCACTACTGGGACAGCCTCAAGAGGCAGAGAACCTACTCCGGTACGTGGTGGGTCAGCCCCCTCAACCGCCCACATTTTATGAATTCCTCGTGAGTCCTCAGCATTCTGGATTAGGTTTGAATGGATGCAAAACATCATGTCCTGATTGTCTGCGCGACTTCAGCAATCTGCCTTATCATCCGATCCTTGATTGGCGGCTTGGCCTGGATATTGCCCGACTCGCGCTTGATCCAGATGTGCCTATTGATTTCTCGGTACCTTATTGGCTGGGCCTCGATGTGGCGGTCGCTGGCCCCTATTACGCTGGTATGAATGGATGGCAGCACATTACAATAGGAGGACTCCAAGCCGGTCGCCACGGTAACATCGTGGAGATTATTACTCATCCTTTATGGGAATGCGATCCAAACCATCTGGGACCACAACTTGCACTAGCTTATGCTCAAGCCATAGCTGAGGGCTGTCAGGTTCGATTCAAATCGTTATTCGAGGTGCTAAGGAGGCCATACTAATCTTGATTACAACAGCGTTACGGCAATGGAGATTTTTCATCTGAAAGAATTTGATACAGTGAGTCCTACGCTTGCTGAGACACTAAGATTGTGTATGTTGCGTGCAGGGTTATCCAATGCAGATAATGCGACGCCATACATTATGGGGAATCCCAAGGCTTGGCTTGGTACAGCGTACCATGCTGTTTTGGAAGGGTCGAGATCTTTAGGTGCGGAAAACTTCGAGGTGCAGGTTCAAAGTCTTTGGGTGCAGGCTATACAAAAAGAATATGATAGAAGTCGTCTTCACCAATGGGACAAGCGTTTCGGTCCGCCAGAGTCTTGGCCTGGGTACTACGTAACGGCTTCATTAGCTGTCATTAGAGCAATGGAACTCACTAAGAAGGAAACATCTAGGGAAACAGTTAGGGCACAAAATTCAACAAATAAAATTGAATTTATTGAAAGGAATTTCGCAGGATCAAATGGTAGGATTGTCGGACGGCCCGATGTTGTGAGCAGAGACGAAGTTGTGGACTTCAAATCGGGAGAAATCTTTGAGGAGAGAGGGGAAAAGGAAATCAAAAAGTCATATATCAGGCAGCTCCGAATATATGCCTTTCTTGTTCGGGAAACGCTAGGCTGGTGGCCAATGAGAGGAGTGCTACTCCCAATGGGTGGTGCGCGGATAGAAGTTGACTTAAAACCGAACGAATGCCTTAAGGAAGCTGAGGACGCCATTCGATTGCTGGAAGAATACAACAATTCAATTGTTAAGGGTCGGGATCCTGTTGTTTTGGCCTCTCCGTCATCAACAAATTGTCGCTGGTGCCCATTTCAGCTGTATTGTCCGGCATTCTGGAATTCCATTGATCCAAATTGGGCAAATGACCTTTCATCAGGTTCAATCAGAGGTAGAGCAAATGAGAAAGCATCGCCAATCCACAACGCTTTAGCGTTCTCATTATCAATACATGTTGATCGTGGTACAATTACAGCTAACCAGCATATATCATTGTTCCCACTGGATCCGTTGGTCCATCCAGATGTGGCACAGGTACAGGCTGGAGATCTTTTACATGTTACTGGGTTGTTCGCTCGCGCGGACGATAGCCTCATTGCTACCAAAAGAACTATGATAGTACTTGATGAACATATCCCTCGAATTGAAATCTAAATTTCACCCAACTGAGTTCCTACTTAAATGATTCTTCATATTCAACAGTAATTCTATATCTGATTTTTGTTTTTCCGGACTCAAGGTTTGTCTCCAGTTTGCATTGAAAATCTCCGGAAGGTGAATAAATGGGTATTAATAAGGACCAACTAACTAGATATTGTACAGGTATTTGTATCGCCATTTTTGTCCTTAAGGATTACTTTAATTTTGTGGTTTTTAGGGGCTTTAAGAAAACCTTTTAAATCCTGCAGTTCTGAAATCTTCTTTTGGAAGTCATCATCCTCGATTGAATAAATATTGGTTTGTAAGGAAATAGTGCATATTTTACTTGTATGTCCGAATTCAAGCTTCTCAAGATTGAAATTGGATTCTTCGGTTGATTTCAGAATGAATTGTTCTGAACCTGGTCTACACCACTCTTGAAGTGCATCACATAGAAGTAATAAAAAAGAAAGCTTATCATTCTCAAATTCTAAATGAGTAAAGTCAAAACGATCACGTAGATCCTTCCAAATAATATCGTGATGGATAGATATTGCCAAAGCTGACGGGATGAAAACCGTATCAACAAGATCCCCTAAGTCTTTGTTTTCTACGTATTTTAGTAAATATATACTACTTATTATACTGTGATGTTTACTTTTCGTAATATTGTCGTAAAATAAAGCGATTAAGTCCTTTTTATTCCTAATCCAATTCCCTTTTAATTCTTCTCCTTTATGTTCGAAGTAGAGACGGTTTACTATGTCCGCAGTGCTTGATAAAAGTGAATTATTAATAAATGCTTTGGAAATATCAGTAACTCCAAAATCTGGGATACCAATTGTATCTTTGAAAAAGCTCTGAGCCCAAGAATCAAAGAGTTGAATAGGATAAGCCATGTCGTGAAATGACGCACAAACCAACCATTGCTTCTCTATCAGGTGAGTATTTTCGGGATCAAATTGGTCATGGAAACCATCTATAATTAATAGCCCAATCAGGAAAACTTGGAATTGATGCAAATAGTGATCTCTATAGGGTTTCCTTCCAAAATAATTTGGAAACAAGTAAAATAAAGGCGGCTCACAGGTTTTTAATAAACCCGAGTAATCTAGTTTTGAACTAATAATTTCTTTCCACAACTGGCTGAAAACGCTATCAACAAGGTTATAATCGTCTTCTTTTCGTTTAAGATGATCTGCAACAATATCAGAGAGCCTGTCTTTGTATGAAATATTTTTTAAATCAAACACTTTATCCAAAAGTTGCCGACTAAATATTTTTTTCCCGCTTCTTTCTCCTGTCATCGCCATAATTGCATCACTCACAAAAAGATCAAAGAAGAGAGCCAAATCTTTTGATTGATTGATAACTTCACTTCCAAATTTTTTCAACTCCGGATCAAATTCAAATGGTGCTTCAAGAAATTTAATCATCCGACTTCTCAAAGAGAGCGGTTCAATGTTAATTATAATAGACTCTGAATCAACAACCCAAAGCCCAAATCCATTGTATTTGCAAAACGTAGCGCTATTTGTAATATCTTGATCTGATGTAACAACTATAATAGTCTCAACTTCGGTTAGCTTGACGATCCGCGATAGATAATAGTGGTAAAATCTGATTTTATTCTCCATTTGAGCTACTTCAGTGGGATTTGAAAACACCCAGAAAAGTGAATAATTGTACTCTATTCTACGTCCAGAGCTATTTTTTCTAACGGAAATAAGGTCAACAGGAAAAGCTGAATCGAATTGAAGTTCGCTCTCTGAAACTTTGCTTCTTTTGAGATCTGAACTAAATTCCCGTGATTGCAACAATGAGCGGTAAGGTTTTTCACCTAATTCCAGGCATTTTGCCTCAATTATCTTAAGGATTTCACAATACTTCATGTGGGATGGTCTATCTGCAATGGTGACATTTACTGCATGAAATAGGAAATTTTTGCCCAAATGAAGCTTCAAGTTTTTTTCTTCGATAGTCTGGATCTTTATTTGAGCTTACTTCGCTTCTTGCGGCACGTACTCTCTTATTACCGATTCCAGAATTTGGTTGAGCGGGGTCAGAATTTTCAATTTTGTGCATAGTAGATATTATATTAAATTTTATTATTTCCAAGCCAGCAATGTGGATCCTCTGCCATATAATCAGAATTATGAGCAAATGCCATTGCTCTACAACCGCTGCACCGGCTTATAAACATGCAATCATGGCATTTTCCTTTTAGATTTTCCTTGTTCGCTATTTCATCGAGTAATGGATTATCAATCCAAATTTCCTCTAAACTAGAAGATAAAAGGTTGCCAATTGATATCGGAAGTCGTCGACAAGGGAGAACGTCAGCATTGGGTAAAATGCAAATGCCATCTAGTCCAATCGAACAAATTGCTCCATAACATCCATTTAAATCAGAACTTGTGTTGAGGATATTTGGATCACATAATACCCAAATTGGCCGATACATAAGAATATTAGGAAGAGTTCCTCTTTTTTTAAGATCCTCTGATCTGTCTGCAATCAAATTAAATGCAGTTTGAACATCCGAAATGCTAAGATCGTTGACTTCCGAAGTTGAGCCATGTCCCAAAGGTACAGCTCTCTCAAATGTCATACCTGAAATCCCTTCATTATTCGCTAAATCAATCATTGCAGGAATGTCGGGAAGATTAGATTTCTGGATTGTAAACATAACCCGAACCTCAATATCATTTTTTATTAGAAGCCGGATTCCCTTGATGGTTTTTGAAAAACTATCTGTGCCTCTAATTTTATCATGGGTTTGGGAATTAGCGCCATCAATGGAGATTTGGATGTATCGGATTTTAGCAATGCTTTTTATTTTATCAACTTTGTTAAGATCAATTAAGGTCCCGTTAGTAAGAAAATCAATCGAGATAATTTCGGGGGCATTATTTAAGAAGTTTACAAAATCCCATATATCAGATCGAAGAAGTGGTTCCCCACCGGTGATAGAAATATCTCCTTTTTTGTTCCACTTCGATAGTGTTCTGAATAAACCTGAAGCTACTGTTTGTAGTTGATTAAGAGAGATTTCATCTCTACTCGAATAATTCGTCTGATAGCAGTGGTTGCATCTAAGATTACACCGATCAGTAATATGCCACTGAAAATAAAACTCTTGATTCGTATCTTCCATGTTCATTAAAACCAATGTGTTTATCATCTAAAGTTAGGAAAACTTTTTCAACATGATCATTGAAAAGTAGGAGGACCATTTTAATCTATCCTTAGTCCGTTAATAATTCTTACCTCTTTTGGAAGACATATCGGTTAATTCAAATGAGAAATAAGGCTACCCTTGAAGGTAGTATTAACTTTGGTGTATTGAGAAAATCAAAGACATGAATTTTCCGGATCGGATAAATGGTTGTCTTATCGACAAGAGCTCGGTCAAGGTTTCTTCCCATTTTTCTTCGCAATACACGCGGTGTCGATGTTAACAACCTCATCAACAACCTCATCAACAGCGTCGTGATATAGGTGATGATAAAAAACGGGGTAAAAGCCACTAAAGCATTGTGCCTAATGCTTTCACCGTTCGGAATCTTCAACTCCTAAAAGAAGGCTTTCGAGAACTCTGTAATCATCCTTGAAGAAAAGTAAATCATTGTGAAGGCCGGCGATTTCTTTTGCCATTTCGATCATGTGGTTCTGGAAGTCTTTCTCGAAATTGATCTCTTCAGCTGTGTTTTCTCTGGTTGTCATGGCTTTTAATTTTTAAAATTTTCTGCCTGATTTCAACCGAAAGACTGATCTGTCAAGGAGGAACTGGAATACCGAAAAACTGAAGGGAATGAGGATATGCCGGGAAAATCCTTGCGGAATCACGAAGAGAGGTTATTCCTTAGCAGAATAATTTTGGGAATTAAGCCATTGGCAACCGGAAACGCAGCGGTTAAAAGGGGGCGATTCGCTGAAGGATGTTCAATGTAGAAAGGCGGTTCTTAGCTGAAGCGCTATCCTTCACCACCAAACGTTCTCGATAAAAACTGTGGTGCTTTAAATCAGAACTTTAAAATTACCTAAAACTATTTTTTTATTCTTTTAACTGCTTCCTCGCCAATTTTTTCAAAAGCAATCCATTTTTCTAACCAATTGGCTTCGTTCGGACCACGTTCATTAATAACAAAATTTTTCAAGATCATCCATGACTGGGCCAAGGGATTGTCCCATGTTTTAAGTACCCTTTTCTTACCAAGAAAAGGTACGAGATGAGCCAACTGATCCATTTTACGGCATACTAACATTGCATATTCTTTTTCTTTATCATTCCACAATTTGAAATCTCGTCCTTTTAAAGAATAAACTTCTTTTCTTGCGATAAGAAAAGTCTCTTCTGTAAAGAGACTTTGAGCTTGTAACCAAGAATCAAATCGAAGCTGCTTTCTTGCCAGTATAATGGCTAATGCAGCAATCCCAGTAAAAATGGCACTTAATGCAGACCAAAAATTCGATGAATTAAAGCAAAAGATGTTGTTTAGGAAGTCCATGGCTATATATCTTATTGAATTGTTATTATTTTTGGTAGATAGGTCTTGTACTTGATAAGCTGAACAACAAAGGATTGACGACAATTTGTTCAGCCTTAACCTGGAAATGCATAAGGAATTTCGAATACATCAAATTACCTTTATTGAAGTTTTTCCGATAGAACTGAAAGACGTGGGTTTGCAAGTGCATTTTCATTGGATTCATAACCACCAAGTTAAGCATAATTCGAATATCGGAGAAATATTGTGACTTTTTATTTTTTCGTGAAGATTAGCCTCACCCTTGGGATTTTCATGAAAATTTGGTCCACAGATAGATTAGCTCTGGTTCAATATTAGTCGACAGTACGCAAAGCTTCAGGTTCTTTTCTGCAGCCATATTTCTTGCCAGATTCATCATCCCAGCAAAATCGTGTGATTGGTATACTTTCGAGCGGACCCTATCATAATGCCCATCAAATGCTATCCAAACCAGACACAGTGGCGGAAATGGGTCCTGGGTCGGATGAAAATGTTGACTGGTGCAGAAATAGACTTGCTTTTTCATGATCAGTGGAATTTGCAGTTAATAATCAAACCGGATTTGTTGGAACAGAAATTACAGATCCGGCAATCCGACTTGCAGATCACTCCCGGCAGGCCGGTTGGATCCGAAACGACGTTGAACAGGTTGTCGATCATAAACCCGGAGCCGTTAACAGTAAAATTTGCCGGAAGCTTGGTGAAATCCAGATCCCGCCTTGCTGTATAGGTCCAAACCGGGACTTCAAGCAGATCAGCTATCGCAGAAGCTTTATCAACATCCTTCTGGGATCTGAAATCACCGGATTCGGAAAACCTCAGCTTGTTGTAGGAGAATTTATTCAATTCATAGACAAATAATTCCGGAGTACACATCTCCCAGAATTTCGCCTGGAAGTTCCGGTGCCGGATCACATTGGGAAACAGCCTTTCCGATTTTTTCGCATAGCATTTATCAGGCTGTTTGCAGAGATTGAGCTTTTCAGAGGGGCAATCCCGGGAAGAGCAAAAGTTGAAAATGGCTGTTGAACCTTCGACTTTGAGATTGCCGAATGAGAATAGTTGAAGCATTGATGGTTACCGATGCCTTTCGGATTTGTAAGGGTACCAGGCACACCGTTTAAAGTATGCGCATCCCGCTGAGCAGGATCCGGATTCGGTCAAGGGCGAATGTCAGATAGGGTACCCGCTATCTGACCGAGTGCGAAGCAATGGAGGGTTAAGGCTTCTTTGCAGGTTTTCTTTGCTTGTTCTTTTCAGGAATTTGAACCCGGAATCCCTTTACCTATCCGGGGCTGCGAATACCTTAGTGCATACTTTAATACACATAGATGATGTGTCCTCTGCTGAAGATCTGTCAAGGCTGGATCCATTGCGACCATAAAAAAAGCCCCGTTTGCGAGGCTTTTTTTCGGTGTCACCCATCAGAAGGGGAGTGGCTCAGCCAGTTCAGTTTGGAGCTGAATTTTCTTTGATTTCGGTTTGCCTTTTCCTTTGGCCGGAGCCTTCGGAGCATCAGGTGTTTCGTGCATTTTGTTGTAAAAAGCGGAATGGGTTCTGCCGTAAGAATCGGCTTCCTTCATTCTAGCGATCTCGAAGGAGACATACTTTATTCCTTCCATTTCATAAGCGATTGACTCGAGGTCTTCCAGTTTACAGGTTACCTTGACGATGTCGAGGTTGGCAACTTTTTTCCCTTTTCCGATGTAGATTTTTTCGTAAGTTTTCATGACGTTTTTTATTTAAAAAATTATACGATCCTCACAGAGTGCAGTTTGGAGGAAATCATCAATGAGGAATTGGAATACCGGAAGGCACTGAGGATATGCCGAGAAAATCATTGTGAAGGCCGGAGAACGAACTTTCTTCGCGGATAATTTGAGGTATAAAAAACTAATTTGTCATGCATACTTGCGCTTCGGAACTATCGGAATTAGAGAAAGCAAGGTTTGGTAGGGGCTTTTCCACGGAACTTCATACGCAACGAAGAACTTTGATTTAGCAATTCACAGTCTACTAAGCACAAAACCCCGACTTGAATAAACACTCCTTTGCCTTCGTAATTCTTTTATTCTAACCACGACTTGATGATTTTTTCCCAGAATATTGATGCAAAAATAGATCCTGTTATGCCAATTATTAATGCCGTGAAAGTGGAAATAATAATTGTCCAAATTGGATATTTTTTAATAAAGTCTGCAAGTCTGAAATACAAAGTCTTATTTATGCAAAGTAACTCACTTTGTATTTTGTTAATCTGATTAATTGGAACTCGTTTATTTGTAAGACTTTGAATGCAAGAATTACAAATTTGGGGCTTATTTGTTGAATAAATTATATCACTTTTAATTCCATTCATATCAAACAAACAGCCCCTTGTTTCGTCATGAGTAAACGAAGTAACTTCATCTTTGGGCGGAATTCTGTTTCCGTGTCTTATGTAAATAAGTGAGTATGAATATAGAAGTCTATAAACAAGATTTTCAATTGGAATATTGCTAAGGTTTAGAATGTCGGCCATTTCATAAAAAGTCATGCAAATTCTATTATTAGTAAATCGTCTTGCATAATAATTGTCTTCTAATGGCACATGTGTCATTGCGATTAAAAGTCTCCGTCAAAAGTTACAGGTAATTGACTTAAAATATTGTCGTCAGTAAACTCCCAATTTAAACCGTCAGCATTATTGGTTATGGTATAATTATCTATTGGCCCACTAATTTCGAATGTGTCAGATTTCCATTTTGTCAATTTTGTCTTGTCCAAGTCTACTGGTAATTGTCCGAGAATAACAAGTTTTATTTTTAGTTTACTCATTTTGTATTGGTTTATTTAAAATGCATTTTGACTGATGGTGGAGACAATTCTAGGGAGGATATGGAAGCAAAAGTAATAGCCAATGAGAAAGTTGTCAGTGAGCGAAATGATTGCCCACAAAAAATCAGTTACATATAACCGATGGTAATTGTCGTAATTATTGTTTTTCCCAGATAATTTTTTCATTAATATAATCAAGTTCGTGTGCTAAAATTGGTGTATTAAAGTTGTCAATAATTGGTTTGTTTTTTTCGCCAATAGTTTTCCGTAGTTGGTGTTTTACGACAGAATTTAATCTAAATTTACCCGAATCTATCGTTTGTGGGTTTAAAGCTAAATTTATTCCGCTACCACCATGAACACTTGTAAATAAAATGCCATCAATATTGTCATTATTTCTCTCATTTTCAAAGAGAATGGAATTACAAAATGCGCTTGTCAATTTATAAACATTACCACTTCTATTTGGTTGTTCCCTGAATTTATCATTAATGAATTTGAGAAAATCTAACTGAGGAAGTGTCAATTCTGTTGTGATGGATTTATTAATTAAATTCATTGATTTATTCGAGAAATCGGGAATAATAATAACATTAATATCTTCAACTAAGTCCCATTTACCTGTTGTGACCCAGAAAATTTCACCATCCAACAAATCTTTAGTCCAGAACAGTTTTAATTCTAAAAGAGTAGTTGTCCAATTATCGGAAATATAAAAAAGGTTCTGAAACGGTTTGTTTGCTCTAGAAAATCCATGCACTTTGCTACTAGGTGGATATGATAAATCTTTAAAATAGCAATAGTTGCTAAAGCATTCATTTTTTCTTGACCTGTAAAAACTATAATTTAATCCCTTGTTAAAATGGAATTTGTAATAAGGTTGGTTATCAATCTTTAAGAAAGTGGCAAATAAGCTTTCATAAGCAAAATTGCTATTCAAGTCAACATTGTTTAGGCTATTTATGATTTCTCTGTGCATGCAATATTTTGTTATGGCAATTTACTATAAAGGGAAATGAAAACTTTCGGAGACAGTGCCTATAATAGAATTGGTTATCACTTTCTTGTGGCAACAAAGCAAGATACCCCCCTGAAACATGATAAAAGACGATGAAGCTTCCAAGTTGATTCGAAAACCCCAACCTAGTGAACTGTTGTCAGACTTAACAATTTGTCTTATTATTAAATCAACAATTGTATTAGGTTTGGTGCATTTCATACTGCTAAAGTTAGACGTTTTCAGAACTTCAATACCAAGAAATTGCGAAATTGTCACCCCAAACAATAAACATCTGTCATAAATCAGCGTGACTGGTGGCCATACCCCCAAGATACAAAGTTGAAAACTATCTGGGATAGAATGACCTGTTCCATATTTTAATCGATTCATCCATAATGCATTAATGTTTAATTGATTGGAATAATCTAGACTTATTGGGCCACATATTCAGCATCCTTCATTTCAATGTCTGATGCCGGTAATCGTATGCACTTTTGTCGTCCGGTCCGCAAGGTGATATTTCAAGCTATCAGGATAAAAATGCCGATGCCTTTCGGACTTTTATTGGGTATCAAGCACACCCGATTGACGATTGGTTAGGAAGGCATCAGATTATCATCAGCCATTGAAAGATATCCATGGTCAGATATGATGATGTGATCCAGAACCGAGAGGTCAAGCAAAGCAGATGCGTCCTTGATCTTCTTGGTGATTTTGAGATCAGCTTCGCTGGGGCTGAGGTTTCCAGAGGGGTGGTTGTGGGCCAGGATAATTCCAGAGGCCAGTTTTTCAACGGCAGCATTGAGGATCAGCCTTACATCGGTAACGGTTCCGGAAATTCCTCCCTGACTGATCCGGACGGTTTCGATCACCTGGTTTGACCGGTTCAGCAGGACAATCCAGAACTCCTCATGCTGAAGATCAGCCAGAACTCCTTCGAGAATATGAAATGCATCCTGGCTGCATCTGACTTTTGGCCGGATCGATGCCGGAGTTGCACGCCTGCGCCGGCCGATCTCGAAAACGGCAGAAATCCGGAGAGCCTTACCAGTTGAGATGCCATCAACCTTTGAGATTTCGCTCACCGGCATCTTTGCCAGGGCGTGAAGATCATTGCCGGCCAGTTGAAGAAGCTGCCGGGCCTGATCAGCGGTAATACCGATCGCAACCGAGATCAGTTCGGAATTGGAAAGGGATGAACTCCCGATCTGAAGGAGTTTTGCAGGAGCTGAATCGTTCACCTGCCACGGAGTTGAGAATTTGTCGTATTTCATTTGATTAATAATTAAAAATGAAGCACTTAATTCTGAGCAAGAACCGGATCAGGTCAAGGGCGAATGTCTGTTTGAGTACCCGCAAACTGACCGAGTGCGAAGCAATGGAGGGCGATCACCTGGAGTGATGCTATTGGACGGCCCGGAATCCCTTTACCGTTCCGGGGCTGCGAATACCTTTGTGCGATATTATTATAACATAGACGATTGCCGGGCTTTCCCCAACCTTTTGGTTTTGACTATTTTTTCTTCACCGGTCATGCATAATCAAGCCGGTGTTAAAATCATCAAAAACAAGAATTATGGAAATGGAATTCTTAACCAATAGCAACCTAACCGGAGGTTGGCAGCTTGATCAATTAAGGAAGCGATAACCTTGTTTTGCCGGTTTCTTTTTCCCTTCGGTTTTCTTTGACGGCCTCCATTCAAAGAAAAAAGAACGTCCATGCGAAAAGGCGAATTCCACCGGAAAACGTGGACGAAAAAAGGCGAATTTTGGATTTTGCGAATGTCAAACTTTGATTCTGCAATTCGTTATAAAGAAGCAAGTTAGACATGAGAATGATAAAACGGTACCCCGTTTTTACACCAGTGAGCCGACCCCGCCCTATGGCGAAATGCGAATAAATTGAACGAAAATGCAGGTAATATGACAGGCCGATTCCGGATCTCGGACTGTTTGTACTACCCATTTATGTTAAAATGCTTGAACTTTTCGCGCGTTTCGAGTCCTGATTTCGTGTCTGGCGACACGAATTATTTCGTGGAGTAAATAGCGAAATACGTGGAATCTATTTCGCGTTTATGGAGTGGAACTTTCGTCCCTGGCAAGGTCAGGAGTTTAGCATCCA
The DNA here is from genome assembly GCA_041662065.1 of Bacteroidales bacterium. GTDB lineage: Bacteria > Bacteroidota > Bacteroidia > Bacteroidales > UBA12481 > UBA12481. The sequence goes on along the minus strand of JBAZTE010000002.1, from coordinate 239,454 downwards.
CTCGGCCTCTTCGTCGGTGATCTCTTCGTAAAGATTGGCAACGAATTCTTCTTTGATTTTACTTGGGATTTTATCCAAATCATCCACATTGATGGTTGGTCCAAACGTCTTATGCTTGACCTGGAGTAAGAAAGTGTGCTTTTCAATCAGCTTGGGATCGGTTTCCTGTATGGGCTTGGTACCGATCGCCTTTAAAAAGATGCTGTGACCTGCTGACCATGCTTTCAAATCTCCGGCAGCTTTTGCAGCCTGTATCTGGTCGAGGCAATCCGAGATCAACCAATTGTGCCAGAATGGATAGTCAGAGGTATGATATGAATTATTAAGCGCCAAAGCGATATCCAGATCGTTCGCGGCTGTGTTGCGTGAGATATCCGGGTACTTGGCCCGGTGTAAGGCCAATGCGGTCTTTCGCTGTGGATGCCTGTCGAAAACCCGGGCTAATGAGAATACCCGGTCAATCATATACTTATGCTCTTCATTGAGCTCAACGCTTTCGGAATGTGCCAGGTAATTTTTGATGACCTGCCAGGGAATGTTTTCGAATGACTTGTTCTCTTTACTCATGGGTAGCGGTGTTTGTGGAATGGTTGATCAGATATTCGTTAAAGTCCTTCTGTCCTGGGAAAATCAGCGCTGACTGGTTTTCTGCCTACGGATATCTGTCCAGGATCGTCTCTGAAGTCTTTTGGCCGGCCTGATCATTGTCCAGGAAAAGGTTGATCGTTTGGTACGCCGATAAGTCCCGGAGCTTGGAAACATTGGAAACGGAATTCAAAACAATGGTGGTGAATTTCAGACCGGTGGTTTGGTAGATGGTTAATGCCGAAAGAAAATCCATGAATCCTTCGAAAAGGTTAATCCCATCTGTCTGGCCCGGCAGGGTGGAGTAGTATTTGGGGCTGATTGCGCCCTTGAATATCGGGTTCCTGAGTTCGTATCCCCCAAGGTCATTTCGGAAGGAAATGGCGTTGTAAACGTTCCCATTGGTCCTGTACCTGGCCTCGCCAAGGAATAGTCTGGCAATATCCATGTTGATCTTCCTTTCCAGGGTCAGGTAATTTACCAATGACCCGGATTTTATCGGAGATACCTCCAGGAGTTCCATTCCCGTTTTACCTGACTGTTTAGCGGTGAAAGAAAAACCAGATGGATCCTGCCCTTCCAGATGAGTGACTGCCTGGATGAAAGAGTAACCGTGAAAGGCCATGGCCAAGTCAATAATCGATCCGCCGGTGCCCGAACCAAAGTCATACCAGAGGTTTTTTGATTCATCCACCTTGAAGGATGGATTCTTATCGCCGTTGCGTAGCGGACTCGAGAACCACGATTCGCCGGGCCTTTCTCTTTTTGGGGAGAAGCCATGGGAAATCAGGTATTTAGAAATGGAGATATTTTTCGCATTAAATAGCATGGCTGTTTTTTTTAAAGGGGGTAATTTTGATCTAACAGATTTATTAGGGGTTAATGTATTATTAATCAATCCATAAGGTGTTAGAAAGTGTTAGATTGGGATTTCTAACATGATCTAACAAAATCTAACACGTAAATAGTTGATATATTGATAGTAAAGACATAATGTTAGAATGTTAGATGTTATTTAGGGATATACTATTTCCTGGTTGTATTGAGTTTTCAGCTTTTCCAAATCAAAACCCATTGAGTGATGTGTTTCGGGTCCGTACCTTACCGTATCTTTTTTCAGAAAGGCTGCTGAGTTCTGAAGATAGTTCTGAAGGGTGGGCTGATTGAGCGACGGCTTTTTCGACCGGTTGCAGAAATCCATATAATCACTGTAAAAGGTATTCAAACGGATCCAAAGAGTAGGGCCGTCCGGTTTAATCGTATAGTGATTATCGCTTAAAAGGGTGTGCTTATTCCTCAGGTAGGCGAACGCCTGCCAGAATACGGATAACTCATTGGAGGTGGACATGTACTGGATTTGCTCCCGGGTAACGCTGATCAGCTCCTCTTTTAATTCATCCAGGGAGAACGGCAAGCCAACATAGGATCCAATAATTTGGAATGCTGCCAAAAGGATGGCGGCATGGCTTGGCTGCCGGTCCTCTGAAAAGGAATAATTCGCTTTGAGGTCTTTGATAATGGTCCGGTAGGCTGGGGAGAATTCCTGTTCAAAATAGTCGCGGTACTTCAAAATTTCCAGCAGGCAGGTTGTTAACCCACCGCTGTTTTCACCCTCATAGTCATGCAACTTGTCATACGTTTCTTTTTCACTGGCCGTAAATGGCTTCTTCTTGAAGCTCAACAAAATAATCCGGGTAAACATGGCAGATTCCTGAGCCGGCAGTTCCTGCCCGGCTATGATCATTCCGGAGCTGACTTTGGTTTGCTTGGTTCTGTTGTCGTTGGAATATTCGCCGGTTTCCCGGCCGTCGCCATCATAGATCCCTTTGATTAAACCAACCAGTTTGGGATCGATGCTGTTTTTGAATTCATTGAATATCACCAGACTGTTTACAAACTGTTCCAGTTTCCTGATGGATCCCACCGCGGTGCTGCCTGATTCCAGGTTGATGACCGTTTGTTTTTGGCCGAAGAACTTCTGGAAACTCGCAAAGAATTGGCTCTTGCCGGATTCCGGTGGACCATATAGAAAGAGTAATGGGAAGTACCGGAGTTCAGTGAAAATGACATCGCGAAAAGCGCAGGCGATAAAATAGGCGATTCCGATGTAAGCTTTTGATCCAAAAGTGTTCACGAACAATTCGGCCCATGTTTTCATATCAATTTCCCTGGGTGTGTGCTTGAACCTTTTCTGTGGATCGTAGCGGTTTGAGTCTTCGTACATTTCGGAATAGGCCGGAATGAGTATACTGTTATTCCCCGATTTGACGATCCCCATTTTATCAACTTCAGAAAAAGTGACTCCATCGAAAACGCCATTGGAGAAAGCATAAAGCCTTCTTGCGGGTTGCCACCCGAGTTGGATGATTTCTTCGACTCCACCGCATTTGGCAAATATTTCCTCTTTCACCTGTTGAAGGTCTCCGCTGTTGCCTAACCAATTGTAATTGCCGACACCCTCAACCAGTGCCCTGAAATTCTGCAGGCTGGCAAAATCCCTGGATGAGATCTTTATGGTTTTGGTCTCGTTAAACTCATTGGTCAGGGTTAAAATCCTTGCGGGTTGATCTTTCGACTTGATCAGGTACAGGCCTGTGACAATAAAATTGGAAACTCGCCTCGCTTTCTTATCCCCGGATTCGGGCATCCAGTAAGAAAAGAATTGGTCAATAATATTCATGGATGGGGAAGGTTTTTGTCAGAGATGGTATGGCGTTTCATTTCCTGATTGGTAAAGGCTTGTATTCCGAAGCTGGCCTGATCCGGTTTGATTCTATCCAGGCATTCAGTTCGGTCTTCTTGAAGAAATTCCGGTTGCCATTTTTATAAACCGGAATCTCGTTCCTGGCTGCCTTCTGGTACAGATAGCTCCTGTTCATCCCCAGATATTCGCATGCCAGTTTTTGGTTCATGTATTCCGGGTAAACCTTTTCCGGTGGGGCTGCCATACCCTTCATCAGTTCCTTAACAGATTCGGCCATGGCTTCCTTGAGCATGGACTTAAAAGTTGTTTCAAAATCAGTCATGGTTTTTAGTTTTAAGGTCCATTAATTCAGTGAAATCGACTTTGAAATAGTCAGCGATACGCTGCAACTCGCTCACAACGGGTTCAATCTCGCCCCGGTAGATCAGTCCCCATCGTTTGTGGTTGATGCCGATAGCTTGGTAAAAGGCCCGGTCAGGCTTGAATTTGAAGACTGGTGTTTCCTTTTCGTTGATAAATGTCTTTAATGACTTCATGATTTGAATAATTAGTTAAATTTGTATTCGAAGCTAGAACGATTGGTATTGACAGCAGCAAATGTCATATAAATATTACAAACGTGCAATAGGGTAGATAAAATTTACTTTAGATTTATCAACATCCATTACTGGACCTGTTAATTAATACTCAAATGACGCTATTAGAAGAAGTTAAGGAAGTACTGAGGAGTAAAGGGATGTCCTTTACCGAGCTGGCTGCTTTAATGGAGGTTCCGCGGCCCAGCTTGTACAAGTCTATTCAGACTGAGAGTATTAGATATTCCACCTTGTGTAAACTTGGGGTGGTATTGCAGATTGATATTGCGAAACTGGTTAACAATGTTGATACCGGGGAGATAGTTTACCTGAATGGGGTAATCGGCTCCTTCATCCATGTCATGAATGATTTGGGCTTCCAACTTGTTTCACTAAAGAATGGCCGGACGACAATAGCTGCTGTACAAGAGAATTTTGACCAGTTCGCCGAAATGCTTCAGACAGATTTTCCTGATCGGATCAGGACCATGAAACAAATTGAGGAGACTTACCGCTTTGCAAAAAGGCCGGATGTTAAGGAAAATCAGGTTAAGGGTCAAAACAAAGGACGTTAGTAGGAATCCGTTTAATGAGTAATTTCCAGGACTGACTTAGGCACTAACTTAGGCACTGACTTAGGCACTAACTTAGACACTGATTCCTTCCGCCTGGGTCAATAAAATAACTATGGCTCTTTTCCAGAAGGAAGGCAAGTTGCAGATAATCAATAATTAATGCGCTTTTAGCCTTCAATTCGTTACTGCTTGCCCTGGCATTTGACTTAGACACTTACTTAGACACTTACTTAGGCACCGATCTTGATTGATGAATGCAAGTTCTGGCTAATTGTCGCCAATAGAAACGCGAACCAAAGGGAAATCAGATATACCACGGCTATACCACCAACCTGTTAATCGTGACGGAAGAAAAGGCCGACTATTTTCTCAAACCCAATCTCTCTCCGAACCTCTCCGAACCTCACCGAACTTTTCACCGAACTTTTCTCCCTAGTCTTCTCCCTAGTTTACACCCTAGTTTTCTCCCCAGTTTCCGCCGGGGCTTCTTTAAAGATTAGTCTTGTCTACCGGACGGGTGTTAGGTAGTTTATTGCTTTGAGCACTTTATTTCGTTTTCATGGAAAGTCTCAGCTATGGCACCAGCTATGGCACCAGCTATGGCACTTTTATGCTTCTTGCAATTTTATTCACTTGATTATCAATATCAAAGAAATTTCGAGCTATGGCACTAATGGCAATTTCAGCATTATTTACACCGACATTAAGACCGACATTTACACCGACATTTTTTAGTAGTTCTCGATAGTTTGAGTTGTCGCCAAAATCATTTCTGCGAGTTCCAGGCTGGTGAAAAAGTTGTTTGCCACGAAAAGTTTAATGTTTTTCACCGCACCAGTCACCGAACCAGTCACCGAACCAGTCACCGAACCAGTCACCGAGCCAGTCACCGAACCAGTCACCGAACCAGTCACCGAACCAGTCACCGAACTTATCACCGAACCTTTTATCCAAGCTTTCTTTCACATTTTCTTTCACATTTCTTTCACATTTTCGCCGGTGCTTCTAACCAGGATTTTATGTTTCCGGCTTCGAAAATGTGACTGACTATGCTGGAACAGCAAATGACAACGGTTTTAATAATTATAAATCAGATAGTTTGTCGTTCCAGTATCCCACAAATGCCTGATAACCTTGGGTATCGATGAAATAGGGTATTAACTGCTCCGCTTTCAGCCTGTAAGATTTTAGCGTCTTGACCTGATCCCTGTATGCTTTTTCAAGTCTATGCCGACCGTCGATAATGTTATATCGTCCGGGACTTATTTCAGCCTGGATGACAGGTGTTTTAAGAACGACGGTTTTTAGATGATCTTCGTTGATAATGTTTTTGGTGAAACTCTTTCCATACCATTCGGTTACGTTAATCTCCTCAGTTTCTGCATTCAGCTGACCCGAATCGATGTGCTCGATGATCCTGGAGATGTTGAAAACAAAGATCCCATTCGGGCACAATTCCTCATTCTCATTTACCTCACAAGGGAGGAAGTTCTTATTCAGCCTAAGGGTTCTTTCCTTTTTCATGGTAGCTTCGACATGAGTTCGTGAAGAATTCTTGAAGGGGTGGTAATATCCTTCAACTCTTTGCCTGTTCTGAAGATGTCTTCAAACTCTAAATCCTCAATCCGGCTCAAATTAATTTCTTTAATGGTTTCTGGCATTGACAGGTGGTGATCAATTTCATACCGCATCTGATTCATACTGGCCAGGATACTCCGGCTGTTGGTTGCATAAAACTCCGTAGGGCTTAACAAACCATACTGAAACAGCAACCGCCCGTAACCTTTTCTCATCAGCAACGCCGTGGCCCGATCCCTCAAAACAGGTATGGCGGAATTCAGGGAAGATCCCGGAACCAATACTGAAATCCGGGTCGGATTGTGAAGAAAGTGAATGGCAGTATAGCTTCCATCGAATCGTGTCACCGGGCTGGCATACCAATCACCCGGAAAAGGTGAGGCGGGTTCATCGGTATTTTTTACCGCTGGAATTCCGGATAACCTCATTAACTGCCGTGTAGCCCTTATTATCATTCCTTTTTGCCAGTAAAACTAGCCAAGATTATCCAATCTCACCAGAAAAGGTATGCATTTGGGTTGTTTGACTTAGTTACTGGCGCTTGTCGACTTAGTTACTGAAATCACAAATCTGGTCGAGAATTTCGCTTGAGGATTTTATATAAAAATATTTTGCAGACTGAAAATCAATGCTTTCCGTTAATGCAATTGCTCATCAATTATCCTTAATTGTGATCCCGACTTAGTTACTGACTTGGTCACCTCATAGTCCTTTAAAGCCGTTCGAATGAATGGATAGTCGTTCAATAAACGCAGCCAGATCCTGCTTTTTCCCCCGTCTTGCCGCATAATTAAGCATCCGGGTTTCATTAACCGAATATTTTTCCAGGGCGCTGCTAAAAATGAATACCAGTTCTGCCGAACTTTCGTTGAGTGCAGCAACTTGTTGTACTGAATTTTCATCATAAAGGAATTCCTTCAGTCTAACAAGCTGTTAGACTGAATAAAATCTGTAGAACTTCCTCACAAAAAACAGGTTGGCCCGGGAAAAGCCTGATATATCGGGAAATTCATTTCTCAGGTCCTTGGCCAATTGCTCTACATAACTGTTTCTGCCTTCAAACAAAGCCTGGTTTTCCGCAATCATCCTGCCCATGTTCCAACAAAGCTGAATTAAAGAGCTATTCACAGCCAGGGCCGCTTTGGCTTGAACCGACCGTATCTGCTGCTTCATTGCAACAAGCAATTCCTTATACACCAATTCGTTTGCTGGTGCCTAGCGACTGTTCATGTAATATTTGATCACAATTTTGGCAATAAAGCCTGATTGTTGCCGAATTTGTGATACTTAAGTTCTCACAGTATGTTCTATGGTAGCAATTAACGGGCAAAGCCGATAGGTTAGGAGATCAGTTAACAGCTAGCCATTCCTCCGGTCGAGCTTATCGAATTTTTTCAAAATATTTTTAACCAGATCACTGGCAGTTTCAACATCTACGCCCGCTTTGGCAGCAAGTTTTTCAATATCCGGTGTATGTCCCGCGTTAATATCCGGAAGGATCAGGCCCATAAAGACATTCATTTTATCGATGAATTCCTTATCCTTGGGTGGAGTATCGATATGGAACAGGTGATCGTATTTATTCACTTTGAACTCTTTTTTCAGGATCTTTTCTGATGTGATCAGCATGGACATGTTTACACGAACTTCAGCCTCTTCCGAAAACCGGTATCCAAATTGATTGAAGGCATTCACTAATGCCAGAAAGCCACGGTCGGTGGAAGCGGTAAGTAAAATTGTTCTTTTAGTCTCATCATAATATACCTGTGCAAAATGTGGATGGTAACTCCATCTCTTCAAGGCCAAACGGTAAATCCCATGACTGAACTCCGAGGTAAAACTTTTTTTTAAAGCTACTGTGTCAACCTTTTCCACAGGGTATTCAGAATAAGTCATGACCATCTGGTCCTGTTTATGGACCGTAATTGGAATATTTGCCCCAGACAATAACATCATATAGGGCAGGGGATTCTTTTCGATGTTCCGGGCAATGTCTTCTTCCGTTTCAATTCTCCTGTCAAGCTCAGTAGCGAAAAAAAAGATGTCATCTGGTTCGAAGCTCTTGTATGCCCCAATCGGGCCAAAGCTTTGCCAGCAGGCGCCATTAAAGCTGATCAGGTTGAACCAGAGAGCTGTTGGCTGGTTTATGAGGATATCCGAGGTTCCCGCGGAACACAGCAGGAACTGTTCTCCCGTGAGAATATCTTCCATCTTGAAGAAATCCTTTGCAGGGTTTTCTAAAATTATGCTAAAGCAGAACCGCCAGGGGTGACTGGCATGCTGCTCCAGAAAATTAATTTCTGTTGGGCTGAACTTCTTCAATTCCGCATGAGGGAGCATTTTCCTGATCAGACCGCCGGACTTGAATATTTGGTGGGCCAGATACTGAGCCTTTAAACGGTTGACCCACTCCTTTTCAAATTCATTGGTTACATGCCTGTAAGCAGAAAATACCTCAGTCATGGGGCGGTCAAGTTTGTATTTGACGGCAGCATAGTATATCAGAAACTCGTCAATGACGGTTTTTGAAATGCTACTGCTTGTATCACAGGCTTTACGGATAGTTTCAAAGTCATTCATGGCATATATAGTTTATCATTGACAGGGAGAAATCGCTGATTGCTTAAACCCGGCTTAACTCATCTAAAAGGGCGCTTCGCCGGGGATACTCTGCTCGTATCTTCCTGATGAGTTCGTTACATTTATCATTCCCACCGAGCTTCTTCATACGTCTTAGGTACCTGCAGGCTTCCTGATATTGGTTTCTGTCTGAACTCCTGATAAGCAGCTGAATGATGCCGTTAGCATACAATTCAACCAGCTCATTGGCGTATCCTGAGGCCAGGTACTTTTCAAAAGCCTCGATATATTGCAGTGATGGCTTGGTTTTTAAAAGATCAAACAAGCGGTCCCACCATTTTTCATTGATGAATATACCGGAGATCTCGTCGAAATGGTACCCCCGGGAATCTTTTTGAAAATCGGTGATGATGGCTTCAACAAATATCTTCCAACGATCGGGTGGAACTGTTTTTTTTAACAATTGATAATATTCCTGACCATGGTGATTTGATTTAACAAACAGAATCCGGGCGTATTCAATGATTCGGTCGGGATCATGCTGTATCATGGCAATCTTCAGAAGCCAGTCGTACCAAGTATAAGCTAAGCCTGGTTTTTCTTTCGCGTCAGATTTTATACCATCCTGAGCAAAACCAATGGCTTTTTCGTAGTTTTTGTCTTTGATGGCGGCTTCAATGGCAATTGTTCTTAAGCGGGAATTGGCCAGATTATCAATGAGGAATCTCTCGGCTTCTTCTGTTCCCTTGATCTTAAGGAGTAATTCCCATTTGATCAGTTGAACCCTTTCCAAAGTATAAGCCGAAGCCTTTGACTTATCGATGCGGGCAATAACTTTATTGCCTTCCGATTCTGTTCTAACCATGGCAGATGCCAGATCCAACAGGCCAAGGTGCCAGTCCCAATCCCTGTAAATATTTTTATCAAAGGTAGTCAGGCAATAATCCAGCAACTCTGACCTCAGGCTATCCGGTATCTGTGACTGGACAACCTGGTGCAACAAATCAAACGCTTCTTCAATCGGCCCCCCGATTGCCCCGTCACTGTCATCAGCATATTGCAAAAGTGGTGTCATTTCTTCCATAATCGCACAGGCAATATACACCGTGCTTTGATAGTGGGATTGGTCCAGGTGTTTTTGTGCCGTGAGAAGTAAATGATCGACGGATTTGCCAATTGCATCCGCTCCTGACCAATCAATATAACCCCTCCGTTTTCCTATACTGGCAATGTATGACCGAATCTGTTGCTTATAAGTTTCCTTTGATTCATCTGAAACCAAGTGGGCAAATTCCGAAATAAAAACCTGACGAAAGGAAGGGTTGCCGACACATTGGTCCAATGTGAATTGAATTAAATCGTCGTGGGAAAGTTTCCCAAGTAATTCACGGGCCTGTTCTTCAACGGTTTTCTTTTTTGAAGGTTTTCCAGCCGATGGTTTCTTCTTTCGAGGTTGGTTGAGGTCCATTTCTTCTTGTTGCATGTGAAACAGGACAGCCACAACGTGTTTGCACACCGGCCCCAAATCGTACGGGCAATCACACCAATGTTCAGTAATAATACCGCCGCTAATTTCCAAATGGACGGTATAGTCCTCACTTCCCGATACGATCGCTTCGAATTGTCCTGGTGAAATTTCTTCAACTTCATTTACCGCACCTTTCCTGAAATAGCTTAATCCCCTTTTTAGGATTGCCTCATCGATGTAATTTTCAAATTGTTGCAGTGGGATTTGCATAGAACTTCAATTTCTATATTGGGGGAGCAAGTCATTTGGCTTTGTGTTTTAACAATTCCAATACCAGCCGCCCTTTTAAGGTGGTGAGGTACTGTTGTTTTGGACTCGTCGGCTTGCCTGGGATGGTCATGGCGAGCCAGTTTACACTTTCCAAAGGGGCTATATATGAATTATAGTTCTTAACGTTGTTTACCAGGCCAATTCTTCCCATAATTTCCGTTCGGCTTATTGGAAGTTTGCCTAGTTCAAGGGCCTGTATCATTTTGTCAGCTATACCTCCAGCTATACCTCCAGCTATATCTCCAGCTATATCTCTGACAAAGCTCTTAATTAGATTAACAGCCAGATTATTAGATGATTCAACCACTTCAGCTATATCTCCAGCTATATCTCCAACTATACCTCCAGCTATACCTCTGACCTCATTTATATCTGAATAGTCAAGTAATTGATTTAATAGGCTGTCGACACCTTCAAGGTCCCATTTCACTTTATTTAAATTCAGTGCAAAAGGAAGTTTTTGCACAAAAGAGGTGTGGATTGGCAAGGTTACCTGAAACCACATCCGTTCTTCATCAAAATCGAATAGCGGTTCCGGAGAACTGTTCTGCAGCATTGCCTTCTTGATGGCAGGCAATCCGGTTGCATGTCCTTCCGTTAATTTGAGCTCTTTAAGAAAATCTCCCAGCCGCCGGTTCCGGTAACGCTTGGGAATAGCTCTACCGGTCATGAAATCTTCTCTCTTTATGGAGCGGTCAGGGCCGCCGGAATTATACAACAAAATGGCATCGGGTTCGATCCTGATTTTAACCGGTTCCCGTTCCTGGTAATTACGATGAAACAGGCAGTTTGCCACGGCTTCCTCTAAGGCTACATTGGGATAGTTCCATACCCTTAACGCTTCAGCTTGCATGGGCACCTTGATCACTTTTTCCTGAAGGATATTTGCATTCAGCCAGGAGAGCGAATCAGTTATCTGTTGTTGAACCGGACCTTCGATCTTTTTCTCGATAAATTCTTTGGAATCTGCGCCGTTGGGGAAGTATACGATTTCAACATAAGAGTAAGGAAAATAGGAATGAGGCTTTTCGGCAAACAGCATCAATGCCACATTACGAGGGAAAAGATTCTCCTGTGGCCCCGAAAGCAATGCCATTTGCTGTAAAATTTCGGTATTGCTCAGTTTGCCTACATCGGCAGCCAGTTTGCTTCGGGTTTTGCGAAGAAAATCCTGGATCAGAAGCATCGAGAGGTCATCAATATGGCTGTGCCTGTTAGCACGGTCGTCGAAAGGGATATTGTTGGTTAAAGCGATTAATTCTTCTTTGTCTGTTCCTTTGGCTTCGATCGAACTGGCGTATTTGCGTATAAAATATTTCCAGGTTTTATGCTTGGCTGTAATGGTTTCAGGTACTTCATAAGGTCTTTCGTTACCGGCAAGCACCCATAATACAATTATGCGCTTACCGTCGACATCCTCAATAAATAATCTGGGGGCATAATAAGGTTTGACCAGGTTATTAACCCCTATCATATCCTTCTGAATTTCAGCTATCTCGGTGGTTGTAAGTCCTGTTACAGGACGAACGGCAGTTTTTGTTGCCGGATTTTCAGCTACCCCGATAAGAATATAGCCGCCTCCGGTATTGTCAAAATCATTGGCAAAAGCACAAATGCTACGATAAGTTGCATCCGGGTTCCAGCCTTCTTTAAACTCGATACGGTCTGATTCGACCGTCCGTGCGGATAGTAAATCCTCCAGATTAATGTGAAGTGCCATTGAATTCAGTCTTTTTCATTTTCTCAACTTATTCGTGGTTTGCCATGGTACGAAGTTAACGATGTTAGCTAATCCTGGCAATCTTAAATTTCAGCATCTATTTCTGCGTTATTTCAGATTGAGCAGCTCACTGGCATCGTCCAATATCTTATTCTCAAATCCTTTCAGGTAGATTTCGGTGGTTTCCTCCTTTGTGTGGCCCATCATTTCCTTGATTATGGCTGAAGAGGTGCCCTGGCTTTTGAGAACCGAAGCAAACGTGTGCCGGGCAACGTAAGTGGTCAACGGGGTTTCAATCTCCAGGGTTTTGCCGATTTCCTTCAGAACCCGGTTAACCAGACGGGTGGCGGTTTTGATCCGGGTGTATTGCTTGGCCGTATCGGTTACAGAATCGTTCAGGATGGTGAAAACATATCCTTTGGGCGAATAGTTGTGGCAGTAGTTTAGAATTTCCCGCAAGGGTTCAATGATTGGGATCCTGAAGGATTTCGTGTACCGGGTTTTGGTCCGGAAATACTCAATGTAATTTGGCAGAATATCCTTGTCCCACCTCAACTTGGCCATGTCCACAATGTTCATGCCCCAGGCGTAATAGCTGAAGAGGAAGAAGTACTTGGCGTTCTCTTCTTTTGACAGGGGGGCCGGCTGATACCGGATAAGTTTTTGCAGATCCGCTTTTGATAATGCCCGCTTGGAAGTGGCTTTCAGCAAATGGCTGAACCGGTATCCTTTTCGTGTGTAATTGCTGTAGAATGGATTTAATTCTGGTGTGGCATAGTCGGCTTTCACGGCCCGGTAAAACAGGGCTCGGATCGTTCGCATATAGTGGTGAATGGTATTACCGGAGCAACCATCTTTTATAAGATAGGTTTCATAACCCTCCAGGAATGACTGGGTCATCTCCGGAAAACTCATCTCCTTGCTTTTATGGTATTCAAATAACCGGTTCTTGGCATGGTAATACACCCCGGCATTGCCGACCTCCTTCCGGCTTTTCATCATTTCAATGGTGATGTCAAAAAACTTGAATACTCCTGGTATATCTTTTGGAATCAGGAATTTGGCTTTGAAGTGATTGAACGAAAAGGGGATTTTATTCACGCCGAAATCGGAAATGATCTTTTCCGAATCGATGATATATCGGTTCAGATTATAGTTGAGCTCTTTATAGGTCAGCGGATCGTGAGCACGTTTAAACTTTGATAAGGTCGCATCCCAGTGCTCGGGTTTGACCGATAATCCCAGGGGAATATAGTTGCGGGTTATATTCTCGGTTACCCTCAGAACGATCGCTCGGGTGCCATCTTTTTTGGCGGGTGACCTGGGGTCGATCATGATCTTAAATGTCGGCATATTTGATACAGTATTTGATACATAAAAGTAGTAAAAATTAAGAAACAAGAAAACAAATTAGAAAATATCACTACTGATTATCAGCAACTTAAGAAAAACTATACAACTATATAAGACCCAATGTTATAGCTTGACAGGCAAGAGGTCACTGGTTCGAATCCAGTATGTCTCACGAAGGAAAATCAACGACTTACAGCGAAATGTTGTATGTCGTTTTGTTTGTGAAGCCTTACCCTTTTACACATGGGTCAAGAAAATAACTATGGCTGTGTTCCAGAAGGAAGGCAAGTTGCAGATAATCAATAATTAATGCGCTTTTAGCCTTCAATTCGTGAATGCGATCCCCGGCATTTGACTTAGACACTTACTTAGGCACTGATCTTGATTGATGAATGCAAGTCCTGGCTAATTGTCGCCAATAGAAACGCGAACCAAAGGGAAATCAGCTATAACACCAGCTATACCACCAGCTATTTCACTGGCATCCTCTCCATCCACTGTTTTACAATCTCAATTGCTTACTAATCAGCAACATTTCGGTTTTCAACTACGGCGAACAGCACATCACAGCTATACCACGGCTATACCACCAACCTGTTAATAGGGACGGAAGAAAAGGCCGACTATTTTCTCAAACCCAATCTCTCTCCGAACCTCTCCGAACTTTTCACCGAACTTTTCTCCCTAGTCTTCTCCCTAGTTTACACCCTAGTTTTCTCCCCAGTTTCCGCCGGGGCTTCTTTAAAGATTAGTCTTGTCTACCGGACGGGTGTTAGGTAGTTTACTGTTTTGAGCACTTTATTTCGTTTTCATGGAAAGTCTCAGCTATGGCACCAGCTATGGCACTTTCTACGGTTATTGCAACTTTATTCATTTGATTATCAATACCAAATATTTTTCGAGCTATGGCACTAATGGCAATTTCAGCATTATTTACACCGACATTAAGACCGACATTTACACCGACATTTTTTAGCAGTTCTCGATAGTTTGAGTTGTCGCCAAAATCATTTCTGCGAGTTCCAGACTGGTGAAAAAGTTATTTGCCTCGAAAAGTTTAATGATTTTCTCTGAACCAGTCACCGAACCAGTGACCGAACCTCTCACCGAACTTATCACCGAACCTTTTAACCAAGCTTTCTTCACATTTTCTTTCACGTTTCTTTCACATTTTCTTTCACATTTTCTGCCGGTGCTTCTAACCGGGATTTTATATTTCCGGATTTCCGGCTTGGGAAATATGACTGACTATGCTGGAACAGAGAAAGACAACGGTTTTAATTATTATAAATCAGATAGTTTGTCGTTCCAGTATCCCACAAATGCCTGATAACCTTGAGTATCGACGAAATAGGGGATAAGCTGCTCAGCTTTCAGTTTGAAAGATTTTATGGTCTTGACATTATCTCGGTAGGCTTTTTCAAGTCTATGACGACCGTCGATAATGTTATATCGTCCGGGACTTATTTCTGCTTGGATGACCGGTGTTTTAAGAACAACGGTTTTTAGATGATCTTCGTTGATAATGTTTTTGGTGAAACTCTTTCCATACCATTCGGCTACGTCAATTTCCTCAGTTTCTGCATTCAGCTGACCCGAATCGATATGCTCGATGATCCTGGAGATGTTGAAAACAAAGATCCCATTCGGGCACAATTCCTCATTCTCATTTACCTCACAAGGGTGGAAGTTCTTATTCAGCCTGCGTGTTCTTTCTTTTTTCATGGTAGTTTCGACATGAGTTGCTCTAAAATCCTGGCTGGGGTAGTAAAATCCATCAGTTTCTTACCTGTCCTTATCATTGTGTCAAACTCTATTTCCTCAATCTTGTCCAAATTGATTTTCTTAATGGTTTCGGGCATCGAAAGGTGATAGTCAATTTCATACCGCATCTGATTCATGCTGGCTAGGATACTTCGGCTGTTAGTATCATAAAACACCGGAGGGCTTAATAATTCGTATTGAAACAGTAGCCGGCCATATCTCTTTCTCAACAGGAAGGCGGCAGCCCGTTCCCTCAAACCTGCAATGGATTGATCTAGGAAGGGGCCGGGGACCAGCACTGAAATTCTCGTCGGGTTGTGAAGAAAGTGAATGGCATTGTACCGTCC
Organism: Bacteroidales bacterium; assembly: GCA_041662065.1. Classification (GTDB taxonomy): domain Bacteria; phylum Bacteroidota; class Bacteroidia; order Bacteroidales; family UBA12481; genus UBA12481. The sequence continues at coordinate 223,875 of JBAZTE010000002.1, read as the reverse complement.
GTCGAATCGTTCCACAAAATTGGCATACCATTCTCCAGGAAATGGTAAGGGGGACTCTTCGGAATTTTTAACAGATGGTACTCCGGATAGCCGGTATAGCTGCTGTGTTGCCCTGATTATCATTACTTTTTGTTAGTAAAACTAACCAAGATTATCCAATCTCACCAGAAAAGGTATGCATTTGGGTTGTTCAACTTGGTCCCTATCATGGTCCCTATCATGGTCCCTATCATAGTCCCTATCATAGTCCCTTTCATAGTCCCTTTCAGCCGTTTGATTGGTTGGTTAGTCGTTCAATAAACAAGGCCAGATCTTGCTTTTTTCCTCGTCTTGCTGCATAATTGAGCATCCGGGTTTCATTAACCGAATATTTTTCCAGGACGCTGCTAAAAATGAATTCCAGTTCACCACCCTGAAAAAGTGTGAACAGCTTTGTATCCGCATACAGATCAACCAGGATTTTTTCAATGAGGGGCACTGTGTAAGTACCTATTTTCTGAACGGGTGATTTGGAAATCAAATCAAACAAAAGACAATAAAATGTAAAAATTGTCAAATGTTTGAAAATGTCACATATGCCAGTAATCCGGGTTTGTTGGCAAGAGTGACATTATCGGTTTAGCCAGCTATATCTCCAGCTGGATCCATTGCAACCATAAAAAAAGCCCCGTTTCCGAGGCTTTTCTTTGGGGTGTCACCCATCAGAATGGGAGCGGCTCAGCCAGTTCCGTTTGGAGTTCAATTTTTTTTGTTTTCGGTTTGCCTTTTCCTTTGGCCGGAGCCTTCGGAGCATCAGGTGTTTCGTGCAGTTTGGAGGAAATCATCAATGAGGAATTGAAATACCGGAAGGCACTGAGGATATGCCGAGAAAATCATTGTGAAGACCGGAGAACGAAATTTCTTTGAGCATTTGCACGGCCATCAGTGCTTGCTTCTCGGACAGCGTGGTCGTGAAATTGGTAATGGCTTTGCCCTGTCGTTGATATAGGTTTTGTTCAATTTGTAGCGTCAGGATGGCACGGCTCCAATTATATTCAATGGTTTGCCGGAGATAAAAAAAGGCTTCGGAGGGCTCTTTAACTTTGCTGATAATCAACACATGGTGTCCCCAGGGTAATTGAGTCAGAATGTGCAAAAGACTTTCAGGGTTCAGTCCAACAGCTTGTTGGACTGAACGGTCGTCATTGGTTGTTTGGTCAAATCTTTCACTGCAGCAAGTTGTTGCAGTGAAATTCCAAGTCGCCCTTGCAAGTAGCTTTTCCGGATATCCTTATCATAACGGACATCCTTAAATTCGCTGAAAGAAACTATGGTCGAGATACCGGATGAATTATTATTGAATCCTCGATCTATTCAATCCTGAAATTCTTGAGAATCCGCATGGCTTCGCGTTCCTCCTGATCAAAATCGGGTAAATCGTGAATCTGGTCTGCCATGGACGTTTTCCATCGTCCACGGTATTGTGGCAACCGATCCTGCAGCTTGTTGTGGAATTCTGCCGGCTTTAGATTCTTGCTTGTGCATTTAGCCTTGAATTCAGGAATCAGGAAACCAAGGTCCATCTCATTAACTACCAGCAAATACCTGGTTTGATTATGTATAGAGTGCGGATGTAATGGTTTCGGATTCAAGGTTCTGTTGGATACTCCATCGGCTGATCAGTTTTCCGTCTTTTGGTAATTCAGTGTCCAGGAGAACATAGGAGGCTGTCTTGATTTGGCGAAGGTTCTCAATAATCTGAGATTCAATTCCCATTAACTCGAGAAGAAATCCCAACCTCTTAATGACGGCCTGTGAATTGAACCGCTGGGCGTAATCCAGCAGTTTGTCAAATTTGATCATTCCCTTGGATTGGTAAAGCGCCCTGGCAATTTCCCCAATTCCTCCGGCGTAATCCGGTCGGAACAGGCAGTCTATCAGAGTTTTTTCAAGGTCAGAGCAAGACACCTTATGGAAGGAATCGATCCAGGTATCCTGGTATCCGAAAAAGTGATTCTCATTATGGTAAATGAACTGAAAGTCAACCGCCTTGATCGTTACTACCGAGGGACGAAACTGCTGAGATACCACAATTTGCTCTTTAAGCGAAGGCTGGGTGATCGGGTTGTGAATTTGCAAGGCCGAGTAATACCCGATGTAATGTTTGGCACCCCGGGCAAGGTGTCCGGCCACCAGGTGCCAATCAGGCATAAACGATTCAGCATCCTTTTCATAAGGGATTAAATAATAGAGACCCTTGTTAAGACGCATCAAAAGGCCTCGCCTGACCATATCGCTGAGTAACTCTTTAACGGCATTGACATTTGAAGCCGGTAATACCGATAGTGCTTCAGTAAAATCAAAGCAATCCCTTCCCGACCGGATAAAATGGTTCAGAAGTTCATGGGATTGAGTGGAGATATGCTTATTAATCATAGTAACTATGTCAGGTTAAACCTGACTGAAATGATACAAATAATAATTCATCCGGAAAGATCACGACAACAGCTTACTGTTGGACTTTCCATCTATACCAAAATACTGTCAATATCTGGGCTTCTTAATTTGAAATACCACGTGGAACAGGGTAGCAGGCCTAATGAAAACTTCCGGGCTTAAAAATAAATTGTCAGTTTCCTGAATGATCAATCCGAAAATTTCCAGGAAATTCGTGATAACCCGGTTTTGGAAACACCGGTAACCTGTTTCCCAGGGATCTGAATCAAGCTCATACTCCAACTCTGACATAGCACCTGGAAATGCATCAAAATAGCGGCATTTGTTCGACTTGCTCCAGACGCAGGCCGGGACTGATTCCAATTGGGGAATCCGGCGAGAGGGGGTTCAAATGCAAAGTATTGATTTCAGACTTACTGTATCCTTGCAAATTTGCCAGAGGTTGATAATTACTGACTGCTTCAATCATCGGATTATAGTGGATTCTGTTTTAAAATTTTCAGCCTCGCTTTCTTGTCAGATTCCTGCACAGACAGTTTGTTGTTCCAGTATCCCACAAATGCCTCATAGCCCCTTACGGTGATAAAATAGGGGATCAGTTGCTCCGCTTTTAGCTTGTATGATTTTACTGTCTCGACTTTTTCTCTGTGGGCTTTCTCTAACCGATGGTTGCCGTCGATTATATTATAATTCCCAGGACTGATCTCTGCCTGGATGACAGGCTTATCAAGAGTTACTGTCTTGAGATGTTCCTCAGTAAAATCATTGCCGGTGTAATGCGATTTGTACCAATTAGGAACGCAGATATCTTCCTGCTCCACAATAAGCTGACCGGAGATTATATGTTCTAGGATTCTCGAAATATTGAAATGAAAAATCCCGTTCGGGTAGATTTCTTGATTTTCGTTGGCATCGCAAGGAATGAAGTCTTTGTTCAGCTTGAGTGTTCTTCCGTTTTTCATGATAGCTTCGACATAAGTTCGTGCCGAATCCGGGTCGGGTTGTGAAGAAAGTGAATGACAGTATAGCTTCCATCGAATCGTGTCACCTGGCTGGCATACCAATCACCCGGAAAAGGTGAGGCGGGCTCTTCGGTATTTTTAACCAGTAGAATTCCGGATAGTCGCAATAGTTGTTGGGTGGCCCTGATTATCATGGGTGATCTTTGTGTTTAACTAATATTAGGATTTTTTGATCACTTCCCAATAACCTCCCTTGTCGGAACCGATTCGTTTGATAATGCCTAATTCTTTAAGTTTCCTAATTTGCCATTCTACACCTTTTTTACTTATATTCAATATGTTAGATAACTCAATTATACTTATCGTTGAGTTATCAATCATTTCTGAAATTATTTTCTCCCTAGTTTTCTCCCTAGTTTTCTCCCTAGTTTTCTCCGAACCTTTCTCCCTAGTTTCTTCCGTCGGCTCTTTCAAATTTTCAATATTCCCGGCGTTAAAAATGACCATCAAGCCGGTGTAATCGGAGTTGAATTCAGGAATCGGGGCATTTGCCATGTTGCATTCGTCCATGATTTTCTCGATACCTCTACCCCAGGTTTCAATGTAGCCGGATCTGAAAAAGGCGGCAGCAATAAGCGGGTTAAAGGGAATAGAAGGATGCTTCGATTTCAGTTTTGCGATTGGCAATTCCTCGGGAAGCTTTCCAGCATTCCAGAATATGATTTTGTTTTCATAAACGCTTATCTGAATTGGATTGGCGCTAGCGTAATCCTTATGGACAACTGCATTTAACAAAGCTTCCCGCAATGCCGGGGCAGGAAATATATAACGTTCTATCCGCTGAAGGCCTTCATAGCTGATATAGGCTTTCATGTATTTAGTCAGCAGCAGATCCAAAGTTTTGTCGACTTGTTGAAACAGGTTTCCATGGATTTCATCCTGGTAAACCAGGTCCGTATTGGTCCGAAAAAATCCGATTTTTATGTATGCACCTGTTACAAATTGCTCGGGATTGTCATAAAAGAGTAAAGATGCCGCACGTTTTAGATGAGGTCCCTCAAGAAGCTGCAATTTTGTTAAAATTGATTCATGGCTTTCTTGTAACACTTCCTCCCCAAGTCGCTTGCTTTTTACCGCCTTCGTGACAAAAAGTTTGAATGCCGCCGATTCAAGCATTTCTAAAGTTAGACGGGGTACCGGAACTGCATCCCAGTGCAGGCCATACTTTTTGAGCAAAAAAGCGTTTAATGCATTGCCCGAAAGTTCTTGCTTAGTGCTTCCGCTGCGGAAATGGTATTGGCCCTTATAGCTGATCGGATATGGATAGGCATCTACGTGAATTTCTATAAAATCCTGGCCATCGGCAGTTTTCAGGTCCACGGTGGCCACAATGCCCAGAATGCTTTTTATTTTGTTTGGGATGTCTTCTAAAAGCGTTTTTGGATTTGCCAGACCGACCGGATTGCCTTTGTCGTTTTTGCCAATCACGAGTGTTCCGCCCTGTGCATTGGCAAATCCGCAAATCCATTTCAGATATTCATCACGCCAGCTTTCTTTCCACTCAACAATTTGATTTTCTTTCATTTAATGAACCTATTTGATTACAAGTTACTGCATTTCAATTTATTGAAATCTCTATTCCATAGGATCGTACCCATATCTAAAGTAATCTACAGGTTAAAGTTACACCTTAGATTAGTTTCTGGTTTAATCATTTAGAAATGTTCTGTTTTCAGGTTGAACATTTTTCCTGACAAACTGATCGATTTCCTGATCGGTGCCTCTTCTTCGGGCGTAACCAATCAGGCGGGAATAGCTTAAAGCATAGTGGGCGAAGGCAAAATCAAAAATGTTCACCAATTCCTCACCCTGGATGAAATTGAATATTTTTTTCTCTGTCCAGGCATCCACCAGTATCTTTTCAAGAGTTGGCAGCGTTGTTGTACCAGTCTTAATTAGTGGAGCTCTGGATACCAATGGTTTAACAATAATAGGATCCAATGAACCCAGGACATAGAGCTCCATGGTATTTTCATCCGGGTTGAGCCAGACATTCAGCTGGTTGGCCTTAAACAGGTTAAACGCTGTTTCCACCATGTCGGGTTCTGTTTCGAAAAGATAAAAATACCGGGCTGGTTGATGAATCATGAATGAATTCAGCCAACCAGATGACCAGCAACAAGCATTGATTTCAGGATAATTTGATTGGAAAGTATTGACAAGAGATTCGATAAACTCATCATTCATGGGGCTGTAAACCGGCTTATTAGAGACGACATATAACCCCTTACTAACAGTGGCTAATTGACCTGCCATTTTCAACCGGGATATCCACTTGCGAATACTGGCACTACCAGCCTGGTTGTTCTTATTATGGTATAATTCAACCAGTTCCTTAGTTGTTATGGTTGGTCTGTTTTTTAAGACAGCTGCCAGATCGGTTGTTTTTGTTTTCATCAATGTATTTCAATCCATGGCGAAGATATGTCACTCTTGCCATAAACGCAGCCAGATCTTGCTTTTTCCCCCGTCTTGCTGCATAATGGAGTATCCACTATTTCGTTTCTGAATTTGGCGCATCCACGGGTTTTGATTGCGGTGATCCAAATTCTCTTAAATAAATTGATAGAAATATTATTGCAAATACCGATAAAAATTCGCTTTGCCAATTTTGAAATGATTCAAACCACAATCTGCTGTTGCTTAAATAGGCAACCATGCTTTCGGTGCTTTTACCTTCCAATATCTTGATTTGGTTAAAGTCTTTATTACTTCCATACCAATGCAAAACGAACGATATGAGGAATAAAAGTAGCAACGAAAGCGTTAGCGAATGTTTGTAAACAGATAATATAAATCCTCCTTGCTGAACAGCCCACGGAGCGTTTTTGTGATTTTTTGGTTCCTTGTCCACTTCTTCTTTGATACCTATTTTTTTGGATTCGGATGACCCTTTTTGCTTAAGAAAAACTGTGAACCAAACGAACAGTCCCATTTGAAAAAATTCGCTTTCCCAATTTTCAAAAGTAGCCTGAATAAAATGACCTGTGCTAAAATATTGAAATAGGGTTACAATGCGATGATTATGCTCAGCTAAAAATTCATTGTATTGTTGTAACCCTGTAAACGCTTGTCCTCCTATACTTAAAAATGCCAATAGCAAAAAAGCAATGCTTAAGCTATTTCTATAAATAAATGATTCTTTTTGTTCTGACATACCGGAAATCTCTAGCTGCATTGCCCAAGTATAATCCAGATGACTACAAATATTTTCTACAAGACGCGCATGAATGCAACCAAACTTGCTTTTTCCTGGGCTGTCAGTCGTAATTCCTGAACGAGGTTGAAGTATTCAACGACATCTTCCAAAGTAAAGCATCTGCCATCGTGCAAATAGGGAGGCGAGTCTTTGATGCCTCTTAACGGAAATGTTTTAATCATACCATCATGCGCCATCATCATTCCATTAACCATTTCCTGTTTATAGAAACGTTCCGCCTTTAAATTGTGCATGTTATTATCGGTATAATAAGGGGCAGGGTGACATGAAACACACCGGCCTTTGCCATTAAAAATTGCTTCTCCCTGCAATTCTGACGAAGTTGCTTTGGTTTTATCCAATTCACCATAAATATTGAGCTTCAGCGCTGGCGGAAAATCTAAGATCGCCATGAATTCGGCCATAAAATGAACTTGCGAACCACGATCAAGAATGTTAACTCCCTTTTTTGCTGCCATGACATGATCGCCATCAAAGTAGGCTGCCCGTTGTTCGAATTCGGTGAAATCTTCAACTGATTTAAGTCCTCGTTGCGAACCGAAGAGCCGCTGAATACTTACTCCCCGCAAAGACGGAGTTTCTATCCGGTGTCTGAACTCCTGTGGTCTTATGTCCCCAACCAGGTGGTTTGCCCCGTTGGTGTGACCGTTGACATGGCAATCGAAACAGGTGACACCAAGGCTGGGCCGGTCGGTTCGTCGGTCTTCGGTAGCATTAAACTGCTGTTGTGGAAACTGGGTGACCAGCAATCGCAATCCTTCAAGTTGTTTTGGATTTAAAAGTCCATTAAAAATTTCGTAGTAATTATCGATGGTAATTAACCGGCCTTTCGATACATCACCCAAATCGGGACGAGTGGTCAGATAAATGGGAGGTGCCCGATCAGGTAGAATATGCTCCGGAAGATCAAAATCCAGATCGAAACGAATAAGCCGCGGAAGCGTATCAGTAATCATCAGGGGGAAAAGCATGCCGCCTTCTGCATGATCCGCAAATGGGAGTGGTTTGTAAGGAAAAATACCCTTGTTTTTAATTTGCTCAGGAGTTAACTTATCCAGATCTGCCCAATTAATGCCTTGAAGTCTGGCAGTTGGGCCCACGGGTATGGGTTTCCCTCCCGACATGACAACATCCGGAGATGTTTTTTTTGATAGATCGTACCGGGCATTAAGCAGATCATTGTGTTCTTTTGCACGATCAGCTTTTACCTTCATCCTTTCAGCTTTAATTTGATCAAAGCCTGCATCCTGGTTGACCGGCCCGTAAGAAGAAACAACTTTCGCTTTCTGAGCGAAAGCAACATCGAAATTGATTATTAGAATCAAAGAAATGCAAACATAAACCAGCTTTCTATTGAAATGTTTCATTTTTCAGTCCTCCATTTTAAGAGCACAAAGTATAATTTTCCATTCCCATTTGTTCAATCTGCGGACGTTGTATTTCAGCCCAAATAAATCAAAAAAGTAAAAGTCAGTACTTTAACTTGGGGCGGTGTTACATAATTCTCTGCAAAAATTACATTATTCATACATTTGCAGTTGAATGTATTACAGTGATTGAAATGTTCCTAATGCCGATGAGCCAACCTGGAGAACATTGCTAATGTGAATACTTTTGTAGCGATACCTTTTTTTAATTACATTTTAGAATCACTCCAAATTGCAAAAGCAGAGAAAAAACAGGCAAAAAAAAACGACAATAATAATTCGCTCAAAGCAGGAAAACGAGGTGCGTTACTCCGTTTCTATCACCAAACTCCCGCCCTTAACAATATCGGCAAAGCGTAATTTCAACTGGTCGAGTTTGCGGCCATTGAGGGTGGCGGATTTTATGTAGATGGATTTTTCAGATAAGTTGCGGGTTTCGATGGTGAATGTTTTGCCGCCATAATATTTATCGTCGAGACGGAGGGTGATTTTATCGAACAGCGGGGTGCTGAGGTCGAAAACGGGATCGGCGCTGGTGCCTCCGTCCATCGAGAAGAGTCCGATGGCACTCATCACATACCATGCGCCCATCTGGCCTTCATCTTCATCGCCTTCCCAGCCGTGATAAGGATCGGAGCCGTAATAGGCATTCAGGATTTCACGTACGTATTTCTGGGTGAGACGGGGCTTTCCGGAATAGTTGAACAGCCAGGCAGCCTGCATGTTGACTTCGTTTCCATGGTTGATGTAAAACTCGGCTAGCTGTCCTTCCGTGCGGTCGAGGGCGTGAGCGGCATAGCTGAATGGACGGGACTTCTCAAATCCCTCCTCCAAACGTTTGTTAAACAGATCTTTGCCCATGGCCTCCACCAGTCCGGGAACATTATGGGGCACATAAAATGAATATTGCCAGCCGTTGCCTTCGATCCAGTATTTAGCCGAAAACGGCGAGTATCCGGTCAGCCAGTTTCCTTTGCTGTCGCGGGGGATACTCCATTTCTGGTCCATATTGAACTGGTTCCGCCAGTTTTCGGAGCGTTTCAGATAGAATTCATAATCGGCCTTTTTTCCCAGCGCTTTTGCCAGCTGAGCAATGCAGAAATCATTGAAGGCATAATCCAGGGTCTGGCAGGACGCACCCTCCTCAAAAGGCACATAGCCCAGTTTTTTATACGAGTCCTGAAAAAGATTTCCGGCGGCGGCGGTCCAGGGACGGAGCTTGCTTCCCTGCACATCAACGGTATGCTTGATGGCCTGATAAACGGCTTCAGCATTGTAATTGCGGATGCCCATCTGCCAGGCGCCTGTCAGGAGGGCAATTTCGTGTGAAACCTCCATAATGCCCGAAAGTTCCAGTCCGGTGGGTCCGTTGGAAGTCCAGCCGGTATTTTTGTACAGTTCCAGCTGGGTGACCACCCAGTTATTGAGAATTTCGGGCGACACCAAAGCCCACAAGCTGTTCAGGTTCCAGAAAGTGTTCCAGAAGGCATCACCTCCGTAGATGGACGTTCCGGCAGGGAGCTGACGGATCACCTCTTTGGGATCGCAGTAGCGGCCATCGGCATCGTTCCAGGTTTGCTTGGCACAGTAGCTGCGGTAGAGGTTGGTATAAAATTTCCGGCGGTTTTCATCGGTACCCCCTTCAACAGTGAGGGCTGAAAAAAGTTTGTTCCACTGGTTGCGGGCACTTGCGGCTGCAGCATTGAAATCCCAGCGGAACTGATCCATTTCGGCTTTCAGGTTGATACGGGCACCCTTTATATCTACCAGTGATATAGCGGTTTGAACCAACAACTCTTCACCTGCTTTGCCTGTCCAGGTCACGAATGCCCCGGCCTCCTCACGACCTTCGATCCGGCTAACCTCGTTCTGAATACCATTGGAATTCCATCCGTTGAATGAGGTAAACGGTTTGTTGAGTCGCACCACAAAAAATACCGTATACTGGTTCCAGGTTCCGACATGGCATTTGGCAAAACCTTCGATTTCGGTATCGCTCAACTTACTGATGACGGCGGAATCGAGCACAAAATTATACTCCGACGGGAAAGCCATATCCATCAGTATGCGGTAGTTGTAATCCTTTTGAGCGGTAAAACGGAAAAATCCGCAGCGGGTGGAGGCGGTCATTTCGGCCTTCATATAAGCGTCAAACAGATTCACCGAATAGTATCCCGGTGAAGCCATTTCAGTTTCCTTGAGGATGCGCGAATGGTAGCCGGCCCCAGCTCCGCGGTACGGACGGTCGACGGCGCCATCAGTCACGGTAAGATCCTGAGCGGCTGGCATTATCATCAGACCGCCCATCGTCCAGGCATGGATATGACTGAATCCGCAAACATTACTTACCGAATATTCGTATCCGCCCATCCATCCGCCGGATTGGTTGTCCGGTCCCAGCTGCACCATGCCGAACGGCACGCAGGCATAAGGACCCAGCATCCAGCGGGAGTTGGAGGTTCCGGTGAAGGGATCGGCATAGCGTGCCGGGTCGGACTGACCGGACACCCACATCTGTGCATAGACTGAAATGACCAGAAGGAACAGGAATAGTTTTCTCATGAGTAAAAATAATTATGCGCAACAATTTAATAATCAATTGGCACATTTTCCTGCAGGCCTTTATTTCACTTTGCAGATTTTTGAACCGGAACTTTTAATCCAGCTTCTTTTGCTTCACTTATTCCAATGGCAACAGCTTGTTTTCTGCTGGTAACTTTACCGTTTTTGCCTTTTTTGCCCGATTTTAAAGTTCCTTCTTTAAATTCATGCATTACCTCCTCAATTTTATCTTGAGCCTTTTTTGAATATTTTGCCATGGTGCTTTATTATATACAATTACACGAAGTTGTGTATAGTCAGGTAGGAATTTGTTACAGCATTTAAAAAAAAAGTTGCAATATTCACAGATTATCTTTACCCGGACTAATGGTTTTCCTACCTATGGCCTTTGTCCAAAATTTATTAATTTTACTTATTCCCGTTCACCAAATATCTGGTTCCATGAAAAGGGAGATCTGCGTGATTGCTTTTTTATGCGGGTTTACCGCTTTTTCCCTCGCTCAGGTTAAGCCGGTATTTCCTGATTCCATTATCGGTTATTACCTCACCGGAAGCGATTCTGTGGTAGATTCCCGCAGGGTATATACCTATGATCAGAACGGGTGGCTGCTGCGGACGGATTCGTATGATCGGGCGGTTCCCTGGACTTATCAGGAATCGTGGCTTCATTATGAATATACTTACGATCCTGCCGGAAACCTGAAAACCGATTCGCTCTCGGAACCCCACACTGCCGGAGAATGGCTACCATTAATCAAATCTGAATATTCCTATACGGATCGGAACCTGCCATCTGTTACGTACAAATGGTACCGGAATTTTTCTAAAAATGTGTGGGGTGACCCCTATAAGACAGAATATCAGTATGATGAAAATTGGAGCCGGGTTGCCTTTGTCCGGTATAAATGGGTGGAATCCCGCCAGGAGTGGACCTTGTCGGGAGTTCCGCATACCTATCAGTACAATGATTCCGGCAGGTTGATCCGTGAGAACTATACTGCGATCGATGTGGATATATCCATGGATTTTCAATTAGAGTATTCGTATCCCGCCGACACGCTCAGGGTGATCCGCACCTTCAAGAAGCAGCCGAAAGATACGGTCTGGTCTTTGAACCTGACCGAAGAAAAGATTTATCGCCCGGATGGGCGGATCAAAAATCAGACGGTCTACTCGATGAATTATGCGGATGGCAGCCAGAATCCAAGGAGCAAAACCATTTGGCAATATCAGGAAAATGGCAGCTTGCAGTTGAAAACCGATTATCTCCGGGATGGAAATAGGTGGCTGTTGTCTGTCAGAACCCATTATTACTACCCCTCGGTGCTGACCTCCATTGGCCTGGCTCCGGAGGCAAAGGACTGGGTGTACCCCAATCCAACCACCGGAACCGTTTGGTTATCCGATGCACCGGATCCGGACCGGGTATCGGTTTATCATCAGAATGGACAATTCATGAGAACCTTCACTTCCCCCGGACCCTCACTGGACCTGTCGTTCCTTCAACCCGGAATCTATCTGCTGGTGATTGAATCTTCCGGGAAGGCTGCCCGGCGGATCAAAATTATTAAGGTTGGTTGCCGGTTCTGACTTCCACATGCTTTATTTCCCCGACGCCATGCTGCCGAACATCCTTCACCCTTGCCTTGCCTGAATAGTGAATGTACCCCACGCCATAGTGCTTTATACTGATTTCCCGGTCGGCGAATAACCGAACATTCCCCAGTGCCTTATTATTGATGGATACCCCGCCGGCAATCAGGTCTGTTGAATTGAAGTCCCCCTGACTTTGGTTTTTTACAGTCAGACTTTCGCATTTGCCTTTAAGCAAAACGTTGCCCTCGGATTGGCATAAGATCTTGATAGCCGGAGCATTGATGTCCAATTCAGTGTTGCCGATGCTTTGAACGGTTATGTCAACAGGATTCGAAAGGACAATCTGGTTGACGCATATCAGGTTAGCGTTTTCATTCCTGACCTGTAGTACATCGATCTGGCGCAGGTAAATCCTGATTTTACAAACCGTGAAATACAGCTTTTTTAGATTTGTTTCCGCCGAAACATAGAGGGTTCTTCCCGAATTAAAGGCCGAGAAGAAACCCTGAAGATTCTCATCCGTCTCTACTACCACTTTTTCCTCATCCGATTGGTATAATTCAATCTGTCCTTTACCGGCAAGATGGAGGCGAATGAAGGAACTCACGCTGATTTCCCTGGTTACTATGTTGCCATTTCCCTTGACTTCAATCATTTGCCGAAGCGGTTTAAAATTTACCATTTTTTGAATATTAATTTTGTTTGACTTTATCCGATGTAAAAGTAGATGGTTGACCGATCATGAATTTATATTATCAGGATAATAATTTATATTTACGGGATTATTGTTTAATTGTGAAAAGCAAATCGGATAACTGGCTGGTGAATGGTATTAAAATCACATACTTTGAATCCGGTCCGGACGGCCCCGCCTTTACCGACTGGCCAAGTATTCGCGGTATGATCACCTTGATTTTCTGTCTTCAGGGAAAACTTTTAATCCGGAACAGGAGCCTGGCAGATGCTTTGGAGTTGTCAGATAACCAGCATAATATGTATTTTTCCCGGGAAGCCGGCCAAAAAATTATTTTGACTGGATTTCCCGTGAAATGGTTCGCGGTTCAATTTCCCAAAGAATCGTTTTTATCCATTGCTGATGCCACGGACGCCGCGGTTAAACAGTTTGTCAATCAATTGGTGTCTGATAAACCGGCACTGTTTTCAGCTTCCCCGTTAACCATGAATATGGACTTGCTGACCGGCATTCGAGCTATCTTAAGCTGCAATTATCCTGACTCCCTGAAACGGATGTTTGTTTTTTCGAAGGCAGTTGAGCTCCTGGTTTTACAAATTGAATCGCTGAGCAGATCAACCAGCCGGAAGTCGACCTATATAAAAAAGGAGTACGACCGGGAAAGGATTCTGTTTGCCCGGGATTACCTGGTCAAGCACATTGAAAATCCTCCAACTCTCTCTGAATTGTCGCGACTGGCCGGAATCAATGAATTTAAACTAAAAAATGGGTTTAAAGAAGTTTTCAACCAACCGGTCTTTGCCTGGCTGGCTGATTTCCGCCTGGAAACTGCCAGGAATGAGTTGATGAAAAAGAGCAAAACCGTAACCGAAATTGCCTTTGAACTGGGGTACTCGTCGCCTCAGCATTTTAGTACCGCGTTTAAAAGAAAGTTTGGAGTCCCACCCGGGAAAATGAACCCGGGGCTTCGGAACGGAGGAGGATAATTGAAAGTCAAGAGGTATCTTAAAGGTACACCCAATTAAGGGCTATTCCAGATATTGATATAATTCGGTAATCACCCGGCTCAAATCTCGCTCGGCAGTCAGCAAACCTGTTTGACTCTCATAATACAGTGAAAGTTCCATTATGTAATCGATCAAAGAGATTTCCCCGGCTTCGAGCGCCTTTTTCAGATAAGTTCCATTGTCGATGTTCTGCAGGGCCAACCGGTAGTCCCCGACTGATTTCTGCAAACTGATCGCCTTGGTGTGAAGCATTTTTAGCTGATTGTAGAACATAAGCTTTCGATCATGCTCTATATCATGAACCGCTAATGATTGCGCCCTGGCTTGCCTTACCGTATTCTTATTCTCCCAAAGAGGTAATGACATTCCGAGGGTTACCCCTTGAAAATGCTCTCCCACGATCTTCTCACTCAAATAGCCGGTCGAGAATTTGGGAAGTCCCATCGCCTGCTGCAGTTTTTCCTGCTGTCCGCTAATCTCGATTTCCTTTCTCAACCAGGAAAGAATCGGATTTAAAGACTCTGCTTTTTGATACCATTGTTCAAAATCAGCCGGAATCTCCCGTGCAGGATAGGTGCTTTCATTCCATTGCAACGGGGTGCCACCGTTGAGTGAGGCCAGATCTGCCAGCAGTGCCTGATGCCCGATCATGTTGGATTCGGCCTCCTTTCGGATCGACAACAGGTTAAGCCGGGCTTTATTTAAATCGATAATCCCGGCATCTCCCTGATCGAATTTCGCCTGATAGGATCTGACAATGCTTTGTGCATTTTCCAACCGTTGTGCATATTCCGTTTGCAGGGCATAAGTATAGGCCAGATCAATGCAAAGCTGACGAACCTCCTGGATCAGGGAAAACCTGGCTTGTTGATAATCCAACTCAACTTGCTCATTCCGGCCAGCGGCAATCTGCCCTTTATACCGGTATGCGGTTGGGAAATCGAATGTCTGGTCAAAACTCAGGTCCACGCGGTTTCCTATCATAGTCGGACTGCCCCACAGGTAGTTGAATCCAATCTCCGGATTCTTCAGATATATACCGGTTTTGTTTCCCAGTTTTTGAGCCTCAACTTTACTACGCAAAGCTGACAAACCGGTATTGTTCTTTTCAATCCCGGATACAATACGATCCACACTTCCCTGGGCCTTTACAGAGCTATAGCCTACAGTCAGGAAGAATATTAATACAATAGATGTTCTCATTGTTTTTCAGTTTTAAGGGTTCCCGACTTTTTAAAAATACTGTACATGATCGGCACCACATAAATGTTAAGCAAGGTGGAGGTCAGGAGCCCACCCAGTATCACTTTTGCCATCGGGCTTTGTATTTCATTACCCGATAAGTCTCCTTTCATCGCCAGGGGTATCAGGGCCAATGCAGCGGTCAGAGCGGTCATCAGAATAGGATTCAACCGGTCGGTGGAACCTCTGGTAACCGTGGTATAGAGCGGCGTACCCTCCTTTTCCAGATGCTGGTAATTAGCGACCAGCAGAATCCCGTTTCGTGTGGCAATGCCAAACAGGGTAATGAAACCAATAATTGCCGGAATGCTTAGTATTCCGGAGGTAAAGTAGATGGAGAAGACTCCCCCGATGAGTGCAAGCGGCAGGTTCAGCATGATGATCCCGGCCAGCCTGAAATTTTTAAACTCCTGGAACAGGAGAAGGAAAATGACAAAAAGGGCGAGGATCGAAGTGATCATCAGGGATTGTGAGGCACGGGCTTCACTCTCAAACTGACCGCCATATTCAATGCGAAAGTCTTCAGGCAAAGCGATTTTTTCACCCACATTCTGTTGAATATCCTTCACTACGCTTCTGATATCCCTGCCGGTGACATTGGCCGATACGACGATCTTCCGCTGGACATTTTCCCGGCTGATGGTTCCCGGACCGGCAACCGAAACAATCGAGGCAATCTCTTCTAATGGAACCTGTTTCCCGTCTTCGGTATCGATCAATGCGGAGCGGATTCCATCAATCGTTTCAGTATAATCCTTGTTCAGTCGCAGTACCAGGTCAACCCGGCGCTGACCCTCATAAATGTCTGACAGCTTCTCTCCACCAAAGGCGATATCCACGAATTCGTTGAATTTCCCTATGGATATGCCGTACTGCGACAGCATTTCCCGGTTGGCACGAATCTGGATCTGCGGAATCTCAATCTGCTGATCCACATTGACATCCACCAGTCCAGGGATGCCCTTGATCGCACCTTTCACCTCATTGCCAACAGCAAACATCTGGTTTAAATTGGAACCAAAAATCTTAATGGCAATGTTGGCGCGTGTTCCCGACAGCATGTGGTCGATGCGGTGTCCAAGTGGTTGTCCTACCGTAACCGCAATACCGGGTATGCCGGCCAGCTTTGAACGGACTTCTGCCATAAATTCCTCACGAGGCCTGTCCCTGGTGGTAAAATTGACATCAACTTCTGCACCGTTCACTGTTTGGGAATGCTCATCCAGCTCACCGCGACCGGTCCTGCGTGCAGTGCTTGTAACTTCGGATATGGATAAAAGTTCGGTCTCGATCAGGTTCCCCAGACGGTTGCTCTCCTCGAGTGAAGCGCCCGGCTTGCAAACCACGGAAAGGGTGAGCGACCCTTCATTGAATTCCGGGAGAAAACTGCGTCCAAGCGTGGAAAATGCAAGTATGGCCGCCAATAGTAGCAGGAGGGACGAGCCCAGAACGATCCGTTTATGCGATAATGCCCATTCCAGTGATCTCTGGTAATGATGGGTCATCTGTCGGGTCAGCCATTTTTCTTTCTTGTTTTTAGCGAGGTATTTCTCACCCGACAGCAAAAGTTTGCTGAGAAGGGGGGTGAGCGTCATTGCGACGATCAAGGAAACAAAGAGGGAAACAATGAAGGCGATGCCAAGTGGTTTCAGCATCCTGCCTTCCATCCCCGAAAGGAAAAAGAGTGGTAGAAAGGCAACTATGATGATCAGGGTTGCATTTACAATGGAGGCTTGAATCTCTTTGGAAGCATCAAAAATGACGCTGAAGGCGGATCGTTGTTCCCCGGGTGGTTTCAAGGAATTCTGCCGGAGTCGCTTAAAACAATTTTCCACATTGATGATAGCATCGTCAACGAGCACGCCAATCGCGATGGCCATACCGCCCAAACTCATGGTATTGATGTTCAGGCCTAATCCTTTAAGGGCAAGGATAGCTCCCAGGAGCGATAAGGGAATAGCCAACAGGGAGATCAGTGTGGTCCGGATACTTCCCAGGAACAGGAACAGGATGATAATGACAAAGATAGACCCTTCAAGGAGAGCATCCTTGACGTTGTTCACGGAAGTTTCAATGAAATCCGCCTGACGGAAAATATGGGTGTCCAGCCTCACATCAGGCGGAAGTGTCTTTTGCAGGTTGGCCAGGTTGGCCTCGATACGCCTGGTTAAATCAACGGTATTTGTTTTTGGCTGCTTGGATATCGAAAGGATCACCGAAGGCGTGGCATTTTCAGAAGCATAACCCATCTTAATCGCTCCGCCAATCCGCACCTCGCATACATCGTTGATCCTGACAGGTTTACCATTGTGCTCCTTGATGAACGAATGGCCGAGTTCATCCAGATCGGATGTCCGGGCCATGCCCCTGACGAGGTATTCATTTCCGTATTGGCGTACGGCTCCACCGGTGGAATTCCGGCTGATGGTTTGACAAACTTCTGTCAGGTCACCGATGGTAACTCCGTAAAACTTCATTTTTTGAGGATCGGCCAAAACCTGGTATTGCTTATAATCACCACCGATGATGGTTACCTGGGATACTCCGCCTGTTGCGAGCAGCATCGGTTTAACGCTCCAATCAGCGATTGTGCGCAAATCCATCATACTGGTGCTGTCGGACTGTATACCGATAAAGAACATTTCTCCCATCACGCTGGATTGAGGAGCCAGGGTGGGCTGTCCGACTCCCATGGGCATTTGGGAAGAAATGGTGATCAGCTTTTCACTCACGATCTGCCGGGCTTTAAAGATATCGGCCCCCCAATCGAATTCCACCCACACGAAGGAGAAACCCTGGGAAGAGACCGACCGGACCCGGCGGACATCCGTTGCTCCGTTTACCGCCGTCTCGATAGGAAAAGTCACCATTCGCTCCACTTCTTCGGGAGCCATTCCGTGAGCATCGGTCATGACCACCACAGTTGGGGCAGTCAGATCTGGGAATACATCCACATCCATGTTGTAGGCGGTCCGTAAACCCACAATCACCAATACCACCGCGCACAACAGGATGAAGAACCTGTTGTTGAGCGAGAATTTTAATATTAAACTAAGCATAGATTCAAAGGATTAATGATTGTGTCCGGAATGGGCATCCAGGGTTCCGGTTGCCTGGGCCAATTTCACGAGGATAGCACCTTGTGTGATAATGCGGTCGGTAATGGCGGCTCCCGATTTGATTTCAGTGCGTATACCGTCGGTGGCACCGATTTTTACCGATCGCTTTTCAAACAGTTCCGGGTGAATCTGGACATACAGGAAAAAGTTTCCCTGATCTTCCATGACGGCGTTGTTGGGCACTGTAATGGCATCCGCAACCGTTTGGGTTTTGAGGAACAATTCAACAAAGCCGCCGGGAATGAAACTGCCCGTGTTATCAATTTGAATGCTAAGTGGGACCAGATAATTATCGGTGTTAGCCGCCCGCCCGAAAGAAAGGACCTTGCCGTTCACTTCCTCCAGGGTATAGGTTTTATCATCGTGGAGAGTATGGATATTGGCAGAGACGATAGAACCCAGGATCGCTGCATACTTCTGTTGTATATCAGCGCTGATCAGCAGGGTCTTGTTTTGGGAAACCGAAACAATGGGTTGCCCGGCCTCAATAAACTGGCCATTGTGAATAAAAACCTGTTTTATAAAACCGGTGACCGGGCTCGAGACCGACTGACCGGCGGCGCTGAAATTCTTTTTAAGGTTCTCAAAGATGGCATTGGCATTGTCGTAATCATTCTGTGCCTTGATCAGTTCTTTTTCAGAAACGATCTTATCCTTTGCCAGTTTCATCGCCCTGTCGAGGTCGGTTTTTGTTTTTTGATAATTATTCTGAGCTTCGGCATACCGTACTGCGGAGTTGTTATCAGCCATTCCGCTTCCTGTTACGGATACCAGGGTGCTGCCTTTGGTTACGGGTTTACCTGCCAGGAGATGATCTCCACGGAAGTTGACGACTCCGCTTGCCTTGGAAACGATTAGCTGTTCATCCCCCGGTGCTGATTCCACCCGGCCGGTTGTTTTGATCATTTGTCCAAATCCTCCCAATTGAGGAAATTCCGTTGCGAAATCAATCTTCCACGTCTGTTCCTTGGTGAATGAAGTGGCATTTGTTCTTGAAGCGGCTTTTAGTTTGGCGGCGTCCGCAGCGGAAACAGAGTCGGAATAAACAACAATATCCGGTACCTCCACCTGATAGGCGGCTCCGTCGATTTGGATGTCATATACTATTTTTCCGGTTCCGGCGGTGGTGGGTTTGATATCGAAACTATAGATGCCTTTGCGGGTGGGCTTGTCTAAAGCCTGACTCACTTCTGACCCATCTACCTGTAATCTTATCGTCATACTGCCTGTTTGTAAGGCCTTAAAATCAGGGAGATGGGAAAAATGCGACAGGACGTTGGAAGTCTTGCCAACGAAAAATGGTTTGGCCTCGGCATACACTTCGAAATCATTCGAATAGGCGGTAAGCTGAAGGTTAACTTGTTCGGGGACGACAGGAATTTCTTCTTTCTTATTCTTGCATCCTGCCACAATCAGGACAAGTATTGCGCAAAGAAACAGGTTCTTTTTCATCGGAAAATATTTATAATGATGGGTTAGAATTAACAACACGCGGAACGCCGGTCAATAGCTGTCTGACAACTGGGCCGAATTAGGTATGGGAATCTAACGGGCAGGCGGGGCACGCAACCCGGAACAGCTGGTTACAGCTAAAGGTAATCGTCCGGGGAGTATTAAAGGAGGTAATGGAATTTTATAAAAGAATGGTTGATCTCCAAAATTATTCTGATCAATAAATATAGGCTGAAAATCAAGGTTTTGGTTTTGATGGTCAGCCAGCGGACAGTCGAACCTGGATGGATTCCCTGGTACAAGGTAGGCCTGCGCCAATAAGCAGGACTGATCGTGATCGTGATCCTGATGTTTGTGATCGGCATCTTCCGTATGGATTCCTGCCGGGTTGTGATGATCTTCATAATGATCAGCCGGAATCCAGGCAAAACCACCATAATGTTGGTGAGGGATAATGCTATGGGCAACCAATAACATATTGGCAATGAGCACTAATAGCACACCAACAGGTCTTTTAAGCATGTTCCCAAACGACATTAAGTTGTCAAAGCTAACTTAATATCTAATTATTACAATCGTATGCATCAGAACAGTTGATCATTAAGCTATCATATGGCAGTGGTTTGTAGTAGATTTACAGTATAAATGAGAACGTCATGTATCAAATATTCTTTGGAAGCTTGATTTTAAGCCTGATCCACGCATTAATTCCCAACCATTGGATTCCTTTGATTGCCATCAGCAAGACTGAGAAATGGACACAAAGACAAACGCTCCTGGCCACGGCGATCACTGGGTTTGCCCATACTTTCAGCACTATTTTGGTCGGGATAGCAGTTGGCCTTATTGGTTATAAACTGTCATCAAGTTATAGTGTTGTTTCGACTTTAGCAGCACCTTTGATTTTGATGGGATTAGGACTTATCTATCTGATCATTGATCTCCGCGGGATGCACCATCATCATCACCATGATCAAAATCCCACACCGGTAACCGGAACCGGGAAATCAAAGTGGAGAGCCATACTGATTTCCTTGAGTGTTGCCATGTTCCTTACGCCTTGTATCGAAATTGAAGCCTATTATTTTCAGGCGGGTTCGATAGGATGGCTGGGGATTTTCATCGTTTCTGCTGTCTATTTGATTATGACCATTCTCGTGATGCTGACCTTGGTTTATCTGGGATTCAATGGTATGAAAACCTTCAATTCACATTTCCTTGAACACCATGAGAAAGGAATAACCGGGGTAGTCCTTATCGCACTCGGATTGATAGCTTTTTTCGTGAAATTCTAATCTTCAATTAAAATATACTGCCATGACTGGGAATAAATCAAATCAAAGCGTTGATGAAGATGCCGCCATAAAAAGTCAGATGGAAAAGATGGTGAATTCCTATGACACTTATATGAAGCGAATATCGTTTGGCCGGGAGGATGCCCTGCGCAAAATGACGGTGACCCTGGCAGGGGTAAAAGAGGGCGATTGTGTTCTTGAAGTCGGGTGTGCCACCGGTTCATTGTCGCTTGCTGCCAAACGACAAGCAGGTCTAACCGGAAGTGTTTTTGCCATTGATATTATACCCGGAATGATTGAGGTGAGCCGAAAGAAGGCTGCAGAAGCCAACCTGAATGTCATATTTCAACCAGGGAACATCGAGGACATCCCTTTTCCCAATGATCATTTTGACGTGGTAATGTGTAGTTTCATGATTTTCCATATGTCTGAAAAGGTCAGAAACAGGGGAATAGGAGAAATCTATCGCGTTCTGAAACCAAATGGGAACCTTTTGGTTTTGGATATGGCTTTACCGCCGCAATCTTTTTCCCGGGGAATTCTGAAATTCTTTTTAGGATTTATGCTCAAGCATGAGTTAAAAGAATTGCAGCCGGTCATGGAATCAACAGGGTTTTCTAAAATTGAAATTGCCCGGGCAAAGTATCGCGTCCTTGGGTTACCGTTACTTTCCTTTATTCGTGGCATCAAATAAAATGGTCCTGATAACTGGCCCGGGTGGCACCGTGATTACTGTGGGCTCAGTTCACCTTAACATTACTTCAGATTGAGCAGCTCGCTGGCATCGTCCAATATCTTATTTCCAATTTTGCTTGATTTTAAAGTTCCTTCTTTAAATTCATGCATTACCTCCTCAATTTTATTTTGAGCCTTTTTTGAATATTTTGCCATGGTGCTTTATTTTAGATACAATTACGCGAAGTTGTATATAGTCAAGAAGGAATTTGTTACAGAATTTGAAAAAAAAGTTACAATATTCACATTTTATCTTCACCCGGACCCTCACTGGACCTGTCGTTCCTCCAACCCGGAATCTATCTGCTGGTGATTGAATCTTCAGGGAAGGCTGCCTGGCTGGCTGATTTCCGCCTGGAAACTGCCAGGAAGGAGTTGATGAAAAAGAACAAAACCGTAACCGAAATTGCCTTTGAACTGGAGTACCCGTCGCTTCAGCATTTTAGTACCGAAGCAAAGTGTGCCGGGCAAATTAAGTGGTCAGGGGTGTTTCTAGTCCAGTGCAACAGTAATCATATCCATCAGCAAAGAACTGGCAGGCAATTTCTCTCCCCTGGAATAATAATTTACGTGAACGACTATAGCCATGTCCACCGATGGAATATAATAAGCCATGGTATTGTAACCCCATATGGCGCCACTGTGGCCAAGAACAAATCCCTCGGGATCAGCAACCCCGAAAAGGTTTTCTAAAGCAAATCCATAGGCATTCTGACTGACTGACGACCAATTTAGCCTTTCCTGATGGCTTGCTGTGGAATATAAGGCTCCGGTACCCAATAGTCTGATCCATTTTTTCAAATCGTAAACATTGGAAATCAGGTTGCCTGATGCGCCTGCAAAACTCGGATTCATCAAGCTCATGTCTTTAAATTCTCTTGTTGAATTCTCCTTGCTGTACCCGTGTGAATAAGGTGCCGGCAAATAGCGGTTATCAGGCCAGATCGTTTGATCAAGATGATAGGGCTCGAAGATTTTCTCCACCAGAAGTTGCTTCATTGTTTTTCCGGTAACCGATTCACAAATCAGTCCCAGTATCAGTGGAGTGGTATTGGTATAATTATATTTGGTCCCCGGTTCAAAGTTCAGGGGATACGGCAGGGCAATTTTCACCATGGAATCAGCCGTATAAACCGTCTCCCAGTTGGTCGCCCGATTATGCTCAATCCATTGCTGATCTCGGGTGCAGTCGAATATCCCGCTGGTCATATTCCCCAGCATCCTGACGGTAATTTTATCCGCCTCAGGAAATTTATATTGTGGCAGATAATGAGCCATTGATTCATCCAGATTGATTTTCCCTTCTTCCACCAGTTTCAGCACAATGGTTCCGGTAAAGGTTTTGGTAAGGCTTCCAATCCTGAAATGGTTATTAACATTCATGGGCTCCATGGTAGCCAGATCGGATAATCCTTTTGTTTTCACATAAGTCCCTTCGGGTGACCAGATCCCCACTATAGCGCCCGGTATTTCATAGCTGGTCATGGCAGCAGCAAAAATGGAATCAAGCTTAGCCTCTTTTGCCGGGGTAAAACCCTTTTCTTCCGGACAATCCTGTTTCGAGCACCCGATGAATATCAAGGTAGCTGAAACCAGGATAAATAAGTTTATTATGTTTTTTCTCGTCATGTAAATCATTTGCTAATACGTTCCGATGTGCTTCCAAGTAATTGATTTTAAAGTTAAAACTACTTTTCCAATTACCTGTGCATAAAAGATGAAAATCATAAGCCAGGTCACCCTTTTTAATGAATTCGGATTCTCTGAAAATTAAAGCTGCGGTCAGGAAATTCAAGAAACCGTTACTGCCGTCCAGAATGCCATTCACAATTTTACTCAGTCCTCGATTGCCTCAATACCAAGTTGCTTAAGTCGCTCAAGGTTCTCCTTCATGGTTTCGAGCTCCTTGGCGGAGTGTCCCTGCCAATCCTTGACCTCACCGGAGACCCGAAGAGGATTCCGGGAGCGGTATGACCTTGTTGGATTACCGGGGAACTTCTTATCAGTCAAATTGGGGTCATCCTCAATCGGGCCGGTAGGCTCTACCATATAAATTCTGCCAGGTCCTTCTTCCATAGCAAGTTCGGCTCCCCAAATGGCAGCATCGAGGGTAGCCGTCAGATAAACAAAGGACGCTCGCTTCCTCTTACCGTAGTTTGAATTATAGCCGGGTTCGATAAGGTCTCCAGGCTTCAGATTAGCCTTCGTTCCATGAAAGAACCTCTGCGAACTTAGGTCGTTTGCAGACTCCATAGGCTTGTCCTTAATTGTTTTTGTTTTCACTGACGTAATGATCGTGGTTGATGACTTTTCCGGTTACGAGCCGCGTAAAATTTTCTCCATCTTTCTACCTTTCGCCAACTCATCCACCAGTTTATCCAGATACCTGACTTTTTGTGTCAGCGGATTTTCGATTTCCTCTACACGATAACCACATATTACGCCTGTGATGAGGTGGGCATTTGGGGTTAATGTTGCAGTTTGAAAGAAGGCTTCAAAATTTACTTTTTTTTCAATCAGGTCTTGCAGTTTCCCGTTGTCGAAGCCCGTCAGCCACTCTATGACCTGATGCAATTCTTCTTTGGTTCTGCCTTTCTTCTCCACTTTTGCGAGATACATAGGATAAATCGAGGCAAAGGTCATTTTTGCAAAGCGCTCATCTTGAGTATTAGTGTTGTTCATCTCCTGAGTTTTTATTTTTTCATTTTAGCAAATAATACTATTAATCCGTCGGGTAAAGTCTTTCGCCAACCAGTCCAGTCGTGTCCGCTCTGAAATTCCTGATAATATATTTCATAACCTTTTAATTTTAAAACATCTCTCATGTGCCGATGGTTCTCGATGAAATTAAAGTTACTAAAGCTACTCATAACGGTTTCTTGTAATCCACAATCCATATAAAAACGGATTGGCAATTTTGGTGATGATTTGTATTGTTCTGTTAGCCAGGGATTACTGTCGGTTACTTTTATTCCACGCCAATAACTGCCAGATTGAGATAAGACATTCCCGAACAGATTTGAATAATTTAAAGCAATATAACTTGAAGCTAACCCCCCATAGCTTACGCCGGCAACAATTGATTTATTTGGATCTTTCGTAATTTTAAAATTTTGATAGGCCCAAGGCATTAATTCCAAAGCAATAAAATCGGCAAATGGTTTATATAACGGCAATTCCAATTCACGCCTTTCTCTTGGCTGATTATCGACCATAATGGCAACACATGGCGGGATTTTATTATCTGCTATTAAATTATCTAAAATGGTGGGTAACGGAACCCTTTTCAGATACAACGACTGATCAAAAATAACTATGGAAGGATATTCTTTTGATTCATCATACTCAAATGGTTTATAAACAATTACACTTCGGGAATTTTTCAATATTTTACTTTCTATGGCAAATTCTGCCAAAGTTCCTTTTGACACTCCTTTTTTTTCATAAAACCACACCTTCGAGCTATCAAGAAAATAGTCAAAAGCGTTATAGCTATAACTGGTATCCAATCCAATAGGAATTAAATGGCGGTTATATTTATCGGTAAGATTTATTGTTCCTGAATTATCTGTTACATCGAAACGGTATGAAGTAGTCCAATCTGCTGGTATTCTATAAGTTCTATACCAAATATCCGTATTCCTGATAGGAAGCAGCATCATATCCCCATTTTCCAGGTAACCATTTTTTATATCTATATGAACCTTGATACTTTTTTCTTTGCTTCGATACAAAAAAGTAAAAATCAAACTGTTGATGTCATTACATTTTTCCACCAATGGGGTACCTTTACTTGCAATACTGTCCCAAAATTGCTTAATTTCAATTTCGTTTGCTTTCTTAAGTTTTTCTATCGTCGGACTATTATACAGAGTTGGTTTAATGGTTTTTGAATCTGTCCAATTCGATAATCTCCTTACTAAATCATCACAATTATCAGTTACTCGATTTTTATTAGCAATTTGGTTACTGCAACCAATTAAAAAATATAAAATAACCGCTAATATGGCTGGTAACCGAAAACTTTCTAGTATCTGAAATATAGCAGGCCTTTTTATCATATTGCAAATCGGGGTTCAATTTCTAAAATCAAATTTACTTAATCCATCTCTGATAACAATGTTTGATGTATAAATGGAGATTTTAGACTAATTTTTGGCTATTAAATTATAAGCAAAAAACCATGTCAATAAAAGTGAATATAAACCGATATACCATGAAATCACGATTATACCAGGGATAAAACAATTTACCTGGTGAGTTCAGGACATCGGATCAGTATATCGATTGGGGGTGCCCGGAGGGAAATGGGATGTCATCTCTTTTTTCATGTGCAATACCGGTCAGAACCTTGAATGCCCCAGTCCAAATTCCAACGGACCGATGATCGATCATCTGAGCAAGAAGGCGACTCAGCTCCATTTCGATACCATCCTTACCAGGCTGGCCCGCATGAGTACGCCGGAAAACCGGCTAAAGTTCCTGGAGGTCGACAGCTATGAGGTTTGGCCTGCGAAAAACTGGACCCCCGGTTTTATTCAGGAATTTACCACTCGTTACGGATATGACCCCAAACGATTCCTGCCTCATTCCGGACCCAAAAATCGGGCTTGTCAGGATTTCCTGCAGCGAGGCATTCCGGTATTAAAACAATCGTTAATAAAACCAGTGAACGGAAGAGGGAAAACCCGTAAATCTTTGATATAAACCTGTTTATTCTTTTCATGTTTTTCCACCTTTACCCGATTGTTTACAATATCGGGTTATTTAATCACTGTTTCATTATCGCCATGGCATATGATATGGCAATGAATTTCCTAAGCGAGGATATTTTTCAGATCGGTCGACCATTGATCTATCGCCTCCCAATCCCGGTGATCGCCCTCCTTCCATACTCCGACCAGGACTGAAATACGAAATTTAATTCGGGCACCCAAAGAGGGGATTTTAGCAATGTCCAACCCACCCGCAAAGAAACCTTCACTCACCGGTTTTACCAATTCACGCACCGGATTGAGCCATTCCATGATCCCCTCCCTATATTTTTCGGCGTTGGGCATGGCCAGGGTCATGCATACCATAAATGCGGCGAATGGCTTTTGGGATAATGCTTTTTGGTGGATTTTCATGAATTCCATGGCTTCCGGGAGCCATTGTCTATCCTGAACGGCACTTCCGGCAACGACAGCCTGATAAGAGGATAAATCCCGAACATTCTTCATCAGGCAAAGGTCAACCTGCAGGCCATTTTCTTCCAGGGTTTTTTTAATTTTTTCAGCAACTCCGCCGGTGAATCCGGTCCGGCTGGCATAGGTAACAAGAATCTTATTTGTCATGGATGGATTGTTTATATTGGTTTCAGGGAACAATACGGGAAGGCCCGGTGTTGCCGCCATCTTCGATATTGCACAGGTGGCTATGGCCCCGGCGCCCAGGACGCCTCCGGCCAGCAATAAGAATTTTCTCCGATTTAGCTGAATATCAACCATAACTTAAACTTTTAGAAGATTTCGTTTGCTTCCCAGTTGAAAGAACTTTATACCAAACAAAATCATCCAGGTCATCGATAATAGTCCGCCAGGCATGGCAAAAAACACCGCCTGCTTTTCAACTGCCGGTATAAAGGTAACGAGAATCAAATAGGTCAGAATCAGGACACTTCCGATAAGACCTAAATAGGCAGTGATTTTGCCGAATACTTTTCCTTTTAGCATAACCAGTGACATGATAATTCCAGCAATGTTGGGCAAGGCAAAGCCCATGAATACTCCCAGACTTCCATGGGACCCTTTGGCCAGCATCGCCTCGCCGGCTGCTGCAAACAGGATTTTTTGGGTATCGGAATTGGCAGCTGCATATTTATTGCTCAGATCGAGCATCGTTAATGAAGTATTGCCTGCCACCATGATGGCTGTCCCCATAAGAAAGACGATCAGGGCTAGAAGCGAATAAGAAGAGCCAGAGTTACGGTTCGCGACATAAAGGGCTAAATAGACGGGAATCATCATGATCTGATTAATCATGTTGAGGCAATCCAGGTTGTACAGACCTAATAAACAATGATCCTGGAATTGGATAAACCGGTCGACCGCGGTTTTAGGTAAGGACGACAGATCGCCGCCCGTGATGTTTCCAATGATTACATCGATCAAAATCCCGGCTAAAACAAGCAGGGTAAAAATTCCACCGACTATGAATATGCTCCTGTCCGTTGGCTTCTCCAGCCTGTTTATTGAAACACCATTGTCATTTACATCGTTTTGAATCTTCTTCATGATTTCTTAAATTGTGAATTTTAGCATTTTAACGGAATGACCTTTTTAGTCCGTTACAAAATTAGGTGCCTCGTAGGGTTAGGCAATAGTGAATAATCATCATTAATTATGGATTTGAACCTGATCAAAAAGACTTTTGACGATATCCTTTCAAAGCAGGATTTCGGTGATGAATCTCCGGATTACTCTGGATTCCAAACGCATATTGACATGCTTGAGCGAATGGCGGATGTTGAAAACAGCTCCATCGCCATCGTTGACCTGTACAAGAAAAAATTTGTCAGTATCAAGCCAAAATTTTCAAATCTCATCGCCTTTGATTTGAACCAGGCCTTTGCCAATGGTCCCGCGTATTACATATCGTTTATGCACCCTGATGACATTCCAATGGTCCTTGATACCTATCGAAGGCTTTGGGACTTTTCTTTAGCATTACCGATTGCTGAAAGGAAGGATTACAAAACCATATTTAACTTCCGGCTGCGCAGTCCTGAAGGGAAGTATTATCATTTTATTCAACAATTGGTTACCTTGGAGCTCGATAAGAATGGAAACCACTGGCTGAGCCTGACCTTATCCGACATGCTTCCCAGCAAAACCCGGTTCAATAAGGTCACCCGCCGGATTGTCAATATGAAGACCGGCAAATACTTTTTATTCGACAATGATGTGGAGCGAAAACCAAAATCGGTGTTGAGTAACAGGGAAGCGGAGATACTCGGTTTGGTTTCACGTGGGTATGTGAGCAAAGAAATTGCTGACCAGCTATTTATCAGTGTAAATACGGTGAACAATCACAGGCAGAAAATTTTGGAGAAGATCAAAGTGGTTAATACCACTGAAGCCGTTGCCTATGCCAAGAATTTGGGATTAATTTAAAGCATTACCATTTGGTCCAATCCACCACAACCTCCTTCCGGATCCATATATAGGCCGAGAACAGCCCGAACCCGTCCGTTACATTGGAATAAACCTGAACCGGCTCCACAAATGGATTGTCCGCGCTCAAGCTATATTTCTGTTGCGAAACAGCATAGAGGTAATAGGATTTATCCACCTGGTGCAGGTCAATCCGAAAATTAACCGTATCGGCCATTTTGTACCAGGAGTCCTGGGGTAACTCAAAGGAAATGTCAAATGCTTTCCCATTAAAAAGCTGATCGTTGAAAAACAGTTTGCCATCTATGCGAACATCACGGTTGGCATCCAGGAAATCGAGTCCCAATATATCGTCGGAATTGAGGTAAAGACTTGGATAGCAATTATATATCCCGACCGAGTCTATGATTTTCCTTTCGAAAGGGTCATAAAAATACCTTTGACTTCCGGAAACCTGTAAGGCATAATAGTTTTTCTGCCCTGCCGGATCACTGATCCGGAATGAAATCCGGACGGCAGCTTTCCCGTCGGCTGTGGTAACCATGGTGGTATCGAATGAGGTGAGGGGAACCAGCTCCGGAATGTGAACAGTTGCCGAAACCGGTTTCATCTCACCCTGGGAGGCCTCCAAACGGTAAGCCTTTCCCGGTAATGGCCTGAAGCCCGGCAATTCAAGGAAGTTGCCTTTCTTCATATGGAGCTGTCCTACAAACCGGTCATCCTCATACAGGCTTACCTGATCAGCCATCCAGGGGTCCACATAGGGTTTAGTGATATCCCACTGATCCGGCTTGCCCAACGAACTGCTCCTTGATACATGAACCACAACAGTGCTGTCGGGGCAAATCAACCCGTTGAGGACGATCTTCCGGTCAGCCTCGTCAATTTTGATATACACTACCTTTTCGCAGGCGGTTAGCGCAAAAGTCAGCGCCAGGCAAAATAGCAGGATTGGTTTCATCCGGTGCATCATTTGAGTTTAAAATTATAGCTGAAATAGGGAATGATGGGGAATAGGCTGAATTGCTTGAATTGTATGAACATGGCGCCATTGCCCGGACGGAACAGATCCTGGGTCATGAAAAACGGATTTTGCCTGTTATAAGCATTATAGGCTCCGAAGGACCAGGTTCTGGTCCCCCATTTTTTCTCCTTATGGAAATTAATTCCGATATCCAGACGGTGGTAAGCCGGCATCCGGTAACCGTTGCGCCCTTCAAAAGCCAGGATGGTGTATGGTCCGCCGGTATTAAAGGAAGCCCAGGTTTGCTGCAGGGTTGGCCAGACGTTCCGGGTGTAAACCATCACGGGAAGCGTTACGGCTGTGCCGGTTCCATAAACCCAGATTGCCCCGATGTCAATACGTTCACTGAACTGATGATTAATAACGATGGAGATATCATGCCGCCTGTCGTACCGGTAGGGAAACCATTCGCCAAAGCTGATATTGTCAAATTTTCGTTTCGACCAGGATAGGGTATAACCCACCCAGCCTGTTGTTTTTCCGGTTGTTTTCCTGACCAGGAATTCCCCGCCATAGGCAACGCCCCGGCCGAATTCCAGCTTGTCCTGCCAGTCATCGTTCAAGGAGAAAAAGCTGGAACCTTCCTTATATTCAATCAGGTTGTTCATGGATTTATAATAACCTTCGATGCTCAGTTCGATCCCCTTTTTAAACTCATACACCGTTCCCAGGGCATACTGGATGGATTTCTGCGGTTTGATCAGGGCAGTGGAAGGAACCCATAAGTCGGTCGGCAAACCGATTGTCGAGTTCGACAGGAGATGGATGTGCTGGGTCATGTGGGTATAGGCAGCCTTCAGACTCCAGTTTTCATTGATCATAAACAGGGCCGACAGTCGGGGCTGGAGGGATGCATAAGTGGAATCCTGCACTTTGAAAGCCGATCCGTGCAGTCCGGCATTCACTTTGAAGCGGGTGCCGATCTGCCAGTCGTCTTCCACGTAACCGTCGAGCTCCTGGGCATTGATGCTCCTGTTACCGAAAGTGGTGTCGATAGCCGAATCGATATCACCGTCTTTCAACTGGTAAACGGTGACCCCCGGACTGAACCGGTGAAAAGTATGATTGTACCCGAATTTTACTGCGTGGGCCGGACCAGGCTGCCAGTCGAAATCAATTCGGGCGGCCAGATCCCGGATTCCCGAGTCGTACGAAAATGCATACTGGCCCTGAAGGGTATCACTAACAGTCAGGGTTGCATCCTGGCTGGTAAGAAAGTCATATTTGCTGTATGTCAGAGTGGTATTGCTGAATAGCGTCGGGGAAATCTGGTAATTCCATCTCAGGGCGGTGGTGACGTTGCCCCAGCCAAGTCCGAGATCCTGTTTAGTGAGGGTGTTCAAAATCTCTTCCTTGATTTTGAAGTAGGCTTGGTCCCGCCCGGCATAAGTACTAAGAAAAAGCCGGCTGCGATCAGAGAACCGATGATTGACCTTTGCCGTAAAATCGTAGAAATAATATCCCCCGGTGGAGCCTCGTTGACCCTGTTTGGAGGCCATATAGCGTATCAGCGGCTGGGCCAGGATATCCACATAGGTGCGTCGTGCAGAAACGATAAACGAGGTTTTATCCTTTTTGATCGGTCCCTCAACAGTGAATCGGGAGGCAATCAGTCCGATGCTTCCTTCCACGCCGAATTTCTTGTTATTTCCATCTTTCATCCTGATATCCAATACACTGGAAAGCCTCCCGCCATAACGAGCCGGAAATCCGCCCTTGATTAACTTAACCGTTTGAATAGCATCGGAATTGAATACGGAGAAAAATCCGAACAGGTGGTTAACATTATAAACCGGCACCCCGTCGAGGAGGATCAGATTCTGGTCGGGTCCCCCGCCCCGAACGTAAATCCCGCTTGAACCCTCGGTCCCGGATTGCACTCCTGGCAGCAGCTGCAATGCCTTCAGAACATCCACCTCTCCGAATAATGCCGGGATTTTTTCTATGGATTTGGGGCTCAGTTCGGTCATGCTCATTTGCGTGCTCTGCAAAGCCGGCCGTGCCGATTCGGCCGTTATGGTTACCTCGGCCAGACTGGTCACCGGCTCGAGAAGCAGGTTTATTACCGTATCTTTCATGAGATCCAGACTGATATCCCGGGTTCTGAACCCGACATAAGAGCACATCAGTTTAACCGGCCCCCGCGGCATGGTGATGCTGTAAAAACCGTAATTATTGGATATCACCCCTCTGAATGCAACCGGATCATATATATTGGCATTGATCAGCCGCTCGCCGGATGACCGGTCCTCGATGGTTCCGCTGATGGTAAATTTTTGTGCAGATAGAGGTAATACAATCAGAATCAGTAGAATGTAGAAAAATGCCTTCTTAAAAAAAGACGTTAACCGGAAAAAAACCATAATCAATCAGTTGAAGTGAACAACAACAGGGAACGATGGGTGGAAATCAACGAAGGCGGACTAAAGATAGCGAATATTATCTTTAAATTCTCACAATAGACCCGGTTTATGCTAAATTGATTGAAAAAATGTAATATCCGGATAGATTAATTTCCACAGGAATATTCACCATTTACGGTTACCGTATATTTGCAGGTACTGAAATTGATAACCTGGTCCACCTGATAGGTATTGCCGGAATTTTGAAATGTCAGGGTTCCCGAAGAGGTGACATTGGATACATTGCCATAGGAGTCATAGGTGTAGTGAGTTGTTATATTCATTGTGACCGGTCCGGACTCTTTCCCGATTTGAAATGAATAATTATGGCAGTCACCCTGGCAGGTTACTGTAATTTTATTTTTTCCGCAAGAAATAAGGCTAAATGCGAAAATTAAAATAATAAATAATTTTTTCATGATTGTTTTGGTTAAGGTTAAAATAGAAATAAAGTATTTCAATTTATTTTTCATTCCAGACCATTCATTTAACCATTTTCGATTACTGATTCTTCCCAATAAGTTACAGGATAAATTGGAAATTGCCAAATTAATTTTCAGGGAAGACTACAATATTAGCGTACTGCTCCTTTTCCCAGCCTCACTACCCGCAACCTTGAATTTACCTTCCGGATGGAGAAGGGTAAGATCAATGTTTCGTCGACATAAAGCACGTCCAACTTGTGGCAATATTGTATGGTTTCAGGAATCCTGACCAGGGTTCCGCAATAAGCTGCATTCAGCAGGACAAGGTTCGACAGGTTCCCGATTTCATCGGGGATTTTTTGCTGCTTGTTCCTGAACAAATACAGCGTTTTCAGATTTGTCAATGTCCCGATTTCTTTCGGCAAACTATCGAGCCGTACATTTTGAATCTTCAGGGTGGTCACGTTTTCAGGATCAGCCAAGGCCTCAGGCAGCGGGTTGTAAGTGGAGCAATTGGTTAAGAGGAGATTAACCAAAAACAAAAGTCCGATAGTGGTAGCGTTTCTCATTTTGATTCTTTAAGAATAAGGAACCTTCCTTGATAAACCATGTCATTCAAAAAACTTCAACCCTTGATTTGTCCGGTTCACCCATTTTCCCATTCCGCTGCCATGGGCTTTCCCTGAAATCATTAAAAGCTGGCTGTTTGGCATGATTCTTTTTATTAACCGGCTATAAATCGGGCGGGTCCAGGGGTCTATATCACCCAATGAAATCAATGCGGGGATATTAGAATAGACGGATGTTTTGGTTGATGGAAAAGAAACATTATAGTTTTTTTCATATCAATTTATTTTCCTAGTGAAGACGAGTCTACCCGGATTTATGTCTGAATTTAATGAAGTTCGTTTTTCTCATCAGTTCTATCGGGCCTCAAATTATTTCTTAATTTTATCATATTGATTGTCAACAGCCAATTGATTTAATCCTCATGATAAACGAATACCGGAGGCCATGAATAAATTAACCTTCTCATTCCTGAAGAACAAGTTTTTTATTGCCGGATTCATCGCCGGCTTGTTGGTGGCTTTTATGGTCACCATCGTGTTTATTTCTCCATACCTCCCGTCAGCCGAGAAAAACAAGCTGAAGGGTACCCTGTCGGGAACCGGATTTGAACCCGCGGTGGGTGATAAGGGTAAAGTTATTTATTTGAGCCATGCGAATTATTGTGAGGGTCAGCCTCCCAGAGCACATGTTCATTTTGATAATGGCGATGGTTCTCTCACGATCTGCAGATCCTATGATGACGCTGTCAATCAGGTTAATGCCCGAGTGATAGTGGTCAGGCTGGAATCAGGAGACTTCTGTGACGGCGGGGGCGTATGGGTTTCTGTTGATCAGTGAAAATTATCTTTTTTTATTCGTGTCCAGCTCCCACCGATTCCCGTAAAACCCCGAATATTTCACCGCTTTAACCCCATCCCGGGCCAGATCGGCAGTAAAAATCATGTAATCGGGAAACCCGCTGCCCCCGGAAAAATACTGGTTGGCATCGGCGGCATGCATGCCGGTCAAACCGGTACCGGTTACCGCCGCTACGGAGGCGGTTTTGCTGTCGGGGCGAGGGTACATGAGGTAAGCACCGTAATTGTCACCTTCGATTGTTTCTTTTCCAAAGGAAATACTTCCCCGTTTTACCTGGACCGGGCATCCCGACAGGAGTATCGGCCAGGCGCTGTTGGTGGTGGCATTTCCATAAATGATCACCCCCCGGTCGGGGTAACCGGCGGGAGTAAAATTCTTATCAGCAACGATGTCTACAGCCCCGTTACCCCGGTAATACCAAGCTTCGGCATCGAATTTCGCCTTGGCCAGCGACCAGTCATTCTCTTGTTTTGTCCCGGTGGTTCCATAGACGAACACCATCCTGTGGTTAAAGGGCTCTTTAAAGGTACCGTTACGCATGATTCCTTTATCCGTCGCGTCGGGTGCTGTACCCAAAGCCCAGTCAGGGTTCCTCGTCAGATAAATGAAAGTGCCGGATACAGGCTTTGGAGTTTTGATTTCATTGCCATCGAGCTGAATGGTCAGATTGTCGCCGTTCAGGCCGGAAACATCCAGTTTTAAAACGGACACATTCACGGTGGTCCCTGATACCATACCTTTCTGTTTATCGCGGTTGATTTTCAGCCGGCTGTATTTCAGCGGTTCCTGCTGCTGAATGACCGATGCCCAGTAATAAGCTGGAGAAACAGCCGGATTGGCGGTGGTAAAGTCGATTTTGTTGATTACACTGTCGGGATTGATTTTATGCCACCTGAAATAATCGAACAGGGGTGGCCAGTCGACGCTTTCGTTGCTCCACCAGTGACTGCCGCCCGGATATTCGTAATAGCTGAAATCGGGATGGAATTTCGCCAATACCGCCCTCATCTGGCGGGCATAATCCACCGAAACGGTCCGGTCATTGTCGCCATGAAGGACATACACCCCGGCGCTTCCGTAATTATTGGCCAGTTCATTGACATCGCTGCCGTTGCTGGCCCGGGCCAGGTTTTTCTCGTTGATATTATCACCGGGTTGTGGAATTTTTCCATCCGCCGAGCCATAGGCCATTAAGGTGGGATAGCCGGAGCAGGGTGCGATGGCTGCCCATTTGCCGGGGAAGGTGGCGCCCAGGTACCAGGTTCCGTGACCGCCCATCGAATGGCCGGTCAGAAAAATTCCAGCAGGATCCGGATTGAATTGTTTCACCGCGAGGTCGAGCACCTCTAGTGCATCGATCCTTCCCCAATCTTCCCAGTTAAAACCGCGTCCCCGGCGGTTAGTGGGAGCCACGAGGACGCCCCAGTCCTTCGGCCGGTAGGCTCTGGCCTGACCGATGGCCTCCACACCGGCCCCATGAACCGACAAAAACAGGGCCGGCGGCTGGTTGCCGGACCCGCTTTGCGGATTGACGGCATAATACTGGACACTGCCGTCGATATCGCTCACAAACGTGCAGCTGTAGGGTTCACCGGCAGCTATCGCTTCCACTTTCACGATGGATCTGGCAAGGACCTTCCCTTTGGATTCCAGGGTCAGAGAGGCACTCGCAGATCCTTTCTCCGTCACCCCTGATCCATTGAACCGGAAGGCCACTTTCCGGCTGCTATATGGGAGGATTGCAGGAACATCAACCGTAAGTTCTTTCCCTTTGAGTTCCGATCTGAGCCTTAATCCGGTCAGCGGTTGTGCAGTCGTATTGAGGATAACCACGGCCCCCAGCAGGTTTTCATTGTTGTGGCCGGGCACGATATGCGGCAGGGTGGCATCTTCTGTATTAACGGTAACCGGAGTATCCGGGAAAATGATTCTGGCTTTCACGCCCTGCCTTCCTAAAAAGCCGGTTCGGACATAGATTTCGTTCAGACCCTTTTTAAGCCTGACGGGGACATACATCCAGCCAAGTTCATACGGATCACCTGCGTGAGCTTCACTATTGAGGTAGAACATGGTGTTTCCGGTCATGTTGATGATGGCGCCCTGTTCTTTTGGCGAACGGTAAGTCAGATAAAGATATCCGTTTGAACCATCGCGACCGGTGAACCTGCCGGAGGAATCGGCCTTGATTTCTTTCCACTTCACCTCCTGGCCTTTGGGTTCAGTAAACAGGACCAGCCCTGCCTCAGGACTCTGGTAGCCGGGTGCCAAATACCTCCAGGCAAACTGGTCGGTAAACATAGCCTGACGGCCATACTGATGAACATTGCCAATGGCCAGGCCTTGGCGGAATATAAATTCAGTTTGCGCTCCTGTGGGTATAAACAACAGCAGCAAGGATACCAGTAAATAAAAGGTCCTTCGTGACATAATCCGTTTGAGTTTAGTTTTCGAAGCATTAAAGGTAGATCATTTTCAAGGAAACGAATATTCCTTCCTACGCCAGGGTAATAATGATTTTATCGGTCTCGACGGGGTATATTATTTCGCGGTGGCGGCAAACCCCACCGAATGGCTATCCCTGCGTTTTTCGAAGCATCATATCTGTACGCATATCGGAGATGAATTTCCCAGGCGAATAACCACCTCTGTTACCGACCGGGATCCTATGTTTAAGCAAGGTCCTACGATGGATGATTTTAGGTGGGCAGTCTCTGTCCGGCCGCTGTGGTTCCTGGATCGGCCAAACCTGGATATTATGAGGGTTTATGCTGAAGTCGGGTATTTTGATCCGGGGGGTGATTTTTTGGGACTGAGATGGATCGGCGGTGTATTCGCGGCCGGTAATGTCAGTGCCTACCAGCAAAACGGTTTTGGGAAAAATATTAACATCACCGCCGGTTGGATCGTTCCCCAGGAAAGGAACAAATTGCGTTTGAGATTTGGGGTCCAGTTTTATAACGGAAGAAGCCTGGTTAATGAGTTCTATAACCGGAAAGAGAAGTTTATCAGCGCCTTTATGGCCTTTGATGTATAATAGTAATAACGGATTACTTAATCTACCCATTCAAGTTATTACTTGATGAAGGAATGCATCGATTCTCCGTTGTGAATCAGATACAGGCCGGCGGGCAATTCTTTTACAGGCAAAGTGGCATGATTATTCCGGATCATGAATTCATTCACGAGGACTCCGTTACTGTTGATGAGTTTCAAAGTCATCGGGAATTTGGAGCCGGTCCCCAAGTCAATATTGATGTTATCGCATGCCGGATTGGGATACACGTTCATTTCCGGCCTGTCCTCCCTGGTAATAAGAGGTGGAGTGCCGAGAGTGCCCGGAAGCGTGTACCGGTACAAACCATCACCGGTGGCAGGATGGCTGGCGACAAAGAATAGAGCATGCTGCCAATAATGGACGTCATGAATGTTGCTTAATTGGGTATCCGCCCAGGGCAGGGGTTCTGTTCCTTCAATCGTTCCGTCGGTAACCCATAGGTGATCGGATAAACCCTCGCCGGAGCAAAAAAAGACCATTTTATCCCCGATGACCGTTAAGCCACGGGGGAGGGTACTTTGCTGACCATGTGCCAGCTCCATGAAAATGCCGGTGCCGCCAGCTGTTCCATCGGATACCCAGAGCTCATAACCATTCTCCACGGTATATCCTGTAAAAAAGAATTGTTTACCTAAAGAAGCCATGCCGGAAAAAGATTTTTCAGGATTGGAACCGGTATCCAAATACCCTGTCAACCGGCGGGTAGTGGTGTGTTCACCTTCGGAATACCAGAGTTCCAATCCATCTTGCGGCGTGGAATAGGTAAACACCAGATTTCCCTGATGGATGCCCAGAAACTTGATGTACAGGTCTTTGGAATAGTTGTTGCTGTAATCAGCAAGGCAATGGCTTCCGGATTTTGTACCATCGGTTACCCAGACTTCACGCGTTTTTGAATAATTACCATATGGATTGCCGGTCGTTCGGTCCCAGGTAAAATAGAGCTTTCCATTTGCTGCGCAAATTTGGGGAGTAAAATAAAGGCTGAAGCTGTAATTCTGATTACCAATCAAATCATCGATGGACCGGGTGCCCTCTTCTGTGCCGTCGGTTACCCAAAGTTTAACACTGCCTATACTGGTATATGCAAAAAAATAGAGAAGATCTCCGGCAACTGTCAATCCATAAGGTCTTTCGAACTGAACGCCCTGGAAATCCTTATCTAAAAGTCTGGCTTCCCCCGGATTACCATCGGATGCCCATAATTTCCAGATATCACCATATATTTTACTTTTCCCGATAAACCAGATCCTGTCGCGAAAAATCACCTTGGTATTATCCGGCGGATTTTCATCAATCATCAGATTTTCAATCTTGACCGTTCCCTGATCGGATCCGTCCGTCATCCACAATCCGGCAAAATCATAATCATCCATATAATCGGTTGAAAACGATTTGGCTGTGAAAACCAATCGATTCCTGAATTCAATTAAAGCATCAGGATTGGTACTGCGGACATTGTTGTTTCCAGGCAGGGTATCGATATCTTTAACCATCCGGCTGCTTTCAGCCGTACCACCGGTGGTCCAGAGTTCCCGGCCTGTTGTGGTGCTGTTGGCCCTGAAAAAGAGCTGGTTCCCGGCCGGACAGAGTTCTTCTATTGAGCCGTAAATGAAATTCCATACCATCTTCCGGAGCAGGCTGCAGGAAGGCGGCGAGGTTTGCAAAACATAGGGATCCCTGGTATAACCGTTGTCATAGAGGTTGAAAAAGATTCCCGGGCTGGCCGGATATAGAGTCATACACTGTTTAGCTATTGAGTATACAGGTTTCAGGGTACGGTCATCAAGAAATAAGAGTGAACCTGAAGTTGGTAAAATGATGAGATTATCCTGCCAGAATGCGTCCCTGCAAAAGGTGGTGAGGCTGTTTAAGGTGCCTGCCTGCCGGTATCCGGATGAGTCCAGCTTCCAGACTTCGGTCATCTGTGGATCCAAATCAATTCTGACAAACAGGAACAGTGCATCCGGACTTTTGACAAAAGTGA
The DNA here is from genome assembly GCA_041662065.1 of Bacteroidales bacterium. Lineage (GTDB taxonomy): Bacteria > Bacteroidota > Bacteroidia > Bacteroidales > UBA12481 > UBA12481. Next base: position 184,593 of record JBAZTE010000002.1, on the reverse strand, counting down.
AGTTTTGAAAGCCATTGGGATGCTTACGGAGAAGTGTTACCTCACTGCCATCGAAGGTGTAAAGGGAATGCCAGGTGGAATCACCTTGCGATTCCGGTATATCGAATATCAGTTTGCCCTGAAATTCAAGGAAAGAGGAAAAAAAAGGATTGCCGGATCCGCTTGAAAAATTGGTTTTATTCTGCCAGATTTTCCGTGTACCCGCTTTGGTTCCGTCGCTCTCCCACAATTGTGAAGTATCGGCGACATGAAGCACATAGCATTTATTGTTAAAAATCAGCATGTTATCAAAAGGATAGGCTGACCCTTTGGTCCTGATTTCAACTAAGGGAACGGCATCATGATTGAACAGATCGGTGAAAAAGAAATTCTCTTTGGACTTGCCTTGTCCGAGAAAAAACAGGCCATTCCGTGCCATGGCATTAAGGCCAACGGAGTAATCTTCACGGATACTGCTGGTATCGCGCAAACCCTGGTAGAATTCCGTGACCAGCCCGGTAACGTTGTCGATCCATGACAGTCCCCCTCTCCAGCTGTAATAAACCCTTTCCTGAGAGGCCCAAAGGCGGAACTCCTCGTATATCATGCTGTATGGCCGGAATAAATCCACCAGTTTCTGGCGTTCCGTACCATCGGCTTTCATCCTCCAGATGGCAAATTTACCCCAGGGATTATCGTAAATCTTGTCGTATTGGGGTTTTGACCCGTAAATGTAGAGCCAATCCCCGCATGAGGTAAAGGCTTCCGGAGTGATATCACGGGTCAGGCAGTGAGTCCCGGCCGGAGTCCCGTCGGTGCAGTACAGCGCATATCCCATCTGGTCGAACGCATTGAAAAAAACCTTTCCCTGGAATTCGTAATAAACAGAGGCTACGGAGGTATTGCGCGTGGTATCCTGATTGGGATGGGCAATAAGCTCAGCTTGCGATCTTGCAGGATATGGGATAATAAAAAGTGCCAGAAGTGCAAGGAGGATCAAGGGGAGCTTTCTGTACTGGCCACAAAGAGGATGGCTCATGGATGGCTTGAATTTTTTCGTTAAATTACCAAAAATTTTCCTTTCCTGATTGATCACCCATCCTTACCATCCTCCCATGAAAAGATTCATTCTGACAGTAGCAGTCTGCTTATGCGGACTCACCGCGTTTTCTCAAAAAATTGTCGTTAATCCAAAATTTGCGGCGACCACCGCGGATAAACTGACGATCACGCGAATGGAACTGCAGGATACCTGCACCATACTTGATTTTTTCTATTCTACCGATCCCGGCGGGTCGTACCGTATTCCCAAAGAAAGCTATATCCAGCCTTCGGATGGCGGCGACAAGCTTCTGGTAACCCGTGCCGAGGGTGCTGTCCTGGATTCCAGCTCCACAGCACCAAATACCGGCAAGGCGTTTTACCGGTTGTTCTTTCCCCGATTGGACCCATCGGTTCCGATGATTGATTTCGGCGAGGGATCTGAAACGGGAAGCTGGTTCATTTACAATCTCGAACTGGTGCCCCAGGTGCACAAATCAGTTTTCCCGGAGGCCATTGCAGGGAACTGGTTTCGTACCGACGGCAGCAAGGAGTGGGTATTTGGATTCCAAAGCCCTTACATTGTGTATCGCAGCAATCTATACAAGCCGTTATCGGTAGTCCAAAAGGGTGGGGGATTCGAATTGACCATGAAGAAAGACGGTAAGACGATGATACTGCATGCTATGCCTGGCAAAGATAGGGGGCTTCTCATCGGTACCGATCCCGGGAACCTCGAGCTCTTCAGCCGGGAGCGGGTGGCTAAGCCTGGTTATGTTGTTCCTGATGACCAAGAATATACTGGTAAGGTTATCAGGCCTGGAAAAGCTGTGTATAAAGGCTACCTGAAAGGCTATCTGCCGAAAATGGGGAAGACAGGGATCATCTATGTCAATAATGTATTGACCAACGATCAGGAACCAGTCCTGGTCAATTTCAACGAAAATGGTTCCTTTGAGGTTAAGGTTCCGATGGAATATCCGCAATCGGTTTTTATCCGCTTATTCGGAATCAGCAAAAGTATTTTTCTCGAGCCCGGAAAAAGCCTGTTCAATTTCTTCGACCTTTCCGGCAGCACTGCGTCAAACCCGGATGACAACTGTTTGTTTATGGGTGAATTGGCAAGGATCAATACGGATTTGCTGGCAGCCGAATCCATTGGCCGTCCCAACTTTGCCCTGATGCTGGAAAATATCGGAAAGATGACGTTACCGGAATATAAAACCTGGCTGTTGGAAATCGGAAGGCAGATGGAGGATTCCCTGAACCGGTTTGTTGCCGGATATCCGATCTGTAAAAAAGCCCTGCAGGTAAAAAGGCTTGACATCCCAGCCATGGTCAATGAGAATATCCTGTCGTACAATATGTATAAGCAATATTATGCCCGGGATCCAAAAACCCGGCCGGCCACTCCGGTGGCTAAACCCGACAGTTCGTTCTATTATTTTCTCCCGACTCAGTTGCTTAATGATCCGGTATCGGTCATATCGTCAAATTATAACTCGCTGATAAACAGGGTATTGTTTTGTGAAGTTGTGCGACCGGCAAAGATCAGTTATTATCGGCCGCTATTGGATTCGGTGAACAAGATGGGGTTGAAGCTGAGCGAGATTGAAAAGCAAACCTTGCAGGACCTGGCATCGGGGAAGCCCCTGACAGGTAAAGAGGCCATAAGCAAGGAGGAGGCAGAATGCTGGGCTCAGTTTAGTGCCAGGCATACCGACCTGATATCGGCGACCGCCACGGTGGTTTATCATGAGGCGGTTTCCGCGCTGATGCAAAAGTGGTTCAGGCTGGAGCCCGGACTGGTTACCGACTTTGTCCTGTCGCAACGATTGGCCGGATTAATGAAAAGCTCGATGGAACCCTTGAATCAATATGAGGTAAAATCAGTTAATCAGCGAATGATCACCCCGGAAATCCGTAATTACCTCCTGGCCAGCAGCCGGGAAATGGAAAAAAAGGTCAAGGCTTTACAAGCGGAAAGCAAGAAAAAAACCGGCTATATTGTGCATGCGGCGCCGGTGACGAAAGCCGATTCGCTTTTTGAGGCTATCGTCAAACAGCACCCCGGTAAAGTGCTGTTTATCGACTACTGGGCAACCTGGTGCAGTCCCTGCAAGGAAGGAATTCTGCGCATGAAACCACTCAAAGAGGAGTATATCGGCAAGGATATCGAGTTTATCTATATCACCGGGCCCTCTTCCCCGCAAAAAACCTACGACCTGATGGTGCCCGACATCAAGGGCCAGCATTACCGGGTTGACAAGGATGGCTGGAATTTCCTCTGTTCAAGATTCAAGATCAGCGGGATACCCCATTACATGCTGGTCGGCAAAAACGGCAAGATCGTCAGTGAAGATTTGGGAGGCACGGCGCAGTCCAATGAAGCGCTGAAAAAGTTGCTGGACGGGGAGTTGAGGAAGTAATATGCTAATGTGCTAATGTGCTAATTTGGTAATTAATTTAAACATCGGGGTTATGAAAGTTAAAGTTCGTTTTGCAGGGCTTTTTGTCATCCTTTTTTTGGTGGCAAACAGTTTGTCGGCTCAGGAGCCGTATGCGCCTAAGGTGCTGACCGACAAGGATTACAAGCAGGCAGAAAAGTATATGAACCGCAACTGGAGTTCGCTGGTTTACGGGGCAGGCGTTCAACCCAAATGGATTGATGACAATCAGTTTACTTATCGGACGAATACGCCGGATGGTTTGGTTACCTACCTGGTGGATGCGAAGAAAAAAAGCAAAAAAGTATCGGTCGCAGAAACGCCGGCAGCCCCGAGGTCCATGGATCGCTACCGGAGCATGGGGGTTCTCTCACCGGATGGCAAGAAGGAGGCTTTCATCAGGGATTATAATCTATGGGTGAAAGAGGTTGAAACGAAGGCAGAAACGCAGCTTACGAAAGATGGTGTTGAGGATTTCGGCTATGCTACCGACAATGCCGGCTGGACCCGGAGCGACCGCCCGGTCATGCTCTGGTCGCCCGATTCAAAAAAGATTGCCACCTTCCAGCACGATGCACGCGGAGTCGGCATGATGTATATGGTTTCGACCAATGTAGGGCATCCTAAACTGGAGGCATGGAAATATCCGCTGCCCGAGGATACGGTTATTTTCAGGGTTGAACGGGTGGTGATCCATCTGGACGGTCCCAAAGTGGTGCGCCTGAAAATGGGCCCCGACCAGCACCGCGGAACCATCACCGACCATATAGCCGACGGTGGGGTGCTGGGAGATGCCGAGTGGAGCGAGGATGGATCGAAGCTGGCCTTCGTTTCGGTTTCACGTGATCATAAAGATGTGGCACTCAGGGTGGCGGATCCCATGACCGGGGATGTGCGGACCGTCCTCAAAGAGACAGAAACCACCTTTTTTGAATCCGGATTTGATATGATCAACTGGCATATGCTGGCTAAATCGAATGAGGCGATCTGGTTCTCGCAACGAAGTGACTGGGGACATCTCTATCTGTATGATCTGGGGACCGGAGCACTGAAGAATCAGGTTACCACCGGAGACTGGCGGGTGCTGCAGCTTCTGCATATCGACCGGGAAGGGAGGAAACTGCTGTTTACCGGTTCGTGCCGCGAGCCGGGCGATCCTTATTTCACCTATCTGTACTGTGTGAATTTCGACGGATCGGATCTCAAACTCCTGACACCCGACAGCGCGAATCATTCCGTCTCCTTTTCGCCCGGATATGATTACTTTGTGGATACCTGGTCAACACCCGTTACCCCTCCGGTATCGCAACTCAGGGATATGAAAGGGAAGAAGCTCCTCGATCTGGAGAAAGCTGATATTTCCAAATTAACGGCTGCCGAGTGGAAGGCTCCTATTCCCATCACGATGAAAGCCCGCGACGGGGTGACCGATATATACGGATTGATGTACACCCCTTCATTCCTGGATGTCAATAAAAAATATCCCATCATTAATTCGATCTATCCGGGACCGCAGTCGGGGAGTACCGGCTCAAGGAGTTTTGCTTCGGTCCGCGGGGATCAGCAGGCAATGGCCGAGCTGGGATTCATTGTGGTGACCATCGACGCCATGGGCACGCCTGGCAGGTCGAAATCCTTTCACGAAGCCTATTACGGCAATATGGGCGACAACGGGCTGCCGGATCATATTACGGGCATGAAACAGCTTGCAGCGCGTTTTAAATGGATTGATATCGACCGGGTGGGGATCTTCGGTCATTCGGGCGGGGGTTTTGCTTCCACGGATGCCATCCTCCGGTATCCCGACTTTTTCAAGGTGGCCGTCAGCGGATCGGGTAATCACGACAACCGGAATTACGAAGATGACTGGGGTGAGAAATGGCAGGGCCTGCTCACGAAGAACCCGGATGGTACCACCAGTTATGATAACCAGGCCAATCAATTGCTGGCAAAGAACCTGAAAGGCAAGCTCCTGATCACTCACGGCACCATGGACGGGAACGTTCCACTGTCTAATACGATGCTGGTTGTTCAGGCCCTGATTGCCGCCAACAAGGATTTCGACCTGATATTATTCCCGAATGCCGGTCATGGGTATGGCTCTGCGTCTTCCTATATGATGCGCAAGCGGTGGAATTATTTCGTAAAAAACCTGTTGGGAGCCGATACGCCGAAGGAATTTGAGTTTGGGAAGTAGTGGTGTAATAACCTGGTAGGAGACCAGAATACCCCCTGTTTTGCGACAGTTTTTAAAAATAATTGCCCCAAATATGATACAATATGAATAATAAATTGCCCCAAATTTGTGACATTTTCGCTTATCTTTGCACATCATGCAAACCTTATCAAATTAATGTTTAACAGGGATATTATAGGGGAATTAAAAAAATGGGCAGAAAAAGCAAATCGTAAGCCACTGGTAATAAGGGGTGCCAGACAGGTGGGAAAAACTACTGCCATCGAAATGTTCTCTAAGGATTTCGACCAGTATATCAGTTTAAATTTAGAGAAAGCAAGTGAGAAGGAGATATTTGAAAAAGAGTATCCTTTCCCTGATTTGCTCACAACCTTGTTTTTGTTTGCCAGAAAAAAGCGCCATGGTGGAAGGACTCTTGTTTTTATTGATGAGATTCAGAACTCACCAAAGGCAGTGGCCTTGCTGCGGTATTTTTATGAAGAAGCAAACGATCTGCATGTAATAACCGCCGGGTCATTACTTGAGAGCGTTATGGACAGAAAGATTTCTTTCCCTGTGGGCCGGGTTGAATACATGGCTATGCGACCCTGTTCTTTCAGGGAGTTTCTGTTTGCCACCGACAATCACCAGTTGGTCGAAATGCTCGAAAAACCGGAAGTTCCCGGATTTTTACATTCGCAGTTTCTCTCTTGGTTTAAAAAGTATGCTACCATCGGCGGAATGCCCGAAGTAGTTAACCTTTATGCGCAGAACGCTGATATTACAGCGCTCAATGAGGTGTATAGCTGTCTGATTCAATCCTATTCCGATGATGTTGAGAAATATGCCACTTCCGCTTCGCAGGTTCAATATATTCAGCATGTTATTGCTAATGTATTTCGGGAAGGAGGAACAAAGATCACATTCGAAAAATTTGGCAACTCGGGTTATCGTTCACGTGAAATGAGGGAAGCTTTTCGGATAGTTGAAAAAACAATGCTGATAAAGCTGGTATATCCATGCACATCGGCCCAAATACCCATCAAGCCAAACCTGACAAGGAAGCCAAGATTACACTTGCTCGATACGGGTTTGATTAATCACTCTTTGAAAATTATGGGCGAACTTGTATTTAGCGGCGATATCAGCGAAACGCACCGGGGAATTATAGCGGAGCATATTGTCGGTCAGGAATTGCTCTCATCTGGTTTCTCTGTCGGTAACGACCTTGGTTTTTGGACTCGGGAGAAAGCCGCTGCCACCGCTGAAGTGGACTATGTTTTACCCTATAAAAGTAAACTCATACCCATAGAGGTTAAATCGGGCAGCATCGGGAAGTTACGGTCGCTCCACCAGTTTATGGAAAGTGCACCCCACACAATTGCTGTGCGGGTTTACCAGGGCGAGTATTTAGTACAAAAAACCAAAACGGCTTCAGGTAAGGAATTTACTCTCCTTAACCTGCCCTTTTATCTCGTTCACCGAATTCAACGCGAATTAGATAAGATCATATAGAAAATCCTTAGGATGGACCCCTGGCATATGCGGGCCAAAACAAACGAGGCCATCTGGTTTTCACAACGGAGTGACTGGGAACATCTCCATATCGGGACTGGATGGCAATGTGCCGCTTTCCAATACCATGCTGGTGGTACCGGCGCTGATTGCCGCCTTCGAGTTCAAATGGGGAACCAAACCGGCAAAGGCTCCGCAGGCATTTACGCAGGCCTATCCTAATACAAGCTTTGAGGTCATCAATCCGGAGAATTACCTGGCATTCATCACTTAAGGATCCCCACCTTGCGTATGTCGGAAACCGTATTAGTGATAAAAAATCCCCCGCCTCAAAGAAAATTCTTATCCATAAACGCCTGAAATTGTTCTTTATACTGGTCGCCTATCGGGATGTATTCCTTGCCGAATACAATCCGGCTGCGCTCCACGGTTTCTATTTTATCGAGATTGACGATAAAGGAACGGTGTACCCGCATGAATTTTGAAGCCGGCAGGCGGGAATCGACCGTCTTAAGCGATCCGATCGATAAAACCGGTTTGCTTTCGCTCGCAAGCCAAACTTTTATATAGTCTTTCAATCCCTCGATATAGAGAATGTCGTCGAAGCGGACTCTTTTGATTTTATATTCCGATTTGAGAAAAAGGAAATCCGCATTGGTATCCAGGTTTTCGGCGGGCTTCCTTCCAGGATCGATCAGCCGCCGGGCCTTGAGTGCAGCTTGCAGGAACTCCTCATAACTGTAAGGTTTAAGCAGATAATCTACCGCATCCAGCCTGAATCCTTCGAGCGCATACTTTTCATAAGCCGTTACAAACACCAGCTTCGGTCCGTCCTGCAGAGTCCTGACCATCTCGATGCCACTGAGATCGGGCATCTGAATATCGAGGAACATCAGTTCTGCCGGTTCATTCCTGAGAAATTCCATCGCGGTGAAGGGATTGTCGAATAGACCGGATAACGACAAAAACGGGGTTCTCCGGATATAGTCCGCCAGTAATTGCAGGGCCAGTGGTTCATCATCGATGGCAATGGTTCTGATCATCAGACGTTATGAGGTTCCATTTTGATTTCAAGATGAACGGTGAACCGGTCGTCACCACGGTTGATAACCAGGTTGTGCCGGTTGGGATAGAGCAACTGCAAACGCTTCGTCACATTTTCCAGTCCGATCCCGGAATCCACCGAAGGACCTTCCCCCGTGGCCCTTCCCAAACTGTTCCGGCAATCAAACACCAGCGAATGGGCGGACAAGGCCATGGATATGTGGATAAAGGAGGAATTCTGATAGCTGATCCCGTGTTTGAATGCATTCTCGATGAAAGGGATGAAAATCAACGGTGGTATCCGAAGATCGGGATGATCGTTCGGGAAATCTGCATGGAGATCGACCTTGTCGGATAAGCGCAGCCGCATCAGGTCGATGTAGTGGTTCATAAAGCTGATTTCCAGTCCCAGGGTTGTTAACCCCTGCTCCGACTCATAGAGGAGGTACCGCATTAGTTTCGACAACTTCAACACGGAATCCCTGGCATCATCCTGGTTGATTCCGATCAGGGAATAGATGTTGTTTAGGGTATTGAAAAAGAAATGGGGACTGATCTGGTTTTTTAGGAAAGCGAGTTCAGAATTCAGTTTCTGCCGTTCGAGTTCTTTTCGCGTTTGTTCATTTTCCGATAATTTTTCCGAAACCCGAAGTCCGACACAAAATCCGGATATCAGAATGGATGTGAACAGATAATTGACCAGGAAGAACCTCTTGCGAAAAGTATCGGGGTTGCCTTTTTCGGTGAATTTTTTTGCAAATTCCGGTGCCATTTCCTCAAACCGGGGCGGTGGTTTGAAAAAGCGTTCACTGGCTGCACTGGTGCCGAGATAGATGGCAGCGAACAGGATTGCCGTCAATCCCAAGAAGAGGATTCTTCTGCCGGTCAGAAAATATTTGGGGACCAGCCAGAAATAGCTCAGGTAAAAAAGGATCACGTAGGTAAGGATCTGGACATAGAAACGGCCCAGGTGGTCGTTAATCTGGCCGGATTGCTGGCTGAGTCCGTAAACCGGTAATATCAGGAGGATCGCCCATCCCACGATGTGGAGGACCAGCTGCATCCGGTTCTTACCGATAAAGGGAGATCTTTTCATAGCTGTTTTGTCAAAGTTAAGGATTTTAACATGGCTACTCGTACCTTAGAGCATCAATCGGATCGAGGCTTGCCGCTTTTCTGGCCGGATACCATCCAAAGAAGATACCGATGAAGGAACAAACCAGGAAGGAGAGGATTACGGCTTGCGGCATGATTTCGATCGGCCAGTTCATCAGTTTTCCGAGCAGTGCCGAGGCGCCAATCCCAAGCAGAATTCCAAGAATCCCTCCCAATACACTGATCAGGATGGATTCGGTGAGGAACTGAAGCAGGATGTCGGTTCCACGACCACCGATCGACATGCGCAGGCCGATCTCCCGGGTGCGTTCGGTAACCGATACGTACATGATGTTCATAATGCCTATTCCTCCAACCAGCAGTGAAATACCCGCAATGGCCCCGAGCAGGATGGTGAGAACATTGCTGATCGAGCTGAAAGTGGAAACCAGTTCTTCCTGGGAGCGGACTTCAAAATCGGATTTGTCCGTTTCCTTTAGTCCATGCCTTTTCCTCAAAACAGTCTCCATTTCTGTTACGGCTATTGGTGAGGCTGTTTCACTGATAGCTGAAGCATAGATCCCCTGAATGTGGGGAATGGCCAGAATGCGTTTTTGTATGGTAGTATAGGGAGCCAGAATCACATTGTCCTGATCCTGACCGAATTGACTCTGTCCTTTTGCGCTAAGTATCCCGATCACACGGAAGGGGATGTTCTTGAACCGGATGGTTGCTCCAACCGGATCCGCTCCCTCACCAAACAATTCCTTGACCACGGTTTGTCCCAGCAGACACACCTTGGAAGAGGTTTTAATTTCCGTTTCGGAGAATATTCGTCCGCTTTTAACCGTCATAGTTTTGATTGACAGGTATTCCTGATTAACTCCGAAAATGGTGGTCGGGTTGTTTTCGTTACCGGCCACGGCCTGACCACTCCCCCGCACCTCGGGGGAGACCCATTGCACCGATGGGCAGTCTTGCCTGATCGCTTCCATATCGTCTAGGGTGAGGGCTTTGGCATCGCTATTCCCGAGACTTACCCCTCCCCTTTGCATGCTTCCGGGGAAAACCATGATCATATTGGCCCCCATTCCGGAAACCTCATCTTCGATGCTTTTTTTCGAACCCTGGCCGATCCCCAGCATGGCGATAACCGAGGCAACCCCAATGATCACTCCGAGCATGGTTAAGAAAGCCCTGACTTTATTACGCAACAATGCATTGAGCGCAATTCTGAACAGATTTGAATAGTTCATGATATCCTTTCAATCAAAATCATTTACAGGTGGCAAGCCAGCCAGGATTTCCCGGGCTGAATAATATTCCGAAGCTGCCTGTTCCCGGATCATCTTTCCATCGCGGAAGATCAGGCTGCGTTTGGTGAACCGGGCGATATCCTGTTCATGGGTAACAAACACAATGGTCTTTCCACGTTCGTTTAATTCCTGAAACAAGGCCATAATTTCATAAGAAGTCCGGGTATCCAGGTTTCCGGTGGCCTCGTCGGCCAGTATCACAAGGGGATCGTTTACCAGCGACCGGGCGATGGCCACCCGCTGCTGCTGACCCCCGGAGAGCTGATTCGGCATGTGTTTCATCCGGTCGGCTAACCCCACTGCTTCCAGAGCCGCGATGGCGCGTTCCCTTCGCTCTTTCGTCCGTACTTTTTTGTTATAAAACAGGGGCAATTCGACATTTTCGAGTGCCGAAGTCCGGGGGAGCAGGTTATAGGACTGAAAGACGAACCCCAGCTTTCTGTTCCGAAGGGCTGCGAGTTCATTCCGGCTGAGACCGGCAACCGGAACCCCGTCGAGGGTGTACTCCCCATGAGTGGGCTTATCGAGGCATCCCAGGATGTTGAGCATGGTCGACTTGCCTGATCCGCTGGCTCCCATAATGGCTACAAATTCGCCTTCCCCGATTCTCAGATCAACGCCCTTCAGGGCATGGACGGTGACTTCCCCCACCTGGTAATCTTTGTGGAGCTTATCGACTTGAATGATTGATCGTTCCATGATCATTTATTTTTTTTGGCTCCGGGCGGAGTCGGCATGAAAGGGCTTCTGGTGGCTTCGTTCGCGGCCCCCTCGTTTTTTGAGTCAACCGTACTCATACCCAGTAATATAACATCACCCTCCTTCAACCCGGATTTTACTTCCACCAGGGTCCCGTTGTCGAGCCCGGTTTGAACCTGCACCCGACGGATCAGCATTCCCTCCTTCACCCAAACACCGGTCCCGGTCGGGGACTCTTCCAATCCGGGCGGCGGACCGGTCTGATTTCCATTTGATCCGGTAAGCGAGGCAACATACGACTGCAGGAGCGTGACATCAGGGTTGAACCGGAGAGCCTTACCCGGTATGGTGATGGCTCCCTGCATTTCATCGGTATAAACGGTGATACTGGCGGTCATCCCCGGCATCAGTTTCTTTTCGGGATTCGGTGCATTAATGATTACCGTATAGGTAACCACATTAGTGGTCACAACCGGCTGAATGCGTACCTCAGAAACAATTCCCCGGAAGATGGTTTCAGGATAGGCATCGACAGTAAATTCGACACGCTGGTCCATCCTGACCTTCCCGATATCTGCTTCATCAATATCAGCCTGTACCTGCATCTGGGTCAGGTCGTTGGCTATGGTGAACAGGGTTGGGGTGCTGAAACTGGCTGCTACCGTCTGACCTTCGTTCACCGCCCGGTTTAATACCACCCCATCGATCGGCGAGTATATAGTGGCATATTTCAGGTTGATATCGGCACGGTCGAACCGGGCTTTTACCGATATCATATTGGCCTTAGCCTTGTTAAAGTTATAATTGGCCAGATCGTAATCGGTTTTTGCAACCAGCTGCTTATCGAACAGGGCTTTTGTCCGTATGAAATTTGCTTCCTGATATTCCCTCTCGGCCTCGGCATCGGCAACGGAGGCCTTGACTTCCGCCAGGCTTGCCAGCAAAGGTGTTTTGTCGAGTTCGGCCAGGAGCTGCCCCTTCTTAACCTGTGAATTAAAATCAGCATGCAGCCTGAGAATCACACCCGAAACCTGTGTCCCTACGTCTACTGTCTTGATGGCTTCCAGGGTCCCGGTAGCTGTTACGGAGTTGTTCAGGTCACTCTTCCCGGCAACGGCGGTTTCGAATTTGAACTCAACCTTTTTCTTCTTGCATGAATTCAGGATCAGACCAGTTCCAAGTGCCAGGGCTGGAACCGCTATCAGTAACCATTGGATGTGCTTTTTCATTTGGGGTGAATTGCTTATGTATTCTTAAAGATTTAGTGACTTGCCGCTATAGAAATCGATGAGCTTATAGCTGAATATGAGATTGTAACGCGACTGGAGTAATTTACTCTCTGCCGTGATGAGATTGGTTTTCTGAAACAGATAATCCACCGAATTGATCATACCTTGTTTGAATTTTTCGGCTGCTACAGCAGATGCTTCCAGGTTGGAATTATACTGATCCACGCTGGCTTCATATTCCTTTTCAGCCGAGTTGACATCGGTGCAAGCCTGCTCGATCGATTTGCGAAGCTGGTTCATGCTGTTTTTCAAGTCGAGGTCAGCCGTTTGCGTGGCCAGCCTGGCGATCTGGACCTGATTGCGTGTCTTGTTGTTGGAATAGATAGGAACCGACATGGAAAGTCCCAGGGTTGGATTGATGTTCTTTCCAAGCTGGCCGGCCAGCGCAACACTTTGGTCTACACTGTAATAACCCGTGCTGAATCCGGCATCCAGGGAGAGACGCGGGTAATAATCGGCTTTTGCCTGCTCGATACCCAGCTGCGAAATTTGTTGTTTTAAAATATAACTTTTTATCTGGGGTTTGATTTCCAGTGCGATCCGGAACACTGAATCGGGATCCGGGTTCATGTACCTATTAATGAGATCGTTAAGAGTAGGTTTGGCAATACTGAATTGGTTGTCGACCGGTTGTTCGATCAATTGCATGAGGTTCAGATTGTTGATATCGAGCAAACTCTGTGCGTTAGTCAGGGTCAACTTTTCGCTGGCCAACTGTGACTGGATCTGGAGGTAATCGGCTTTAGAAATGGCGCTGAGGGCAAGTCTTTCAGCGGCCAGTCGAAGTTCACCGGTTGTTACAAAAATCTGTTGACGACTGTTACTCACTTGCTCTTCGGCATACAGAATCTGCAGGTAAGCATCCATGACCGACAGGCTGATGGTTTCTTTCAGTGCTTCCAGGTCGAGCTTGCCTGATTCGAAATCGAGCCGGGCTTGTCGGATGCTGGTGTTGAGCTTGCCTCCGTTGTATATGACCCATCCGGTACTGAAGGAAGCTGTTGTACTTGAGGACCCGTCAAAGGAATCCGTCCCGGTTATCTGATCGGTTTGATTGCCCCAGCCGAAACCTTGCCGCATCGAGGCGGCAACCGAGGGGAAACGGTTGGTTTGGGCCTGATCGACCTGTATCCGGCTGACCTCAATGTTCAGCCTGTTCTGCTGGATCTGGATATTCTTTTCAAGGGCCTGGTCGATGCAGGATTGCAACGATCTTTCCGTTTGCTGGGCGGATAAGTTACCGGGGAAGCAGAGCATTCCGGATAGTATCGCCATCAATAATTGTAATCTGGGTTTCATTTTGTCGGCTTTTCTGCAACGAAAGTAAATCCGCACTTACCAAGCGGAGTAACCAATTAGATCAATAGGTACAATTCACCCACGGAAAGTCGAAATTCAGGGTAACATCAGGATTAGAGTACTCCCGATGGGGTATATGCTTAAAATCAGCCTCCCCGTAGGTAAAATCGGGCTGTCGGTCGGGATGAATACTTTTTCCCGTAAAGAAAATCCTCCTTTACGCCTCCTTTGTCTGAAGTTGTTCAGTATTATGATTACTTCCAAGAATCCTGGAAATCAATATGCCAAGTAAACTCTGCCCGACCCATTCTTTCAAAATCTTATGTATTCTTCTTTTCATTCTGACGGTTCCTTCTCATGCACAGGTAAAGGAGACTCGCGTGACCGGCCGGTTTTTTGGATTGACCCTGGATAATATTCTCCATGATGTCGCTAAGAAAGTCGCTCTTCAGCTGGACTATGAAAGTACCTGGATCCCGACAGGCATTCATCAGGGAACCAGCTTCACCGATGAGCCGCTAGGCGAGTGTCTGAAGACACTTCTGCAGGGCCTGGAGCTGCACTTCCTGGTAGCTGGCGGCAAAATTTTTATCCGGCCAACCGGGGTGGATATTAACTATGTGCCGCCCACGGTTCTTCCCCCGGGCACCTATTCCGATTTCACCCTCCGGGGAAAGGTGAAAGATGCTGTTTCGGGTGAAACCCTGCCCTATGCACAGATTATCATCGATGGTACCCTGAATGGAACAGCCAGCAATGTCGATGGCTATTTTACCCTTTTCAGGGTACCGAGCGATACTTCGAGATTGCTGGTACAATTTGTTGGATACAACTCCTTGCTGATCAGGCTTACCCCGGATAGGATCAGGGAGGAACTCATCGTCTTGCTTGAGCCGGCGACCACGGAAATCGGTGAGGTTACTATTACCGGTCACCAGGAGGAACTGATGAGGATATCCAACCGGTCAGGTCTGGTGAGTCTGGCTCCCTCTAAAATTGCAGAGTTGCCTTCCATCGGAGAGAAGGATATTTTCCGCTCCTTCCAGCTTCTTCCGGGAATATCAGGCAGTCAGGAATCTTCATCGGGTCTTTATATCCGGGGCGGCACACCCGATCAGAATCTCATTCTGTACGACGGGTTCACCGTCTATCATGTGGATCATCTGTTTGGTATGTTTTCCGCTTTCAATGCAGATGCCATCAAGGATGTTAAACTGAGCAAGGGTGGATTTGAATCGAAATATGGCGGACGGCTCAGCAGCGTGATGGAAATTACCGGCAAGGACGGAAATGAGAACGGATTCGATATCGGGGGTAATGTGGGGCTCATCAGCGCTAATGCATTTGTAGAGATACCGCTGTTCAAAAAGGGATCGATCCTGCTCTCGGGACGCCGTTCGTTCCAGTCGGGTCTTTACAACAAGATTTACGACCAGTTTCAGACGAGTACAGAAACCACCGGGCCACCCGTGCCCACCGGTCGTCAAATGAACCAGTTCGTGGGTGAAAGTACTCCGTCCTCTTATTTTTACGACCTGAACGGAAAAATCACCTTTCACCCGACTACAGAGGAGACCTTCTCCCTGAGTTTTTATCACGGTCAGGATGTCCTCGACAACTCAAGCGACTTTAATTTCTCAAGAGGCGGCATGAGCATGTCTGGAGGCCGCACCGACATTACCGATTGGGGTAACTGGGGAACCAGCCTCAAATGGTCGAGACGGTGGTCAAACAAATGGTATACCTATTTATTGGGGTCGTTTTCCAATTATTTCAGTGAAAGGGATATGAGCTCGCAGAATAGTTTTCAGCGTTCCGGCGAAGACCAGGCCCGAAATATGGGCATTTTGGAGAACAATGATTTATTCGACTACAGCATCAAACAGGCCACGGAATGGAAACTCAACAAGAGCAACCAGGTGGAGTTCGGCTTGCAGGGATCTTTCTACCAGACGAACTTCCTTTATACACGGAACGATACCATCACGATACAAGACCGGAAAACTACCGGGATCCTGATGGCCGGCTATGTTCAGGATAAAATTACTCTATTCGGTATTTGGACGCTGACTCCGGGATTTCGCTCCTCCTTTTACCAACCCACCCGCCGGTTTTATCATGAGCCCAGACTGAGCAGTGTCCTGAGTATTTCCGACAAGATCAAATTTACTGCCTCATGGGGCATTTATTATCAGTTCACCAACCGGATCATCCGTGACGATCTGGAGTCGGGAAGCCGTGATTTCTGGATGCTGGCCGATGGGGATATTGTGCCCGTGAGTAAAAGCACTCACTACATCGCCGGTCTGAGCTGGGAAAACAGCAAACTACTGTTCGGCATTGATGCTTTTTACAAGGAAATGAGCGGGCTTACCGAGTACACGCTGCAATATGTTCCCGCTTACCGCGAGATCAACTATAATGAATTCTTTTACCCGGGAACCGGTACCTCCCGCGGGATCGAACTCCTGGCCCAAAAGAAAACGGGTGCTTATAATGGCTGGCTCTCCTATACTTATCAGCAGGTGATTTATCAGTTTGATCTTTATGGTCCTAATAAGTTTTATGCAAGCCATGATATTCCCCATGAGTTTAAGTGGGTAAATACTTACAAATACCGCGACTGGAGTTTTTCCGCCGTTTGGATTTATGCAACGGGCAAGCCGTTCACTGCTCCGCTTGGTGCCTATCAGATCACTCTGCCCGATGGTTCCAGTCGCGATTATATCAGTATCGGAGATAAAAATAGCTACCGGTTGCCTGATTATCACCGTCTCGACCTGGCCGCCCACTATTCCGTAAAGCTTGGAAATATGGGGGTCGGGGTGTTCGGGTTCTCCCTCTTCAATGCCTATAATCATAAAAATGTGTGGTATAAGCAATACGAGATACTCGAAGGGGAGTTGATTGAAACGGATGTCAAACTGCTAGGCATTACACCCAATATCTCGTTCAGCATCAAGCTCAACTAATCATGAAAAGGAATCTGTCCATTCTCATAAGTATCCTGATGGTATTGACCTCCTGCGAAGTGGTCACTCCCGGGATACGTAACGAAAAAACGCCGGTCATCCAAGCTTTTATCATGCCGCAATCCGATACCCTGAGGGTTTCGGTGCGATTTATGATCGCCTATTCCGCTTCGGAAGATGATACGGTCCAATTGCCGGTCAGCAATATTCCGGTTTATCTGATTCACGGATCCGACTCCCTGCTGATGGTGGAAAACCCTGAAGAATCTGGGAATTACTTTCTGTCTTCCAGTTTACTTAACTTGCAGCCCAAGGATACCCTACGGCTTTTCGGAGTTTATGAGGAAACCGTTTTCCGCTCCGAAACGGTCATCCCTGATGGGATTCAATTGCTGGCCATCAGTTCATCCAATTTGTATTATACGGTTGGTGATCCCAGAAGCATGCTTTCCTCGAGTGGTCTCACGGTTTCTTGGGAAAATACAGCCTCGGATTTCTATTATGTGGTGGTGGAAAATACCGAGACCGATCCCGAGCCTCTTAACGAGATGGTGGCGGATATGCCGGTGATGAGTTTCGCCATGCCCTCGCAGGCCGACCAATTTGTGATTTCCATGCGGAACATCAGGTATTTTGGCAATCACCGGGTGGTCGTTTATCATGTGAATCCGGAGTATGCCGACCTGTTCGACAATGGTGAACTTACCTCCAATGCCATCACCCGTCCTCCCGGAAACGTCGACAATGCCATGGGGATTTTCACCGCGTTGACTTCCGATACGGTTTTCTTCACTGTTAACAAACAGTAAGCGGGCAGTAAAGACCAAGTGACTATTGCAAAGCCATTCTATCTGAATCCGAAAGCCAGCGGCAGGATAAATATGGCAATCACCGTCCAGATGGCATAAACCGTGAGGTAACCGGCAACAGTCTTTTCAATGCCTTCTGTTGCAACGCCTTTGAACCGGATACGGATCAGTTTTACGGCAATCAATATCAGGTTGATGAATATCAGGAGGTTGGTGATCAAAACGACCAGCCGGTTGGGGGTCAGTCCCTCCATCACCCTTGAAATTATGGCACTCAGAGCAATCGAGTTAATCACGATGGCTGCCACGGAAAGCAGAATAAGGATTAGCTGATTTTTATTTCCGGATTTCTCCTCACCGATCCCGGAAACCGAAAAGATAATGAGCGCCAGGACCCCCAGCAGCATGGCATTGAATACGATCAGCAAATCACGGTTATCGGCGATACTGATTTTAGAAAAGAGGAGCGAAATCAGGTAAACAGTGAGAGTAACCAACACGACAGGGGTGAATATCCGGGCAATGACCGGGGCAATTTTATTGGTGATTGACGGGAAGGTACGGATCAGGAAATAAGCCAATACCGGTGCTGCAACTGCGCCGGGTAAAGCAATGAAACCGGTATAAAACTCCATGATTTCCATGCCGATGGCACCGAACAGGCCGAGCGTGATTCCCGTAAGAACACCGCCGGCCAGCAGGATCAGGCCGGTCATGATGATCAGTTCCCCGTTGAAGCTGATAAATTCCATGCGCCCCGATACACTCCGGTAATCGCCTTTTAAAAAGGCCAGGCCAAACAAACACCAGAAAAGGAGCGGAACATGCAGGGCGGCTATCTGAACCGAATCCCGGGGACCGCCCGGCAGCAAATTGATGTAAAAAACGACAACATGAAGAATTAAAATGTAGAGACCGGATTTAATCGCTGCTGACTTTTTATGGAGCCAAAAGGTATAAAGAATGATCCCGTTCAAAGCCAGAAGAGGCAAATTCCGCAGGTAAAAGAATTCCTTGTCAATCCCGGTAAAAATGGCCGGGATGACAGCCGGAACGGCAGCTACCAGGGCGAGGATAATGACAACCCTTAAATCCTTCCACAAAATAACTTTGGATTCTGAGGAGGTGTCGGGTGCCAGGCGATTTTTCCAGAAATTGACCAGGGGGGTATCATAACTCCCTGAGATTTCAGCGAAATTCTTTTCGAAGCCGCGCCGGTCCTGACGATACAATTGCTCTAATTTGGACGGATCATCAATATGGTCAATCATTTGTTGTTTCATAATCAAGTCGATAATTTGCGGGTTTTGGTCAATCATACAAACGAACAGATGATTGGATTATTATAGGCTTTGAAGCTGCGCATTTGGTGGCCGTCATTCTGATGATTCAGTCCCTGCATGTTAATCTTTCACGCATCGGACACTGAAGGCATAATTCCATGTTAAGGTAGCCAGCGGATCCGGATCGTCGACCAGCAGAAATTCATAGTTGTTACTCAATACACTATGTAAAGCATAGCTGTCCCCGTTTCCGGTTGACGACCACCAGCCGCAGCTGCTTCCCATGCCTTTGAAGGTGTTCCAGCCATGCGTAGGATCGCGGAAGCCTGCCGGGAGGGCTGAAAAGCCGCTGGTATTGTTTTCTGCCGGATCATTGCCCGGTGAACCGGCAAGGTCCGATGGTTCCCACCTCACAGTGGCGGCCAATGATTTGGCTATCTTGTTACCCGTCAGGGTGCCATCAAAATTGAATCCGTTGGTGATGAGATGATTTCTGAGCGTTTTCCATTCCTCAATCCCCGGCACATGCCAGCCTTCCGGACACAACTTGCCGGAGTTGACGGCACTCCAGTTGTACAGGGCGCCATAGGTGGATTTATAAGCTTTTTTATCCTGGTTGTACCAGCAATAAGCGCCAGGCTGTCCCGACCATGCCACCCCGTCCTCATCATATGATAAAACCGATCCATCGTTGTATTTGGTAGCTCTCAGGTTTTCGGCCATCCACACCTGATTTCCGATTCTGATCGTTTTATAGGTATTATTTTCAATATCCGATAGCGAGCCATATTGTTTATCCGGGTTGAAAACAGGTTCCTCTTTATGGCAGGAAAGGAACAGGACAGCGGTAATAAGTACTACTAATTTGGTTCTCATGGTATGGGAAACTTCCTGTAAATTTACATACCTGATCAGATTTATCCTATTGGGATTCAACGGATATTAAATAAATCACCATGAAAATTCTCCGTGTTTTACTTGTGATTGCCCTGACGGTCATAGTCTCCTGTAAGAAAGATATCCCTCCAACAGTCGAAACTCTCGCTCCAACGCTCAGGGGAGCCACCCAGGTCATTCTTAACGGAAACGTCCTGAATGAGGGATCTTCGGAGGTTTCATCGAGTGGTTTTTGTTGGTCATTACGACCCAATCCGACGGTGGCCGACTCGATCATCGAGAGTTCATCCGGTCCCGGAGAGTTTATTGAAGTGATCAACATCTTGCCGGATTCGGTTTATTACAGCCGGGCTTATGCCACCAACCTGGCCGGTACCGCTTACGGCAATGAGGTGACCTTTACGACACAGGGCTTGTTCACCGGAAGTTTTACTGATGCAAGAGATGGTAAGTCCTATCGCTGGGTATTGATTGGCGACCAGATCTGGATGGCTGAAAACCTGGCCTATCTACCGTCAGTTAATCCACCGGCCGAAGGGGGGTATCAGGAACCTTTTTATTATGTCCAGGGTTACGATGGGAGAAGTGTCCAAGCTGCTGCCGCAACGGTGAATTATCAGTTGTATGGTGTTTTATACAATTGGAAGGCCATGCAAACCGCTTGTCCTGCGGGCTGGCATCTGCCAGGTGATGCCGAATGGGTGCATCTGGAAGAAAACCTGGGCATGGCAAGGGCGGAGCTGGAAGAAACTGGTTACCGGAATTCAGGTAAAATCGGGCGCCAGGTTAAGTCGACCTCCGGCTGGTATCAAGAAGGTAACGGCAAAAACAGCAGCGGACTTAACGTTCTTCCCGGAGGAAGCTGCAATGGCCAGGGAAAATTTGGCGGTATCGGCAGGTATGCCACATTCAGGACTTCCTCGGCGGGGGGCTCTACCTTCAACTTCAGCAGGACTTTAAGTTATGACAGCGATGGTATCGATCGCGGGACCGCCGCTCATTATGTTGGAGTATCAGCCCGTTGCATTAAAAATTGAGTGTGCACAGAAGGTCAGGCTGGCAGAGGATACCGTTAAAGTAACTTGTCGTAATCGGTAACCAGCAAATGAAGAGGTTGCTCATCCTCGTCGATAACCGGAAACCTTCCGATGCCTTTGTAGAAATAATTATCGCTATTATCATCATTCACCATGCTCACCTCTCCAACCAGGACCGTGCCTTTGCCAGCTTCACCGTAAAATCGGTGGTACATGCCCTGTTCCAGACAAATGCTCTCACCCGGGGTCAAAACCACCCGACCGCCGGCCTCCACGGTCCGTTCCACTCCGTCGGTTTTAAAGGTAACCCGACTGGCTTTATCGATTTCGTCGCCTTCGGCGGAATTGTAAAGATCGATAACCAGGTTCCCTCCGCCCCGGTTGATAATATCCTCCATTTTTGACCGGTGGCAATGCAGTGGGGTTTCCTGATTTTCTTCAACGATCATTATTTTTTCAGCATAAGGCTTTTTCCCGGTATTGAATTTCCCGTTCCGGAGGGTGAAAAGGAACAATCCTTTTTGTTTGAAATCACCCAAACCAAAATCAGTGATATCCCAGCCCAGGTGATGATCTATAATTTCAACGGCTTTCGCTTTGTTCGCCTGCCAATCGGCCGGCGTCCAATTGGACCACGGGGGCAGGCAGAATTGCTTTTCTTTCAGGAAGTGCTTGGCTTCCAGCATGATTTTGTTTATTTCGCTTCTCTTCATGATCTTTGGTTAAAAAGCCTAAAAGTAATCATCCGGAGCACTTGATGACTGAAAAAACGGATCAAATAATCCCAAGTTTTTTCTGCACCCCATTTTTAAAGGTGCGGCCGATGGGCAGGCGGATGCCCTCAATGGCAATCTCGGTGGGCGACACGGACCGGATTTTGGAAGTGTTGACCAGGTATGACTTGTGGATTCGTAGAAACTGTTCATCCTCCAGTTCCTCTTCCATGTCGGAAATCCGCGCTTTGTAGATGATCTTTTCCCCTTTCAGAAAGATTTGCAGATAATCCTTCATCGACTCGAAATAGAGGATCTCATCCACATAAATCCTGACCATTTCGCTGCCTTTTCTGATGAAAAAGGAGCGTCGTTCGATGAGTGTTTCCGTAACCAGCGGGATCCCTTTTTCTTTGCCGGTTCGTTCGAGGTACTTGTTGACCGCCTGGGCAAAACGCGGAAAACCGATCGGTTTAACCAGATAGTCTAGCACATCAAGATCATAGGCATCCGTAGCAAATTGCCTGTAGGCAGTGGTGAAGATGACCTGGGGCGGATTCCTCAGGGTTTTGAGGAATTCCAGTCCCGATAATTCGGGCATCTGTATATCCAGGAATAAAAGATCAATCTTTTTGGTTTTCAGTATTTCATATGCTTCAACAGGGTTCTGGCAAGTTCCGGCAATATCGAGCCATTGAATTTTTTCAATGTGATTCTCAATGACCCGAAGGGCGAGGGGTTCATCGTCGACCAGAAGGCATTTAACGTTCATATTGCGTATGCAAAATTATCTTTAAATGTATCGAAAATTCACTTTTGGTTTGTACAACATTAAGATGGTGCTCATCCGGATAAAGCAATTCCAGCCTCCTCTTCACGTTTTTCAGCCCGATCCCCTCGGTATATCCTGAAATATCGTTATCAGGCAGGAATGAACGGGTATTGCGGACCGAAAAAATCATGCTGTTGCCGATGATGTCCAATGCAATACGTATCGTGGCATTCTTCCTCAATTTACTCACTCCATGCTTGAAAGCGTTCTCGACAAACGGAAGAAGCAGCATGGGTGCCAGTCGCTTTCCGGTAATCTCACCGGTTACCTGAAATTCCAGGTCAAGATGGTCTCCATACCGGATCCGTTCCAGCGACAGATAATTATTGATCATCTGAATCTCTTTGGTAACCAGCACATAAGGTTCATTGCATTCATAAAGCATATAATTGAGAAGATCGGACAGCTTCAGTACTATTTCAGGTGCTTTATCGGATTTATCCAGGGTAAGGGCATAAAGATTATTCAGCGTATTAAACAGAAAATGGGGATGGACCTGTGATTTGAGGAACTTTAATTCGGCTTCGATCTTCTGCTGATCCAGTTCCCTGGCATTTTCCTGCTGTTGCAAACTGATTTTAAAAAGTTTAATCACCGATACCACTGCAACAACAAGATAGATGTTGGTAAAGGAGGAGAACCAATTGATGTCAATAAACGAGTAACGGGGTTTCAGCTCGGGGAGAAAAATCGGATAGGTCAAATAATAGACAATAACCCGCTGTATCACAATGAAGCAGATTGCACTTCCAATGAGGGTCAGGGCAAAAAGAACATATCTGCGCTTGAACAGGAACCATTGGTACAGTCCGTAAACAGTGAAGTAGGTAGCAGTGAGGTCGACCGGAAAGGTCAGCAAATACTGCAGCAGCATGCCGAAAACATTCTTGTCGGGGTAATATCTCAATGCGGTAATCGCGTTGATCAGCAGATAACCGGCCCAAAAACCTGCATGGGCCAGGATACGGAACCAGGGACTCTTGTATTTTTGGCTGAACCACATGGTTGATGTCGACGGTTAGGAAATGCAAATGTAAGTTCTGAATCCGTATAGCAAATCTTTTTTCGCCGAATGACAGGTAACAGGAGACCAACAACCTCCCTGAAATGACCAATGGCGTTAAGGGGCTCCATGCCTTCCCGTATCATCCTGCGACGGCTGTTCGGCGAATAAATTTGACCGTCTTTGACGGGTGGTTTATGTTTGGTGGAAATAATAACTGACCAGCATGAAATCAAAGCTAATGACTGCAGGATTGGCTGCATGGTTTGCATTTGCCATAACCCCGGCCGGAGCCCAGATATCCTTTATCAAGCATACCCTGGCGACTATCGGGAAACCGCTCGATGTCACAGTCGGGGACCTCAACAGTGACGGCCATCCCGATCTGGCAACCGTTTCAACCACAGACGGTGAAGTAGCCTGGTGGGAAAGTAACGGGCAGGGGGGCTATACTAAAAAACAGATCAGAACCGGTTTCGATGGCGGAAGAACCATCCGGTCGGGGGATATCGACGGGGACAGTGATATTGACCTGATTGCCGCTTCCATTAACCTGAAACGCATCGAATGGTACGAAAATGACGGATCCCAGAAATTTACGATCCATGTTCTCGACGGCAATTTCCGTGGTGCCCACACGGTGCAGCTGTACGATCTGGATCGGGACGGAGATATGGATATCCTCTGTTCCGGCTGGGATAACAGCGCAGCCCTTAGTGAAATGGCCTGGTGGGAGAACAAGGGGAATCAGGTTTTTACCAAACATGTTGTTTCGTCCTCCATGGATCAGGCGCCCTTTATTGATGTTGCGGATATTGATCTCGACGGTGACCTCGACCTGATCGGTTCGGATGAGATCTCAGGGGAGATTTACTGGTGGGAGAATAATGGATTCCAGTCTTTTACGGAGCACCTGATCGATGGCCAGTTTACCCTGGCCCACACGGTGCTGGCAAGGGACATTGACAAGGATGGTGATCCCGACATCCTGGCGGCAGCTGTCAGCTCAGGTATGATGGCCTGGTATGAGAACAAAGGGGCGGGGACCTTTGAAAAGCATGCTATGGAGAATCTTGGCGGTGCCATATGGCTTGATATGGCTGATTTTGATTCAGATGGAGATAATGACATGGTGGCCACCGGGATGTCCGCTACCCAGTTAGTTCTGTATGCCAATAACGGACGTCAGGGGTTCACAAAATCCTTGATAACCGGCGGTCTTACCTCCGGTTTTGCTTTAAATATTACCGATCTGGATCAGGACGGTGATCAGGATGTGGTGGCAATCGGGACGAATTCCAATTTTCTGGGATGGTGGGAGAATACCAGCGATCGTATTGCCTTGATACAATCCCCATCGTGGGTTGCACCGGGCCCGGTTGCAGGGAATTTTCTTGTTGTAAATAATGACCTGGGTAATATTATCGCCACTTCGGGTTCTGAACCGGTCCAAGGTATCGTTAATCCGGGCTATTGCCAGGGTATAACGCTGGTCGGCAATCTTTTGTACGCCTGTTCAGGTTCGGCCCTGAATGTTTACCGGCCGGAGACGGGAATCAGTATAGCCAGTTACCGCACGGATGCCCAATTTTTGGTGGGTATTGCGCCGGCGCCATCAGGTATGATCTATTTATCCGCACCGCTGGATGGTAAAATCCTTGGCTTTAACCCGATCACCGGTCTGTTTCAGATGGTAGCCGAGGGATTGAATTACCCGGGGGCACTAATGGTTGATCCGGTTAGCGGTGAAATTCTCCTGTTGGATGGGGAAGAGGAGATCACAGTTAAATCGATCAATCCGGCTAATGGAAGCATCAGCATCAAACAGCAGACCAGTATAAAGGCCGGTGGTGACATCGAGACCGATGGCGTGGGTAACTTCTATATTTCATCCCCGTCGATGAATTCCATTTTTGTCAATACTTCCGGATGGTCCGCTCCGATTATGTTATACCGCACCGGCCTCGGGGGACCCTGGGGAATGTGGTTTGATAAACTGACACACGATCTGGTGGTTGTCATGAACGGAGGGAACCGAATTGAACGTATCCCGGCAACGGCGAGCGGGACCTGGGATATACCGGCGGCCAGGAGCTCACTCATGAGCGTTTATCCGAATCCGTTTACCGACCGGATCCGTGTTTGCATTCCGGGAGGTTGCCGGCCCGGATCGGTCTTGAAATTGGTGTCACCGGAAGGGAAAGTGATCCAAGGCCAAACCCGGTTCTGTTCCGAACTCCGGTCAACCGATTTTGTGTTGGATCGCAAGGGCCAGGGAATCCTTCAACCCGGGATTTATTACATGATATATACTGATGAATCCCGGACGTTAACGGCGCCGCTGATTCATATCCGGTAACCTACCTATTGAGCTTCCCTGAACCTCAGCACCTCGCCTTTCTT
The DNA here is from genome assembly GCA_041662065.1 of Bacteroidales bacterium. Lineage (GTDB taxonomy): Bacteria > Bacteroidota > Bacteroidia > Bacteroidales > UBA12481 > UBA12481. Next base: position 158,744 of record JBAZTE010000002.1, on the reverse strand, counting down.
TGTCTGCAGGGTGATCAGTCGGTCGGCAACGGTCGGGGCTTCCTTACCGTTCACGTAAATAGTTTTCCAGGGGCTGAGCAGGGTGAGCTCCCGGCCGGCGGTACTTTCAATGGTGGCCGAGACCACGCGGCCTGCCTTGAATTCAGCGGAAACAAGGAATCCGCCCTGGGCGCGCAATCCCGAGAACCGGGCATCTTCACCGGCCGGCCAGCAGGGGAAAAGGCGGATTTTATTTCCGACGCTCTGCAGCAGGAACTCATCGATCAGTCCGGCAATACCGGTCATTTCGGCCATGTAGGTGCCGTGCTGGTGTCCCTGCCATTCGAACAGGCCGTTGGGAAGCTCACGGGAGAGGAACCATTTTTTCGATTCGGTGAACGCTTCGGGCATGGAGAGCCGGGCTTTGGCGATATTGAAGATGACATTTGAATTGTTGAAGTTATGCCGGGTAACGGCGATCGTACGCCTGAAAAGATCCTTTTCCGCTTCCGGGGAAAACCAGGTCACCTGGTCGCATGGGAAAACCGGGGCGGCCGGAACAGTGATGTTGTGCACCGGCACTTCATTGTATTTGCACCCTTCCCAGTCTACCACAACGGTTTGACCCGATTCATCGAGGGCAGTCGGATAATCAGGCAGCAGGGCGCTGAATTTCTTACACTTTGCAGTAAGGTCAGGATCCAGATGAAGCTCCGAGGAGGCCTGGAGGAGGGCATCGAAGGTATAACGGACATAGGCGATGTCGAACGGACAATTATAGATTCCCACCTCGCCGTGCTCGGGACTGTAGGAAGGACCCAGCCTGACTTTTCCCCAAGCATCGCGGCTGCATTTCTCCATGAACGAAGCATAAAAAAGTGCGGCTTCCCGGATGATGGGATAAATTTTATTACGGAGGTAAACCGGATCGGGGCTGCAGAGGTGCATCTGCCAGGCATTCTGCACGTTCATGGCCGTGGATCCGATGGTGAGGCCCCAGGGGTTCATCGACATCTGCCGTTTGTTGATGCTCTTCGACAGGGCCGGGTCGGGTTCACGCAGGAAAGAAGATATCGGGCAGAAAATCCCTTCGCAGTCGTAGGTTTCCTTAGCCAGGAACCGGAACCGGGGGATCATGTCGTTAAGGTAGGATATCCAGGGATCGGCCAGTTCGGTGTGATTGGTTGCTGGCAGGGGCCAGAAGGCCTGCCAGGAGTTGTAGTTATGATGATAATCGGAGTGCCAGGGCGTGACGTCGGTGGCCAGAGGAGGCATGAGGTTCACAGGTGAAGTACCCGGTTTGGTTACCGTGCCGGCAAAATAAAGCATCCGGTACCACCAGCGCTGCAGGACCTTGTCGCCCAGCTCGATGCCACTCCTCGACCAAAACTGTTTCCAGCCCGATTCATGGCGGGCGACCAATGTACCCTCTTTTTCTCCTATCGTGGCGCGTGCCAGTGAAATGGCCCGTTCCAGCACGTCGCCGCTTTGGATATCAAAAGAAGTGACCAGCGAAACGGCCGTGAGGTCACCTTTTGAAGCCACCGCCAACGCGTAATCCATCCCTTTTACATCGATATCTCCCGGTATTTTCATCCGCAGCCAGCTGATATCGCCCGTTCTGCCGATCTCCGCGGCCGGCAATGTCTCGGCCTTGATTTCTTCCAGGCTGACGGCACGCGGACCTTTGATCAGGACCACATTCCGGTCGTTCAGGATGCGGATGGAGGAGGCCGGTGAATTTGCTGCAATCGTTACCGATGCTCTTTCAATATCCAGATGGGCCGTGTACCCGCCGGATGCGGGAAGCGGGCTCAATCGGAGCGCGGCGCCGCAGCGGGGCTGTGGAAAGGTATTTCCATAACTGGCCGGACCACCGGTTGGGCCGGAAATGGTGCCGCTTTTGATATCCACTTTCGGCATCCCGCCATCCTTCGACAAATCCATGCGGGCATCCCAGATATCATTCTTGGTGATGCGCATATACAGACCGCCCTCCTTCTCCCAGACGATCCCGTACAGATCGCCGTTGCCCAGCATCAGGCCCTGTCGCTGCCCGTCGCGCAGGTCAGTGAGGGTTACTCCGGCATCCTGCAGGGAATCTGAATAATCCATTGAGCGGCGTTCATCCTGAAAGCTGGGGAGGGCCAGGACAATGGTCCCCAAAATCAAAAGGTTTAGGATTTTTCTTAACATGTCACTTTTTTATTCACAGGTTAAGAGAAAATCAACAGCTTAGAACCGAAAAGTTTCAGGGCAAAATAAACAATGTAAAATGCGCACACAGCAAGACCCAAAAAAGCAAGGCCCGGGTATTTAACGGCATCCTTATCTTCTCTCCAAAGAAGAATAACCTTGATGCAGAAATACAAGCCAAGACAGTTACCAATTACTCCTCCGACGGATTCAATGATATGCCAGGTTTCCATAATTCAGTATAGATTTAGAATTTTCATACTAATCCGGCCAGCACTCCCCGGAAATAACCGATCGATTCGGCGATGCCGGGCAGGGGATCTCTCATGTCCTTGGTGTATTCGAGGCTTACGGTGCCTTCATATTTCACCTCGCGGAGGGTTTTAAAGAATTTCGGGAAATCAATGATTCCGCGACCGGCCTCCACGCAGCCGCCGGCCTTGACCGGCTTGTCGGTATCCCACACATGAAAATCGAAGATGCGCTCATGGTATTTCAGAACCGCGGCAACGGGATCAAGGCCGAGCCGGGTGGTATGGCCGATGTCCAGGCAATACCCGATTCGTTTATCGAGGTTTTTGATCGCTTCCCATACATCGTCGGGACCGGGATAAAGCTTCTGGTCGGGACCGTGGTTGTGGATTCCCAGCCGCAGGTCATATTCTTTCACTTTCTTTTCCACATAGGGCAGCAGGCTCACGTCAGGGGCCCCCACTATGAGCGGCACACCCACCATCCGGGCATAAGCGAAAGCCCGGTCGGCTTCGGCTTCGGTTTTCATATAGATGACACCTACGCCGTAGGGTTTCACGCCGAAGGAATCCGCTTTGGCCAGAAACGCATTGATGGTTTCCTGGGTGCTGTCGAGTGACAGGTGCATATCCTTGATTCCCAGCAGGCTCACGCCAGTCCTTTGCATTATGGCCAGCGCCTGGTCAAGGGTAAGCTGGGCGAAGGTGTATCCGGCTATGGCCAGTTTGAACGAATCTGTTTTTCCAGCCGGCGGGGTCATCCCTCCAGCTCCTGAGGCCAGTGCCGGCATTCCGGCTGCCAGTGCACCGGTACCGGTAATCTTAATAAAATCACGACGGTTGAATTTCATGGTTTATTTGGTTTGAAGAAACGCACGTTCCATATATTCCATCTCTCCTCCGCTAATGCCAATCCTTTTTGCAATGGTTTTCCAATCCGATACGGCTGCAATTACCTCATCCAAAATCAGGTCCATTTCCTTCTTTGAAAGCAGGAAATATTCCCCTACACTTCTGGCAAGTTTAAAATCAAGGGAATTGTTATCTATGTCGATATTCAGGGCCAATCCGGTTTTATCGACGGAAGGGTTAAGGTCAAAAGCGGGGGATAACATCCAGCCATTGTTTTGAATCAGAAATCCATGGTTACGCAGATGATCATCTGTATTCGAAATGGCTATGTTGAATACAATCCTTCTCCAAAGCTGATGAAGATTATTCTTCACAGCACTGCACGAAAACTGTATAAATTCAGCAATATCCAGATAGCTGGCATTCCGGTCCCTGAGCATTTCCTCGGTATACCCGGTCATGGTCATCGCGGAAGCAAAATGAATCCGTTTTGTACCCTGGCGGTCAAATCGTTTGGTGAAAAAAGTATGACGGGGTCCTGAAATCATTTCAATCTTGCAAGGAGCCATGTTTATCCCACATTTGACAGCCAGGCACCAGGCCAGGTATTCCCAGGCCGCTTTATCCAGGTGATCATTCTTTGACGGGAATTTCGCAATCCAGGGATGCTTGTTTTCATCCAGTATGTTGGCTTTTGGCCTGGCCCCGCCCAAAGATGACCCCGGAGCAATCAGTATGTCGAGCCATCGATTGGTTGTTTCCGGATCATCCGATAATTCCAATTCTTTTGCACTCTTTTGCAATTCCTGAATCTTTGCCCAGGGCGGGGTTGGGAATTGGGGATTGCTATCTAAAAACGGCTCCTCCGGATTGGTTTTGAATCGCAAGGCTCCCATCCGGCTCTCATCAAATACTCCGAGCAGATAATCAGTTTCATAAAGTATTGGGATGTGCCTGCCCTCCAGGATGGCTGAATGCGAAGCTTTTCTTCTCATCAATGTTCTTCCCCATGTGTCAGGCATGGAATCCATGATTACCCCGAAGTTTTCTTTGCCGGCAGGGAAATGTCTGCCGGAAAACCATTGTATGTCCGGGTCAAGCAATATCTTTTCAGGCCGTTGGAGCCAGGCCTTGTCATATTCAAAACTGAAAGCTTTTTTACCCCTGGCTTGCTGGACGGTGAGCATGCCAATACACCCGGGCCCTTTGATCTCCACCCAATCAGCATACACCCAAATATCAAGGGTCCCTGTACTCATTTTATTTACTCAGCAAGTTTAGGTCCTGCAATTTTTTGCCGAATTCATCATCAGCGGCCAGTATTAGAAAATCTCTCTGAAGGTTCATCACTCTCAGCACATTAAAGTAGGCGCCCAGCGCCACACTGGCATCACCCTTTTCTATTTTTCGGAGAGTTTCCCGGTGTATGCCGGCACGTTCGGCAACTTGCACCATGGTGAGGCCCCTGCGCTTGCGGGCAAGCGTAAATTGCTGGCCCATTTCAGCCAGTATTTCTTGAAGTTTTGGATAGATGACCTGCTTTTTTGTATTCATGATGCCTATTATTATTGGCAAATATATAAAATATGGCGATAATTATGGCCGATGTTATCGTAGAGACAGATAATTATCTGTCTCTACACGACCTTCTGCGTAATGCTCAACCCCGCCAAGGTCGGGTCCGTTTCACATTGGCGAGCGAATCGAGAACAATGTTGCAGTCCTCCACCACTTGAAAGTCGTACATCCCCACACAGATGAAATCGGCTCCGTTGTTGAACCCGTACGGGATGCCCTCTTTCGGGTGGATGGCACCGGCAGCCAGGAGCTTGAAGCCAATCCAGGGCTCCTCCAGCGTGCCCATGAACCGGATGGTTTCGTCGGGACTGAAATCGAAAATATTGTCCTTAAAGGAAGGGTCAACGGTACTCTGGCGCTCGAGGTCGACCTTGGCCGACCAGTAATTATGGTGATGCATGGTTTTCACCCAGAAATCGGGTTTGATTCCACGCTCCACGCAACCCTTGACGGTTTCGAGCCGGTGCGCCCCGATACCGGCGGGCTTGCCATAGGATCGGATCAGTTCGAGGTTATTGGCGATCTGTTCGAATTTCCCCTCGTTGGTGATCCGGTCGGCAACGCCTCCGTGGAAATAGATGGCACTGGCGCCGCCCTTTAGCGATGTTTCAATGGACTCTTTGGAATTGCCGCCATCGGAGATGAACTGCATTTTTCCGCCGGTCTCATGCCAGTATTTATTGATGACCCGGCAAAGGAGCGGATTGGTTATCAGGGCATTGATCCCGCACTTTTCGGCCAGCTGCATGGTCATCATGATGCGCTCATCGGTATGGTAGGTTTTCACCAGCTTATCGGCGTAGATCAGGTCGCGCGCATGCGCCCAGCCCCCGATCAGGTTGCCCCCCATGATCATGCGGCTGATTTCCAGATTTCCGATCTTCCCTTTGGGTATCTGACCCTTCAGGTCGCCCAGCGTGGAAAAGGAGAAGGTTTTCAGTGTTGCCCCGGAGGTGGCATCCATGCTTCCCGCCAGAAATTTGTTCTCATAACTGTCCCAACGCTTTTTTTTGTACACCGCATAGGCAAAGGCACCCAGCACGGGCAGCGATATCATGTCGCGCAGCACTTCGCGCCGCTGCACCGCCTGTCCTTCGTTTTTTGCATCGGGTATCGGCTGATGGGGTTTTTCTTCTTTCCAACGCCTGATGAGCCGGTCGGCCCCGAAGAAAAAATCGACGGGAAGCGATACAAAAACCAGCAACAGCACCAGTTCGATCAGCGTTTTGTTCACCCACACATAATTGCCTTCGGCGATGGCCCCGAACGTGTGGCCCGGAATGGGCGGATAGGCCGCAAAATAGAAAAGCATCAATAACGCGCCGGCCACCGATGACCATCGGGTCAGCAACCCGATAAACAGCGAAAGGCCTATCAGAATGAGACCCCAGGTATTCAGGAAGTCGACCGCATGAATGAGGCCTGCAGAACCGGCCATCCGGTGGAACAAATCGGAAAAGACCCAGTTGGAACCCATCAGGTAAATTTTGGCGCTCCAACCCGGATCCATCAATTTGGCAATGCCCTCGTATAGAAAATGCCAACCGACCAGGATCCGCAATCCTGTCAGAATATAGATTGCATATTTCTTCATGGTTTTATCATTTAATGCAATATAAGCTGTTTTCCGTCCTTAAGAGAATGGAATTTCCAACGATGGCCGGGGTGGCATACACCTCGCCCGGCAGTTTGTTTTCGGCAATCACCTGAAGCTGGTTTCCGGCTTTGAGAACCATGGTTTCCCCTTTTATCGAGGTAAAATAGATTTTTCCGCATGCATAAACAGGCGATGAATTATATTTCTGCCTGAGTTTCATGGAATAGAGTACGGTCCCCGTTTTTGCATCAAGACAATAGAATACGTTACGGGTGTTTATCGTGTATATCAGACCATCCTTTATCAGCGGGCTCAGTAATTGCAAAACGGGTGAACGGAAACGCCAGAGGATTTTTGTGGCGGAAATATCGCCGGCTCCGTCGGGGTTCACGGCCAGCATCTCGGCGTACTTTTCGCCGTCGCTCCCGGTAACAAACCCCGGATAAAAATAGACGATCCCGTTTTCGGCAAATGGCATGGCAATAGAAGAATCCTCCCCTTCGACCATTCTCCAAACCTCTTCGCCCGTTTCGGGTTTATAGGCAATGCACACGGCAGCCCCGTTGGAAATCAGCAGGTCGTGCCCGTTTACCTGAATGATGATCGGGGTGATATAGGCCTTTTTACCTATGGGCTCCAACGCCTGGTAAACGGCTTCGGGACGGGCGGTTTTCCAGGCGGTTTCGCCGGTATGTTTGTTGAGTGCAACAATATACTGAACATCGGTTCCTTCGAGATGAAGAATAAGCAGGTCTTTGTAAAGGATGGGCGACGAGCCCGGTCCCTGGGCATGATCACAGTTCAGGTCGGTCCGCTTCCATACTGTTTTGCCATTGGCGGTATTTACACAGGCGGTGCCATAGGTGCCGAAATGCAGATAAACAAATCCTTTTTCGATGCAGGGGGTGGGGGTGGCGTAAGTGTTTACATCGTGCTTGGGATAAGCCGTATCGGGCTGGAAAAGCTTCAGGTCGTACATGATTTTGCCGGAATTCAGGTCCAGGCAGATCCCCGACATATCCCTGCCCTCACCGGTAGCGGTGGTTACCCATACCTGCTTGCCTAAAACTACTGGCGACGACCATCCTTTCCCGTGTATGTTGGTCTTCCACAGGATATTTGTTGAGTCGTTCCAGTGAACCGGGGCTTCCTTAACTTCGGATATCCCGTTAAGGTTAATTCCCCTGAAATGGGTCCAGCTGTTCTCCTGCGATTTGGCACATTGGATACACAGCGATCCTGCAATTATAATCAGACAGGCATTCAGGAATCTTTGCATGACTTTTATTTGAACACTTTCAAAGATAACTTTTTCATCATCAGATAAATTACGATAATCAATCAGCCATTATTCTCACCGGCCCAAGCAATCCCGCATCCAGCAATGGCGTGCTTGCCCTGAGCATGTCGAAACGGAAGGTGTCATGCGTGGTGGTGAACCTTTTTTCTTTGGGGCCGTTCATATCGCCGATCACGCGGTTAACCCAGAGATTGACCACGTCGATTTCCAGTTTATTGTTTCCGGGCACGAGCTCTTTGGTGATTTCGATGCGCCAGGGGGCACACCAGAGAATACCCAATGTCCTGCCGTTCAGACGAACTTCGGCCATGTTCCTGACATCGCCAAGATCGAGAAACAGCCTTTTGGATGGTGCTTCCCTGATCAAATTGAACTCCTTCCGGTAGGTGGCTTTGCCGGAATAGAACCGGATGCCCTCCTCGGGCCGGCTGATCCAGCTGATGAGATCGGGAAATACCACTTCGGCCGGACCGCCCCACTGCGGATCGAAGGAGACGGTCCATGAGCCGTTCAGTGGGGCCACTTCATTTAGCAGCGGGAAATTCCGTACTGCTTTTCCTGCCATATCCGGAGCGACCAGTTTGCGAAATACAATGAAATACGAGCCAAAGCGATCAAATTCCAGTGGTAGCACCGTGCAGCCGTCAACCTGCCGGAAGCCGCCAGCCTCACGCATTTCGCCGGTTACCGGATCCCAAATCTCTGCTTGTTTGCCTGCGACACGGAAAGTAAAATCGCGCGTTTCCGGATGGTTGGTCCGGTTGATGACGAAATAGATTTCCGTATCGCCGCTTGTGCGATGAATATAATCGAAAAGATCCTCCAGGGTATCCTGACCGGTAAAGGTAAAGTCGGGTTTCACTCCGTCGGCGAGCAGAATTTCGCGCGGAGTTTGGCCCCAGATCACCCGTCCCTTGCCGAACTGGCGGGCGGTACGGCTTACACCGTCGAGGTCGCCCCAGACTTCGGCGGCAATTTTTTGCACCTGTTGGTCAGACTTCGGCCAGTTAGTCAGCCCCGCGGATTTTTCCGGCGGCGGACCGACCACCGTGGCACCCCCGAGAACCAATTCCCGGATCTTTTTAATCACTTCAACCGACATGGCGGTATAAGGAACCGGAGAAACCGGCAACTGCTGGTAGGAACTTACCTGACGGCAAATCTCCGGGGAGGTGGAAGTGCAGTTTTGCAGCACCAGCAAACGGTAGCTCATGCCATCCGGAAGCATGACGCGCCCGTTTTTCACCGACATCCGGGTGAGTAAAACTTCAGCATTGCTATAATCGCAATCATATCCCGGGCCCAGTGAAGGATCAATATACTTGGGCGGGGCCAGGGTTGGCGGCCTTTCGCCCAGGTAAAAACAAACGTCGCCCACGAAATGCCCCTGCTGCAGCAAGTACTGGCAGCGGGCGAGCCAGGTGAAGAACGCGGGCGACTGCTCCCACCAGGTCACGTTGGGCGTAAAATGCTGGCCCGCACAGAATTCATATCCGGGCTTGCCGTCGGAGGGCGGCTGGCAGGTAGCCTGATGGAGCATGAAACGGTTGATCCCCTCACAAAAGGCATCGTTGGCATAAGGTTTCAGATCGGACGGTCCGAGCGACCAATGCGTGCGGTCCTGTTCCTGCTGGGTGAAAGCCTCGGCCTGAGCCTCGCGCTTGCCGTAAATGTGCGCTGCGGTGGCTGTTTGCTTGAGATTGAGCCGGAGTCCCCGGTCGGAATTGTATCCGCCCGGCGCGTTGAAATGACCGTTTACCCAAAACTCGCCGGAAGGGATATCACAGCGGCCCAGGTTCTTCAGTACATCCTGAGGCGGGATATCATTGGGCCCTCCCGCTTCGTTTCCCACCTTCATCCCGTACTTTTTGCACAAACCGGCGAAATGACCGTAAAAATTCTCTGCAATGCAATCCTGGATGGTGCGGTCAAAATCGATAAGAAACCGGGCGGAAACCAGCGAATCGACCACCGTGTACCCGGCCAGCACCGGCATGTAGGGCTTCAGGTCATAGCCACGGAACCGGATGAACTGATTGGGAAAATCCTGCGTCCAGGTGAGCTTGCCACATTCCCAGCTGTCCGACCATAGATAGGCCAGCTGTCCGCCGGCCTTTTGAGCTTCTTCGATGACCACTTTGCCCAGGTGGTTGAAATGATCATCCAATGAGGCGGTATTGAGATAATCAATCTCGTAGCCCTCCCCACCCACGAAAGTGTCGCCTTTGGGCCAGGCATTCCAACGACTCCAGGGGTGACCGGTCAGGGTGTAGCCGCTCCGCAGAATTACCCATTGCCCCTCAGGCACATCCCAATCGAACTGGCCGTCAGGCTTCAGTTTACCGGACAGGTCGATGATCGTTTTGGATTCGGCTTTTTTCCCATCGCCCTGTACCCGGAACGCCTGCACCCAGATATCATGATAATACCCGTCAACCATCACGGGCTGGGGCAGTTTGCCGGAATATTTTTTTGGTCCGGCGACTTTAACTTCCGACTGGACCACTTTCTTCATCGCATTATCGGGGGTCACCCACGGGCCCATCATCGTCCAGCCGCCTGCCAGGTTAAAGCCCATTTCGATATTTAACCGCTTCGCTTCCCTTACTGCATGGCGAAAAAGTTCGCGCCACTCCGCCCCAAGAAACTCCACTCCCAAAAGCGGGGCCTTCCCGGCATACCCCCCGGTGCAAATCAGGTTGACGCCGCTGATCCCTTTCGTCCTGAACTCCTCAAGGTCACGCGTAATCCCCGCCTTATCCACCCGGTTGAAAAGCCACCACCAGTAAACCCTGGGCCTGGCATCATCAGGTGGGGCTAAAAATGAATTCTTTAATGAATCCACCCCAATGACATCAATGTTTTGGGGCTTATCCTGTGCATGTAAGCACATATTCAGGATAAACAGATTTAAAAAACAAAACAGGCTCTTTTTCATAGGACGGATATTGGTATTAATGATAAGAAAATTTAATTGAATACCTTGGGGATAAGCCGGTAATCAGCCTGTGACCGGCCGGAGCTGCTCAACTTTCTTGCCGGAAGATTGTTAAAGACGCTTATATTTCTTAACTTGTAACACAATCACTAATCAACAAACAACTATGGTACGCACAGCTAAAGCACATTGGTCAGGTACACTGAAAGAAGGTAATGGCACTTTAACCACTCAAAGCGGAGTTCTGGATAAAACAAAATACAGTTTCACCACCCGATTCGAAAACGAAAAGGGAACTAATCCCGAAGAACTCATCGGAGCTGCCAATGCCGGATGTTTTACCATGTGGGTGGCTTCGCTTTTAACAAAAAAGGGTTTGAATCCCACTTCTTTGGATACCGAAGCCAAGGTAACCCTGGAAGGTACCGCCATTACCGGCATCCATTTGTCGATAACCGGTTCCGTACCCGGTATTAATGCCAAAGATTTTGAGGCTGTCACCAAGGATGCCGAAAAGGATTGCATCATTTCCAAAGCTTTAAGTGTGCCTATTACCTCCGAGGCTCACCTGGTTGGATAAAATTCAATCAATCAAGTACTTCGCGCTGTGAGTAAAAATGCACTGATCACCGGCTCATCCAAACGAATAGGCAAGTCGGTGGCCGTGCATTTAGCCACGCAGGGGTGGAATATCGTCATTCATTACAATGAATCCTCCAATCCGGCTCTGGAGCTTGCCGGGAGTTTATCGGCAAGATATCCGGAACAGGTTTTCAAAACCCTTCACGCCAATCTTTTCTTTCCCGATGAGGTTGAAAAACTGATTTTATCGGCTAACGGGGAACTGGGTACCTTGGATTTGCTGATCAACAATGCCTCGGTATTTGAAGCTGGATATATTGCCGATACTTCGCTGGAATTGCTTAAAAAACAGTTCGTTGTTAATTTTGAGGCCCCCTTTATTTTAATGCGTGATTTTAAGAAATCATGTAAAAAGGGAAACATTATCAATATCACCGATACCAGGATTACTGCCAATAAATCAAATTTCGCGGCTTATTCACTGTCAAAAAAAGTTTTGTGGGAATTGACCAAAATGGCCGCCCTCGAATTTGCCCCGGATATCAGGGTTAATGCGATCGCACCGGGCGTGACGTTGAAATCGGTTCATGAAGATGAAGATCACCTGCTTCGTCTGGCCCGGCAGATTCCGATGAAAAAACCGGGAGGGCTGGAGCCGGTACTGAAAAGTATAGATTTTATACTCGGAAACGGACACCTGACCGGGCAGCTCCTGTTCGCCGACGGAGGTGAAAACCTGGGAATTAACCCCTAAAAGAAACAACCGGCTATGGCAATCATTCGGATAAAAAACCTATTGGTCAGAACCCTTATCGGCTTCAATCCCTCCGAACTGGTCAATAAACAGGATGTGGTGATCAACCTCGAAATCAAGGTGGACGTACCGGAGGAGGCACTGGAATCCGACGAGCCTATCGGTATTTATGATTATAAGGTGGTGACCAAACAGGTGATCGCCATGGTGCAGGACGGGAGTTTTAAGTTGCTGGATGTGCTGACCAGGAAAATCCTCGACCTGGTGATGGAGGATAAACGGGTCAAGTGGGCCAGGGTTGAGGTGGATAAACCCCATGCGCTCCGGTTTGCCGAGTCGGTTTCGATTGAAATGGAAGCGGAGCGGCTTTTTGATGAAGGGAAATAACATCTTGAATACCTGCATTATCGGGATCGGCTCAAACATTGATGCTGTGGCCAATATCAAAGAGATGCTGGAAATCCTCGGGAGCCGGGTGAAGATCATTAAAACATCCTCCTTTATTAAAACCAAGCCGATAGGAATCACGCAGCAGCCGGATTTTACCAATGGTGCGGTAAAAATTGAAACCCCCTTATCACAGGAAGAATTAAAAAACATGCTGATCTCGATTGAAGATCAGCTCGGACGCAACCGTCAGCTGCCAAAATTCGGTCCCCGTACCATGGATCTCGATATTGTGACCTGGAATGGTGAAATTGTGGATGACGATTATTATACGCGCAGTTTTTTACGTGCCACTGTTGACGAAATCAACCGCAAGTGACGGAAAAGCCGGACGGCTTTTTTGTCAGGAAATGCGATGGTTAGTTTTCGTAAATTTGCGTCTATGCATTCGCTAAAAATGATCATAAAAACGGCCCTGTTACTCCGGGCTTTTTCTTTATTCGTTACCGGCGGTTATTCTCAGAATCAGTCAGACAAGCTCGATCTTCCCGATACGCTCATCATGGAGGCCTATGACCGGGCGGCGAATCAGAATATACTGGCGGCGTTAAATCCCAAAATATTCTTCGGATATTTTTCGGTATGTGCTGATGGAAAAGGTTTTGGCTATGGCAATACCTATCCTTCGCTCGACGGGCACCAGATGACTGATGCATTACTGTGGCTGGGCCAGACGGATGCGGTAAAAGCAAACTGGGAGTACGTGAAAACCTTCCAGAAACCCGACGGTCAGTTACCATTGGCCATCCTTCCCGCAGAAGCGGGCAAAATGCTGGGACCGGTCAATTTCCAGTCGCCCGTGGATTCGAATGGCGGCCTTTACCGTCACTGGGTGCCGGGTGATCCGCTGCGGGCCCTGGCCGGTCCGACTTACATTCAAAACGCAGATGTTATTTTCCGTTTTACCCGGGACCGCGATTGGCTGGTCAGGGAGTTGCCATCCATCAACCTGGCTGCCGGTTACCTTGCCTCGCTGGTCACCGCTGAAGGGGATGTGAGGGGGGCCGGATATTATATCGAACGGCCCACCCGTGTTGAATTTGACGGGGTGGCCCAATGCCACGCTGCTGACGCCTTTCGACGTGTATCTGAATTGAATGCCATCGCCGGTAACAAAACCAGTGCAGGCAAATACAGCGAACTTGCCAAGCGGATTGAAAACAGGTTCCGCACTTTTTACTGGATGAATGGCCACTTTGCCGAATACGTCCATCCGGAGCGAGGCAAGATAGACCATCATGGTCTGACCGATACCGACTGGAGTGCCCTGGCCCTGGGGATGGCTGATGCTGAGCAGAAGCGCATTCTCTGGCCTCAGCTGAAGGATGAAAAACGGTTTTATTACAATGGGATGCCCACCGGTATCGCAACGCTGCCGCTGACCTATGAAAAATGGGAATCAACCTACGATGATGTTATGGACCTGGCGGCAATGGGCCGGGTCTGGTATGTGGAATCCATGGCGAGGACAGTCATGGGTGATGCGGAAGGGCTCATTGAAACGATCAGGCGGGTGTGCCGGGAGGGCCGGGAAAACGAATACTGGTGGCGTGAACGCTATAACGACCAGGGAGGTTACGGGGCGGAAAAGTATTGTGAATATCCGGCCAATCTCATACGGATCATTCAACGGTTTCTGCTGGGTGTGGAGCATGGCACCGACGGCACCCTGTATCTGGGACCAAACGCCCCGGCTGAATTCTGGAAGGCGGGTTTCGGACAGAACTTATCCTGGCAGGGACGACGGATTTCCTACCAAATGAAGCATGGCCAGATAAAAGGAGAATACAGCGGACAATATGCACAACCGTTATCCGTCCGGCTGTCGAATCCGCCGAAGGGAAAAAAAATCCGTGCGACAATCAATGGACGGCCGGCAAAATTCAAAATTAAAAACGGTTGGATCGGGATCACGCTGCCGCCTGCAACGGTGGATAAACCATGCCGGTTTGAGATAGTGCAAAAACCGGCCACACTGAAATAACCCGGATGAATTTTTATACCATCAATTATACCAGGTTCCTGGCCGGTCTGTGCAACCTGGAAATGAAATCTCTTTTCAATTATGATGGCGAGGAGAAATATTTCTTTTCCAACCGGTTGATCAAGCCTTCGAGGAGCGCATTCATCAAGGAAATGCTGGCGGTGATTTATGAAGGCGATACGGTGGATTCATTGGTTAAGCAGGTGCTGGACAATCATTTTTCAGCTGATGAATTCCGGGTGACGTACATTCAGGCGGAGGGTGAAAACGTGGAATACCAGGAGCGCCTGCGGAGTACGAGGGTGCTTGGGACGGCAATTCAGGGGGAGGCCGATGTCCGTCATCCCAAGGTGACTTTCGGGGTGACCTTTGTGAAGGGGAAATGGTATTTCGGGACCTATGAAAAGAATGATTACAGCTGGCATCATCATGATAATAAACCCCATACGTATTCCAACTCGATCAATTTCAGGGTGGCGCGTGCCCTGGTGAATATCGGGGTGGGGCCTGATACCTCCCAAACCCTGATCGATCCCTGCTGCGGGGTAGGTACCGTTGTCATTGAGGCTCGCTCCATGGGTATCAATGCCAGGGGATATGAAATCAACCGGCCGGTCGCATTCAATGCCAGGGAAAATCTGGACTTTTTCGGATATCCGGAGGTGATAACCGAAGGCGACATGCATACCATCGGAGAGCATTTTGATGTCGGGATCATTGATATTCCTTATGGTTTGTATCAGGCAATCACTCCGGAGGAACAGATGGAAATCATCAAGACCGCCCGCCGGATCTGCCGCCGCTTGATTTTGGTGACCTTCGAGAATATGGATAAAATGATCTGGGAGGCCGGCTTTGAATTAAGGGATAAAGTGGTGGTCGCCAAGGGTAAAATGATCCGCTACGTAAATGTATGTGAATAGGAATTCAATGAGCCAGCGTCCGGGTGATTTTCTGCGGACCTGCCAATTGTTCCCCATTCCATTCGGCGATGGTACCGTCAGGTACCGTCAGGGTTGCCTTATTACCGTTAATATCCAGGTTTATTCGACCATAAGGGGTGGGGACCGTTGCACAGATCCATTGCAGCGTTCCGATATCAGGGTGCACCGAAAATCGTTTCCATCCATCCTCAAGCGGTTTCAACCCCAGGATCCCGGCAGGCAGAAAAGCAGCCGGACCGGCACTCCAGGCGTGGCACAGGCTTTTGGCATAGGGCCGTCCGTAAAATGAATACTGTTCACTGCCCTGCTGTCCGGAGTCATATGCTTCCCAGAAAGTGGTAGCACCCTGGCTCAGCATTCCTCCCCAGCTGGCTTTTGTACGGGTGATCATAGACGGGATATCGCCCAGACGGGCAATGGCCATATTCTCGAAGCCGGCCATATAGGGGGTTCCAACCGCGATGGTTTGATCATCGGAAAGAAGTTTGCCGATCCCATCCAACTGATTTTCGTCGGCTATCCCGGAAATGACCGCCAGAAAATTGGCATGGCGGGTGATTATTTCCGGAAATTCAGGGTTGGCCAGCCACGCTTGTTTACGATCGCTCCAGGATGTTTTTTTCAGATTTCCTTTCAAGGACAGCGCACTGTTTTTCCAGTATTCCGCTAGTTGACGTTCACCGGCACGATCAGCCAGTTTTGCCCCGGATTGCTGGGCCCACCACCAGAGGATCTGGAGTGCGGTCCATTTTTCCTGTTTAACCCAGTCAATGAATAACCAGGTCTTTTCGGGACTGATGAAACCGGAGGGGTTACAGCGGGATTTCAGCTGGTCCAGCGTCTCTCTAATCCTCGGCCATTCGCGCTTTAAATGAGCGGCATCGCCAAAATAAAGCTGGTAATGGTCCTGGGCAATGATCCACCAAAGGGAATAATCAATGATGCCGTTGATATCTGTTTTACTGATGCCCGCACGGCCTAACACCGTGAGGCTTCGGCGGACAATTTCAGGATCGCCGAAAGCATAAGCATCGGCCATCATGCTCATAGCCAGGTCGCCTGCCCAGGGCAGACGGTCGCGCTTCACCCCGTCGATCAGGAAATCGTGCATGCAAAGGCGCAGGGTATACGCGCTGTTCATCCAGATACGCGTCAGTATGGGGTCGGAACAGGCAAACGCCCCCTGATAGCAAACGGGATAGAAGAGGGCATTACACTGGATTTCTTTACTATTCCGGACATCGGTTAACAGATAGCGGAAGGCCAGCGGGGATTTAGATCTCCACCGACCCGGATCGTCAGAAATCATTTCAAGCGATTGTTCCAGATCCTTATTCAGGGTATCAAGGGCTTCCCAGGTGGATTCTCCGACAGAGATTTTTGGTCTTTCCGGATTGCGAATGGTGACAAACCCGAATATTTCGCGCCCGAAATCATACAGATCATCCTGTTTGCTCACCGGTTTAAGAACGACCGCTGAACTTTCGAGACGGTGCGGGGGGATACCGGATTTTGTTTGGGCAAAATGAAAGGCGGGCTGCCACTTTTCCCCTTCAGCAGTCCATTCCCAATCCTGGTTTTGTGTGGAAAAAGGACCATCCAAAATCAGCAGGGCGGGAGGTTCGGCTGCGGTCGACAGGTCAAACCTTAATTCACCGGGCGATTTATTGCCGGAAAGGATGAAAGTCCTGGCTGAATCGCTGTCGTTAAATCTGAATAAGAGCAGATCATTAATATATACTGATCCTTTACCGACTGCCTGGAAATGAACTTTACCGGATAGTACCTGATTATCAAGCTTTAACCTAAAGGAAGTACGGGAATACGCGGTATGGAAAGTTCCCGGATAGCCCACCTGTAATTTGGCCGTGACTGTTTTTTCCCGAAGGATCTGTAGTCGCCAGCTTTCGAGCTCGGCCGGACCGTACAACCAGGTGGCACCTCCGGTTTTCAGGTTGGTTGCTGGCATCAGTTTGCTGGGGCTGTACTGCGGATCGATGATGGCAAAACGGGATTTTTCATGTGCAGTCTGGCCGAAAACTGCCGTACACCATGGCAGCAGGACTAACAGCCAACTACCTGACCTGGGAATTCCGGAAAGTTTCATAGGTGAAAAGTATATGTTTTCCTCCATTCAACCTCCGGTTCGGTCAAATTGCCACCGGGTCCCCGTCCAGTTGATCTTATTTCCTTGGCGTATTCTTTCTGTTGCCAGTCAATGAGCCCAATCTGTCAATTCGTTCCGACCATTTGTCAAGTCGCATGCCTGGATACGGACTGACGGGCTATTTTTATCCTGAATAATAGTCGGAACCATGAATTTAAACCTGATATCATGAACAAACTCATCAAATTCAAGAAAGTGACTTTTACCTTCGCCTTCCTCCTGATGTTGATATTACCTCTTACTGCCCAAACGATTTACGACGGTATACCCAAACAACCCTATCTGGGACAGGCCACTCCGGGGATGACCCCTGAAAAATTCGCGCCGGACATCGTGTCTTCGTCCGGTTTCAGGGAATATTCACTCACCTTATCCTCCGACAGCACCGAACTGTACTTTTACCGGTTCGCGGAGAACATTCCGTCCAGGCTTTACGTGTCCCGTTTTGAACATGGATCATGGACTGCCCCTGCTGAATTTGGACCTTCAGCTGGCTATCCGGCTTCGGAACCCTGTATGACCCCCGACAATAACAGGCTTTATTTTTTATGGAAAGGCGGGGGAGCCTCCATTCCGACGTATTACCTGACTGAGCGCGGACGTCTCGGATGGACAGATCCTGTATTGGCAGGTCAGGGGATGTTTATGTCGGCCTCATCAAACGGCGAGCTGTATACAACCGATGTCTCCACGCTTTTTACTACCGGCCAGACCTATCTTGCCAAAATCAGGACTTCCAACGGACTGTTCACCCGGCTCGACCGGCTTTCCATTCAGCCGAACTATGGTACCCAGGCACATCCCTGCATTGCTCCTGATGGCAGTTACATTTTGTTCGATATCGATGGAGGAAGCCACTTGTTTGTCAGTTTCCGCAAGAACGATGGTACCTGGGATAGGGCGATTGACCTCGCCAATCATGGATTCAGCAAGGATGCCGGTGGCGCCTGTATCTCGCCGGATGGCAAATACCTTTTCTTTCATTTGAACGGGGACATCTGGTGGGTGGATATCCAGGTAATCCTGAACCTCAATCCTTTTACAGGCGGCACCTCGGCCGGGCGAATCAACGGGTTCGAGCTCTATCAGAACAGTCCTAATCCCTGCCAGGGCCAAACCCGGATCTCCTTCTCGCTGCATACCCCGGGAAACATCACCCTCGACCTGTTCGGCAGTACTGGCGAAAAAATCACCACCTTGCTCCGCAACCAGCCATTCAACTCTGGAAAACATGAAATTGACATGAATCTACCAAACCTCAGTCCCGGAATTTATACGTACAGGCTCTCCAACGGCAAGGATGAACCACTAACCAGGCGGCTGGTGGTTGCGGGTAATCTTGGTATATGATTACGGACAATCATTTTTTTAAATTCTTTTTTATTATCCTCTTTAAAGTGGGTATATCAATAGGTTTTGTGGTATAATCATTGCATCCTGCCTCTAATGCCTTTTCTTTATCTCCTGAAAGTGCATAGGCTGTTTGTGCAATTACTATTACTTCTTGATTAAACTCCCGAATTTGTCTGGTGGCTTCATAACCGTCCATAACGGGCATCCGTATGTCCATCAATCTCTCTGACATCGATCGTGGTATTTAGTTTTACTTCTTGGGGGTCTTCATCGCAGGGAATGGGAGATGGAGATCAGCCGCAGGGGGTGATTGGCTTGCACCGGCTCCTCCATTCAGTTCTCATCTTTTTCCTGTCTTCGGGTAGATGAAAGAAAAAGGAAATTACTTTAAAAGTCGTAATATTCGGATGTAATAATTCATTATGTCCGGCAAATACCTACTTGTCCTTTTCGCCCTATTGAGCGGGATATTTCATTCTTCCGATCTCTTTCCACAGGTGTATCTTGATCAGAAGTCTTCTGTCGAGGACCGGACGGAGGATCTTTTGAAGCAGTTAAGCGTCAGCCAGAAAATACAGTACATCGGCGGTTACAATTCATTTTATATCTCGCCGGTGAGCTATCCCGCCATTCCGGCCATCAAGATGTCCGACGGCCCGGTCGGGGTCAGGACCTGGGGCAAAACAACGGCTTTTCCTGCCGGGATCTGCTCGGCGGCCACCTGGGATACTGCGCTCATTCATGAGCTGGGCCGCTCATTGGGAAGGGATGCAAGGGCCAGAGGGGTCCATATCCTCCTCGGACCGGGCGTTAATATCCAGCGGGCGCCGATGTGCGGCCGGAATTTTGAATATTACGGCGAAGATCCCTATCTGGCAGGGCAGATAGCCGCTTCATTCGTTGAAGGAGTCCAAAGCGAGCATGTTATGGCTACAGTCAAGCATTTTGCCGCCAATAACCAGGAGTGGGACCGGTACGCGGTGAGCTCCGATATGGATGAACGCACCCTGCAGGAAATTTACCTGCCTGCCTTCAAGGCAGCGGTGGTCGATGCAAAAGCAGGCGCCGTCATGTCGGCCTACAACCTGGTTAACGGGAGCTGGTGTTCCCAGAACATGCACCTGCTGACTGAAATTCTCAAGCGGGACTGGAAGTTCGACGGATTCGTCATGTCGGATTGGGGAGCCACGCACGACGGGCTGAAGTCGGCGATGGCCGGGCTCGACCTGGAAATGCCCTCCGGTGCGTTCATGAACCTGACCACCCTGAAGCCGGCAATCGATGATGGAAGGCTCCCTGAATCAGTGATTGACGATAAGATACGGCGCATCCTGCGGACCTTGATCCGGTTTGGTTTCCTGGATCACCCACAGCTGGATGCTTCGATTCCGCTGGATAATCCGGCCAGCAACCTCACTGCCCTGAATATTGCCCGGTCGGGCATCGTACTGCTTAAAAACCAGGGAAATTTCCTGCCGCTCGACCGGGGCACCATCAAGAGGATTGCGGTGATCGGACCTAACGGGAACAGTTACGTTACCGGCGGGGGCAGCTCCTACACCGATCCTTACCGTTCGACAGGCCTCGCCTCTGCATTGCGCTTGCTGGCCGGTCCGGAAATCACCGTCACCTATGATGCCGGTCAGGCGGATGATGAAACGGTCTTCGGCAATTCACTTTTTTACACCATTCCCGGTTCTTCATCACAAGGGCTTTATGCTGAATATTACAGCAACCAGTCATTTACCGGAAACCCCTTCTATACCGGGACCAACGCCACGGTGAATTTTACCTGGGGGTCCGGCGGTCCGGCGATCGCCGGTTTTCCAACCGATCATTTTTCGGTTCGCTGGACCGGGGTGATCCGGCCCCTAACCACCGGTGCATATGAGTTCATAGTACGTTGTGATGACGGATGCCGGTTGTATATTGATAACCAGCTGGTCATCAGCCAATGGAATGATCATGCCGCCGCAACGTACCGTGTCACGGTGAATTTGACCGGCGGGACCGAGCACTCGCTAAGACTGGAGTATTATGAGAATGCCGGTGATGCTGAGATCCGGATGGGATGGCGCCTCCTGGAGTTTGCTGATGAGAAGGTCCTTCAGAATGCCGCAAATGCCGATGCAGCCATTGTTTGTGTGGGGTTCAACAGCAATTCTGAAAGCGAAGGTTTCGACCGGACGTTTGCATTGCCCAATTTACAGGATAGCCTGATCACGGCTGTTGCCCGCGTAAACCCCCGGACCCTGGTTGTGTTGAATGCAGGTGGAAATGTCGCTACTGCCGCCTGGATTTCAGAGGTTGAAGGTTTGCTGCATGCCTGGTATCCGGGTCAGGAGGGCGGTACAGCGCTTGCGGAGCTTATTTTCGGACTGGCCAACCCTTCCGGAAAGCTTCCGGTTTCGCTGGAGAAACGGTGGGAGGATAACCCGGTGTTCAATAGTTATTACGACCCCGATAAAAACCTTCATGTGCCATATTCCGAAGGATTGCTGATAGGATACAGGCATTATGATACCAGGCAGGTGGAGCCCCTGTTCCCCTTCGGATTCGGGCTCAGCTATACCGCTTTTGAATATTCCAATCTTTCAGTCAGCCCCGATACTACGGATCATCCCAATGGTATCAGCATCAGTTTTGATATCCGGAATACCGGCGGTCGCGACGGGGAGGAAGTGGCCCAATTGTATATACATCAACCGGTTTCAAAGCTGATACGTCCTTACAAGGAATTAAAGGACTTTTCCAAAGTATTCCTGCGGGCCGGGGAATCCAAAAATGTGACGATCAGGCTCGACAGTACCGCCTTCAGCTATTATAAACCATACATCAAAAACTGGGGCCTTGATTATACCACCTTCGACCTTCTGGTCGGTTCCTCTTCAAGGGATATCCGGTTGACCGGGCAAGTGGTTCTGCAAAGTCCTGATCTGTCGCCACCCGTGGTAACCGGATTAACCCCGTCGGGCAATACCGGCGGTCCGCTGCGTGTGGTGTTGTTCAGCATGGAATTCAATAAACCGGTGTACTTCAATCCGGATCAACGGATTGTTATCAAGGAATACGAAACCGGCACAACCCGGGAAATCATCGAGCCCCTAACCGTTTCGGGATCGGGAACCCGCAACATTACCTTTTACGGCAGGTCGGCTCTTCCGGCAGGAATAAAGTATTTCGTTCTGGTGGATTCAGCCGCCTTTATTGATGTTTACGACAACTCTTTTGCCGGCATCACCCTGAAAGATACCTGGTCATTCAAGATCTCCGCCAGCGGTATGGAAGATCATTTCCTGCCGGGAGATGCCCTCAGGTTGTATCCTAATCCGGTCAGGGATTTGCTGATCATGGATTACCGGTTGCCGGCCGGCCGGGAATGCTGGCTCCAGGTCATCGACATTGCCGGCCGGCCGGTGATAACCAGGCACTTTTCATCGGAGCAAGCCGGTAGTATGGAATTGGACTGTCATGCCTTCCGGAGCGGTTTCTATTTTGTAAAACTCTATACAGCAAGCGGATCCATTGTGAAGACCTTTATCAGGGAATAATCAGCCGGAAGCAATCGATACCGGCTATTTTACCACCAGTTTCACCACTGACTTGCCAGCTTTAACGAAATAAATCCCGGGAGAGAAATCACGCACCGAAAGCTCAACCGGGCCGGTGATACTTTCGGTCCGGACGGCGGTCATCAATTGTCCCTGAGCATTGTAAATCTCAACCGGCGTATGGTATTCCATCGTCCCGGAAACATTTACCACCTCATCGGCAGGATTGGGGAAAACAGTTATGGAGGTAGGATGATCAGCAATATCGTCCACGGAATTGAACTCCCCGTGATATTTCCGGGTCCAGATATCCGCCCCGTCGGTCAGCCATTCGAGTGAAAAACGCACGAAGTACATCTGGTAAGTTTCATATTCACCTGATTCATAATACATTCCGATGGTGCCGTCATAAAGGACACACAACGAGGAGTAAGCCGATCCTCCCGGGTAAATGGTTTTCCTTACCGGCCAGGTTTCGCCTTCGTCGTAGCTGAGTAAAACACTGATATTGTTCCGGTTGCCTGAGAAAGGAATCGAATGCAGCAGCCTGTTTTTATTATAGCCGGATGAAATGGCGGTATAGCGAATCATATCGCCGTTGCATGACGGATCGGTAATTGCAGGCTGCGCATAAGGGCTGCCCCACGTCATTCCCTGGTCTTTGGAAATATTGAACTTGCGTTTACCCTCGCTGCGAATGCTCATCAGCAGGTTGCCGCTTTCCAACTCCACGATTTTAGCTTCATTACCTTCGGCCGAAGCCCTGTTGGGTGACACTTTCCAGGTTTGCGCATTATCATCGGAGTACATCACAAAATTTGATATCACCCGGGTGGAATTTTCCCGTACCGGCATCACGGCAATCAGCCGGCCGCTCTTAAGCTGGCTGGCCGATCCGGAGGTTACAAAAGCCCCCTGCCAGGTTTGGGTAAACGGGTTCACGGATTCCGCTCCGTAAATTTGCCGGGTGATATCCTGGGGCGTGCTCCAGGTGATTCCGTTGTTGGTGCTTTTTGTTTGATAGATCCTGATAGGCAGGGTAGCCAGCGATAAATAGAATCCGTTGTTGGCGGCAAACAGGCAGATGATCTCGCTGTTTTTGCGGTTAAGAACGAGCGCTGCATCCCCAAACCCGGCTTCCGTTCCTTCACCGGCCAGGGTGACCGGCTGGCTCCAGGTTTGGCCTTTATCCGTGCTTCGCCTGATCAGGATATCAATATGACGCGGCAAATCGTACGGACTGGTCCAGCGCTTGTCGGTAGCCGTAATGAGCGATCCGTCGCGGGCTACCACGATGGCGGGTATCCGGTAATTTTTCGAACCTCCGTCGCCACCGGAGTAGAGCAGTTTGTGCGTGAGTAAAATGGTGCGCGATCCCGGTATATCGGGTACGCTTACGGTCCTGCCATCACCCGCCAGATAAGATATAACAGATGCCTGCACCCGGTTACCTTCGCGGGCCAGCGGTTTAATATCGGCGGTAATCCAGAAATAATTATCACCCTCCGGCAGGTTCATCAGGCCGTTTACGGTTGTCTTTGCCTTGGCCGGGGAGAAAGATCCGAACAGGGTGGCCGTTTTGACATTGAACCGTTCATTTTTCCCGTTGTGATAAACCTTGACCGTTTTAACATCTGAAATATCATTGGTCCCGGTAAAGTCTATCGTTACCTTTTTTATCGATTCATTCTGGCCTGCCACCAGCCGGAAACCGACCAGCGTCTGATCGGCCTGTCCCATTCCTACCGGAAGCTGGGTCTTAAAAACCCGGATGCCGTAACCCATAAGCTTGGCGTTATGGCCCTTGCCCGAAAGGTCGGGAACAATATTGTTGCTGACATTTTCAAAATTATATGCAGCTACCAGGTTGTTCGTGTTCGCATCCGCCTCGTTGCGGTCGGCCATGACCTCCTGAGTGGTCAGTACCCTTTTCCATATCCGCAATTCATCCATATGCCCCGGCCAGAATTGATACCTGACCGGATCTGAATCATCGGTCCAACCGCATCCCACTACCAGGTCATAACCGTTCTCAACGGTTCGCCTGCCAATTATTCCGTTGTAAATGCCGGAGACCAGTTCGCCGTTGATCAGCAATTTGGAACTCTTGTCCACGCCGTTGTACACCCAGGCAACATGCACCCAATCATTGTTTCTAACGAAAGTGGTATAGGGGAATCCGAGGTTTGTGTTGTCATTATTGGTGAGGTTAAACACCAAGTTTGGCGTGGAAGGCGTATTGGCCGTGGTCAGTTCATAGCGGCCGCCGGGCATCAGGGAGTTTCCCTTCGACAGGATGATATATGGGCCGGCGAAATTATCAGGATTTATCCGGCAGGTTATCGTGTAGCTTTCACCCGCGGCGATGTTAAAATCAGGATGATTGGGTATCGTCATATATTGGTCGATGCCATTGAAACTTAGGCATTTACCGTCCGACGCAACTTGAGCCTCAGCCAGATAGCCGGGGAAAATTGCGCAAAATACTAATAATGAGTGAAGTAAGAATGCTCTCATAGGTTTAGCTACCACTTCGATATAAATATATACATCATTGCATATACTCTGCAACAGGATTGCTTCTTTTTTTTTCGCAGCAAGCTTTTGTTTATTTTTGACTGTGCTAATCAATTTCGATCCAACCGATGTTTAGAATCCCTGCACTTCAGTTGATCCTGTTGTTTTTCCTTTCCATCCCCCTGAATGGTCAAATACGTTCCTCCTGTGTTTATGGCAGGGTGACCGATTCAGTGACACTCAAGCCCGTGGCCGATGTTTCGGTTTTCGTCCCCTTTACTTCACATGGTACGATCACCAACGCCAATGGCGAATTCAGCCTCCGCCAGATTCCGCCCGGCCATATTCAGTTGGGGTTCAGGCATATTGCCTACGTCCCCCGGATGAGTTATTTTTTTTTCTCCGGCAGTGATAGCATGCGCTGCGATTTGGTGATGGCGGGTGCCACCATCGAGATTGCGGAAGTGGTGAGGGAGGCGGTAAAATTGACTGGGAATATGGGATGATTCTTTTCAGGGAGATATTCCTGGGAGATTCGTATCAAACTTCCTGCATCATCAGAAATCCCGGTGATCTCTATTTTTATTTCGATGGCGACGTGATTTACGGACAGTCGCGTAATCCGCTGAAGATTACTAATAACTACCTGGGATACGATATCACCTATTATCTGGATTATTTTAAATTCGATAAAAACAGGAATCAGCCGGCAGCGTTGGGCCAGAATGAATTTTTCGCTTTCGGCGGACTGGCTTTTTATACCGACAAAAATGCGGGGGATAAGGTGAAAAAAACCAAATGGATCCGGAACCGGGTAACTGAATTCCAGGGCAGTTTGCGGGATTTCCTCCAGGACTTCTTCCATGATGCCTTTTGGGACCGGAAGTATTGTTTGAGAAAGGTCGATGAAAATGGCCCCGACAGTATCTTTTACTGGGATGCAGGTCAGGCGAAGGGCCGTTATCTGCGGTATGACCGGATGACGGAGTTTCCTGCTGATAAATCGGTTTTAACCAGGGGACCTGCCGACAACCTGATGACGCTGAGCCTGCCGGGACCTATGCTGGTCTTTTTTGACTTTCTTGATACCCCGGATATTTCCGATGACCGGGTCAGTCTGCTCGAGCTGAACCAGGGAGACCTGGTATTCGACCGGAATGGCAACCTGGTTGCCAATGGCAGCGGACTGAACTGGATCGATCTGGATAATCAAAAACGTCTGAAAAATACACTACCACTGGATTATGAACCTAACCTGAACAAATGACAATTAAAAGAAGTCTTCCGGCCAGTGCCATTTATCGCTATTACTGGGGCGAAAGGGATGGTTACAAAATCTGGGTCGTCGACGGTAACAGGGTCAGGCTGAAATTGCTGCGTGAATTCCTGTATGGCGGAAACGAACAGCGTTATCCGTTTATACCGGTGGGCGAAATCTGGATTGACAATGCCGTTTCCTGTGAAGAGTTTGAGCTGACATTGGTTCACGAGCTCAATGAACGTGATCGGATGGCAAAAACAGGCTGTACCTATTTACAAGCCCACAACTCCTCCCTGGCGATCGAAGTGAAATTGCGTCGCAAGTTTGGTCAAATCTGCCGCGACCATGAAAAATCCCTTCCGGGAATGCCCGTAACGGATTATGAAAATATCAAGGAAATAGAGGATATTCCAAATACGATCCATCTCCGGAATATTTACCGGATTCCGGTGGGCAAGCGGGAAGGAATCGCTGTCTGGATCGTGGATGGATATCTGGTAAGAAAGGAAATCTATCCTGATTTTGGTTTCAGCGGCAATGACCTGTCGGATCATTTTATTCCGCCGAAGGAAATCTGGATCGACGGGCAGATCTCCTGTGAGGAAACGGAATACTCCATCGCAACGGAATTGATGGAACGCCGGCTGATGGCGAAGCATAAAGGCTACGAATATTCCTATGAAACAGCCATCAAGGATGACAAAGAGAAGCGTAAAAAAATGGATCGGCAGGTGCGGCGGCATCCCCCGGTCGAGATTCCTCATTCCTCCACACGTGATTCCGGGGTGATTAATCCTTGATCACCACATCGGTAGTGGATCGATTAATTGCACCATTCTAAAATAATGAAAAACAATCTATCTTTGGTAGTAACCCTAATATCCCGTTTATGAAAAGGTCACTAATCATCTGTGCAATTGCCCTTTTCCTCGCTGCCGGCTTTCTGCCCGCACAGGACGGATTCAACTGCTTTTCGGTACTGGTCGGCAAAAAGCAACCATCGACGGATCGGTGCTTTTTGCCCATAATGAGGACGACTATGGCAAGCAGCTGGTCAATTGGTATGCAGTTCCGGCAAAACCATTTCCTGAAGGAACTGAGTTTGTCCTGAAAAACGGAGGAAAGGTGGCCCAGGTGCCGATGACGGCCAGGCATATCTGGCTTGAAATCCCGGGGATGGATTTCTCCGATTCCTATCTGAATGAATACGGGGTGTGCATCGGATCCAATTCCTGCTCCTCACGCGAGGACAAGCCTCAGATTACCGATGGGGGGATCGGATACAACCTTCGGCAACTCCTGGCGGAGCGAGCGGTGAATGCCAGGGACGCCGTAGAAATAGCAGGGCGGCTGATTGAGAAGTTCGGCTATACCGGTTCAGGCCGCACCTATTGCATCGCCGATCCCAACGAAGCCTGGGCACTGGCGGTGGTCAACGGCAAACATTGGGTGGCGCAGCGGATTCCAGATGAGGAGGTTATGATCCTGCCCAATAATTACACGATCAGGGAGGTAAACCTCAGCGACAGGGAAAACTTCCTCGGATGCCTTGACTTGATTGACTATGCGGTTAAACGCGGATGGTACAAACCGGAAACTGACGGTCCGTTCAATTTCAGACAGGCCTATGCCGGCCGGAACAGTGTCAGGCATCCGGGGAATGTCAACCGCGCCTGGGGAGCCTATTTTCTATTCAATACCGGATATAAGATCACCGATGATTTTCCATTCTCCTTCAAGCCGGCTGAAAAGGTATCGAAGCAGAACCTGATGAAATTGCTGCGCAACCATTATGAAGGAACGGAGCTGGATAAAAGCGGGGGATATACCAAAGGGAGCCCATATAAACTCAACGGATCCACCATATGCGGCGTTGCTTCGGTGTATGGCTTTGTGGCTGAACTCAGGAGCGGGATGCCGGTGGATATCGGCTGCGTGATGTGGCTAGCCCCGCAATGGCCCGATATTCAGCCGTTTATACCGCTTTACGCCGGGGTTACCGGATTTCCGGACGCCTTTAGCCGTCCTGGTTATCTTAATAGCCTGGATGATCATTACCGTCCGCCTGCAGATATCCATGAACGGAATGATCAGCATGCCTTCTGGGCTTTCGTTGAATTTTCGGAACGGATGAATGAACACTACGGCGAAAATATCGACCGTGTGAAAAAAATAAGCCAAAAGTTGGAGGACAGGCTCCTGGGCATGCAACCGGACATTGAGAAGAAACTGAAGAAACTTCAGCTCTCTTCACCTGATCAATGCAGGGAAGTTGAAACCGCCCTGTATGGAAATTTATCAGCTAAAACCCTTGCCACCACCCGGAAGTGGATAAACAAAATAAAATAAGTAAAGGAAAAACAACATGAAAAAATCAACCGGGTTAATCCTTACCGTACTCGTGATGATTTGTTTTGGTGGAGCGGCTTTTGGGCAGAATGCACAGGATACGATCTCAGTCAAACACAAGATAATCAAGCAAAACGGTGTTGCTTTCGTGGGAAAAATAATCTCGCAGGACGCACGAGAAGTACTGATCGAAACTGAAGAAATGGGACTGGTGTACATCCCCAAGCACGAAATCAAGGAAATTTCCATGGTCAATGCCGGACAAAAAGGAATAAACGGGGAACTGTTTTCAACCCGGTATTTTCTGACAACCAATGGCTTTCCGGTCAAAAAGGGAGATAATTACATTCAGTGGAATTTATTCGGTCCGGATTTTCAATTTGGAATCGCGGACCATTTCGGTGTGGGGATCATGACTTCCTGGGTGGGCATGCCGATTATCGGCACGGCGAAATACAGTCTGGAACTGGGTAAAAACCTGCACGGGGGATTGGGGTTTCTCGGAGGAACCGGTTCCTGGGCATATCCTGAAACCGGGCTGCTGCTCCCATTCGGATTTTTTGCCATCGGCAACCGGATGAATAACATTAACTTTTCAGCCGGATACGGTGCCTTATTCAATGAACGGACGGTAACGACCTATACCCTCAAAAACACACCCACCGAATATTCAACCAACAGTTATACCTCCAACAGCAGGACGTTTAATGACTCAGAAGGCCGCGTACTTTTTTCGGTAGCCGGAACTTTCCGGTTAAATAATAAATTCAGCTTTGTCTTTGATTCGTTTTTTATGCTCGCAGGCAAGGAAACTACTTCCCAGGTGATTCGGGAAACCTATATCGATGGGAATCGTGGGGTTACCTATTCAATTTATAATGAAGTAAATAAGCGGTATCCCCTGGTAGTGCTGGTTCCCGGATTACGCTTTCAGGCCAGCGCCAACAGCTCCTTTCAGTTTGGCTTCACCGGTGTACATTTCGACGGGGAATTTATCCAGGTTCCCATTCCAATGGTACAGTGGTTCCGGAAGATTTGAGAAGTGGGTGGGCAATCGGGATAAGTTTGTGCTTGTCGGCAACATTTCGGCATCCCGGATTTTCAACCCCTTTTTATCTGCATGCCATTCTGATTATTCTGATTACTTTCATGGTCTCAAAAAGAAATCAGCAGGATGTTTATTTTTCCCAGCCAGAAAACGATTCAAGCAAAATTTGTGGTTGTGATAATTATAGTCCTCCTGTTTTCTGCCTTTATCAATCCCTGCCTTCAGGCGCTCGGGAAACCAATTAGCCCGCATCATCAACCGGATACCATCAGAATTGGGGTCGAAAGCGGGTATCCACCCTATAGTATGATCAATGAAAAAGGGGAAGGCGACGGGTTTGCCCTACAACTTTTCCGTGCGGTTGCCGAATCCATGGGGATTAAAATCAAGATTAAAACCGCCCCATGGAATGAGTTGCAGGATGACCTGGTAAAAGGTAAAATTGATGCACTGCCATTCGTGGTCAGGACTTCCGCACGCGAGCCCTACCTTGATTTTTCCGTACCCTACCTGTCGGTGCATGCAACTGTGGTGGTCCGCGCACAGGATTCCCTGATCAGCAACCTTGACGAACTGGAGGGTAAGAAAATCGGGGTGGCAAAAGGGGGATATGCTGAACTCTATTTCAGGGAAATCAGACATAATTCAAACCTGACCGTATTCCCATCGGTTGAAGACGCCCTTACTGCGTTGACCAAAGGGGAAAACCATGCCGTGGTGTGCCAGAAGCTGGTGGCGCTTAATCTGATCCAACGGCTCGGGCTGACTAATCTCCGCACCATTGACCTGCATGTGGAGGCTTTCGAGCAAAATTTCTGCTTCGCAGTTGCCAACGGGAATAATCACCTGCTCGATATCCTGAATGAAGGATTAACCACGGTATTTACCGATGGTACTTTTCAGAATATCAGGGATAAATGGTTTGCACCGGCGCGGCAGATCCGGCTGAATAACCGCCCGATTGTCATCGGAGGGGATTTCAATTACCCACCGTATGAGTTTTTAGATAAGAACGGACAGCCCGCAGGTTTCAATGTGGATATTATCCAGGCGATCGCACAAGAGCTGGGTCTATCAGTTGAAATAAGGCTGAAAAAGTGGTCTGAGGTACGAAAAGAACTGGATGAGGAACGGATCGATGCCATAAGCGGGATGTTCTATTCATGGGAAAGAGACAGGTTGTTTGATTTTTCGCCGCCATTCAGTGTGGTCAGTCAGGTTTTCGTTTACCGCAAAGGCGTTCAGGAACCCCACAGCATCGCTGATCTTAAGGATAAATCGGTCCTGGTTCAGGAAGGGGATATCATGAATGAACTGATCCTCAAAAACGGTAATCCCAAAAGCCTGATGACAACCGGTACCCAACAGCAGGCATTGGAACTGCTTGCATCAGGGAAATATGATTGCGCCATTGTTTCTCGCATACAAGCGCAATATTTTTTCAGGCTTAAACATCTGAAAACCCTCAGGGTTTCTAAGAACCCGATTATGCTGGGTGATTATTGTTTTGCCGTCAAGCAGGGAAACAGCGAGGTAATGAAAATTCTGAATGAGGGACTAACCGCCATAAACGTAACCGGAGATTACCGGAAAATTTACGCAAAATGGTTGGGGGTTTACGAAAATCAATCCTTCCGGTTTATCGATTTTCTGAAATATTCCGTCTTTATCCTGGTGCCCATGCTGGTATTATTGCTGGGTATGTTGGCCTGGTCGCGAACCCTCCAGAAACAGGTTGCCAAACGCACCGAAAAACTGCAGGAAAGTGAGGCCAAACTCAGACAGCTGGCTGAAAACAGTCATCAGGTATATTGGTTGACCGACTGGACCAATAAAAAGTTGCTGTATGTCAGTCAGGCGTATGAAGAGCTGTTCGGCATGAGTGTGGAAAGTGCCTATACTGACCGGCTGTCCTGGAAAAAGCCGATTCATCCTGATGATATTGAGATGGTAGAACGGATTTTCAATGAAAGCCGCGACCGGGGGGCTCCAGCGGAGGCAGAATACCGTATTATCAATAACAAAGGTGAATTCCGTTGGGTGTTTGACCGTTCGTACCCGATACTTGATGAAATGGGGCAACTCTATCGGTTTGTCAGCATAGCGGAGGACATCACCCGGAGAAAACTTGCTGAGATTGAGCTGCAGCAAACTATTGTGGAGTTGGGTCTCGCAAAAGAAAAAGCGGAAGAGAGTGACCGTTTGAAATCCGCTTTTCTGGCCAATATGAGCCATGAGATCAGGACTCCGATGAATGGGATTATTGGATTTGCAGAACTTCTCGAAGATACTCATCTCGATGATGAAGAGCAGAAAAGATATGTTGGCATTATTCAGCAAAGCGGAGCCAGGATGCTGGCCCTGATCAATGATTTGATTGATATTTCCAAAATCGAGTCGGGACAGGTTGAACTGATTCTGCAGAGGGTGAACCCCGCTATCCTCCTGAATGAGTTATTTGCTTTTTTCCTTCCCGAAGCCGGCAAGAAGGGATTGCGCCTGACTCTTGAATTGAATGACAATCCCTCATGCCCGGGAATATTGACGGATAAAACCAAGCTCAACCAGATCCTCGTAAACCTCATAAAAAATGCCATAAAATACACATTTGAAGGTGGGATAACCTTTGGATGCCAGGAGATTGCCGAAGGAATCCGGTTTTTTGTAAGGGATACCGGAATAGGTATTTCCGTGGGAAATAAAGCTAAAATTTTCGACCGCTTCAGCAGGGAACCGGATGCCCAGGTCCGGGTCGTGGAGGGGGCCGGATTAGGCCTGAGCATATCCAAAGCCTTTGTGGAATTGCTTGGCGGGCAGATTTTCGTTGAATCGGAGCCCGGTTATGGCAGTACATTTTCTTTTACGCTGCCCACCAACCATCCCGGTAGCTGACCGCCAGGAGTATGCCCTTTCACGGATTTATAAATATCGGCTAATTTTCATTTATATTTGTCACAATTAACCTTTGAGCAGTAACAGAAGCCTTATCGGATGATAAAACAGTACTTACGACGGCTGATTTTGATGGTTTTCACCATTGGATATTTAATCATGGGGCAGGGTTGCATCAAGGATCCCTCCAAACCTGAAATGGGCCCTTTTACTGATAGCCGCGATCAACGGGTCTATCAGTGGGTCGTGATCGGCACACAGACCTGGATGGCTGAAAACCTGGCCTATCTTCCCGCGGTGAGTCCTCCATCGGCCGGTTCTGAAACCGAGCCTTACTTTTATGTATTTAAATTCACAGGCTCTGATGTTGATGCGGCAAAAAGATGGGGTTATTATGAGGATTACGGGGTATTCTATAACTGGCCGGCAGCTCTTAATGGCGGTGACAGCAGCAAAGCCAGTCCCAGCGGGGTTCGCGGAATTTGCCCCGAAGGCTGGCATCTGCCTTCCGACGGGGAGTGGGATACCCTGGTCAATTTTCTGGGGGGGGACTTTACCGCAGGATGGAAAATGAAATCGGTTAAAGGCTGGATCAAGTTGGACGGGGAGTCGGGCGACGGGAACAATTCAAGCGGGTTCAATGCGCTGCCCGCCGGCTGCAGGTTAAAAGAAGGTACATTTTTTAATTCCGGAAATTCCGCACGGTTTTGGACCGCGACGGCCTGTGATAGCCACACCACCTGGGACCGCGAGCTAATCTATACCCATAACGGAGCTAACCGGTATAAATTTATCAGAGGGTATGGATTTTCGGTGCGTTGCGTGAAGGACATTCCGTAGAGACGGATAATTATCCGTCTCTACCATCTACCCCTTGCGGGAGATCGAATTCATCTTCTCAAAATCCAAAATCTCTACCTGCTTGTCTTCGATTTCAATCAAACCCTCTTCCTTGAATTCTTTCAGGATGCGGCTCACGGATTCTTTGGTCATTCCGGTAAATTCTGCCAGTTCCTGACGGGTGAGGATCAGCTCGAAAGGATTGGTTTCAAATATGGTTTTCTGCAGTATAAGCAGAGCTTCCGAGATCCTTCCGGCCATATTTTTCTGATTCAGGCTCCTGACCCGGTTATAAAGCATGATGGATTTTTCGCCCACATTTTTGTAAAAACGCTTGGCGAAATCGGGATTGGTATCAATTAACCGGTGGAGCTGCTGTATTTCGAGGTAACAGGTGCGGCTTTCGGTCAGCGCAATCACGGAGAAGTGGTAACGGTTATCCACAAACAATCCCGGTCCCGTAAGGATGAAAACCGGCTTTTCGATCGAAATAATGATGTCCTGCTCGCCGGGGGTCTCCAAAATCACCTTAACCAGACCCTCATTCAGACTGACCAGATGAGATATCGGCGCTCCCTGTTTTGCAATCACTTCACCTGCCCGGTAAATGGTATCATACTTAGCCTGATGGAGGATCTCCATCTCATTATGATTAAGCACCTGAAATGCGTCACATTTCTGCAGGCAATGCAGGCAGGAGTCTGGTGTCTGAGGTTCTGTCATCGGTTTGATTTGGTTATTAAAGTGCTAATATATAGAATAATGATATATATCAATGAATCGATGATATAAATCAACGACGCAAAGATATAAAACCCGCTAAAATTGAAATAATTCAAATTTTAACTGTATACATATCAATTCCGCGACACCTTGTGTTTAATACATAACAGGTACTTTTCAACCAAACTATCAACAAATTTTTTATACATGAAGAAACTTAGTTATTTTTTAAGTATCAGCGCATTAGCAATTTTTGCGCTGGTCGTTCTGTTCCCGGCCTGCGAAGGTCCGGAGGGTCCGGCGGGAAAAGATGGGCTGGATGGAAAAGATGTAAACGCATTTTGCGCGAAGTGTCACAATGAAGCCAAATTTTCGGCGGTTGAAGCTCAATTTGCCACCTCGAAACATGGTGAAGGCGAAACCTGGGTTGGTGATGGTAACCGTCAGGGTTGCGCTCGCTGCCATTCTTACCAGGGGTACAAAGAAACTTTAATGACCGGCCGCGACACCGTTGGTGTTATCCCAACAATCGGGATTGCCCTGCAGTGCGATGCATGTCATGAATTCCACGGTACACTTGATTCGGTTGACTTCCCGAATTATGCACTGGGTCATGTTGAACCCATCAGCAAATTGTATGATAACCATGCAAGTACGCTGGATTTCAACAGCTCATCCAATGCTTGTGCTTATTGCCACCAGATGCGTGCCCAAGGAACTGATTTCCCGATCCCGACCACCGGCGAAAAGGAATACAAAATCACCTCCTCACGCTGGGGTCCACACCATGGCCCACAGTCACAGGTTTTCTTCGGAACCGACGGATGGGAATATGCAGGAACCATGGCTTATGAGCGTACCAACCACAAAGGTTCTGCTACTTGCGCCAGCTGCCACATGGCAGAAGGTACAGGAACAGAAAACGGTGGTCATACCTGGAGAATTGCCAACGCTGACGGCTCGAAAGTTAACCTGAACGGTTGCAAGAAATGTCACACCGACATTACCAGCACTGATTATAAAGGCCGTCAGACTGAAATTATCGGCCTGCTTGCCCAGCTGAAAACCAGACTGATCGACCTGAAACTTTTGAATGGCACAACCGACCTGGCTTTACCGTACAACAAGGATCCGGGTAAAATGTCACCTTGGACAGCCAAAGAAGCCGGAGCTTATTTCAACTACAAAGTATGCGAAGAAGACCGTAGTAACGGTATTCATAACTACAAGTATGTTAAAGCATTGCTCGTAAACTCTTTGGACGCTCTTAAATAGCGGAATGAATTAACTGGACAAAAGGCTCTAACTTGTTTAGAGCCTTTTGTTTTTTTGTATTTTGCTTGAAATTAAAGGAGGATAAAAATGAAAATCAGACAATTGACAACCCTTTTCGTGGGGGCTTTGATGTTCGGGATGGTGGCGTGCGAGTATGTTACCATTGAACCGAAAGATGTGGTAATTCCGGATACCCCGGTTAGTTTCCAAACCGATATTGCGCCCATTTTCCCGTTGCTGAACTGCACACAGTGCCACCCGGCCCTTCATCAGCCGGATTTTGCAGTGAATAAATCCTACGCTTCACTGATGAGCAATAACCTTATCGATACTGCAAATCCTGCCAACAGCATTCTGATGCAGTATATCAACGCAGGCCACAATACCGCGACCAACATGACCCCGACTCAGAAGGCGCTGAT
The DNA here is from genome assembly GCA_041662065.1 of Bacteroidales bacterium. Taxonomy (GTDB): domain Bacteria; phylum Bacteroidota; class Bacteroidia; order Bacteroidales; family UBA12481; genus UBA12481. Next base: position 122,944 of record JBAZTE010000002.1, on the reverse strand, counting down.
ATTGAAATGGATCACTGAAGGTGCTAAAAACAATTAATTCGGAGGACACAACATGAAATCGATACACAATTCTTTGAAACTCATTTCAGTCATTCTTCTTTTAGCTTTCAGCACCCAGGCATTTGCCCAGGATGAAGCCATCGGCCCCGACCGCCGTCCGGTAACGGAAGTCTTCAACTCATCCCTGCTCATCGATCAGCAAACCAATACCAGTCCTTATAAAGGCGGTCTGGAACTGATCATTCACCATCGCTTCGGAACCATGGACAAAGGCTTTGCCGATCTGGCCGGGATCTATGCTTCCTCAAACATCCGGTTGGGTTTCAACTATGGAATTACCGAGAGGCTGTCTGTTGGTATCGGCACGGAACGGTATAACGCTTTTCAGGATGTTTATGCAAAGTACCTGATCCTGCAGCAGAAAAGAACCGGCATGCCAATCAGCCTCAGCTTTCTGACACAGGTAGGTCTCGATGCCCGCAACAAGGAATACCTGGGCAAAGACAGTGCCTTCGTCAACCGTTTTTCCTATTTCAACCAGGTGATCATTTCCCGCAAATTCAACAGCAAATTCAGTCTGCAGTTTGCACCGTCATTCATTCATTTCAACGCCGTTGACAGCACCAAGCGGAATGATTATATCGGAATATCAGCCGGAGCCCGCTACAAGGTGTACAATGAAATGTCCATCATTGCAACCTATGATCAGGGATTCGCCCTCCAGGGTGAGCGTTCCTATATGATCACCCCGAAACCAAGTTTTGGCCTCGGACTGGAAATCGGCTCACCGACGCACTGCTTTATGATATTTGCCTCGAACTCTTATGACATCGTGCCCCAGAAAAATTTTGCCTTTAACAAGTACAGTGTACTCGATGGCGCCAAGGGGATACGGGTGGGGTTTAATTTGACAGTGAGGTTTTAATTGAAGGAGGAATGTGGAGATTCGAATTCAGAGTTCCGAATGCCGAATAATTAGATGCAAGTATGTATGAAGTAGGATTTTATAACTTCATGATCACCTGAATCTCCAACTCGGAACTCGGAATTCTGAATTGGAATCTCCACTTTCTTCCTTCCAATATCACCATTCTCAATCAAATGATGAAAATCAAAACTTATTTACTGCTGCTGGCCTTAGTGTTGGGTACTACGCTCAGCGCACAGGATTCCATTCCGGCCAAGGTGGTCACCAACCCGGCTAATGACCTCTGCTTCCGGTGCCACGGCAAGCGCTGGTATACCTATTCCAATCAGGATTCGACCCAGGTGATTAAACACAAGATGTTTAAGGACCTGATCATTGATACCGTGGCCTATTACCACAACAATCACAAGTCATTAACCTGCACAGATTGCCATTCAACCGAATATAGCAGCCTGCCGCACAAGTCGGACCTGAAACTCGAGCCATTGCTTATCTGCACGGATTGCCATACGGATACCGATGACGTACCTCCGATCAACTTTACCGGAATTACCGAGGAGTATAATAAAAGCGTTCATGCCACCCGGAAAGGGACGAATGCAACCTGCTGGTCGTGCCATAATCCGCATAACTATAATATTACCACACGAAGCAAGGATAACCTGGCCCATGTGGTTGCCTATGACAACTCGATCTGCCTGGAATGCCATTCCGGAATGGGTAAATTTGATATTTTGTACGGTGATCCGAAATCGAACCTGATTGCCAAACATCAGTGGTTGCCTGATCCGATCAAGCATTTTAAAAATGTACGGTGTATCGAGTGCCATGCTGAAATACGCGAAGATGTTCTGGTTGCTCATAATATCAGGCCCAAGGAAGAGGCTATACGCAAGTGTGTTACCTGTCACTCGGCTGACTCAAGACTGAAATACTCCCTGTATAAATATCAGCTTGCACAGGAAAGGTCGGAAAAAGGGGTGCTGTCTTCCATTATTTCTACCCAGACCTTTGCCATCGGCACCAATCCAAGTCCGCTGCTCAATCTGATCAGCCTGATCATTTTGGGGTGTGCAGTGCTGGGCATAGCCATTCATACCATAATCCGAATAATCAAGAAATAATATGAGCGGAAAAGTATATCTCTATCCGATCTGGATCCGGCTGTGGCATATCACGAATGCATTGCTCTGCCTGATCCTGATCATTTCAGGAATCAACATGCACTATGCCAGTCCTGAAGGTACCCGGATCCGCTTCGATCTGGCTGTATCCATGCACAATATTTCAGGCATCATACTCACCGTCAGCTATGTTTTTTTCTTTCTTGGCAACCTTTTTACCGGTAACGGCATCCATTATGTCATCCAGTTTAAAGGATTCCTCAAGCGACTTTGGAAACAGATGTATTATTACACCATTGGTGTTTTTAAAAAGGAGGAGGCTCCTTTTCCGATCGGAGGCGCCCGGAAATTCAATCCCCTGCAACAGGTAACTTATGCAGTGATCATGTATTTCATTCTCCCCATCCTTTTTATTACGGGATGGGCTCTGCTGTTTCCTAATATTATTATCGAAGAGTGGCTGGGTATCAATGGTTTTGCTGCAACCGACTTTTTGCATATCGTCGGGGGTTTCGCAGTTTCGATCTTTTTACTGATCCATCTCTATTTTGCGACGATGGGCAAAAAACCAACCGATCATTATAAAGCAATGATCACCGGCTACCATGAAGACGAATCGGAGCATGAAAGTACACATTAGGCATTAGGCAGTAGGCCGTAGGGGAGGAGCAACGGCTCCTCCCAATATAAACCATAATAATGTCAATATCATTACCCGTGATTCAGCGAATCCTTCTGGCGGCCGGACTAATTCTGGCGTGGCCATTTGCTGCCCTGGCACAGGAACCGGAATTCAACAAGTTCCATACGCCCGCAGAGATTGACACGTACCTGGCCAGCTTGGCAAAATCAAACCCGGATCAGGTGAAAATCCATACCCTGGCAAAAAGCTTTAAAGGGCTTGATTACCAGATGGTCGAAATCGGGAGGGAAACGGCGTCAGCTGCAAAAAAGAATCCAGCTGTCCTGGTGGTGGCCAATCTCGAAGGGACCACACCGCTGGCCAGTGAAGGGGCGCTGTTCCTGATCGGTGAATTATTGAAAAAGCCGGAGCTCTCCTCGAAGCTTACCTGGTATATCCTTACCTGCGGAAACCCGGATGGAGCCAACCGTTTTTTCGAGCGCCCACTGAGTGTTGACGGGCGGAATTTCAGGCCCTGGAACGACGACATGGATGAACTGACCGATGAAGATGGGCCGGAAGACCTGAACGGCGACGGCCTGATTACCCAGATGCGGGTGAAAGAACCTGACGGCTCTTATATCCCCGATCCGAAAGATCCACGGTTGATGAAACGCGCCGATCCGGCAAAAGGAGAGGTGGGTATTTATAAACTGTATCCCGAAGGCATGGATAACGACGGCGACGGTCAGTATAATGAGGATAGCCAGGGTGGAACGAATATCGGAATTACCTTTCCTTTTCTTTACGGATACAACCAGACCGGCACCGGGGCTTGGAGCGGTTCAGAATCTGAGATTTACAGCCTGATGCAATTTATGAATGCGCATCCCGAAATAACCCTGACCATGACCTACGGATCGACGAATTTTTGTCTCGCTCCACTAAAAGGGGGCAGGAAAAGCCAGGTAAACCTAAGTGCAATAAAATTGTCCCCCCGAAATGCCAGAATGCTCAATGCTGATCCCGACAAGACCTATTCACTCGATGAGGTGAAGGAAATGATCCGGGTTACTGTTCCGCCTGGCACAACGGTCGATGATGCCATGGTGGCAGGCATGCTGGATATGGGTGCCGTAATCAATCCTGTGGATGCCGACAGCAAACTCTATACCGCCCTGGCAGATAAGTACAAGAAATATCTGAAAGAAAAGGGATGGACCGCCAAGCGGGTGGATCCACCCCGTGAAAAGGATGGGACCTTTGAGTTGTGGACCTATTATCAGTTGGGATTGCCTTCATTCAGCATGGACTTTTGGGCCATGCCCAAACCGAAAGATACCCTGAAAAATGTCTTTATGGCCTATAACGACAGTATCCTGGGAGGAAAAGGATTTGTCGAATGGAAGGAATTCACCCATCCGAAACTCGGAAAAGTTGAGATCGGCGGGAGTATTCCCTATGCAGATCTTCTCCCTCAGCCTCAGCAGATTGATACGCTTTTTGCCGTGCAGGTTCCCTGGATATTCGAACTGGTCAAACAGATTCCTGTACTATCGGTCGAAGAGATTAAGGTGGAACCCCAGAGATCGGGTATTTACCGCATCAACGCCTGGGTGCGTAACACAAGTCAATTCTCCTTCCCCCTGGCCATCGGACAACGCACCAAGGTGCCTCGACCCGCTATAGTAACCTTAACGGGAAAAGGGATCACCTTTATATCGGGCAGGGAACGCATGCCTCTTGAAGGAATTAACGCATATGAACAAAGAAAGCTGACCTGGATGCTGAAGGCTGATAAACCAGTCGATATCCTGATTAGGGTTAATCCAGTCAACGCTTATGGAAGTGAAAAATCAATCAAACTGGGAGGAAATTGATTATGAAAAAATCACTTCTGGTCCTGAGCCTGTTGCTGTTTATCTGTTCCTTTTTGAACCTTTCAGCTCAGAATAAGATTGAAGTACCCCTGAGGTTCGATCATTATTATCCCTATGATGAAGTAAACCAAGCGCTTGTTGCATTAAATAAAGCCTATCCCCAACTTACGCGCCTTGAATTGGTTGGCCATAGCGATGAGGGCCGCGAGATCTGGTCCATGACCATAAACAATCCAGCCACCGGCAGCGAGCAGGATAAACCCGGTGTTTATGTCGACGGGAATATCCATGGAAATGAAGTTCAGGCCACCGAGGTGTGCCTTTATTTTCTCAATTACCTGTTAACTGAATACGGGAAACTCGACCGGGTAACCCAAACGGTCGACCGCTCAGTGGTATATTGCATTCCAACGGTCAACGTCGACGGCCGCTTCCATTGGTTTGCCGATGCCAATAACGCCAGTTCAGGACGAAGCATCCGGGTGCCCAAGGATGATGACCGGGATGGCCTGATCGATGAGGATTCTGCAGAAGATCTTGATGGTGACGGGTTTATCACGCAGATGCGTATCAGGGATACTTTAGGGGATTACAAAACCGATCCAAAGGATGTCCGGCTCATGGTCAGGGTGGAAAAGGGGGAAAAAGGTGAATTCCGGATGCTCGGGACCGAAGGGATAGATAATGACAACGACGGCAATGTCAATGAAGATGAGCCGGGTTATATCGATCCTAACCGCAACTTTCCATACAATTGGCAGCCCGGTTATGTTCAGGGCGGTGCCGGCAGCTATCCTCTCGAAGGCAAGGGATTAAAGGCCGTTTCGGATTATCTCTATACAAAAAAGAATATTCTGGTCGCCTGGGCTTTTCACAATTCCGGGGGAATGATCCTTCGGGGCCCTACCAGCAAGAGCGCCCAGGAATATGATCGCCGTGATATTGAAGTGTTTGATTATCTGGGGAAAAACAGCGAAAAGATGATCCCCGGATATAACTACCTGATTTCATGGAAGGATCTTTATACCACCTGGGGGGATTTTGGAGATTTCACGGATGATATCGTGGGTGCTTTTACATTGGTAGGAGAACTTTTTCAATCGAATACCGAATCATACCGGTCCGATACAACCAAGCCGGCTACAGCTGATGAGCGGTCGACCGAACGGATAAAATTTAACGATTACCTGACCAACGGTGCCATGTATTCCAATTGGAAACCATTCAAACATCCGTTGTACGGGAATATAGAAATCGGTGGATGGAGCAAATTCAATTCACGTTTGCCGCAGCCTTTTATGTTGATGGATCTCGTTCACCGCAATGCAATGGCCGTATTCTCCACTGCCTTTAACCTGCCCAAGATCAGCATGGAGGTATTTGAAAAGGTAAAGATCAGTGATGATCTGTACCGGATTAAAGTGAGGCTCTCTAACTCAAAGGCCGTTTCCTCCTTAACTTACCAATCAGTGCGGATCAGGATCAACCCGATGGATTACCTGAAACTGGAAGGGAAAAATGTGCAGGTGGTGGCCGGCGGATCGGTGACCGATCTGTACAGGAATGAAGCTTCCTATAAACAATATAAACCGGAGATCCAGTTTTTTCAGATTCCCTCGTTCGGACAGGTGGAATTTCAATTCCTGGTGTCTGGCAAAGGAAAGCTGAAATTGGAATATCACTCTGAAAAGGCCACAGACAGGATAAAAGAAATTGAACTCTGAGTCATAAGGTCAGGCTGAGTTTGTTAACTTTGGACAGTAGGTAACTAAATATATAGATATGTCGGTATTCAAGAGGTTTTGTTATCTGGGAAAGATCCCGGTCCTTATCTTGATATTGCTCGTTATCAGCCAGTCAAAGATCTTCGCCCAATCCAACGAAGATTGTTTGATGTGTCATGACGATCCGGGTTTATCCATCGAGAAAAACGGAAAGAAGCTTTCTCTTTATGTGACTGCAAAAACCCTTGGCGGATCTGTACATAAGGACCTTACCTGCATTGCATGCCATGAAGATGCAGCGGTTGCCGAATTTCCACATCCTGAAGGCCTGAAACCGGTTTCCTGCGGTAAATGCCATACCGAACCCGAGAAACAATTTGAAGCCGGAGTGCACGGACAGGCCAAGCGGCTGAAATCGCTCTATGCTCCTGATTGCAAGGAATGCCATGGTTCACACGATATCCTGCCGAAGACCAATTCACTGTCGCGCACCTATAAGATGAACGTTCCTGTTTTGTGCGGAAAATGTCATCGTGAGGGAGCCCCTGTGGCAAGGATTTACAATATCTCCGAACATAATATCCTTGAAAATTACAGTTCCGATGTTCATGGAATCGGTTTGTTCAAGAAAGGGTTGATCGTATCGGCAACCTGCAATGACTGCCACGGGAATCACCTGGTCCTTCCGCATACCAGCCCGAATTCCTCGATATCGGTCAACAATATTGCCAAAACGTGTATGACCTGCCATACTAAGATCGAGGAGGTTCATACTAAAATCATCAAGGGGGCACTATGGGAAGAGAAACCGGGCTCCATTCCGGCTTGTACCTCCTGCCATATTCCACATCGCGTTAGTACACAAAATATTGTGGCCAATATTTCGGACCGGGAGTGCATCAAATGCCACGAAACATCAACGGCTCAAAAAATGGTTGGTGACTCCCTGGTTTCCATGAAAGTCGACAAAACGGACCTGGCTAATTCGGTTCATAAAAATATCGCCTGCGTAAAATGCCATTCCGATGTTTCATCCGATCATAAGCGGCCGTGCGATACCGCAGGGAAGATTGATTGCTCTGCCTGCCATGCGGAGACATCCGCCCTGTACGCCGGCAGCGGCCACGGTCAGGCATATGACCGCAAGGATAAGAATGCACCGTATTGTACCGATTGTCATGGAACACATAAGGCAAAATCCAGGTATGATGATACGGCACCAACCTATCGCTCGAATATTCCGCAGCTCTGCGGCAAGTGTCACCGGGATAATGGAAAGGCTAATAAAACGGCCAACCTCCATCAGAAGAACACGCTGGTTGATTATTCATCCAGTGTACATGGAAAGGGTTTGATTGAAAAGGGATTAACTGTAAGTGCGGTGTGTACCGACTGTCATTCCACGCATAATATCCTGAAGGAGACGGATGAACTTTCGACTATCTATGCAAAAAATGTTCCGGCCACCTGCGCCACCTGTCACAAAGGGATTTACGACGAGTATGTCAAAAGTGATCATGCGATAACCAAAGACGGCGGGAAGAAAAAGTTCCCGACCTGTGTCGACTGCCATACTTCGCATGTGATCGGATCAACCGGAGGTGACCAGTTTATGAATGAGGTGACCCAGCAATGCGGCACATGTCATGAAGAGACAGCGACGACCTATATGCTGACCTATCACGGCAAAGCCCATTCTCTGGGTTATTCCAAGGCTGCCAAATGTTCGGATTGCCACGGATCACATACAATCAGGAATGTAAACAATCCGGAGTCATCGGTTGCGAGCGCCAATATTGTAAATACCTGCAAGAAATGCCATCCGGATGCAAACACCAGGTTTACGGGATATTTAACTCATGCCACACATCATAACAAGGAGAAATACGGAGTCTTGTATTACACTTTCTGGGCGATGACCAGCTTGCTAATCGGTGTCTTTTCGTTCTTTGGGGTGCATCTGATCTTATGGTTCCCGCGTTCCTTTAAAACCTTACGGGAAAGGAAAAAACACCAGGCATCACTCACCGATAAATATTACGTTAAACGGTTCAGCAGGAGTCAGCGGGTGACCCACATTTTTGTCATTGTCAGCTTCCTGATGCTGGCTTTAACCGGGATGATCCTGAAGTTTTCCAATATGGCCTGGGCAAATTTCCTGGCCGATTTACTGGGCGGAGCTGAGGTTGCCGGGAAAATCCACCGCTTTGGAGCTTTCCTCACTTTCTGCTATTTCTCCTTCCATGTGTTCTCCCTGATCAGGACGAAGATCACCAGGCATATTCCCATGGGTAAGTTTGTTTTCGGAAAGAATTCGCTGATGTTCAATAAACAGGACCTGAGAGATTTCGGTGCTACCATTAAGTGGTTTTTCGGCAAAGGCCCGAAACCGAATTACGGAAGATGGACCTATTGGGAGAAGTTCGATTACATGGCGGTTTTCTGGGGAGTTGCGGTCATTGGATTTTCAGGTTTGGTGCTGTGGTTCCCGGAAACGTTTACCATAATATTCCCGGGCTGGGTCATCAATGTTGCTCAGATCATTCACAGTGACGAGGCCCTGCTTGCCGTAGGATTTATTTTCACCATCCATTTCTTCAATACGCACCTGCGTCCGGATGCTTTCCCGATGGATACGGTAATTTTTACCGGTTTGGTTCCTTTCGAGGATTTCAAACACGACCGGCCTCGTGAATACGACGAGCTGAAAGAATCAGGCCGCCTGAAGAAGGTTATGGTTAAGAAGGAAGGGAAAAGCTGGTATTACAACCTCATCAGAGGGTTTGGATTCCTCTTCGTGGCATTCGGTCTCATACTGGTAGCCTTTATCATTTATTCCATGCTGTTCGGATACAAATAGGGTCCGGTTCAATAGAGGGTCCGGCACAAAACACGTAGAGACGAATAATTATCCGTCTCTACACGTCCATCTGCGTAACCCACGGTAGAGACAGATTATTATCTGTCTCTACATAATGTTTTTATTTGACTTTTGCCGGGTTTGGATGGGCTATTTTTGCCAAATATGTTTTGTAATCAAACCCTTTGAAATTTGGGCTTTCAGCATTATGGCACTTCTTGCAAAGCTTCTCGTCAGGCATAATCAGGCCGGCAGCCATAGCTTTAGCCATATCTTTCATGATGGCCGGTGATTTGTAAGCACTGCCCGGTCCATGGCAGGATTCGCAGGAAACGCCTTCAGCAACCGTGATAGTCTGGGTGTCACTCAATTTCAGGCCAAAAGCGGTTGAATGGCATTTCAAACATTTCGGGTTTTTGGCATCGTCACCTTTTAATGAAGCCATAGCCTTGGCATGCGGACTGGCAGCCCATTTGTTGTACTGCTCACCCTGAGGTGGTTTGTTGTGGCACATTTTGCATTTCGCAGCACCGATGTACTCTTTCTGCTGCGCTTTTGCCGGTACTACGGCCAGTAAAAGTCCGCCAACCAGCACAAACGATAACAATTTAGTAAACATAAACTCCTCCTTATTAATTAATGTTAAGTTCTTAACAAACAAACAACTGTCAATATATAAAAATATCTGTATACCTGAAAGTGTCCATTGTATTTCACTTATATGGAATGCCTATCTAAAAGAGTGCCAAATTCTTAATTTTGACCGCTACAAGAATACAGTTTAATGGACTTATTGTAATTATCTGAATTGCAGTAAATTAGCAAAAACTGAAATAAAACATGACAGTTGACAAGTCTATAAAGTTGACAACTCTATCAATACGTGAGGTGTACCAAAAGCGGATCACCTTCTTTGGATCGAAAAAAAAGCAGCTTGAGGCCGAATCCGGCAGGATTGCCCTTGCCAGATTGGCTCTTTTTGCCGGGATGGTTATCACGCTGTATTTTACCATCAAGCTAAAAAGCCACGTCATGCTGATCTTGCCGTTGATCCTGACAGGCGGATTCCTTTACCTGCTTAAAAGATCGGTGGTCACAGGTCGGAAAATCAGGTTTTATAAGATCCTGACCGGGATCAACGCTGATGAAGTCAAAGCCCTTGATGGCGATTACTCGGCTTTTGAAACCGGTGCCGGATTTATCGATTATCATCATGAATATAGTTACGACCTGGATATTTTCGGCGAACACAGTCTTTACCGGATGGTGAACCGCACGGCTACCCCGTTGGGAAAGGAAAAGCTGGCCGGCCGGCTTCTGTATCCCGGTACTGACCCTGGGCAGATCCGTTTGCGACAGGAGGCAGTCAGGGAATTGGAGGCTAAACTTTCATGGCGGCAGGATTTTCTGGCTACCGCACGCGAATCGAACTGGGAAAAAGAACAGTCCGGCCAGATCAGAGCCTGGCTTGATGCACCTGATAAATTCAACAACACCCGGTTTTACCGCGCAGCAATCTGGATCAACTCCATCATCTCCCTCTCCCTCGCGCTTCTTTACATTCTTGATATTTTACTTAACGACATCTTGATCTTTTCTGTATCTCCCGTTTATAGTCTCTATTTTCTTCTTCCCATCAGCCTGATCATCAGCCGTTCAAGGTTGATAACCCGGGAACAGGAAAAATTGGAACGACTGCTGGACAGGTTCAGAAAATACGGGGGATTACTGGAGATGATTGAAAAGGAAGAATTTTCAGCACCTTACCTGAAGGAATTGAAAAAGAGTATGATACATGGTTCGATAAATGCCAGTCAGGTCATGAAGAAATTGACCGGAATTCTCTGGGGACTGGAAGTGCGGGGAAACCTGATTGTCAGTTTTTTCCTGAATGCGTTTTTTCTGTGGGATATTCTATTGATGATCAGACTTGAACAATGGCGGAGGAACTATCATCACGCCTTCGGAAAATGGATTGAGGTCATTGCCGAAATCGAAGTGCTGAATTCCCTTGCAACCCTGGCTTACAACCGGAATGATTTCTCATGGCCTGAGATCAGGGAAGGCGCTTTCAACATGGAGATTGTGAATGGCGGGCATCCGTTAATCCATCCGTCAAAAAGGATCGACAATTCACTCAACTTCGATCTGAACGGACAAATCTACCTGGTGACCGGTGCCAATATGGCTGGAAAATCTACCCTGTTGAGAATGGCGGGGGTAAACATGATACTGGCCATGTCGGGCGGACCGGTTTGTGCAGAACGCTTTGGGCTGGTACCGGTTTCAATCCATACCAGTGTCCGGACCAACGATTCGCTGGGGGAGGATGAGTCCTATTTTTATGCTGAACTGAAAAAATTAAGCCGTATCATTTCACGTCTGGAAGAAGGCGAAAATATTTTTGTCATTATCGATGAAATGCTTAAAGGCACCAATTCGCATGATAAGCATGCAGGTTCAGCGGCATTGATCCGGAGGCTCATGGATTTCAAAGCATCCGGCCTGGTGGCTACGCATGATGTTGAACTCGGGGAACTTGAAAAGGAATATCCGGAGCGGCTGAAGAACTCCTGCTTTGAAGTGATCACGGAGGGCGATCAGCTGAAGTTCGATTACCGGCTGTACCCTGGCGTCAGCAAGAGCCTGAATGCTACCTTCCTGATGAAAAAGATGGGGATCATAAAGACATAGATAATTTGGCAACATCGGCAGCAGTGTCATCCCCGCGAACGCGGGGACCCCGTCACGTGAGCAGGCATTAAGCAGTAAGTAAAGATAATTAGTTACCGCTCCCTGGTACCAAAATTGCTAAAACATCTTAATATTGCACCCCTTATCGTTAATTGATATGAAAACCAGAAATTTAATCGTTTCAGTTGCACTGATGAGCGCGTGTGGAGGCCTGTTCGGACAGCAGGTTCAGGAGAGTGTTATCAGTGCTGATGAAGCGGCCTATAATAAATTGACCAAGTTGGTTCTGCCTGCCGGTTATGCCACCAGGCCGCTGTCTTTCAAAAAGGATAATTCAAGGGTGCTCTATTTTTCAGGTATTTACAGTCAGGATGTTTGGAACTGTAATCAGGCCAGTTCGATCTGGACCATGTTTACCTACGAGATCAATTACCTCCGCAACCTGAGCTCATCATTAACGGAAAATCAATATAGCCCGATGGCCGTATATAATCTGCTTAATTACGGGAATCCGAGCCAGGGGGTATCCTATTTCGACAGCTGGGACCTGGTGAAGGCAAACGGCATTCCGGCCAATCCCGATTTTACCGCTTACAGCCAGAATTCCCAATACTGGATGACCGGGTACGATAAGTATTACCGGGGAATGAAAAACCGTGTGGATGAGGTTTTTGCCATTGATGTCGGAAATCCGGAGGGCCTGCTGACACTGAAACATTGGCTGAACGACCATCTGAATGGTGCAGATATCGGTGGGGTGGCCAATTTCCAGATCGGATCCGGCGATATGATCCTTTCCCAGATTCCGCTGGATAAGGGATTTGAAGAGGAGGGGCAGTATATCATCACGAAATACGGACCGTATGTGGGTCATGCCATGACTTTCGTCGGATGGAATGATTCGGTCCGATATGATGTGAACGGGGATAAAAAGTGTACGAATAACATCGATATCAATGGAGACGGGGTGGTGAATATGAAGGACTGGGAGATCGGGGCTATGCTGGTGGTCAACTCGTGGAGTGCCGGATGGGGCAATGCCGGCAAGATTTGGGTCATGGACCGCCTGCTGGCTGAACACACATCGAATGGAGGGATCTGGAACAATGCCGCAATGGTGGTCAAGCCTAAAAAGACGTACAACCCGCTACTCACTATCAAAACGCAGGTCCGTTATAACCAGCGGAACCGCATCAAGATCCAGGCCGGGGTATCGGCTGATCCCAATGCCCTTCTGCCCGAAAAAGTGATGGATTTTCCCTGTTTCAGTTATCAGGGGGACACTTTGCCCATGCAGGGTTTTGCCGCGGTGAATTCGGATTTGATTGAAATCGGCCTGGATATCACTCCCCTGCTGAACTACATACCGGCCAACGGCCAGGCTAAAATTTTTCTCGAAGTGCTGCAGAAATCCCCGGATACCAAAGGTTCAGGGAAAGTGGAAGGTTTTACCGTCATGGACTACACCAATGGCACCCATACCTTTGTGAGCCCTCAGAGTATGGTTCCCATCGCACGAAATACGGTTACCCGCCTGGCTGTATCAATTGACACCCGTGTAAACCGGCCTCAGATCATAACGGAGGAATTGCCCGCAGGCATGGTAGGACTCGAATACAGATTCCAGCTTGAGGCCGACGGGACAACCGGTCCCTACCGGTATGCCAATCCGGCTTTTCAGTATCTTGAGGTGCCCGCACAGGAAACGATCAGTTTCTCGGGCGGAACTAAAATTATCACCCTTCCGGTACCTCTTCACAGGTGATCGATCTGCCCTTTTCGTTTCCGATGTACGGAACTTCCTATGATCAGGTGACCATCATGTCAGACGGGGGAATTGTGATGGGTACGAAACTGGTGGAGTATCCGTACGTAATCGATACCCGGCTCCGGTTTTATCAGAATAAGGGTGTTTTCCCCTTCTTCGGCACCCTTTATTATCCGAATGCAAATGCCGGGGTTACCTTCGAAGGAACTTCCGCGGGCGCGGTCATTCGCTGGCATGCTGCCGCTGATGCGCTGGGTACACAGCCACTTGAATTTGCAGCCCAGTTGCTGCCCGACGGGAAGATCCTGTTCCATTACGGGAGCATGAATGTGCCTGCCGGGATGCCCTGGATATCGGGATTATCGGCGGGTGATAACCTCAGCTTTTACCTCATGGACCACGCCCGTTCGGGTTTAAAGCAGAACACCAATTTCAGCATGGGGCTGCAGGACTGGCCATCCTGGCTGAGCTTATCAAGCCTGGGTGATTTGAAAGGCATACCTGATAAGCCGGATACCTATACCCTGCCTTTAAGGGTCACCGACTGGAGCGGCATCAGCAATTTCAAGGAACTGACCTTCACTGTTTCAGGCGGAAGCGGAGTGGGTGCAGTCACGGTACAAAACAGTATCCGGGTATTTCCTAATCCCGCCTCTGATATCATCTGGTTCCAGGGATACACCGCTAAAGCCGGCCAATTGAACCTTGCCTTGTACGATTTGTCGGGTGCCTTGGTCTTTAGCCGTCAATATTCGGTTAGCGAAGGTGAGGTGATGATCCCGTTAAGCGCAGTCAAATCCCTGCCAACAGGAATATACCTTTACCGGGTTGGTGGCGTCATTGAAAATACAGGGAAGATTATCAGGGAATAGAAGCGTTTCCGGGAACCGGCAATCCTTAATCTATCGGCTGTCCTATATTCAGCGAGATCTGAATGGTATGGCTGGAATACCGGTTGCCGACTTCAGTGGAAACCGGGATCTCAAATTGGTACCGCAGGGCCAGGTTATCGAGCCTGACTCCCAGAAATACCGACAAGCCCTGCTTCAGCCGGTAGGATGCACCGGCGCTGAACATGTCGCGCAAATGGACGGTTGTGCTGACATCAAACAGTAAGCCTGTACGTGAATTATACTTGACTAAGCCCATCGGTTCGACCTTAAGGTTCATGTCGCGGTTCAGCATGAAAAAATAGCCTCCATAGGCATAAGCCGACCGGGCAAGTTGAGGATTCAGGGACGGGTCTTCATCCCCGGGATAACCGTAACTGCCGAATTTTACCGATGAATTAAAGAGCTGAACCAGCGAGAGTCCCATATATCCGTTTTTGCTGAAGTAATGGACTCCTGCATTGAAGTCGACAAAATAACTTTTATTCGGATTGTTAAGATAAGGATCAGAGGGATCGGCCAGAACCACGCTGGTTGTACCGACCTGAAAAACCGATGGGGCCAATCCCAGCGATAACCGGCCTTTGCCCACCATTAACTGGTAGGAATAGTCGAGATGGATTCCGGTCAGGTTAAAAACACCATATGAATCGTGAAAGAATCCACCGCCGAACCCAACTTTGCTATAGGTGTTTTTCCCTTTATTGATAAAACCCAGCGGGGTAAAACGGTCTTTCGACCGGGCCAGCCTGGAATGGAAAGTCACACTCTGACTTGCCGGGGCCCCGTCCCAGCCTATCCACTGCTGCCGTGAATTCACCGTAAGGGTTGAATATTGAGCGGTTCCGGCAATGGCGGGGTTCAGCAGGAAAAGGTTCGACAGGTACTGGTCGGAAAAGGAGTTTACCTGCGACCAAACGGGTAACGCTGTTGCGAAAAAAACCAGGAAGATATGGAGCAGCTTTTCCCTCATCTTAATATGGATACCGATCCTTTCAGCGGTTTCAGGTCGCTTTGCAGCCACACCAGATAATAATAGGATCCCACGGGCAGCATGGCACCCGATTTATCTGTTCCCTCCCAGGGAACCGTATAGCCGGTATCGGAAAACCACACCATTTGCCCTGCCCGGTTGAAAACTTTTACTTCACAATCCGGAAAGTCATTGAGTGCTGCTATTTCCCATTTTTCATTGATCCCGTCACCATTTGGAGTAAATGCATTGGGAATCTGGAACGGAGGAAAGTCGAGGGTGAGGTCGATGAGTATATTTTCTCGGCATTTGTTCGCATCGGTTACCCAAACCAGATATTTACCAAGCACCATGTTCGATAGGAAGGTGAGGGTATCATTAGTCGACCATTTTACCGAATAAGGTGGCGTGCCCCCTTTGATGGAAAGGTTGATTTCACCATCCGGGCAGGTTTCGCAGCTCGGTGAAACCAGGTGATAGTTTATATGAATGCTGTCGGGTTCGTTAAAAGTAATCGGCTGATTGTATTTGACGGTGCAGGCTTTATCTTCCCTGACCATAACCTTCAGGGTATCCTTTCCATATAATCCCTGGAAAAACGGATTGATGGAATAGGTCAACCCATCGTCGATACTGTATTCCCAGGAGGTTCCCGAGCCGTGTGCCTCCACCAGCAGGCTGCCGTCGCGGTTACCCGGACAGGTCACCTGTGTTACCGTTACTGCTTCAATGACAAGCATGGCAGGATCATTCACCCGGATCATCACCGTGTCGGAATTGAAACATCCTTTACTGCCAACCGTGAGTGAATAGGTGCCGGTCTGACTGACCAGCAGATCAGGCGTGGTGGCCTGATTGCTCCATAAATAAGAGTCGGCCTGTCCGTCATCGCCGGTGAGCCTGAACGGGCTGGATTTGCACAAAACAGTATCCGTGCCGAGATCCACCTTGGGAAGGGGATTTAATGTCAGATTCACCGTATCGCTATTCGAGCATCCATCCAGGAATATTTTGAGCCAGTAGGTTCCGGTCTGTTTAACATATAAATTGCGCAGGGTATCGCCGGTGCTCCAGAGATAAGAATCCCCACGGCCCCCGAAAAGCTCCAGACTGTCGGTCAGGCAGTTAGTGGCTTCACGCGGAAGATTCAGAGATATGTCAGGCAACGGCTTGATCTCAACATACACGCTGTCGGTATTTGCGCATCCGTTTTTCCAGATGGATAACCGGTAGGTATCGGTGGTGTCCACCCAGATATTATCGGTTCTCTCACCGGTACTCCACAAAAGGGAATCGCCTGTCCCTCCGTACAATTTTATCGGGGTTCCCTTGCACATAATGATGCTGTCGCTGCCCAGGTTGATGACCGGCAGCGGTTTGACAATGACTTTGATATCATCGGAGAATTCGCAACCGTTCTTATCCGTTACCACCAGTTCAAGTCGCTGGTAGGTCTGGGTTATATTCAGCAGGCGGCTGGTATCATTTAATGGGGGAACAATACTTTTCCAGTTCCAGGACAGATACTCCGCTCCTCCGTCGAGTATGACCGGGATTCCATTCTGGCACCCTTCCCGGTCAGATCCGAGCTGGGGTGGGTTGGAAGGAAAAACCTGGATGGTGATCTCTCCGAAACCGGAGCATTTTTTTCCGCTCTGATCAATCGAATAGCCTTCCACAAAGTAGGTGGTGGTTTTCTGCGGCTGAATGTTAATGGTCTGAGCGGAGTCATTGCCTGCTATATTTTCCCACCGGAATTTCTGCGCACCCTCGGCGGTCAGGGTAATGCTTTGTCCGGGACAGATCGTGTCAGCTACTGAAGGCTGTATTTTTATTACGGGGGCATCTTTTTCAGATATGGTAATCTTGCTTGTCAGAACGCACCCGGTGTTTGCCGAAGTAATGTTCACCTCATACACCCCGGCGGCCAGATTGTGAATGCTGCTGGCCGTGCTGTCGGGATAACGGGTCCAGGCAAAACTGTATTGGTCGCCCTCCTGCATATCAAGGATAATGGAACCATTGGCAACTCCGCAGGTGGCCAGTGCCATCAGGGTATCCCTGATCACCGGAAGCGGTTTGGCAACCACAAACGTGGAGTCGGTGTTCGAACAGCCGTTGTAATGGGTTACCGTCACAACATATTTACCGGCATTATAAATATCGCGGTAGCGCTCAACATTCAGGTTGGGCTTATCGCGCCAGCTGTAAAAAGCACCATCGCCGGCATCAAGATGGGCAGGACTGCCCTTGCACATGCTCGTGGTATCCGGTAAATTGAGTTCCGGAAGGGAGTGG
The DNA here is from genome assembly GCA_041662065.1 of Bacteroidales bacterium. Lineage (GTDB taxonomy): Bacteria > Bacteroidota > Bacteroidia > Bacteroidales > UBA12481 > UBA12481. The sequence continues at coordinate 105,183 of JBAZTE010000002.1, read as the reverse complement.
ATGGTGACCTCCTGGGTTTGATATACATCACCAGCTTGATATACATAAAATTTTACAAAATATTTGCCGGCTTTAGGAAAACGGTAAGTGCCCTGATAAGTTTGTGCATCGACATTTGCCTTGCCAACAAATACATTATTGGCATCATAGATGTCCCAGGTTGGAAGACTTCCAAGCGTACTCCGGTTCGCTGACACATAGAATATTGTCAGATCATTCTGACAGGTGTTTTCATAATAGAATTCGGCAGCCTTGAAAAAATCAGACAGGAAAGTCGGCAACCCGAAATAGGCGGTACCTCCCTTGATCGTATCGGAAGAATTATCAACCAGACTGGTACCATGTTCGGTATAGTTGCAGTTTTTCTGTATCGGCGAGTTGATAACACCCAGATAAGGCTGACCCGAAAGGCAAACATAAATTTTCCCGTTCAGTCCCAATTGCAGCGCTCCGCACAGGATATTGGATTTCGGCCTTAAAATCTGAACGCTGTTCAGGATCAATCTGGGGTCAGTATACGATAGGTCCCATTGATAGATATATCCATCTTTTCTTGACGATCCGTACAGGTAGTTGCTCGTGGGAGAAAATTCCACCCCGTATGCTGCGCTTGCAGGGCTGACAGGATCGGCACTGGTTCCGGCCGGCAGGGTGGCCAGCAATCGGATATCCCCTGTTTTATTGTCGAAATGAAACAGTTCAAACAGGAATAACCCTTCAACAGCAGTGGCCAGATAATCGCCTTTCGGGGATGATTTGAGATACCCGGTCGCACCACGGTTATCCCGGTCGCCAGGATCGATCCGGTGTATGGCACCCGCAGGGATAGCATCTTTAAACGTCAGGGTAAGATTCGTCAACAGGAATTCATAAAAATTATCGGTCCCGAACTCATGCGCAATGACCCAATAGGATTCTTTATCAAAGTGCTTGACAACCGTGATTTTTTCAGTGAAACGAATGCCGGACACATTGGGCATCGGAGCGTTTTTTTGTATCACCGATCCGAGGCCCCCGTTACCTGTGATATCGACAACGCTGAATTTGATTCCGTCACCAGGATTTGAATGGGTTCCGGCCTGATCAACCGTGAAAAGATAATACTGGGTGGTTGAACCAGGTCTGGGTACGACAATGGATGACTGGGTAGAGGATTTATCCCCGTACAATCCTTCTCCATTGTCCATGATCTTATGACTGCGATCGTAAACGGTTTGTCCGTCTGTGTAAAACAATAATCCCCCGTCCTTATCACAGATCGTTGCCACCCCTTCGCGCGTATTGATCTGTCCGTCAGTGAGTGGTCTTGGATAATACTGGTTGAAATCCAACCCGGCATTTTGTCCGAAATACCAGATGGCCCCTTCTTTTTGGGCATAGAGGGGTTCAAAAAGCAGAAACGCTAAACCAATAAATACGATGGACAACCACTTTTGCACTCTTCCCGATTTGAGTTTCCAAAGATGGAAAAAAAAAAGCTTAATTGATTTTCTGTCCGAGATCGATACCAACCTGAATCATGTGGCCGGTAAATCCGAGAGGTGTTTTTCCAGCTAGAGGCAGCTCAAAAAGATATCGTATCTGAAGTTTATTCAGACGGATGCCCATGAATGCTGCGATCCCGTCGTTCCACCGGTAGGAGAATCCGGTTTGAAAATCATTTAAAAAATAGGCTGTGGCGTTCAGGTCAAACCTGAAAGGGCTGACCGTGTTGGCATTATATTTAAGCATGAGCATCGGTTCCACCTGAAAAGAGCGGCTGATTTTGAACAGGTAACCGCCATAACCATAGAGAGATCTCGATAAATCGGGATTGAGCAGAGGTTTCTCCGTGGACGGAAAGCCATACTCTCCTTTCAGGTGTATCGTTGAGTTGAACATCTGAAGGAATGAAAAACCGGCGGTGAATGTTTCAGAGTAAAAATGAACGCCGGCATTGAAATCAATAAAGGATACGCTGATCGGATCATTGCCCTGAGGTAGCCATACATCATCGGGATTCTCATCGAAGGTAAATGAATCATCGGCGAAATTGGCCTTGAATTGCAGGAAAACCGGAGCCAGACCGAAAGATAGCCTGCCATTGCCAACGAAAACATGATAGGCATAGTCGAGGTGAAAACCCGTCTGGCTGACGCTGCCATAAGAGTAGTTGAAAATTCCCGCCCCGACGCCCACCTTGCCAAAAGCATTTTCCCCGCGGTTCAGGAACCCCCTTTTATTGAAATAGTCCTTCTCCTTGAACAATTTGCTCTGGTAGGAAACCGACTGGGAACCGGGTGATTTTTTCCATTTTAATCCCTGCTGCCGCGCATTGATTACCAGCGGATCATAAACGACCACGCCGGCTATCGCCGGATTCAGCTGGAATAAATTCAGCAGGTACTGTTCGGCAAGGGGATGAACCTGGCCAATCAGGACTGCCGGCAGCATCAGCAGAGATAGAGCTATGTAGGATAGTTTTTTCACTTTCGGTTAATCGGAACTATCTTAATATGGTTACGGTACCCCGTTGGGGTGGTTTATTAACATCTTGACGGTCAATCTTTACCAGATAAAAATAAGTGCCTGCCGGAAGTTTTTGCCCCTGATTCATGTAAGTGCCATCCCAGGGTTCGTAAATCTGGTCATCATAATATACGAGCTTACCGCTCCGGTCATACACCTGAACCAGACAATCCGGCCGGTTTTCAAGAATCCTGATGATCCATTTTTCATTTTTGCTGCCGCCATTGGGAGAGAACGCATTCGGGATGAACAATTCACTGGCAATCAAATCGTAGAATATGATCTGCCGGCAACCGTTGGCGTCAGTGATGGTAATGGAATAGTTTCCGGGACCGATATCGGAAAAAATGGAATCATGGACATTATAACCATCCCAGTCGAACGAATATGGCACCGTGCCGCCGGTGACCTGCAATTTGATTTCGCCATCGGTGCATTCCGGACACGAAGGGGCAATGCTCACTACTTTTATCCTGATCGAATCAGGCTCGGCGAGTATTACCTGGTAAGGCAGGCTGACACAACCGGAAGCGTTCCGGATCCTGACAGGATAGGTTCCGGGGGCCAGGCCGGCGTAAATACGCTGGTCAGACCATGATTCTGCCGTAAAAATCGAATATTGATAATCAGCAGGATTTCCGGTGATATTGATCTGGATTCTTCCGTCGTCCGCTCCTGCACAGGTGATGTTTGTCTGGTCAAGCGACGGAATAACCGGCAGGGGGGTAAACGTTAAATTGATGGCATCGGTTGACCGGCATCCGTACCCATCTTTTACGGTCAGGGTCAGATTATTCAATGACCACAGGGTAACCAGCGAATTTATCGTGCCGCCGGTTGACCATTGCCAGTCAGAATAGATGGATCCCGGGTCGTAATCGCTGCCATGAATGACGATGGTATCACCGGCACAGGCGGTACGGTCGGGACCCAGATCCAACGGGGTGGTTTTATATACCCTGATCTCCACAGAATCGGTGGAGGTACAGGTGCCGCCGTTTGATCCGGTTACTTTGAAAATCGTATCCCGGTTGGGATATACAATTACTATACTTTGCTGAAGATCAGGATCGTGGCTCCAAATATATTGTGAGGCACCGGAGGCGATAAGGGTGATGGTATCCCCCGGACAAAAAGTGACAGGATCTTTTGGCAACCGTTCAATCTTCACCACAATCGCCGGGGTGAACGTGACGTTGATGGAATCGCGCGACCGGCATCCGTTGAGATCTTTGACCTCCAGCCATAAATCCTTGTAATCATGATCAATGATGAGAAAATCAGTCGGGGCGCCGGTCGACCAGAGCCATTCCGTATAATTTGAATGTGGATCATAATCCATCCGGGTTATGGTCACAGTTTGTCCGCTGCAGGGAGTGAGGTCGCCCCCCAGATTCAGCCGGTGGTCGGGGAAAACCTGAATCCGGATGGAATCTGTGGTAAAGCACTCACCGTTTATGGATCCTCTGACTCTGTACATGGTGGTGGTATCCGGATGCACGGTAACCATATTCCCGGAGGCCAGCGGATCATGTTCCCAGATATAGGAGTCGGCTCCTGTGGCCGTGAGGGTGATGGTTTCATGTGCGCAAACCGGAGCGGAAATATCCACCGACGCAGAAAGCCTCAGGGTGAGTGCTGAGGTCGTCACCGTGATTGTGGTATCCAGCGGACACCCGTCCTGAATGGTGATGGTGACCTGATAATCCCCTGGTTTTAAATGGTCACGGACATTCGTTGAAAGGGCGCCATCCGCCCAGGTAAAGGTGTAATCAGTCAGATTCCCTTTCATAACGATCTCGATCGCGCCATTATCGATCCCCGCGCACATCACCGGAGTCACCCGGATCGTATCGATCACCGGCCGGGTGATCCCGATGGCCTCGGTGGGTATCGACAGGCTGCAGCCTTCATAATTGACAGCCGTTACCGTGTATTTTCCGGGCTGGTCAATACTGCGTACCCCATCTGAATAAATCCCGGCACTATTGGTTAACCCGTAAAAGGCAAAATTTCCGTTGTGAAGATTTAGCTCGTGACCTTCACACAGATAGGTGGTGTCATTGATTTTCAGGTCCGGCAGCGGGTGGATCGTGATGGTCCGCTCCAGGGTGACCCTGCCTCCTCCTTTTGACCCTTCCATCCTCACCAGGTAATTACCAGGGGTTTTAAACAGGTATTTGGCCTGATAGGTCGTTTCATCACCGGTGATCTCCTGCCCGTTGATATACCAGAGCGGAGGATTATCGACTAAGTCTTTGGACGATAAAAAGAAAGCAGTTGAATCGTTTACGCAGTCGTATACATAATAAATGTCATTCTTGAAATAGGCGGCGGGGAGGTTGGGTAATCCAAAACCGCTGATACCCGAAAAACTGGTTGCATAATCATGCAGACTCGCCCCTTTTAATACAAAATTGCACGAATCGAGATCGGGTGCATTGATCACCCCCAGGTAGGACTGGTTATTGAATGCCACATAGATCTTACCATTAAGGGCCAGCTGCAGCGCTCCGCATTTCAATACGGGATCGGAGAAAATGATTTCACGGCTGGTATCGACCGGATCTTTTAAAAAATTATCCAGCTTCCACCGGTAAATGGTTCCGTCCACCCGGTTGGTTCCGTACAGGTAGTTATTGGCGGGACTGAACTCAACCCCATAGGCCGATTCCGATTTTAGCTGGATGGGTGCCGGATCGATGGGAAACGCGCCGGTTTTGTTGTCATATTTAAAAACCTCGAAAATCTTGAAACCCTCAATGGCCAGTGCCACGAAACTCCCGTCAGGTGAACTTTTCAAATATCCGCAAGCTCCCTTGTCATTGGGATTGTCACGGTCAACCTGATGTTTTAACCCGATAACCTGAGGAACACGCTGCACCAAGGTATTGGATAAGAGGAATTCCTGAAAAACGGAGGTGTCAATCTCATGGGCCAGGATCCACCAGTCCACGCCATTGTCATGCCTGATGGCAGTTATTTTTTCAGTACAGGTTTGGAGAAGCAGAACATTAACAGGGTCCGCCTGATTGGTGTTTAAATCTAATACGCTATAATACAATCCTTTGCCTGGGTTTGACAGGGTACCCACCTTACCTACGGTAAACAGATAATATTTACCGGGATGATTGGGCCAGGGAACGATAATGGACGACTGTGTAGCGGTATTATTGCCGAATAAACCGGTTCCATTGGTCAGAATTTGGTGGTTGCCGGTATAGACCGTTTGTCCGTCGGTGTAAAAAATCAGGTTTCCGGCCGGGTCCGAAATCGAGGCAACCCCTTCCATCGAATTGATTTGGCCATCCACTAAAGGCTTGGGATATTGTCCTTTGAAATCCAATCCGGCATGCTGGCCAAAATACCAGACAGCGCCCTCTTTCTGGGCGAAAAGTGGCTGATTAAGAATTAAAATGAACCCTGTAAATAAAGTAAAAAACCACCTGTGCACCACTTCCGGAATTAAAGTTAACAAAGATGAGAAAAAATGATCATTAGGCAAATTGACCATATTTGGGTTAACGTTTCTGAGGTTGATAATAGTATTGCATGATGATTATGAAATTTCCACTGTATATTTACGCGATTTATTCTTTTGATTATGAGAAGGCTGTTAATCCTGATATACTTCACAACCTCCGTCATGGCTGGCCTTTCACAGGTTTCGGGCGACTATCCGGTTTATCCGGTACCCGAAAAGTACCGGCTGAAAGCAGGTGCGGGTCTACCATACCGGGTCGATAATTCTAAAGAGAAGTTCTTCCCTTCCGTCTTCAATCAAAATGGATATAGTTGCAATCAGGCCAGCAGCATTGGCTATGTGTTTAATTATGAGATCAACCGGCTTCGGAATTTAGCTTCCGATACACCGGAGAATTTGTATACCCCGGGATTTGTCTGGAACCTGTTAAATAGTAGCGGATGGGGAGTCGGGGTCAGCTATTTCGACAGCTGGGAGATTGTTAAAGCCGCCGGGTGCGCGAATTACATCGATTATCCGTTTTATGAGCAGGGCATCGGCATCTGGATGTCGGGGTACGATAAATACTACCGCGCTATGCAAAACAGGATATCAATCAATTACTCACTGCCTGTGGGAACTCCTGAAGGCTTGGCCATTTTCAAGCAATACCTGTATGACCATTTCGAAGAGTCGCCCAGTGGCGGAGTCGCGAGTTTTCAGATAGCCTCGGAACGCATGGATACCCATTATTGGGCTGATCCTGAAACCAACGCGCAGTGGCCGGTGATCTATTCCTTTGGCAACCAGGTGGGACATGCCATGACTTTTGTCGGGTATAATGACTCGGTGCGCATAGACCTGAACCGTGACGGAAAATTCACCAACGACGTGGATATCAATGAGGATGGCCTCGTTGACATGAAGGACTGGGAAATCGGTGCCTTGCTAGCGGTGAACAGCTGGGGAACAGGATGGGGCAAGAGCGGTGTTTCGTACGTTCTGTACAGTGTGGTTGCACATGAAGGGAACGATGGGGGCATCTGGAACCGTTCGGTTCATGTGATCAAAGCCATTAAAAATTATAATCCCGAGCTGACCATGCGGGTGGTGATGCGGCATGAACAGCGATCGAGGTTCAGGATCCTGGCCGGTTTTTCGACCGATACCACCGCCGTAAGCCCTCAGCAAACCATGAGCTTTCCGATATTTAACTATCAGGGTGACCATAATCCCCTGGAGAATACGGAAAACCCCGAAGACCCCAAGCGCTTTGAATTCGGGTTGGATATCACCCCATTTATCAGCTCTCTCGATCCCGGGGTACCGGTCAAATTTTTTCTGATCGTGGAAGAAAATGATCCGAATGGTGTGGCAGCCGGACAGGTTGATGAGTTTTCGGTGATCCATTATCTGACCGGTGCCAGTGAGATGATTTCGAAACAAAAGAATGTGCCGGTTGTAAACAATGGGCGAACTTATATAAGCCTTACTGAAAGCCTTAATTTTAATAAGCTGAAAGTAGAAAACCCTGCTATCACCAACATTACCATCGGGCAGCCGTTTTATGCACAGCTTTCGGCCAGCGGGGGACAACCGCCCTATCGCTGGAGCCTGGTGAAAGATTATAAAGAAAAAACCTCACCCACCTCTTATGAGCATATCACAGGTGATACTCTTTCCGAATTTGCCCATAAAGTACCCTTCACCCGGATTACCCTTCCATTTGAATTTTCATTTTACGGAACCAAATACAAAAGCGTGATTGCCGATATCCGGGGAGCCCTTCATTTCGACAATGAATATTTCCAGTATCCCTATGCCATCTTTCAGGGCCTGGCTTTCAAGGTCAGAAAAAGCATTGTACCGTTCGGGGCTGATATTCAGATCAATGTACCCGGTGATATTTTTCTGTACCATGCGACCGATTCGGTGGTCACATTTGAATGGAAAGCATCGGTGTACACCGGATTAAAGGTTTATCCGCTTTCGGTGAGTGCAAAATTGTATGCCGACGGCAGGATTGAGTTTAATTACGGGAACCGCAGTGTACCGTCGAAAGATTATCCCTGGCAGGTTGGAATTTCCAACGGGGATCAAAGCCTGTTTAAATATGCCTCCGTCAGCGAGAACCAGCTGATGTTTGAAAATTTCACCATTGCCTTTACCCCTTCCGACTATCCTGAAAACCTGACTCTGACTGATGATGGTACTCTCAGCGGGATAGCCAATGAAGAAGATCACCTGTGGAGCATTCTGGTAAAGGTATCGGATTCCTATAACCAGGAACAATATGCAGTGGTTCCGATCTCCACGATGACACGGGATACGGCAACCGTGAAAAGCCGGAATTTCCCGAATCCTTTCACCCGGACCACCGGAATATCTTTTAAGGTTAATGATGAGCTGCCTGTGGTGCTGGAGATTTTCGATTTCTCCGGACGTAAGGTCATGGAACTGCTCAACAAAAAGCTGTTGCCGGGAGATTTCACTTTCTACTGGAATGCCCGCGATCAATCGAACCGTGATGTTAATCCCGGAACCTATATTTACCGGCTTCGCATCGGCACCACCCTGGAAACGGGCAAGATGGTGCTGCTGAGGTAAGGACGCATATATGCGTCCCTACACTGCTGCAACTTTCTTTTTCGGTGTCAGCCTGATCCTCGTCTGCTGGGCAACCTGGTACATGACCGGAACTATGACCAGCGTCAGGAAGGTTGAGAATACCAAACCGAAAATGATGGCTTGCGACATGGGTCCCCAAAAGAGAACGTTGTCACCGCCGAAATAGATATTCGGTTTGAAACTGGTGAACAGGCCGATCAGGTCGATGTTAATCCCCACTGCCAGCGGCAGCATACCCAGGATGGTGGTCAGTGCTGTCATCAGAACCGGACGCATACGGGTATGACCGCCTTCGATGATACACTCCTGCGAAACATCCTTGGTGAGCGCTGCTCCTGGTTCCAGACCAAGCTCGAGCCGTTTGCGCTCTTTGAGCAGGGTAATGTAATCCACGAGCACGATCCCGTTCTTGACAACAATTCCGGCAAGTGCGATCATCCCGATTCCGGTCATGATGATGATGAAATCAAGCTTGAACAGGGCCAGCCCAAAGAATACCCCGATAATGCTGAAAAAGATTCCCGTGAGGATGATCAAAGTTTTACCGAATGAGTTGAACTGGGTAACCAGGATCACAAAGATCAGTGCGAGAACCAGCAGCATAGCTTCAAGCATGAAAACTGAACTGCTTTCGGTCTGCTCCTGCTCGCCGGTGAAATGGATGGCATATCCTTCGGGAAGCGGCATATCCTGCAGCAGGGCCTTCAGGTCCCTGTTGATTGAGGTGGCGTTGTACCCCGCCAGGGCGTTGGAATATAAGGTCACCACCCTTTCCACGTTCTTGCGGTTGACGGATCCAAAAGTGGTTCCGTAAGTAAAATCGGCCACGGCTGAAATCGGGACCTGTACCATCTGGCCGGTCGCCATATTCATGGAGGTCACCTTCTGGTTCATCAGACTGCTCAAATCATACCGGTAGGCTTCAGCCAGTCTGATCTCAATCGGATATTCATCCTCGCCGATCTTGAAATCGGAAATTTCTTTTCCGTACAAGGCTGTCCGGATGGTGGAGGCAATAGCCATGGTCGAAAGGCCGTAACGCTGTGCTTTGTCGCGGTTGATTTTCACCAGCAGCTCAGGTTTGCCCAGTTCGATATCGGGTTTTAATCCTTCAATACCCTGAATTCCAGAAGCCTCGATCTTATTCATGACCGTGTCGGCGTAAGCCAGCAACTCATCAAATTGTTTTCCGGAGATTTCGATGTTGATCGGGTTTCCGGTTGGCGGACCCCCTTCCTGTTTCTCAAGATAGAACTCGATTCCGGGATACTGCCCGATAAAGGCCTTGCTTAAATCCTCCATGATTTTATTGGTGTTCACTCCGTTACGGAATTCATAATCAACAAAATTCAACTGTACCTGGGCACGATGGGGCGTTTCGCCGGTAGCCATTTCATTGTCGCGGCGAACACCCGAACCTACCATGGTCAGCATGGATTTTAACAGGTTATTGTTATCACCAAGCACTTCGCGTGTTTTCTCTTCCATCACACGGGCTACCGAGTCGGTGAGGGTGATGTCGGATCCTAACGGCAGTTCTGCAAATACATTGATCATGGCCGGCTCACCGTTCGGGAACAGGCGGGTCTCGCCGTGACGGGCCCCAAAGACCATCATGGTGACCACCAACAAGGCCAGGGTCCCGGCCAGAAACCAGGCCGGACGATTTTTGGTCAGGCTGTACCGGATGAACCGGAGATAAAATCTTTCAAATTTCACCAAGAGGACCTCGCTGAACCAGAAGGCAACCTGCTTCATGAACAACTGGTGCAAAATCATCAGCAGAACCAAGAGCGCCAACAGGTTGGCCAGCCAGATAATGCCGGTTACATAAAAGAGGGCGGCCACTGCGGCTACAATGAGTGCCGATATAAAAATGCGGTGGCTGCTGTGCGGTTTGTTATGGTCGTGCGATTCAAAAGAAACCGTGAAAACAGGGACAAAAACGAGTGCCACCAGCAGCGAAGCTCCAAGAACAACCATCAGGGTGATCGGCATGTATTTCATGAATTCACCCATCATGCCTCCCCAGAAAATCAGTGGCAGGAAAGCTACAATTGTTGTCAGCGTTGAGGTGATAACCGGAATGGCAATCTCTCCAACCGCCAGCCGCGCCGCCTCAAATTTGGAGTAGCCTTTCTCCCGGAATCGCGTGATGACCTCCATCACCACAATCGCATCGTCGACGAGCATCCCCAATGCCAGGATCAGTGAAAAGAGAACAATCATATTGATTTGAGCACCCTGCAACGTGAGGATGACAAAGGTGATCAGCAGCGACATCGGAATGGCGAGTCCAACGATGATGGCGTTCCTGAGTCCCAGGAAAAGGAAGAGGACCGTGATAACCAGGATGATCCCCATCACGATGCTGTTTTCCAGCTCACCCAGTTGCCTTTTGATGCCTTCCGACTGGTCCATGGTATAATCGACCCTCAATTCGGGCGGTACCGATCCGTCTTTTTTTGCTGCATCAATCAGCGTAAAAGTCGATTGAGTGGCGGAAATCAGGTTCTCACCGGCTTTCTTTACCACATTCAGGGTGACTACCGGATGCCCGTTCAGGCGGGCAAATGATTTTTTATCGCCGAAACCGTCGGTCACGTTGGCGACATCTTTCAGGTAAACCGTATTGGCCGGATCCTGACGGATGACAATATTTCGTATGTCGTCAATGGTTTTGAATTCCCCGACAGTCCTCACCGTCCGGCGGGTTTTCCCTATTTTGATTTCACCACCCGACATCGACATGTTTTCCATGCGCATGATGTTCTCGATGGCTGTGAAACTGATTCCCAACGCCTCCATTTTAGGCAGGTCGACTTCCACCAAAATCTTCCGTTCATCTACGCCGCTGATATCCACTTTCGATACCTCGTTCACCCGCTCGATCTCATCCTTCAGGTAATCGGCATACTGCTTAAGCTGACTGATCGAATAATCTCCCGATAAGTTGACATTCAGGATCGGCAGCGAATTAAAATCAAAGTTCATGGCTGTCGGATCGGCCATCAGGTCGGTCGGCAGCTTGCTTTTGGCTTTATCGATGGCATCCTTAACCTCAAGTAACGCTTCCTTGATATCAACATTGGTGTTGAATTCGACAAATACCATAGAAAAATCCTGCAACGAATTGGATTTTAAAGTCTTAATCCCTTTTACCGTTTGCAGTTCATTTTCCAATGGCCGGGTGATGAGGTTTTCAATATCCTCCGGAGAGTTACCCGGATAAACCGTCTGCACGAATACCGTTGGGAAATTGATTTCCGGGAAAAGCTCCTTGGGCATGGTCACATACGAGATCACTCCGAATACCGTCAGCATGAATGCCAGCAGGTATACCGTGCTCTTATTTTTTAAAGACAGGGTCGTGAGTTTAAAATCCCTGATCAGTAGCTTATCATTATTTTCCATCTGATTGATTTTCAATTCGATTGATGATTAGTTCCAGGTTATCTGGCTTCCCTCTTTCACATGGTTGTAGCCCTGGGAGATGAGCATTTCTCCGCCGTTCAAACCGCTTTCAACAACGGTCATGCTGCCGTCGGAGCTGCCTGTTTTCAAGTACACTTTCTTTGCCGAAGGAGTGGAGGTACTGTTCTGAACGATATAAACATAGGAACCTTCCACATCCTGACGTATCAGTGAAGTGGGCACAACCACGGCCTCTTTCAGGTTGATTACCCTGATTTTCATATTGGCCAGCATATTCGGCTTGATTTCCCGGCCGGTGTTTGGAATTTCAACGCGTACGCTGAAAGTCCGGCTCTGCGGGTTGATCACGTCACCTTTATAAGCAATGGGTATGGTTTTTACCACGCCGGGCAGGTTCGGGAACTCAACCGTGATCGAATCACCCTTATTGACCGTCTGCATAAAAGCTTCGGAAACTTCGCTGTTGACATATAGGCTCGATAGATTTACCACATCGATGATGCCACGGCCGGGAGAAGCAAGTTCCCCTACCTTCATCGCAATTTTTTCAATCCTGCCTTCAAAAGGTGCATAGATCTTGGTCAGCTCGAGTTGTGACCTGAGTGTTGCCAGCTTGCTTTCCAGTGATTCCTTGCTGTTCTTGATCTGCAGATATTGCATTTCCGATCCGATTCCCTGTTCCCATAATTCCTTCTGCTTGTTGTAGGTGGTGATCACCATCTCCAATCCTTTTTCAAGTTCGGCTATTCCGTTCTGCATCACTTTTGAATCCAGTGTCATCAAGAGCTGGCCTCTTCTGACTGCCTGCCCCACCTTAACGGGTATGGATTCAATTTTGCCACCCATTTCCGGGCTGATGGATGCTGCCCTGACCGCTTCAACCATTCCGCTCGACTGAATAAAATCGCTGAAATTCATTTTTTTAACTGTTTCAACGGCAACTTTTGTGATCTTTTCCTCTTTTACAGGCTGTTTAACAGCGAGTTCGGCTTCGAGAGTGGTCAGTTTGGCCGACAACTCGGTAATCTGCTTGCGGGTTTTGGTAACCTCCGCGCTGATCTTCTCTGCAGTCCTCTCCTGTGTGCAGGAGAAGGCGATTACGGAAAGTAGTACTACTAGGGGGATGATTACTTTTTTCATATTCTGTTCTTTTATTTATTTCTCGGTTTCGAATCACGTGAAGCGTGAAGCGCGTCTTTCACTTCACGTTTCACGCTTCACGTCTCACGTTATAGTTGGTTATATGCTTTCTGCAACTCAAATTTCTTTGTAAAGAGATCCATCACCGAACCCAGATAAGCTCCCTGAGCCTGCAGCAATGTGTTATAGGTCTGATTCAGATCGGTGGTGGAGGCTACGCCTGATTTGTAACGGATCTGGTCCTTTGCATAGATTCTCTTGGCCAAATCGAAATTATCCCGTTGATTCCGGAAGGTTTCAACCGACACCTGGAAATTGTTTTTTGAAGTCAGGGCTCCAAGAGCGATGCTCTCAGCAACCTGACGCTTGGTATTCAGGGATTTCTCATAATTGAGGTTAGCCTGTTGAACTTTGTAATACCTCTTGCCTGAGCTGAAGATCGGTATTCCGACATTCACCCCGAAAATGGTAGTCGGGAACCATTTTTCATTGGGGCTGAAGAAGGAAAAGGTATTCCGTTGTGCGTTTTCCGTTTGAGATAAAAATGCACTCACAACTGGTTGGTATTCGGATTGTGCCAGTTTAATCTGTAGTTTGGTAAACCCGGCCTGAGCCTCCATCAGTTTATTGTTGATATTATTCTGTGGCTCAAATGCCTGCGAAAGCAATCCTTCAGGATCGGTGGCCATCAGTAACACATCAAGATTCTCGGAAAGCTTGACCTCATCTGTTATGGTTAATCCCATATTGAACTTCAGCAGGGAATAGGCATTCCTGACCTGATTGGCTGCATTCAGTTGCTTGGTTTTCAGGTCGGCCAGCAGGAGGGTCAGTTTGTCGGCATCGGTTTCCTCCATAAACCCTTTCTGCTGCATAGCCCTGGAGTCCTTAACCAATGATTCCATGGTCATGATCGTTTCCGCCATCAGGTCGCGGTTTTTCTCGGCAACCAGGCAAAGTATGTACGAAGAGGCAATGGCTTGCCGCACATCCTGTTTGACCTGCTCGAGCTGGAGATGAGTCATCTCCTGGCCTATTTTCGCCATTTTCAGGCCAACGAAATAGGAGCCGCTGTAAACCAGCTGGCTCAATTGGGCCTGAAGGCTGGCGTTGTTTTTCGTACCAAACTGTACCTCCATGAATTCACCCGGCTTTCCACCGAAAAACTCGGCAGGTATCAGCTGGGTGGCCAGGTTGATGAAGTTGGTATAGCCGATGCTTGCTTCAGCCTGCGGTAATCCGGAGGCGGTGGTTTCCCTTATTTTTTTAACAGCAAGCGCAATGTCGATGACTGCATTTTTAGCCTGGTAGTTATGCTGCACGGCATACTCCTGGGCCTGGATGAGTGTAAACTCCTGAGTCTGTGCTTGGATAGTTCCCGAAAGCACCATAGCCAGGAGCAGTAAAAAACTAATTTTCATAGACTTTATCATTTCCATTCAGATTTTAATTTTTCGTTGAGAATCTTAATACCCTTATCATTGGCAATGCCATGAAGGTGGTAGATGAATATTTCACGCATAACATCATGGGAATCGGCATCGATAACCTGGAAAGAATCCTGCCGGTACCTGTACTCCATCCTGGTCATATGCAGCCTTGAGATAATTTCAACATTCATCTCCTTGCGGTAAATCCCTTCTTCGATCCCTTTAATCAGGTTCTGCCGGATGGCATCGTGCATACGGTTACGCTGTTCCTGCATCAATGATTTATGAAGTTCGGGATAGTATTTCTGCAAATCATAACCCAGGGTTGGGTTTTGCTCCTTGATCATCTGGGTCATGTACCGGTTTACCTCGAATAATTCTTCCATCGCATTCAGGCTGCGCATGGTGATTTCCTGCAGTTTTTCGCCGTGGTAGCGATAAACCATTTCCATTACATGCTTGACCAGTTCAGATTTGTCCTCTATACACTCATAGAGTGTTTTCTTCGAAATCCCAAGCTCGCGCGCCACGTCGTCCATGGTTATGCTCTTGATTCCGAATCTATTATAGAGTTCGTAAACCCTTAACAGAAAATTTCCGTGCTTTTCATCCATATGCCAATAGTTTACCAATGCATTGCAAAAGTAAACTAAACAACATTAGGAAACAAAAAAAGTTTAAAAAGTTTTTTAAGTTTTTACTTGACCCTGAAAAGATCTTTTACGGGTTGCCTTTTGACGTTTAGTTTCCAGATCAGGTCGGCGACAGGGAAAATAAAGAACCGGCCCTGGTTGGATACGGGATTGCTGGCGGGGAAAGGATAGGTACCGTAACTCATCTTGTATCCGATGAGTGCGGCAAATTTGACGCTTTTGTTCCAGATGAAATAGCCTTTATGCTCAATGGCCCAATGTTCGATGTCAAAACCGGAGGAAACGAAATCCAGTTCGGCCATATAATTGAAATCCTTGTAAAGATTGCCATCTACCCTGATACCGGTGTACCATAGCCATTTCTTGTTTAAAGTGGTGGACTGCAGATAAAACTGGGGATAGGTCAGGGCAGGGAGGGAGTCGCCTTTGGTTTTCAGGCTGAATTCCAGGCCTGCTTTACCGGTTATCAGGGTTTCCATGCCGATTTTGCGTGTTACCATCACCTGATTACGGAAGGTAAAAACATACGGAATCAGGAGGGTATCTGAAAAAGCGAGGGTGTCGCGAGGAATGAGTTTGGAGAACAGGCTGTCCTGCATGCTGTGAAGCAACATGGATGGCATCAGGTAGGTATGCTGGCTGGCGATCATCCATGGCCCGTCGTTGTAACGGTATTTGAAAGAGATATTCGGAACGAGCGACAATCCTGCCAGTGGGCTCACCGACAATTCGAGCCTATCGGTTATCCCTACCTGAAAAGGCTGAATAATTCCGAACTCCTGTTGTCCGGCTGCCAGAGTCCGGGCATTACCGGTGGTCCAAAGGGTTTTCTGAGCAAAAACCGAAGTACAGCCTGCAACGAATGCGAATAGAAAGAAGAATTTTTTAATCATCGAACGATGTAAATAACAAACAACAAAACCCAAAAAACAATTAAGCACCAAACATCAAAAATCAAATTCCAAAATAGGAGCCTCCCAAAGCACCTCGCCCTTCCCTGTCATCCCCGCGAAGGCGGGGACCCCGTCACGCTAGCAGGATTTCGGGAGGCGGGGATCCCATCAATGCCTCTGCAAGGATCAAATCTTCCGGTGTCGTGATTTTCAGATTGGCCGGATGTCCTTCAGCCAGATGAACGGTATACCCGGCTTTTTCCCAAACCGTAGCATCATCGGTAAAAGAACTTTCATATTCCTGAACGTACGCGGCCTTCAGTTTATTGAGTTCAAAGACCTGCGGGGTTTGAATTAATTTTACAAAGTTGCGGTCGATTACCCGGTTTCCCTGATCATCAGCCCAGCGAAGAGAATCTTTAGGGGAGATCACCGGAATGGCATTGGAGTGAGCAGAGGCTTCGGCAAATAGGGTTCTGATGGTCTCGGGCCTGATCAGGGGCCTGACTCCGTCGTGTACCGCCACCAGACCGGGTCCTTCCAGACCGGAAAGACCGTTTTTCACCGACTGATACCGGGTACTTCCCCCGGTGATCAGGGTGACCGGTTCCCTGAAACGGTATTCCAGACATAGTTTTTCCCAATATTCCTGTTGCCCGGCCGGTAATACCAACATGATCGGGATCCCGGGAAAGGCCTGGCGAAAGGCGGCAATCGAATGCATCAGCACCGGTTTGTGCGCTAATAACAGGTACTGCTTGGGAACCTCGGTGCCCATGCGGACACCCGAACCACCCGCTACGATTAAACAGAATTCATTCATAAATGCTCGCTGCGCTCGCTAATTATGCTCCCTACGGTCGCTAATTATGCTCGGCTTCGCCTCGCTAATTGTGCTCCCTACGGGAGCTAATTAAGGCCAACGTACTGAAATTAGGGAGGCATTAGCCGACCCAATTAGCGCGAAGCGCATAATTAGCGAGCGCAGCGAGCATATTCGTGAGCGAAGCGAACTATTTGTAAAGATATCGTTTGATGCTTTTTTTCGGAGTTTTTTCGAATTCTTCACCAACAATCTCAATAACAGTGACTTGCATGTATTTTGGAAGGCGGTTGTTCAGATTGATCCGGTTTTTCTCCATCTGCTCATCGAGGTCGTCACGGGTGATCTGCCCCGATTTTACCGCTTCCAGATCCGGAAAGACCATGGCTATGATTTTTCCGTTGCGCTCGACAACCACAGATTCAACCACATACAACATTGTATTGAGCTTGGATTCAATCTCTTCTGGATAAATATTTTGTCCTGAAGGTCCAAGAATCATATTCTTGCTTCGTCCTTTGATGTAAATAAAATGATCCTTGTCGAAAACACCCAAATCGCCTGTTCTGAGCCATCCATCTGGAGTTAACGATGCGTTGGTGGCTTCGGGATTCTTGTAATACTCCAGCAAAACATTATCCCCCCTGACCATAATCTCACCGACCTCATTATACGGGTCGAATGAATCGATCTTCATTTCCAGGGTATCGACTGCCTTGCCCGAGGCACCGTTGCGGTGGGTTCGCCAGCCGGCATAACTGACGAGCGGTCCGCATTCGGTCATCCCGTATCCGATAGAAAACTGGAACTTGATTTTTTTCAGAAAAGCCTCAACCTCAGGGTTTAATGCAGCGCCACCAATGACAATTTCACGAAACCGGCCACCAAATGATTCAGTTAGTGTGGCATTGATTTTTTTGTGGATGAGCGTGTTGACGACCGGAACCTTCAAAAGGACTTTCATTGCAGGTTTTCTGAGCTTGGGCAGAATACGCGACATATAGATTTTCTCGAGTACCAATGGGACAAACATCACAAGATGAGGTTTGATTTCCTGGAAAGCCTTTAGAATGACCTGCGGTGAAGGTATCTTTCCGAGGAAAGTGATGTGACAGCCCAGGGTGGTGGGGAAAATAAAGTCAAATGCACAGCCGTAGGTATGAGCCAGCGGAAGGAATGACACAATCTGGTTTCCAGGCTCGAGCGGCATATTGTCCTGCGCATACTGAAGGTTGGCCATGAAAGCATTGTGATTCAGAACAACCCCTTTTGAGAAACCGGCCGTACCCGACGTATAGTTAATGGTAACAATTTCAGCATTGGATACTTCCGGGACCTTAAATCCATCCGGGTCGAGTCCGTTGGGAAACCTGCGGTCGAAGGCTTCCTGGATACCGGCTACCTCTTCCTTTAATCCAGGTTCACGCGAATACAGCAGACTCAGGTCGTTTAATTTAAAGATAGCCCGCAGGGTGGGAACCTTGCTGACATCGATTCCCGGATAATACTCCTCCGTTACGAAAAGTACATCGGTTTCGGAATGATTCAGGATATTCTGGACATCCTCCCGGTGAAAATCGGGCAGGATGGGTATGGCGATGGATCCATTGAGAATCGTTGCCATATAGGTTACAGCCCAGTTCCGAGAATTTTTACCGAGTATGGCAATCTTGGACCCAATACCAATTTGATGCTTCTCAAAGATCATGTGAAATTTGATGATCTTCTCAGCCACATCTTTATAGAGGTAGGTATCACCCTGATAATCAGAATAAGCATTCTGAAACCAGTTGTCGCGTATTCCGGATGCGACGGATTGAACGAAATTACGCTGTAACATATGGCTTTATTTATTGTTATTTCAAAAGCTTGGCAAGAGCTGCTTCCAGATCATCGCCGCGTAAGTTACGGCCTACGATCTTGCCCGTTTTATCCAGAAGGAAATTAGCGGGAATCGACCGTACGCCATATAATTTAGCAACTTCATTGTCCCAATACTGAATATCGGAAACCTGAGTCCAGGTCAGTTTATCATCAGCAATGGCTTTCAGCCAGGCCGCTTTGTCCCGATCGAGTGATACACCCAGAACGGTGAAATTCTTGTTTTTATATTTATTATAAGCGGCCACCACATTGGGGTTTTCGGCGCGACAAGGATTGCACCAGGCTGCCCAGAAATCCACCAGCACATATTTGCCCCGGAAATCCGACAGTTTAACCGGTTTGCCATCAGGGTTATTCTGGGTAAATTCAGGAGCCATGGCACCAACTGCGGTAAGTTTCATTTTGGCCAATGATTCCTTCAGCGTTTTAACGTATTTGTAATTTGCAAGTGCCGGATCCAAGTCGGCTACCATTTTATCGAGCTGAGCAGGATCATTAATGCTCGGGAGGATGGAGTTGAGGATGAAAGGGGCAACCGGCGATTTAATGATCGTTTTGACGTAAGCCATTTTTTCATCCGTTTGCTTTGCATCCAATTCATCCAGCTGGGCTTCGATCTTTTTAACTTCAGCTGTATTTTTCGCTTTATTGGCCTCATTATATGCGGTATATAAAGGACGCATCTTTTCCGCCTGGGCTCTGGTTATTTTGTTATAACCGGCCAGATCATTGTGCGTGGCCGATCCGGTGATTTCGGCTCCCATCAGGTCATCGGATTTAGCAACAAGTTTAATGCTGGAATTATCCAAAAAGATACCGATAGAACCACGTATATCGTTGATTTTAAGCGAATAAAAATCCGGTTCAATAACCTTGCCCTTTAAGGTAAAAGTGCCGTCGTCGGCAATGCCGGTGCTGAATTTTGGAACCATTTTTCCAGCTTCGCGAATCTGCAGTTCGGCTTTTCCGCCTTTAACACCATCGATTTTTCCTTCGATGGTAAAAGTTTGGGCCATAGCCCATCCACCGGTCAGAAAAAGACCGAGGGCCATCGAAAAAAGTTGTTTTCTCATATTTTTTATATTTATTATTGGATTCGAAAATACATATTTTCAGAGATCTTCCCACTGCCAGGTTTCACTCATCTCCCAATTTGCCTTCAGCGCCAGTTCTTTGGAGAAGGTGATGATCTTTTCCGGCAGGATATGCCTGATGTAGCGGCCGGTATCCCAACAGCCGTTTCCGTTTGTGTCAAAAGTAAGGCGGGCCGTGTACTTTCCGGGTGCCAGGAGATCAAAAACTGCTTTACCCGGTTCATTCATCAACCTTCTGGCCACCACCTGATTACGTGCGTCAAGCAACTCTACAATCACCGGTCCTTTTATATCCGGAAGAGTCAGGAGGATGGTTCCATATTGATCCTTGTTTTTCATTTTGAACCGGATGTCAAGGGAGTCACTCTTCTGGCCGGCCATACCGGTGAAGGCTCCCGGCAGAAGGATCAGACGGTAGGAAGTATCGGCCGACAGGGCGGCAATCATCCTTACAATCCTTGGATGCACCTGATTGATAGGCACGCCGTTCATGACCAGTCCTTTCAGTGTATCGGTGAACAGAATGAAAGATACGGGACGTGCCACCGAGTCTTTTCCAGTGACCAGGCGAATCAGGCTGGTGTCGACCCGGGTGTACGGCAGCGTGGTGGTAAATACAACCGGCTGTCCGAATTCAAGTGTTTTGGTGCGGTCAATCGAGGCAGATACGCTGAACTCCTTCTTTGGAGCGGTCGCCGGCTTGACTGACGCACGATATCTTAATTTTATCGTATCCGATTTGGCATAAGGCCTTTCGATGGAGTCGTAGGCACGGTAAACCAGCATCGCTGCCAATGAATCGCGGGCGGCGATGGAGGGGTTCATGATCCAGAAATCCAGGGTATCCGGGTCGCCGTTCCATTCGAGGGAGACCGCTACACTGTCCATGGGCAGGTCGAGAAAATCAAAACCCAGTGAATCAATGCGTTCATTGAACTTAACCCGGATCTGGTCCATCCGGAGCCGGTCGATTCCCGTGAGATACTGATTGGGTTTAGCTTCCGTAAAAAGATGAAGTTCAATATTATCCGGTGCGAACCGGTAGGCTGGTTTTGGAGGAAGTGTATCCTTGGTTTCCTTTGAAGGTTTAAGCGTATCGCTGACCACGGCCATGGAATCTCTGATTGGTTTCACCGAATCGATTGCTGCAGGTGGAAGGATTGAGGGGGTAATCAGGGAATCAAGGAAAGCCACCTGTTCAGACGGCAGGTCAAATTTAAGGTTGGAATTGCCATCTTTTAATGCGAAGATTTTATAAGAACCACCGGCCAGGTTCCGGAGGGTAAACTTGCCCTCTTTATTGGTCCTTGAAATGTACAGAGGGATGGTTTTCAGCGGCAGACTGTCGGCTGTGCCGTTGTAAAGCATCACAAGAATATCCTCAGCGGGCTTATTATCCGGAACCAGTAAAACTTTTCCGCTGGACTGAAGTGAATCGATGGTGCTTCCGGTGGAGAAAACGACCTGAAAATTCTTTAAGGCATTTCCTTCATTCAGGTCAACCAAGGCATCCCCGAAATTGATTGCATAGGTCCTGTCGGGCTGGAGGGAGTCCTTAAAAATGATTTCCAGTACTTTCCCTTTTGCCTTGATCTCAGGCTTCTTGGCCATTGGTGGCGAGATAACCAGTTGCTTGGCGATATCCTTGAGGGTAAAAAATTCATCGAAGGTGATAATGAACCGGTCGGACTTAAAATGAGTGGAGAAATTGGCGGGAACGCTGGAAACCAGGACAGGCGGTTTTTCGTCCTTTGCTCCACCGGTGAGACTGCCCTGTTGTGCGCAGGAGATAAGAAGGCAGAAGGCAGAGGGCAGAAGGCAGAAGTAAGGGGAAAGAAAGAAGAAAGAAGGATGGAACCGTGTTTTTTGGCGTCGGAAACCGCGGAACAATGAACCTGTACTTGAAAAATATTTACGCATTGCACAAATTTAGCACTCTAATCTGTCTTTAAATGAATATTGCCTCGAATTGCGTTAATTTGCAACGTATAATAATCTGTTGATAACATGACCGAACAAAATATGTCCGAACAAAATAGCAGCGTGAAGAAAAGGACAGGTTTGAATATCGTTCTTGCAGTCTTTTTTGTGATCCTGGCAGCTGCGATCATCTACCTGCTGACCGAATTATCCGGTGAAAGGAAAGATGCAGCCGAAATGAAAGAAACACTGGAACTGCAGAAGGAAAACCTGACCAAGGAGCTCAACGAGCTGAATTTATCCTTTAATAAATTACGCGGGGACAATGAAGCCATGAATCAGCGACTCGAAGGGGAGAAGCAAAAAATCCAGGAACTTTTGGCGATCAAAGCTTCCAATGCCACAAAGATCAAGATCTATGAAAAAGAGGTGACCAGTTTGCGGGGCGTCCTGAAGTCTTATATTATCCAGGTGGATTCGCTTAACCAGGCTAACCTGCGCCTGCGTGCCGAAAACAAGGATGTCAAGGACCGTTTTGATGAAGCGAAAAATACCAATAAGCAGCTCGAGGAGGTGAATAAAAATTTGCAGGGCAAGGTTGAAGCTGCCGCAGTGCTTAAGGCCCTGAGCATAGTTGCCGAGCCAATCGACAATGCAGGGAACATCCAGAAAAAGATAAAAAAAGTTCAAAAGATCAGGGTTTGCTTTAACCTGGGCGAAAATGCCGTTGCTAAAAAAGGACCCCGGAAAATTTTTATGCGCATTGCCAATCCCTCACAGCGGATCATGGTAAAATCGGGTACGGATACTTTTTCGATGGATGGTACGATGGTTCCCTATTCAGCCATGCGTGAGGTGGAATACGAAGGGGCTTCACTGGAGGTATGCATTTTTTATGAAGCCACCCCCGAAGAGATTGTGCCAGGCACGTATTATATCGATCTCTATTTGGAGGGTGGGCAGATTGGGACGACGAGTTTTTCGCTTAAGTAGCTCCGCTAATTATGCTCGGCTAGCGCCTCGCTAACTATGCTCCGCTGCGCTTCGCTAACTATGCTCCGCTGCGCTCCGCTAATTATGCTCGGCTAGCGCCTCGCTAACTATGCTCCGCTGCGCTCCGCTACGATTTGGTATCAGTGGTTAATTAGCGAAAAGTCTGCTCGCGAGTATTCTTAATCATCTTGTTGATTTCAAAGTGAAGGAAATCATGATGATTTATTAACCTGTCGAAATCTTCTTTGGAGATGAGTTTTCTGGCAATGGCCTTTTCAAGCCAGCAATGGGTTTCGAACAGAGAACCCCGGGAATAGATGTTAAAGAGATTGCGATCCTTGAAGGAATAACGCCCAAGACCCTCTTTCAAATTTGCACTGATGGAATCAGACGACCTAACGATTTGTTTTCCATTGGTATCACGCGCAAAAGATGGCCATTCCGAAACCAGGTCCCAGATTTTTTGACTGAAATCCATCGATAAATCATAAACCTTTTGAACTTCCATTTTTCAACTATGTTTGTTGAAATATAGATGCAGGTTCCTACCATCAATGGAGAATATTTTGTGATTTTTATACTGTTTGCCTTCGATTGCTTCTTTTGCACGGAGCCAATCCTTTAGTGAGGCGTAGCCGAACCAATTAGCGACCGAAGGGAGCATAATTAGTGAGCGCAGCGAACATAATTAGCGATCGCAGCGAGCATAGTTAGCGACCGAAGGGAGCATAGTTAGCGACCGAAGGGAGCATAATTACATCGCCCTCAGCGACTTCCTGTGGAAAACAAGTACCCAGAACACCCCGCACGTGATCGCCGCGTCGGCCAGGTTGAAAATAGGCCGGAAGAAGGTCAGGGTTTGACCACCCCAGACCGGAACCCAGTGGGGCCAGGTGGTATTGATGATGGGAAAATAGAGCATATCCACTACGGCACCCTGCAGAAACGGGGCATAGCCGCCGCCTTCCGGCATAAACTCCGCAATACCGCTGCCGGGGATCATGGCATTAGCATAGGTGGATTCGTTGAATATCAGTCCGTAAAAAGCACTGTCGATAATGTTTCCCGCAGCTCCGGCAGTAATCATGCCAAGTGCCAGTATAAATCCGACCGGCATCTCCTTTTTGATCATCTGGTGAATGAAATAGCTAAGGGCACCCACGGCGATCATCCGGAAAACCGTTAAGGCAATCTTTCCGGTGATGCCACCCATGGTCACCCCGAATGCCATCCCTTTATTCTCTACAAAATGGAGCATAAACCATTTGCCGATAACCGGAATGGTTTCGCCGATCGACATGTTGGTTTTTACCCAAATCTTAAAGATCTGGTCCAATACAAGGACGCCCACTACGAGGGCGATGACTTTGAAGCGGATGGACATAGGAATAAGGTGTCCGATACCTATTTCTGTAAGTTCTTGGCTTCTATGCTGAGTGTGGCATGCGGAACCGCACGTAAGCGTTCCTTTGAAATCAGTTTACCTGTTTGGCGGCAGATTCCGTATGTTTTGTTCTCAATGCGTACCAATGCAGCCTGCAGATGCTGGATAAACTGCGCCTGGCGCTGGGCCAGCTTGCCAACTTCCTCGCGGGAAAGCACCGTGGCACCTTCTTCCAAAACCTTAAAAGTCGGGGAGGTATCCTGTGTGTCATTACCATCCTGATTGGCCAAAGTCTTTTTCAGCAAATCGAAATCTTTTTTGGCCTTGTCAATCTTGGCCACGATCAGTTCCCTGAATTCCACCAACTCCTCATCCGAGTATCTTGTTCTTTCTTGCATGATTCCGATGTTTTTCGAAATATAATTAAATTTCCTTGTAATATGAATGCCTATATACGGCTGATCTGAATAAAAGTTTTCATTTCATCATCTAATTCCACCTCTTTAACATTTGAGCCGTTGACCCGGTCAACCAGCTTTATTCCAATAGCCAGAGTCTGATTAGCAATAAATTCACCGAAATTCTGAACGGCGCCATTTATTCCGGCATGTTTCTGAATCAGGATGCTGATTTTGTCGGTCACCTCGAAGCCGCTGTCTTTACGTATATTCTGAATACGGTTGATCAGCTCGCGGGCGGTACCTTCTTCAATCAGTTCATCCGTGAGCATGATATCAAGGGCGATGGTCAGGTTGCCATCATTTGCCACCAGCCAGCCGGGAATATCTTCCGAAATTATTTCAACTTCGCCGATTAAAAGTTCAGAGGGGCCTTCCATTAGATTAAGGGTGTAACTACCATCCTTTTCGATCGAGGCGATTTCTGCCTGGCTGAAATTTCCGATCATTTCACTAACCTCTTTCATTTGCTTGCCGTATTTTTTACCAAGCATCTTGAAATTGGGCTTGATCTTCTTGACCAGGATATCTGACGTATCATCGAGGAAGCTGATTTCCTTTACGTTGATTTCCGTTTTTATTATGTCGGAGATGGTGCGAAGCTGTTGTCCAAAGCGCTCGTTCATCACCGGGATCATAATCTTTTGGAGCGGCTGGCGCACCTTGATATTAACCTTCCGCCGCAGTCCCAGAACAGCCGAGGATATTCGCTGTGCCAGTGCCATGCGTTCTTCGAGGTCGCCATCTATCAGAGCGGCATTGGCAACCGGAAACTGGGTCAGATGAATCGATTGTGCCTTGTTACGGCCGGTTACACTGTTCAGGTCTAGGAATAGCCGGTCGGTATAGAAAGGAATGATCGGAGCAGCCAGTTTGGTGACCGTTTCCAAACAGGTATAAAGAGTCTGATAGGCCGAGATCTTATCTGCATCATAATCACCCCCCCAGAAACGTTTGCGGCTCAGACGAACATACCAGTTGCTCAGGTTTTCCAGGACGAAATCCTGAATGGCCCTTGCGGCGCGCGTAGGTGAGTAATCGTCCAGTTCATTGTCGACTTCACGGATGAGACTGTTCAGCAGGGATAAAATCCACCTGTCGAGTTCCGGTCGGTCATCAGGCTGAATATCAGGCTCCTCATAGCAGAAATGATCGACATTCGCATACAGGCTGAAAAATGCGTAAGTATTGTACAGCGTGCCGAAAAACTTCCTCTTTACTTCATCCACTCCGGCCAGGTCAAATTTCAGATTGTCCCATGGCGGGGAGTTGGTGACCAAATACCATCTCAGCGGATCGGAACCGTAATTGGTGATGATTTCAAACGGATCCACGCTGTTCCCCAGACGTTTCGACATTTTGTTCCCATCCTTGTCAAGAATCAATCCGTTGGATACCAGATTTTTAAACGAAACGGAATCAAACAACATGACGGCTATGGCATGAAGGGTGAAGAACCAGCCTCTTGTCTGGTCGACTCCTTCAGCAATGAAATCAGCAGGGAAAAAGTGCCCAAGATCTTCCTTGTGCTCAAACGGATAGTGCAACTGGGCGAAGGGCATGGCGCCCGAATCAAACCAGACATCTATCAGGTCGGGCTCACGGGACATCTTATTCCCGGTATCGGAGACCAGGAAGATATCATCCACATAGGGCCGGTGAAGGTCGAACAACGAGTAATTTGTACCTGAATTATCGCCGTCAACAAAATCAGCCAACGGATTCGATGTCATGAATCCGGCAGCCACCGCCTTATCAATCTCAGATTTCAATTCTGAAACTGAGCCGATGCATTTGCGCTCGGCACTGTTTTCAGTGGCCCAGATAGGAAGGGGAGTCCCCCAGTAACGCGAGCGCGACAGGTTCCAGTCGACCAGGTTTTCCAGCCAGTTTCCAAATCGGCCGGTTCCGGTGGATTCAGGTTTCCAGTTGATTGTCCTGTTCAGTTCGATCATCCGGTCCTTAACAGCGGTGGTTTTGATAAACCAGCTGTCGAGCGGGTAGTATAAAATGGGTTTGTCGGTCCTCCAGCAGTGCGGATAATTATGCACATGCTTTTCGATCCGGAAAGCCCGGCCCTGCTGTTTGAGCATCACACAAATCTCAACATCAACCGATTCTGCGCCGGGTGCCAGCTGTTCATCATATTCATTTTTTACATATCGCCCTGCAAAAGGGCTATAGGTATCTTGATTGATGTACCGACTGACATATTCAGGCTCCAGGTTTTCAATCGGAAAAAACCGTCCTTTTCGGTCGACCAGCGGCTGGGTTTTGTTGTCGGCATCGTAAACCAGCAGGGGGGTGATGCCGGTTTGCCTGGCCACCCGGTCATCATCGGCCCCGAAGGTGGGGGCGATATGAACGATACCGGTACCATCTTCGGTGGTGACAAAATCCCCCAGGATAACCCTGAAGGCATCGCCCATCGGCCGTACCCAGTTGATCAGCTGTTTATAGCCGATCCCCTCCAAATCCCTCCCCGAAAATTCACTGATGATCTCAAAAGGATGTTTTGCGGCATCGAAATAATTCCTGACGAGTTCTTTTGCCAGGATCACCCGGATAGGATCGCCGGAATAGGGATTGACCGTATCAACCAGCACGTACCGGATATCCGGGCCCACGCAGAGAGCCGTATTGGACGGGAGGGTCCAGGGGGTGGTGGTCCAGGCCAGGAAGAAGAGACGTGAGGCGTGAGGCGTGAGGCGTGAAGCGGAAGAAGAATCCGCTTCACGCTTCACGTGTTTCGATCCCGGTTCTTCTGCAAATGCCAAAATCTTAGAATAATCCTCTTCATTCACCTCGAAGAGCGCCGTAACGGTCGTATCCTTCACATCCCGGTAACATCCCGGCTGATTGAGTTCATGTGAGCTCAAGCCGGTACCGGCGGCAGGAGAGTATGGCTGTATCGTATATCCTTTATAAAGTAATCCTTTGTTATAGAATTCTTTAAGGATCCACCAGAGAGTTTCGATATAACGGTTATCGTAGGTAATATACGGATGATCCATATCCACCCAATATCCCATCTTGTGGGTCAGATCTTCCCATTGAGTGGTATATTTCAGGACCTCCCTGCGGCAGGCTGCGTTATAGTCTGCGACGGAGATGGTTTTTCCGATATCATCTTTGGTAATTCCAAGCATTTTTTCAACACCCAGTTCAACCGGTAATCCATGGGTATCCCATCCTGCCTTGCGAAGTACGCGATATCCCTTTTGTGTTTTATAGCGGCAGAAAATGTCCTTGATGGCGCGTGCCATCACGTGATGAATACCCGGCAGACCATTCGCCGACGGGGGGCCTTCATAAAATATGAAGTCAGGATATCCCTCCCTGATTTCCAGGCTTTTATGGAACGTATCATTCTTGAGCCAATAATCCATCATTTCCAGGTTTATTCCCGGAAGATCCAACTGCTTGTATTCTGGAAACTTCTTACTCACAATACGATTGCTTTTAAAAAAAGTGCACAAAAATACTAAATTATGGCATAGGGCAGAAGGCAAAAGGCAAAAATTAGTCTTAAGAAGCAACAATTAAGTTTTAGGGGATTTCAATTCAACCTCGGGACACAGTTTAGTGAACACGCCCTCGAACGATTCTTAAGGATCAAGAAAAAAGCCCCGCCCCCACCTTTTTTCTTAAATCTTAACTACTTATAACTAATTTT
This sequence comes from Bacteroidales bacterium, assembly GCA_041662065.1. Lineage (GTDB taxonomy): Bacteria > Bacteroidota > Bacteroidia > Bacteroidales > UBA12481 > UBA12481. Next base: position 76,801 of record JBAZTE010000002.1, on the reverse strand, counting down.
TGCCTTCTGCCTTCTGCCTTCTGCCTTATACCTTATACCCGCCCTTGCGCCTGCAGTATCCTGGCAATATACTTCCCGAGAATATCGAACTCGAGATTCACCACTGAACCGGGTTGGAAACAATGAAAATTGGTGATCTGGTGGGTAAATGGTATAATCGCGACCTGAAAGCTGTTATTGCGGGCATTCACAACTGTCAGACTGACCCCGTTCACGCAAACGGAACCTTTTTCAACTACCATATATCCGGGCTGATCTTTGACGGGTATAAACTCAAAGGTATAATACCAGCTGCCATCGGCCTCCTCAACCCTGGTACAGATTGCAGTCTGGTCCACATGACCCTGTACAATGTGGCCATCCAAACGGCCATCCATACGCATGCTTCTTTCCAGATTGACCTCATCACCCACCTCCAGAAGTCCGAGATTCGACTTCTCCAGGGTTTCACGGATAGCAGTCACCGTATAGGTGCCGGATTCCTTTTTAACAACGGTCAGACAAACGCCATTGTGCGATACGCTCTGGTCGATCTTCAATTCATCAACAAAAGAACACTTCATGGTAATGTGGAGGTTATCCTGATCTTTAACCAGATTAACCACTTTAGCCGTTTCTTCAACAATTCCCGAGAACATTTTATTCAGTTTTGGGCAAAAGTAGTGAAAAGAAGCGGTGCTACTTCACCAATTTTACTGCTGGCCGTCCCTGCACCTCAACCATATATATTCCGTTGGGAAAGGACTTCATCGAAATTTGATAGAGGGAGACCGTCTGCGACGTCTTGCATTCCGTAATCAGCTGGCCTTTATGGTTATATAGACGGATATACAGCCCATCTTCAGGCAAATCCATTTGAACATTGATCTGATCGGTCACCGGATTGGGATATATTCTGACTTGCTGCGCATAAGGAATATCTGATATATTCAGCACCACCGGGTTGGCCGTTAAGATCCACCGTTCGGGATCGAACTTTACCGAATCCACCGCAAATCCGGTGTTGAATTTGAATAACTGTCCGCTGGAGGTATGATGAAGCACCATATCAAGCGGGACGGCACCCCGTCGGTATACGCGAACCGGAAGATCCATTTCAAAAAAGCTGACGGAAGGATCGCTCTGCTCCTGCGAGATTTCCAATTCCAGCTCATTGCCTGGTTTCAGACGGTAAATCATTTGATAGGTGGGATATCCCTGGCCAAATACCCAATCGTTGAAGAATTCGGTATAATCACCATCCAGGACTGCAACATGGCGCATCAGGTCCTTGGTTGTGGCATATCCGTTGGCCAGCATCGGATCCTTCAGGTAATTGTTTAATGCCTTAAAGAATTTTTCGTCGCCCATCTCCCAGCGCAACATATGTAACACCATGGCGCCTTTGCTGTAGGAAAGCCGGGCATCGAACATCCGGTCGACATTAGTAGTGTCATAGCAATAGACCGAACCCCCGGGTTGCCGTATGATCCGGCTGATGGTCAGTCGTTTGAATGGCTCCCAATAAATACCCTGCTGATCACGCTCATAGCAGAGCCCGACCATATAAGTGGCAAATCCTTCATTCAGCCAGATATCCCTCCAGGACCCACAGGTAACGAAATCTCCAAACCATTGATGTCCAAGTTCATGGGCTAACAAATCATATCCAAAGCTTCCCATGAAACTCATTGTCTGATGCTCCATCCCACCGCCCCAGTTCCATTGGGCATGGCCATATCGTTCATCTGCAAACGGATACAAACCGAAAAGCTGGTTGAACAATTGAAACGGCTTAATGATCTGGGTAGTCAAACCCCGGGTAGTGGCAATGGTCTCCGGATAAACATAGTTCAATATCTCGATGGATTGGCCATTTTCAACGGGAACATAATCGGAATAGACCGCATAATTGGTTACCGAGACTCCTATCAGGTAAGCGGCAATGGGATGTTTATGCTTCCATTGATAAATGCTCCGGTCGTCGCAGTGCTGCTCCGAAATCAACATCCCGTTTGCTGCGGCCCGATTCCCTGGGGGTACGGTAATGACCAGGTGAACTGAATCAATCTTATCGTTGAGATCCTGGCTGCAAGGCCACCAGTCGCGGGCCCCATATGGTTCCGACTGGGTATACAGGATTGGCGTCCCATCATGTTTTGATAGTGCAAAAGATTCAGAACCGCCTCCAACCGGCACACCCTGGTAATCCACCATGATGGAGTCGAGGGTTACTGAAGTCCCTGAAAAAGAAAACTTTGGCCGTCCGCTGGTCAGCGGTTGGGCAGGCAATGGGATGGTCAATTTATTATTCTCGCGGGTGAAGCCGGTCAGCAGCTGCCCGTGATAACGGATCGCAGTAATCTGCAGACTGTCGCTCAAATCAAATATTATCGGGTGGAGGTTATCCGGTTGTCTGACGAAATAGGTTGATACGGAGCCGGTTACAAACAGGACAGCCGGATCGAGTATCAGCAGGATTCGATCAAATTTTATATCCATGCCCGAGGCTCCGGAAACCCCGTTTTTTATATCGTTGGAATATCTCTTTTTTAAAGTTTCGATCCTGCCTGCGGCATCCCGGTCGATCCATGAAAGGTTAAAATCCTGTGCAGGTAGTATCTGTGCGGCCAGACAGATCAAAAAAAGAATGTTGCGGCACATAACTTTTTATTTACATATGAGCGCAAAGCGCATCCGGATAAAGGTGATATTTTTTTTCCATTTTTTTTCCATTCGATCCGGCCGATTGCATCTATATAAGTATACGCCAAAAATTCATAAAATGAAACACGATGCTGATTGGGAATGGGACCTGATCGAACAGGATCCGGTGTTACGAATTGAATTAAGCGAAATTGAACAAAAGGTCATTACCGATGATATGGTGGCTGAGCTGATCGAATTTTTCTCAAAGGTCGACTTTCTGACCAGCCTGGCTGCTTTGATAGAGGAAGAGGAGTTTGAGACGTTGAGACTGTGAGACTGTGAGACGTTGAGACTATGAGAAACTAATGCGATGAGAGGATGAAGATTAGGAGTCATAGGGATTTGGTAATATATCAGAAGGCATTTGGGGGCAGCGATGGAAATTTTCAATTTAACGAAGGTTTTTCCAAAGGAGGAAACCTATTCACTGATTGATCAGATCCGGAGGTCTTCAAGATCAGTGGCGGCAAACCTTGGAGAAGCCTTCCGCAGACGACATTATCCCAAGATGCTTGTGTCCAAAATTGTTGACTGTGAATCCGAAGCCGCTGAAACCCAGGTGTGGTTGAATTTTTCTTGCGAATGTCATTATTTGGATGCTCCAACCGCAGAAAAATTAAAACAGGATTATGAAGAGATACTAAGCATGGCAGTCGAAATGAAACTCCACCCTGAAAGATGGCAACCTTGAGGAGACGAAGACAAGAAGACTTTAAGACTGTTAGACGATAAGACTATCAGACTGTTGGTCTCACAGTCTCACCGTCTCACCGTCTCACCGTCTCAAAGTCTGGAAGTTAAAAGTCTTCCGTAAATTAGCCGGAAATTTTCCTGAACAATGGATCTCCGAATAATCCGCTTCCTACGCCGCCATCATGTGCTGACACTGGCAACAACCTCCGGACAAGCGAGCTGGACAGCGCATTGCTTTTATGCGGTACTGGATGATCAGGCTGCACTTGTTTTTACCTCGGACCCCGAAACCCGGCATGGAAGCGAAATGCTGAACAACCCTCAGGTATCGGGAGGCATTGCGCTCGAGACCAAAGTGATCGGAATGATCCGCGGCATCCAGTTAACCGGCAGATCCTTCCTTTTTCATCCCGGCGAAGGCCGGGACCCCGTCACGCTGCATGAAGGTTCACCCAGCGACTTTATTTCCTCCCCGACCGCTGATGAACTCATGGCCGCTGCCCGTAACGCGTATCTAAAACGCTTTCCATTTGCCCTGGCCGCAAAACTGGATCTCTGGATCCTGTTTATCGACTATATCAAGATGACCGATAACCGGCTTGGATTTGGGAGGAAGGTGGTGTGGGAGCGTAACCCATGATCCTCCTCACCGGTTCCACCGGCCTACTCGGTGGTCACGTATTATACGCCCTGCTTCAAAAGTACGAGCATGTGGCAGCCCTGAAAAGGCCGTCATCCCATACCGATACCCTGCGTGAAATCTTTTCGTATTATACAAAACAACCTGATGTCCTGCTGGAGCGGATCGAGTGGCGCTCGGGTGATCTGCTTGACCCGGGATCCCTGGCTGAGGCCCTTCAAGGGATTTCCCTGATCATTAATTGTGCAGCAATTGTATCCTTTCAGCCGAGGGACCGTAAAAAACTCATTACCAATAATGTTGAGGGAACAGGTAATCTGGTTAAAGCCATTCTGTCGTCCGACAAAAACTCTCAGGCTGAAAGACAGGGAGACGAAAGGACAGTGCTTATACATATTTCGTCGACCTCCGCCTTGGGCGACGGGCCGGGTAATGACCCGAGATTTCTGATCGATGAGCATACACCGCGCGATCCAAAACGGAAGCATTCGGGTTATTCTGTTTCCAAATTTGAATCCGAACAGGTGCTGAAGGAGTTGGGTGACCGGGTCATTATTCTTAATCCCGGAATCATCCTCGGCCCGGGTCAATGGAATAAGGGGAGTTCGCAGCTGTTTGTAAAAGCATGGGAGGGGCTTAAATATTATCCTTATGGCGGTACCGGTTATGTGGACGTACGCGACATTGCCGATATCATTACGGAAATAGGGTGTCGGGTTCCCGCTTTCGCGGGAATGACAGAAAATGGTATCGGGTATCAGGAAGCCAATGCTCAAAGTCTCCCCGTCTCCCCATCTCCCCGTCCCTCGTCTACCGTCCACCGTCTATCGTCCCCCGTCACCCGTCCCCCGTCCCCCATCTCCCAACGATACTGCCTCGTCGGTGCCAACCTCAGGTACCGTGAATTCTTCAATCTGGTGACGGACGAGTTCGGTAAACCAAATCCCTCGGTCTATGCCGGACGATTCTTGTCAGGATTGGCCTGGCGTGGCGATTGCTTCATGGCATGGATCAAAAGGCGGAACCCGCTGTTGACCAGGGAAACAGCCGAATCTGCGCAGCGCATCAGCTATTATTCCGCTGAAAAGATCATTCAGGCCATCGGTTACAAATTCCGCCCGATCGGGGAGACGGTGGGTTGGGTGGCGGATTGTTTCCGGAAGACTTTGGACGGGAGACTATGAGACTATGAGACAATGAGACTATGAGACTATGAGACAATGAGACTATGAGACTATGAGACAATGAGACGGTGAGACTATGAGACGCGGAGACTTTGAGACGGGGAGAGGGTCAGGGCAGTACGTATTTTTACGGATGCCGCTGGGTACATATTGAAATATCAGGATACCTATCTTTGTTTTTTTTTATCCAAACCCGATACCTGATACCTGATACCCAATATCTTCTAACCTCCTAACCCCTAACCTCCTTGTCCCTCCCTCAACTGATCGTCCTCCTCGTTCTGGCCCTGGTGCTGGTCTCCCTCTATTTCGAGATCATCGGAGCTGCATTTACTTTTGTTCTGGCGGCGATTTTTTTGGGTCTTACCGGGGTGTTAAGTTCAACTGAGATTCTGGAGGGATTTTCAAATGAGCCCATGCTGCTGGTCATCATGCTTCTGCTCGTTGGGGAGGTGATAAGGAAAACCGGTGCGATCAGTGGGTTCTTCGAGACTTTGATGAACCGGGCCAAAACCACAAGGGGATTTATCTTTAAGGTGATTACCCCGATGGCTGCGATATCCGCCTTTATTAACAATACACCGCTGGTAGCCATCATGATCCCGTTTGTTCAAACCTGGACGCAAAAAATGCGGATACCTTCTTCAAAATTGATGATCCCGCTGAGCTTTGGGATAATCCTGGGTGGAAACATGACCCTCATAGGGACTTCAAACAATCTGATTGTCAGCAGTCTGGTTCATGATCAGAAAATTATCCCCGGGTTTAGCACACTCAATTTTTTCGATTTCGCCTGGGTAGGTTTGCCCATGATGATCATCGGCATTATTTACCTGTGGCTGTTCAGCGATAAGCTCCTTCCCAGCCGCGAACCGGCCCTCGACCGGTTCAGCACCAATCAGCGAGAATATATGGTGGAGGCCATAATCAAACCGGGCAGTCACCTGATCGGCCTGTCGATACCGGAATCGGGTTTGCTCGACCTGAAAGGGCTGAGTCTAATGGAAATACGTTCTGTGATGGACCCGGACGGCTCCTATCCCTCACAATCTTCACCACGCATAGCCTCCACAGATACTAACTACCGGCTTGCTGATCAGGACGTACTGGTATTTACCGGAAATACCAGCTCAATTAGTGAGTTGATCGATCATTATGATGGAATTGCGCTGCAGGAAATCGGCATGTTCGCCAAGAAGGAACATCTTGAAATTGTGGAGGTGGTGGTTAGTCATAACAGTCCCCTGGCTTCAAAAACCGTTCGTGAGATCTGGTTTCGTCAGCGCTATGGTGCGGTGGTTCTTGGTATCCATCGCAATGGGGAGAAACTGAAAGAAAAAACTGCAGATATTAAAATCCGTCCTGGTGATGTGATCCTTCTCCTCGCCGATCCGGGAATCCGCCTGCGCACCGAAGAAACCGGCGACTTCTACCATCTTCAGCAAGTCCGGCAGATTCAAAAGCCCGGTGCGCTGAAAAGCATCCTTATCCTGGGTGGACTTATCCTTGTTATCGCACTGTCAGTCATCGGACTGATCAAGCTGATCATGGGTGTGGCCGTTTACCTGATGATCCTCCTGCTCACGAAAATGGCCAATCCGAAGGAGGTGTTTAAAAGCCTGGATTATAATCTCGGATTGATCATTGTCATGACCCTTGCATTAGGAACTGCCATGTACAAGACCGGTCTGGCTGAGCGGTTTGCCTGGTCGATGATCGACCTGATGCGGCCGTTCGGATTGATCGGCATTATGTCGGGCCTTTATCTGACGACCGCGCTCCTTGCAGCATATGTCAATAATAAGGCGGCACTGACGCTTGTTTTCCCGATTGCCCTGCTGACAGCTCATAACCTGAACCTGAATCCCCTGCCTTTTGCACTGCTGACCGCTTCGGCAAGTATGGGCGTATTCATTACCCCGCACGGCTATCAGACCAACCTGATGGTTTACGGTCCCGGCGGGTACCGTTTCAAGGATTTTCTCCCGATCGGCCTCCCTCTGACCATGTTCAATATGATCGTCGCCATCACCGTCCTGTACTTCGTCTACTTCCGTTAATCACTCCCCTTCTCAATGAAATACAGATCGATAAGGATAAAGTTGATCATTCGTAAATCCTGATTGCAGGATAAATGAAAAAGTCAGCAGATTATCATCAAAATCCAACCAGATACACAATTTCGATTTTTAAGTGAGAGGAGGTTCTTAAATTCGAAATCCCTAAACTATTTGACGAATGACTGTCTTTCCGATCGATTATCAGATGATTCTTAGCCTTGCTACGGCGATAATCGTATCGTGCATACTGATTCCCCCGGTCGTCAAATTGTCAAAAGAAAAACATCTGGTTGCACTTCCTAACGGCCGGACCAGCCATGAAGGCGCTATACCGACTCTTGGCGGGATAGCTATTTATGCCTCCATCACTATTGGAGCCGGACTGTTTATGCCGCGTAATCTTCCCAGTGAGTTCCAGTACCTGATGCCTGCCCTCATTATCCTTTTCTTTTTCGGGATGCAGGATGATATTGGCGGGATCGATCCGAAGAAAAAGCTGGGTGGGCAAATTGTATCCTCCCTGATCCTGATCATAGCTGCCAACGTCAGGATGACCACCCTCCACGGACTGTTTGGTATTTATGAAATTGATTTTGTTCCAAGTGTATTGATGTCCCTGGTCATCTTTATCGGATTGATCAACGCCTTTAATTTGATCGACGGAATTGACGGACTGGCCAGCGGTCTGGGGATTGTAATCGCCCTTGTTTTTGGTATTTGGCTGGCCTTGCTGGGAGCTAAGCACTATGCGGTTTTGTCATTTGCCCTGGCAGGAAGCCTGATTGCCTTTTACCGGTTCAATGTCTTTAGCAAGAAGTTCAAGCTCTTTATGGGCGATACGGGATCCATGCTGATCGGGTTCATGTTTGCGACCCTGGCCATCAAGGTTTTGTGCTGTCCGATATCACCCGAATCCGAATTATACATGAAGGCCTTTCCGGCTGTAGTCATGAGCCTGGTCATTATCCCGGTTTCGGATACCCTGCGGGTGATGGCCATTCGGATGATGAAAGGACGCTTTCCATTTTTCGCCGACCGGACACATTGCCACCATGATTTGCTTAGGTTGGGTCTCAGCCACTGGCAGGCATCCACCGCTATCGTGACAGCCAATATAGGGTTGTTTATGATAGCATTGGTTCTTAAAGATCTGCCGATATTCCTGGTGGGGGTACTGATGCTAAGCGCTGGGATTCTGTTGTGCAATGTTCCAAGGATGTGGCTCAAATATGTATTGAAAAGGCCTGATGAAATAATTACCCATCTTCACCTATCTGAATAAACCAAATTCACTCGCTTATACCCGTCCAAATTTTGGACGGGTTTTTTTATTACATTAAACCAGAGATCGGTAAATAAAATATCTTTGCATCACCTTATAGTTAACCAATGCTCGACTTCTGGAAACTCATACCGCACGCTACGCTGCTTTCCGGTGTTTTTGCCATGCTGTTGGGAGCAATAACGTCTTTTATTGCCATACCGGTTATTGTCAGGATCTGCAAAGTCAAGGGACTGACAGATAAACCCAACGACCGCACCAGCCATAACGGATCAATCCCGTCACTCGGCGGTGTGGCGATTTTTTCAGGGGTACTTCTGGGATCCGCCCTCCTGATGCCGACAGATCATTTGGATGACCCGTTCCGATATATAATTGCTTCCACTTTTGTGCTGTTTCTGGTTGGACAAAAGGACGATATCCTGGGAATTTCATGGAAGAAGAAGCTGATGGCTGAAATTTGTGCTTCTCTGATCCTTATTGTACTCGGTAACATCCGTTTTACCTCATTATTCGGCCTGGCCGGGATTCATGAGATTCCACCGATAGCCAGTCTGATTCTTACTTTAGTAATTTTTGTGGGTATCATCAATGCTTTCAATCTCATCGACGGCATCGACGGATTGGCCAGCGGGACGGGTATTGTGGCTTCTTTCCTGATGGGCAGCTGGATGTATGGGATCGGAGAGCATGGAATGGCCGTCATTGCCTGGGCCCTGACAGGATCATTGATCCCATTCTTTTACTTCAATGTATTCGGAGAAAAATATAAATTGTTCATGGGTGATACGGGCTCTCTTATGATCGGTTTGCTGATGGGCCTTTTTGCAGCTGTTATTTGCGGAAAGGAACTGCCCGCCGATCATATTCTGTTTATGAAAGCGGCTCCATCCGTTTTAATAGCCATCCTGATTTATCCGTTGTATGATATGATCCGGGTTTTTACCATAAGGATTGCCCATGGAATAAGCCCTTTCAAAGCCGACCGGGCACATGTCCATCATCTTTTCCTGGATGCAGGCTACTCGCATCGGCGGAGCACTTTTTATATTCTTGTACTAAATGTGATGGCCATTTTCTTTGCCCTGGTCCTCCGTAACGCTTCCATCCTTGTGCTGGGTCTTTCCCTCCTTGCCGCTGCCATTTTTACCACACTGGTCGTCAGGGAAATCGGACGACGCCGGATTGCCAAGGCGGTAGACGATGGACGGTAGACGAAAGACGAAAGCCAAGAAAAGGAAAATCGGTAGCAGTGTCATCCCCGCGAAGGCGGGGACCGTGTCGCTGACCATGACATTCAGCGCGACCTACCCCCTCACCGTCTTCCTGATCCCATGCACCAGCTCGATCGCAGGCCGGGCTTCAGCAATTCCAAACCCGCGGCCTGCCAGAATTTCCTCATAACTTTTCGTGTGAAGATCAGTAAACCCGGCAGAGAAATCAAATGGCCGGCTGTCAATGGTCAGCTGCTTGAAAGTTCGTTGTCCCTTTTCACGGACATCGGCCGTGAGATGGCGGGGGCAATGTATCCTGCAGTTCCCGTGAGCGCAAAGTTTTTCATATCCGCAAAAGTGTGTTTTCCGTAAAGATAAGTGATAAATTAGCACCCATGGGATTATTCAATAAAACAAAGATTTCATATTCCGATTTTTCATCAATTCGTACAGATCTTCACAGCCATTTGTTGCCCGGACTGGATGACGGCTCGTCATCGATGGCCGAATCCATCAAAATGATCAGGGAGCTGATCAGGATCGGTTATACCCGTGTAATTGCCACCCCTCACGTCATATCCGCACTTTATCCTAATTCAAAGGAAAAGATCCTGGGTCAATTATATCATATGCAAGATGTTATAAATAAGGAAGGCATTCAGGTTGAGGTGGAAGCATCCGCAGAATACCACCTTGACGATGAGTTTCTGGCCAAGGTGGAATCAGGTGAAGTGCTGCCGTTTGGTAAGGAAAATTATCTGTTGGTCGAGTTCCCTTTTTACAAACCATCCTTTTCACCCGATATTATACTCAGCCGCACCATACAGGCGGGTTACCGGCCGGTCATTGCCCACCCTGAAAGGTACGGCTGGATGATGGGCAAGATGAAATTGTACGAGGGCTTGAAAGATCAGGGCGTGTTGTTCCAGCTCAATCTGAATTCTCTTTCAGGCATGTATGGATTTCCGGTCAAAATGATGGCAAATAAACTGGTAGATGCCGGTATGGTTGATTTTGCCGGTACTGATGCTCACTATCTCGGGCACCTGCTGGAACTTCGTAAGTTGTTGCCTAACAAGTATTTCGTGAAGCTGGTGGAAAGTGGCAGGCTCATGAATACTACGATCTGATTTCTTTACCTTTGCACCGATGAATTTTCAAAGAAGATTAACCCGGGTAGTGGACGTTGGCGGAGTGCCTCTTGGAGGCAATTATCCGGTCAGGGTGCAAACCATGACCAACCTGCCGACGGCAGATATCGACGGACAGGTGGCCCAGATCCTGCGTTCGGTGGATGCAGGGGCGGAGTACATCAGAATCACCACACCAACCCTGAAAGATGTGGAGTACCTTCGGCAGATTAAGGACCGGTTAAGGGTACCTTTGATTGCCGATGTGCATTTTTCTCCCAATGTGGCCATTGCGGCTGCCAAAGTAGCTGCCAAAGTCCGAATCAATCCCGGTAACTTCCTCCGTACCCCTGATACCCGATACCATGTTCTGTCATTCCCGCGAAAGCGGGAACCCGATACCCATTCCTACCTTGATCAGCTTCACTCCATCATGCGCCCGCTGCTTGAGACTTGCAAGAAGCATGGAACCGCCCTTCGCATCGGGACGAATCACGGTAGTTTATCAGAACGCATTCTTGATCAATATGGTGATACCCCTGAGGGAATGGTTCAGGCAACTTTGGAATCAGTGCGGATTTGTCAGGCGGAAAACTTCCACGATATTGTTCTTTCACTCAAATCGTCGAATGTAAAAGTGATGGTCGAAGCCACACGGCTTCTGGTCAGGAGGATGGATGAAGAGGGTATGGATTATCCGCTGCACCTGGGTGTGACAGAGGCAGGAGAAGGGGAAGACGGCCGGCTGAAATCGGCTATCGGCATTGGTTCACTGCTTGTGGACGGGATAGGAGATACCATTCGGGTTTCACTGACGGAGGATCCTGAATTTGAAATACCGGTGGCTTATGGTATTTTGCAGGCTTCCCGGGCACGGATCACACGCACTGAATACATCAGCTGTCCGGGTTGCGGCCGTACCACCTTTAAATTGCAGGAGGCTGTTAAAAAAGTGAAAGAGGCGACTGCTCATCTTACCGGACTGAAAATTGCTGTCATGGGCTGCATCGTAAACGGTCCCGGTGAAATGGCCGATGCCGATTATGGTTACGTCGGCGCGGGTCCCGGTAAAGTGCACATATACAAAGGAAAAGAAGCAGTATTGAAAAATGTTCAGGAGGATGAGGCGGTGGAGAGATTACTGGCGATCATACTAATGAACGAAGGCTAAAATTAGCGACCGAAGGGAGCATAATTAATATTAAGCTATGTCAATTAAGGTTAGTGGAATTACAAAGCTCTTTGGAGAGCAGAAGGCCCTGGATGATGTTTCATTTCAGGTAAAAACCGGTGAGGTGGTGGGGTTTATCGGTCCGAACGGTGCCGGGAAATCGACCATGATGAAGATTATTACCGGTTTTATTCCTCAATCCCAGGGGGAAGTTTGGGTCAATGACCTGAATACCCTCGAGCATGCATTGGAAATCCGTAAGATGATCGGCTATCTTCCTGAGAATAATCCGTTGTATGTGGAAATGTATATCAAGGAGTACCTGACGATGGTTGCCAATTTATACGGCATCAAAGGCCATGTTGCCAAAAAGGTGGTTGAAGGCATGATAGAGCAAGTTGGTTTAGGTCAGGAGCAGCATAAAAAAATAGGCGCCCTGTCCAAGGGATACCGCCAGAGGGTGGGATTGGCTCAGGCGCTGATCCATGATCCGTCGGTTCTGATCCTGGATGAGCCGACTTCCGGCCTGGATCCGAACCAGATCATCGAGATCCGGAAGTTTATCGATAGCCTGGGCAAGAAAAAGACCATCCTCCTGTCGACGCATATCATGCAGGAAGTGGAAGCCATCTGCGACCGGGTGGTGATTATCAATCTTGGAAAAATCGTTGCGGATGAATCTACCGCAGAATTGCGTAAAAAAGAAAGCAGCCTGGAGAAGGTTTTCCAAAGGCTTACAAAATGAATGAAATTAAAAATATCGTCTTCGACCTGGGTGGAGTCCTGATGAACATCGACTTCAAAAGGACTTTTGATGCTTTCGAGATTATCGGATTCAGGGGTGCCGAACAGGCATTTCATGACCCGGATGTCAATCGGTTATGTATGGATTTTGAAACCGGAGTATATTGTTCGATCGAAATGCGCAGGAAGTTCAGGGAATTAACCGGGTTCAAATGCACCGATGTCCAGTTCGATAAAGCCTGGAATGCTCTACTGATTGATTTTCCGCCCGAAAGGATCAAGCGGGTACAGGAACTGGCCAGGAAATACAAAACCTATCTGCTGAGTAATACCAATCCCATACACGCCCGATATTTCAACTCCGAGCTGGAAAAGCATTTCGGTATTGAATCCCTGGATCACCTGCTGGATAAAGCCTGGTATTCGCACAACCTCGGAATGCGCAAACCCGACGAAAGGATATTTTGTAAAGTATTAAAAAACAGTCGGTTGAATCCAGAGGAAACACTTTTCATCGATGACAGTGAGATGAATGTCAGGGTTGCCGAATCCGTAGGGATGCAGGCCATTCATGTTAACGGGGATTTTACCTTGATCGAGGCGCTGAGCAAATACTGACAAGTTGAAGACGGAAGATACTGCTGCCGATCTTCCTTTTTCGCCAATGATTGTAAAAAATGAACATCGACCACCTCCCTTACACCTCCCTCTGGTACGAAGCATCAACCGACCGTGTGCTTTACATCGATCAGACCAGGTTGCCGTGGGAACTGGTGATCCGGGAATTGAACACATTTGAGGACGGTTTACGCGCCATTAAGGACATGGAAGTGCGCGGTGCTCCGCTCATCGGAGTGGCAGCTGCCTTTGCGATGTACGTCAGGGCCAGAACTCGCGGGGAGACTTCTCCGCAGAAAATGGCTGAGCAATTAATAGCTACACGCCCTACCGCCGTAAACCTTGCCTGGGCCGTAAACCAAATGCTCCTTACAACCAGTAACCTGCAACCTGCAACCGACAATCCTTCACGCCTCACGCCTCACGCCTCACGTTCTTCCGCTTCACGCTTCACGCTTCACGCCTCACGATTCCTCCAGAAAGCCCTTGAGATTCGACAATCCGAGATCGACCGCTCCCGTGCTATTGGTGATCAAGGCCTTGCCATTATCCGTGAGATAGCTGCCCGAAAAAACGGGGAGCCGGTGAATATCCTGACACACTGCAATGCCGGATGGCTGGCCACCGTGGATTATGGTACCGCCCTGGCACCGGTTTACCTGGCTTACGATAGCGGAATACCCGTGCATGTGTGGGTGGATGAAACCCGTCCCCGTAACCAGGGCGCCAAACTCACCGTGTTTGAACTGACCGGGCATGGTATCCCGAATACCCTGATCGTTGACAATGCAGGGGGGCACCTGATGCAACAGGGAAAAGTGGATCTGGTGATTGTCGGCGCCGACCGGATTACCTCTAACGGGGATGTGGTGAATAAGATCGGGACCTACCTGAAGGCTCTGGCCGCATTCGATAATAATGTCCCTTTTTATGTTGCCGCCCCGTCATCCACTTTCGATGCCGCCACTCCAACCGGTAAGGACGTGGAGATCGAGGAAAGGGGTGGGGAAGAAGTATTGTTTATCGGCGGATCTTCCGAACGCATCGCACCGCCCGGAACGCAGGTAGGTAATCCGGGGTTTGATGTCACGCCGGCAAGGTTGGTGACTGCTTACCTGACCGAAGACGATAGGACGATAAGACGATAAGACGGAAGAACGTCCATACGGAGCATTGTCATCCCCGCGCAGGCGGGAACTCCGTCACGCTAGCAGGATCTCTGCAAGGCGGGGACCCCTCCGCAAACCGCGCAAAGCTGATAAGTCTTAACGCTAATTGATTATCGAAATTATTTTTTACCGGCCGGCAAACCAATCCATGCAAGCAACCGCAAAGGCGATCCGCTGCCGCCTTTGATCTTCATCGGGGCAGCAATCAGGTAAGTGCCCGTTGGAGGAACACGCTCAAGATTGGCAATGTTCTCATAAGCCGTAACATTGCTGCCGCAAAGAATGCGGTGGCTCATGAAATCCGTCGACTGTCCAAAATCAATGCTTGGGGTATCGATGCCAACCGCCTTAATCTTCCTCTCTTTGACCAGCCATTGTGCGGCTTCAGGACCCAGTCCCGGGAAATGAAGCTCCGCAACCCCTTCAATTCCAGACTTAAGTGTTCCTGTATATTTTTCCGGATTGCCCCACCATTTACCATAACCGGTACGGATCAGAACAATGGTCCTGTCCGGTATCCTGCCATGGTTTTGTTCCCAATTGACAAAGTCCCCGATCGTCACTGCATAATCCCTGTTTTCGGCCGATGGTGCGCTCACATCAACAACCACGGCCGGACCGGTGAGCTCTTCAACCGTAATCTGCTCAATGGATCTTCCGCCCCGGGCGAAATGGAGCGGAGCATCAAAATGGGTGCCTCCATGCTCCTCAGCCGCATACTTAAACGAGGAATAAAAATATCCTTTGTCGTTGATGCCATAAAAGACGGTGTCGTGAGTAAACTTTACATTGGTGGGCCAGTAAACGGTACTCTCCTGAAAATCCCATGTAAGGTCGATCCACTGACCGCCCGCCAGCAAGTTCGCAACATCAGGCTTCGGTTGGTTACACGAAACCAGCGAAAAGAGCAGTACAGCCAGGATAAGGTTTACGCTCGGCCGCCATCTTTGCGATATTTTCATATAATAAGGTATTAATTCTCTTTTCTTTCGCTTCACGCTTCACGCTTCACGTCCTCACATCCTCACGTCCTCACATCTACCTCGCCTTCACCCATACCAGCTTCCATTCCGTCCCGTAAAGCGTATAAGTGGTCCAGTAAGTATCCTTGGTGACCACCTCTGTGGTTCCGCCTTTATAAAAGGAGTAGGACGTAATCCCGCTCTCGCCTTCATCAATCTGATGGCCGGCAGTCAGCAGCTCCGGAAAATCAGTATACAGGGAATCAGTAAACAGGTTCCTGCCGATCTCCATGGCATCCTGGTCGTATAATATCCGCCCCCCTTTTTCCATTACCCACATCTCAAAGCCCTTGCCTTCAAAAAGCGGTTTCATGAGATTTTCAAGCATCTGCTCCGGATAGAACAGTCCCGACAGGGCCCCTGAAACCGAATTGCTTTTAACGAGGGGATGCAATACAACATTTGCATAGAAGCCTTCAACCGATATGAAGCTTTCGCTCAGGACAGGTAGTTTGGTCTCGAAAGCTTTTATGACATGTGCCTGCTGGCTGATGTCAAACCCCTGCGAACCGTAATAAAGCGATGGTTCAATCAGTTGGATGATCCCGGACGAACTGATCCAGGCAAAATCCGTGATGTCCATCGAACCGTTCACGAGCTCAACGAGTTTGGAACGGATCAGCGCAGTGTCAAGGTTGACCGATCCGATATAGGCATTGGCAAGAACGATCTTTTGGTTGATGTCATCAAATAAGGCTGTCAGGTTGGTTTTCGATGTGACCAGCGCTTCCGGAAGTTCAAAAACATCCTTTTTGCATCCGGCCTGGACCATGGCAAGGCTGATCATCAGAAAAACAACTTTCGTTTTCATGGCATCGGGGGATTTGTAGAGGAAAGATAATAAATTATGTGGTGCATTGTGCCAGATGTCGTGTAGAGACAGATCATAATCTGTCTCTACCATACATGTCGCCAGATTACGTGACATTTCGCCAAATACCGTATATTGGCATATTATCTCTCAGCCATGAAAAAACACATTGTCCTGATATCGATTATGTTAATTGCACTAACCCCGGTCCTGTCAGCACAGGAGTCGGAGCAGAAGCTTTATCGTATCCATGTGAAGGATTTCAGCCTTATCCGATCGATAGAGAACAAAGGGGTGACGGTTTATAATGTAAATCCGGATTCTTCTATCGAGGTGCTGGCACGACCGGATCAGATTAACCATCTGGGTATCGAAGGTGCCGAGGTGGAATTCATCGCCAACAGCTTCAGGGAATTATATCAGGATGAGTTGTCGCTTAAAAGCATACCCCCTTTTCATAATTATCAGAACACGTTGGACGCACTGAAAGGGATAGCCAACCGTTTTCCGGCCTTCACCCGGCTGGATACCATCGGGTTCTCCGTTTTGGGAAGGGCCATCCTTTGCCTGAAAATTTCAGATAATCCTGAGGTGGACGAGGATGAACCACCTCTATTTTTTGCCGGCAATCATCATGGAAATGAGGTTCATAGTGTGGAGATCGCACTGTATGAAATAAATTATCTGGTGGATAATTACGGTACCGATCCTGAAGTCACCCAATGGGTCAACTCAATGGAGATCTGGTATGTGCCGATGACCAACCCCGATGGCCGCGAAGCCATGCAAAGGGGCAATGCCCATGGGGTCGACCTGAACCGGAATTACTCGTTTGGCTGGACCCCTGCCGGCGATCACGGAACAGCAGCTTTTTCGGAACCTGAAACACGTGCAATCAGGGATTTTACCGCAAAATTTCCTCCCATCATGAGCCTTTCCTATCATACTTCGGGACAGTATGTATTATATCCCTGGACGCATATCGATGATGCGGCGCCTGATTCAGCAGCGATGGTGTATCTGGGTAACCTGATCAGCGGATCGATCACCTCTCCGACAGGAAATTACACCCTGATGCAGGGAGGCCGCTGGTATTTTACCGCAGGGGAATATTGTGATTACCTGTATGTTAACCACAATACGCTTGCCTATACCGTTGAACTCGGCACCAGTCAGGCCCCTGATTACAGCGTGATTCCCGAGATGTCGACGAGCAACCTGAAAGGATTTAAGACGATGCTCCGGCAGGTTAACAAGGCAGGTGTAACCGGACTGATCACGGATTTGTATACCGGGTTGCCGGTTGCCGCCACCGTGGACATCCCGGAGATTGACAACCAGGGAAAAGTGCCGCCACGACTGGCTGACAGCTTGTTTGGACGGTATTACCGGTATCTGAAACCGGGTGATTATTCTTTTCAGGTTTCGGCACCAGGTTACAGGACCCTTACCCGGACCGTTACTGTTACTGCCGACAACCTGACTCACTGGAATATTGAACTCGAACGTGCTGCAACCCTCACGGTGCTGGAGTTGAAGGTCCTGGACGGAAATTCAGAAAGTACCTCGGGAAACGGTAATGGAATCATTAATCTGGGCGAGGATCTCGGGTTTTCATTATCACTTTCTAACCTTAACAGTATCAGTGCCTCCGGCACTTATGTAAAACTCTCATCAGAAAACAGATACATCCAGTTTATTTCAGATAGCCTGTACTTTGGTGCCATTGCCGGCAATTCTTCAAAAACATCACCGGATACGGCTCTCTTCCGAATCCATCCGCGATGTCCCGACGGCGAGGATCTGGAAATAAATGTTTCCATCGGTGATAACGGTGGATTAGGATGGATTGAGAAGGTGCATCTTGTGGTTCAGGCCCCCAAACTCGAGGTCATCGGAATACGGGTGGATGATTCCGGGGGCAACCAAAACGGGGCCATTGATAACGGGGAAACGGTAATCATCGAGTTCCGGGTGATCAACCGGGGCCATCAGGAAATTCATAATCCACAGGCATTATGCAGGACTATGGATCAATATGTTGAGATGGTGTCCGATCTCGATTCAACGGATCAACTGGATATCGGGGAAGCACATTCATTCCATTTCAGCCTGAAACTTTCACCGGATACGCCAAAAGCCTATCTGGCAGAATTCTTATGTAACATTGATGCCTATGGTGTGTATTCGGTCATGTTTGAGTTTAAATTGAACAATATTCATGGCCTTTACTATGATTTTGAAGATGGGGCCAGCGAGTGGATGCACGCCTCGTACGGAACCACGGCGAATGATCATGATGACTGGCAGCTGGGTACCCCGGCCGGAAAAGCTTCGGATCCTGATCATGCCTGGTCGGGAATCAATTGCTGGGGGAACGACATGGGCTGGGATTCCTATGACGGTACCAGCTGGGACGGGCTATACCAGGCCAATGAATACAACTATCTGCAGAGTCCGGTGATCGATTGTTCAGGGATGAAGAAGGTCGGGCTGAAATTCATGAGGTGGCTGACCATCCGGATCAGCGATCATGCGCGGATCAAGGTTAACGGACAGGTTGTCTGGGAAAATCAGGCGGGACTGATTGATGCGGCCTGGTCGGAACAGATTATTGACATCTCAGCCATTGTTGATAATAACCCGTCAGTCAGGATCATCTTTGAGCTCGAAACCAACAGTTCGGCTTCACTTGGCGGCTGGAATATCGATGATGTGATCATTGCCGACGGACTGATGGCAGGTTCGTCGGGGACTGAAATCGGCCTGACCCCTGATCAGGCCAACCTGTATGAATCTTACCCGAGTCCGTTCAGCACGCAGGTTAACCTTAAATATTACACGCCGGGTGAAGGGCCTGTTGAACTCACGATTTATGACCTGAAAGGGGTCAGGATCAGGACCCTGGTATCGGGCAATCAGCCGGCCGGGATTCACCTGACCGAGTGGGATGGCAGGAATGAAAACGGCCAGCCTGTTCCTCCCGGCATATACCTGAACAGGCTGGTGGCCGGGAAATCAATCATCACCGGGAAGATGGTGAAAATACGGTCATGGTAACGGTTAATCAGTGAAAGGCACGGTAAAATGGAAGCGGGATCCCTCATTTGGAGCCGATTTTACTCCAATCGTGCCACCCAGCATATCCACCAGGATTTTGGAAATGTTAAGTCCCAGTCCACTTCCCCTGATGGCTGCCTTGACTACCTGATCGCCCCGGTAAAACGGATCAAATATCCTGGCCTGGTCGGTTTCGGAAATACCTGTTCCTGTGTCCTTTACAAAGAATTCTATGGTGTGGTCGACCAAGGTGAAACCGATCTCGACGCTTCCTTCGCGTGTATACTTAACCGCGTTGGAAACCAAATTGATCAGTACCTTGCTGATCTTATCCGAATCCGAATGTATGACCAGTTCCTCCTGTCCGTCGGGTATCGTGACAAAAAGTGCCAGGTCGAGCTTGAATTCGGGCAGATCAAACATGCGGAAAACCGTTTGAACCACATCGGCCGGTTTGAAACGGGTGAGGTTAACCGGCAATTTCTCGCTTTGCATCCTCGATAGCAATACTACATTATCAATCAGGTTTAGCAATTGATTGGTACCCTGATAAACGATGGAAGCGTACCGGTTTTTATCTTCGCATTCCGAATCTATCAGCAGGTCGGTAAATCCCATGATCGCATTCATGGGGGTTCTGATCTCATGGCTCATGTTGTTCAGGAAGGCAGATTTAAGGCGATTGTTCTCCTCCGCCTTATTTTTTGCAGCTATTAGCTCTGATTCAATCACCTTGCGCTCAGTGATATTGCGTATGCTTCCGATCAGCTTGTCGGGTTTTCCGTTTTCGTCGACAAAGACTTTAGATGATATGGCACAGGGAATGAAAGTGCCATCCTTGTTCAGCAGGGAAACTTCATAATCGACAACCTTTCCGCGTTCCTGCATGGTCGCCAGGTAAGCATTGCGCTCGGCAGGATCTGCATAAAAGCTGAACATCGATTTTCCCAAAAGGTCCTCACGCCGGTATTGTCCGTTCGAGATCATTTCAATGGACGGACTGACCTCCAGGATGGTTCCGTCGAATGCAACCTCAAAATAACCATCCTGCACATTCTCAAAAATGCTCCGGTACTTTTCCTCATTTTTCTTTAATAATTCCTCGGCCCGCTTCCGTTCGGAGATATTCCGGATACTTCCGATCATTTTTTCAGGCTGGCCGGTCTCGTCCAGCGACATCTTGGAGGAAATGGCACAGAGCAGAAAAGAGCCGTCCCTGTTGCGCAGGGCAACCTCATAATCCGTAACCGATCCAAATGCTTTTAAGGTTGCCAGATAACCTGCCCTCTCTGCAGGATTGGCATAGAAGTCAGTCATCTGCTTGCCGATCAGGTCTTCCCGCGTATATTGTCCGTTAGATACCAGCTCAATGGATGGACTGACTTCCAGAATGGTGCCTGCCAGCGAAACTTCGAAATATCCATCCTGGACATTCTCGAATACCAGGCGGTACTTTTCCTCGCTCCGCCGCAATTCCTCCTCAACTTTTTTACGGATGATGGATAGCCCAAGTCCTCTGTTTTTCGTTTTTTTCATGAGCGTTTCAGGTTGTTAACGTAACTGATTGTAAACTAAAAGTAGGAAATACTTTACAATTAACAACTTACCTGATTCCGGCAAAGGTTTCGAACCCTACTCCGCCTCACGCTTCACGCCTCACGCCTCACGCTAAAAAGGCAAATCGTCCCCAATCCCCTCCTCCTCCGAAGGAACCGGAGGCAATGGGGCAGCGAAATCATTTTCTGCCTCACCGCCTTTAGATTCTTTCACCACTTTCCAGGCCTTCACATCGGTGTACCACCGACCGTTAAACTCCCGGCTTTCGATATCCACCGAGGCGACCACGCCGTCTCCATTTTTCAGGGCATATTCATCGATCTTTTCGCCCCAAACCACGAAGCAGATCTTTTTAGGGAATTGTTCTTCGGTTTGCAGAATGTATTCCTGTTTTTTCCACGCGCCTTTTGCAGAGGTTCCAGATGCCATTGGCAGGATGGAAACTATTTTTCCCTTGATATCCATTGTTGGTTTATTTTGATGTTAATTTATTAACATCTTGATTATTAGGTTGAAACAATTAACTTAGCTTTACTAAGCCGTCAAATCTACACCTAAAATCGCTAAAAATGGAAAATCCGACAAGCAATTCGTTTGACCAAACCTTAATGATGAAATGGATTAAGGACATGTCAGGATTTGGCCCGAGGCGGGCCGGAAGTGAGGCTGGCCTTAAAAACGAAGAATACCTGATGGCCCGGCTCCTGGAATTCGGTCTCGTAGATGTTCACAAGGAACCCATCCCGGTAGTTTGTCGCGAAACTCAAAAAGCAATCGTGGAAATAGATGACGGTCATGGGTTTAAGCCACTACAGGTCCAATGGATACCCTACAGCGCTTATACCCCAGACAGCGGAATTGAAGGAAATCTGGTGTATGCCGATCCGGCAAAGTTTTTTCAGGGAGGCGACTGGACAGGGAAAATTGTTTTAACCGATATTTCTTTCCCGATGCTTGAT
The DNA here is from genome assembly GCA_041662065.1 of Bacteroidales bacterium. GTDB lineage: Bacteria > Bacteroidota > Bacteroidia > Bacteroidales > UBA12481 > UBA12481. Next base: position 54,799 of record JBAZTE010000002.1, on the reverse strand, counting down.
GTTAAGTTGATTGCGAAATTTTCGCTCGGGGAATACGATCCCGACAGTAACCTCCGTGATATCAGGCATCCGGCCACCTGGGTCAGGATAAACTGGCATTTCTATAAAGAAGCCTGGAAAAAAGGCGCCATTGGTTTTATCGGGATTCTTAAAGATCAGCCGGGAGGCTCTTATCGCATGTATGCTCCCTACGGATTTAAGGAGAAGAATATCCTGGACAAGCCGCTGCCGGGTTTCTGGGTCAGCCGGGAGGAGGGTCCAAGGCTCCGCGAATTAGCCATACAAGGCGAAACACGGGTCAGGATGATTCACACCGGCAGCCATAATCCTGCTGTTACCCATAACATTATGGGTACGATTCCCGGCAAAACCGAAGAAACCGTCATCGTTCACTGCCATCATGATTCACCATTTAGCTCTCCGGTAGAAGATGCATCGGGCTGCTCCGTGGTTTTGGCAGTGGCCAAACATTTTGCTGAAATCCGGAATAATCAGCGGACCCTATTGATCCTCTTTACGGCGGGACATTTTTATGGATCACTCGGAACCCGCACCTTTATCAACATTCATCAGAATACAATTGTTCCGAAAGTTGCATTGGAAATCACCATCGAACACATTGCAAAAGAGGCGGTTGAAAACGCTTCAGGAGAACTGGTATTCAGTGGCCGGCCGGAAGGAACCGGGATTTTTGTCCCGTTCAATAAGCAAATGGTGGAAATAGTGCTCGAAAGTGTACGGGCTAATTCCGTCGACCGGGTGTTTTTGCTGCCTCCCGAAGGACCGTTGGGGGATTATCCGCCAACCGACGGTGGCGACTGGTATGAAGCTGGGGTGCCATTGATCAATTTCATTTCCAACCCGGTGTACCTGCTTAATGAAGAGGATAATATCGATTGGGTCATGGGGGACCGGCTGCCGAAAATGGCCGGTGCCGTGACAGATATTATTCGCAAAACCGACCGGATCAGCAAAGCGGCTATCGGAATGGTGGAGCTTACCGGTTTCAGGTTAAAAATGAAACTGATCAAAAATCTGATCCGGATGAAAACCAGCAAATTTGGAACACGGCCGGTCTACTGAAATAGGGGTAAGATCATGAAAAAAATCCTGCGTGGAAAATCTTTGTGTAATTTCACGTCTTATATCATCAGGAGATCCATAATCCATCATGCCGAACCGGCCTTCAAATATCCATCCACCCAAACGCAGCCCGGGGGTTCTCGGGGATATCTGGTATTTTCTCCTGCGTAAACCGGGACCCGATACGTTGCTTCGCTTCCAGAATGCCGGTGACCGCGACAATTACAACAAAAGGATCCTCCAGCGCCTGGGGATCAAGCCTGATAATTTCACGATCCTAAACATTCATCAGATTGACGTGAATGCCCCCCCCAGCTATGTTTTCAATGAGCTCCTGAAGTGGAGCGGCGACAGCACCTGCTGGCCAAATTATATCGCACGGTTCGACCGCATTATGGATGAGCTTGAGAACATCAGGATATTGCCCTTTGGCTGGTCGAAGTACCCGTTTGGCATGAAAAGCCTGATGGGATTCAAATTGATCCCCTTGTTCCTGATGAATGCCATCCGTTTTAAATCGATCCCCGACAGTTTCGATTTCGATAATGCCCGGTACCTCCTGTATAAGTGCAGCGGCGGTTACCCGATCGGTTTCTTTTCCATGTATGTGCGGTCGACCATTGCTGAACTGGGCGAAACCGGTCCGACCAAACTTTTTGTAATCGTTGGATTTAATTTCTACGGTAAAAAGGACTGGGCAAAAAAGAAGTTTGTCAACCGGATCTGGCAGGCCGTGCACAACCGGGTAACTTCCAATGTTTTATACCGGTTGAAAATGCTTTGCGAATGGAGGCTCGATAAGATTCACACCCAGCCCGACCTGTTGAAGCATTTTGAATCCGATTTATGGAGCAGCGATGAGAGCTGCATCATTACTTCCACTCCTATTCCGACAGGATCCTGTACAATTCCAAATCCAGATAGTCATGGTGACCCTGAATGACTTTCCTTACATTAAAATCAAAATATTTTAATGTTTGACAGATTTCTGACCTTAAACAGTGGAAATGCAAAATCAGAATCGTCAAATACAGGGGCTAAGGTTTTTTTATTCCTTAATTTTGCCCTCGATTTTCGAAATCAGGAACAATAAATGACGCTTAACCCCGATTGGTCAAACAAGGAAACCCTGGAGAAATATTCTTCAGCGGTATCATTATCCGACATGGAGCTGTTTATTTTTCCGGATCTGATGTACCCGCTCCTCCTGGCTAACATCATGAGCCCGATCATCTGGACATGGCGCGAGGATCCCTGGTTTGAGGGAATCACCCGTAAATCATTCAATTATAAGGCTAACCGGATCAAGCAATACATCATGGAACATTATGTATTCAACCTTGATCTGGATACCTGGGGACTGACGGCCAAGGATACCGAAATCAGCCGGTTCAGCAGTTTTATGGACATGGGCCTGCTGAGGCAATCGAACGCCCTGTTTGGTTACGAAGGCGATAAATACTATTTCGACCTGGATATCCGCCGGCATTTCGGACTGGACAAATATGCCGGCGATCAGATACCTTACTGGAAAACGGAAACCGTGGAGGCTATGACCGCATTCCGATACAAGGAATCCTTCAGCAGCGGGGCGGGGGAGTGTGTATCGTTGTCGGTATTGTATGCTGCCGCACTTTTTATCGTGGGCCGTATCCCGCTTGAGCATATATTTATGATGGGTACCCCCCTGCACTCGCAGAATTTCATCGATATCCATGAGGGTATGCTCACCAACAATAGGCGGATTGTCACAAAAAAGATGTGGTTTAACGGAACCTCCCTGTCAACGCGCGCCCGCAGGGCCCTGGAGAATGAAAAAGTAACCATTGTCTCTCACCTGTCAGGCCACATTCACTATATGTATGAAACGGCCACCATCGACCCGGCGGCCTACCGGAATTTTTCAGATAAACTCACGAAATTCCTGACCACAGATCTTTCTCCCGTGATTTTCATCAATTTCCTACGCTATCATATGAATTTCAAAAAGTGCTTCCAATACCGGCACTTTTTTAATTCGCATGTTTATTATGTCGGCCTTGAAACCGTTTTCGAGTATGAACATTCCACCAAGCACAGCTTTTCAGGACCTTCACGAAATCTGCTGATCCGGGAGATTGACGATGAGGAATTCAGCCTGGCACCAATCGAAAATCGCATCATCATTCAGGAAGTTGAAGATTATCTGGAGAAAAATCAGGAGGCAACCATTGAAAACATCAGGGATCACTTCCTTGAACAGGCCAACGAAAACCAGTGTAACAATGAGGCTAACATTGAATTACTCTTCCATGATCTGGCCCGTTACCTGACCACGCTTCCGCAACTCCCGCCGGCAGGCAAAAAGTTTGTGCGGGCAGGTATTTTAAATATCAACATCAATCAGGAACGTTCGGAAATCATGGACCTTATTTCCTCGGAAGCGGCCGAAAATGAAACTGCTTTACTTGCTCTCTATGCCTACCGGCAGATGGATAAGATTGACTGGCGACCATTCATCAAGGCGGCATTGGAAAGGAATCCCGTTTCACTGGAGGGCCTCAAAGGCAATACTCCTGAGAAAGCAAACTTGCTCATATCGGTGCTTCCAAATGACTCAATATACGATGCCCAACGGCTGGCGCAGCCTGATGAAGTCTGGAATTTCGGCCGCGGCGACGGGATCGAAAAAGCCATGCTGATGGCCAATTTCCTCAAAAATTCATGTAATCAAGAGGATTTGTCCCTGCTGGTTGACAAAGAAGAAGTCACCCTCAAATCCGGCGACATGATCTATCATTTCCATTCCACCAAAAACCTTGTTGCCACCGTACATTTCGCATAAGGTCGTCATTCTCCCACCGGCTGCACCCACGCCATCTCCAGGTCCCCTTTGGCAAAGGGATTCTCCTTGGCTTTATCTGATAAAATCCTTGCCCGGACAAACAGTTCCTTGCCATTCAGGCGATAGGATGCCTTGGTTCCATTAACCGTTTTCAGGATTTGGGGCTGATCCTTGCCTTTCAGCCACCCGATAAACTCCGTGGTATAATTAACACCCTTTTTCCCTTTGATCCGGATGGAAATCCCTTTTTTACTGCTTTGAAAATCTATTAGTTCAACTCCGGTTGAGGCGTAAAAATTACCTGCAAGCATCGCCTGATATAATGCCGCGGGGGTCAGCTCCGAAGCCCTGACCATCGTCCAGCCCCTTCCTGGATTGGCCTTCCCGATTTCATACTTGTCATATTGGTGGGCATCATCGGTGGCAATGCCCAACAGGAGCTTCTCTCCGTGATCCATTCTCCATTTATTGGCTATATCCCACATCATTTCTGTTCCGATATGGGTGGAATCGCCGTAATTCCGGACCGACGGGTGCCCGTTATACACTTCAAAAAACCGGGAGCCGCTGTGAGCCAGTGCATCGGCAGTCAGTCCCCATCCAAAATTCGGATGGTTAATGGTTATCCATTCCGCGTTCCCCGATGATTCAAGCGCCTTATGGATAGCCTTGAAATCGGCAATTGTGCATTCTTCCACCGTCGCCCCTCCGGTGGGTTTAACTACCTGGTTCAGATTGAATCCGTTCAGGTGGACTGGTCTCTTTTCAGAGGAGTCGCTTATCTCTTCAGCCTTTAAAAGCAGGAATTCACCCGGCTTTTCAAATTCGGAGCGGAACTTCGACAACTCCCTGAGAACCACGGTATCCTTGCCGATAACCTTGGTTTTCCTGCCCTCCTGAAGGAGATTGTGATCGGTAATGGCCAGGAACTGATACCCATGGTCGCGGTACCAGCGCGTGACTTCCTCCGGAAAGGTGTTCCCATCGCTCCAGTAGGAGTGGGTATGAAGGTTGCCTTTATAAAAACGGACCGGATCGTTTTTCTGAAAACTGCTCAGGACCAATGCAATGATGAAAATCGTTGAGACAGATAATAATCTGTCTCTACCAGATGTTGATCTGCCTATATTTTTTGCTTTCATGGGTTGGGGTTAAGGATAAATAATATTCATTTGATTTTCCATCCAGTCAATATCAATCTGAATCGTCTGGCATTCTGCCACATACATGCCCGGAAAATATCTTTTTAAATCGTTTTGTACCCGTTTGAGGTTTTCCACAAATGCATGGGCCGGCACATACGAATGTTTCAGTTTCGTAAGGGCCTCAAAGGATACGCGGGCCGGATTCCGCGCATACCAGTAATGATCAGACTGGCCGATAAAGCAGCCAAAATAAATGTCTGTCGCATCCTTGAGCGTTTTAGCCTGTTCGGGTGAATCAGTCAAGTTTAAAATCGTTTGCCCGATCGACCGTTCGGGATCATACTCTTTTGGGTTCCAGGCATAATCGGCACAGGTGTTTAACGCAATCCGGCTGAATTCGCTTTGTGTTTTCATCGGGTTTGCCATGTAACCATCGGCAACCGTGCAAAGGTCTTTATCCCTTAAAACAAGCGGCCCCAGATTCATCGACTGCATACCGTCATTGACCGGATAGTTGTCCCAGATAATAATCCGGTGATTGATCAGATCCTTGAATTCTCTCGTTTTTTCAGTAGTCACCGGACCGCAAAAGTCGAGACCGGTATAAAAGCAATAGACCTCCGGATCCAATTCTTTGGCCAACTGCCTGAGGTAGTTAATGTTGTCGTCATTTCCTTCGTAATGAGCGGTGGCATAAACAGTCGGGCATAAAATCATTTTAGCCTCAGGGTTCAGTTTTTTCAGCCTTTTCAATAAAAGGTTCACAAAACGGGCCTGACCGCCGGCATCGAGACCTTTGCTGATATCATCGAGACTGACGCAAAACCAGTTTACGCCCAATCCTGCCATCCATTTATAATGGGCCCAGATAATTTCGATATGCTCCCTGTCATCATAATTAAATTCCTTGTCGGCCATGAAATTGGGATTCAGGGAGAAACAAAACTCAATCCCGTTGGCCCGGCACTGTTTTACAATTTCCTCATAACCAGATATGAGCTTGGGTGGCAATGGCTTCCACCATTCGTTGCGGTTCGGGAAATCAAACATCGAGGTATAGCAATTCATGTAGAAATTGAACCTGAACTTTTTGAAATAGGGGATCTCCTTTAAGGTTTGTTCGGGTGTCCAGTTCCAACCTTTGGTTCCACGTAAGCTGAATCCGGGTTTTTCACCGTTTTTCAAGGGTTCGGGGATCTCTTTTTTAACCCCCGGAAGTTTTACATAGAAATTCCGAAAAATAGTGTTGGCGGGTTCGAGCTCAAATCCTCTTTCCCCGATGGCTGCCCGGTAAATCATCAGCCAGGGAACATTTCCGGCAACTCCCTTTTCCATTTCATTAATGATGGTAATGGAGTTAACGCCCGGCTTCAATAAACCGCCCGGAATCGGGTATTCTTTCACCTCCCATTTATACAGGTACGCGGCGTCTCCGGTAAATATGACCTGATCATTGATCAAAATGGAGATTTTGCAAGGTTGGCTGGCATCTTCATCACCATGTGCTTCAATCTGAACGCTGGGATACTGCGGAATTGCGGTCAGGGAAAAAGTCGCGGTTAATACGGACTTTTCTTTTGAGGGGGCGGAATAGATCGCGTTCACATCAAACCGGTCAAAATAGTGGGCATAATAGGGATCCAGTCCTCCACCCTTACACTCTGTCGCCTTGATAATTACCGGATTTTGGGCGCAGGAAGGTTTTCCCATCCCGCACAGCAGAATGAAGGTTATAATTGTGATAAACTTTTGAACCATGGTTAAGGTATTTGATCAGGATTGTCTCTCAAATGTTCGGTAGAGACAGATAATTATCTGTCTCTACAATTTTATCACCTCACTTCCGGCCAGGAGGAATGCGCCTGTTCCATAAACCTCCCAGCTGGCGGGTGAGAAATTCTTCTGCGGGTCGGCCCCGATGGGTTGAACCCAGCCCACATATCCTTCAGCGGTGAGCAAAGAATTCAGTCCGGCCCAGGCTTTCTCCACTACCGGTAAATAAACGTCTTTTTCCAGAATCCCGTTATTGATTCCCCAGGCCATGGCATAGCAATAAAACCCTGAACCGCTGGCCTCGCCGCCGGGATATGATTGCGGATCGAGCAGACTGGCCCTCCACAGCCCATCGGATTGCTGAAGAGATGCCACCCTCTTCGCCATATTTTTGAACAGGTCCAGATAAAAGCCGCGGTTAGGGTAATCAACCGGCAATTCCTTCAGGATCCTGGCCAGTCCACCCATCACCCATCCGTTGCCCCGGCTCCAGAATACCTTTCGGCCGTTCGCCTCCTTGAGATCTTTTTCCGGAAAGCCCCAAACATAATTCAGATCGCGGGCAAACAGGCTCTCCTCCTCGTTCCAGAGCAGATCGACGGTTTCCCGGTACAGCCTGTCGTTGAAGTCGAGGTAGCTTTTGTTTCCCAGGGTAAGTCCCAACTTGACCAATGCCGGGGGAGCCATGAAAAGCGCATCGCACCACCACCAGCATATTTTCCTGATACCGCCGGTTGGGTAAGGCACAGCCATCATCTTATTAATGGAATCGATGGTGGGCCCGATCATTTTCGGATCCTTTGTCAACCGGTACAGATCGATATACGTCTGGCAAATGGCGTAATCATCCGCATGATGCAGGCGCTTGCCGGGTTTCCAGCCATTGTCATCACCCATCTTGATGAGTGCCTGGTAAATCTCCTTCGACCGGGTAGTTTCATAAGCGGCCATCAAACCGGCATAAAATGCCCCGTTGGTCCAGTCGTACCTGTCATGTTTAGGGTGCTTCAGCTGCCACAGGGCTGCATCCGTCATCCTCTTTTTAATCACGCTCTTCTTAAAAATCCTGACCTCTCTTAACCATTCAATATTCACCGGCCTGCTTATCCTCTCCGCCTCTTCACGAATATATTCTTTCACCTTCCCAACCTCATTCCATCTTGAATCTTCGAGCCCCCACATGGCGAAAAAGTAATGCGTGGAAGGAGTGCCGCTTTTTGTCCTCTGACTGATATAATAGGTATCGGAGATGATCTGGCTGAAATTTTTCGCCGGAACAGTCTGGTAACCTAACTGATAAAAATCCGTTTTGCTGGTCCGGGCAATTTTCCCCACTTCGGCCGTTGGTGCGAGGACAGCCATGGCCAGGATATCATTGTTGAGTGACTGTTTTCCGTAGGTGAGAATGGTCGTAAATTCAGGATTAGCCAGAAACTGAACCGGATCTGTGTCGAGTTTAGTGGTTACAATTCCGGTGGCCAGCTGCTTTTCTCCGGAAATACCGGTGACGGTAACCTCCGACCGGAACCAGTATTTGCCTGCCCAGAGGGTAATCCGCTCGACTGCCTGATATTGCCGATCCCTGACTTTCCATCCCCCGTATTTTAACTCGAAGATGGAGCGCACCGACCCTTCCGTAATTTGGCGGTACTGATAAACCGCGGTGGATCCGAGCCTGAAGAGCGAATCGTTGTCGAGGAGTGCCAGCCCCCCGGCTCCCAGCGAACTGCCGCAATGAAGGATATCCATCCCCCAGGGGGCAAGGGTATGATAGTCAGTATATTCGCCCATGCCTGCCTTGTGGAGAATCAGTCCGGACTGCAGTTTGCCGAACAGATCCTTTGCATTTCGGCAATCGAAATACACCCGGAATGCAATTTTATCATTCTCCCAGCCCACCCCTTCCGATTGATACCGGGTAGGAAAACCGGCCAGACCCTGCGGTGCATCAGCCTTAAAAACTTCGGAAAAACTACCGTCGCCGTTTTTCTCCCCCAGATAGACCTGTGTCTTTTTTTCAAACACCGGAGCCTTTTCCACCGGTACGCGGCTAACGGAAATCAGGAGGCTTGAAAGGGCTCCAATATTCACCTCAAAGGCCAGTTCATCCCATTGTCCATTACCGTTTAAATCATCTGTCTGAGAGGGTATTACCTGTCCATCCGGAAGCCTTAAAACCGGGATCTCTTTTGCGGTGAACAGGCCGCACTTCTTTTCCAGTTCAGCACGGGTGATGACAACAGGTTCCTCAGTCCGGGCAGAGGTCAAACCATTCTTCAGGATAAAGGAGGAATTCTGTCCTGAACCGGAAATGCATGCAAACAAGCATCCGAATAGCAAGAATCCTTTATACATCATTTTCACCCTTTACATAGCCAAAGTTCGCCAGGATACCTCCATCCACATAAAGGATATGGCCATTAACAAAATCACTCGCCCTGGAGGCCAGGAACAGCGCGGCATTCGCAACATCCTCCGGTTCGCCCCACCGGCCGGCCGGGGTGCGGGTCATCACCAGGTCATTGAACGGATGTCCATCCTTACGGATCGCAACTGTCAGCTCGGTAGCGATATAACCGGGACCTATTCCGTTGATCTGCAGATTATACCTGGCCCACTCACAGCACATATTGGCCGTCAGCAGTTTCAACCCGCCCTTCGCCGATGCATAGGCCGAAACGGTGTTCCTGCCATACACACTCAACATGGAGCACATATTGATGATCTTTCCTTTTCGCCTGGCGATCATCCCCGGGGCAACCCGCCTGGCCACGATCAGTGGAGCCACCAGGTCGACTTCAATAACCTCTTTAAAATCAGCGATGGCCATATCCAAAATCGGGATCCGCTTGATGATCGCGGCATTGTTTACCAGGATATCAACCGGACCCACTTCCCGTTCGATTTTGCTGATGCCGGAATTCACGGCCTGCTCGTCGGTCACATCGAAAAGAAAGGGGTACACTTCCACACCAGCCGCCCGGTATTCGGTCCTGCAGGCGGCCAGTTTTTCTTCCGACCGGCCATTGACGCATATCCTGGCACCGGCTTGTCCAAGCACTTTTCCGATCGCCAGCCCGATACCGTTGGTCCCGCCTGTAATCAGGACAACCTTGTTGCTTAAATCAAACAAATCAGCTATCATTTTAAAGGCTTTTATTGATTTTGCATTACCTGAGCTGATCCGCCGTGGCAGGATCCATATCGGTATAATCCAGGTTTTCCCCGGCCATTCCCCAGATGAAACAATAATTGGTGGTTCCGGCACCACTGTGGATGCTCCAGGAAGGGGAAAGAACGGCCTGCTCATTTTTCATGAACACATGCCGGGTCTCCTCGGGACGGCCCATAAAATGACAGATTGACTGCCAGTCGGGCAATTCAAAATAGAAATAGGCCTCCATGCGCCGTTCATGCGTATGAGCGGGCATCGTATTCCAGACGCTCCCGGGTTTTAGTTCCGTCAGTCCCATCTGCAACTGGCAGGTTGGAACTACCTCTTTAACTATCAATTGGTTCACCTGCCTTTCGTTAGAGGTTTTTTTGCCTCCCAAGTGCAGCACATTGGCCTCGTTCAGAACCACCAGTTTGGCAGGGTAGGATTGATGGGCAGTGGCCGAATTCAGATAAAAGCGGGCCGGATCAGTGGACTTGACGGTCTCAAAAAACACATCACGGGTTCCCCGCCCCAGGTAAAGAGCCTCTTTGTATTGCAATTCAAACGTCTGATCTTGAGTAACAACCCTGCCGGTCCCCCCTACATTGATGATCCCCAGTTCACGCCGTTCCAGAAAGTATTCCGATTTAAGTTGATCTACCGGTTCCAGTGGCAGGGGCCCGGACACCGGTACCGCTCCGCCAACCATGAAACGATCGAAATGAGAATAGACGAAGTTGATTTTATCATCCTCGAATAAGTTTTCTATTAAAAATTCATCCCGGATACGTTGGGTATCATAGGTTTTGAAATCTTGCGGATGAACGGCGTAGCGAGTGGTGCAGGTAGTTTTCATGATTGCTAATTTAAGCCTTTTAATTAAAAAGTCCCGCCTGCTTTTCAGCGGGCGGGACTTCACAATCAGGATCCGCTTCATGCTTCACGCTTCATGCTTCACGCTTCACGATCTTCCCGTTATTCCGCTTCACGCTTCACGCTTCACGATCTTCAGTGACAGGGGTCTAAATTGTCGGTTAGTTTTAACCTTTAATTGGAGGTAGCCTTCCGGGCTGGCCAGTAAAGTTTTTCGCGCTCGTCCGTCGAGGTAAAGCGTGTAGGATTGGTTCGGGATCAGGTTGCTGACGATATAGGTTACCGTGCCCCTCTTGCCGGTCGAATTCTGTATCCAATGCAATTCATCCGGTTCGCATCCTATTATTTCCAGGGAAAGTGTGCCATCTGATTTCGGATCAGCTACCAAGCATGCCGTGTTCGCACTGCCCTCAAAATATTCAAGTACTCCCCGGTCAAACCGGACTCCAAATTCCCGCGCAGCCTTAACCTCTAACCGATAACCTCTAACCGATCTCGCAGTCTTTTCAAGCTTGATTTTCAACCGTTCCCCTCTGAAAGTATAATTGAGCTCAGTTCCGTCCATCTTTCCGGGCAGATGCGGGTTCAACAACAGCCTGTTATACATTGGGTTGATACCGTAAATCGATTTATAGAGTCCGACGATGGCCAGGCTGTTGCCGGCCAGGATGTCATCACCCAGACCATCCTGCCTTAGCCTGCCGTAATGCTGGAAGGCAAGCCCGTCCTGCTCGTACCGGGTGAGGATGTTTTGAATATATTTCAAAGCCAGATCGGGCTTGTACCCCGCATAGGCTTCCACCCCCATGGCTCCCCACGAAAGGAAGATATCGCCATTTTCATAATTGGGGAAAGGGTACTGGTACTCAAGGCCTTCACCGGGCTCGTAGGTGTACAGGCAGATCGGCCACGCAAAGAGGTTTTCCTTCTGCATCTGGCTTTCTATCCGGTCGAGGATGGCCGCTTTTTTTGAATCCTGATCACACAGTCCGTAGGCGATGGCCATAAAATTGACCGGAACTACCAGGTTATTTCCATGAACCGATCCGTCCTTATCAAGCCAGTGAACGAACCACTGATTTTTTTCATCCCAGAAACCACCCTCGCGCGTTGATTTGTTGAAGCTTTTTTTCAGATTGCCGGCAAAAGCGGTGTACCGCTCTGCACTTTTTATGTCGCCGAGCTGCTGCTCGATATCCGACCAGAGATTGAGCGCCTGATAAAGTTCGGCATTGATAAAGGCGTTTTCGTAGGAGGCCCAGATAATATCGATCCAGTCGCTGCCCTTTCGCTCTGAATGGTCGTTGGTCATCATCTCCACCAGCTGGTCGCCGTCGGAATCCCTCTGCAGGAGATACTCCAGCGCCGCCTCACAGGCTGCTTTCTGATTCCTCACCCAGTCAAGGTCGCCGCACTGGTTGTACAGATCCGCCACATTGATTACAAAATCCGGGTTCGAATCAAACAGATACCCCCACTGGGCTTCATAAAATCCTTCCGGCGTTGCGGTGCCGGCCATGGCATCACTGTTGTCATAGGCCCACCGTGAAATCACCCTTCCATCAGGCCGGATGGCATGATCGCGGTAATAATCCAGACATTCTTTATAGCCTTCAATATATTGCGGGTCGTTGATGGCGATTCCCATCTGGCCGATATATTGCTCATGAAGGCAAACCGGGCCATACGGAGTATGCCAGCTGTTGCCGCCGAAAAGCCGGGCATCGATCACCCCGATCCGAGCGATCGTATTGAGCAGCCTCGACACCTGACCGCCATTGATGCCAACAAGGTTTCCGCGATTTGATTCTTCCCGGTAATTAAGCCAGGAAAAGGTTACGCTTTCTGTTGTGGTTCCGGCCGGAACAGTCACGGGTGCCCATACATCGGTCTTCTTACGGATGAACCTTCTCCTTTTGGTATCGCTGTCATAACGGTAAACCATCTCCTTTTCCGACAGCGAAACCGACCACACCAGTTCATCCGAAGCCGAACGGCAAAATTTTGAGGCAGTCTGTTGTCCGGCTGCCGAAGCCTTAATTTTCAAGCCGTTACCTGTTTTATCGTTCCAAAAAGCAGCCTCGCCCGAATGTACCCCGTAAGTGCACAATTTTTCATTAAACAGGTAAAACCAGGCCAGACCGCCATACCCGGTATTTGCCCCTTCCCAGGTGCCGATATTGGAAAACCGGACGGCCGGAAAGGCTGTCTCCTCAGCCACAAATGCCGACGGTACCGTCCTGTCAATCTCCCAGATGATGTCGGTTTCGCTGAGCCTGAATGTCCAGGTTTCGAACACTGCGGAGCCCTCATCGCCGTACCTGATATTCTTCAAAGCTACACGGCCAGTTCCGGTTTCCACCAGCGGGGATGCTGTCAACCGGCCGGTAGAGAAAGTGTCCGCTGCCGTGCGGATCTCCGAAACCATCCCGCCGGCCGATGTAATAACCGGTTCCCCGTTCACCACAAGCTTGGTTATCTCACACCGGTTGTGGTAATTCAGGGTAAAACCAATATGGGAATTTTCGAATTTAATTACCTGATCTTTAGGTGAATCGATTATCCTGATCTGGCCATATGAGGATATCGCTGTTAAAATGCTGCAAAAAATAGATATTACTGACAGTCTGGTTTTCATTGACGGTTCTTTAATTTGACCGGTATCCACAATTCTTCTTCAGAATCAGGGTCTTCCCGTTTGTATTTTTCACCCAGAATTTCAAAATGAGGGCGATTATCCAGCATATATTCCGAAGCCGGCAGCCAGGTGCCCAGGATATATTGAAAAGTATCAGCCGCGGCGCTTGCAGCTCCTTTGTATAAAAATACGGCGTACAGACCTCCGGTTAACGTAAAAGTCTCCATCCCTTCAGGTACGGCAAAAAAATCCGCAACTTCCATCGCCGCCATTTTTTCAAATTCCCGTTTCGGATCAACATGATCAAAAAATAGAGGGGCATAAATCTGCATGGAATAAAGCTCGGTACCGATGTTGTTTTTAATCTCATTTCGCCTGGGCATAAAACTTCTCCACAACTCATAGGTCCTGTTGTCTGAAAAGGACATCAGCATTCTTTTGCCAACTAATTTCTTTTCATTTAAAATTTCAATCCGGGGCTCCATATTATCCATATCACCGTATTTCTTTCACTTTGCCATTATTCACTCTTCCGCCTCACGCCTCACGCTTCACGTTTTCCGCCTCACGCCTCACGTCTTCCGCCTCTTCACCCAAAGAACCGCACCTCCCGCAATCACCAGCCCCAGCCCAAGGTACATAACCAGGGTCGGAATATTCTGGGGGATTTCGAGATGCGTGGTAATTCCAAGGATCCTTGAAAGGCCGCCTGGCAGAAGCATCAATTCGTCATTCAGAACGGACAGCGTTTTTTCGAAACTGAAATAAGAAGCCACGCCGCCTCCGGTAACGAACAGAAATCCTTGTATGAAAAGCATGATTCCGGTTGATTTTGCAACCGGATGATGAAGTGCCGCTGTTAAGGTGACTGCCCAGGTGTACCACGCCCGGAGCACAAAGAGTACAAAAATCATCAGGAACGCAATCCGGAACGATGCCGAGGTCCAGAAGAAATACCAGAAAGCCGTGGGGCCGCGCCAGGCAGTGAACATCATCAGTATTCCAAGAAACATCAGAGAAGGGGAGAGTAAAGAGACAATTTTAGCCACCTGATCGCAATTTCCGGGTTTTGCAGCCAGCGTTAAGTTTAACCCAATGTATAATATCGTCAATACGGTTAGTGAACACACGAAAACCGGTGCCGCAAAGGAAGTAAAAACCGACAAAGCCAGAATGATATATACAAATGAGAACAGGATCAACGGTGCGGTATCGGCGCGTTCACAGCTGGTGCCGCCGCTTCCCGAGGGTTTGAAAGTGCCAAACCAAAGCATGGCTGCTGCCCTTCTTCCCGGAAACGAGGGTAAATATTGCTGGACCCATGGAGTCCCTGATTTAAAGGCCAGGATGAATATCAGGGCCAGGATTCTGGCAAACCAGATCGTAAAATCGGTTCGTTGGGCGATTTTTGTTGCCACATTCGCTTCACGGAAATTGTATGCAGGAAAATCCAGACTGCCTGTATATTTCCCGGCATGTATTTTTTCGGCGCCTTTGTAATCAATCAGGGTCGATTGCCAGATTAGTTTGTTCCCGTTCCCGCCGGCAGCCATCCATTGATAATACGTAAGCATGTATTTCCGAAAATGCGCCAGTGTGGTGAACAGGTTCTGCTGATAGGACAAGGAGGCCTCGAAAGTCTCGAAATGATCCAGGTTCCGGGTCACCTGCCGCTTAACCTTGCTTACATCCTCCATCATTTGCCCAACTTCCCCCGCGGCCTCATAGCCTTCGGCAATGGCATCTTTGATGTGTTCTTTCGAAATGAAATAAATGTTGCTGAACACCGAAGGCGATCCACCCACAATATCCCATTCGAATATCCAGAGCATCGGAGGAGGCTCCAGACCGAGAGCCCGGACGTCATATTTTGCAAACTCGCTGATGTATAAACCCTTGCGCGTAGTATTATGCGAATTAAGGAGGACACGGGTCAGGGTCTGCTTCATCAGACTGTCTTCACCAAAATAAAGGGATACCCAGTCGGTGGTGATCTTCTCTATATCCGCAGCCGGGTTGCTGACCAGCCGTCCAACAGCATAGACATTCAGGTCGGTGAAAGTATTAAAACCGTGGAACGGATAAATTGACATGGGCCCGGCCCTCAGGGGTCCACCCTCCTGGGTCCAGAGCCAGACCCCGTCGAAGTTTTCGTTTTTTGTGGCGAATTCGAGAAGGGCTTTTTGATAGAGGGGCCCCATATAATTCGGGAAGGAATTGAAACCTTCAAATTCACGCCGCAGCTGAAACTCGGCAATCCGCCGCTGACTTCCCTGCTGTAAAGTCTGGTTAAAGGGGAGCCACGAATAAAAGTCGCCTTGGGAGTATTTCGTTGAAATAATCAGGTTCAGCGATTGAATCTTACCCAACACACGCTGATAAGTTTCCGGATTCGTGTGCATGTCGCCGATCTGGCCAACACCTACGGACCAGGTTCTAAAAATGATTTTTTTGTCATGTTTTTCCGCGACCTCAAGAAATGCAGACAGCATCTTTTCAACAGCCTTGTCGGTGCGTACCAAAAGCTCACTATAATAATCCCAGCCCGGTTTGTTATAAATGGCCCCGGCTTCCCCAATGCGGACCATAATGCCGCTAACAGCCGGCAGTCGTGTAAAGACTTCCTCCAGGGCTATTTTATAGGCTTCCCAGAACCCGTCGGATTCGGGATCAATTTTACCGTATTTGTTTCTTACATAGCGCTCAAGCGGTGGAGTGAGAGCCACCATATCGGTGTATAGATATACAGCCATTCCCTGGTCCCCGATCTTCTTCATCCACTTGCCGAAACCTTTCTGAAGCGCGAGATGCCGAAGGCGATAAGGGTCGTTTTCAGGATAGATTTTTTCACCCTCATCCCAGTCCCCGAAACTCACCAGCTCCAGGAAGCCCGGGAAAACAATCCCATTGATGTTGAAAAATTTCATCCGGCTGACAAAGGTATCGAGCTCCGTTTCAATACGCTGGTAAGCTTTGGGATCGAGGAATGGTGGATGTTCTGTGATCAAATCCTCAAATCGGTGTACGTTGTGCTCATAATTGTTACCCCACTTAGCAGTATCAGGAATGATCCCCACACCTCCGAAGTCCGACAAACGTAACTGCAGCGCACGGAGGTCCGATGTATCACCGGGGTCGACAGCCACCGTGCCGCTTTCAGGTGTTGTTTTGCTTTTATAACTGATTCCCAAAAAGCCATTGACTTCCTTCGAGGCCAGGTAGCCCAGCATCAGGGCAATGACCACATACAAAAGGGAGAATAATGTTTTTTTCATACGGGTACGCCGACTAATACCTTAAAAATACGATTGATAATTTTCGACAGTCGCTCCTTTAATCCGGAAATCCTCTAGAATGCCATTTTGTTTGCCCTCCAGAAGATCGTTCAGTAAATTGATCTCATTGCTGAAGACTGAAAAGACCTGTGTACTGGTCCGCGAGGGGGATAGCTGGGTGCGGATGATAAACGATTTTTCGTTTTCATAATCAGCGAATTCCGCCTTTATATTTCCTTTGCTCAGTTTAACGGCAAGATCTTCCAGCATCGTATTGAAATCCCGGACAAGCGGTCCGTACAGATTGTCGATCAGCGTGTAGGCAATCCGCAGATGCGTATTCCTCATGCAGCTGTTATACACTTTGGGATCATGCTGTTTGGCATAATCGAGATACCATGAAATGAACATCCGGAACTCATAATAAGCTACAGCGGAACTTGCGATATGCTGTACGTAATTAGCCCATTCCAAAGCATTTTTGTACCCGTTGCAACGGTATTTATAATAGAAATCGTATAGCTCAAAACTGGCTTTAGTCCCTTGGTAATAGGCACAAAACTCATCTAGCATACCATAAACCCCATCGACCTGCGACCCAAGGTATTGTCTTGGTTCCCCGATATAGGTGTAATAGCGGAAGATTTGTTTTTGAAGATTTTTAGGAACAATGCCATTGAGTTTGGTCGAGTTGAACACAGGTCCGCGCTCCGCAACAATTTCCACTCCCTTGGTTATAAAAAAGCCCAGGTTCTCTCCGAATGATTCACTGTTTTTCATGGAGATCAGGTGATTGAGCTGGTGGCAGCTTTCGTGAACGACAGTTCCGAAACCCTCAAGCAAACCGGCGCTATCCCGGCTGTTCAGAAATTTTTCGAATTCAAAATCACCGGCCCTTTCAAGGATCTCCGAACCATCGCTGGTGTTGTTTCTGGCCAGGGTCAAAAGCTTATCACGGACGGATTGAGCACTGCACTCACCAATCTGGAGAAGCGATAGTCCGGCTATCAGGATCAGAATACGTAGGTTCAGCACATTTCAAGGCTTGGAGATCAGATAAACGCTATGGTCATCAGCACTATGGAGACAGCCTGGATGGAAGCACGCAGCATGTTTGCCCGTTGGAGATTGCGGCGCTCCTCTGCCAGTTTCAGCGTATCCGTACTTTCAAGTGCAAAGATCCGCTTGTAAATCGGCAGGTTAAAACTCTTGCTCAACACGGATGCCAGCAAGTAGACGATAAGACCCGCGGAGAACCAGACATTATGAAAACCGAAAATAATCCAGTAAGGGATCATTCCGATAAAAGTCACGGTGGATATACCCACCGCATAAGGTGACTTGACGGCACGTTTTTCAAGCAGCTTCAGGAAGTGATGGAACGAGGCTTCGTCAAGATCATTCATTACCTTTTGAATGGTGTCAGCAACAAAGATGAGGAAACCGGTAGCCAGTGCCGAGGCTACCAGGAGAAGAATTTCGGTGAAAGTCTGCGTCATAATTACCTCCTGGGTTTTTTTGAAGTTTGAAATCAAGACAAGGTAATACATTTTCAATGATCGGTATTGATGATCTGTTTGTTCCGAAGGATAGCAAATTGTAAAAGTTTTGCATTTACAATAGCCCGTGTTAGATTGGAAAACAAAAGATTATCTTTGATCAATAGCCTATCCCTCCAATGAAAATGAAAATGAAAATTACTTTAACCATTGTCGGTTACCTTCTTTCCGCCTTATTGATGTTTGCTCAGAAAAGCGGTGCTTACCCGGCCCAGGACAAATTGGATTTCCGTTACTCGCCTCCCGAATGGCAAACGGCCATCTGCCTTCCCGATGACCCTCATAAGTCGCTCGTGGACCGCAGCGGTGAGCTGCTGTACCATTACGGCCAGGGTGGGCGCGAGTTTGGCACACGCATCAGCGTTCGGGTTAAGGATGCGGCTGTCTGGGTTAAACAGGAGTTGCATTCTCCACGAGTGCCCATTGTCAGGACCTATCGGAGGGCTGAAGGTCTGGAGATTACGGAAGAAGCTTTTGCCAATACTGCCATTCAACCAGTCAAGACACCGGGAGCTATAGTGAAGCGTACCGACGATGGCGGAATATTACGTAACTGGGCTAAACCAGCAGCCACACTCGATCCCTCACTTCGCGACATCGTCGTACACATGGGTGGCGACATTGAGTATGAAGTTGCTGTTCCAAAAGGTTCTTCGCGGCGGATAGCCCTTGCGCTGTGCGAAGGGTACTGGAATGAAGCCGGCAAGCGCATCCAGGTTTTGAGTGTGGAGGGTACTGAAAAGAAAACGGTCGACCTGGTTGCAGAGATCGGCCAGAATAAGGCTGCAGCATTCTGGTTTGATGGCCGGGACACTAATTCGGATGGGAGAATTTCCGTTCAGGTGGATGCCGCTCCGAACGGCTCCGATAAAAACACGATTCTCAGCGGACTTTGGGTGTTTGCCCTGGAAACAAAACCAGATAGCGAAGCGCTGCTGTCCGGCAAACTCACTTCGCTATCCCTGGCAGATTTACACCAGGCTATCTCCGACGGACCCGTCCGGAGTGACATCATTCTTGTCAGTGTGAAAAATACCGCTGCCGGTGAGCGGACTTTTCAACCAACGCTTATAGTTAATACCACCCTGCCGCTGACTTTTCAACCCGATCAACAAAGGGCTTTGATTGATAACCACGAGGTGGTAACGGCCTCATTAAAAATGAAGGCACTCAAAGGGGAAATAGAAACTCAGCGTTATATCGAGCTTGAATCCATTAAGGTGCCGGCCGGGCAGACTGTCCGGTTTTTCGTGCAATATTACAATGGGGCTGCCAGTCAGGCCGGTTCGCTCAACGGGCCGCCTAACGTTGGACAGGCCCTTCAGTGCCGTGAACGTGCTGTTGAATTCTGGGAAAAGAAATCAAAGCTTCCGTTTGACCGGGTTCAGTTGCCCGACCCCGGTATTCAAGCCCTGATGGAGTCGTCGGTGCGAAATATCTGGCAGGCCCGTGAAATCAAGAATGGTTTGCCGGCATTTCAGGTGGGCCCTACCTGCTATCGTGGCTTATGGATAGTCGATGGTGCATTCCTTCTGGAGTCGGCTGCCATGCTGGGAGCCGGCGATCAGGCGCGGAACGGAGTTGCGTATGAGCTGACCGTGCAAAAACCTGATGGCCGGATCGAATCGCTGACTAATGATTTCTGGAAGGAAAACGGAATTGTGCTCTGGACCTGTGTACGGCATGCACAGCTAACCCAGGACAAGGTTTGGCTGGAGTCGGTATGGCCAAAGCTTCAACTGATCGCTGAATATATCAAAACACTCAGGCGTCAGACTCTTCTAAATAATTCACCACTTGACGATGGACTGAATCCGGCCGGTACCCTTGATGGTGGGATTGGCGGCACTCACGATGAGTATACCAATACCCTCTGGAACCTGACCGGATTGAAATCTTTTATCCAGGCTGCCCATTGGCTGGGTAAAACGGATGAGGCTGCGAAATGGCAGAAGGAGTACGACAACTTTATGCTGGCCTTCCAAAAGGCTGTCAAACGCGATATGCTTAAGGATCTTGGCGGCAACACCTATCTTCCCGCATTGATGGGCGAGGACGGTACAAAACAGCTGCCGCAGCGCGCCCAGTGGGCCTTCTGCCAGGCAGTCTATCCGGGCCAGATCTTTTCGAAAGAGGATGCACTGGTTGCCGGGATGATGGCCATGCTGGAGGCCACCGAACGCGAAGGAATGGTGTATGGTACCGGATGGGATGCTACCGGAATCTGGAATTATTTTGCCTCCTTTTATGCCCACGCCTGGCTCTGGCAGGGTAATGGATTCAAGGCCGCTCAATCGCTCTATGCATTTGGTAATCATGCTTCTCCAACACTCGTCTGGCGCGAGGAGCAATCGTTGAAAGGCGCGAATTTCAGAAAAGTGGGCGACATGCCCCACAACTGGGCCAGCGCCGAATTTATCCGCCTCACCATCCACTTGCTCGCACTGGATCGAGGCAATGATCTCCATCTTTTTGAAGGCCTGCCCACCGAATGGACGCATGCGGGCATGATCACCAGACTGAATGGGATTGCAACGCCATTTGGAGCACTCACGATGGAACTGAAAATCGCCGCCGACGGCCGGAGTGCCAGTTTGCATGTCGAACCACTCTCCGATCCGTCATGCAAAAACATTATCGTGCACCTCGATGGCTGGACCAAAACCTCGGGTGAAAAGGTGATGAAGCTCGATCCGCGAAAGGATAATGAGGTGAAGATTCCGATCAGGTAAAAGAGTATCGGTAAGTTCACATTATCGTTCGAACAATATCGGCAGAGGATTGTCCTAATGACGTGACAATAATTTAATTATCATGTGCTCGATGAAGACAAAGGGAGAAAATATCATCCTGATGGATGGTTTTTGCATCTTATGCAACAGGATGGTGCATTTCATCAAAAAGAGGGATAAACATGCGAAATTCACCATCATTGCCCTGCAATCCTCAAAGGGTCAGTTGTGGCTGAAAAAAGCCGGTTTACCTGACAACGATCTCGATTCCGCAGTTTATATCAAGGGTGATCGCCACTTTCAAAAATCTTCCGCTATTCTCCATATTCTGGCAGATCTGGAGGGTTTCTGGAAAGGTGCATTAATCCTACTTCTGGTCCCCGGGTTTATCCGCGACAGGGTTTATTATGCTGTTGCAAAAACACGCTACAAAATATTTGGCCGACAGGAATACTGCGTTAATACCTGAGAGATGGTCCCTCCAGATAAGCCAGTAATGAGCTGTTAATAATTTGATTCCACCCTTCGATGAAATTATTAATGGCCAAATCCGGGTTCTCTTTGGGGAAAGTGTCAATACCCCTGTGAATCAACCTGAGAAAGGTTTTACCTTCCTGTTCAACCAGGACAAAGGTCACAAAGGAGATTCCGGTGTAACCCTCATATCGCCAGCTGTAGGTCAGGCTCTTTTGTGGGATCACTTCGATTACCTCGCATAGATGCACATAAGGTTCCTTACCATCGGGCCCACCCAGAAACCGGAATGTAAAACCTTTTTCGGCCTTGAATTCCGCAAGATCGAAATACCATTTCTTCATTTCCTGTTGGTCTGTGATTGCTGTCCAGACTGTCAAAACCGGGGCATCGAAAATTCGTTCGACAACGATAGGTTGATTTTCCATAGCTTTATTTATACAGATCTCCATTAAGATATTTCAATCCTGAATCGCATATGACAGTTACGATGCGCTTTCCGGCACCAATGATCCGGGCCCTTTGAATAGCTGCCCAGATATTAGCACCGGATTTAGTACCCCCGGGCTTGATTAGCGGAGTATTGCCAATAGGGTTCATAGATATCGAATTAATCGGATGATATTAGTTCTTTCTGATGATCATTGGCTGGGCCGCTCTCGATGGCCCGATCTGAATCTGATAATAGTAAACCCCGGACGACAGTTTGCCCGAATCAAAAAACACTTCGTGACAGCCTGCTGGCTGCCGGCAATCCACCAGTGATTTTACCCTGATACCCAGGCTGTCAAACAGATCCAGACGGGTGTGTCCGCCTGTGTTGGAATCCCAGCGGATCACCGTGGTTCCCTGAAAGGGATTTGGGTAATTAGGATACAAGACAACGAATGGATCGCCAAGCCCGCTACTTATGGCCTCTATTCCGGTTGAATGGACCTGATTGAGATGGACATATTTTAGTTTTCTCATCTCTTCCCCATATTTGCTTGTTACATACTGGCTGTTCTGAATTCTTGCATCGCCCCAACCGGGATAAGCCCCCGCCGGCCAGTTGGCGTTGATATAGGCAAAACCCTTTATTTCCGGGTGTATCTCAATGAACTGCCAGAATTTTGCAAACCAGTTGTTCCAGTCATCCATGCCATCCTGATTATCAGCACTTATATTGATTCCTTTGGCCGAAGTCTCACTCATAAAAACCGGTTTACCCTTTGCCCGCGCCATCGCCAGGAACCTTTCCGATTTGCCTTTCCTGGTAATTCCCCTGCGGTCGCTGTCGGGAAGCGACTGGTCGAAATGACCGGCATCAAAAACATCCAGCCCGAACCAGTCCACATACTCATCACCGGGATACCAGCGGTAACCCTTTGCATCAACGGAATCGAAATCATTCGGGGCATCGGGTTCATAGCACCAGTTAACCGCCACCGAGTCCCTGAGTCCCCTTGCCTCGAACCGGTCGACAATTTTTCTGAACATGGACACAAAAATATACGGGTGGTAACCCCCGCCATTCCAACCTTCACCGGCCCCGTTAAACTCCCCTCCGATACGCAAAAACATTCTCCTCCCGTAACCTTTGGAAATCGTAATCACGCTGTCAATGATCCAATCGAGCTGGTCAGTAGCCGCAATGATGCTGTCCGTTGCGGTCTGTCCGACAAGAAACAGGCTCAACTCCGGGATGAACCCGATGGTAGCTGCGGCGTGAAAAAAATCCTGCAAGCCTGCCAACGAATTATCCGGACCTCTTACCCCCGGGATACTCATGAAAAATCCACGTACTGCGGGTTGTATCGTACTGTCGTTCAATGCCCCCAGATATCCGGACAACGAATTATCGTTTTCGTAATCCATATACTGGACCCCATGATAGCACCTTCCATTCCCAGGATCAAGCAGGATATTCTGGGATTTTGCCGGTGATAGATAAATAAAGGCCGGTAATAGAAAAAGGAGAAAAGTTTTATAATTCATTTTGATAGCCTTTTGTAAATGCAATACTATACTTCCCGTTTTAAAGAAACCTAAAAATCAATTAAAAGCACTTCCCTCGCTTTTGTTACTGAATCAACGAAATTGATCTGCCTTGATTTGTTGCTCTCGTAAATGAAGTCGCGTAAGCTTTTCCCCGGATATTTCGAAAAATCCCCGACAATGGCCAGCTGCACCTGGTAATTTGAAAATTTCTGAAGAACCTCGCCGGCAAGACGGGTTTTCAATTCAAAAAACTTGGGAGTGATGTTCTTATCCCGGATAATGATCTTCCTTGCACCCTGATAACTGCAGTTGGCCATGATATCCAATGCATCCTGCGGAGTTTTTATTTCGATCGCCTCCGATATAATCTCCGCAATGGCTACACCCTGGAGTTCGTTGATTTCAATCGTCATAGGATTAATTTTCCATCCAGCCAATGGATAACGTTCAGTAACAGTTGGTAATTCTGTGGTGCAGCATCACTGTTCATTCCGGTTTTGGTCCTGCCCGGACCGGCCAGTTGAGCCGTAAACATGGCAGCCTCACCAAACACAACGATTTTCCCCCTTCCAAAATTCCGGTAAGCCCCCTGAAACCAACCTCCTACATTAATTTTAGGGGTTTGCGGTTTGAAGGCCCAGGCCGTATCAGGCATCAGACTGATGAAACTACCCCTAAGCTTCAAAACCGGTGTCGCTTCATCCGGTATCTTAAAAGCCTGTCCGGTGAAAGAAACAATCCGATCAACAGTTTCAGAGGCATCCCTCCCTTTAGTGAGGATGCCTTCAATGAGTGTGTTATCTTTCAGGGTAAAAACATCCGGACCCCTCCCAAGGGTATCCAGGGCAAACCCATTCGAAAAATCAAATCCAAAAACGGCGGCCAGATCCTTTGCCGCACCGGCCATTGGCATATGGTCGGCGATCAGAAACAGGCTTCCCCCATTGGCTACCCAGTTTTTAATAACTTCAATTTCGGTCGGGATAAAGGCTGATGGAATAGGTAAATACCAGTCTTGAACATTGATTACATTTAACGCATTGGCTATCACCAGGATTTTTCCTCGCGATAACTGATCCGGTTTAAATTCGCCGGTATATCCTTTCACCTGGTACCCATCGCTTTCCAGAATATTGGAAAAGGGCAGGTACCTGCCATTCCGGGTGTGAAAATTATGATGACCAGCATCGATGAAAACCACCGGTCCTTTGCCTTTGGCATAGGCAGGATTCCGGATAACCGGCCGATAAGCCGTATCAGCAACCTGCTGCGAAAACAGGCACGCAGGAACGAGAAGCAAAATCAAAATAGGTATGACTGTTAATGTTTTCACCGGGATTGTCATGGTTGTAGTCAACATCAAGGATTTCTTACTGCTTTTTTTGAAAGCGCCGCCCCGATTGCCGTTGCATAAGGGGCATAATCCGGATAGATGAACCTGATCGAATAAATTTCTGCGATCGCGTTCAGTATCCTTTTCCCGATTGTGGTATTGCTGGCAGTTCCTGTGACCACAATAGTACTGATATTCCGGCTTTTAGCCGCAAACGCAGAAATGGTCCCGATCACCTGATAAACCATGGTGAAGATCCCCAGAGCCACGTCGTCATCTGTGGCATTGTCCATCAGCTTGCCGAAATTGGATGCAGTCATCTCCTTTTTCAAAAAACCGATATCCGAACCGGCAATGTCGCCTATCAGCAAATCAATCTGATTGATCCGGCCTTTCGCCGCCATGCCGGAGAGTATCTCGAGGTCTGAGATTTTCAGCATCGCCTTGGCCAGCCCCAGGATGGTTCCGCCGCCGACACCCGTTCCGCCGATATGGTTGATCCGGCCCTCGTGCGCCTCCACCAGGGCAGTACCTGTTCCCAGATTGGCAATGACCACATCTTTTTTACCCGATAAGTACATGCCTCCCAGTCCGAGCGCCTCAATCTCTTCGATTTTTGAGGTGGGAATCCCGAAAAGGTTACCCTCGATCCCCGATGCACCCACTCCGGTGAGTACAATGTTTTTAACCGAAGCCATCTCCAGATTGTTCTCCATCAGCATCTTTCCCAGAGCACCCATTGCTGAGGTGACCGGATCAAACGCCTTGGTTATCAGTGTGATGAACGAGTCATCAGGATAAATGGCCACACTTTTGGTCGTCGTACTTCCGATATCTATTCCTATTACCATTTTTTTTATGATTCTTCCGCTTCACGCTTCACGATCTTCTCTTACTCGAAACCCGGCACTATCGCCACATTCCCCAGCTTCTCCACAATCAGGTACCCCAGCCGGCAGATGCTCGCTGCCTTGGGGTAGTCGATCTTCTCCGGATCATCCCCCGGATTATGCAGATCGGCATGGACGCCCGAGAAAAAGAAAAATGCGGGGATACCGGCCCCCATGAACGACATGTGGTCGCTGCCGCCGGGTGAATGCGCATCGTCGTTAAACAGGATAGGAAAATCAGTGACCCCGGTATTTACCTCATTGATAAAAGTCGTGAGCCCCTGCAGGTATTTTTTATTTGTTACCACATAATGTGCGCGGGTCGGCTCATTTCCCTTGCCTGTGCGCCCTATCATGTCCAGGTTCAGGTTAAACTTTATTTTCTCTTTCGGAATCAGACCGCTTCCAAGGAAAAAGGCAGATCCCAGCAATCCCATCTCTTCGCCCGACCAGGCAACGAACACCACGGTGCGTTTGCAGGGGTTCATGGCGACAGCTCCGGCGATCTCCATCACACCGGCTGATCCGCTGGCATTATCGTCGGCCCCGTTACAGACTTTACCCTGTTGCGGGGGTACATGATCGAGGTGCCCGCCCACCACAATGTATTCGTCGCGCAGCAAAGGATCGGTTCCTGGCACGATACCGATCACATTGTTTGAATAGAGGGTGTCCTGCCTGATGATGTCAACCGGGCTCTTGAGATAGGTATCCTTCAATTCCTGGGGTTTGTAATTTTTCAGGATATCTTTCACCCCATTGGGATTGTTTTTCATGCCGGACATCACCAGGTCGAGAAATTCGGGTTTTACCAGATAAACCGATGGACGCATGCCCATACGGTTGCTGCTCTGACCTCCCAGGTAGCTGGTCTTGTCTGGCGTGAAGGAACTGTTGGTCTGGTCGAAAACCATGCCCGACGAACCATCAGGATCCACCATAATCAAGCCGGCTGCTCCCTGGTTGGTCATGGCCACAAACCCTTTGGTATAATAACTGCGGCGGCTGGTATACTTATCATTCACGGCCTTGGGCAGCACCGGTTGTCCATCCTTCATCGGGGCACCGGCTAAACATACTGCTATTTTACCCTTAAGGTCGAGGCCCTTATAATCAGTCCAATCACTGGTGGGCTCGTCAATACCATAGCCCACATAAACAAGGGGCAGTTTTTCGCAATTCAACGGATTGCCAACCAGTATTTTAAAATCTGTTTTATGAACCAGCTCAGTTTCGGCACCTTTCCTGATCACCGTCCACAACAGCTTATCATTGAAAGTAGTGCGCGCGAAAGGCAATCCCTGGAAATACGTGGCTTCGCTTCCCTCTATGATGACCATGGGTTTCAAACCGGCAGCCGCAAACTGCGAGGCCACATATTGCGAGGCGATGGCATATTCCGGAGTGGTTGAAACACGGCCGTTCATATAATCCGAGGCCAGAAAGAATATATGGCTGCGCAATTCGGCTTCGCTGATCGACTGATATCCGGGATCAGACTGCTGTTGGGCCTGCAGTGATCCAACGGCCAAAAGAACCAGGGTAAACAGTGTTGCGAAAAATCGGGATCGGTTCATGATATTTTAATTTTGTTGGTCAATATTACAAATTATGTACGGTACCTTTATTAAATGAATATTAAAACCATTTTTATTGCATCCCTGATTATAATTCCGGGATTGTTTTCTTATCCGGCGGATTTACCGGACTTTAAAAAAGATAGACTGCCAACCTTGAAATTTATCGGGCCTGCTTCGGCAGAATTGTATTCCCGTGAAATTGAAGAATCATTTAAAGGAGTATTAAAGTATAATTTTATTTCAACCCCGGATGAGGGTTATCCGGTAGGGTTTCTAAGGGCATCCATACCCCACAATGTTTGGTGGGAAACCCTGTGGACCCGTGACGGTGGAACGCACCTCCGTGAACTGGCGCACTGGGGCATGCTCGAACATGCTTGTGCCGTAGTGGATTGCCTGACCCAGCTTGTGGAGAAAAATCAAGAGGGGTATTATTCTTTTCCGCAATTTTTCACCAAGTCTGAAAAGGCCCATGGAAAGGAACTGGACGGAACATCCGCGATCATTATCGGGATGATCGACCTGTGGAGAACCCTGCCACAAAATCATATTTACCGGGAAAAGATTTATTCATTTCTCCACGGACCCGCATCCCCGCTGCAATATATCCACTTTAAACTGAGTCAGGTCCCTTTGCTGGAAGGGGAGGGTGAATTTGGCCCGGGTTGCTGCCTCCCCGGATCAGCTATCAACGTCGTCCAGAACAATCTTTGCCGGTTAGCCCTGTTAGCCGGGGCCGGACTTGAAAAAGCCAACGCTGATCTCATAACAGGTGGAATTTACAACGCAGATGCTGAAAAAATCAAGGGTAATATTTTGAAATATCTTATCAGGGAAGATAAAACCTGGCTTTGGTGCATTAATCCGGTAACTTTTAAACCGGATTCGCTGATTATCAATGATCCGATAAACCTGGGAGCCGGCCTGATTAACGGTGTGGCCTGCATGAGTTCTGATGTGCTGGGACTGATCCCTTTGGAATCAGATAACGGGTTTAACAGCTATAATCTGAATACCTTTTTCAGATTGTATAATACCCCGTTGAGAAAAGAGCAATTTGACAAATATGGAATTTGGCCGCAGTTTGATGTATTCAGGGCGGGGTTGTCTTCCGGTCCGTCCTACGGGGACGGGTATGCATTGCAAACCATGCTGCTGTATGATAAAATGGCCATGGCCGACAAAGCAGTTTCCTGGATGGCCAATTCAACCTATCAACCGATCACGGAATATAAGATTGAAAGGACCTCGCCGTACTATTTCTATGAGCGGTCCTATTCCCCGGATGCCGTTGGAAAGGTCGATCTTGATTATGGTTGCGGGCCGCTGAATCTTGTGAATGTTACCGAGCAGCTGAAAGTTGCCCGGCTTATCGTCGGGGTGGATGATAAAGATGTCAACGAATTGAGGTTGGTGCCGAGGGTTCCACCTTCCTGGAACGGATACACGGCGACTGATTGGATAATCATTACCAGTGATGGCATGGCCAGGGCTGATCTATCTTATTTGAAAACCGGGCATAAAATCAAATTTGTCATAACAGTTAAAGAGAACCGGAAATTCAAAAAGATTGCGGTTAGATTACCCTTCAAAGGCGGATGGAAATGGTATATGAAAAAGAATGCATCAACCTTCACTGTTACCTCAGAGCAATAATTTAATCATGTGATGATTATCACACTCATGATTTGATCATGCTGCCACGTCAGCTTACCGAGACCGGCAGGACATAATGGTAAATCGCGAAAAAGAAGGCAACGGCGCCGGCAATCACCAGCAGGTGCCAGACGAGGTGGCTGTATTTGAAACGGGCCTTGCGGTAAAAGAAGATACCGACGGTGTAGCAGATGGCACCGATAAAAATCCAGAGGATGCCCATGAGCGGAAGGCTTTTGTATAAAGGGACAATCACGATTAATACCATCCATCCCATGGCCGCATAAAGAAGAATATAAGACAGGTTCACCCCTTGATGGAACTTGGTGGGCCGGGCCAGTTTAATCGTGATACCGGCCAGGGCAAGGCCCCACTCGAGTCCGAAAATTACCCATCCCAATGCTCCATGGAGCGCTATCAGGGTAAAAGGAGTATAAGTGCCTGCAATCAGCGTAAAAATAGCGATCTGATCAAAAGTGAAAAATACATCCTTGGCCTTGCCATGTCTCAGCCAATGGGTCATCGTTGAGGAGAAAAACAGGGCGATCATGGTGGCACCAAAAATCGCTGAGCTTACAATGTGCCAGGCATTTCCTATCCGGTCGGCCTTGACAACGAGCAGCACCAGGGCTGCTGTTGCCAAAACGGTCCCAGCCAGGTGCGAAAGGGCGTTGGCCAGCTCTTCATTGTTGCTGTATCTGGATTTGAATTCTTCTATCATTCGCCCCTAAAACAGTTTTTTTGCCTTGCGCTCGACTTCGGTTTTGACTTCTTTTTCGATATTTCTGCTCTTACCCTGGTTGAAACGGTAGGTAATATTCACCAGGACCATGTTCTTAAGCATATCGATATTGTACAAACTGGTCATGGCGTATAAACCAGTATCGGTGTAACTGCCCTGGTTATAATTGGACAGGAAGTTCATAGGGAGAATATAACCAACCATTACCGTAAGGCTGTTCTTGAATAACGGCTGCTGAACGAACATCAACCAGAGATCATTATTGACCAAATCATACCCCTGCGCGTTGATCACCTTCTTGAGTCCATTCTGGAAGATCAGTCCGCCCACTGTGTGGTATTTTTTGCCGATATACAGTAACTGGGCATTCATCGTCCAGTCGTTGATGGAGTTCTTCCGCTCCTGGTAAGTGATACTCTGATGGAAGAAATCGAAATCCGTTTTTATGATCAGGCTCTGCTTAAAGAGCGGGATGGTCAGATCTCCCTTGATCCCCCGACTGGTGAAGTGCCCGACATTTTCATACACGAACTCTATCAGGTTACCTCCCAACGGATTGACCACCCGGTTGATGCGGTTGTTCGAGAATCCGTAATAGGGCTCCACCGATAATAGTCCCTGCATCACACGCATACGTGCCGAAACGGTATGGGTGAGTTCCGGACGAAGATTCGGATTCCCTTTTTGGGTGGTATACTGATCGAGCACCTGCGTGAATGGGGTGACCTGCAAAATGGTTGGATATTCGCTGTCGGCCCGATATTTAAGCTTGATATCCAGCATTTTGTGAACCGCAATATTAAAATCAAGATAAGGCTGGTAAATCAAATACGTGTGATCGGTTTCGGCGGTGATGGGCCGGCTGTATTCTGCAGCGGCGCCCACCTTGAAACTCAGCTTATTGTTCAGCGACAGGGAATAGTAGGCGTAAAGCTTGTGCCGGAGTTCGCTCATCCCGAAGCTGGTGGTGTCATTCATCAGTCCGTCTGACGGTAACAGGCGGGTGCCCGTCGAATAATTGTTCTGGAGATTGCGCCAGGTATTGCCGTACCCGGCCATCACGGTCGACTTTGCATTGATCGTGTGGCTCAGTTCAACGTAGAATTTGGTAAAATCCTTGTGGTTGCTGCCCTTCTCATTCCGTTCGAAACCATTGCTTTGAAGCAGGCTGTTGGTGTAGCTGTCGTCGTACCGGTTGTAGGTGAACTCTGCATTCAGTTTGGTTGCGTCGCTGATATTGAAAATATAGAACAGGGAATTGGTGATATCCCGGGTGTCGGTAAGGTTGGTGGTGTGCGAGGTGTACTGTTCGATCAGGGAATCATTCATGTATTGGGTGATGTTGAAGTCCTGGATCGTACTTTGTTTGGCAGGGAACGCTGAGATCGTACTCTCGAAGCTCAGGGTATGCCTGGGGTTCATATAATAATCCAGACCGGCCGTATAGCTGTTGTTAAAACCCTTGACCACCAGGTTGCCAACCGGGTCCAAAGGTCTGGATTTTAAACTGTAGCCATTGGCATAATCCTGATCGGTAGTACCATATATCCGAAAAGTGTTAAAAGTGCTGTTGCCCTTTACATAGAAGTTGACCTTATCGTAGGTATAGTTGAATGTCAGGTTCGCATAATTAATCGGGAAAGGCCGGTTCACCTTGGTATCCGGATCGAGGAGGCCATTCTCCAATGCTGAGATCTCGGTGCCGCGATAGTCGCTTTTCAAGATGATATTAATGACGGCCGTGTATCCTTCAAGTGCATACCTTCCGCCCGGACTGCGCATGATCTCCACCTCCTTGATCCGGTCGGGTGCAAGGTTCTTGATGTATTCCTGGTTCTTTTCCAAACCGTTCACCAGCATGATCACATGGGTATCGCCATCCACCTTGATGGCCCGGTTGTAGCGGTCGTAAGCGAGGCCGTTCATCCGCTCCAGGACTTCCAGCGTATTGGTGGAGCCCTCCCGCATCTTGGCGGTTACCATCTGGACATCTTTGTCAATAGTATATCCCCTGGTGGCGCCTGTCACCAATACTTCACCCAGCAGGGCTTCACCGGGTTCCAACCTGATAATGCCAAGAAACTTGTTTTCGGCTCCGACTGCCAACTGAAGGGTGTCGGTTTTATATCCCACAAAGCTGATGATCAACCGATAGGCGCCAGGATTTAACGGAATCTTGAAATAGCCGTTGTCATCGGTGATACCACCGGCCAGCAGACTGTCCTTCTGGTTAAAGGCACTGACGTTGCAAAACGGGAGTACATCCTTGGTCCCGGAGTCTTTCACCTGACCCGACACTTCCGTCTGGGCCATGGTCTGCAAACTAAAACTCGTAAGTACAAAAACGATTGCTGCGAGGGTAAAAATTCTGCTCATATCGAAAAAACTTTGCAGTTTGACGATTGAATAGCTGAAACGTTACAAATGGAAGACATGAACCAGTCGATGTTCAGGTTTTAGTGAAGATAACTTCTACTGGTTTTTTAGAAATTTCTTTACCGAAATCTCCTTCCCGGTTTGAAATTTAACCAGATAGACTCCTGACGGTAAACCGTTCAGATCAATGGTGGCCCGGTTTATCAGGATCGATTCAATCAGCGCTTCTCCAAGGGTATTAACTATGGCAAAGAGAATGGGTTCCAGGGTTCCACCCGAATCGATGATCAGTTTATCGGTGGCCGGGTTGGGATAAATTGTCAGCCGCTTAAGACAACTCTCATTTTCAATTCCGTTTAAAATAAGACTCAGGGTTTCAGAAGGATCTGAAATGCATCCGTCGATGGTCACTATCACATAATAATCTCCGCTTGAAGTGATGGTGTAGGACTGTGAGGTGGCCCCATCAATCGGTTCCGATGAGTTGTACCACTGGTTTCCTATGGGCGAGCTTGATGTCAGGGTATTACCCTGTTGCTTAATGGTCGGTGTTTCAGGAATTCCTGATATCTTGATTTCAAAAGAGTATTCTTTTCCTTCCCCGCAATCGTTCTTCCCTTTAACACTCAGCGTGCCATTACTAATTTTAAAGCCAAAATTAAGGGTTAAGCTGTTTGTCGTGCTTGTGCCGGCAGCATCAAGGTTGTGAGTCCAGAGATACGATGAGGAAAAATTGATTTCCGGGACTGTATAGGTGACATTTCTTTCACGCTGGCAGACAATGGGCTTACCATCAATTTTACCTGCATCTTCCGGCAATGGATTGATCACGAGTGATAAGCTTGATAATGGACCGTTGCCGGCATTGTTCTGTCCGGCCACACTGATCATACCAGACACGGCTGCCATGCTGAATGTAACCAGGATGCTGTTGGTTGTACTTGATCCGGTTGCACCTTCGGGCAAAGTCCACAGATATTTCGTTGCCCTGTCCACTAACTCAACGGAATAGGTCTCTGTCGCCGGTCCGTTGCAAACGGTTATCCCGGTTTTCCCCGATATGGGTCCGGTTTTGGCCGGCAGTTGAGGTGAAATGCCAAAGGTATTGGTATGGGTCCAGGTGTGAATACTGTCGGTTTTAACCCAGTTATAAGTGGCAATTTTTTTCCCTTCGCCGGGCCATGGATCCATATAATAAAGGTTTTCTCCTGAAATTCCGTAACCGACAACAAAATGCCCGCCACCGCTGGCCCAGCCCCACCTGATGATGAAAGGCCTGTGATCGGCAATATTGGTGCTTATATTGGCCAGGGTTATTGATGACCCGATCTTGTTATTCGGGATGCCGGCGAAATGGACAAGAATATCTTCGATACTGCCGGGCCCGCCCCAGTTGTAATTCCAGTTGTTGCAGGAAGCGGGAGTGGTGCAGCAATTAACATTGCCGAAGTGTACATCTGGAAAAATCTCAACAGTACGGGTATATTCGGCAATTTCGCATTGCGGCACATTATTGTCGTAATAACCAAGTACACAAGAACTTACACCAACCCAGCACCATTGGTTCTGCTCCTGGCTTACGGTGGGTACGTCCAGCACCTGCCCGGAAACCCGGCAAGTAAGAACTGTCAGGAGAATATTTAAAATTATAATGGCCTTCTTCATTTGATTGGAGATAATTTGTAAACCTCACCGGTTATACTCAACAGGTAAAAAAAGAACCTTTCCTGTTGCGTTTCTTTCAATCAGAAAGTCCTTCCGGAGTTGGTAGACCCTCAACATTCCAACGGTTTCCCGGGTTTTGTTCAATTGATAAGCCTTTGCAAGTTCAACCGCTCCGAAATCAACAGCCTTAAAGCTTCCGGCTTCCCTGATCACGGTCAATAACGACCGGTATTCCTTGTCAATTACGATGGGAACGCGCCAGGTACCTGTAAATACCATGGCTGTATCTTTCAGGGTATAGACGGGGATGGGTGCTGCAAAAGTAAATTGTCTCATTTCGGTTTTGTTGAGGAAACCGAAATCATTCAGGCTGCCATCCGGCAGATCCTTAATAAAAACGTTGATTCCTTGAACAGCCGTCTGCAGGATAGCTTCCCGCTCCACCAGCTGTGACCTTACTTCTGTGGATGCCGTTATCAATAAAAGAAGAATCAGAAATAATCTGGTTTTCATAATCATTCCTTGTGGTGAACACGTGTTCTGAATTTCAAATTTATATTTTTTTTATTCAGACGCTAACGCCTTCTACCATAAAGCCTGCGCTTGTAACCGGGATTTGACAACCACTCCGGACTACCTGGTCAAGATAGCTTTAGGCTATCCTTTACATTTTAGTCCCGGCGGAGGCAGTAGGCCAGACATTTATGGACCTGCTCTCTGAAACTTTGGTGAGATCGTCCCATTTTTTCCAGCCCGGGGAGAACCTGTTCCATTGAGAAGATAATTGAAATAAGCTTCTGGTTTATTTTGAAACCTTTGGAAGCTTTGAAAATGCTAGTCTGTTTACTGATAATGGTTTGATATTCAGTTTAGAGAAATTTTTAATCTCTGTTCTATCATATTTAATTTCGGAATGATCAATATAAGTTCTGCTTAATTTATTTGGAGCATGGAGGGTCTCCATGTCAATTGATTTGAAACCGGCAGGCATCGACAGGTTCAGATCCGCGACGCGGTCCCCTGTGTTCACTATATTTACGACGATGCCCGTCTCCGTTTCGCACGCAAGTACTTTAATATACCGGTTATCACCTTTAATCTCCGACTTTAAGGGATATTTATCGCTGAAATTTTTATAAAACCCGAAAACTTCTCCGGCAGGAGACTTCCAAACACCTTCTTTACTGCATTCAATGATATTCCCGCCCCAGGTATTCGCACAGTTGTTGAAATTAGCGAGATGAAATACGCCTCCCAAAGACATGTAATCCAGTACGGTACTTGCAGCATTCAATGCGTAAAACCACCTGATTTGTTTATAACCCAGGGCATGTTCATATTTATTCATTACATACCAATCATGTTGCATGGGCACGTTCGGATCGGTAAAAGGTTCGGTGACATTTTCGTCTGCCAGCCATTCGGTATTCACCGGCCGGATATTGGTATTATTTTTCCGGTTATAATCTTCAAGAATCCGTACGAGATTTTGGATATATTCTACGGTTCTTTCCCTGGTGATGACGAAGTCGACCTGTTTGCCTGCGACCTCAAGCATTTGTGGCAGCCACTCCAGCTCATAAGGAAACGAATAAATGTCCATCATGATCCTGATATCCGGATCCGCCTTCCGCATGGCCCCGGCATATCTGATTAATTGACGGGCATACTGCAAAGCCGACCATTTTCTGCCATTTTCATTATCCATTTCCCAGTAAATGACCTTCCCGGTTCTTTGGACTCCGTTTTCCTTTCGGAATCTTCCCATCGGAGAATCGTTAGGACCATTGCAATAGGCTACCAGTTCGGCTGCATCCCGGGGGCTGCCGGTCATCATATTGATGGTGATCTGGGGCTGGCTGCCGATCATCCCGCAGAGCGAGAGAAATTCATCAATCCCGACATCATTTGGTTCCAGGTCTCCCCAAAAGTAACTGACCTCCGGAACTCTTTGATTTCTGGGGCCAACCGAATTCTGCCAGCGATGGAAACTGGCAAAGCACCCGCCGGGAAACCGGATAATCGGGGGACCGATTTCTTTCAATTCCTCAATTGTTTCTTTTCGCCAGCCGTTCAAATTATCACCGGGCATCAATGAACACCACGAAAGAACCACCTTCCCTTTCCAGCGAAATCCGATCTCAACTATTGCCCTGCCTGAAAATCCCCCGGACGCAAATTCCATGTCGAATTGCTGTTGCGTGGATGCGAATTCGAGTGTCCTGGTGAAAATGGTATCTCTTGTTACTTCACTGACGAAGCAGACAGTTGCTTTTTTCGTTTGCAATAGTTCCTGGTATACAGGGGGATATCCATCGAGAGATGCCGACGACTTAAGTCCCCAGCCGGTGTAATAGCCTCCGAAAAGCGAAAAACGATAGGTCCTTCCACGTTCAATGTAAATTCCTTTTTGTTTGATGCCTGTATACGAACCCTCTGATCCGTTATTCATTATCAACGAATTATATCCAATGAAAGACTCTTCTCCCTGTGTTCTTTTCATGCCTGCCTCAACCGGATTAATCAACTCCCAATCATGCTCTTCATAACCGCTGTGCCAGAATGGGGCATTCCGGTTGTAATATTCCTTATCCATTTGGAGCCAACCCCAGACCGGTGCCTTAAAAGCAGGAATATCCACCTGGAAAGTCCGGTTGTAAATCATCTCCGACCACATCATATCGACCTCCCGGCCAATACCGCTTTCGATAAAGTTACCGGTGATCAGTTTGCTGATCGGGATTTCCGATGTTCTCTCCCCTGTAATCCTGATCTTTACCGGCTGCTGTGCCGGTAAACTGATTTGAAAACCGAAGATCAGGAAGAAACTCACATAAAGCAGTCCAATTTCTCTTTTATGGCAAGGGCTTTTCGCATAGGTATTCATCATCGTGTTTTTAAAATTTTGCTGATCGATGTTCTTATTTTGGCGTACCAAAAAATATCGCCGAAAAACCCGCATCGGGTGATTTTGTATACCGCCGGGTCCAAACGTTAGTGATCCTGCACTGAAGGTTTCCTTTCATTTTATAGGTAAGGTAAACTCCCTGGGCATAATCGGTAAGGTTGTATGAATGCAGAACCTTCCGTGTATTTACATCCAGGATATCCACCACGCTCCAGCGGTTTTTCTTATCCCAATCGAGGAAGTACAGCGCAACTTCGTGCTCCTGATTATCTTCAAAATTGAATTCAATAATTTCATGCAGGGGATGTGACCTGGCAGAAGCGATATTCATTTTCCCAGCCGGATTTTCAATGGCCTGGATATCGCGGGTTTCGTTTTTCCAGATCTGCGTTTCGCCATTTATAAAACTGATCTTTGTCCGATCCGGAATTTTTTCGCCGGCTCCGGGTATGTAATATCCTTCGGTACCATATTTTTTTTGCCACAAACAGTTGGTTTGTACATCAATCCCGGCAAAAGTTACTTCTCCGGATGCGCTTCTTTCTGCTTCCTTATTGGGATCGGTTCCTGAGGGGACAATAACCACTCCTTCGTCGGCAGCAAGCGAAAGTTTTACAACTCTTCCGGGTAAAACCTTAATCTCCTGTTTTTTAAGCAAGAGCCCGGTCAGGGTTATTGTATAAAGATCGATCTTTTCCACACCGTTCCATGATTCCGGCAGTTTCCAGGTTCGCGAGGCATACCCGGATTCACTATAAGCAATGATTTCCTGATGCGTCTTCCAGAGTGCCGGAATAAAGACATCGGCACCATCCATTAAAAGCTCCCCGTTTTGCTGGATAACCATCTTTCCGGGGTAAGTGGTCGTAACCTGGTTGGAGAACCTGGCGGTGTCCCCATTAAAATTATTTCGAAGCAGCCGGTTGAGAAAATACCAGGGCAGCGTCCGGGTCGCAAAGGTTTTCAACCCTCCGGGAATGGTGACGGAATTTTCGTTTATTTCAGATTCCATCGTTGCGCTGAATCCGAAAAACTTGCCGGGTACCGAAATCGTTTCACTTCCCCAGAATGTGGCGTCTCCACCGGTCATGAAATAGGATGGAACCTTCATGGGTTCATATGGATTTTTCTCATTCCATCCCAGCTGCCAGATCATGGGGTGATAGAGTACAAAATCTTCATTTTCAGGACGGCCAAGGTCAAATTCAGTGGTCAGGTCAACCTGATATTTATTGCGGACATAAACGGTCATCTCACGCATTGCGACGACATCTTCCTGATTATTAACCTGATAATAGGGGTCGTCGGTATTGTACCAGGCATCCGGATGCAACGACCCGCTCCATTTCAATTCCGGGATCATTTCAAACAACGGATCGATCTGTTCAGTCCTGAATGTCCCCTGGTACCAATTCCGGTAATTACTGGCACGGTAAGCCATGTGATCGTTCCAAACGTAGCCTTGTCTGTGGCGGCCATCGGTTTCCCTGACCAAAATATCCCGATTCTGATAGTTGGGCCCAAGAGAGTTGTCATCCAAATAGCAGTCGGAAAAGTTCACGTGAAGGGAAACACGTGTATGGAATGATAGTCCTTGGCGCATCAGCCAGCGCAAGCTGGCCAGCGCGATACTGTCCTGTTCACGCTTCAGTACCGGATTTACCTTTAAAAATGAAGGGTAACCTGTATCATGCCCGGCATATTGCCAGCCGACGAGGTACACGATTTTCGGAATACCCCGGGTGAGATGGTCAATTCGTTGTATGACCTGTAAAACCTGATCCGCATTGAGTTTGGCAGTCTCACTGGTTTTTCCGTAATCCACACCGATTTTGTAGGTGAGGGTCTGATCGTAATCGTTCACATACGGATATAGCATATCACCATAGCCTCCAATGGCTGCAGCTTGCTGAGAATACATTTCCGGCGGTGAAAAAACAATTATGGGAAGAATGATGGACAGCAGCTTTAATGTTATGTTGGGTTTCATCTTGAATGTTTTGTTAACATATCTCATTAATTGGCCTTGTCGAAAAAAATAGCCGAAAAGCCTGCATCCTTCGAATGGGTATATCGGTCTGAATAGACATTGGTTAATCGTAATTGGACCTTTCCACTGCACTTGTAAGTAAGGTAAACGCCACTTCCAAAGTTCGTTACATTTTGTGTATCAATCCGTTTACGTGAGTTGGCGTCAATGGCATCAACAACGGTCCAGCGGCCGCTCCGTTCCCAATCGAGCAGGTACAATGAAATCTGATGGGTGTTTGTATCGTTAAACTCAAATTCAATGATTTCATGTAATCCGGCATACCTTTGAGAGGCAATCCGCAAATCGCCCGAGGGCTGTTCGAGGGCTTCAATATCCTTGCCGGCTTCTGTCCAGATCCTGTTGGCTCCATTGATGTATTTGACCGAAACATAATCAGGGATCTTTTCACCGGCTCCGACAATCGACCATCCCTCGCTCCCGTATTTCCCCTTCCAGTTACCCTGGGTATTGGAGTCGGATCCGGCAAATTCAATTTTTCCGGAAGGAGGCGTAACAGCTTTATTATCCGGGTCTGTACCTGCCGGTACAATACAAACAGATTCATCCGGATTAAGAGATAAACCGATGGTCCCGTTGATTATCCGGATGTTCTTCTGTTTCAGCCGGTAACCATCCATACTGATTAAATAAATATCCGCCATCCGGTTTTTTTCCCAGCCTTCAGGCAATTGCCAGGTCCTCAATTTGTAACCATCAGAACTATAGGCAATTATTTCGTTATGCGATCTCCAGTTGGCCGGAATAAAAACATCATCCCCGTCCTGGATATACGCTTCACCTGATTTTATAATATATTTTCCTTCATAGGTCGAAGAGATGTTACCGGTATATCGGGCCACATTGCCATCAAAGGAAACACGAAGCCGGCGGTTCAGGAAATACCATGGCAAGGTCCGGGTGGCGAACTCCCTGGCCACGCCGGTAAGGTTCACCGGATCTTTAAGGATTTTACCTTCATAATCGCCGATTTCCCCAAAGAATTTCGATTGCACGGTTTCGGTGCTGCTGCTCCAGGTTTTGGCATTGGCACCGGTTTGAAAGTAAGAAGGAATTTTCATCGGGTCGGGAGGGGTGCGTTCATCCCATGCGCAATGCCAGAGTAGCGGGTGAAACAGAACGAAATCAATCCCCTCGGGTCGCCGCCGGTCGAATTCCGTGGTAATATCCATATTAAACTGCCGGCGGACCCAAACGGTCATTTCCCGCATGGCCATGCAATCTTCCTCATCGGAGATTCCGTAATAAGGATCGGAAGTATTGTACCAGGCATCCGGATGCAGCGAGGCGGTTTCCAACAACTCCGGAATCAAACCGGTCAACGGGTTGATCTGGTCGTTCTGAAAGGTACCCTGGTGCCAGTTCCGGTAATTGCTCGCCCGGAAAGCCATGTGGTCGCACCAGACATATCCCTCGTGGTAATCACCATTGCCCCACCTGACAATAATATCCCGGTCTTTATAAACCGGCCCCAGTGGGTTGTCGTCGAGGTATACGTCCGAAAAATTAACGTGCAACGATACCAGTGTGTTATATTTCGGGCCTTGTTTGATCAGCCATCGCAGGCTTTCCAGGGCTGTGGCATCGCCCGGGTTTTTCAGTGCATCGTTCACCTGGTTGAAGGAAGGATACCCGGTGTCGTGTCCCCGGTATTGCCAACCCACCAGGTACACCATTTTGGGCATACCCCTTGAGATGTTGTCAATTTTCCGGATGATGTCAAGCACCTGCGCCGCATTCAGTTCCGGCGACGGGGTGGCCGGACAATAATCCACACCGATCTTGTAAACCAGGATCTGGTCGTACTCGTGCACATACGGATACAGCATGTCGCCGTATTCGCCTTTCGCAACATTCTTTTGCGCCGGCAAACCGGCCGGCAACAAGAAAGCCAGAACGAATGCGAAGATTCTGTACCGGTCGAAGGATTTAGGGAAGTACATGAGAATTAATTTTTAGGTATATATTTGGTATTCATGTCTTTTTTATAGTTTTTTATCATTTTCCCGAATTCTTTGTCTTTTACTCTTCTCTCAGCCACAGTAGAATCAAAATGAGCCTTCTCTCTTTCCATTTTCAAATAATTCTCGTATGATGATTGGTCAATTTCTCCCTTTTCTACAGCATCAATAATGGCACAGCCAATCTCATTGGTATGGGTGCAGTCTTTAAACTTGCAGTGTTGATCAAGTTGAAAAATTTTAGCAAATGTGATTTCAAGTCCACCTGCTGTGTCGGCAATACCGACTTCTCTCATGCCCGGGTTGTCAATGAAGATTCCA
This sequence comes from Bacteroidales bacterium, assembly GCA_041662065.1. GTDB lineage: Bacteria > Bacteroidota > Bacteroidia > Bacteroidales > UBA12481 > UBA12481. Next base: position 13,804 of record JBAZTE010000002.1, on the reverse strand, counting down.
CCATTTTCAAGAACGAACAACTCTCTGTGACTGGTTACATGTCTTCCTTTCTTTGTACTTTGACTTATTGTATCTGTTCGCATGATGGTTTTACCTGAAAGATTATTCACAAGGGTGGATTTCCCAACACCCGAAGAACCAAGCATGCAATAAGTTTTTCCTTTCTCGATAAAACCCTTTACCGCTTCATACCCGTTGCGTGTTTCATTACTTATTGCAATAATCGGAACATTATTAATACGCGTATTTATTGTGTATAAAATTTCATTAATCTGTAATTCCTCTATCAAATCAGTTTTACTTAGTATAATGACAGGTTTAACTTTAGATGAATTACATATTGTCAGGTATCTTTCAAGTCTGTTGATATTAAAATCCCTGTCAACGGCTTGAACTAAAAAAGCATAATCAATATTGGTAGCAATTATCTGAATCTCCCCAAATTGTCCGATTGCTTGTCTTTGAATAATGGAGAATCTTGGTAAGATCCGGTGAATTACAGCAAAATCAGATTCATAAGTTTTCAGCGCAACCCAATCACCGACTGCAGGAAAATCGATACGACTTTTTGCTGTGAATCGTAAATTACCTGTTATTTCAGAATCAAATTCCCCTTGAATTGTTTTGACAATGTAACGTTCCTTATGTTCAGCAATAACTCTTCCTATGTCAAAATTATCGAGGTTATTCCCGACCCTGAATTCTTCAAGCTTGTCATAATATCCAAAATCTTCTAATCCCATTCGGTTATCATGTTGCAAATCAGTGGTTAAATTCTCAAAATCAAATTTACTTAATCTTTCGAAAAAGCAGCCGGGATACCGTAAATATCCCGAACCCGTCCACGGGCAGCTTCACGGTATCGGTATCCAACCCTGTTCCGGCTCCGATGGACATTAAAGTACTCGATATGGATGGTAAAGTTATCCTGATAAAGAACCCGGGTAATGTGGCCGATCACTACGAAATGATTGATAATCAGTTATCCCCGGGTGTGTACTTCATCCGGATCAGCAGTGGATCTGCGGTTAAGATTGAAAAATTGGTTGTTCTGTAACAATCTTGCACCTGAATTTAAAAGGCCGGCAGCGAGTAACTGCCGGCCTTTTCAGTAATTAGGTAAAACGACACATCGGGGCAGTCCACTAAAATTGAGGTTCGGGCAGGCTTTTACAAAATTCAGACCCTCAAAGAGCCACGGAACCCCCTGGCCGCATAGTAGGATTCTGCTCCGTTGTGATATACGAAAACATGGTCATAGCGACGATCACAAAAGAGTGCGCCGCCGAGTTTTCTGATCTCAGCGGGGGTCTTCACCCAGCTCGAAGTTTTCGTATCGAAATTTCCAAGCTTCTGCAACTCCCGATACTCTTCTTCCGATAAGATCTCAATGCCCATGGCAGTTGCCATATCCATACTGTTATTTGCCGGTTTGTGTTCCTTCCTCGATTCCAGGCCTTCCCGATCGTAGCATACACTTCGTCGACCAACAGGACTTTCTGCGGAGCAATCGTTAAAAATGTATGTGCCCGTTTTTATATCATGTCCGATAACATCCGGTTCACCGCCGGTTGTTTCCATTTCATTGAGCGCCCAGAGTTTTTCAGGATCAGCCTCCAGCCTATCCTGTACTTTAGCCCATTCAAGACCTTTATGGCGGTACCCGTTTTTCTCAAAACGGGCCTTCAATGCCCCGAGCAGTTTTTCAGATTGTTCCGGTGACAGCTTCATGTTTCGATATTTATGTTGTTAACACTTGTCTGTTTCATTTGTTGATTGAAACGCTGAAAATGTGAAGTTGTTTCGTCAGGAACAATTTCTGTATATTTGGGTATAACGGCATTTTCGCCCGGAAAAACGGAGGTAATCATGGACGCATCCAAACTTGCTTTCCCCGCCAGTATACTCCTTAGTGCGTGCCTGGCACTCAGTTCCTGCAGCAAATATCTGGACAAGATCGATCCCGGAACCGGGGAAACCGGCGTCATAACAACCGACCCGGCCATTTCGGTTGTTACGGCCAATATTGGTGTTGCCGGCGGCACGGTCCTGGTGAGCAAACCCGGCAGCCCGGTAGATGGACTGGAGCTGTCCATACAGGATGGTTCATTTTCAAAACCCCAAACAGTCAACATTTCCTATGCCGTGGTAAAGTCGCACGAGTTCGGTGAGAATTTCAATGCCATATCCCCTTTAATAACAGTTGAACTCACTGATTTGTATGCTGACCGCCCGATGGATTTAAAGATACCGATAAAAGTCCCGGCGGGCCATTTTGCAATGGCTTTCCTGTATGACAGCACCTCCGGTGAGCTGGAAGGATTGCCTGCGGCGGAGCTTACTGAAAATTATATTCTGGTGTCATCACGGCATTTCTCCGCAACCTCCGCTGGAAGCTTGAAAAACGCAATAGCAGGGGATCCCGACTGGAACAACAGGATCATAGTCGGGTCGGTGCTGGAATCTCTCACGAGCGGAAATCTTCAGATTTCAGCAGGATTTGATGTGGGTACGGATGATTGGGAATTTCCGAATTACGGATCTTATTTAACTCCTGCCGGCCAGTGTGTCGGGCAATCCTGCCTTGCGATCTGGTACTACAACTATTGCAAAAAAGCTCTGGGAAGCGCATTTCATAAATATGATACAAACCTGAGCAACAATCGACCCGATGAGTATTGGTTTGATAATCCCAAAGCATTTCGGTTTTCAGTAGTTATTCACCGTGACATTGAGGAAAGCAACAGACTTGACGGGTGGGAGACGCTGATGGAAAAGCAGATGAGCCATCCGGGAATTATCTGGAAAAGCGTGCTGGTTCAGATGATCATTCGGAATTCACCTCAGCTTTTATTCCTGCGTGAAAATGCTACCGGTCTTGCTCATGCCGTTATTTGTTATAAGGTTGACCTGAAGGAAAAGAAACTGTACGTCGCCGACCCCAATTTTCCCGGAGATGCCACGAGGACCATTCCCTATACTGAAACCAGTATCGGCCCCTACACCTCAAGAAGCAGTGCTTCCTCCACCCGGGATATCGTTTTTAACCAGGTATGTTACATCCAGATATCCAATGCCCTCGATGGCAATGAAATGCGACTGCGCTGGTCAGAGTTTGAGAACGGTACTATCGGCAACGATAAGTTCCCTAAATACAAACTTTTTGCAGGTAACATCGGCGGAACTGAGGTTACTGACAGGATGCTTGTGAATAATGCTGAATTCAAGGTCGTTTGCAAGTCGGAGGATTGTGAAGCCTATATTAACGGGACCGACAGGCTTCAGAAAATTTTTATTGTCAATAGTGACGGAGTCAGTATCGGCCAGGCAGATTTTGCTTCACATGGTATTGCAACCTGTACCTTACAGCCGGCCGACAATAAAATCGGCATCTATGTAACAGGCCTGAGAGCCAACGGGCAAGAGTATTATGTCGACTTCAAGTGGTTTACAATTAATCTTGGCGAGGTCCGGCTGACCATCACTCCCGATCCCCTTCAGGCTATTGCCGACAAACCCTGCTCCTTTATAGTGGAGGTAAAAGGAACGCTGCCTGCGAGTTACAAATTAGTCTGGAATTTTGGCGATAATACCGGCGACATATCTTCCGGCACCTCCCGGCTGGTTGAGCATACTTTCACGAAAGAAGGAAGCTACGACATTACCTGCACCCTTTATGATAATGCCAACTCAAGCCTGGTTGCCAGGACTACTTCAAAAGCTACCATTATTTCCACTTTCGTTTCCGAATTGCTGGATACAAAATACCTGTTTGTTACATTAAATGCCGACATGCGGTCCGATGAAGGAATATCCCTCAATCCTATCACTATCGATATGGAATACAAGCATTACAACAACCAAAAGATCAAATGGAACGGAATGGAGTTTTCCCTGGATTTCAAATACGAGTTATCCGGTACCAGTGCCGATCCTGTGGTTGTTACCGGTTCACTGTCGGGGAACGTATCTGCAGACGGGAAGATTCTGGAATCGCTGACTGCCATTCAGCGAAAGGAGTTGAAATCCCAAACAGGTGGCTGGCGTGAGGAATCCGTCGAACTGAAAACAGTGCCCTTCAGCGATCATACCGGCGATGCAACGAAATATCAAATGACCGGCGCCGGAATTAAGGCGGTGGTAACTGATGCCTCAATTTCCTGGAAAAGGCAGAATCCCATCAGCGGAGAGTGGGAAACATTCGAAATGCGGTATCTCGATTTTGACAATACTGCATTAATCCCAACTCTTAGGGTTGACTTCTATAAATACTAGCCTTTACTCGTTAATTAAGGGTTAATTCAACTGTGCGGAGATAAGGTGGCCCAGTTGGGCTTGAACCAGCGACTGGATTAACCAACTAAATCCTCACCGGATCATCATTGCCCATTTGGAAGATGTGAGCTTTCCATCAATACAATCAGTTTCTGGTACCTGACTTCAGGATCCTTTAACAATTCTAAATATCGATTGCGCAATTCCGGGAATTTGACCTCTTTTTTACGGATGCATTCCAAAGTGGCCTCACTGGGAGAAGTTTCCAGGTCAATGAGTGTAATAAAGCGGTCAATTTGTTTTGAGTAGATTCGCAGCCAGCCTCTCCCTGACCCAAACAGATCATTTTCAAAGCCAATCCGGCTGGCATTCTTTGTGGTATCGCAGGTTGGTTTCTGAACGACCTCGAATATTTCGTTTGTTTTTTTGTTGTATAAGGCAGTAAACCAGCTGTTGTCTTTTCTGCCCATGATATGAAAATATTGCCCGGCATCCATGATCGATACGATCGAGTTATCGGAGTACAGGTTTGGATTGACATTCGTAGATACAAATTCGTCATCCGGGCCCCCCTTTGAGAAGCCAATCACATGGGTGGGTATCGCAGATCCTTCCGGTGTAATGGTGTACAGTGTATCCAGATGTGGCTCCCAAAAAGTCATTCTTTCCGGATTGATGGTAAACACAGCATGAGGCTGAACATTGATCCGCAGATTTTCATCATTTGCCCGTGGCAGGATATCCCTCACATGGTTCAGGTTCCTATCAAAAACCGGGAGTGAGGCAAACTCCTCCATGGGCGCATAAGGACGATGGTTGACCAGCACAAATTCCTTGTCATTGATAAACTGAATATTGGTGATATACATGGTTGGAATTAACCCCTTGATATCAATTTCATTCATGAACTTACCTGTGATCGAAAACCTCGACAGTTTACTTTTGCCGGAATCATACACCATAACAAACTCCTCATCCGGATCCATGACGGCATTACGAGGCTCGATCAGCTCACCCGGACCTTTCACTTTGGTTCCGATGGTTCGGACAAATTTTCCCTTTCGGTCGAACAAAACGATATGCGCCCGTTCACTATCCCCAACCATCACGTATTTTTTCCCAACGATATAATTTTCTGAATACCTGAACCAGCAATCTTTTGTTGATTCCAACGGAATAAACTCAACATCCCGGATGAATTCACTGAGCTTCACATTTTTTTGGTTATCAAATGCTTTCAATACATCTATTTTGATGATCGCGGCCGATGGTTGTTGTTTCGGACCGCTGCAGGCCATCAGGAGGATGCACAAAAGCAGGGTTAGTGCTGAATTGGTTTTCATAGGTTCATTTGTTTTGTCTCACCAATATTACGTCCAGATAAACCGAGTAACGCCCGTAGGTTTCATAAAAAGGCTTAAAAGCAACACCGTCAATAGTAAATTGCAACTGGTCAGGATCGCCTGATATCGATTTACTGATATCCTCTGCATTTAATGTTACTTTACGCCAATCTATCCGGGGCTCCGGCTCCTGAGCGGCCAGTAAAACGGGCCCGAAAAACAAACTGGCAATATTTTGCTGATCCATAACCGGCTCCAAATAAAACTTAAACGGCATGCGCAACTCAACCGTATCCCCGTCTTTCCATTTACGGCTTAAGGTAAGATAGCTTCCCGGAACCGCCTTGACTTTCTCTTCCTTGCCATTTATCTTCACAAAAAAGCCTTTGGTTGCCCAATGCGGCACCCGAACATTAAGGTCAAATTTGCCATTCCCCTTAATGGTTAATCGGGTATGGTCTTCTTTTGGATAAGCTGTTGTTTGCGTTATTGTTACATTTCTATCTGCCCATTTTACTGTGGAAGACACATAAAGGTTCACATACAAAGCCTGGTTGCCGGCGCTTTTAAAATAGATGGAGTTTTGAAGTTTTGTACTGCTCTCAAGGGCCGTACCATTACAACAGGAAAACCCATCCATATCAGCATTACCAAACTGTTTGACAGAACCGGGCCGCAAGGATACATGATAAGTATTGGCAGGGGAGCGCTCGGCAACCGAAGCAAGAATGTGATTATAAAGCCCGCGCTCGTAATAATCCATTAACTCGGCACTTTGATTAAAGAGAAAAAGGTCTCTGGTTAATTTGAGCATATTATAGGTGGCACAGGTTTCATTCTGTCCTCCGGCCCCAAAACCGTTTTCATAAAGTGTTGCCGGCTGGCTGGTGAAACACTCCGCATTATTAGGATTACGAGCTCCTGCAACTCCCCCGATACTGTACATATAATCATGAGTGGCCATATCCCAAAAATTATCAGCGATATGATAATATTCAGGAGCATCCGAATCCCGATAAATTTCAAGCGCCCCGATAATCTGAGGAAGGTGCTGGTTGGCATGAAGCCCACGGAACATATCGACATTTTTAGCAAGCCCGTGAGCATGCTCCGCATCACCATAGAATACTTTAATGTTATCAAATCGTTGTGCAACTTTCAGATAACGAGGCTCTTTTGTAATCCGATAGAGTCTTGCCATTGCTTCGTTCATTCCCCCGAACTCACCGGCAATATACCGGTTCCACATACTGATGAGTGTCTCGGTTGGCAAGGGACTCAATCGGGCAACTACCCAGTCGCCCATCCCTTTTACTATTTCCAGCGCCTTCTCATTGCCGCTGATGTCATAAATATCCATCAACCCGGCCAGGATCTTATGCAAGGTATAATAGGGTGCCCAGATTTTTGCATTATCCCCTCCATAGCTCGCTCCATTTTCCAACATAATAAACTGGTCGGGCGGATAGGCACTGATAAAACCTTTGCCCCAATTCCAGTAGTCTGTCCGGATACCTTCCACACTCAAATCTGAATCGAAGCCTGATTTACCCTGACCGGGTGGCACAGCTTTCGGGTCCGTCACATGCGCCCCTCCGGTTGTTTGTGGTTGTCCCGACATTTGGGATAATTCATACAGCGAATTCACCATATAATTCATCTTATCCGCAAAATTAGCCCGGAGCTGTGCATCATACCCGGTACCGGCATAGGCCTGGGCTATAGCGCTAAGATAATGACCGGTGGCATGACCGCGCAATTTGGTTTGCTGGCTATCCCAACCCCCCATTGGTTCTGCTCCCACGGGCTGTTTCTGCCCGAAGGCATTACGAAACATATACAGGAAATTGTCCGGATTTGTTTGGGCAAGGCCTTTTATGAACTTATCACGGTTCTCAATGAATTTTGTTTTATCGTTATGAATATCCGTGTTTAATGTAACCTGGTCAAGATTAAAAACTTCCAGCGTACGACCCGGTGTCGCAGGCCCTTTGCCTTCTTTAACCGTGACAATTGCATTGGGATGGATATCGGTTCCGGCAACCTTTCCTGTTACGGTATAGGTGCCAGCGGTAAGCACCTGACTATTATTTGCAGGTGCCGGCCAGAGAACTCTTACATCCGGACTTTCCGTATGATTGCTGTAGACTCCCTTAATATGCCGTGGTAACCTTGGAAGTTGCCCCACTACGGTCTCCACCTGTATGTCGGGAACGCTGGTTAGAAATGCATTATACAATTGAGGAGTGGTTGCGGGAAACACCGGAAGATTCCGGTCGGGTTCACCTCTTCTCCTGGAAACGGTTGATTCCTTTCTCAAGGCACTATTATGGATTCTGGCAATCTGGTTTTCATTCAAAGGGATTCTGTAGATCCGGAAATCGTACAATTTGGCATTTAAAAAGGCAGGTTCTGAATCCACCGGTTTTCCGATATAGAGCTTATTATTTTCTCCTGAATTATGATCGAAAAGTTGATCCAATTCCACCGCGATATTCTTCGCCTCACCCACCAGCACTCCATTCAGGTAGGTGCTCAACATTTTGGACGGAACATTGATCACAATCGCTAAATGAATCCATTTATTCACTGTCACCGCCGGTGCAATTGCGAAATACCGATCAGAACCGGTCAGGATTTGAGCCTGATAACCTTCTTTGTCCTTAGTGCCCGCCGGCGCAGCAAAGAAACGCGACTTGTTGTTTTTCCCAAAATCGAAAAACAGCTGTCCGCTTTTTGCGGAACGCAGGTAAATCCATCCCGTGATGCTCAGGGATTCTTCGCCTTTCACCGATTCACCCGGGATTGAAATATACGTCTCTCTTTCACCTGATAAAGAAAGAACTTTACCAAACAGGGAATCGTCCACAAACTTGAAATCAGAGCCCTTCATGCTGCCATGCAGATTATTTCGCGACCAATCCTTCACATCCCCCCTAAAAGTATAGCGGGCGATTAACCCTGTTTCTCCGATGCCATCCAGGATTTGATCACCGGTTTGTGCAAAAACCGAAGGGGTATTCAAGGCACAAAAAATTAGGAATAGGCCAACGTGCAGCTTCAAGGTTTTCATCATTCAACTTTTTTGGTAAAAATAGATAAAATGAGTATCCAAAAAGAGGTTCTATTCGGGCCGGACATGGATTCTCCGTAATCAGGTAGGGAGGCAGGAGGAATGAGCCGCGTTGTTTTTGCGAGCGTGCTTCCTGATGCCATCTTCAATCCACATCTCCTCCTAATTCTCTATATTAGCCGTTTGCAAACCCAATATGACATCAAATGACCATCGATTTTACGAATTCCGTGATCCTGCCTGAAAACCTGCCGGTCCTTGAAGCGGCTGAGTTTAATCCGGTCGATCCTAAATATTTGAAAATACTGTATATCAATCATTTAATATTTGGTTTGATCATCGGCATGTCCGCATTAGTCCTCTTATTCATGTTAGATGAAAAAATCCCTGGTTTTACCTGGTTGGTTTCTGCCGGCCTGTTTGTGGGGATCATGGTTTGTTCCCTGATTATTACGCGGTTGTCATTCTCCAAACGCGGATATCTGATCCGTGAAAAGGATATCGCCTACCAGCGGGGATTGATCCGGTATAAGCTGACTTCCATCCCCTTTAACCGTATCCAGCATGTTGAACTGATACAGTCCGTTATCGCAAAACGGATGGATCTGGCAACCATCAAGGTTTATACGGCAGGAAGCAGCTCGGACGACCTGGAGATTCCGGGATTGACACTCGGGGCAGCCAGACAGATCAGGGAGTTCCTTACCGGAAAAATCAGCCCGGATGAGCAGGCTTGATTTCAGCCAACCCCGGCGGCAATCCGTTAAGGGGCTGATTCTTATTTTCTTTCAGGAAGGAAGGAACGCCATTAAGATTTTCTGGCCTCTGCTGGTTCCTCTGGTACTCTCGAAACATTCCGATAACAAGCTGCTCTTTGTGGGAGTAGCCCTGGCAGCCGGGGTGATACTCCTGATGATCCACACCATACTTTATTATTGGAAATTTCTGTTTTACATTGAAAACCAGCAGTTTATTCTAAGAATGGGGTATCTGAACCGGAAAACGCTGACCATACCTATTGACCGGATCCAGAATGTTAATACCAACCAGACTCTCGTGCAGCAATTTCTTCATGTGATGAGCGTGGAAATAGATACTGCGGGATCCTCGAAAAAGGAGCTGAAGATTCATGCCTTATCCAAGCCGGTCGCGGTACAGCTGGCGATGGAGCTGAGCCGGTATCTGGAATCAAAACAAACAGTTAATCAGGAAAATGAAACGAAGCCGGTCCCGGAAGAAATGCTGATCATGCGGCTTACAAACCGTGATCTTTTAAGGATTGGAATCAGTCAGAATCACCTTCAGACCGCTTTCCTGATCTTTATTTTCGGCATTCAATTCTACAATCAGGTAAAGGAGTATTTTAAGGAAAAAGCCGAGCAGTATGCCCAGGAAGCTTTCGAGTATATCAGCCAATCCGGCTGGGCCATTATTTCCTCCATGATTGTTTTTTTCCTGATCCTCTCCTTTCTCTATTCCATGGTCCGCACCCTGGTCCTCTATTACGACCTCCGATTGTACAAGCTGAACCAGTCGTACCGCATCGTTTCGGGTCTTTTAAACCGGAAGAACCTCCTGATTCCCTTCCGGAAAATCCAGCAGCTCAATTGGGAAACCGGTCCTGTTAAAAAACTGTTTGGGATTTACAAGGTGAATATCCTGCAGGCTACAAGCGGCGTGACGGTCAAAACTCCCCAGATCGAGCTGCCCGGTTGCCTCGATAAGCACATCGAATTATTGAAATCAGATCTTTTTGGTCCTGACGCATTAAAGGACAAGCCCGTGATCCATTCAAACAGGGTCTATTTCAGGCGCACCTGGATATATAAAGGCTGGGTTCCGGCCGTCTTGTTTTCTCCGCTCCTGTTTTTGGATTGGCGCTATATTTTACTCCTGACCGGATGGATTCTTTTTATGCTGATTTTCAGTTGGCAGACGCTTAAAAAGAGTTATTTTCAGATCAGCAATGATCAGATACGTGTTTCTTCAGGAGCTATTTCGCACAAGTTCAAGCAAATGGAATTTGATAAAGTACAGCATCTGGGTTTCAGCCAAAGCATTTTTTATAAGAAGCTGGGAGTGGCCAGTCTGGAAATCGGCAATGCCTCCGGAAAAATCACCATCCCGTTCATCGATGTTAAAATTGCCCGGGCTCTGCACGATTATCTTCTATATTACGCGGAAACATCGAACCGGTTCTGGATGTAGTGACTGCCGGCGAATACCTTGCCAGTATCCAGGCGACCGGCTATGAACATCCAGTTTGCAGATTTCCGTTCGGTCTTCGCTTCACCAACCTTTATATGACTCTTTTAGGTAATTAGAGTAAAGATATTTTTTTAATATTACTTTTTTCATCTTTGGCAATTCGGTGTCGTTTTCTATTTTTTCCATTCCTTTTTTATATTGAATAATTGCTTTTTCGCGCAAACCAGTCAGATCATAACAAAATCCCAAAGTGCAATTAGTCATAGTATTTATAAACCAATAATTATTCTCAATTCCTGTAGTTTGATTTTTGAGGTTCATTTTATCAAGAATGTTATCAAGTTTTTCAAATAGATTAATTGCCTGATTATAATCTTTCGTTATAAAATAGTACCACCCTTCCTCAAACAATAATTTAAAAGATTGAGGACTTTTCCTTCCCCATTTATCAATAATTATTTTTGCTTTATCTTTATTTTTTTCAGGAATGATTTCCGGTTTTTGATCCATTTGCATACCATGAACCAGGGGTACAAGCTTGTTGGAAAAATATTGATCAGAGTTTGTGGGATAACCTGGTAAAAAATAAAGTGAGTCTTCCCCATTTTCAATATAATCAGTAACGGCTGAATTATTTGAAGCTTCTGTGAGAGGTAAGAGATCGTTAATTGTCACCAGCACGATATCTTTTCGTGTCCGCAGCGTATCGTCAAAATAATATTTATGTTCGCATCCGGTTAGAATAATAATATTCTGTTCTTTATTTTCAGATATTACTTTTTCTATATTATTATACATGTTATTATTTCTGGGTCTCCAACTAAGATTCATAGGACTGTCTCCGTATATATGTTGAGAGATATTATAACCTTCTCTTATGTAATTACTATATTCCTCACCATTAAAAAACTGATATGATTTTTGAGTCCATTTTTTAAAGTCATTTCCATATATTTTCTTAAACTCTTGAATTAATGTATTTGCCTTTTCAAGTTTAACTTCCTTTTTTATTAACTTTTTGTATGGCTTTAGTTTGATTAGGGAATCTCTTTCTGTTCTGGCATTCCGTTTCTCAGATCCCTCCCACCAGTCAATAGGAAATATCTTTAATCCTTTTGAAACGCCATAAATCACAGCTAATGTCATTTCAGGTAAATAAATCTCTCTGCGAAATTCCTTTTCACGGATTTCAACACAAATAACATCAGGCTTAAAAGTATTTAAGATTTTTGCTATATCATGATAAGTATAACTCGAATCGTTTTCGTGCATTTGATGAATTGTTCCTAAAACTAAAACCTTTGTTTTACTTTGGGCAGATACGTTACTACCCATGACAACCAACGTTAATAAAACTAATAATTTTCTCATTTTTTACAAACTGATTAAAAGCATAAAACGTTCAACTTTATTAAAAGTTACAAAGCGTCACATCCTAATGTGTGCTAAGGTTTTACGGTATGGTGTGGTGCGGAATTACGGGTCGGTTTCCTGGCAGTTTACACCATCCTTTTTACGGGATACAAACGCTGGCATACTGGGAAAAACGCTCAAAAAATCAATCTCCGGCGGACCCTCCTGGACAAACCTCTCCGGCCCTGTTTAACAATGGCCGACTAGATTTGTTGACCACCCAAACATCAGTGAGGTTGAGGCTTTTCAGCAATATTAATCAAGTTTTTGGCTACTTCTCCGGAGATTGGTAAACCTTAGGCGCCAGAGACTGGAATACCTGCCTGTTGGTTCCACATATATCAGAGAGCGTCATTCCTGGTCTTTTGTGCTGTCATCATAGCAAATTGCTACTTTTTTGTCGCTTAACCTACCCCTCAGTTTTCTTTGGCATATCCAGTACATCACTGTCTGGAAAAAGATCGATGGAAACTGGCGTGTGACTGCCGATGTGGGGAATGATGACCAATAGGCGATTGATCAGCCATTTTGGTACATGCCTCGGGCCATCGCGCCATCAGGTAGCGCAGGAGAAGAGTTGCCGAATCCGCCGGAGTTTATCCTTGTGGGCACCTCCTCCCTGCCAGCAGAGCTAGCACCCGCGCTTTAATACTCCCCTTTTTTCAACCACCGGGGTAGTAAATTTAGTTTAATGAAATAAAACCTTAAACATCTTTTTTTTACACTCAAACACTGGCTATGCTGCATATTCGTACCATTGAAAAGGTATCTGCCGGCTCAAGCTCCGATGGGTACGCTGGTTATTGTAATACTGCATGTACCACTTGATTCCCTTGAAAAGTTCATGGCCATTCTCAACTGGGTTTAAATACACATATTCTCTTTTCAGAGTCCTCCAAAAGCGTTCTATCCATTTATTGTCCAGGCAACGGCCGCGTCCATCCATACTGATCTCAATTTCATGAGCTTTAAGCAATTCAACCCAGGCTTGACACGTAAACTGCGAACCCTGGTCGGAGTTGATTATATCGGGTTTCCCATGTCGGGCAATGGTCTGACGGAGAACTTCCAGACTGTTTTCACCATCCAGCGAGTTGGAAAGGCCCCAACCCACAATATATCGGCTGTACACGTCAATGATAGCCGTGAGATACATAAATCCCCAGTTCATGGGGATATACGTTATGTCAATCGCCCAAACCTGATTTGAATGCGTAATCTCCAGTTTTCGAAGCTTGTAGGAATGGATATACTTGGCAATCCCCAGTTTACTCAGGTTCCGCTGTGGATAGATGGGCATGATTCCCATGGAGCGAAGCAGTCTTCGCACTCGTTTGGGACCTACCTGGATAATCCGGACCATGCTGGTTCTTCGTCAAATTTGGGGAAGCTATCCGGTTTGAGAGAGTATAACTTTCCGCCGCAATAACTCAAATCCTGCTCTTCCGTACATCCCCCGTTTTATGCTCTTGATCCGGTTGACATGACCTTC
>JBAZTE010000001.1:0-642308 GCA_041662065.1 Bacteroidales bacterium | reverse complement strand
CATTGAATATCCATATCCACTGGTCAGGTGATAGCGGGTAAAAGCCAGCTGCGCATTGCAGAAAAGCTTACTGCTGAATGTATGATTCCACCTCAGAGATGCGAGGGAATTACCCCATTTCAGACTGTTACTTCCACTATTGATTTCCGTGGCAGTTGAATCCTGTTGCATATAACTCTCCGAATAGGAGTCGTTTCCATTATACAGACTCAGATAGATGCGATCATATGGGGAAAGAATGAAATTGATTTTTCCATTGAGATCGTACAAAGAATAACCTGAATTCCTTTTGTCCGTCTTGGTATTGCTCAACCAGGCCGGTATGGCAGTAATGAGATCGAAATAGCTCCGGCGTGCCGAAAACATATAGGATCCTTTGCCTTTAATGACCGGACCATTTAAAGAAATCCGTGAAGAGATCAATCCAATGGAGGCCGATCCTTCGTGTTTATAAAGGTTTCCCTCTTTCATCCTGACATCGATTATTGAAGAGAGCCTTCCTCCGTATCGTGCCGGAAAACCACCTTTTATCACATCGACAGAATTAATGGCGTCATCATTAAAAACAGAGAGGAACCCATACAAATGGGAAATGTTATAAATCGGATTTCCATCCAGCAAAAACAGGTTCTGGTCTGGACTGCCGCCCCTGACTACCAGTCCCGTTGTTGCTTCTGTGGCGGATTGTATGCCTGGCAAAAGTTGCAGGCTTCGGATAATATCCCTTTCCCCGCCAAGAGTCGGAAGGAACTGAATCATTTTTGGCGTAATCCGGAACTCAGAAATCGAGGACCGTTCGTCTGCTTGATGACCAATGACCGACACTTCATTCAGGGAAATTACTGCGTCAATCCTGATATCCAGGGTGGTATCACGGGATATATTGATGGTTTTCCGGAATTTCCCATATCCGACATAGGAAGCCTGAATGGTTGCCATTCCTTTTGCCACGGTCAGGCTATAGAACCCAAAGGTGTTTGTTGAGGTGCCGATCAAGGTTGATTCGCCGGTATAAACATTTGCATTAATCAGAAATTCACCGGATTGGGCATCTAGGACATGTCCGGAAATAGTTATTTTCTGGGCGAAGTTGCAGAGCGGTACGAGTAGTAACAAAAAGGTAAACAGCTTAAACCGTGGCACCATTGGGGTAAGTTAATTGTTTCGCTATTTACAAAAAATATCTTACAAATTAAATCTGACGGGAACAGCTGGCGATTCTATATGAATGCTGGAAGTTTGGAACCGAAATAACTATTAAACATCAAAAAGCGTTCTCTTTGGTCCTTAGAAAAGGGCTATTCAAAATAATCTAACACGTAAAATTTGAGCGTGTTTTGATTTGATGAATATTAACATTCACTTCGTCATTTTGGAAAAAACATTTAAAAAACCAATCTCCGGCGGACCCTATTGAACACCCTTTGTCGACCCTGTTTATCAACAGCCGGCAAAATTCGTTGACCACTAAGACATCAGTGAAGATGAGGCTTTTAAATAATTTTCATCAAGTCTTTGGCAACCTCTTGAAGGATTGGTCAACCTTGACGCCGGAGACTGGAAACCCTGTCCGTTTGTTCCACTATAGCCGCTGGTTCACACTGGTGCAGGTCAATAGCCATTCAATGTTAAATCCGACGGATGGATGGTAAACATCATCCATCCGTTGCCGTATTCATCAATAAGCCAGGTCCTCCAGGATTGGCTGTTAAAAAAGTTATTCTCGGTGCATGGACCCGAGAACACGGGTAGCGACCATAATGCTTTCAACGTATCATTTCGGAAAACCAGAACGGTATCCCAATCACATAAATTGATCCAGGCCTGAACCGGCTCCATTCCTTCCGGAATCTCATATCCTTGGAAATAGTCATTTTTATCGTACCACAGTGTATCATTGGGAAACAATGTATAAGTATTAAACTTGCCAAATTGGCTGATATTATTTATCTTTTTCCCGAAGACCATTTTGAGGGTATCGCCGGTGGCATTATTGATGATCCCGTTATAGGCATAATCATATTTCTTCGACCAACAACCGGACAGAACAGTCACCAAACAGATCAAGGCAATAGTTTTAATGGAAGTAGTTTTCATAATGAGAATTTATTTGGTTGGTTTTCAATGGAAATTTGCTGATAAGTTCGTCCCGCAACGCTGTGATTGAATGGATTCCGGAGGTAAGACAACTAAATATTTGTGCTTCTGTAAATCCTTCAACATCATGCAGATCCATTAAAAATCCTGGTTTATACCAATCATAGTCTTTTTGACTAGGGGTAAAGTTACCACCAAACTTAACTATTCCACAATGGTATCCGAAGAAGTTGCCCCACATTTCACCCACGCCGCAGTAACCGGCCAGAGCTTCACTGCCATCGCCATAGCCAAAATTTCCAATTACATGATTGACATAATTCCACCAATAGCTGTCGCCGACCTGCCGATAATGGCTTGTGTGGGCGAGTTCGTGAAATACGGTTTCATAAACACCCCACCTACTGATATACGTGTCATTAAGTAAGATAAAAACATCGGGCATACATAATGAAAGGGCAATGGACCAGCTTTGGTATCGTACCCCAGAATAAAAGAAGGTCAAAAAGTCCATTAACGAGTTTATATTTAATGAAATATGATGAGCCATGGGAGCACTACCCCCCCAACCTCCGCTAACTCGCATATTCCAGATTCGTAAATCAGAAGGGGGTCCGGGAATCTGCAAGTCAGCACAATAATCATAATAATCGCAAGCCGCATTGTTGATCATAGACCAAAGCCAGGCGACAGAATTTGTACCAATAGTAACGCTGTATCCTGATGATGCCTGCTGTTGCATTTCATACATCGCAGGGGCGAAGAATGCATAATTACCCCAAATCATAAAGTCATTGCTATTGATATAAACAAGACTGTGTAGCCTTCCCTAAAAATGGAATACCTCCAAAAGAAAAACGAGAACATGAACCATTCGGAGGTATCAAAACCAGAATGGATTTCGGACTCGAAATGGTACCGTTTCAATGGGGAACTTTGAAAAGGTTGAAAGGAACTCCTTATGTGTTTTTCAGTAGCTATCTTTGACACAACGGATTGACATTACTTCTGTTCCTTTTCCGCCAAAACCCCGCCAAATTTCATTTTTTATTTTATCAATCACTATATACCATGAACTTGCGGCAGATTGATCGGCTAGTTTGGTTGTAGACCAATAAAAGCCGTAGCTATTCAAACCATTGAAAACATTTGGATTAGGCCCTGTATCCCCCATACCGCCATAAGTGAGGTTTAAGTCAGATCGACCACATGGCTTTAAAATTTCGAATAAACTATCACTTGGAAATTGGGAGAACAGTTCATCCCAATCCTTCCGCGTAGGAACCCTCCATCCTTCAGGACAGACAAAATTTAAAACCCCTATCCGATACAGATATCCATAAAGGAGGGTATTCCCCTTCCCATAATTATAGGAGACTTGCTCATATTGATAATTCTGAACGGCAAGATTTCTCGAAAACCACCATTGGTGTCCTACTTGAACTGTACCATAATATTCCCAACTCATACCTCTTTTATCTATCAGAATATCAGTTTGGTTGTTGCCCTGGCTTATGTAAACCACCTGAGAATAGGTGTCAGTTAATCCTCCATCATCTTTGACCTCCATCGTTACATTGAATTGTCCAGCCTCGTCAAAACGATGATATATCTCCGGTCCCTTTGCAAATTCCGTATCAAAAATTCCATCGGCATTAAAGTCCCATCTAAAGAGCAAATTTGATGTTGTTGTTTCAAAGTCCCTGGTGCCCCAAGAGTCAAAACGTATGACAGTATGTGTATTCCCTCCTATTGAACTCGTTTTAAAACTAGCCACTGGCGGCTCATTTTTGTGATTGATAAGTAACTCTTTAGTGATTTCATTGATTAATCCCAAGTAGTTCATTACCTGGAGTTTTACAACATACTTCTTCTCTTCGGGAAAAGATTGTTCAGCCATAAAATCATCGCTCCATTCTGTATCAAATTCTCCATTTGATTGCCAATCCCATCTGTATCTTAGTTTTTTTTCAGGGTAACGTGGATCCACTGATTTTTCTGCATTGAAAACAACCTTTTCCCCGGTAACCGGAAAATCAGGGGACCAGTTAAAGTCAGCTACTATGAGTGAGTCCCAAAGTGTAACTTCTACCTGACCAGATACTTTATCCGTTAATCCGCCAGGATCTGAAACTTCGACAACGGGATTAAATACTCCCACAGTTCCATACTGAAAGGAAAAAGTACTTGCAGGAGTAAACCCGGTTTCAAAATTTCCATCGCCGTTAACATCCCATCGATATTTTAATGTGTTCGAAGAATCTTCATCATCCCGACTTCCAGATGCATCAAACAAGAATCGGGTATATGGATTCCCTTTGGGCGGGCTGATGGTGATTTTCGGGTGCGGCTTAGAATATCCCTGAGCAACAGTAATCTGAATGGAAGCCGTATCTGTTAGACCATGCAAATCGAGTCCTTCGATTTTTACATGGTAAATCCCAGGTTTATAATACCGGTGATTATAAAGTGGTTGATCGGTAAGATCATTATCCCAGATGCCATCACTTTCCCAGTCCAATCGATAGAAAATGCTGGCATCTCCTACATTGGGATTGGTTGATTTCGATAAATCAAATTTAAAAATCGTAGTCGTCAATCCTGCAGATGGCGCTACATTAACAAGGACGTTTATAGGTTGAAGATTCAATGTTTTATCCTCGCAACCCAAGGATTGAGCGAGTATGATACATGGAATAACATATTTTAGCAACTTCCGCATGATCAATGAAATTGCGTTGATACTACAGTTGCAAGTCCCTTTTTTACTTCAACCTTTCCGCCATCCATCCTGAGTCCGAATTGCCCACCTGGAAATTGAGACCATAAACAGGAATCGCTTTGACATAAACAAATGATTGTCGCCTGATAGTAATAGGTTCCCGGCGGTAAATAAAATCGGTACAGGGATTCTGCATCAGATACATTTTTTGATGTAAAAAACTGTCCATGATTTAGTGAATCTGCTGTATACGCTAAGCTTAGATCTACCTTTCGTACACGATCAGCAGGTATGCCGGGAATCTTGTAGATAAAATTTATGTCCAACGTTCCTAAATCTTTATGCTGATCAATTATCACATCCGTATTGCCGATACCACCTGGATCACATCCAAAGGCAATGAACATTAAACCTATCAGTATGAATATGTTCGCCTTCATTTGATAGAATCAAGTTTGTTAATTTCATCAAAGGTTAAAAAGCCTAGATCCCTAGTCAGGGAACTAAGTGCAAGCGAATCAATGGTGAACCTTGAAAGTGGCAAGGTTTCAATCCGCTTATGGGATAAGGTGGAGAAGATGCCAGCTGCATTTTCGAAGGAGGAATAATCGGAATTGGAGAATGATGCAGCATCAAGGTCGTTCCGGATTTCCATCGCTAATTCTTGTCCCCCAACAGACACATGGAAATTGAATCCCACCGGGCGCCTTCTAATGGTGGAGTCCTTCTTCAAACCCCTTGAAATATCTCTCAGGAAACGATCGCCGGCTATTCTTTGGGAAATAATATTATCCGTCTGGTCATTAAACTTTAAAGGGAGGGCTATGATGAACTCTTTCCTTTCCGCTAGGCCGTCTCGTATATCGTCATAGAGAAATTTAGCTGTTGCTTCATATACGGCTGCATTTTTCAGGGGCTCATATCGCAGGTAAAAATCTTCTCCTGGAAACAAGTTGATTTTTCTTCCAGGAACAATAATAGGATCAATAACATGAAACCCTCCGCCAAAACTTAATGTTTTAGCGAAAACCATCCTCTTCTCTTTTGGGAATAGAACATAAAGGGCATAGATGGTATTGGGGATTATAGTGCACTTTGTTTCATATACCTGTAAAGCTTCGGCTGGAAACCATCCGGAATCTTTTTTGATTGCATATGAGGGAGTAAAGTGGTAGCTTTTTTGTTCTCCCGAACTAGTGGTTTCGGATAGGTATGCTATAAAATCTCCCTTCACAGTCATATCGAGTGAGTCGGGTTTAATGACTGTTCCGTCGCCGATAATGGTATACTGACTCGCAATGCGCAGGTATTGAATCGAATCCTCATTATTCAGGAGACAATAAACAGCAGTCAATTTATCTCCTCCAGAATACAAATCAATTTTTTCCGAGCATGAGGTAACGATTAAGTTACACATACAAAGCCCAGACAGAAGGAGAAAAATCTTTATGCGTCGTAAGTGTCCTCTACTCATATCTATTTTCATAAACGATACCATTGCTGCATAGTAGTATCTCAATAAAAATTTCGGGGGACACAATCAAATATAAAGAGTTCTTAGCAATATAGCAATACCTTGTCATTGGCAATCCTAATTCCTGATATGAGACCTGGTCATGAAACAGAACCCGGTAAAGCAAGTCAGCGGTAAAAGAACTTTTCTGACGGACGAAGAATATCGGTCAATGATTGACCTGTATCGGAAAGAAACTCTCTCGGAAAGCCGGCAGAGCGTATTAAGGTGGTTCCTGTTCAGTTGCTGCACCGGACTCAGGATATCCGATTTGAAAAGAATCAAGTTTGACGACATCGCCGGCGACCTGCTGATTCTGACCCCTTACAAAACCAAGAACGTAAGCGGAAAAACCATCAAGATTCCATTAATGGATATTGCAAGGCAACTGGTTGAAGATGAAGGACCCGATCATATTGATGGACTTATTTTCAACTGCAATGCGGAAACAAACATGAGGGAATATATAAAGCTGATTGCTATGGACTGTGATATAAACCAGGTCATAAGCTGGCATACAGCAAGGCATACGTTTGCAACTGTATTTTTGCGCAACACCCATAACCTGGCTGCGCTGCAAAAAGTTTTAGGTCATTCAAGTATCAGGGAAACAATGATCTATGCCCACACCATGACTGAAGATGTGCAGGATGCGATGAAATTTCAGAACGGGTACTAGGAAGCTGCAATTAACAATCAACCAATTGCGGATAAAACGCAAGAATGAAAACCACCGATTTTCGGATCGACATGGTAACAAATCGATTAATCGGATATGTGAGAGATATGGAATCCTGACATTATCTTTCTTTAACCGTTATAAAGATAACCACTGGATTACTATCGGGGGTAACGCTGGTGTTGATCAATCCCTGTTTCTTGAATTGATTCAGCTGTTCTTCTGTAAAATCAGAAGGTTGCAAAAGGCAAATAAAATCATCATCACGGGTATTCATCAATTCAACTTCCGGAATACCAACTGATTTTAATACTTCCGAAAAATCGGCTGTCTTTGCAGACCTTTTGGAATAGAGGATAGTAGGTTTCAAAATGGGTTGTTCGGTTCCTTTGCGCCAATAACGAAATGTGATCAGGTCTTTGGTTTCATTCACCTTGTCAATAAAACCGTACCTCGAGCCAGCATTAATCAGGTCAAGATAAGCGTATTTAGTTTTTTTCAAATCTTCATCATTAAATGTAAACCCCTCGAAATCTATTGTATAGGTATCAACAACATTTTCCCCATTGAAAATCAAAAGGTGATTCCCAATGCCTTCCGCAAGTAAATAATGGTTTTTATAGAAGTGGAATGGCTTTCCCCTTTCCATACCTCCGCACTCCATTGATAGCGTAACAATTGGAAGAATCTCCTTTGTCAATGTGCTGTCCAGAATATGATAATAGTAAAATTGGTTGGACCTATAATCGGCCTTAAGCTCTTTGCTAAAGTCCGGTGACATCCCGTAAGTCAGAAAATTTCCGTTCGGAAGAGAGGTCACGCAAGTTGCAAAACAGCCTCTCGGTAGTTTCTTATATTGCACAAATTCTCCTTCCAAAGAATAATACTTAATCAGGTTCCGGTCAGTGATTATCAGTCTATTTTGGTAACAACTAATCCCCATTGGGTCCATCAATTCGCCCGGACCCTTCCCCCTAATTAACTTTTTAATGAGATTTCCTTCGCTGGTAAAGATCAGCAAGCATTTTTCACCTTGATCAAAGACATAAATTCTGTCCAAGTAATACTCTATCATGTAAATATCGTCAATAAGTACCTCATTGATAGTGCTTAGTTGTACTGATTTGGTTGCTTTTGCCGTAAAATCCCCGGAAGTGGTTCGGAGCGGCCGGATAATATTATCCTTGGGGTGCTTCGTGCAGGAAAGAAAAGATAGAAGAAGAATGGGAAGTAACACAAGGTTTCTCATGGGTTTTTATTTTCGCCTATCTAAAGCTACTTATTCTCATGTTTATTTCCACATATTGTGAGAATTATAGCTTTCAAATCCTTCTTAAGAAACTGTTCGGCTATTTATAGGCATGCATCAAATATTACGATTAGGGTGGCCTATTTGATTAAGAAGAATTCGAATTCTCCTGGCTGGACTCCTTCATATTTCAGCGTTATACTGGAACAAACGGACAGGTTTTCCAGTCTCCCGCGCCGGAGTTGACCAATACCCGAAGAGGTCACCTAAGACTTGATGAAAATTATTGGAAAGCCTTATCTTCACTGATGACTTGGTGGTCAAAGAATTTAGCTGGCTGTTGATAAACAGAGTCGGTAAAGTGTGTTCAGGAAGGTCCGCCGGAGATTGGTTTTTTGAGCGTTTTTTCCAACAAAGCATTTGTCGCTCGAATAAAAAACGCCGGCAGGGGCCAGCGGTTAACTAATTATGAATTATCAAGATTGAATCCCAAACAGCATTTATGAGGTTATATAGATAGCAGAAAATCAGTACAATACCATATATAGGAGCTCCATTTTGACGTGTTTTTTCGAGTATTCAGAGGAATGCGGGTTGATGTGAAGCAACACGAAGTCCATCAGCGTAATCCGGAGCTATCTGGAGTAGAGCGGAGCTATACAATCACAACAAGTTGATATATAGATTTTTATTCGACATGTTTTTATCTTAGCAGACCTTAGCCTTTTGACAACCAGTAAATTTTAGTTTAACCCATTCAATGGGAACTGGTCAGCATCAAACGGCTGCCTGTGGTTAATATTTCCGTTTTCCACGGACCACGAAATGAAAGGTTTCTTAACTACATTTAATGTCAAATTCGGTATTCATGAAAGGTCGGTTTGATAAAAATTTTACAGACAAGGGCTATCGGCTGAATTATATCAAGCCGGAACCTTTCCCGTATCTCAGCAAACAGGTATTCCAGTTTAAAATTGAGCTAGAAGGGATTTCGCCAACCATCTGGAGGAGAATCCGGGTAACGCCACTCGGAAATTTCTGGGATCTACACGTGGCCATCCAGGATGCCATGGGATGGACGGATCACCATCTTCATCATTTCGAAATTCGTAAAAAGGGGAAACGGGAAGAGGATCATTTAGGCATCCCCGATTTTGACAGGATCGGTGAAGTAAAAGAGGTTTACCCGGGTTGGGAAATACCGATTTTTCAATATTTTGTTGAATTTGGCACAGAGGCTTTTTATCATTATGATTACGGAGATGGTTGGGTGCATCGCATCAAGCTGGAGGGATATATGTATCGGGAAAAGGGAGTGAAATACCCGATTTGCGTGGAGGGGGAAAGAGCTTGTCCGCCGGAAGATTGCGGTGGGGTTTATGGATATCAGAACTTGCTGCAGGTGTTAGCAGATCCTGAAGATGAAGAATACGAAAGCACCAACATCTGGGTAGGAGAGGAATGGGAACCAGAGGCCTTTCATCCGGATGAGGTGGTTTTCGACAACCCTTACAAACGTTGGGTTTACGCCTTCCTCAAAGCGTAGATATCATTTCGATATTGTCCGAAAGCAAGAATCCTCGATGGTATTGGAGTGATTTAAAGATCAAGCTAAATAAAGAAGGCAGCCAACTGTATGAAAAAATCGTACAGTTGAAGATGGAGGCTTCTGATGGGAAACACGAGGGGTTCAAAAAGGACAGGAATATGCGATCCTAACGGATGAAATCACAAAAGCCTGGGCAGGGTTAACGACAAAAAAGTAAAAGCCCAAAACATTCATTGCCAGTAAAAAAGTCGCTCGCAAAGGAGGCGGAGTTGCCGGTAATGCACGAAAGGACCTGGAAAAAAAGCTTGGGAATAGTGTGATTAGTCCCCTAAATGCAAAAGACCTGATCTTCATTACGTCTTAATACCGTGCAAAAAGGCCTCCGCTTTATACTTGATATTGAGGGCTTCCTGAAAATACATTTTAGCTTCATCGAGTGTTGGTTTGCCTTCGGGCATTAAACCGAAGTCACCGGGATATCTTGCATCAAGATATAGTCGGTCTAATTCGGAAATTATCAACTCGTTAACCGAGAAGGAAACTATACCTTCAATTTTCAAAAAAAGCGTTTGAAGGTTATGCGTTTTTCTAAAGGGAACGCCAAATTCTTCAATTACTGCCTTCATTGATTTTTCGATAGCCTGTTGTGAATGAAAGGCAACGATGTTTGTCAGAATTGGATTGTCAATGAGGCTTTCTATTGCAATGAGATCATCCCCAGCCGCATTAAGCCATTCCCTTGTCAATTGCTTCATACAATACTTTTCCTTTTTGGTTAATCTCGCGGGTAAAAAGATTACCTGATTCCTGTACTTTTTGGTACATCAACCTTGTGTAAACAAGCATGTCAATCGGAATATCTTTTCTGAATTTCCTAATCAGAAGATTGTATTTGTGATGCAATTCCATTTTTTCACGATTAGATGCCGGCATATAATCGTCGCTGGTAACAACTATAATATCCAGGTCGCTATCCTCATTAGGCACACCATAGGCATAAGAGCCAAACAGGATGATCCTTTCAACTCCCTGACCTTTTAAAGTATCAGTGATACCATTAATGATCTGTTCAATGTTTGTCATAACCGGTTTTTACAAAGATACGATTTTGTTATTGTTGTCCATTGAATTTTACCCGACTCATTCCAATCCACGCTGTTTGATGATTATTTGAGCGTTTTTCCCTACTGTGTTCTACTGTGTCTATTGTGATTAAAGAAGAGAAAAGCACCTTCCGTGTTTATTGTTTCAGTGTCTTCATCAGGGCAAAACAGAGCTCATCAATCCTTTTTGAATTGGAATGATAGGATGAAATATTCGTAAGGAGAATGATTGCGTTTCGCCGGCCGATATCCATGGCCATTGAGGAGGTATACCCACCAGTCCCCCCGTTATGCCAGGGCCATTCCGCCCCGATTTTCGATTTCACAAAATGCCAGCCCAGCCCGATATCAAGCCCGGCAGGATTCATCCAGGTCTTAACGCGGGTCAGCTCCAGCTCTTTATTTGTAGGATCGAATTGCGCCAGCGCAAATTTCGACAGATCCTCAACGGTGGATAAAATGCCGCCTGCGGCAATCAGAACGGAAAGGTCCCAGTTCGGAGTCTCCTCACCCTTGGCGTTCAGACCCTTAACCAATTGCTGAGCAATTTTATCTCGCAAGGTTGTGGAGTTGATCATACTGTATTTTGAGAAGATATATCTCTGCAAAAGGGTCTCGTAATCCTGGTCCGCAATTTCGCACAGAACATACCCGAGCAGCCCCGCGCCCAGATTCGAGTAGACGCTGTTCCGGCCTGGTTCGCTATCCAGCCTTAATTCATCAGCCAGATACTTTTTGAGTTTCCCCGCATCGTAATTTTTAAAGGGATTATTGGTGCTCAGCATGGCAGTCACTGCAAAATTTGAGGGCATCCGCGGCAACCCGGACGTGTGATTGGCAAGCTGTTTAAAGCTGATCCGGATGCTGTCTCTCAAAGGAATCCCGATATAATCATTAATCGGATCATCAAGCTTTACCTTTCCTTCCAATACAAAATCAGCCAGCAGCGTGGAAGTGAAAACCTTGGTTATGGAACCGATCTCAAAATTATTCCGATAGTTTGAGACCGGGACCATCGAATCCTTTTCCTGCTTTAATCCGTAAAAAGTAACCACCCCATTCTCGATAAAGGCGAAAGAAACCTGCGTCTCAACCGGGAAACTCTTAAGGCTTTCAGCAATCAGTTTTTGCTGCGCATCGGTTACGGTGTGTGTCTGGCTGATTGCAAAGGCAACATTCAGCAACAGGAAAAACGTGATCAGCGCTTTAATTTTCATACCGTTCTTTTCTCAAAAATACATTTTAAAGACCTACGATATTCTTTCTACTTCGGGATAAAAATCACAAGAGGCGAATAGGTATTCGTTAAGAAACCGGTTAGTGGTATCAGGATAAACCCTTGCTAAACTCTCTTTTTCTGCATGATGATAATATCACTGTTAAGCACCTGACCCGACCAGTAAAAAGTGGATAATCGCAGGGCATCAACCAGTTCCGCCTTTTGGTCAATTGCTAGTTTGCAGTCATTAAACCCGCTTTGAAGAAACAGTTGGTCGCCATTTTTTGGATTTGCATGGAGAAGATAAACGAGCATTCCCCCTGGTACAAGCAGGTCTAATCCGCGCCTGATGTAATACTCACTCCAGGTTGTCGCCTTTGTAAATTCTAAATCCGCGTTCGATTCTTTCAAAGCTCCCAGATTGCCGAATGGAGGAATCCCGATAATGAGTTTTAAGAACGATTCCTTGACAAAAGGAAAGCGATCCCTGATGCTTTCCCGGTTGTTCAAAAAGAATTTATCGAAACCTTGATATTGATGGATTAACCTGGTAGATAGTCTTAGCATGAAGTAGTTTTGATACTCCGATTGGGATCCAAAAACGGATAATTTAGAGTGAAGACAAGGGGCAGCCTTGACAAATTCAATACCATTATCCGGCAGGATCATTGCATTTTCAGAGGGATCGTATCCATATTTGAGGGCCATTCCCCACATCTTCTCAACTATTCTGTTTATACCCAACTTGAAAAAAACGCTAAAAAAATCAACCTTCGGCGGACCCTCCTGAAACCCCTTTACCAACCCAATTTATCTAAGACCGGCGAAATCCCTTGACCACCAAAACATCATTGATGATGAGGCTTTTCAGGTACTTTAATTTATTCTTAAGCGACTTCTTTTGGGACTGGTCAATTTAATGCGCCGGAGTCTGGATTTTTTAAGCGTTTTTTCCAATATAACCATTCTGCCAACTTTTTTAATTGAAACTTTCATTCCTGACTCCACCTTTCAATGAAGCCGTAGGGAACTCAATCGTAAAAGTAGTGCCCACTTCTTTCGTGCTGGCCACTCCGATCCTTGCCCCGATAATATCGAGCATCATTTTGGTAATGGACAACCCCAGGCCGATCCCTTCATATCGTCGCGTAAAACTGGTATCTTCCTGTGAAAAGGTTGCAAACAGCTTTTCCCGGTATTCTTTTTTGATTCCAATCCCGGTATCCTGAACATCCAATTTTATCCATTCTGGCTGATCCTGGTAAAGCTTGAGTGCAATATATCCATGATAGGTATATTTTACAGCATTATCCAAAAGATTCGAGACGCTTTGAATAACACAGTACTCATCGGTTTCCAGCACTGCAGGTTCGACTATATTCTCAAAAGTCAGTTCCAGATTCTTCTGTTTTGCATTCAGTCCGTATTCTTGGACCTGATTCCTTATGATCTGGTCCAGATCTACGAGAATCGGATACGTAACATACAAGCCCGACTGAAGCCGGGACAAATTTAACATGAGCTCAATTGTCCGCATCAAACGCTGGCTGGAATTGAGAATAATCGGGAAGTATTCCAGGGAAGCCTCAGGCATAACAAGTTCAACTTCTTCTTTCAGAAGTTCTGAGAATCCTATAATTGCATTAAGAGGGGTCCGGATCTCATGCGAGAGGTTGGCAATGAAATAATCCTTGAGTTTACCGGTCTGTTCTACTTCTTCTTTGGCTTGGATTAATTCTATTGTCCGCTTTTCTTTCTCTTCATTTTGAAAGGCAAGCTCTTTATTGGCAATGACCAGTTCTGCCGCACGTTTTTCTTTCTCATCGTTCTGAAAGACAAGCTCTTTATTGGCAAGGATTAACTCAGCCGCACGTTTTTCTTTCTCTTCATTTTGAAAGACAAGTTCTTCGTTAGCACGGATTAATTCTTGTTCTACCCGCTTGCGCTCGGTTATATCTTCGACAGTACCATCATAATATAACACATTTCCAGCTCCGTCGTGGAAAGCTTTGGCATTCTCGCGGATAAATACTGTTGTGCCATCATTTTTTTTCCAAACCGATTCCAGACCGATTACATATCCATTTCTTTCTAAATGTTCACGGAATTCGGATCTTTGATATTCATGTTCAAATCCATCTTTCTCTAAATTGCGTTGTGCCAGATTTTCAAAAGTATCATATCCTAGCATTTTGACAAGTGCTGGATTAGCAAATAGAATGCGCCCGTCAACCGAGGTACGATAAATACCAATCACAGCACTTTCGAAAATAGTGCGATATTTTTCTTCGCTTTCTTTTAATGCTTCCTGTGACCGTTTGTTTTCGGTGATGTCCTGGTTGATGGTAATGGCGCCGCCGATGCTCCCGTCGCTTTTGCGCAGCGGTATGGCAGTATCTAGGATAATCTTGTGCGTGCCATCAAAGCACTCGATCTCGACTTCCTCTTCAATTGAAGTTTCGCCCTTCTCAAGGGCCCGAGCCCCCGCCCATTCATGAGCTTCTATCAGCTTACCGCTGTCGGTCCGCCAGCCCTTGTATTCACCAAGCTGATCTACGTTAACGTAACGTACCCCAGCCCAGATTTGCTGAGCGGCAGCACTGCTGATTACAATTTTCCCCTCCGCGTTAAAAATCCAGAGTCCAACTGGCAGAATCTTTATGGCGGTTTGCAACAACGCATCATTCGCCCGCTGCAATTCCTGTAACTCTTTTATGAGTTGTGCTTTGATCTTTTCATGCGTGTCCATAATATTGTTGCTCTAAAACATGAATTGTCAGTATCGCACTTAGCATTGGCTATAACATATGTGTACCTAATTATAAAACTACTTTGATGAATTTACCTGCCGACTCAATAGAAGATACTTTGGAGACAAACTATTCGAAAAATTGTTAAAGGCATGTATATCATTCTGTTGGATAATTTAGGTTAAATGATATCGGACAATTATATAAAGATAAGAAAAACGGCACATATGTTCAAATGATTTCTATTATCCTGGTTCCTAAGCTTGTGCGAGGTTTGCATATAGGCATTATGTAAATAGCCCAAGGGGCCGGAGCCAAAGACTGGGTTTCGGCCCTTTTTCTGTCCTTTTTTGAAAACCCCAGGTTGATTACCCTTACGCCTTACGAAATAAAACAAGACGCTTACTCTTACCAAAACTCCACCCCTTGTTTCGTTAACCGGTAATCCCATCAGATTCACCGTTCACTCTGATGATACGCTGGAAGCCCTTGGCATTCAGTCCCGGATGAACATATACTTTCCCGCAGTTGCGGTAGAGGATATGACAATAACCCTGACCTGGGGATCAAACTCGGTGGTATTGACATGCAAGGCGGCTCCCGATAGTTCAGGTACCCAGTTTCCCGATGGATCCTCGACCACCAGCCTTTATGATTGGGTCGTTCTCATTAAGGATTACTTCCTCAGTAACTACTATATCGCTAGGGATTGGACCCTTGCTGTCAGCGGTCCCACACTATTGATGTATGGAAAACTCTCTAATCTTGGCACTCCCTCTGCCACCTTCTTTTGGAATGCAGAGGTCCCGCCCTCTGTATCAATAGTAACCGGAGTCGTAGCTCAGCAACGAAAGTTTTATAAAATTGGATTGCAGCTCATGATTCCAGATGGCGGTAATTGGAAGATGATTGGAGAGGATACATTGCCGGTTAATGCCTTGGGTGATGCAACTTTCGATATTCATACCCTTTTTGCAGATCACATTTACCCGGAATTCCTTTGGCCAGAGTTGACCTCCTTACTCTTTATTGAAAAGCGGCCGCATGCTTCAACCGAGTTTCGGATCCAGTATTACGAGGAATTCGGTAGCCCGATCGTAGCGGGTAACATGACCGGGTCCGCTTCATTTTATGCGCTTATTGGAGGTATTGTGGACGCGCCGATTAAATTGACAGGCTCTGCCGACCGGAAAATGGATTGGTTATTCCTTGTTTTCTGTTAGAAATTAGAGCCTTACGGTTTAAGATAGTTGTTCGTTTTAACCGGCAGCCATTGTCATTTTTATCGGCACGTCCATCTATATGACAAAGAGGGAGAACCTATTGAGGCTCGTAAAGAACCGGATCCGAGAAGTTGATCCTGATTCTCGAATTCTTCTCTTTGGTTCAAGAGCCAGAGGAGAATCCCGTAAAGATTCGGACTGGGATTTTCTCATTTTAAGCAACAGAACTGTAGACCGTGATTTTCAAAACCGGATTTACGATACCCTTTTTGAGGTGGAATTGGAAACCGATGAAGTATTAACCGGAATAGTCCAGAATCTGATAATTTGGAATGACCTTAAGATGACCTTTTTTTACCAAAATGTCCTTCGGGATGGAATTGAAATATGAGTAAAAGTATTGAAGAACTGGTAGAATACCGGATAGCGCGTTCCAGAGACAGAAAGGTGACTATTTTGATTTTCAGAAATTCACCCAGGAGGAAATTTCTCCTTTTATCGCAGATGTTCAGCGTTTCATTACCGAGATTGAAAAAATCATCTGAATGAAATTTTCGGAACATCCCCCATTCCGACAGTGAACTAGCTAAAAGCACACGGGGTGTTTGGGAAGGTCCACCGGAGTTTGATTTTTCGGGCGGTTTTTCCACTAAACTTATGAGGGGTTCATGTGTTTTTAGTTTTTGGTTGTTGGACCTTCCAATCGGGTATCGAACCTGATCCGTATCCCGCACGATTCCAGTCGGTTGCGACAGTCTGCTTGCCCGGGTCCACTTGAAGTCCACGCCGGACGTTCCGGACGGGGGTTGGGCTCCAAAACCGGAGAAAGAGCACTTTTAAGTTGACGAAGAGAAACTGAATTTACTTTGCTTCCCTGGGGGGAGTTGAACTTTGTGGATGGCTGATATCTTCAGCATTAGGAAAATACTGCCTGGACGGATCAAATCTTAACTCGCGCATCATGAGCGTTTCGAGCCAATTGTTGAAGCTGCGGTTTTCCATTTTTGCTTCCTGCTCGGCAAGTTTGACCAACTGGAGGTCGAATCGAAGGGTTTTGATGATTTTTTCAGACATGGGGCAGTTTCTTTGTGCTCAGTGACATCGGCAGCATGAACAGGAACGACATACATAAATCGTAGTCTGCGTGCTCATAATCAACGCCGATATTTATGTTTTGGTAATACGACATGATCCTTTCAAAGTAAAGCATTTCGGAGGGAATATACCAGGCTGCGGCTCCAAGCTTTTGAGCAAGGAACCATTTTTCCAATAATCTGGCTGCCCTTCCATTGCCATCTGCAAAAGGATGGATGTGAACAAAAACCAGATGAATCATGGAGGCGAAATAGAATACTTCGGGTGCAGTCAGATTACTGTGGATGAGAATTTCTATATCAGCGAATAGCTTGTTCATTTCAGATTCAACCCGGGCAGGGGGTGTTGCGGAATAGATCTTCAGCCTGCCTTTATAAACTCCCGCTTCGACCATTCGGAATTTTCCCCGGTACTCAGGCTTTGTTAAGAGGGTTTGGGAAAATATTTCATGGGTTTTAAGGAACGTAACGATATTGAGGCTGTTCGATATGGCCCATTCGTATGCGGAAATCAGCTCCCGGATTTCTGTAAAATACCGGGTGTTGGTCTTCATCCAGGGGAACTGATACTTCAGGTATTCATCAAGCTGCAGGTCGCTGCCTTCCATCGTTGCAGAATAGAATGCCGACTTTGCCAACGCTATTTCGAAAGTTTCCCGGTATAGGAGGGATTCCTTTTTGATCCCCGTCGATTGGTACTTCCGATATTTTTTATAGTCAATCGGATTGCCCTCGATCATGGAGGAATAAACCGCTGCCTTAGCGATGGAGGTTTCCGGATTTGCCTCATTCGAAGATTGTGTACTTAACTTTTCAAGGTGCTTTTCAATGCTAAATGGCTGCTGCTTAAGATATAAGTCGAGATAGTCAGCCGGAATATAATGTGTCTTCATAAGATTTCAATTAAGCACATCAAATATACATAAGATATACATGAAATGCAAAAATTGTTTTCTAACTTTGTGCGGAGATATTGAAATATGACTACCAGGGTGATGTTGAAAGACAAGGTTTATATAATCAGGTGCTATGACATGGGTTCGTCGAGCATCGAAGGGGTTTATGACACTTATGAAAGAGCAGAAGTTGATTTGCTGAAAATCGTTGGGGTCATAAATGAACGGCTCCTGAGAAGAAACGATGAGTATCACACCCCATTTATACAGGATACGAAAAACGAAGATGAACCCGACGTTTTGGTTCAATACAGAAACCGGATACGTGTTATGGAAATCAGACAGTACGAAGTAAACAAACCTTATGACGACATGATCGACTGGTACGACTATTTTCCGGAATAATGACATAACTAACTCTACGATAATGAATAACGATAAGATTTACATGATCAGGTGTAACGAGGTGGATTCGTCGACAATCAAAGGGGTTTACCATTCTTTGGAAATGGCCGAGGAAAACTTACTTAAAATGGTTGATGCAATCAACAAGAGGATTTCCAAACGGAACGACGGCTTGGGGAGCACTTTTGAAAAAGCAGAGATAGTTGAGGATGAAGAGAATATTTTGGTACGATACAGAAACGGCGCCAGAGGAATGGAAATCAAGGAGTGCATTGCCGATGAACCCTGTGAGGAGATCAAAGACGAGGACCTTCCAAAGCTGATCAAAGCGCTGAAAGAAACCCAAACGAAAATCGGCATTCTGGAATCACATTATCGGGATGAGGCAAATTCAAAGCTGACTTTGAAAGTTTCCAGACTCAGGGGATTGGGATATTGCGTATTTGCAGACGTATACGAAATCGGGCGGATTCCCGAACTCGCGCTCAAGGAAGTAATCGAAAGAACGGATGAGGGTTATAAAATTGAGATATTGTCTGGAGCGGATGGGTTTACCTATTGGAAAGTCACCGGCTTATACACTGACGAGTACGACAAATTCTACCGGATTTTAGAGGTCCTGGCAGATTACGAAGAGTAGCATCACCAGATTCGAACCTATTAAATGACATCGGTATATGAACTTTAGAAAACCAAAAATCCGACTGAGCGCAATCGAGCGAACCGCTTACCATGAGGCAGGTCATGTGGTAGCAGACTATATCGTTGGATTTGAGATTGAATATGCTACAATAATACCCGATGAGGATAGTAACGGGCATGTCCAGTCAAAGGAGTTTGCAAACTACTATTATGAGGGGTTCCGCCTGTATCACATTAACGATTACCAATTGGCTTTCAATTCAATCATTGTAAACCTTGCCGGCTATTTAAGTGAACGTAAAGCTACCGGAAAGGGTAAGCTGCTGGTGGATTTGGGCGATTATGGCAGTTCGCTGGACCTGTTTAAGGCGTTCAAGATATCAAACAACCTGCGTGACGCCATGATGGGGACTGCTGAAGGCTATCTTTGTGATATTTTTAACCAGGAAAGACCATGGGAGCTGGTCAAATTAATTGCAGCAAGTTTGTTGGAGAGGAAAACTCTTACCGGACAGGAAATAACTGAAATAATAGAAAATTCAAATTTCCATATTCGCCGGAAAACAAAAAAGCCACGATCCGCGGTTCTTTCAGCAGAAAATGTTTCCTGATCGGATCAAACCTGCCATTTCCCTGACAGGGAAAAGTAGAGGCTTCTGAAAACCAATCCCCAAAATCTTGAGAGGTTTGCACGGGAAAAATACCTGATGAAAGCTCCGGATGAGGAGGTATTTATCATTCTGAAAAGGGGCACGACCAAATAGTTTTGTTTCTTTAACATATTGATAGGGATGTTGGTCTGACTAATTTGTAAGGTTAAATCCTTACAAATATTTGTAAAAGTCAGGCTATAGTATTACATTTGTAGGCAAATTGTCAGGTTAAAGCCTTATTTTATGGAAACCAGGAAACTTCAAATTGAACATCTGGAGAGGAGAATTAAACTCTTTCCTCCTTTGACCAGCATCACAACGCCTCCGCTCGGTTGGGTAAAAGCCATACGATCGGCTTTGGGCATCTCACTGCAACAGATAGCAAAGAGGCTTTCCATCACAAAGCAGAGCGTTAAAGAAATAGAATTACGCGAGCAAGAGGGCACCATTACACTAAATTCACTTAGGGAAGTGGCAAGATCGCTGGATATGGAATTGGTTTATGCATTTGTGCCCAAAGATGGTTCATTAAGCGGATTAATCGACCGGAAGGCCCGGGAGATGGCAACAACTATCGTTCAGAGAGCTTCCAATACTATGAAACTGGAAGATCAGGAAAACTCAGGACAGAGGGTTCAAAGAGCGATTGAAGAAAGGGTTTCGGAACTTAAAAACGAAATGCCAAAAACTTTATGGGACTAAATCTTGAATATATTAATGGTCAGACCCCTATTGATGAAGACGAAAAGGTGGGTTTGTTAATTCCTACCATTGTAAACAGGGGAGAACTTGATGAATTTGAGCAGAAAAATATCGAAGAAGCGATCCGATGGTTGATCGGACGAAAATTTAAAGCCGATGTGGTCTTTACCGACCAATTTGTGACAAAACTGCACAAACAAATGTATGGAAATGTCTGGGGATGGGCGGGTCAATTCAGAAAGACAGATAAGAATATCGGAATTGATAAATGGCAGATCCCTTTGGCACTGAGAACACTAAATGACGATGGTAAATTTTGGATTGAAAACAAGGTATTCTCCCCGGACGAAATTGCGATCCGATACAAACACCGGATTGTTTCAATACATTGTTTTCCTAATGGAAATGGGAGGCACAGCCGTTTAATGGCAGATGTGATTATTGAAAAGATCTTTGGTAAAGCAGTATTTACCTGGGGATCAGATAACCTGGTCAGTGAGGGTGGTCCAAGAAAGGAGTACCTTAAGGCGATATATGCTGCGGACCGCGGGGACTATGAGCCATTAGTGAGTTTCGCCAGATCCTGAAACGAAAAACAACTCGCGAGATCCCCAAATGACCTCCAACTTTTAACACCAACTTATCCTAGAAAGGCCGAATACCCGGATAGCTTGCATTTTGAACTGTTGCAAAAATTGCATCATTTGGCGGCTTTTCAACTTGTTTGTTTCTCAAAAATAAAGCGGCACCCTATGTTGTACGGTGTTCGTACGCTACCATTTTAAAGAGGTCAGGTGCTTCAATTGAATTCATTTCAGAGCAGCTGGGCTATTGTAGTGTGCAAACCAAGTAAAGCTACCTTGATTCAATCGAAACTAAATTGAAACGACAAATTGCGAAGCGATTGCTGGAATTTTCAAGCCTGAATTCCCCGGATCAGGAATAGCGGTTACCATGCCCAAATTTTGTAAGCTATTGATTATCAAATAAAAGATTGTTTCAGACTTTTACACGAAAGTGTTGAATAAATCTGAAACAGTTGAAATCAAAATGCTCTGAAAAAATTTATTGCATGTTTTTCAAATCGTGTAACATGTCTTATAATCAAATGATAGACCAATTTGTTTGGGATTATTGCAAAACTTCTGTGCAATAGTGACAAACAAAATTGGGCCAGGTTCGGCGGTTCGGTGGTTAAGTTTCGCTTTTTAACCAAAATGGAGGATTTTACCGATGAATGAAACTGAACTTGATTTGGGATTGCTGACCCGGAATCAGACCTGCCTGGTCCTTCAAATAAGTATAATGACGCTTTAAAATTTGACGTGTTCAAGCGTTTTGAAGGGCTACAAACTCGGGCCCAAGCGTGGTTTTTACAAGCGTAAAGAGATTCTGGCAGTCCTAAGGGAATTTGAATACAAAAGCCCCAGAAATTACCCAGAAACGGATTGTAGATGAAGGCTTTAATAAGGATTTGGTCAAAATGAAATGATAACAAACTAAAGTAAATAAATATGGCAAAGATCGTTACACCAAGAATAATTGGCGAACACGTGCCTGGCAAAGGGTACTTATTAAATTGCCACTGGCCGGGCTGCGACAAACCGGGGAAATGCTTCTGGGCGAGTCGGCCCGATGCGCTATTCTGCTCTGACCATTGTCGATATAGGTATCACAATGACCTAAACCGGGAAATGCAGATGGAATCGCGGTTGGAAATGAAAATGATAGTGACCAACGACAGGATCCTGGCGAAGCTCTACTCCATATATGGCAGTAGAGCATTGTCTATGGAATTGCTTCGAAGTCATGGGTATATTGAAGAATCTCCATGTACCCAAAGCAGGAGCGAGTATTCAGGTAGGGAAGGATTCCTATTCATCCAGTACGTTTACAGTCCGGTCAAGGGGACTAAAACCTTTCAGGTTTTTCATCATAAGGATTATGATAAAACTTAACCTGCTCGAGCCGGAGCTAATCAGGAATTTTGTCCCGCTTGTCGAGATGGAGCGGAGGCAAAAAGCAGACCGTTTTCTTCTTTATACGATCGGTTTTTTTGTTGCTGGTATGGCTGCTGCCTGGGTTGTTTCAGCGGTATACAAACTGCCCGACAATCAGATCCCGGAAGAAGAAAAAAAGAATCGCTAGATCTTATTTTTTTGCCTTTTTGCAGTTGATTTAACCGTGTTTAAACGTTTAATACACTCTTAGGGCTGGAAATATCCGTGTAAACACGTTTGATAAACGGATTTAGTAACGGAAAGAGAAGGATCAAAAGTTGTATTGGCGTTTGGTGTTAATCATTACATCTGGAAGTGTCAAGATACACTGTTAGCCTGATAATCATCATTTAGACTATTTATCCACTGAAAATCCGTTTTGTTTTCAAGCAGGGCTTCAAAAAGGGAAAGGTTCCTGCTGGCTGGACGTGCCGATTTAATTTGCAACCGCTGCCGATTAGAATGAATAAGTATTTTAAACCGTAAAACCCAAATTTACATCATGGTACGAAAATTAGTCGATTTGCTTCTCGGTCGGCAGAGACTGTAGCTTTAATCGGCACGTCCAATATGTGGAAAAAACGCTAAAAAAATCAACCTCCGGCGGACCCTCCTGATACCCGGTTACCAACCCTATTAATCTAAGACCGGCGAAATCCCTTGACCACCAAAACATCATTGATGATGAGGCTTTTCAGCAATCTTTATTTATTCTTAGGCGACTGGGCTCATTGCAGCAGGATGTCCCTCTTCACTAATCTTGAAGATTTCATGATTTTTCCCAACTGAGGTGACGATTATATCCTCGACAGTTTGCTCATTGAGGTGGGACATGATCTTGCCGTAAGTTTTCGAGATTGATTTGGACTTCTTCGATTGTTTCCCATCGCTGGTGGTATGGTGCCTAGCAAAATTTCATCGACGGACGGATCTTGCTGGATCTCGATTTTGATGCAGGGAAATGGCATAGCGTATTTCCCACAATTTTTTCCCGCACCTGTCGTTAACTCAATAATACCTATAAACGAATCCATGTTTACCCAAAAACTATTCGGTGTTGTGCTGTTCGCCGCACTGATCCTTGCAGGTTGCCGCGAACGGGTTCAGGATGAATTTCCTGATTTTAATTCAGTTCCTGTGGTTAACTGCTTTCTTGTGGCCGACAGCCTGATTAAGGTCCATGTTTCACTGGCCGGGCAGATGGATACCCTTCCGCTGGCATTGGTGGACAACGCAACGGTCACCTGCACGATCAATGATTCCGCGGTATCAAAACTCAATTCGGTTGGTAATGGGAATTATGCCGGTGACACCCGCATCAGGGCTGGAAATGTATGCCGGGTTAATGTTTCCGTGCCGGGATTTCCGGAAATGGCTGCCACCGATACCATTCCCCATGAGGTTCAACTAACTTCCATCAGGCATATCAATGAGGCCGGGGTTAATGAAGAGGGATACCCCTTTCCGGCCATTGTCATTTCCTTTCCGGTTGATCCCGGCCGGATCCAATATTTCCAGGTTATCCTCAATGTTAATAGTTACAAAGAGGTTTGGTGGCCGGCGAATTTCAGGGACTTTTCAGATACGGTGCTACTGGCTGAAGGACTTCCAATCGCAGTATTCAGTACGGCCAGAATAAAAACCAGCAATTACACCCTTAAACTGGATTACTCTCCCAATTCCTATAGCGGGTCAAATGGCGTGATTCAGCCCGACTTGCACCCTTTTGTAGTTGAGTTTAAGGCGATCTCATATTCCTATTATCAGTATCTGAGGCAGTTATATTTATATGAAACCGGCCGCTTCCCGGATTTCGGTTTCGGATCGTATCATACCTATCCGCTTTATTCGAATATCACCAATGGAATGGGGATCGTTGCCGGATATTCCACGTTCCGGTCTGAAACAATCACCCCTCAATCCAACCGGCCATGAATCGCAATGTAATATGGAGGAACTTGCTGGTTGTCACATTGGTGTTTCTGACGGGCACCCTGACTGCCTTTAGCCAGACCCGTATTTCAGGTTTTGTGCGCGATAGTAAATCCGGTGAGCGCTTGATCGGGGCCAATATCCTGATATCGGAGGAGAAAGGTGGCACCATAGCCGATAACAACGGATACTTCTCACTCGTAGTAAAGGTTCCGTGTTTACTCAAGATTTCCTATGTGGGCTACCAACCAGTTGATCTGTCGTATAACAGTCGCAAGGACACGCTGGTCGAAATCGGTATGGATCCGGGCAGAGAGATGGAAACGGTTGTTATTACGGGTGCCCGTAAACCGATCCCTAATGTGGCAACCCTGAGAATCAGCGAGCTCAGGCAGCTTCCGTCGCTGGGGGGTAAACCCGATGTGCTTAAAAGTATGCAGCTTTTACCGGGTATTCAGGCCCAGAACGAGGGATCGAGCCTGCTTTTGGTCAGGGGTGGTGATCCGGGACAGAATTTATATTTATTTGATAATGTGCCTGTTATATATGTAAACCATCTTGGGGGATTGCTGTCGGTATTCAATCCGGATATCATTAATTCGATCGACGTATACAAAGGCGGATTCCCGGCCCGGTATGGAGGCCGGCTCTCTTCGGTAGTGGATATCACGCAGCGCGAGGGCGACCCTACCCAATTGAAGGGGTCGATTGGAATCGGGGTTACCGATTTGTCCTTCTCAATTGAGGGACCCACCAAACTGAAAAACTCCAGCTTCATCCTCACCGGCCGCAAAACCCTGACCGATCCGTTGATGTATTTGTTTACCTTAGCCAGTGATGCCAACGATTTCATTATGGGCTATGGGTTCCACGATCTGAACGGTAAGTTTACCTGGAAACCCGACGGGCGGAACAGCTTCCACCTGAACCTGTATCAGGGGGATGATTATCTGAGCTGGTGGACCGACCATAAAACATATACCGGGAAAGAGAACAGCCACCTGAGAAATGTTTGGGGCAACTGGCTGGCCTCCGGGCGGTGGAACAGGGTCCTTTCTCCAAGGGTTTTCATGACCAATACCCTCTCTTATTCCCGTTACCGTTTAAGTTTTTTTCAGTCCTATACGGAGACCGATACCGTTAAGCATGAAATTTTCAACCGGAATAACCTTTCCTCCGTGGAGGATCTTTCGCTCCGCACCAACCTTAAGATACAGGTAGTGAAGGCGTGGTCGCTCGAAGCCGGGTTACAGGCCTCGTCGCTGACCCATACCCCGAATTCATATGAGCAGTCGAACCTGGCCGTGCAACCCGAAATTGAAAAGATCCGGGCATTTGAGTCGGCACTCTATCTTGATAATAAAATAAACCTCGCTGCCAGGCTCGAAGCCAATCTGGGACTGAGGCTTGTTTATTATTCAACCGCTGCCTTCAGCTCGGTGTCGCTCGAGCCCAGGGCACGGTTAAGTTATAATGTAACGGAAGACCAATCGCTGAATCTGGGATATCAGCGGGTAACCCAGAATGAGCAGCTCCTGTTTACAGCCGGCAGTATCATGAACAATGAAGTGTGGGTGCCGGCCGGGGAAAAGATCGACCCGGCCTGGTCGGAGCAGTTTACCCTCGGGTGGAATGGCGGTTTTGTGAATGACCAGTACACCGCGGAGATTTCTGCGTATTATAAAACCATGAATAATCTGGCAACTTATCAGGAAGGGTATTCCAGTCTGATGGGCGATGCCGACTGGCGAAGCAAGGTTATAACCGGGGGATCGGGAATAGCCACGGGTGTTGAGTTTTTGCTAAGAAAACAGTATGGAAGGTGGACTGGCTTTGTCAGTTATGCCTGGTCGAAAACCACCCGGCAGTTCCCGCTGATCAACAAGGGAGTGGCTTATACCTTCGACTTCGACAGGCCAAATACAATATCGCTGAATATCAACCACCGCTTCAATCACAAGTGGTCGTTTAGTCTGGCCTGGGTATATCAGACCGGACTTCCCTACACACCGGTCCTGGGCAGGCAGCTGACCCTGGATACCTATCCGGATATTAACGGGGACTTTGGTTCTTATGAAGTCCTGATGTATGGCGACCGCAACAGCGCCCGGATGAAGGATTACCATCGCCTGGATATCGGGTTTACTTTGGATACGGTAACACGGCACAACCGCCGGGCTGTTTGGACCTTCTCCATATACAACCTGTATAACCGTCACAACCCTTATTACTATTATTATAATACTGATGCCGGTATGGATTTTGACAAGCCGCAATACCAGACTGTCTTCAAACCGACCAATCTCTATCAGATGAGCTTCTTTCCGATCATTCCGTCAGTTTCCTATAAAGTCTTTTTTGATGGTCCCCGGGTTAATCGCGATAAGCGGCAAAGCCGGGAGAACAATTCTCCAAATGACGCTTCCGCCAGAAATCGTTTAAAAATTAAGAACCGATTGAATATCAGGGTTGGGTACGCCACCATTCCCGGATACAAT
Source organism: Bacteroidales bacterium (assembly GCA_041662065.1). Taxonomy (GTDB): domain Bacteria; phylum Bacteroidota; class Bacteroidia; order Bacteroidales; family UBA12481; genus UBA12481. The sequence continues at coordinate 615,382 of JBAZTE010000001.1, read as the reverse complement.
TACCGTCCCGATGTGGGCATGAAATCAACCTATGCTAATTTCAGACTGGAGACTAATTACCATGTGTTCAAATTTTTGGAAATTGGTGGATATCTGGGATATAGTAGGTATTCATCCCGGCTGGATAAGAACCGGGTTATTTTTACTTACGAAAACACCCCCTTTATCGGCCTGAATCTGAATGTGCAATTATTACCGTTTTTTCACGGCACCACGGATTCCCGTTTCGATCTTTACCTGCTAGGCCGGTATGGTGGCGCTTACTATTCAACCCCCCTTATCGGTATGGCTCCGCGCAAAGCGTTCCTCTTGAATTACAGTCACGGTGCTGGTTTCGCCTGTTATTTCACGAAACATATCGGAGCATTTACCGAATTCTGTTTCACTGCGATTGAGGTTAAACGGGGGAATTTGAGGTATGGGTTGAGTGTGAAGTTCTGAGGGGGTATATCAACCGGAGGACCAGAAAATGGGATGAGCCTTGGCCCCATAGCTGGACGTGCCGATTTAATTTCCAACAGCTGCCGATTAGAATGAACAAGTATTATAAACCGTAAAACCCAAATTTACAATATAGTACGAAAAATAACCGAGTTACTTCTCGGTCGGCAGAGACTGTAACTTTTATCAGCACGTCCAGTGTGCGCCGGAGGTTGATTTCTTTTAGCGTTTTTCCCACCGAGACTCCCACGCAACGTTATAAGGAATTGAGGTAGCAGCAGAATCCTGGCGACATTCTTAAAGGGCTCTGTCGAACCCAATTGAACGCCCTTTGCCAACTCTGGTTAACACAGCCGACAAAATTCGTTGATCACTATGGTATCATTGAGGATGATGCTTTCAATTTTTTTCATCAAGTCTTCGGAGAAGGATATTACCCAAAGAGTAGGACTAAGAATGATATATTTATGGTACTTTAAGCTGTTCGAATATCTAAACCAAAATAGCCATCTAATGAAAAATTCGGATGATTTAAGTGGAACCAACCCCTTTTACCGCCCATCATGGGATGAAGAGGGCAGGGGCCTTTCGGCAATGAAAATGCGGAAGTTACCCGGACTTTTTAATAAAGACGTTGCCTCAATCAAAGCTATTGGGTCCAATAACGGATCTTATATAGCATTCATTGCTATAAAGGAAGGTTACGCCAGATTGGATGGGAATATACTTGTGGCTACTGAAAATTGGACAGGGCTCTCGAATCATGATGGGTTTTTCGGATCAAATTCGAAACCCACAGAGGCCAGTAGGGATTCTAACCTTTTATCAGCCAAAGTCAAAATAGAGCGCCCTCCCCATACAGGTACAAAAACCGCTCAGATATGGAGCCGCAAAAAATTAATCAAAGCTCTCGCTGAATTTGAGGTTGAGCCTGTCATTGAAAGGTATCTAAAGCATGACGGGATTAGGGAAATGAATCCGGGTACGATCCTGAATTTCACATTTGGGAGTAGTATTTACAGAGCATTCAGTCACGAGACTCCAACGCAACGTTATAAGCAATGGAGATGGCACCAGAATCCTGGCGACATAATTAAAGGTCTTGATAATATCCATAGTCAACAGGAATATGATCAATTTGCAATCGATCTTGGCCAATCCCTAATAGATGACTGGGGTCCTTCAACAGATAACCGGAGACCGAGTAGGATGAATATCGGAGTGGCTATGAAGATCTGTAATCTGGTATTGAAGCATATGGTTTTTTCCTCACACAAAATGGATAGCCCGCTGATTGAATTGCTTCATGTACCATGGGATAGCTTCACATTAAGGCCTTTACGGGCCATTTATCCGGGTACCCCTTCAATACCGGCAAATCCCGGTCAGGGCTTTGTTAAGGATATGAATGCATACATGGATTTGCATTCATTGATCACTGCCATTTCTGCCGAGACAGGTGTCGCCCGGATCGTATACGAGTTTTGGGCTTGGGATTCTGCCCATTAGAGCTTCGACAATCTTTGTGACCGAGGTGATATCGCTATTATAATTAAACCAGGTTAACGCGCGTTCACCCAGGTTAATCCGTGTAAACGCGGATTAACACGGATAATCGTGAAAGAATGCTTCAAAATCAAGAAAAAAATGCGTGTAAACTCGGGTTAACCTGGGTTTACACGCATTTTTTCATGCTGGAAAATGCCGGAGTAGGGTTAGTCGGCAACATCGCTCAAAACACCACCTCCGGTGGCTCCTGCTGAACCTACTTAGCCGACCCTTTTTAACAGCTGAAAGCAAAATTTGTAACCACCCAAACATCAGCGAGGATGAGGCTTTCCAAGAATCTTCATCAAGTCTTAGACGACCTCTTTGGGGATTGGTCCAGCTATGTTCCAATCGCTATAAGTCTCTTTGACTACTTGGGGCCACCTACTTTACTCATATAGCTGGAATAGTACTCATTATATTTAGCCTCTATCTCTTTAACCATGCTATCCTCTTTGTAGGTTGTCAGCAACTCCAAAAGGTTTTTCAATTCATAACCAAGAATGCTTTGCATTTCACCGACAACTGATTGATAAAAGGTTGGGGTTAGAGAAGCATAATATTCAGCTTTGTTTCGGATATTATCAAAAGCAAATTTTGCTGTATCCCTACCTTTTACCTTATCACCAGCTTGATACCAGAGATTAGCGGTTTCAACATCAAGGGCTGAGTAACCGATGACCCTCATTGGTATAACTTTCTCCTGTTTTGCTAATACTTCAGCCGCCTTGCTGGGCTTGCCTTCTTTGATCAAAGCGGACGCCAGGCGGTTAAAGTTGCTTTTAAGATTTTGAATCATACGACGACAGTTTTCATCCTGGTAAACTTTCGGATTATTCAGGTTGGTATACCGGAATTTGTTCATCAGGTTATCATACATGATATCGGTATTGACCATTCCTGTACTCCTGCTTTGCGTTTCACCTTTTACCGGGATCAAACGGTAGCTCAACCCCTGCAATTCCAGATAATTATCCAGTTTAACGGTACCACTGTGTTGGGGTGCAGTGTAATACATCGGACGTTCCCAGTTATTATGGGCAAGGATATCCAGAACGACGAGCTCATCTTTATAAATTCTGTTCTGGTTCATCGTCCAAACGATTGACGAATCAATCTGCGCAGAACGACTCTCAGATACAGTACCAGTTTGGATTACTTTATTCTTATCTACCGGTAATCTGAATATGGATGTCGGGAAATAGTTTACCATTCGCCCATAATCCGAGACCAAATATCGCTGGTCATTATTGGTTGCAAATGTTACCAATTCCTTAAGATCAGCAGGTTCCTTCAGTTTATCATTAACGAGCACGTAGCCGCGCTTTCCCTGCCGATATTGTTCCAGGTCCATGGATATTGGTAATGCTTTTGACTCATAATAAGTTCGTTTCAGCTGATCGATATACCAGTCCTGCGGGAGGAATGGCATGCAACATACCCTGACATCGGTTCTAACTCCTTCAACTTCCTGTATATACCAAAGCGGAAAAGTATCGTTATCGCCATTTGTGAATATCAGCGCATTTTTATCCAGTCCGATCAAATAATTATAAGCAAAATCATGGGCAGTATTCCTACCCGAGCGGTCATGGTCATTCCAATTCTGTGAAGCCATAACAACCGGTACAGCCAATAGGCAAACTCCGGCAACCGTTATGGCCGCAATACTCGAATCCAATTTTCTCCTGGCCAGATCAAACAGGTAAAGAACTCCTATTCCTATAAAAATGGCAAAAGCGTAGAACGAACCTACATACACGTAATCCCTTTCCCTTGGTGTCATTGGGACTTCATTCAGATAGACAATAATCGCAGCACCCGTCATAAAAAGCAGTAGAGTCACGATCCAGAAATCTTTTCTGTGCTTTTTATAATAGAACCCAGCACCAAGCAAACCCAATATCAGCGGCAGTGCATAGTATACGTTATGCCCTTTGTTTTCAGTAACCGCTTTTGGCAGATTATCCTGAGTTCCAAGTCGCATGGCATCAATAAACTTGATACCAGTTATCCAGTTACCGTCCTGAATATTACCATCACCCTGGATATCACTTTGCCGGCCTGAAAAGTTCCACATAAAATATCGGAGATACATCTGTCCAAGTTGATAACGGAAAAAGAACCGCATATTTTCCCCGAAAGTGGGTACATAGCGAACCACATTCTTTCCGTCCTGGCCCTGAAGAGAAATTGGCCTACCTTGGATTTTGCCCCACATTTTGTAATACTGTTCGTATTTGGGGTCCTGGGTATTGTACATTCTGGGGAAAAAGGTGGTAAAGCGGCTGTCATAAACATAATCCGTACGCGTATCAGCCACAGTATATTTTCCATCCTTTTTATAATAGATTTTACCCCCATCCTTGTAATCGATCATCGGAGCATTAAAATACTCCCCGTGCAACAAGGGTCTTTGGCCGTAAACTTCCCGATTGACATAGGATAAAAGGCTCAGTGTATTATCGGGGTTATTTTCATCCAATGGCGGGTTGGCAGCCGAACGGATCGGCAGGATCAAAATGGATGAATAACCGATCATAATAAAGGTAAGCATCAGGAAAATGGTGTTCCATAAGACCTTGCCATTTTTACGGCTCCACCAAATTCCGTAAAACAACACTCCACCCAATAAGAGTATGAAAATAAAAACGCCAAAATTGAATGGCAGCCCGGCCACATTGATAAAGAAGAGCTCAAACCACGAGGCAGTTTTGAGAGTAAACTGAATCACAACAGAGAGGATAACGGCTAAGAGGATGAAGGATCCAACGATTGCATAAACGACTCCTTTCTTTGTAACCGGGAACTTCTTAAAATAATATACAAGAACTATTGCCGGGATGCATAAAAGGTTCAGGATATGAATACCTATTGATATCCCCATGAGGTAGGCAATCAGGATCAGCCACCGGTCACTGCGGGGTTCATCGGCAACACTTTCCCATTTCAGGATAGCCCAAAACACCGCGGCGGTAAAAAGTGATGACATAGCATAGACTTCGGCTTCAACTGCGCTAAACCAGAATGAATCTGAAAAACAATAGGCAAGTGACCCTACAACTCCGGCGCCCATTATTGCAACCAGTTCACTTGTTCCAGGTTCTTTATCCTTTCTAACGATTTTGCGGGCCAGGTGTGTGATCGACCAGAAAAGAAATAAAATCGTAAATCCCGAAGCCAGGGCTGACATCACGTTAATACTTTTAGCCATCGCCATGACATTCCCAAAAGTAAACAGCGTGAAAAACTTACTGATGAGCATCCAAAATGATGCACCCGGGGGATGGCCGATTTCCATGTTTTTAGCTGTTGCGATAAACTCCCCGCAATCCCAGAAAGATGCGGTTGGCTCAATAGTGAGGAGATAAACCACTGAAGCGATTGCAAATACAATCCATCCTGTGATGATGTTAAGCTTATTGAAATTCATGGCTCGAATTATGGTCTCAGATTTGGGGTATAAAGCTCAAAATTATAAAAGATACTTCGCATTCCAATTTGGTAAAAAGCCAGAATCCAGGGAGAAACGATTTCACTTTTCAAAGGTCCTAATCTTTGGGAGTTCCAAGCATTTCAATCAGTTTTGCCCTGACTGCTTCTGCATCGGTATTAATCGAGAGAATTCGACCCTCCTGATCAACCAATACTGTCATCCCAGCACTGTTACTTATATTGTATTTATCCCAGATCCCATGCTTGTAATCGATTTCAACCAAGTTTATCCACGGGTATTTCTCTTTCTCAAGATGCTTAACAAGCTGGTCGGTATTTTCAATTTCACCGGCAACTCCGACAATTATAAATCCAGAATCCTTGAACTCCTGGTAAACTGGTATCATGCTGCGACTTGTTCGTATACATGGACCACACCAGGTAGCCCATAAGTCAATCAGGGCCACTTGACCTCGAATAAGATCTGACAATTTGTGCTCATTGCCTTTCAGATCAGGGAGAGTAAAGTCAATGAATTGCCCACCAACCCGAATTTTCTTTTCTCCTTCCATCAGGTCTGTTGCCGTCTTGGAGTATGGATGGTCCGGGTACTTTTTAATTAATAAAGGGAGTAACGGTTGAATACTTGCTGTACTTTTGTTGCTTACACTGGCATCTTTGAATTCATTAAGGAGAAAATTAAAGGAAACCAAACTTATATTTTTCGCGCAATAGTCAAAGCTGAATTGCTCCTGTTGTTTGTAAAGTGAATCCAATTTTGCTTGAAGCACTCTGCCAACAGGTGTAAAAACCATCCCTGTTCTTTTCATTTCATAATACCTTGCCAATAAGGTGTCTCTCCGAGCCTTATTCTTGGTAGTGTCCATCTCGCTAAAAATTGTATCCACAGCCTTGTTCCAAAATTTTTCTTCTTTGGAAAGAAGGTGGATGCTATCTGATATAGGATTTATAGCCGGCCCAAACTTGTTTTCAATTATTTGGTTAAACCTGGCAAGTTCACGGTTTAAACTACCACCAATGATCTGATTTTCCTTTGTCTTCTCAAAAGGATAAAGCTGACAGGTTATGATTCGCCGGTCATTAAAAAACGTAACATAGTGCCAGCCACCAGTTTTATACTCCTCTGAAAAAATAATAGCATAGGCTTCAATATTGGTTCTGGGTAGGGTAAATTTAAAAGTGTTGTTTTTTATAGGAACAACTACCTCAGCTATATCAGGATTTGCCCCGGATTTGATAACAAAAATGGTATCGGTCTTCCTACCAATTAACCTGCCGCTTACCGTGCAAGTTTTAGGGCTATGATTACAGGCCTCCATAAGAACCACTGAAAGGAAAAGCAGGAGCCATATGTAATAGTGTCTTTTCATGATGACAGTATTTAAGTAGTGCCGACGTGAATTCCATGGAAACCAAATGGCACCTTTGGTTTCTTGCTAAAATATGGCTTAAATTTAATAAATTTAAGCCGCTTCCGATTTCTCGCTACTCTATTCCCCCAGGAATTCAACCAGCTTCTGAAATGTGTATTCCCCTTTATCACTACCGTTTACCTTATCTCTCTCCGAACTTTCCCCAAAGGAATGAGACACCCGGAGCATTTCCATAACGTCCGGATTCTTCAGCAGCCGGCGCCGGCGAAGACTCCGGCTCATGAGATCGCTTGGATTGAACCTCAGTAACCTGGTAACAAATGATATTGGCTTCATGATATTTTATGGTTTACCTGCGTTAAGGATTGTAACGGTATCCTTTTTGCTCCCCGGCAAAAAGATAAAAGCGGAAAGCCTGACCCGGAGGGGAACGCCCGGGATACTGCTCACTGGTCATTATTCTGAATCCTGTTTCAATCTCAAGCAATTCAGATACTTCGATATCAAAGTATTCTGCAAACCGTTGAAATTCACTCACGGTCGGATCAACCACCCTTTTATAGATCAATCCCCACCGTTTGAAATTTACTCCGATTGCCAGGTAAAAGGATTCATTGGGCTTGAACTGGAATACGTCATCCTCTTTCGACTGGATAAATGTTCTAATGTGGACACGCCGATAAAAGTTACATGCTCCGCCGACCGGGAAATAAATTGATTTTTATTCGTGTTCTGATATAAATTAGATCTTTACAGTTTAAAATAGTTGTTCACCCTAACCGGAAACGGTTGTAATTTTTATCGGCACGTCCAATTATTTGGCATACTTCTATTTTGCTTTGTAACCATTATTGCCGGACTTTTAGCTTTCAAATTATCTCCTCTAATCAATCATGGTTTGGATGGAATGAGGAATGATATAGATAAATTAATGGATAATAAGTAAAATGGTACCCCCTATCATGAGATTGTTTGACGCTCGATTACTACTGAACATTCAATAATAATATTGACTACACTGCCGTTGTAGTTGTAGAAATAATCTTTGTGTATGAAACTTGAAAACCTATTTTATACTAGTGCACTAATTCTGCTGCTGATTTATTCTTGTTCTAAAGTGGACCCGATTGAAAATAAAGATGCAAAGCTTGAATTCTCAAAGGATACTGTTCTGTTCGATACGATTTTTACAGCTATTGGATCAACTACCAAAAGCTTCAGAGTGTATAATAAGAATGACCACTTCCTGAAGATAGACCGGATACGACTCTCCGGTAATGGGGAATCAAGATATCGACTAAATATTAATGGAAGGCAAACAAATGAATTGACCAACATCGAAATATTGGCAAATGATAGCATTTTCATATTTGCAGAGGTGACTTTGAATCCAAATAATCAGAATAACCCGATGGTGGTCGAAGATTCCATTGTTTTTCAATCCGGTACAAACACACAGGCAGTAAAATTGATAGCGTTTGGTCAGGATGTTCACCTTATAAATGGTAAAATCCTCAAAACCCAGATGTGGAACAACGATAAGCCTTACTTGGTCTATAATTCCATGCGCGTCGATAGTGAACAAACCTTGACCATCGGATCAGGAACTCGCGTGTATTTTCATAAGGGTTCAAGTATGCAAGTATTTGGGACGTTGATCGTGAATGGTACATTAGAAGAACCTGTCAGTTTTTTAGGTGATCGCCTAGAGCATCAATACGATGAATATCCAGGACAGTGGGGCGGTTGGTTTGAACTCGATAATGGTGCAATTTATATTTTGGGTGGCATCCATTTTGTAAAGGGTAGTAAGGATAATGTCATTAAACATGCCATTATAAAAAATGCAATCAAGGGTATTCAGGTAGATTCGATAGCCAATCTTTCCAAACCTACTCTAACCATATCTGATACGAGAATCGAAAACATGTCTGTTGCGGGTATTTTCGCCCAAAGCTCCAGCATCCTGGCAAGCAACTGTGTGATTGTAAATTGTGGCTCATGGAGTGTCGCTTTAAACCTTGGGGGGTCATATGAATTCTATCACTGCACCCTTTCAAATAACTTTGGTGCCGGTAACCGAACCGAACCCACCCTCATTTTGAACAATTTCTTGGTTTACAATGGAACCATTTATGTTTATAATCTTTACAATGCATTGTTTGCCAATTGTATCATTACCGGAAGTAAGCCAATGGAAATCGGATTATATAATACCTATAATAAAAAGCCCGTATCGGGGCAGTTTAATTACATTTTTGACCATTGCCTTGTAACGGTTGATACAATGAATACCAGTGATCCGGCACGGTGGATTGATGTAATTAAAAACATGAATCCACGGTTTGATTCTTTAACGCTTACGATTAGAGATTATCGATTGGATTCTCTTTCGCCTGCCATCAACAAGGCAAATCCTTATTATTCAGGTTTCATTCCTTATGATCTGCTCGGGAATAGCAGACTTTCTGATGGAGGGCCTGACATTGGTGCTTATGAATGGATTAAGAAATACTGATGAAACAGCCGCTGAGTATTTAGAAATTCAGGGGAGATATCAGAGGAGAGTCTAATAAAGAGGCCCAAGAGAAACGAAAGAAATTGATTGAACTAGAACGGAATTGGAACAAACGGACAGGTTTTCCAGTCTCCGGCACCGGAGTTGACCAATACCCAAAGAGGTCACCTAAGACTTGATGAAAATTATTGGAAAGCCTTATCTTCATTGATGACTTGGTGGTCAAAGAATTTGGCTGGCTGTTGATAAACAGAGTCAGTAAAGGGTGTTCAGGAAGGTCCGCCGGAGATTGGTTTTTTGAGCGTTTTTCCAGAATGAACAAATATTTTTAACAGTAAGGCTCTAATTTATACCAGAGTATGAATATTAATCGGTCAGCAGAGCCTGTAACTTTTATCGGCGCGTCCAAATTAACTTAATGATCTTGGTTGTAAGCCAATAATGCATAAGCATGTTTACCCGCGTAAAACTGGGTTTACACGGGTAAACCCAATTTTGAATATGGGTAAATCCGGGTTTACACGGCTTTAATGCTGCCACTATTTAATCTTGATCAAATTGATTGGGTGTGAAATCGGGTTAATATAGGTAAACCCGATTATCAGGATGATAACAAAATGAGGATTAGCTTATTGGTCGTTATCATTTATTCTTTCTCCTGGTCCCTGTCTGATTTGTTATTGTCATATATAAAATAGGTGCCCAGGCAGATGACAGCGATTGAAATGATGAAAAGGAGAACCTGAGCCTTTTGATGACGTTTCTCAGCCAATGCCTCCGGAACGAAAGCATTGAAGGCTTCGGGTTTTACAAAATTATATGTAATGCAAGCCATGGTCAAGTATTTTGAAGGTGTTATTTTTTATGTTCGAGTGGCAACTATAGTTTATATATCTTTTGCCAGGTTCCTCTATGCGGTCATCCTTAATTTTCGTATTTAAAGCCTCACCATTGAAACCAGGATGATCCAGCATCGCCATTGGCCATTCTTTGTGTTTGTCCATAGCGTAAAGCTCAGCCAGGAATTTGTCGTTCTTCTCCATTGGGGCGATTATCTTCAACTGCTCCTCCCTTTTTGACGCTTTCTTGGCATTATTATAATTGTCATGACATCGCTGGCAACAGAATTTCCTGTCAGTCCGGCCAATAAGGACTTTTCCACAGTTGAGACAGTACAAGTGCTTTCTTTTCGGGTGATTTGGTGAACCAGATTTGCCCGAAACCAGGTCTCTTAATCTATTGCCTTTTGAAGTGTTAGGTTCGTTTGACATAATAACCCCTCCATTATTTTGTGAAGATAAAATGAAACATTACATTAGGAGAATTCAAATTTATTATAAATTATGAACAAACAGAATATGAATAATATAAGAAGATTCTCTCTCATCAATGCAACAATATCTGTTATTTAAACGTTAAACAAGGTAAAAATGTTACAATGAACGGAATGAAGTTTTTTATCAACCAGGAATTGGATCGAATACAGAACCCGGAGATTGCCAGAGAGTTCTCTCCAATTTTCGATAGTGTCCGGGATTTAGCGTTTACGATAACCGATGTGGCGGGGGTCTCCTCACGAGTCCTGTCATACTGGTCGGGCCAAGGTTTACTGTTCGAAAACTACAAGGAAAATAAGTGGAGGCGGCTCGACCTTGTAGGCCTGACCTGGGTGGAGATGATTCTGAAGATGCGATCCTACGGTATTTCTTTTGAAACCATAAGGAAGATTCGCCAAGACTTGCAGCCAATGGGCCTGGCTGATCACATTTTAAACTCCCAGGATCTCAGGGAACTCATTCTCGATTTGGCCAAGCGTGATAATCAAGCGGTTCCTGATCTTGAAAAGATCTTGGCTGATCCGGAGGTCAGGGAGGAGATCCGGGGCCAAATACCGAATTACTTAAAAATATTAATCTTGGATGCGATCATTGTCAAAGATCATATCGCGCTGCTGATCAATCATGACGGGTTTGTTCTTCCATACAAGGAAAGTTTCAGAGATACCTATTTGGAAACACCCGAACTCCGCCAGTTTTTAATGAGCACTTTCCTAACGGTCTCCATAACCGACATCCTGATTGAGTTTTTTGCAGGCCATGAACCGGTGTTCCTGTGCGATGAGATGAAGCTCCTTACCGTCGAAGAATCGGCAGTCCTTCAGGCGATCCGTCAGCCCGGAATAAAATCTGTTTTGGTCAAACTCGACTCAACGGGTGAATTCAGCCTTCTTGAAATAACGCGCGTGAAGATACTCAATCGGGCTAATAAACTTTATGAGATCATGCTTCAGGGTGGTTACGAAAAGATTACTATAGAAACCCAGAAAGGAGAAATTGTCTATTGCGAGAATACAACACGGAAACGGTTTAAGGATTTTGGTACTGGATGAGCCAGACCGATTGGTGTATGGTCCGCCTGACCGGTAATCCCGGATGGTGGATGACAGTATTAACAACTTATGATTTCTATTGAGGACCTTCATGAATTAATGAGAAAAATTGATCAACTGAATGAACGTCTAGGAGCCCTGGAGCACGTAAAAATGAATCCAGAAGTTCCCTTTGGCTGGATCGATACCGCTGATGTGCTTAAAATGCTTAAGATCAGCCTGCGAACTTTGCAGGGGTATCGTGATGACGGAATTATTCCGTTTTCGAGAATCGGAGGAAAAATCTTCTTTCTGAGGAGCGACATTGAAGCCATCCTGGAGAAAAACAGGGTGGAGTGTTATTAACGAACCGGATGGGTAAATGGGCGAGGGGCTTTAAAATGTTTCACATATGTTTCACATGGCAAGAAAAAGGCCTCCAGCGAAAAACGCTGAAAGCCTTGTTCTGTCTCAGTCGGGATGGAGAGATTTGAACTCTCGACCCCTCGCCCCCCAGACGAATACTCTAACCATGCTGAGCTACATCCCGGGATGTGGGTGCGGGTTTGGGTGTGAGGTGTGGGTGTGGCGGGGGAGTGTGGGTGTGGGCGTGAGGGGGCAAAGGTAAGAGTTTTTTGGTTTTTTTCAAGCCTGATTTTCCGGTACGGTTTTTGGCAATGGCTGATCCATTAAATAAACAAATGCAAACTGTAATTTTGTCACAAAACCAAGTACCCTTTGGCCCCTTCAATTTACACGGACTTTTACCCTGTCATCCCCGCGACGGCGGGGACCCCAACATAATTTACGAAATTTATCTGAAACTATTAAATTCCTTATAATGATCCAATTCGCCCCACTCTCCTCCGAACCTAAAACCTCTACCAGCAAGCTTTCGACTGAAGTCAAGGAAAAAGTTCACGTCCTGATCCTCGGCTCCGGTCCGGCCGGTTATACCGCTGCCATTTATGCAGCACGTGCCAACAAGAAGCCTGTTCTTTACCAGGGCTTGCAGGCCGGCGGTCAGCTGACTACCACCACTGAAGTTGAAAACTTTCCGGGCTACCCCGATGGGGTGACCGGTCCGGAAATGATGGACCAACTGCAGAAACAGGCTGAGCGTTTTGGTACAGAAGTACGCTGGGGATTGGCTACGGCGGTCGATTTTTCAGGTCCGAAGCATAAAGTCTGGATTGATGACGAATACCTGATTGAAGCCGATGCTGTCATTATTGCAACCGGTGCAACGGCTAAATATCTCGGACTTGAATCTGAAGAAAAATTCAAAGGCTCGGGAGTTTCTGCCTGCGCCACTTGTGATGGGTTCTTTTATCGCGGCCAGGATGTAGTCGTTGTGGGCGGAGGGGATACCGCCGCTGAGGAGGCTACTTATCTTGCCGGGCTCTGCCGTAAAGTTTACCTGGTGGTTCGTAAAAATTACCTGCGTGCTTCAAAACCCATGCAGGACCGTGTGGCCAGGACAGCCAATATAGAAGTCCTTTACGAGCACACCACCAAAGAAATCACAGGCGGACAAACTGTTGAGGGAGTCACCCTGCTAAAAAGCAAAGGCGAAGAAGTTAAACTCGCTGTTACCGGGTACTTCGTGGCGATCGGCCACCAGCCCAATTCAACTATTTTCAAGCCTTACCTCGATATGGATGAGACCGGTTATATCAATACAGTTCCGGGTACTTCCAAAACCAACGTTCCCGGTATTTTTGCCTGTGGCGATGTGCAGGATAAGTATTACCGTCAGGCGATAACGGCGGCGGGATCGGGGTGCATGGCGGCGCTGGATGCGGAACGGTTCTTGGGATGAAAAATCAGGGCAAAAGGCAGAAGGCAGAAGGCAGAAGGGGCCCCAATGGCCTTCATGGTCAGCGACACGGTCCCCGCCTTCGCGGGGATGACACTTTCATTGGCTGATGTACCGACATAGCAATAACCTGCCACCTTACTTTTTTCGTAAATTTTAAGTCTTAAGACTGCCTTCTGCTTTCTGCCTTCTGCCTTTTGCCCTGATTCATAATCTCCTCCCTCGTCAGCGGTACCGCCGGTATCAGCACCTGGTACCTCAGCCGCATCTCCTCTCCCTTCTTCAGTTCCATGGCTTCGTTATAAAGCAGCGCCGGGCTGAAAAACCAAAACCGGTCGGTGGGCCGGTTTATCGTATACCAGGCCGATGGATAGCGTGGATTGGAGGGATGATCCAGGATGACCATTTGTACGGTTTGGTTGTCCGGAGTGGTCAGATTGGCTGCAACCCACGGGTTTCCTTCACCGTTGATGACCGAGTCGCGTGTGGCACTGAAATACCGCGGATTCGACAGATCCTGGTCGAAACGCATGGAGAGTCCGGCATAACCGCCCCAGGTTACCCCCGAAGCATTGGTCTGGACGGGTGTGCGATCCAAAGTCACATCAACCAAAGGAGTAAAAACCATGTCATAACCGATCGCGTAACTGCCATCTGAGGCGGGCGCTGAAACCCGGATGGTCCGAGTTTCCTGCATGGCTATCTCGCCAGGCTGGTTCCACGGATGGTAATCGATATGCAGGATGATTTTGGCATTACTATTTCTAAACGTCATGATCCGTATTTTTTTTACCTCTGTCCGACCCTCGCTGACCGCATTTTTGGGATCGCCGGTAAATTCCCAATAATTCAGTTTGTTGATATATTTCCAGCAAAACCACAAACCCAGGTGCCATTTATGATCGGGTGGGGCTTCAGCAGTCAATAAGGTTCCGTTGGGTGAGGAAACCGGATGAAAAAAAGGCTTTAATTCCGGCCCGAAATTCAATTTCCACAACAGAAAATCCTCTTTATCATTTAATATCTTCACCAGACCCACTGATACAGGATCAATTCTCCAGTCGTAGGATACTTTCTGGCAATACCCTGTAAACCAGTATGTAAATAGCAGAATCAAGATTGTAAGGCAGATAGTTTTCTTCATGGCGGGGCCTGGTTTCTATGTCTAAGTTACACCATATCTTTTTAAAATGATTATTCTTGATTAAAAGAACTATCCACAGAGAACGCAGATAACACTGATAAGGAAGGTGTTAATCAGTGTCATCAGTGTCATCAGATGATAGTTGCTATATTTACTAAAAATTGAAACGAAATGAAGCAATTGATAATTTTCGGACTGTTGCTTGCACTGCTGGGTGGCTGTAAAAAAGCAGATGAGTCTTTGGATTCGGGCACAATTACCGGCACGGATCCTCGCGATTGCATGTGCTGCGGGGGATGGTTTATCGAAATAAAAGACACCGTTCGCCGGTTTGACCTGGTGCCTGCCGACTGTACGATCGACTTCAGCACTGTTACTTACCCGCTTCAGGTTAAGGTGGAATGGAAGAAGAAGGATATTACTTGCCTGGGGGACGAGATACTTGTTACTTTATTGAAGTTGGAAAAATAAAGGATAAGTGTAGAGATTCGAATGCAGAATTCCGAATGCCGAGTTCACAGATTCAAGTGTTTATGAAGTCGGAATTTCCTCCTTCATGATTACTTGGATCTAATATTCTGCATTCGGAATTCTGCATTCGAATCTCTAAATTCTTACTTCAAAACCTCCCTCTTAAACAGTGGGTAAATGGTCCCTGTTATACGCCTTGGCATTTAACTTGACGAGTATTTCCGAGAAAGCGTGAATCGTATACTCCACATCGGCAAGGGTATGCACGGCAGTGGGGATCAGGCGGAGCATGATTACGTCCTTGGGTACCACCGGGTATACAACTATGGAGCAGAAAACTCCGTAATTCTCGCGAAGGTCGAATACAAGATTGGTGGCTTCGGGCGTGGTTCCGTTCAGGAAAACCGGAGTGACGGGTGATTCGGTATTCCCCAGGTTGAATCCCTTGGCTTTCAATCCGGATTGCAGGGCTCCGACAATATCCCAGAGTTGCTTTTTCAGTTCGGGTTTTGTCCTGAGGAGTTCAAGACGTTTCATGGCTCCGATCACGCAGGGCATCGGGAGCGATTTGGCAAAGATCTGCGAACGCATGTTATATTTCAGGAAATCGATCACTTCTTTTTTCCCGGCAACAAATCCGCCGATGAGAGCCATTGATTTTGCGAAAGTCCCGAAATAGAGGTCAATCTGATCCTGCACTCCAAGATGTTCACCTGTACCTGCCCCTGTGGCACCCATCGTACCGAAACCGTGCGCATCATCAACCAGAAACCTGAATTGATATTTTTTCTTCAGTTCAACGATCTCCTTCAATTTGCCCAGGTCGCCAGACATGCCAAATACTCCTTCGGTAATCACCAGAACACCGCCGCCGGCGGCTTCAGCAATCTTTTCAGCCCGTACCAGCTGTTTCTCGAGGTTCTCAATATCGTTATGAGGAAATACGAACCGCTTGCCGATGTGCATGCGCAAACCATCGATGATGCAGGCATGGGCTTCGGAATCATACACCACCACATCTTTGCGGTCGAGGATCGAATCGATGATCGATACCATGCCCTGATAACCGTAATTCAACAGATAACAGGATTCTTTTCTTTCAAATTCGGCCAGCTGCTCCTCGAGGATCTCATGCTGGCGGGTGTGGCCCGACATGGCCCTGGCACCCATCGGGTAACCCAGTCCCCAGGCCGCAGCAGCTTCGGCATCAACTTTTCTTACCTCGGGATGATTTGCCAGTCCCAGGTAATTGTTTAAACTCCAGGCTAGCACCTCTTTGCCGCGAAATATCATGCGCGGTTTAATCTCTCCCTCCAGTTTCGGAAACACAAAATATCCATCAGCTTCTTTGGCATATTGACCAAGCGGCCCCTTATTACCTTTGACTTTTTCAAATACGTCCACGGCTATGAGTTTTGATTTTTAATTGCCCGCTAAAATACTATTTTTCCGCCTCTGCAGTTTTCAGTATAAATACCGCAAAAAAATGTATCTTTGCGCCATGTTTAGAAAATCAGGTACTGGGTTATTAACCATTGGATTACTGGCACTTTTTCTGGCCTCATGCAGTGATTACCAGAAACTTTTGTCAAGTACGGATTATGATCTTAAATATAAACGTGCGATCGAATATTTCGATAAAAAGGATTATACCCGGGCTTCAACCCTGATGGAGGAACTGCTGCCGATATACCGCGGAACCGACAAGGCCGAAGAGGTAAACTACCGATATGCTTACTGTTATTATCATCAGCAGGACTATGTTACGGCAGGCTATTACTTTAAAAACTTTGTAACCTCCTTCCCAAATTCACCCTATGCAGAGGAATGTGCATACATGGTGGCTTATTGCTATTATGAGGATTCGCCCAATTCGAGTCTTGATCAGGCCAACACTTACAAGGCAATGGATGAGCTGCAGGTATTCATGAACCAGCACCCGGCAAGCAAAAGGGTGGCTGACTGCAACAAGCTGATTGATGAGTTGAGGGAAAAGCTGGTGAAGAAATCCTTCGAAAGCGCAAGCTTGTACTATAAGCTGGGCGATTACAAGGCGGCTATCACGGCGTTGAACAATGGATTGAAGGAGTTTCCGGATACCCATTACCGTGAGGAACTCCTCTTCCTGGTGGTGAAATCCAGTTATGAACTGGCCAACCGCTCGGTATATGAAAAAATGAAAGAACGATATCAAAATACTGTTGAAGCTTACCTTGGTTTCAAGGAGGAATTTCCTGAGTCGAAACATTTAAAGGAGGCTGAGCGTATTTATACTAATTCATCTAAATATTTGAAATAATGGATTACAAGAAAAGTAATGCCCCGCTGACCACGGTTACCCGGAATTTGTACGATATGGATAATCCGACCGGGAATCTCTATCAGACTGTGGCCATTGTATCAAAACGGGCTAATCAGATCAGTGTGCAAATGAAACAGGAGTTGAATGTCAAGCTTGAAGAATTCACCTCCTTTACTGATAATCTGGAAGAAGTTTTTGAAAATCGCGAACAGATCGAGATATCGAAATTTTACGAACGGTTGCCAAAACCGACTCTGATTGCCATCCAGGAATTCATGGAAGGTAAAGTCTATTACAGGACCCCGGATATCGCCGCGACGGAAGAGGTTTAGCCTTCCACGAAGGTTATGTTGAAGGGGAAAAAAATCATTCTTGGCATTACCGGCAGCATTGCTGCATATAAAGCGGCTTACCTGACGCGTTTATTGGTTCGTGAAGGTGCCGAGGTGAAAATAATCCTCACCCCATACGGGAAAGAGTTCATCACCCCTGTCACGCTGGCCACACTTTCCAAAAACACCGTCCTGACTGATTTTTTCCGTCACGACGATGGTGCCTGGAATTCCCATGTTGACCTTGGCGTTTGGGCTGATATCATGATCATAGCCCCGGCTACCGCCAATACAATGGCCAAAATGGCCAACGGAATCGCTGATAATCTCTTGTTGACAACCTGCCTTTCTGCCCGATGTCCTATTGTCGTTGCCCCGGCCATGGACCTCGATATGTTTCGCCATCCGGCAACGGTGAAGAACATCGAGACCCTGAAATCTTACGGGAATTTCATCATTGAACCTTCGGTCGGGGAACTGGCCAGCGGTTTGGAGGGCAAGGGGAGAATGGAGGAACCCGAAAAAATAGTGGCCTGGCTGAAAGACCACTTTAAAAAAAAAAGCCGGTTTAGCGGGAAAAAAGTCCTGATCACAGCCGGACCTACCCTTGAAAAGATTGATCCTGTGCGATTTGTCGGAAATCATTCATCCGGTAAAATGGGCTATGCACTGGCAAAAGCATTTGCTGAGGAAGGTGCAAAGGTGGAGTTGGTTTCCGGTCCGGTTAATTTAACACTCAACCATCCGTCGGTTCATATTCATCCTGTCATATCCGCTGCCGAAATGAACCTCGCAGCAAGTGAACAGTTCCCTGCCATGGACATCGCTATATTTGCTGCTGCTGTTGCTGATTACCGGCCTGAAAATCAATCTGATTCAAAGCTGAAGAGAACCGGCGGCAACCTTAGTTTAATTTTGGTTCCAAATGAGGACATTGCAGCAAAACTTGGACATCAGCGTTCCCAAAATCAATTACTTATCGGCTTTGCACTCGAATCTGAAAACGGGATTTCAAATGCAGGGAAAAAGCTGAAGGATAAGAATCTTGATTTGATCATTCTCAACCAGCTGAGCGACGTGGGTGCGGGTTTCAATGTGGATACGAACAAGATTATCATCGTTGGTAAAGACAATATTCGCAAAGATTTCGAGTTAAAGTCGAAAGACGATGTTGCGAAGGATATTGTTGATGAAATCTTTAAATTGATGACAAATGGCTCCAATGCGTAAAATATTTTTTCTGATTCTGATTTCGCTGGCGTTTCGCATGGCCCCGGCACAGGAACTCAATTGCATGATCAGCGTAGTTTCCCAGCAGGTTCAGGGATCGAACAGGGATATCTACGACAATATGCAAAAGGCGATGATGGAATTCGTTAATAATCAGAATTGGACTGATCATATCTTCAAGGACGAAGAGCGGATACAGTGCCAGCTGATGTTTAATATCCAGGACCGGATTTCCGACAATGAATTCCAGGGCACCCTGCAGATCCAGTCGAGCCGGCCGATTTACGGCACTTCGCAAACCACCGTCATGTTCAATCACCGTGACAATGACATCCATTTTAAATATGACGATTTTGAACCGCTTCGCTTCAATGAAACCCAATTTACCACCAACCTGGTTTCACTCCTGGCTTATTACGTGAATATTATCCTGGGATTGGATTATGATTCCTTTGCCCCTGAAGGCGGAAGCCTGTTTTTCCAGCGGGCCGAAGCGATACGGAACCTGGCGCAGAATGCCGCAGAAAGCGGTTGGAAAGCTTTTGAAGGGACACGAAACCGTTACTGGCTGATTGAGAATATTTTAAATGATAAATACAGGGCTGTTCGGTCTTGTTATTACCGTTACCACCGCATGGGTCTGGATCGCATGGTGGAAAGGATTGACGAGGCCCGCGCAGAGATTGCCGATGCCCTGATTGAACTGCGTCCCGCATACAGGGAAAACCCTACGGCCATGATATTCCAGATTTTCTTTACCGCCAAATCCGATGAGATCGTCAATATCTTCTCGGAATCGTTCCCGGATGAAAAGAATAGGGTGATCAGTGCCCTCAAAGAGGTCGATCCGGCGAACACGGCCAAGTGGGACCGGATTGCTAAACAGGGACTCTGAGGTATTTTTTTTGTTAGATGCTAATCGCACTATCGATACGGAATTACGCGTTGATCACCAGTCTTGATGTTGAATTCAGGGCCGGTTTGAATATGATCACAGGCGAGACCGGAGCCGGTAAATCAATCCTTCTTGGTGCCCTGTCACTCCTTTTGGGAAATCGCGCTGATAGTCAGGTTCTAAAAGATAAAAATCAAAAATGCCTGGTTGAAGGGACTTTTGATTTATCGGGATTGGATATTCAGGATATTTTTAGCCGTAACGACCTGGATTTCGATAACCCCACCTTTTTCCGCCGGGAAATAAATGCCCTGGGTAAATCAAGAGCCTTTATCAACGACACACCGGTTACCCTTACCGTTTTGCGCGATTTGGGGGCCAGGCTGGTTGATATCCATTCGCAGCACCAGAACCTGTTGATTAATGATCCGGTATATGCCCTTCATGTGGTTGATCAATTCGGGAAATTGAATGAGCAGCATGAGTCTTACCGTTCCCTTTTTGAGCGGTACAAACAGCTGACTCAATCCTTGCACCAGCTTCAGGAAAAGTTAAATAGGGCCAAAACCGATCAGGATTATCTGGAATTCCAACTGACCCAGCTCGATGAGGCAAAACTTTCAGGTGACGAACAGGATTCACTTGAATCAGAGCAGCTTATGCTCGAACATTCGGAGGATATCAACCTTCACCTCGCTGACGGAGTACACAGCCTGCTGGAATCGGAAGATTCAATCCTGTCGCGGTTAAAGCAGCTTATAAACGGCATGCAATCCATTGCCCCTTTTTACCCGGAGGTGAAGGATGCGGTCACCCGGCTTCAGGCTTCCTATATTGAACTGCAGGACCTGTCGAGGGAACTGAATCAATTACAGGGTCATGTGGAAGCCGATCCGGCACGCCTTCATGAAATTATTGAGCGGCTTGATCTCATAAATAGCCTGGAAAAGAAGCATCAGGTAACCTCGATCCCGGAATTAATTGAGTTACAGAATACTTATCGCAAACGATTGGACGCAATACAAAATTCAGATGATGAGATTATTGCCCTGAAATCGGAATTGGCAAAAGTTACCGCCGATCTTACCCGGTCGGCTCAAGGGCTGTCGAACCAACGGGTTAAGATCTTTCCGGATTTTGAGAAGAGCGTAACCGGGCTTTTAAAAGAGTTAGGTATGCCGAACGGTAAGTTTGAAGTTCATCATGAAGTTTCGAAAGATTTTTCACCGGAAGGAATTGATGAAATACGTTTCTGGTTCTCGGCAAATAAAAATCAGCCGACAGAAGATATTTCCATCGTTGCCTCGGGTGGGGAAACCAGTCGTTTAATGTTGAGTATTAAATCGTTGATCAATAGTTCGCTGGCTGTTCCGACAGTGATTTTTGATGAAATTGATTCCGGAGTTTCCGGAGATATTGCAGATAAGGTCGGTAACCTCATCATCCGGATTTCAAAGGGCCGTCAGGTGTTGAATATCACTCATTTGCCGCAGGTTGCATCAAAAGGCGATTATCATTATAAAGTATTTAAGTTCGATGATCATTTAACCACTCACACCACAATGAAATTGCTCACGGCCGAGGAAAGGGTTATTGAACTGGCTCAGATGTTATCAGGGGAAAATATTACCCCCGAGGCCATTCAGAATGCCCGTGTGCTTCTGAATAAATAAGGCCGGGGTGATTGTGTCCGGATACGCTCCGGGATGCCCCGAACAATCAACCATTTTTGCTTAAATTTGTTAAGATTGCTAAAACTTAAATTATTACAGATGTCGCATCATTTACTCGAAGGAAAGAAAGGGCTTATTTTTGGAGCCTTGAACGATAAATCCATTGCCTGGAAAATTGCAGAAAAGACACATGCCGAAGGTGCCGTTTTTGTCCTGACCAATGCTCCCTTTGCGTTGAGACTGGGTGAAATTGATCAGTTAGCTGCACAAACGGGAAGCCAGGTCATTGCAGCCGATGCCACCAACGTGGAAGAGCTGGAGAAATTATTGGTCCGGTCGCAGGAAATCCTGGGAGGAAAACTTGATTTTGTCCTGCACTCCATCGGCATGTCGCCGAACGTCCGTAAAAAACTCTCCTATGACGACCTGGACTACCGCTATTTCCAGCAGACGATGGATATATCGGCAATTTCCTTTCATAAGCTGCTCCAGTCGGCCAAGAAGCTGGATGCATTAAATGAATATGCTTCTGTGGTAGCCTTATCGTATATCGCCGCACAAAGAACTTTTTATGGATATAACGATATGGCAGAAGCTAAATCGTTACTGGAGAGCATTGTAAGAAGTTTTGGTTACATCTATGGACGATCTAAGGGAGTGAGGGTCAACAGCATATCCCAGTCCCCGACTTATACAACGGCCGGAGGTGGTGTTCGCGGATTCGACGGTCTCTATGATTTCTCCAACAGGATGTCACCACTGGGTAATGCCAGTGCCGACGAATGTGCTGATTATTGTCTTACCCTATTTTCTGATCTTACCCGTAAAGTTACCATGCAGAACTTATTCCATGACGGTGGTTTTTCCAGCATGGGTATGAGTGAAAGGGTAATGGGATTCTATAATAAGTGCCTTGATACGAATTTGCCGGAGGAATGGTAGGACACTGCCACCGATCTTTCTTTCGTCCCCCGATCTTTCTTTCGTCCACCGATCTTCTTCTTCCGCCTCACGCTTCACGATCAAATATACATCAGCAACAAAATCAGCGGAATCAGTATCCCTACAACCGTATACCCCGCTCCCTTCCATCCCTTGATGCTGTTCTTGCCTGAGCGGATGATAAAGAGCCCGGAGACGGAAATGATGAGTAAGGCAACGCAGAAGATGTCGGAGAACCATTTCCACGCAACGCCGGGATTGTAATGCAGGAAGTTGAACTGGTTCAGTATGGGCCGCTTGCGAATGGTTTCCATAACACCCTTGCCGGTTTCCAGGTTGACTTCAACATTACCGTGATTGAGGAAAACTTTCAGCGTGGAATTTGAAGGGAAATAGTGCTTTTTATATTCTTTTTTCAGGTCGAGATCTTCAAGCAGTGCGACTACCCAGTCTTTGGTAATCTCCTCGCGTGAAATCTTTTCATTCAGCGTGATATCAAATTTGTTGATCACATAATTAGGATTCCAGTCGCGAAGGTGGTTCAATGCTACGCCGGAGATTGCATAAATAAGGCACATGCCGAAGAACAGGTAACCCAGATCCCTATGCAGGATGTTATTCAGTTTTCTAAGTTTCATAAAGGTGGAGTGATGCCCGTTATCGGGCAGTTTTTGTTTAGGAAATTATTTTTTCTCAGTAATACTTTCTGCTTCGAGTGAATAGAAGGAGATATAGCCTTTACCACCGGCAATGATCTGTTCACGGTACCCGTTGATCTGGTCGAATTGCGTTGTTATGGCCGATTCATCCAAACCTTTGGATTCAGCATCATAAGTATGTGTTGCCTCTTTAAGGGCTACCTGGGCACCGTCTTTTAATTCCTTCTCCCAATTGGCAAGGTAAGTTTCATCGATCCTGTCTTCCTTAAGGTAGCCGGTAACAATGATATCCGATCCTTCCCATTCCACCCTGAAGGTGGGTACATTATTGGTTGCGAGTACTTTAAAGCTTTCTTCACCAAGAAACAGCCGTTTGCCACTCTCACGGCATACATGGGCAACCATTCCTTCCATGCTGACCAGCTTGCCCATCAATTCAGGGGCCTTGACTTTTATATCACTGATATTCAATGGAACTGCTTCAATCTTAGCTGTTTTGGAGTTGTTGCACGAGAATAGCAACACACTGAATAACAGGATTGGCAAAAGAAAATTCTTCATTGGATTTGTTGTTAATAATAGATTCATTTTCAGTTTGTAATGCGCGAAAATAATGAATAGGATCCATCTGTCTGATAGATTAACTAATCTTTAACACATCTTTTCAGGCACGCGAATAAAACACTACTTTTGGCAGTATGAAGACAAAAATTATATTTATCAGCTTGTTTTTTTGGGTGATGTTCTCTGCCAAGGGCCAGGAGAACATAAAACAGCAACAAACTTTCGTGGAAATATTTTCGACAGGATTTGACTTTTCGCCGGTGGTCATCCCGATACGTCCTGAAGGCAGGTATTCCGATATCAAGGGTTCACCTTACCTGTCTGATCAATGGGCCGACGGTAGTATTATGCTAATCAATGATACCGATTCAGCCGGTTTCCGGATGCGATATAATGTGTATGGAAACGAAATGCAGTTTATCCATGATGCGGATACCATGGCAATCGCCAATCCGTTGAAATTGAATGCGGTGTGGCTTAATGGGCGTAGGTTCGAATACTTGCCTTTTATTCTGAACAAGAATGAGAACATGGCCTATTTCGAAATTATTACTGAAGGTAAGATCAAGCTCCTCGTACGCCATTCTATAAGATTGGAATCCGGAATGGACCCGGTTACCCCATATCATTGCCAGAATTCCACCGACCGGTTTGTTGCCGGTAAGTTTTATTATTACCAGACTGTTGGTATGGAAAAGCCCGAGGAATTACCGTTAGGCAAAGGTGCTTTTCTATCTCTTCCTCCGTTCAACAGACCTGAGGTTAAGGAGTTTATCCACGAACGAAAAATCAGGCTTCAAAAACAGGATGATCTGAGGGTTTTATTTACCTGGATTAATCAAACAACAACCAATAAATGAATAAGAGGTTTATTGCCGCATTGCTTGTCATAGCGTCCTTTTTGGCCGGCTGCAAAAAATATGATGAGGGCCCCCTTATGAGTTTTTATTCGGTTGGGGGCAGGGTTTCGGGCACCTGGTATTTTCAGAATGTGACCTATGGTGGTCAGGATTCCACCCCTTCCTATCAATATCAGCGTTTAGAGTTTATTTATATCAAAAAGATTGATGGCGGAGTATTTACCTGGAACCATAATTTAATGGCAACATCGGCTGATGAGAACCCCTTGGAAGGCGGAAGGTGGTCGTTTGTGGCGGACCGCGATTCCTTCAGGATGGTGGTGCTAAAGAACGAATTGAAGGATTCAGTAGTCTATCAGTGGAAAATAAACCGCCTGGCTTATACCGAGTTCTGGATGGAGAGGAACATAAAAGACACGGTTACCCTAAAATGGTCCCTCGTCAAATATGCCTTCTAAAACAAAAAAGCCCCGCGGATGCGGGGCTTTTTTGTTTTAGCTTAATAGAGTTGACAACTTTTCCTTAAGTTGTCAACTCTATTAAACTAGTAGTCTTTCTGCGGATCTTTCACCGTTGGTACCGGTTGCATTTTGGTATCCCACCAAACGCGGGCGCCAAACATGCTGCCGTCGATGCTTTCAATTCCCTGCCGGGTTTTGGCTTCGATGAGGTTTTTCCCATTGTAGCTCTCTTCAGCGGTTGAGTAAGCCATACGGACCGGAAGGCCGCGTCCCGGGAATACGGTGGCTTCGAGTTCATATTGGAAGATTCGTGCAGGGGTATGGGTTCTGCGGATTTCAGCAAAGGCCTCAACACCCTGGCCGAAAATAGCGATCCATTTTTGTTCGGTAATCAGCTCAATGGCTTTGGCCTGGTCATAGGCAACATGCTCGCCAGCGAGATAGGCATCAGCACTACCACCGACTCCCCAATAATCAAGACTGGCCCTGATAGCTTCTTCGTACACGGCTTTGGCATTTTGATTTTTACGGGCCATGTATTCAGCAATGTAGAATTTTACTTCGGCATATTGCAGAATATTCAATGGTGCATTGGCGGTATAAGCGACTGCAACACCGAGCAACGACCGTTTAGCCATAGGTGGCTGGCGGGCTGCGCCGTTTTGCTGACCAACATAGTCACCATCTTCAGCACGTGGCTGGGCAAAAACCGGCAACCGGGGATCGGTACGTAGTTTCATGAAGTCCACTGCAGTCTGGGAAATCCCCTGGTCGGTCCTGGAGAACAGGGTGTTGTAAATCGGATTCTTATAAGGGGCTTCGCCCGGAAAAACCAGTTTGCAGTTGTCATCGTTACTCTCCATAATCGGCCAGGTGCCTGGGTCAGCTAGCATAGCTTGAATTCTTGTATCTGCTTCAGGCCATGCATCACTTGCCCTGTTGAGTAAGCGAAGGCGCAGGGAGTTGCTGAATTTTCTCCATTTTGCCGGATCACCGCCATACAGAACGTCACCGGCACCGAAATTCTCGATTGAATTGGCGAGAATCTCATTGGCTTTCACCAGCACGGTATCGATGATCGACTTGTAGATCAATTCCTGAGGATCATAGGCCGGGGTGAGATCTCCAGTGGCCGAGAAACCTTCGATTGCATGGAAATAGGGAACATCACCGAATACGTCGGTCAGCTGTGAATAATTCCATGCCGTAAGAACCATGGCGGCAGCATACAAAGCATCGTCACGGAAATCCGTCGTTGTCGTTGCATAGTCAGCCGTTTTGTCCTTAATGATTTTCAGGTTTTTCAGACACCCGGAATAGTGTGAGTTAAAGAAACCATCCATATCGGAAGGCCTCACCTGGTATTTGTCCTCATCGATATACTGGATCTTGGTCCATTGCTGGCTCCAGCAACCGAGATAGGTATGCTGTATCCAGCCGCCAAGCCAGTTAGTCGGGCCGCTGACACAGACACTGGTGAAAATACTGATTGCAGGAACATCTGTCGGAGAGTTCGGGCTCGTATTCATTTCCTCAAAGTTCTTGGTACAGGAAAAGCCGATACCCAGTGCGAGGAGCAGCATCAGAGATATTTTTGCTATTTTTTTCATTGCTCTTTTATTTACAGTTAACATTGGGTCAATTGATTAAAGGGTTAGTCTGAGGTTAAATCCGATACTTCTTGAAGTAGGGACCATGTTACTTTCCACCCCTTGAACATTACCGGCACTGAAAGAGTTTTCGGGATCGATATGCGGCATATTTTTCCAGATAATCCAGAGGTTACGCCCGATCAGCGATAGGTTAGCAGAGGTAAATCCTATTTTCCTCATCCATTCAGGCTTGAAAGTGTATCCCAGGTTGAATTCACGAAGTTTGACAAAGCTGGCATCATAGATACCAAGCTCGGTTTTCCCCCAGAATCCTTCGAAGAAATCCTGTGCAGAGGCATAAGCTTCGGTATTTTCTATTGGAGCATCAACTGCGTTCCCTGACTTATCGAGGAAAACAATATTGCCATCGGTACCAACCTTGCCGTAAACACCCTCTGCCAGAACACCGCCACCCTCTTCCAGAGGATCGCGTACATTCTTGCCATTTTTATTCAGGGCAGCTGTTTCTGCCAGAACACCGGAATAACATCCAAACCATTTGGTAATGGAATACATGTCACCACCTGCGCGGAAGTCAACCAGGAAACTCATGTCAAAGTCGCCAAAGCTGAAGCTGTTGCGGATACCGCCGGTAAAATCCGGGGTGACATTTCCAAGGATAACATTCTGCGGGGTGGTCCGGTACATACCCGTTGCCGGATTGATAAGCGGACGTCCTGAATAGGTGATCATATCGTTTCCGAGAGCATCTTTTTCAACCGTTTTGGTTTCTTTTACAATCCCGGGACCGTACATGATTCCGTAAGCCATACCCGGCCGGGCCTGAACCTGCATCCCCCATGAACCTGCATAAAGGTTCAGGAAGGTAAGATCTTCAGCAAGACTGATCACTTTCGAACGGTTTCGGCCGTAGTTTAAGGTAATATCCCAGTTAAAACGGCTGGTCTGAACCGGGCGTGCATTGAACAACAGTTCAATACCGGTATTCTGAATTTCACCGGCGTTGATCATTTTTGAACCAAACCCTGTGGTCGACGAAACGGCAATCTGCATGATCTGATCGGTGGTATTGTCTTTGTACCAGCTGAAATCAATTCCAACGCGGTTTTTCAGTAATTTCAGGTCAGCGCCGAATTCCATTGAAGTGGTTTTCTCCGGTTTAAGGGCTAACGGTGGGATGGTACCTGTATAAGACAATGACGGATTTCCGAAGAATGGCTGCGAAGAACTGTAGGTTCCCTTCAACTGGTAAGGACCGGTGTCGGAACCAACCTGGGCCCAACCTCCACGTAGTTTACCATAGCTCAGGATATCGCTTTTCATTCCGAAAGCTTCGGTGAAGATCCATCCAACTGAAACAGAAGGATAGAAATAGGAATTATTGTCGAGCGGCAAGGTGGATGACCAGTCATTCCTGGCAGTCACGTCGAGGTATAACCACCTTTTGTATCCGATACTGGCTGTGGCAAACACCGACTGGATTTCTTTAGTGCTGAATGAGAGACCGGTTGTAGCCGATGAAGCCGCATTGCTCACGGCATACAGGTCGGGGACGATAAGTTCAGCAACGTTGGTGGACTGATACCTGTTATAGGCATGCATCCAGTTTCCCCCGACAGTGGCTGCCAGACTGATATCCTCACTAAGATCCCTATTGAATGACAACAGGATATTGGCATTCGTTTCATTCGCAAAGTTGGTATAGGCATTGAAGGCTCCCAATTTCCAGTCATTTGACATTCTGGCCCTTCTTTCCATGATTTCTTCAACGTATAGATCTGTACCGATGTTGGCTTTCAGGTTCAGATAATCAGTAAAGTCATACTGAAGCGAGAAATTGCCGAACATACGGTCCCTGGAGCGTGAATTCGTGTTTTTATTCAGCGTCCAATAAGGATTGTCGTGATAGGAATGGTTCCAGTTGTAAGGCCTTTTGGTTACCGGATCAATGGTGTTCCAGTTTTCCTTCAGGTTAAGGTAGTCAACCTGACGGCCCGACCAGGATGATTGCTGCAGGATGTTGGCGCTGCTGTATCCGTTGCCCGGAATGTTTTTACTGTGGTTGCGGACATAAGTGCCGGTAAAACTGATACTGAATTTTGTGGACAGATAGGTTTGTCCGCTGAAATTTACCGTGTTCTTGCTCAGGTCGGTATTCGGCAGCGTTCCAATTTGCGAGAAGTTAGAAAGGGAGAGTCTGAGATTGGTCTTATCGCTTACTTTCGTTAATGATAACGTGTTCGATAATTCATATCCCAGCTGGAATACGCTCCTGATATCATGTTTTGAAGGAACCCATGGAGTGGGGGTACGGATTCCGGTGATCGGATCGTAGGGTGAATCAAATTGTGTAATCAACCGTCCGTCGAGTGGCGGACCCCAGCTTTCGTCTACGTTGTCATTGACCCCGTTACCGTTTCCGTCCGCATAGGCGAATTCACCGCCATAGCCTTGTCCGTAAAGGTTCTGGAAGTCCGGATAGATCAAGGGTTTATCGAACATACCGCCGGATTCGAAGGTAATTCCCAACCCCGGTCTTCCTTTAGCTTTTTTGGTGGTGATAAGGATAACACCATTGTTGGCCCTGGATCCGTAAATTGCAGCGGCATTGGCCCCTTTTAATATCGAGATATTCTCAATGTCGGAAGCGTTCATGTCCTGAATGGCATTTCCATAGTCGACTCCACCATAGGCACCCAGACTGGTGTAGCTGTTGCTGAGAGGCACACCGTCAACTACAAAAAGCGGTTGGTTGTCACCGGTCAGGGAGTTGTTCCCGCGAATGACAATACGGGATGAGCTGCCGACCGCACCTGATGAGTTCGTGATGGTAACACCGGCAACCTTACCCTGCAGGGTGTTGACGATGTTTTGCTCACGTGATTTAGCGAGTTCTTCGCCCTTGACATCCTGAACCGAATATCCAAGGGCCTTTTTCTCCCTCGAAACACCCAGCCCGGTTACCACAACTTCTTCCAGGCCCAGTACGTCTTGCTCCATCTTCACGTTGATGATTTTCTGGTCCACGATAATCACCTCGATGGTTTTCATCCCGATAAAAGAGAATTGTAGCCTCTCTGTGTTTTCCGGAACCAGCACGATATACTGGCCCTGATCATTGGTTGTTGTTCCAACCCCAGCATAGCCTTTGGCCATAACAGTTACCCCCGGTATGGTTTTACCGGATGTGCCGTCGGTAACCGTTCCCGTAATTTTCTTGTTTTGGGCGTAGGTTACCTGCCAGCTGACCAAAGCTAACAGTACAAGTAGAAAAGTGAATCTTTTCATATGAAACAGTTTTAGTTAGTAAAAAATTTCAAAACACCGCATAGGATAAGACCCGAAGTTAATTGTTTTTTTTACCGCACAATTAAAATGCGTCAATTATTGCCATAACCGTGCGGTTATAAGCAATGATCGCTTAATAAACATGAATAAGTGGGAATGCCAGTGCTTTAGATTTTCGTCTTGAGTATTTCTAATATTCTGATTCTCTTATTTATAGTCAAAGCAGGAATATTGAGAGTTCGTTGGAGTAAAAAAAAGAGGCTGTCTCAATAGAGCAGCCTCTTTTTTTTTCGATTTTCAGGAATTAGTTCCCGATCATGAGCTTATTGATATTTAATTCGCTGGTAGGAATCGGCCAGATGTAGGACTGGCTGGTGGGTGGTATGGTAGAAACACCCCCCTTTGCCGGAATATCGGTTACGGTTCGCATGATATCCATGTTTCGGATTCCTTCGGCTAGGAACTCAATGTTTCTCTCAAGCATAACAGCATCGAGGAATGCCTGAAGGTTCCCGAAATCACTCAATGCATAGGCTCCTGTCGCGAAAGAACGGCTACGGACCGCATTTAGCAAATCAAGAGCCTGCTGGTTAGCACTGTTTGCGTTCCTGGCAATAGCTTCAGCATAGTTTAGCAAAACCTCTGCATATCTCATTACCGGCGCATAATCGGTTTGAACGGTAAAATTGGTCCATTTTCCCACGAAATAATTACCACCGTTTTTTACCATCAGCTTTTTCCGGGCATCGTTCATGTCGATTTTTGTGAATGTGGTTCCGGGAATAGTATCCAGGAAGTAAGATTCACTGGATGAGGGATGATAATAGTGGGCGAGGCCGTTCTGGGTTCCTGCCAGATTGGTTGAAGTAAAGGGCATCGAAAAGATGGATTCCTTCGAAGTGTAAGGGATCGCGAAGACTCCGGCAAAGGTTGCATTCAGTGCAAAGCCCCTGCCTGTGGGAGCGACAAAAGGAGCTGTAGCGGTAACAATTTTCGCCGACTCGGCTATCACCTTGGCCCAGTTGTTCATGTGAAGAAAAACACGGGTTTTAAAGGCGATGATGGTATTCCGGTGAATACGCGTGGTGTTGAGCAGGTCGGTGGAATAAACCTCTATTGCCAAGGGTTCCGCCGTATCCAGATCCAGCAGGATCTGCTGATAAACTTCAGCTACCGTACTTCGGGCCATGTCATTTTCATCACCTGTTTTCATCCCTTTTAAACGCAGGGGCAATCCTGGGTTGTCACCATTGTTCTTGGCGAAAGGCTGGGCATATAACTGAAGCAGGTCGAAATAGGAAATAGCCCTGAGTGCCAGTGCTTCACTTTTATACTGGTTGTATTCAGCTTCTGTTATTATTCCGTCCAGATTTCCATTTCCCCAATGACTATTCAGTCCATCGATAAAGATATTAATAGCATTAATGCCTGCGTAAACGGCTCCCCAGAGGTTCTGAACCTCATTGGTTGAGCTGAGTACAGTATGGTTCCAGGTAGCATAATTGGTCACCAGGTTGGTGCTCTTCGGGAGGAAATTTTCAGCCCGGACATCATTGTAAACAAAGTACCTGCCGCCAAGGAAAGCTCCGCTTTTCATAAATGCATACATACCATTCACCTGGCCAACTATCCTGTCCTTGGTCTCGAAAGCGTTGGTTTCCCCCAATGAGGTTTTGGGGTCCAGATTGAGAAGATCCTTTGTACAACCTCCGAAGAGAATAATCATCAATAATAGTAATGATCCTAAGATTTTATTTTTCATGATATCAGTTTTATCGGTTAGAAATTAATGTTAACGCCAAACGAGTAAGTCCTGGCTTGCGGAACCGTATTTCTGTCAATGCCGGGAGTCAGGTTGCTATCTCCGTTCGCGGATACTTCCGGGTCAGATCCGGTATAATTGGTGAAAACATACGCATTAAATATCAAAGCATAGAGTCTGATACTTTCAATTTTCAGATTTGCCGGCAGTTTTTTAAAGGTATATCCAGCTGAAATGGATCGCAGTTTTACATAACCTGCTTTTTCAACGTTCTCAGAGATAACAAAGGCTGAACCATTGGATACGTTGTCGTTAAAAACCGGTTTCGGGATATTGGTGATGTCACCTGCTTGCTTCCAGGCGGTTTCATATACCTCTATGGAATTGTTCCACCACCTTTGATCACGCAACCCTGCCTTAGAACCGTTGTAAAGCTCGAAGCCAAACGCGTAGGTTAAGCCCACCAACAAATCGAATCCCTTAAACGTAAATGTATTGTCCAAACCTCCAAACATTTTTGGTATTGGAGATCCAAGCACTTTGCCATCTTTGGTGAGTTCGATCGCCGGTGCCTTTGTACCGTCTTCCCGGTAGGACCATTTATCAGCCTTTTCATGACTGTACAGGACTTCTTTTCCGGCTGCATTAACAAAAATCCTTCGGCCGGTTTCCGGATCAACCCCACGGGTTTCAACTCCGAAAATGTTGCCGATAGGGTATCCCACTAAAGTCCGGCTGGTTGTTTCAAGACCTGCAGTTATTCCAACCACCTCCGTGACTCCCGGGGCCAGCGAGGTTACCTCATTTTTCATCGAGGTAAAGTTAAAATTGGTTGTCCAGGTGAAGTTTGGCTTGGCGATGTTGTAACTGGTTAAGGTAAATTCAATTCCGCGATTGAACATCGAACCGACGTTCATTGGAATGGTATTGCCTGGGATACCTTTTGAAGGTGACTGGGGAACATTCAGGATCAGATCGTTAACATCGTTGTAGAAATAGTTCAGATCAACCTGCAACCGGTCCTCCAGCAATCCGAAACTTAAACCGACATCATACTTATCGCTAGCCTCCCAATGTAAATCGGGGTTTCCTGCCTGGCTGAAGGTCCAGGTCGGTGCTGCACCGTAAACTCCGGAATTATAGAGCGACAGTGAGCTATAGCTTCCGATTCCCGACATATTCCCAACGCGTCCGTAACTTGCTTTCAAACGCAAATCAGAAAAGATTCCTGCCATCGGACTTTCAGAAATGAACTTTTCTTTGGAGATGTTCCACATAACCGATGCACCGCCAAAGGTTCCGAATTCATTACCTTTTGCCAACCCCGAGAATCCGTCACGACGGATACTGACATCAAAGAAATACTTGCGGTCCCAATTAAAATTGGCCCTGCCGAAATAGGAAATGAAATAGTTTTCGTACTGGCCGCCTCCGCCCATCCCGGCAGTAATCCAAGATCCCTGATAGGAGGTAAAGAATGGATCCGTTACGTTAGTTTTAGAAGCCGACCAACTATTTCCTTTTGTATACTGTTCCTCCGTTCCAATCAGAAAATTCGTATTCAGTTTGTTAGCAAGGGTGAAGGTATAGTTGGCTGTATTGGTCCAGGTCCAGCGGGTTGGACGGTTAAAGGTTTGTCCGGCGAAGCCGTTGGAAGCATAACTATCCCCGGTAAGACCCGTTTGAAATGATTGGGATTCTACCGAAAGGTTGTCGATGCCGTAAGCGGTTTTGAAAGTCAGGCCTTGCAACGGTTCGACTGCAACATGGAAGTTAGCCAGCAACCGGTCAGATTCTGATGAAAACCGGCACAGGTCAAAAACAGGTACAGGGTTATAATAACCGTAATTAGGTACTGGCTGGCCCATTCCTCCAATGGCTGATCCTGCGATATTATAACTTCCATTATTCAGGTAAGGTGCCAGGTTGGGAGGAAGAACAAAAGCAAGTCGTCCCGCGCCAGCGGTATTAAATCCCTGTCCGGGAAGTGACCCGGTATTCGGTGCCCGGTTCATGCTGTTGGAGATACTGAAGTTGGTGCCCAGGGAAATATACTTGTTCAATTTATGAGTGAGGTTAACCCGGGCGTTTTTCCGGTTGTAGGTATTCAGCTTTATCATACCCTCCTGGTCAGTGTATCCTACCGACAAATAATAGGTAGTACTTGGGGTTGATCCCGAAATGGAAATGGAGTGGGTTTGCTGGAACCCGGTCTGGTAGACATAATCACCCCAACGGGTATCGATAGGAATACTATCGGCATCCTTCGGAATGAAGAAATCATATTTCAAGGCAGTCGGGTTATTCGCCAGCGCAAGATTCTTATGCTCAACATATTGTGTCGAGTTCATCACTTCAAACAAATTATAGGGCTGGGTGTAACCGAACTGACCGTCGTAGGTTACCTTGGTTTTTGCACCTTTTCCATTTTTGGTAGTGATTAGGATAACGCCGTTGGCTGCCCGCGAACCATAAATAGCTGTGGCAGAAGCATCTTTCAAAATTTCCATCGACTGGATATCAGAAGGATTGATATCGGATAAAGCATTGTTGGCTGCGTTACTTGAAGATACATCACCGGTGAAGATAGGAACACCGTCGACCACAATCAGAGGCGAGGCGCTTGATGAAATGGAGTTATAACCTCTGACACGAATGACGGGCGGGTTATTGAGTACCCCGTTGGGCATTGTAACCGTAACCCCTGCTGCTTTTCCCTGCAAAGCCTGGTCAAAGCTCTGGACCGGCATCAACTTGATATTATCTCCTTTGATAGTGGAAATCGCACCGGAGATATCGCGCTTTTGAGTCACGCCATAGCCGACCACAATAACCTCATCAACAGCAAAAAGGTCGAGTTCAAGGGCAACATTGATCACTTTCTGTCCGTTGATTTCAATCTCCCTGGCCTTGAAACCGAGAAATTGAAACACCAGGGTGGTTGCCGAAGCCGGGATTGCGACTGCATACTTTCCTGCTGCATCGGAGATAACGCCAATATTGGTTCCTTTAACAAGAACCGTAACACTGGGCAAGGCAGATCCATCAGCGGCACTGCTTACCGTTCCGGTAATTAGTGCCGTTTGCGACCAAGCTCCTAAGCTTGTCGCCATAACAAGCGTAAATAGCAATAATAGCTTTTTCATAAAAGGACGATTTTAGGTTAAAGATTTTAGGTATTTAAGTTTGTGGTCCAAGTTATGGAAAAACAAACAAAAACAATAGAAATCAAAAATAAAATGAGCCAAAATTTGGCATAGGTGAGCATAAACAGAAGATAACTGCTCATTTGACGCCGTTCAATTCGTATGAAAGAGTCGTTAGATTTTTGTCCTGACGATCGTCAGAATCTTGATTTCCTTATTAACAGCTAACTCTTCCATTTCTATTGCCTGCTTTAGTAAGTTTTCCGCAAATAACCGGTCGTTCAGATCGCGGGCATTGATTTGAACGTTTAAACAGGCACCTAAAACTGCGGATCTGGCTGCGATGGCACCCACCCCAGCATCAGAAACGGAGTTTGGATTTCCTGTCTCAGCCATGGCTTCAAGAATATCCATGGTCTCAAGAGCCAGTTTCATCACTTTAAATGGAACCTCTGTGGCATATTTTGTGGCTTCCTGAATAGCCTCTTTTCTGGCTGTTTTCTCATCTTCATTATTCTTGGGCATTGCAAAAGCATCCATCACACGGTTAAAGGAGCGGGTATCTTCATCCACCATCCGGGTCAACGCTTTCACATAATACATGCCCTTTTCAGCCCAGTCGGAAAACTCCTCCCACCGGTCATCCCAACCTCTTTTATGTGATGAAAGGTTGGCAACCATTGCACCCAACGCAGCACCCATGGCGCCCATATAGGCCGCGATCGACCCGCCGCCGGGAGCAGGAGATTCCGATGCCGTCTCATTGGCAAAATCGTCCAGGCTCATCCTGATCAGGGGATGTTGTTCCTGATCGGCGAGGATGTATTCAATGACTTTCTCCCTGGGGTTGAAGGGTTTTAAATCATCTAATCCAAGAGATTTAACTGCAATTTTGATGATTTCCTTTTCCGGAATACCGGATGAGCGTTCCTGCTTTTTCAGGAAATACCGCCCCGCTTCAAGCATGGCATGGAGCGGAACCAATCCCACCAATTCCGAGCCTGTTACCCGAATGCCCCTTTCACCGGCTTTTTTGCATACTTCTTCAAAGGCAACATGGATAGGCGTTATTGAAATATCGGTCAGATTGATTGAGATCTGGGCAATGCCATATTCTTCAATGTACCAGCCGATGGCTTTAACTTTTTTTAAAGACCCGGGGATACGAACAGGTTCCCCGTTTTCATCCTTGATCACCGGACCGTTTACGGAATCACCCTGACGAAGAATCCTCCCGGCTTCACGAATATCAAAAGCAATGGAATTAGCCCTGCGGGTGGAGGTGGTATTCAGGTTAACATTATATGCAACCAGAAAATTCCTTGCCCCAATGGCTATTGAACCGGTACGCGGGACAAACTCTGCCGGACCGAAATCAGGTTTCCATTCCGGATCCTTCAGCTTTTCTGGCAAACCCTCATATTCACCACTGCGTATGTTGGCCAGATTGTTCCTTTTTTCTTCGAAAGCGGCAAACTCATAACAATAAACCGGAATCTGAAGTTCTTCCCCTACACGCTTTGCAAGAATCCTGGCATATTCGGCGGCTTCTTCCATGGTCACCCCGCTGACCGGAACAAACGGACATACATCGGTTGCCCCGAACCTGGGATGCTCACCCTTGTGCTGGCGCATGTCGATGATCTCACAAGCCTTGCGTATCCCAAGAAAAGCCGCCTCGATGACCTGCTCAGGAGCCCCGACAAAGGTAACAACGGTGCGGTTTGTTGCCTTACCGGGGTCAACATCCAGCAGTCGGATACCCGACACGGATTCGATCTGATCGGTAATCTGCTTGATAATATCAAGGTTGTTTCCTTCGCTGAAATTGGGTACGCACTCAATCAATCGCTTGTTCATGGCTTATTATTTTGTTTCAACTATTTGGCCGTTCAGAATGACCTGCTCTATATGGTCGGATCCGAACGCATAGGGTAAAAAGGAATATCCCGGAACGGGTTTTGTGATAATAAGATTGGCTTTCTTTCCCGGGGTAATACTGCCAAGCTCATTTTCAACACCCATCGCATAGGCTGAATTGATCGTACCCGCATGAATAACTTCTTCCGGGAGCATCTTTAAACACATGCAACCTAAAGATATGATCTGCATCATGTTACCCATGGGTGAGGATCCCGGATTAAAATCGGAGGCTAGTGCAACAGGCAATCCGGATTCGATCATTTTACGGGCAGGTGGCCAAATCAATCCCAGGAACAGGGCAGCACCAGGGAGTAGGGTCGGCATGGTTGTGCTTCCAAGCAAGACCCGTATCTGATCTTCGCCGGTGTATTCCAGATGATCCACCGATAAGGCATTAAACCTAACGCCGGTTTCAATACCACCTGAAAAGTCCATCTCGTTGGCATGAATTTTCGGACGCCACCCATAAACAGCAGCAGCTTCTAAAATCCTTTGGGTATTATCTGTGGTGAAAAATCCCCGGTCACAAAAAACATCAACAAAGTCGGCCAAGCCACTCCTAGCAATTTTTGGCATCATGTCGTTGATTATCAGATCGACATATCCATCCTGGTTTCCTAAAAATTCCAATGGAACTGCATGTGCTCCGAGAAAGGTCGACCGGATGGTTATTGGGGAGGTTTCTTTCAGCCGGCGGATTACCCGCAGCATTTTCAGCTCCGATTGGGTATCAAGTCCGTAACCACTCTTGATTTCCACGGCACCGGTACCCTGGCTGATGATTTCATTGATCCTGCTCAGGGCTTCCTGGTACAAGTCATCTTCTGATGCCTTGCGTAACTTTGAGGCGCTGTTGTTGATCCCGCCGCCGCGCCTAGCAATTTCTTCATAGGACAACCCCCTCAGTCGGTCAACAAATTCCTGTTCACGGCTGCATGCATAGACCAGATGGGTATGGGAGTCACAAAAAGAAGGCATGACCACCCTTCCGGTCGCATCAATGACGGATCCGGATTCTGCTGTAAACGAATTCATGGGTCCGAAATCTGAAATCAGGCCATCCTCTACAGCAAGCCAGGCGTTCTCCAACACATTCAAACGGCTCATGTCATGACCCGCCACCCTCTTTACACCAGGTTCAAGAATCTGGATCAATTGCCTGATATTCTTTATGGTAAGACGCATTCGGGAGGTTATAAGGGTTTCGTTGCTACCTTAAGCCAGCTATTTTCATCTGCATTCAGATAACCCGAAAGTTCCTGGTATACCCGGCTGTGATAGCTGTTTATCCATATCAGCTCTGCGGCAGACAACAGGCTTTTATCGATCAGATTCCTGTCGACCGGAGCCAGGGTCAGGGTTTCAAACCGGTAAAAAACACCGTATTCATTGACCTGGTCTTCCACCACCAGTGTCATATTCTCGGTTCTCATCCCATAACTGCCCTCGCGGTAAATGGCCGGCTCAACAGTAGTTACCATACCCGGTTCCAAACCGGTATTGAGGTTTCCTGAAGCGGAGGTGCCGATGGTTTGCGGACCTTCATGAACCGACAGAAAGAACCCGACCCCGTGCCCTGTTCCGTGTCCATAATTCAATCCGATGTCCCACAAAGCCTTACGGGCAAGTATATCCATCTGAAAACCTTTTGTTCCTTTTGGAAACCTAAGCATGGAAACCCCTATCGTACCTTTCAGCGCACGGGTAAAATCCGATTTTTGCCGTTCATCAGGGGGCGAAAGCGCAATAGTACGCGTGGTATCGGTTGTCCCATCAGAATAATGTCCTCCGGAATCAAGCAGAAAAATTCCATCGGGTTGCAGATCAAGTGATTCTTCAGGTGTAACACTGTAATGAACCACAGCTCCGTGCCATCCAAAGGATGAAATCGCATGAAAACTTTCTCCCTGGTAATCAGGCTGCTCCGATCGGAATTCTGCTATTTTTTTTGCTACTGACCATTCTGATTCGGTTAGACCGGCCTGCATTTGCTTTTCAATCCAATGAAGGGTCCTGACCCAGGCAATCCCGTCTTTTACCATAACCCTTTTCAATCCCTCAATTTCCACCGGGTTCTTGATGGCCTTCAAGCCTGTGGTTATAGTCATGCCCTGTTTGTGATGAACATTGACCGGTATGGACTGGATCAGGGAATGATTGACTTTTTCAGGGGCGTAATAAATGGTTGATCCTGCTGGTAAATCCTCTAAAAACCGGTTTATCGCCTCATAAGGATGAATTATGATAGGATCGGGTTGAAAACCTTTTGAAATATTTTCAGGAATTTTATCCGGATTGATGAACAGGTGTGTCTGCTCCTTTGAAATGACACAGTAACTGATGAAGAATGGGCAAAATTTGATATCGCTTCCACGTAGATTGAACAGCCAGGCGATATCGTCAAGAGTGGTTATGAGCTGAAAATCAACGCTCAGTTCATTCATTGTCTCAATCACTTTTGCGATTTTTTCCATCCTCGAAACCCCGGCGTGGGCCATGACATGAGCAAAGACCGGATTGGAAGGTATTTTAGGTTTTAATGTCCAAACAGGTGACAGCAGGTCCAGTCCGGTCAGCAACTGATGACCGGCATTTCCTAAAATGTCCTGCATATAGGTGATCATTCCTAAAGAGAAGAAGCGGTCATCAACTCCGATTTTCGAAGCTTCCGGTAAGTTTTCTGCGAGCCAGGGAACAAATTCCGGAGTGTGCGGGATCTTCAGCTTAACCAGGTCTATTCCGCTGCCTTTCAGCTGTTTTTCAGCCTGCAGGAAGTAACGGGAATCCGTCCAGAGTCCGGCAGTATCTTTGGTAACTACCACCGTGCCGGCAGATCCGGTAAAACCGGACAACCAGGATCGAAATTGCCAGCATTCCGGAATATATTCATCCTGATGAGGATCTGAGGCTGGGATTATATAGGCATCAATAGCCTGAACGGCCATCAGTTTTCGAAGTGCAGCGAGTTTTTCGGGTCTTTCCATCGTTTGTCACTTCATCTCATATCAAATACTTTTACTCCCGGGAATTGTTTGGTGTCGAAAGTGAATATCCGGTCATCGGCAGGAATATTGGCCGACAATAATTTTATTTTAATTATGTACTGATTGCCATCTTTTGAATAATAGATCACCTGGTCAATCTGGTCTTTGGATTTCAAAATATCCATCCGGATTTTGGTGTAGGATTCATCCTTGTCGGTTGGAAAAAGGTCGACGGTAACTTTGTCACCTGCAGCAGTAACGGGTTGATACGTAAAGTTCTTTTCGTATAGGGTAAAAATGCTCTTTGGATTAAACATTTCATTTTCATCGGGATCGATAATGTTGGCCTCCTTCAGCTCTTCGTTTACCGTCCAAAGTGTTTCTCCATTGCATAAAGCAAGAATACCCATGATATTTAACCTGTATTTTGATCCGCTTAGGAAAAGCGATCCTTCATGGGTGTCGTTAATCTTTTCTTCCGGGTTTGACAGGGTAAAACTGAAATCCACTTTCACTGTGGTATAGGATTGTAATTTTCTGGACACGCGGTCCATCATGGCTTTGGTATCGGCCTGATTTTGTCCGCTTAATGAAAAGGGCAAAAGAAATATCGCGAGAAGTATTACAGATATTCTGTTCATTAGTAATAAATTATGATCGTTGATTTAAAAATTTCTCGAGTGTATAGAGGTCATGGTAATAAACCTGCCGTGGTTTGCTTCCATCCACGGGTCCAACCACGCCTGCCGCTTCCAGCTGGTCCATGATCCGTCCGGCCCGGTTATAACCGATCGAAAATTTCCGCTGGATGGAGGAGGTGGAACCCTGTCCGGTGGTGACCACCAATCGTGCCGCCTCTTCAAAGAGTTCATCCAGCTTATCCATGCTCACTTCACCAGGGTCATCCTGACCGTCTGTTTTAGGTTCCGGAAGTGGCCATGCCATGGGGTATCCTTTTTGATTTCCGATGAATGAGGTAAGGTGTTCTACTTCATCCGTTTCAATATAAGCACATTGTACCCTGATCAGGTCAGCACCCATCGAGACAAGCATATCACCCCGTCCAACCAGGTGGTTGGCTCCGGGGCTGTCCAGTATCGTCCGGGAGTCAATCATCGAAGGCACCCTGAAGGCAATACGCGCCGGGAAGTTGGCTTTGATGGTGCCGGTAATGATGTTGGTTGAAGGCCGCTGCGTTGCGATGATCATATGAATACCCACTGCCCTGGCTAATTGGGCAATCCGGGTAAGCGGGATCTCAATTTCCTTTCCGGCGGTCATGATCAGGTCGGCAAATTCATCAATGACCAAAACGATATAGGGCATGAACATATGTCCTTTCTCAGGATTCAGCCGTCTTTTAATGAACTTGTCATTGTATTCCTTGATATTCCTGACTTCTGCCTTTTTTAGCTGGTTATAGCGGTTATCCATCTCGGCGCTAAGGGATTGCAGTACAAGGATAACATGTTGGGTGTCGGTAATGATTGGTTCTTCAAAATCCGGAAGCTTGGCCAGGTAATGTTTTTCCAGTTTTGAGTAAAGCGTGAGTTCGACTTTCTTCGGGTCAATCATCACGAACTTCAACTGCGACGGATGTTTGCGGTAAAGCAGGGAAGTAATAATGGCATTGATACCGACGGATTTACCCTGTCCGGTTGCACCAGCAACAAGCAAATGGGGCATTTTGGCAAGGTCGAAGGCAAAGGTCTCATTGCTGATGGTTTTTCCAAGAGCCACCGGCAGGTCAAAATCATTCTCCAGAAATTTTTTTGAAGCCAGAACAGTCTGCATCGACACGGTCTCGGGCTTTCTGTTAGGAACTTCAATTCCGATGGTTCCCCGTCCCGGGATCGGTGCAATGATACGGATTCCCAAAGCGGACAAACTCAGTGCGATATCATCCTCCAGGTTTTTTATCTTGGATATCCTTACACCTGGAGCAGGAATGATCTCATACAGGGTGATGGTCGGCCCGATGGTGGCCTTGATTTTTTCAATCTTTATTTTATAATTGGCCAGGGTCTCGACAATTTTGTTTTTGTTGCTGATGAGTTCCTCATCTGTCACTTTGGGATGCCCGATGGAGTGATCGCGGAGCAGATCAAAACCCGGGAACTGATAACCCGAAAGCTCCAGGGTGGGGTCATAATCGCCCATGGGTGCCTTCATATCCATCTTTCCCTCAGGTTCAAATTCGACATGGACAAGATCGAGATCATCAATCTGCTTGGAGAAATTCTTATCCTGGATTTCCTGGATCAGATTTTCGTCCTGGCTTCGGTCGGTTATGATGAATTCATCTTCAGCATTAGCTTCTCCATCGGGAACCGGAGCAACAAACCGGGTAACTGCAGGCCTCCTGAAATGATCGGGTGTCAATCTGAAAAGTAAAACAAGGTAGGCGAGGCCGGATACGATGATCACGGCCAGAGTTCCTGCCGAACCCATAAGTGCGGTCAACCATTCAGCCATTGAAATCCCGTGTCCTCCTCCATATTG
This sequence comes from Bacteroidales bacterium, assembly GCA_041662065.1. Classification (GTDB taxonomy): domain Bacteria; phylum Bacteroidota; class Bacteroidia; order Bacteroidales; family UBA12481; genus UBA12481. Next base: position 573,108 of record JBAZTE010000001.1, on the reverse strand, counting down.
AAAGGCTCCTCGGGGCAAAGCAAAACCCAGAGTCACAGATATCCAGATCATTGAGATCAATCCATATTTACTCGTACGCAACAATGGCAGAAAGCGCAAGCCGAGCAAAGCCATTCCGTAAAGAAGAAAAAGGGCTACCAGTATCAGGGATGAGATTCCGAACCACTTGTAAATAAAAAGGTTACTGATTATTGCCCCGGCCTTTCCGGCCAGGTTATCGACCTTGATATCGGGGTTGGCCAGATTGGTCGATAATTCAGTATCCAGAAAACTCTGATCACCCTTCCAGCTGAAAAGGTAAGAAATGAAGGAAATTCCGGCAAACAGCGCGACGAAAAGGAAAAAAAGCCCGAAAATCAATTTGATTCTGCCCGGAATTGACCTTTTTTTCTTTTCGACTGCTGGTTTTTTCTTTTTTTTGGGCGTTGCTGATGAAGCCATGTATATTTAATTCCCTCCTGTGGTGTGTGAGTACTTAGGTGACCTGCCTCGACAAAAATAGAAAAATAATAAGAATAACCCCAGTCCTATTATTACCAGAGTTGCCGTAAGCAGCGGTTGATAAGGCATTAAACCCGGTAAAACCTTGAAAAAATATATGTAATTTCGGATTCTAATTTTGTCACCGGTTATGAATAAGCTTGCTGTGGTTGCATTAGGTGGAAATGCCCTGTTGCGGGAAAGCCAGGTTGGTACAATTGAGGAGCAGGAACAGAACACCACAGATACTCTTGAAAACCTTGTTTTTCTTATTAACCAGGGGTATGACCTGGTGATCACTCACGGGAACGGTCCGCAAGTCGGAAACATTCTGATGCGCAATGATGCCGGTGAGCAGATATATAAAATACCACAGATGCCAATTGATATTTGTGTTGCCGACAGCCAGGGGGGGATCGGCTACATGATTGAAAGGATGATGCGTAATGTCCTTATCAAGCATAATATTGATAAGGAGATTGTTACACTGGTCACTGCGGTCGTCGTAACTGAGGATGACCCGGCTTTTCAGAACCCCACAAAAAGGATCGGAAAGATATATTCAAAAGTGGCGGCCGACCGGTTGGCAGCCGAAAAAGGATGGACTTTCAAGGAAGAAATAAAATCGGCTGGAGGATGGAGAAGGGCCGTTCCGTCGCCGGCTCCAGTTCAGATCATCAACGAAAAGGTGATCAAGGCCTTGGCCAGGCAGGGAGTGATAACGATAGCGGTCGGTGGAGGCGGTATACCGGTCTATTATGACAATGACGGTAAGGTTCGTGCTTCAGAGGCGGTCATTGATAAAGACTTAGCTTCGAGTTTACTGGCAGGCAGGATTGGTGCCGATGAGTTTTATATTCTTACCGACGTCCCTTTTATCTACCGTAATTTTAAAAAACCCGATCAGGAGAAACTCGAATTCCTGAATTATGCAGATACCAAAAAGTACCTTTGCGCCGGCGAATTCAGTGAGGGATCAATGGCTCCCAAAATTCGCGCTTGTCTTCAATTTTTAGAACATGGCGGTTACAAGGCAGTGATAACGGAAGCTTTTAAACTCGAAGATAAATCCTACGGATCCAAGATCACCATGGACTATGATCCGGCAGACATGACAAAATATCAACAATAAGCAAAAAATTATTAAACATGGCTTACAATCTTAGAAACAGGAATTTCCTGAAGTTACTCGATTTTACTCCTAAAGAAATTGACTTTCTGCTGGATCTGTCGTTCGACCTGAAAGCGGCCAAATATGGTGGCTATGAGCAGCAGCGGCTGAAAGGGAAAAATATTGCCCTAATTTTTGAAAAGGCCAGTACCCGGACACGCTGTGCTTTTGAAGTCGCCGCTAAGGATCAGGGGGCTCATGTTACCTATCTTGGCCCTACCGGATCGCAGATCGGACAGAAAGAATCCATGAAGGATACGGCACGTGTGCTCGGAAGGCTTTATGACGGCATCGAGTACCGCGGTTACGCACAATCCATCGTTGAAGAGCTGGCAAAATATGCAGGAGTTCCGGTTTGGAATGGTCTGACCACCGAGTTTCACCCGACACAGATACTTGCTGATTTTATGACCATGATTGAGCATTTCAGCGGTTCATTGAACGATATTTCTTTCTGTTATCTGGGTGATGCCCGAAATAATATGGGTAATTCACTCATGGTGGGAGCATCAAAGATGGGGATGGATTTCAGGGTCGCCGCACCGAAATCCCTTTTTCCGACCGATGAATTGGTAAAGACCTGCCAGGAAGTCGGCTCCCATACCGGTGGCAGGATCACACTCACCGAAGATGTACAGGAAGCTGTTAAAGGTTGCGATTTTCTGTATACGGATGTCTGGGTCTCCATGGGTGAAGCCGACAGTGTATGGGAGGAGCGCATTCATCTCCTGAAGCCTTACCAGATCAATTCAAGGGTAATGGAAATGACCGGAAATCCGGGGGTTAAGTTTATGCATTGTCTTCCAGCCTTTCACAACAGGGAAACTACGGTTGGCGAAAAAATATTCCAGAAATTCGGAATGGATGGAATTGAAGTTACCGAGGAGGTATTTGAATCGGAAAACTCAATCGTCTTTGATGAAGCAGAAAACCGTTTGCATACCATTAAAGCGGTGATGGTGGCTACACTGGGTGATTAGTTTACTTTTCTCCTGAGCAAAAGTTCCTTTTGATAGCGGACCACCGTTAATGCCTGATTGTCGAATCCGGCCTGGCTCGAGCTGGATTTAAACTTCATCGGAGTCAGCATGGTCGGATGGTTGAGGTATTCACTCCAGCAGGGGACGGATGAAATGAGATTGGGTCCGAACTGAAACAGGGCCCTGGTGAAAAAGTAGGCAATATCAAATCCCTGGAAACTGTACTTTGAGGGCTCAATATTCCAGTTTTCCTTGTATTTACGGCAGAAATTGAGAACCAGGGAATCTTCGTAATCAATGAAGGGATACTGGTCAAAATCACTGTATAACTCCAGGTTGACGTTGTAAAGGTTGCCAAGGTCAATGTCATCAAATACCCATTGATTCATGCCGAAAACATGCATTTTGAAAGCCGTCGACTTCTGATGAAGCTCATTGATCAATTCAGTGGTAAATACTTCATTCTCAGAAGGAAGAATAATGTAGTTTATTATAGAAGATGAAAGATAGCTGTCCGGGTTGACCGTCTGACCTTCTGAATTCACGAATTTACGCACGGATTCGCTGTAAAAGAGGATTTTCAAAGGACCCGTTTTTGACCGGTCATGTTCTTTAAGACTTAGTCCCAGGTTAGCGGTGAACTTTGAAAACTCGGGATTTGTTTTCTCGGCATAGCGTCCGATGACGATTAAGTTTTGGCTAAACTTACTGCCTAAATAATCTGTCGCCAGCTCAACCTGTTGTGGAAGTTTATTCCTGACCTGAAAGGCATATGGGTTATCCTGGACAATATCAAACGTTGAGAGGGGAGATACCATTGGAATTCGCTTTGTTTTGGCAAACGCTGCTACAATCTCAATTTCATTCCGGAATACCGGTCCGATGATAAGATTGGCTTCTTTTAGCCCATCGCTGTTTAAAATCCCCCTGATCGTCTCCGGGTTCCTCTCGGTGTCAAATACTTCGACGGTCAGGTTCAGTCCTTCCTGCCGCATGGAATCAATGGCCAAATAAAGACCCTCGAGGAACTCGTAAAAACGGAAATGTTCCGTTTTTAAGGTGTCGAGATAAGTGAGCGTGTCATTTTGGGCAATATTGAGGGGTAGCAGGACCGCCAAACGAAATTTGTCATTTTCATGTGGAAAAGGCTTGATCCTGCAGGTGCCGTCATCTTTTCTATCAACGGATTTGTCGTCTTGTCCCACAGAAACGAGGGCCGGGCTTTCTTCAGCTGAAATGGTTTTAGTAACAGCGGCAGAGGATTCCACCGGTATTTTTAACACCATACCGATTTTTAACCCCGATTTTGTTTCAGGGTTCATTTCCCTGATATCATCAACCTTGATCTTGAATTTTCTGGCAATGGAGAAAAAGGTTTCCTTCGGTAAAACCGTATGAGTGATGAACTGTGCCTCTTTCAAGGGTGTTGCCACCGTTCCGGTTCCAGCATCCGGGATTCGCAGTACCATTCCGGGATAAACCGATTTCTTGTTCAGATCAGGGTTCAGCTGCTTAATTTCCTCTTCACCAACCTGGTATTCTTTGGAAATTCCATACAGGGTCTGTCCTTTTAATACCTCATGCAAATAAAAATTTTTACCCTTTAGGGTGATCTGGTTGTTCGACTTTTTAACCGGTGTGGGCTGAAACTGGCAGTTGCTGTTGAGGGTGGTGACTACTAAAATCAGGGATAGAACAAACAAAGCCTTTAGTTTCATAATCATAGAAGCATGAGAAATTGTGTTCACGGATGCCAATTTGTAGGCGGCAAAGTTACTTAATTATCCCTCAGGACAAACTCGTCATATTCCAGTTCGAAACGAAGCTTATGTTTGGCTTCTTCCTGGGCAAGGCTTAGAAAAACATTTTTCAATTCAGGGAACGAGGTTTCTGCGGCCAGGCGGGTATATAGGTTGAATGCAGCTTTTTCCCGGCTCATGGCCAGAATCAGGGTGTCAGCATAATTCATATCCGGAGTGGGCTCAACATCGGCCAGATAGTCGCTGATCTTCATGTCGGTTACGGTTTCCAGCTGCCGGTCGAAAATCCCTTCGGTCTTTATTTTCAGGAGTTTGGCTTTATGCCCCATCTCTTCCCGGGCAAACTGGATGAATACATCGCGGATCTCCGAATTTTCCGACCGGTCGGCGAGCTGAGTATAAAGGTCAACGGCTCCCTGTTCGCCTTCCATGGCAAAATCAAGGACTTCATTAATGTTGCTAAAGGTTTTCATCATTAAAAATTTTGACTACAAAGTCACATCCGTGATTAAACAACTGGGAGTAATTATTCTGGACGGTATAAATAAACCGCTCACTTTCAGAGGACCGCCTGGCTATGTTTCCAAAGGCTTCCAGACGGGCATCAGCGCTGTCGGCAATGCCATTCAATCCAAACAATTTCAGTAAGCTGATGAGCTGGTCAACACCGGTCAATTTCACGGTTTTTGATAAAACCGGTTCGAATTCCTGAATGATCCGCTGAGTACTGGTAAAACTGCCTGAAAATTCAAACGGGAGGCTGGCGGGCAACAGCAGGTGTGCCATATCGGCTGTTTCGGTCATAAAATAGTCTTGCACAACTACAAAATCCGCCTGATTGATCCATTCGCCGGCTTCGGCAGGGTCAATGGCACATCCAACCGGATCCTCGCCAAAGATGAACAGGTTTCGGATCCCGCCGTGGTTGAGAAGGCTGGTTAATTGGTCGGGCGCTTGATCGGGTTCAGCTCCCGGAGTCACCGAAGGATGGATTCCCATATCCCAGATTCCCTGGGAATTGTTCTTCTCCTTTAAACAAATCAGCCCGCTGGCCGTTTTTCCCAGTTTGCCGGTGATGTTGGCCAGATTTTTCACCTCAACCACTTCATTACCCGATAATTCCTTTTCTGAGAATATCAGGATTGCGTTTTGCTCAAGGTTATAGGATTCAGCGAATGCGGCGACCATGGAATCATCATCAAGTCCCGCCTCCGTAAGTAGCCCCGGATAATCTTCTGCTAAAACCGCTGTTTTGTAATCTTCAAAACCACGGCAATGATCTTTGATAAAAAGTCCGTTTTGAAGGTTGTTTTTCAGCAGATAATGATTTACTGCCTTGATAAAATGATAGTATGAATCAATCCTGATGGTCTCATCTACTTTGCGGTCGAGCTGGCTTGATTCATAAACAGTTATATTGGTCACCGGAACACCGGCCGTCACATGGGCCTGATTGACCAGGAAGCCTGCCACCGCATTATCGACGTGTATTTCACTTCCCAGCAGATAAATCCTTGAAGCCTCCCTGATTTCAGCGAATGGAACATTTTTTTCAGATCCCCTGATGAATCCCGTGCCCCTTCCAACATAATGGAAGCTCCCGATATTCGGAGTTCCAACCCCTTCCCGTGCCAATTTCTGGATCAGGTAGAGCTCTTCATTCGACAGGCGGGCGCCGGCAAAAAAAGCATTTTCACCGGGTTTTGCCCCATCGGTTTTTGATTTGATGAGAGCGAAGGCCTCCTCGAAAGAGATAGCTATCCAGGATTCACCCTTCCGGATCATAGGTTGCTTGATCCTGCTTGATGAATTCAGGTATTTGTAACCGAATTTGGCATATCTGCAAATATTTGCATCAGGATTTACCAATCCTTCGCGACCGGTGATCTTCCAGATAAATCCTTTATACTCATGAATTTCGATTGAGCAGCCGATGGAACAGAAATTACAGATAGCTTTATGGGGGGTGAACCTGACCGGACCGGGTTTGAAAACGAAATTTTCTGTGATCGCCCCGGTTGGACAGGCTGAAATGCATAATCCGCATGACTCGCAATTCGTTTCCGAAAGGGGCAGCCCCATGGAAGGAGCGACATAAGTTTCAAAACCACGGTTGACCAGTCCGAGTGCATCGGCACCGGCCAGCTCGTGACAAATCCTGACGCATCTCGAGCAAAGGATACATTTATTATTGTCGATCTCGATGTACGGATGCCGGGAATCGACTTCACGCTCATTAAAGGTCCCGCTGTATTTCTTCTGTTCAGCACCGTACTCATCGCTCAACCGTTTCAGGTCGCAGGTAAAGACCTCATTGCATCCGCATTCGAGGCAACGGGATGTTTCCTCAAAGGCCATAGCTTCGCTGTAACCCAGTTCCACCTCATTGAAGTTGGAGCGTTGCTCCGGAGGCAGTAAAGGCATTTCCTGGCGAAGTGAATGTCCATAACGGGCCTGGTAAGCCTTGGGCTCCTGTGCTTTGAAATTATCCTTTCTGCTGATAAACTCTGGAGCCGGGACCTCAACAGGCTGTCCGTTAAGGTATTGACTGCAGGATCTTGCTGCGATTTTTGCCTGGGCAATGGCTTCAATCAGCGTAGCCGGACCGGTTACTCCGTCACCGGCAGCAAATACCGAGTTGATTCCGGTCTGCAGGGTCCGTTTACTGGCGTCAATATCACCCCATTTGGTCACTTTCAGTTCACCATCCGGCGAAAAAGCATTCACATCATGAACGAAATCGACTACTGTTTTCTGGCCAATGGCAGCAAAAACATAATCCAGCTCCAGTTGATATTCCGACCCTTCAACTGGAATCGGGCGCCTTCTTCCTGATGCATCAGGTTCCCCGAGTTCCATACGTATAATCCTCATTGACTTAAGCTTGCCGTTTTTGTCTTTCAGGATCTCGACCGGATTATTAAGGAAAAGATACTCTATACCTTCAACTTTAGATTCATGTATTTCAATCGGGTTTGCCGGCATCTCCTTTTCGGTCCGCCTGTACACCACATAGACTTTTTTGGCGCCCAGACGTTTGGCAGTCCGGCAGCAGTCCATGGCAGTATTTCCTCCGCCGACCACAGCAACTGTTTTACCTGAAAAATCTGGCTTTTGCCCGGTCATCTCGATATTCCGTAGAAAATCGATCCCGGAAAAGACGTTTTCAGCATCATCGCCCGGACAACCAACGCGGGTGCCTGCCTGTGACCCGATGGTCAGCACCATGGCATTGTAATTCTCGTGGATCTCACCATAACTCAGATCAGCACCCAACTTGCGGTTGTAAAAAATATTAACACCGAGACGGGTGATGTTTTCCACTTCGCTGTTGATGATTTCATTTGGAAGGCGGTAGGGGGGTATCCCGTAACGCAACATCCCGCCTGGGTTTGGACTGGCCTCGTAAATATCTACCGCATGACCCTCGCGGCGCAGGAACCAGGCAGCCGACAGTCCACCGGGACCAGCGCCGATGACAGCAACTTTTTTACCGGTATCCACCTTGAGTTCAGGGTGGTATCTGTTTGGTGAAGCCAGATCGTGATCGGAAGCGAACCGCTTCATATAATCAATCCCGACAGCCGCACCTTCATCCATGAGGTTCCGCCTGCAGGCAACCTCACATGGCCGCACACATACCCGGCCGCAAATGGCCGGAAGAGGATTGACCTCCTTGATTAACCCAACAGCGGCACTATACATACCCTTCTCAATCAATGAAATATATCCCTGAACATCCACGCCTGCAGGACAGGTCTGGGTGCAGGGAGCGGTACAATCGGCATAATGGTTGCTGGTCAGAAGATCCAGTGCGGTTTTACGGGCTTTTTTAACTTTTTCACTTTTTGTTTTGATGACCATTCCCTCGGCAACCTTTGTTGAGCAAGAGGGTTGGAGCGTCCTTGAACCCTCTATCTCCACCACACAAACATAGCAGGATGAATAGGGTTCAAGCCTGGGATCATGGCAAAGTGTAGGTATGTTGATCCCGTTTCTTTTAGCTGCATCCAGGATATTCTCACCAGAATATCCGGTATATTTTGATCCGTCGATGATGATATTCAATTCAGTCATAATTTCTGCGTTTATCACAGATGTCATTAATAAACCAGGATAGCTTCAAACTTACATTTACTAAGGCATACACCGCACTTGATGCACCTTGCCTGATCGATCAGGTGCACCTCTTTCCGGATTCCGCTGATCGCATCGACCGAGCAGTTTTTAGCGCAAACCATGCAACCGGTGCAATTTTCAGCAATTACTTCATAAGTCAGCAATTGCTTACAGTTTTTGGCGGGGCATTTTTTATCGCGGATATGAGCCTCATACTCATCGCGGAAATAGCGTATGGTGGTAAGGACAGGGTTCGGAGCGGTTTGCCCCAGACCGCACAAGGAACTGTCCTTAATCTGATAGGCTAGCTCTTCCAGGGTCTCGATATCTCCGGCCACGCCCTTGCCATCGCAGATCCGGGTTAGGATTTCAAGCATCCTTTTGGTTCCGATCCGGCAAAAAGTACATTTTCCGCATGACTCCTTTTGTGTGAAATCAAGGAAAAACCTCGCCATATCAACCATGCAGGTGGTTTCATCCATGACCACCATGCCGCCTGATCCCATGATGGCACCGGTTGCCGTGACCGAATCATAGTCGATCGGAGTATCAATGAGATGTTCCGGGATACATCCACCGGAGGGTCCGCCCAGTTGAACCGCCTTAAATCTTTTATTGTTCTGGATTCCACCGCCCAGTTTATAAATGATATCCCGGATGGTAATGCCCATGGGTACTTCCACGAGACCTCCATGAGCAATTTTTCCAGTCAGCGCGAACACCTTGGTGCCCTTGCTTTTTTCAGTTCCGTATTGGGCATAGCTGGCTGCACCATTATTGATGATCCACGGAACATTGGCAAATGTCTCAACGTTATTGATGTTCGTTGGCTTTCCCCAGAGTCCTTTAACAGCAGGGAAGGGCGGGCGCTTGGCCGGCATGCCCCGTTTGCCTTCTATAGAGGCCATCAGGGCGGTTTCCTCGCCGCAAACAAATGCACCGGCACCCTCCTTGACGGTAATATCCAGGTTAAATCCGGGGATTCCGGCAATATTTTCACCCAGGTAGCCGCTTTCCCTGGCCTGTTTCAATGCAATGTTCAGCCGGTGAATGGCCAGCGGATATTCCGCCCTGCAATAGATGACCCCGCCGTTGGCCCCGATGGCATAAGCCGCAATGATCATCCCTTCAATCACGGCATGAGGATCCCCTTCAAGCACCGAGCGATCCATGAATGCACCCGGGTCACCCTCATCGGCATTGCAGATGACAAATTTGGAATCAGACTGGCTGTTATGGGCAAACCTCCATTTCAAACCGGTTGAAAATCCCCCGCCTCCCCGTCCCCGCAAACCCGAATCCAATATCGTTTGAATGATTGTTTCCTGGCTCAGTTGTTCTGTCCGGATTTTTTTCAACGCCTGGTAGCCGCTCCTTGCTTCATACTCCTCTATCCTTTCCGGATTGATATAACCGCAATCCCGAAGTGCAATCTTGACCTGTCCCTTGAAGAAGGACTCATCACCAGTTTCGAAAAGGTCGGATTTTACCAGATATTCCTTGATGGGCGAATTCAGACCCAGGTGCTGGCTGATGATTTCAATCGCTTTCTTTTCATCAACATCCCCATACAGCCATGACCCGGCATCATCCACCACTTCAACCAGAGGCTCACGGTAACACATCCCGACACAGGAAGTTTTATCCAGTATGAACCCAAGATTATCAGTTTCTTTCAGGGATTTTATTTTCTCATATACTTTATTGCCTCCTGCAGCTATACCGCAACTTCCGAGCCCGACAATAACCTTGGATGGTTCCATAGTTTATTTTTTTCAGGATTCCCTGATTTTAATTTCCTTAATAACCTGAACAGCAGATTTTCCCGTGAGCTTGCCATAGGATTCCCCGGCGATCATCATGACCGGTGCAAGGGAACAGCAACCCAGACAGGCAACGGATTCCAGCGTAAACAGCCCGTCCTTCGTGGTTTCACCATCCTTTACCTGTAATGCTTCCTCAATGGAATCCGATATCATATTCGCATTCTGCACATGGCAGGCGGTTCCATGGCAAATCTTGATGATGATTTTACCAACAGGTTTGAGCCTGAACTGGGCATAAAAAGTGGCAACACCGTACATGTCGCTGATATTTAACCCTGTATTTTCGGAGATAAGCTTAAATGCATCTTTGGGTATGAACCCGTACAGGTTTTGAGTCCCTTGCAGTAAAGGGATCATATTGCCTTTTTTTGATTTGTATTTTTCGATGAGCGGCAGGAGCAGGTCCAGATCCACTGATAACCCGGGCTCCTCCGCTTCCACCGTGTAATATGAATTTCTTTGAACTCTCATTGCAAGCTGGTTTTAGAGTTTTGCCGGGGTTAAATTAATGGTTCTGGTGGAATGATCAAATAACGCCTCAAAACTTCGGTTACATTAGTACAAAATTTCATTGTATGAAAAAGATATTGACCGTTGGGTTCGGTTTGGTCTGTAGCCTGGTATCGCATGGGCAGGTTCAGCAAAATCCGCTGTTACCCGCAACCTGGAACATTAAAAGTGAAGAATTGCTTGGTTTTGTTGTTGAACTGGCGGGAGATAAATATCAGGGAAGATTAACAGGATCAGAAGGTTACAGGCAATCAGCAGAATGGGTGGCTGGTAAATTCGGCGAATGGGGCCTTTTGCCTGCTTTGCCTGATAAACAATGGATGCAGGAATTTCCGCAGCCTTATGTAACCGTTTTTCCCGGCTGTTCACTGGTCATGCACCTGCCGTTGAACGGAAAGGATTCAGTGGACTTCAATTATCATTATTTCGATGAATATATGCCCGGTAGCTCTTCAGGGTCAGGAAAAGCGAGGGCGGAAGTGATTTTTGCCGGGTATGGCATTTCAGCACCCGAACTTGGATATGATGACTATGCCGGGATCAGTGTAAAAGGGAAAATTGTACTGATGCGCCCTGAAGCACCGCTTACTCCTGCGGCAGGGGCTGAAAAATTCACTCCCTGGCAGCCCTATTCAACCCATCAGTATAAAATGCTTAATGCCATCAGGCACGGTGCGGTTGGTGTGTTGTATCATTATGGGCCACTTGCTAATACCAATAATGATTATCACCAGGAACTACTGGTGACCATGGTCGGAAACCGGGTGGTTGAGGATTTGTTTAAAGGTACCGGTAAGGGGTATGCCGAGGTGGTGAATAAAATTACTACGGAACTTAACCCTTTATCTTTTTCTACGGGTAAGGTGGTGACCATTACCAATGTCACCCAATTTCACCCGGAGGGGATTGGTATGAATGTGATCGGGTTGATTCCCGGAAAGGACCAGGTGTTGAAAAATGAAGTCATCATCATCGGAGGCCACCTGGATCATTGCGGAATGGACTGGGAAATCTGTCCGGGTGCCAATGACAATGCCTCGGGCATCTCCGTGATGCTTGGCGTTGCCAGGACCGTCGCTTTATCGGGGTTGAGATTTAAAAGAACCATCGTGTTTATCGGTCTGGGAGCTGAAGAACAGGGACTTGTCGGGGCTAAAGCCTATATCTCCCATCCGCTGTTTTCAATCGGGAAGACAGTTGGATTCATCAATCTCGATTGCGTGGGTATCGGACCGAACCTCCATGCGGGAGGGGGAGAGAATTATCCTGCTTTGTACAAGCCTATTGATGAAGCTAATAAAAGGTACGTTCACCGTAACCTGACGACCTCCTATAGCAACAATCTCGGCCGCCCGCGTTCGGATGCAGCCATTTTCATGCAGGCAGGTATCCCATCGGTCAGTTTTTCCTCATCAGGCGGGACCGGTGCCTATCACACCCCGGCCGACATGCCGTCGACCATCTGGCCGGAAACGCTGGAAGATCTGGCGACCCTGCTCACACTGGCCATAGCGGATCTGGCGGGAATTACTGACCCGCCCAGGCAGGAAACTCCCCGGGATTGATCTTGAAAACCGCTGATCCGATAAAATAGACTACCGCAGTGATAATCACGGCGCCGATCAGGTTCAGCCAAAAGCCGGTCCTGGCCATTTCCCTTATTGTCACGCGCCTGGTTCCGAAAATGATGGCATTCGGAGGGGTTGCTGCGGGCAGCATAAATGCCATAGATGCTGATAAAGTGGCAGGCAGCATGAAAAGTAACGGATGGGTGTGAGTCACAATGGCCATGCCCGACAGTACCGGCAGAATCATTTCAGTGGTGGCCGTGTTGGATGTCAATTCGGTTAAGAAAGTGACCAGAAGGCTGATTATCAAAATAATAATAATCGGGTGAAGAACGGATAGACCCTGCAGTTGATGGCCAAGCCAGAGCGACAATCCAGAATCCCTGAACCCATTGGCAAGTGCAAATCCACCGCCAAAAAGCAAGACGATATCCCAGGGCAGGTGGCTGGCCGTAGCCCAGTCCATGATCCTTGAACCGGTTGAATTTTTTGAGGGAATCATGAACAGGGGCAGAGAAACAGCAATTGCAACCGTTCCGTCATTGATAAAATCGGGCTTGCCGAAAATCGAAGCCCACCCATGGATGGTGGTGCTGCCGATCTCAATATCCGACCGCGTGATCCACAGCAAAGCCATGAGGACAAAGCAGAACAACACTATTTTTTCTTCCTGGCTCATCGGGCCGAGGTCCTTGCGCATCTGCCGGATGGGCATGTTCTTTACCGCCTTGGTTTTTATCCCCTTGGCATACTTAAGGTACAACAGGGTGAAGGCTGCCAGGAGCATCAGCAGGCCGGCGGGAACAGCAAACAGCATCCACTGGAGAAAAGTAATGGTGGGAGCCTGGGGAAACATGACCTGGTAAATTCTCAGAAAAGAAAGATTTGGCGGGGTCCCGACCAGAGTCATCACCCCGCCGATGGAAGCACTGTAAGCTACCCCTAATAAAACCCCGGTGGAGAAAGATCTTTTCTTATCCGGATCAGGTTCAATTTCCGATAAAACCGAAATCAGGATCGGTACCACCATCATGGCTGTAGCTGTGTTCGACATCCACATGCTAAGGAGCGCCGTTGCGAGCATAAAGCCCAGTAGTAGCCTGGATTTTCCTGTTCCCGTAATGCTGAGAATGTTTAGCGCGATACGCTTATGGAGGTTCCACCGCTGCATGGCCAGGGCGATCAGGAATCCGCCTATAAACAGGAAAATCACATGATTGAAGTAAGCGGCTGAAACGGTTTGGCCATCCATGATGCCCAGTAGCGGAAAGAGAGCTACGGGAAGCAGGGAGGTAATGGCCAGCGGAACGGCTTCAGTTATCCACCACATGGCCATCCATGCTGCAATGCCGAGGGTATAACCAATTTCCGGATGTTTAATGTCGGGATGGTAAAAAAGAATGATCAAAAACGCTGTCAGGGGCCCGGCCCAAAGAGCGATCCAATTTTTTCCACCCGAATCCGGAGAATTTGTCATAGGGCCGACAAAAAGGAACGGATATTCTTCTCAATCCTTCCCATGACATCGGTAGCATCGGCGCGCTTAAAGTGTTCACCGGTTATCTTTTCAAATAATTCGATATAGCGTTCCGAAGTCTCCTTTACGAATTCTTCTGACATGAATGGAACGGTCTGTCCCTCTCTGCCCTGAAAATTGTTCTCGATCAGCCACTGCCTGACAAACTCTTTTGACAGTTGACGCTGCTCTATACCCTTTTCGAAATTGGCAGCATAGGTATCGCCGTAAAAATACCGGCTCGAATCGGGTGTGTGGATTTCATCAATCAGGTAAATCTTGCCATCCCGGATACCGAATTCATATTTGGTATCCACCAGGATCAGGCCCATGCGGGAAGCCATCTGCGTACCGCGTTCAAATAATTTATAAGTGTACTCTTCCACCTGTTTGTAAATCTTTTCTGGGACGAGGTTGTTGGCAATGATTTCCTCACGGCTGATGTCCTCATCATGGCCAATATGGGCTTTGGTGGTAGGGGTTATGATCGGTTTTTCGAATTTTTGATTTTCCTTCATGCCATCGGGCAGGGTGATCCCGCAAATAGAACGCTTGCCGGAGCGATACTCGCGCCAGGCATGTCCGGTAAGGTATCCCCTGATAACCATTTCAACTGGAAGTGGTTCGGCTTTGCGTCCGATGGTCACCATCGGGTCTGGTGAGGCGATCTTCCAATTCGGAACGATATCGCTGGTGGCATCCAGAAATTTCTCAGCTATCTGATTCAATACCTGTCCTTTGTAAGGAATACCTTTGGGCAATACCACATCGAAGGCCGATATGCGGTCGGAAACCACCATCACCAGATATTTATCGCTGATATTATACACATCGCGGACTTTGCCTTTGTATAAACTGATCTGACCCGGGAAACTGAATTCGGTTTTTACTATTGCTTCCATTTGTTTAATTATTATCGTGATTAATTTTTGTCATAGGCCCTGACAATCTGCTCTACCAGACGATGGCGGATGATGTCCTGGTGAGTGAATTCAATCATGGCAATTCCGGGGATATCAGCCAGTATTTGTTTTGCATGTATCAGTCCGGATTTTCTCGGATCGGGAAGATCGACTTGTGTGATGTCGCCGGTTACGGCAAACTTGGCAAATTCCCCCATTCGCGTAAGGAACATTTTTAACTGGTTTATCGATGCATTCTGGGCTTCATCCAGAATAACGAAGGCGTTGTCCAGTGTTCTTCCCCGCATAAAGGCCAGTGGTGCGATTTGAATAATGTTGTCTTCCATGAATTCTTTCAGTTTGCGTGCGGGCATCATGTCCAGGAGGGCATCATACAGGGGCTGCAGGTAAGGATCCAGCTTTTCACGCAGATCACCGGGTAGAAATCCTAAATTCTCGCCTGATTCAACTGCAGGCCGGCTCAGAATAATTTTTTTCACTTCCCGGTTACGCAATGCACGAACGGCAAGTGCCACGGCTATATAGGTCTTGCCTGAACCTGCCGGTCCGGTGGCGATCAGAAGGTCATTACAGCGGCTCTTCTCAACCATCTCATGCTGGTGAGCGGTCCGGGCTCTGATGGGTTTACCATTGTTGCCAAAAAGAAGGATATCCTCATCGCCGGGTTCTGTAGCTCCCGTGGATCCGTTTTCAAGAAAAAGTCCCTCGATTTCAGCTTGGGAAAGGCGGTTGTACTTTTCGACAAAACCGAAGAGCTTCTCCATTTTATCCTCGAAGCGGGCGATTTCCGCCGCCTCTCCGACGGCTTTAAGCTGATCGCCGCGGGCGACTAATTTGATCTTGGGAAAGAATCGCTTAATGATCTCGAGGTGTTGGTTATTAGTGCCATACAAAACCAGCAGGTCGATCCCTTTTAAATAGATGATCTTTTCAATCATGCAGTTGAGATAAAGTCGTATTTTTGAGCCAATCACGCAAAAATAGCTATTATCACGGATTTAGAAACGTGTTTCTTGCATGGCCTTTATTACTTTAACTACAGACTGGCAAACCAGCGACTTTTACTCGGGGATGATCAAAGGCCGGCTTTTGAGCTTGATTCCGGACGCGGTTATTGTTGATATTGATCAGCGTATCGAGCCCTTTCATACCCTGCAGGCCTCTTTTGTATTGCGTCAGGTTATTCCGGAATATCCCGAAGGAACCATACACCTGTTTCTGGTCAATCAGGGCCACCAGCCTGGGATATGGCCTGCCGTCGCGCTGTATAAGAAGCAATATTTGGTGGGTTGGGACGATGGTATCATGCCGTTGATTATGGACTCGGATCCCGAATTTTATCTCAGGCTGGATGATCAGATCATGCAGGAGATGGACAGCACGACTGGCATCGGGGATGAATTCAGGTTGATTGAGCCAAGTTTTCCTGAATTATCGCTGTTTACCAGACTGGCCCGATACCTGGCATCCGGACTTCCCTTAAACCTCTCAGGCACAGTTTCTGCCGATGTGGGCCGCTCGAATGCGTGGTTGCCGGTAATCAGAAAGGATCAGATTGACGGACAGGTGGTTTTTATTGATTCCTACCGTAATGCGATTACCAATATTCCGAAAGCCGAGTTCTTAAAGATCGGGGCCAACCGGAAATTTGAGATTACAATAAAATCCAACCGATATAAAATCTACGGGATCAGCAATACCTATCTCGAGTCGGATCCGGGAGAACTGCTCGCTATATTCAATTCAGCCGGATTATTGGAAATAGCTATCGTACAAGGAAATGCAGCGGAATTGCTGGGATTTGAACCCGGAACACCAATTAAGATCAAATTTAATGAACAATAACAGGGAAGATATTTTGCAGTCGTTTAACCGTCTGCTGGATATTATGGATGAGCTGAGGGCCAAATGCCCATGGGACAAAGAACAGACGGTTGAGAGTCTTCGCACCTTAACCATTGAAGAGACTTATGAACTGGCTGATGCCATTCTGGATCTCGATATGAACGGGATCAGGGAGGAATTGGGCGACCTGCTCCTCCATATCGTTTTTTATACCAAGATCGGACAGGAAAAGGATGCTTTCACCATGAAAGAGGTCATCGACGGAATCAACAAAAAGCTGGTATACAGGCACCCGCATATTTTTGGTGACGTCGTCGTTGGTGATGCGCGCGAAGTTGAACAGAATTGGGAAAAGATAAAACTTACCGAGCATGTGGGTAAAACGGTTTTAGGAGGAATTCCCGGCTCGTTGCCAGCCATGATCAAGGCCTACCGGATACAGGATAAAGCCAGGGGTGTCGGGTTTGACTGGGATCACCGGGATCAGGTATGGGATAAGGTGAAGGAAGAAATCGGCGAATTGATGGAGGAAGTGAAGTCGAGTGATTCACAGGACCGGACAGAAGCTGAATTTGGAGATGTTTTGTTCAGTCTGATCAATGCAGCACGCCTTTACCGGATCAATCCGGAAAATGCGCTGGAACGCACCAATCTGAAATTCATCCGGAGGTTTAACTATCTCGAGCAGGAGACCAATAAGCTCGGATTGAATTTGAAGGATATGACTGTAGAGGAGATGGATAAATTCTGGAACGAGGCGAAGAAATTGTAGAGACGGGCCGTGGCCCGTCTCCCACTGTGTTTCAACGGGGGCGGAGGGAGATGCGCGAACGCGCGTCTCTACATAGTGCACCAACGGATGTTTTCGCACGAAGGCCTTCTTGGTTTGGGTAGGGGTCCCCGCCTGTTGAAATCCTGCCAGCGTGAAGGGATCCCCGCCTTCGCGGGGATGACAAATCTGCCGATTTAAGTACTTTCTTCCGTCAACCGTCCACCGTCTACCGTCTTCTCTTCAGCTGTCCAGTCGATCTTAGCCGAGGCGACCAGAATATTATACCAGGTAAATATCTTCTTCATGTCTGAAACGTACACCTTGTTCCGGTCGTAAGTGGGCAGAACGGTGGCAAAGTAAGCCTTGATCTGATCATTGGTGGATTTCTTGGGATCGAGGATAGTTTTGCCTTCTTCTTTCTGATATATCTCCAGGAATACTTCTTTAAGCGGCTTGTCTTCGGTTTCCGTGAAAACTGCAATTTCCTCCATGGAGCTGACATGACTGCTGGGATGTACAGGAATTCTCTGACCGTTTTCGAGATTTTCGGCTATGAGTATACTTTTTCCCTGAGAGACCATTTTAAATAACCCGGGTTGTCCGGAAATGGCAATAAAGTCCTTAATATCCATGATCTAATAAAATTTGAGGCGACAAATATACACAAATCAATTCAGCCCTCTAGCTTTCTTGATTTTGTCATAGGCAGCATTTAACTGCTGAAACTTCTCATTGGCCTGATTTTTCAGTTCATCACCCAGGTATGCAACTTTATCGGGGTGATATTTTACGGCCATTCTACGGTAGGCTTTTTTAATTTCTTCATCCTGGGCATCCGGTTTTACTTCAAGAGCAGCATAGGCCGCATCCAGATTATCAGAAAAGAGCGCCTTTATGGCGTTGAAATCTTCTGTTTTGATTCCCATGTAAAAGGAAATCTGTTCAACAGTTTTTAACTCCTGGGTAGAAACAAGGCCATCGGCTTTTGAAATTCCGAAAAGCAAATGGATTAGTTCCAGTTTGGTACTGTAATTCATTCGTTGTCCGATCTGCCGGCTCACTTCTTCAACCGGGATGTTCTGATCAAGAACATTCCTGAGGAGTAAAGCAGCCTGCTGCGCCTGTTCAATTCCGAAGGACCGCACAAAAAAAGCCTTGACATAGTCGAGTTCCGATTTTAATACACGGCCATCCGACTTCATGACAGCAGCGATCAGAACGACCAGGCTGGAGATGAAATCACCCTGTGTGGTTGCACCGGGACGCTGGTTTCCCTGAAAAACTTCACCTTCTTGTCCGTCCATCATTGCGCCGAGCGCAAACCCGATCAAACCGCCTATGGGCCCTAAAAAAGCCCATCCTAATCCGCCGGCCAGCCATTTTCCAAATTTTGCCATATTATTTAACCAATCAATTTTTTATGAATTTCCAAAACTCTGGGAAGAAGTGCGGATTCTCCGCTGTTGTCAATAATAAAACTTGCAAGGGGACACTTTTGTTCGTCAGACCACTGGTTTTGCATCCTCCGGCGAACAGCCTCCTCGTCAATCCTGTCCCGATGTTTAACGCGTTGAATCCGGATCTCTTCCGGTGCCGTAACCAGGATAATATAGTCCATGTGCCTGAAAAGTCCGGTTTCAATGAGTATTGCCGCTTCGTGAATGACATACGGGCTGCTTTGGTTCTCCAGACGCCATGCAAGGAAACGGTTCATCACCGCGGGATGAATCAGGCTGTTAAGCCTTTGCAGGGCTTGCGGATCATTGAAAACAATGCCGGCAATCTTCTGGCGGTCAGGTTTTCCTTTGGAATAGATGTCGGCACCAAACCATTCCATCATCTGTTGCCTGACCTGTAAATCTTCATCAAGAATTTTTCCGCCTTCGGTATCCGCGTCAAAAACCGGTGTGCCCAGATTCATAAAGATCTTCGCAATCACGCTTTTGCCTGATCCAATACCTCCTGTTAATCCGACTGTTTTCATTCAATTCCGATTTTTTTTATCAATCGAAACGGTGACCTTTCCGGGATTATACCTGACCAGTTTATCAATTTCCTCCAGGGCAACGCTCCGGCTGAACGCGGAACCCTGATGGTTTAGTTTGATCTGGATAGTCCTCACCGAATGCATCGTGTCCAGAATCAGGTCAGGGCCTTCAACAACCACACTGTCCGGATTGACCCGGATCAGACTATCGGCAATTGCTGTTGTTCCCGATTCATAAACAATGAATGGCTTTACTACCAGAGTCCGTGTTTTCGTTAAGCCGAACCTAAAGAGCAGGGTATCCGGAATGATAGATAAAACCTTCAGGTCGCTGAGTTGCGACGAAAAATCATAGAGATACTGATTCATTGGAAGATATTCAACAAATCCTTTTTTTCTCCGGGCAGGAATCGATTTTAATTTCTTTATGTCTATAATCAGAGGGGTCTTTGAAAAATTCCAGTTGTGTCGCAAAATAGAAAACCCCAAACCTTTCACTTCAAGTGAAATTCTTTGGGGCAATTTGTTTAGAGATACCATTTTATCGGGCAAGTTGATATACCTGACCGGATGATCCACGTGGGTGGTATAATCATTCTCGAGTGCCCTGAGGAACCAAAGCAAAGTAGCAATCAGCACGCAGGCTATCAGTACTATTAGCTGTCGTCTCCGCCGGCTTTTACCCGGATGGGCCGGATTATCTAACGGTGAGGAGGAAGCCTGCTGCATTCACTATTGTTTCGGCTGATCGGGTATGTCTTCAGCGGTACGGACTACTGAGCCCTTATCTACCTTAACCTTGACATTCTGGTCTATTTCAAGCATAACGGTGCGGTCGGTGACTTCGGCGATTCGACCATAGATTCCACCAGCGGTAACCACTTTGTCACCTTTTTTCAAACCTTCACGATAATTTTTCATTTCTTTCTGTTTCTTCATCTGAGGCCGTATCATGAAGAAATAGAAAATAAGAATGATAGCAGCGAAGAAGATCAGCGATGAGTAAGGACTTGGTTGTTTGGCTGCGGTAGTTGCCTGAAGAATGAATGCTAAATTGATCATAATTATTGTTTTAGTTATTTCTTACTATCCGGAACATATACCTCTGCGGTAATTTTTAGCTCTAAAGAATTTGGTTGTGCATTACTCAGCAACCTGACTGTCTGATTAACGGTCCCTGTTTTGCCGGACGAATTGAATACGACTTCAACCTTGCCCTCTTCGCCAGGTTTTACAGGTGATTTAGTCCAATCCGGAGTGGTACAGCCACAAGATGCGGAGCAATCGGAAATGATGAGCTCAGATCCGCCGGTATTGGTGAATTTGAAAGTATAGGAGAGCTTCTCCCCCTGAACCATCAGACCGAAATCATGCTTGGTCTGCTCAAAAGTGATCACCGGTAACCCACCGGTAACCTTTTTTCCGGAAGCCGTGATCGGATTGCTCACTAATTCGGTAGAAATGGAGTTTTTGTCTTTTTCCTTTTTTGATTTGCAACCTGGCATAACAAAAAGCAACAATGAAACGATCACGATTCCAACGGCTAATCTAAACATGGTGATGAGCTTCAGCAAATTATTCATAATGCAAATTAAGCAAATTCATTTCAGGTGTCAAACCTCTCCGATTAATCCTCTGCCGGTTTTTTTTATTTTCTCGTCAGTCCGGAGCATCATAAATATTTTATCAAGAATTCCATTGATGAAATAGCTGCTTTTCTCAGTACTGTAATACTTTGAAATTTCGATATATTCATTCAATGTGACCTTTGCCGGTATCGAAGGAAAATGAATGGCTTCGGCAATAGCCATCTGCATGATCAAAATATCCATTAAGGCTAACCGTTCGAAATCCCAGTTTGCACTGAATTTTTTTATCAATTCCTGGTATTCGTCCGCGTGGAGGATGGTTTTTCGGAGCAGTTCAATTACGTAAAGCCTGTCATCCTCATTGCTGAACATGGATAAAACAGGCATCTCGCTGTTTTCTTTCCAGCGGCTGAGGGTTTTGATTACCATCGAACCGATGAATTCAATATCATCATTCCAATAAATGCTCTGCTCCTCTAAAACTTGCTGAAGGTACTCGTCCGGTAGGATCAGCTCAGCCACCATGCGGCTGATGAATTTTTTATCCTGATTGAATGAATCTTCAGAACTGTTCATATATTCCTGATAAACATCCCATTCCAGCAGGTTGCGATAGAAGCTTTTTATCAGTTCCTCTTCATTCGACCAACTTATTTTCCTGGTTTCAAGATACTGGCTGAATTTTCTGCTGTCGGTAATACGGGTGATCAGGCGATTGTCAATAAACCGTGTATTTGGATTGGCTTCTTCTTCGGTTGGAAAATATTTTGACCGGGCTATGTCGGTTCGCTGGACGGCATAATTTGAAATGTCGACCAGAAGGAGGAGAATCAGATGATACAAATCATAGCTCTTTTCTATGCTGAATATCAGTTCCTTTTCCGTTTTGAAAACATTGTCGTTTTCCGATGCCCGATATGCGTAAAGGATCTGAAGGGCTTTGACTCGTAATAATCTTCTACTGATCATCTGGTTAAAGAACTTTTTTTTAAGGTCAGCAAAGGTATGTTTTTTTTTCTATTTTTGAGGTTTAAGGACCAAAACGACAGTTCAAATACAAAGGGATTTAACATGGTGGATAAAGATAAACAAGACGGAACGGGTCAGCAGGATAGGGATGAAATCTATTCCAAAGTGATCCGGGCAGGGAAGCGCACCTATTTTTTTGATGTGAAAGCTACACGTGGTGAGGACTATTACATTACCATTACCGAAAGCAAAAAGGTTTTTGACATGGACGGTTCTTCCCATTACGAGAAACACAAAATATTCCTGTATAAAGAGGATTTTGACAAGTTCGGGGAAGGTTTTGATGAAGCGGTGGGCTTTATTTCCAATTTACGCGCAGGAATGGAAAATGGCTCAACTGCTTCAGTGCCACCGCAAACCAACTATGGTGATGTGGAGTTTGACGATCTTGGAGAAACAAAAAATTGAATTAAAGGCCGGTCACTCCGGCCTTTTCTGCGAATATATAATTAGCCTTGGGAACGGGAGGAAAAATGGAAATTATTGTAAGAGAAGTAGTTACAAAGAGTGATCTAAATAAGTTTGTCAAACTGCCAGCCAAGATACACAAGGGCCATCAAAACTGGATTCCACCTATTTACATGGACGAGGGTGATTTTTTTGATCCCGCAAAGAACAAATCCTTTGGGTACTGCGACCACATCCAGTTACTGGCGTATCGTGATAATGAATTGGTTGGACGGATCATGGGGTTGATCAACCATCGTTACAATAAGGTAAAAAACGAAAATAATGCCCGCTTCAGCTATCTTGAAACATTTAATGATCAAGAAGTTGCCCATGCACTGCTTTCAAAGGTTGAGAGTTGGGCAAGTGCACTCGGGGCTGATAAAATAGTTGGCCCTTTGGGTTTTTCCGATAAGGAACCTCAGGGTTATCTCGTAGATGGATTCGATGAGCCAACGGTTCTGGCTGCCAATTGCAATTTTAAATATCAGGTCGATCTGATTGAAAATGAGGGTTATGTACCTGAAATAAACCTGGTTACCTATAAAACTGCAATTCCTGAAAAAACCCCGGCACTGTATCTTCGTATGCTTCCCCGGATTGAAAAGTTAAATTCAGAATTTACAATGATCGAATTTGAGTCCAGGTGGAAACTCAGAAAGTATATCCGGCCGGTGCTTCATTTAACCAACCGCGCCTTTCAGCAAATTTACGGTTCGATGCCATATGAAGAAAAGGAAATGGATGATTTCGCGAACCGTTTCATCTGGTTGTTGAATCCGAAATTCGTAAAGGTAATTGAGGACGGGCAGGGCAAAGTTATTGCCTATACGGTGGCAATGCCTGATATCAGCAAGGGGATACAGAAATGCAAAGGTCACCTTTTGCCCTTCGGGATTTTTTCCATCCTGAGATCAGGTAAGAAATCACACCGAATGGTTGCCCTTCTCGGAGCCATTGAGGAAGAATACAGGGGACGGGGCCTCGATGTGATGATGGCTCTTAAAATCCTGGAATCCGGACGTAAGGAAGGAAAAACTGAGATTGACGGACATCTGGTTATGGAGACTAATTATGCCATGAGGGGAGAATATGAGCACATCGGCGGGGTGGTCTATAAAAGATATTCTATCTTTGCCAAGAGTTTGAAATAGAGTTAATTAATTTCCTAAAAATGGTTGATATGATTAAAAAACTGGTGATCACTGGTATGGCATTCCTATGCATGCTTCCCTTAACGGCACAGGAATTGAAAATGATTAACCTAAATACCAGCAAAGGCATTGAAGTGAGCGGTTTTCAGGATAAATCAGGAAAGGTATACGAAGCTGCACTCCCTTTAATCAGTTTTAGATTGGGTGAGCAACTGATTGATACCAGGCAAATGGCAATTATTTCAGCTGGCGACTCCACCGTTGCGCGTCTGGATACCAGGCTTGAAATGGTTTTTAGGAATGAATCCGGGTTTTCACCGGGTTGGAAAGGAACGGTAAGAATCAAGAACCTCACGGCTGGAGATACCATTGAAATCTGGAATATTGTTCCTTTTGGTGAAGCTCCCGACAAGGTATATATTACCGGATTCGGCCGTCATGGCTTATCCCGGACCTATCTTGCACGCCCGGGCCTCACGCCTGTCAATGTCATTGTCCCCGATAATGCCTGGAATCTTGGATTTTCAGAGTCGGTTCTCGCAAAGGCTCAGATTGCGGGTTTGGCCCGAAGGATCTCATCGGTTAAGGGCCAGGTTAAACGCTTTGAAACCAACCTTTTCCCGGGAGGTTCTGTTACATATTCGTTGTTCGCAGACTTTTATACAGGGGAATGGCAGGAAGGATTGCGCCTCATGTTTCAAAAAAGACTTTTGTATGATCTTGAAAAATTTGATAATACCCTTTACAACCGCGAAGATCTCAAATGGATAAGGCATACTTATGTCTCCCACCTGCTCTATGCCTGGGACCATCAATACTATGACAGCAAATTGTTACAGAACAACCTTCAGGCATTCCTTGATCGTGGCAAGAAATGGTATGGTGGTGATGATTTTGTGGGGGTATGGCCTACCTGGCCCTCGCTCGGAATGGACCAGAGAAATCAATGGGATCTTTTCAGGGATATGCCTGGCGGACTGAAAGCGCTTAACCAGACTGCGGAAATGTGCCGTCAAAACGGATCCCGGTTTTTTATCTGCTATAACCCCTGGGATGCGGACACCCGCTCCGAAAATCACTTTGGTGGCATGGCGGAGCTTATACAGGCCATTGGTGCGGATGGTGTTGTTCTGGATACCCAGGGCAGTTCATCTTTTGAATTGCAGCATGCAGCCGACAGTGTGAGAAAAGGGGTGGTCATGTACAGTGAGGGTATGGCTGTGGCTAAGGACATGCCAGGTATAGTGGCAGGCCGGGTGCACAACGCTCTCTATTATCCTCCGATGCTGAACCTGAATAAGCTGATTAAACCGGATTTTGCCATCTACCGGGTGGCTGAACTGGCCTTTGAACCGATCCGGCGGGAATATGCCACTTCATTTTTTAATGGATATGGGACGGAACTGAATATTTTCAAGCCCGGCCGTCCGGACTGGATTGAAGCTGATTATCGCTTTTTTGGCCGTACCGTAAGGATATTGCGCGAAAACACCTCAAATTTTGTTGATTATAATTTCATTCCGCTAATTCCAACTCTTCAGGATAAAGTCTATGTGAATTGCTGGCCGGGGAATGATAAACTGGTTTATACCGTATTCAGCCTTCTTCCCGAAGGTTTTGACGGGAATCTCTTTGAAGTGAAGCCCACTGAGGGTTATCACTGGGTGGATGCCTGGGAGCACCGGGAACTCGAGCCTAAAAAAGTGGACAACAAATATTATGTGCCGGTCAGAACCGATGCTTTCCATAAATCATGGCTGGGAACCAACAACGAAGGGGCAGTGACTTCAGTGATCCGTTTTCCTTCTGTTTTGAATGTCAGCCTGAATATTGACCAATTGACCATTTCGGCTCCAACAGGTGACCAGATCAAAATTTGGGCAGGGATTCCGGATTATGAAAAGAAGCCGGTAGTTCTGGACATTAAATCGAAAACAATCAATCTTACCGATTATTTCGGTCGTTTTGAGGGGGATTTTGTCATTCAGTTATTCCGGAATGACGAAATAATGGATGAACGCATTGTTACCATAAAGGCCGGGACCGCTCGCTTGATCAGCAAGAGTATTCCAACCGGCCATTCAGCTCAGGTCTCGGCAGGAATGGTCGCTGTTCCTGCCGGGTTGTTTACCTGGAAAACCACGCACGGGGATGATTTTATCGGATATCCTGATCTTCCGGTCAAAGGCCCTGTTACCATTTCCTCCTTTTATATGGATAAGTATCCGGTTACCAATGAACAATATTATGAGTTTATTAAAGCCACCGGATACAGTCCGGCCGATACCGCCAATTTCTTGAAAAACTGGGTCAGCAGGAAACCTGTCAAGGGAATGGAAAAATATCCCGTTGTTTATGTATCCTATGAAGATGCGAAGGCCTATGCTGCATGGGCCGGCAAGAGGCTTCCCACCGAGACGGAATGGCAATATGCAGCCCAGACTTCCGATCTGCGACCATGGCCGTGGGGTGATGAAAAAGGGGTGACACGTGAAATCGAAACGGTGACCAATACACTGACCGTTAGCCGGATAAAAGGGATCAATCCCAAATACTGCAATATCGGACTGGGTAAAATGGAAGCGGTCGGAAAACACCCCAAAGGCGCCAATCCATTTGGTCTTGAAGATCTGGTTGGATCAGTCTGGCAGATGACCAATGATGAATATGATGATGGAACGGTCTTTTATGTGATCATGAAAGGCGGCAGCTATTTTAACCCGAGTTCAAGCTGGTGGTATGTCCAGGGAGGTCCCCGTGAACTTCATTACAGGCAGATGCTGCTAAGAGTCTCCAGGGGATTCGAGCGCAATTCGACAGTCGGGTTCCGGTGCGTAAAAGATTAACACAACATTCCGTCTCTACACGCCACCCGCGATCAGCCATAAAAAAACCGCCCGGTATTCCGGGCGGCTTTTTTATGGATATCATTAATTAGTCTTTGTAATTAACCTTGCCACCTTTGCCGGTGGTGTCAAGAACCTGAAGTTCCTGAAGCTGGGTGATAATACCTTCAGCAATAGTGTCATCCTCCAAAGTGATGTCTTTAACCAGGTCTATTAATTTAGCTTCGAATTTCGGCCTGACAGCCTTTTTCATTCCGAATAATCGGGTCATGACCATTGAAAGATTGGTATCTGTCGTTGGGTAAAGTGCCAGTTTCTGTTGAACCAATTCTTCCGTAATATCCTTTTCAGTAGGCTGCTTTTTGGCTTTAACCTTAACCTCCGGATTCACTTTCTCCCTGGCTTTCACTATTTTCTCTTTCTTCACTTTCTTCTCTTTCTTCACTTTCTTAACGCTCTTAACGTCCTTAACGCCCTTAACGTCCTTAACGCCCTTAACGCCCTTAACGCCCTTAACGTTCTTCTCCTTTTCAACAACAACAACTTCTGCAGGACTTTCAGCTACAGCGGCTACTGCTGCTTCGGCTGCTGCCTTTGGAGCTTTTTTAGTCTTTTTTTTAGCCACAGGTTTTTCAGTTTTCTTCTTTCCCTTGGCTTTGGCTTTGACTTCTGTAGGAATTACTTCAGCTGCCTTTGCGATACTTGGACGGCCGCGTTTTTTCTTGGGCATCTCAAACGCTTCACCAGAAGGAACTACTTCAGCCTGAACCTTTCTCGGACGGCCGCGTTTACCGGTTTTTACCACTTTTTCTGAGGTTACGGCACCTTCGGGTTGAACTTTTTTCGGCCGACCGCGTTTACCGGTTTTTACCACTTCGACTGATTTCTCTTTTTTCGGACGGCCACGACGACCGGTACCTTTTGATTTGGCTGCCTTGACCTTCAGTTCATTAGGAGCGATCATTTCCGCCGGGATGCCCTGATTGCGCAGGAAGAAAATGGTTTTCTCCAATTTCGATGATTTCGAAACGATATAAAAATTAATCTCTTCTTCAGGATTGACTAACTGTCCAATAGTCAGGACAATATGGTGTGAAAGGTCCGAAGAATCCATCTCAGCGGTATCCACCCAGATCAGGTTATTGCCATATCTGGGTAATTGCATGATTAATTCCCTGGGAATACGGACGTTTGTAGTATCCGCATACACATAAACGAGGTAATTATCCTCGTGGTTCAGAATCCGGTCTTTAATTAGCTTAAAGTCCTTGCTCTCAGTAAAGAATATTGACGTTGCCATAATTAAAATGATTAATTTTCCCCCTAATAATTAATAATAGCAAAGTTCTTAAAAAAAAACAATATTCAACTAATTTATTTTAATATTAATGTATTAATAACTGAATATTCTTTAAGCACAAATCAATCCGTCACAGATGAAGAAATTAACAGACGTTAAAAACTAGCTTAAATCATTCATCTGCGAACTGGCAATTCCTCCTGATTTTTCATAATTTTGCCAGCAAATTGAATGGCAATGATCCTATTTTATCAGTCTCCCGAGGAAATTTACGCGATTGGAGTCAAAAATGCCTTGCCGGGTGAAGATCTTGATAAGCTTTACTGGCTCTTTGGTAAAGCAAACCGTTTGGAGACACTGGTTCTGGACGGTTTTTTTGTAGGTCCGCGCAAGGAAATGGTGACCCCCTGGTCCACGAATGCGGTGGAGATCACCCTGAATATGGGAATCACGGGTATTGAGCGGATCGAAACATTTAAACAGGTTGAAGCCGGTCATTCACACTATGATCCAATGCTTCAGGCGTTGTATCCGTCATTGGACCAACAGGTTTTTACTATTGAACATCAGCCTGATAAAATTCGGAACATTTCAGATATTGCAAAGTATAGCGAGCAGGAGGGCCTGGCCTTGAGTGAGGAAGAAATTGAATATCTGTCCGGATTGTCGGTTCGGCTGGGACGACCATTGACAGATTCCGAAGTTTTCGGATTTTCACAGGTCAATTCGGAACATTGCCGTCATAAAATATTTAACGGGCAATTTATTATCAATGGACTGGAAATGCCTGAAACCCTGTTTGCCCTGATTAAAAAGACGTCGAAAATCAATCCGAACAGGATCGTTTCTGCCTATCATGATAATGTGGCATTTATTGTCGGTCCCGACATTGAACAATTTGCACCCGTATCACAGGATAAGGCTGATCTGTTCGGAATCAGGGATATCCGGTCAGTGATATCGCTGAAAGCTGAGACTCACAATTTTCCGACGACTGTTGAACCCTTCAACGGGGCGGCAACCGGTTCAGGAGGCGAAATCCGCGACCGGATGGCTGGTGGGAAAGCCAGTATGCCATTGATCGGGACCGCTGTTTATATGACTTCCTATCCCAGGTTGGACAAATCCCGGAGTTGGGAATTTGCCCAAGAAGAGCGTAATTGGCTCTATCAAACCCCGGAAGATATTCTGATTAAAGCTTCCAATGGTGCCAGCGACTTTGGCAATAAATTCGGTCAGCCCCTGCTGTGCGGTAGCCTCCTGACCTTTGAGCATGCCGAAGATACCAGGAGCTTTGGTTACGATAAAGTGATCATGCTCGCCGGCGGAGTGGGATTCGGTAAAGATGAGGATGCCGCGAAAGATATCCCGGAAACAGGTGATATTATTGTCGTGCTGGGAGGGGATAATTATAGGATCGGAATGGGAGGTGGCGCAGTATCATCGGTTGCAACCGGTGAATATGCCAATAAGATTGAATTGAACGCCGTACAGCGTTCCAACCCTGAAATGCAAAAGAGGGTATATAACGCGATCCGCGCATTCGCCGAGTCCGGACATAATCCTATTCGTTCCATCCATGACCATGGAGCCGGGGGGCATTTAAATTGCCTTTCCGAATTGGTTGATCAGGTTGGTGGTGAGATCTATCTGGATAAACTTCCAATAGGTGATCCTACTTTATCAGCACGCGAGATCATCGGGAACGAATCGCAGGAAAGAATGGGGTTGGTTCTTGCTCCCAAAGATGTTGAAAGCCTGAGGCGGGTTGCTTCACGTGAGCGGGCTCCGATGTACGAGGTGGGAAGGATAACCGGTGATAAAAGACTGATGTTTGTAGACCGGAATAGCAATGAAAAACCGATTGATCTTGCACTGGGGGATTTCTTTGGTCAACCACCGAAGACAGTCTTAACAGATGATATGGTGGCTGGTAATTTTAAACAGTTAAAATACGATCCCTCGCATTTCGTGGATTATCTCAATAAAGTTCTGCAAATAGAAGGTGTCGCATGCAAGGATTGGCTGACCAATAAAGTGGACCGTTCTGTTACCGGCCGTGGAGCCGTGCAGCAAACCGCAGGGGAGATCCAGCTGCCTTTGAATGATCTTGCCGTGGTGAGCCTTGATTATCAAGGTAAAAAAGGTGTTGCAACTTCCATCGGACATGCTCCGGTTGCTGCCATGATTTCGCCCGAAGCCGGTTCCCGCCTGGCAGTGGGTGAGGCACTAACCAATCTTATTTGGGCACCGTTGGTTGATCAGATAAAATCTGTCTCATTATCAGCAAACTGGATGTGGCCGGCGAGAAATCCAGGCGAAAATGCCCGGCTGTACAAGGCGGTCAAGGCACTTAGCGATTTTTGTATCGATCTGGGAATCAATGTTCCTACGGGCAAGGATTCCATGTCGATGACTCAAAAATATCCCGACGGAAAGTTGGTTCTGTCTCCTGGTACCGTGATTGTTTCTGCTGTCGCAGAGGTCACCGATGTGAGGAGGGTTATTCCTCAGGTCGTGGTTAATGACATCAATACCCATCTTATCTATGTGGATTTTTCAGATGGTTCTTTTAATCTTGGGGGAAGTAGTTTTGCCCAGATTATCAACCATATAGGCCAGGATGCACCGGATTGTGCGCCGGCTGCCTATTTTGAATCAGCTTTTAATACCATTCAAGGCCTGATCGGACAGGGAGCCCTGGTCAGCGGCCATGATGTCTCAGCCGGGGGACTTGCTACCTGCCTGCTGGAGATGTGCTTCGGTAACCTTTCGGGCGGTTTGAATGTCAGTATAAACAGGTTTCCAAACCTCGATGCTGTCCGGCTTCTTTTTTCCGAACAACCGGCACTCGTCATTCAGGTCAGGGATTTGGTTGCGGTTCAAAAAGTGCTTGATAATAACAAGTTACGTTACTTTATACTGGGACAGCCGCAGGTATTCCGAGGGATCCGCCTTTCGGGAAAAGGATTTAATTATGATTTGGATATCGACCAGCTTCGGGATTCATGGTATCGTACCTCCTATTTGCTCGACCGCCGTCAAAGTGGACCGGAAATGGCCGGCGAACGTTTCAAAAACTATAAAACTCAGCCGCTGAAATTCACTTTCCCATCGGATTTTACCGGGAAGTTTGCAGACCTGGATATCGATCCCAAACGGAGAACAGCCACTGGAATCAGATCGGCTATCATCCGCGAAAAGGGGGTAAACGGGGACCGGGAGATGGCATATGCCATGTACCTGGCCGGGATGGATGTCAAGGATGTTCACATGACTGATCTCATTGCGGGCCGGGAAACGTTGGAAGATGTCAATTTCATTGTTTTTGTCGGAGGTTTTTCCAATTCCGATGTGCTGGGTTCGGCCAAAGGCTGGGCGGGTGCATTTTTATACAATCCGAAGGCCAGAAAAGCCGTGGAGAATTTTTATGC
Organism: Bacteroidales bacterium; assembly: GCA_041662065.1. Classification (GTDB taxonomy): domain Bacteria; phylum Bacteroidota; class Bacteroidia; order Bacteroidales; family UBA12481; genus UBA12481. The sequence goes on along the minus strand of JBAZTE010000001.1, from coordinate 541,852 downwards.
ACGAAAGGATACTCTCAGTCTTGGAATTTGTAACGGTTGCCAGGTGATGATGGAACTGGATCTGGTATATCCCGACCGGAAAAACCATCCGAAAATGCATTTGAATGCATCAGGAAAATTTGAATCCGCATTTTTAAACCTCAATATCCTGCCGAACGAATCGGTTATGCTGAAGTCCCTGGCCGGCAGCCGTCTTGGAATATGGGTTGCCCATGCTGAAGGGAAATTCATATTGCCCGACCCGCCGGAAAGTTACCAGTCACCGGCAAGGTTCTCCTATTCGGGTTATCCCGGAAATCCTAATGGTTCTCCGGATGATATCGCTTCTTTGTGTTCAGCGGATGGACGCCATCTGGTCATGATGCCGCACTTGGAAAGAGCTTTCCTGCCATGGCAATGGCCCCACTATCCGGAAAGCCGCTCAGCAGATGAAGCAGCTCCCTGGCTCGAAGCCTTTGTTAATGCCCGGAACTGGATCAAAAATTGCTAGACCCGTCCCAACAGTGGGTGCATAATTGTTCTTTGGGAAGTCCGATGGCTTTCACCAGGTCGGGCATATCCTGATACATCAGCGAATCCAGGCCGAGATTGATAATCAGTTCCGTAATAAACTTCGGAAATCACATCATGGCTTGAAATTGATCCGTAGAATCCACTCATAGGTTCTTGACTAAGTCTTAGTTATTTTTCTTAAGAATAAAAATGGAATATGGTTGTAGGAAAATGGCCCCGCCCCCGGATTTAAATACCTCATTGGTCGCCAGTTCAACTTTATAATCAGCAATACCGGACGGACCTGCAATCCGCTGAACCTCTTTGCTCAGGTTCATAAGAATCAGGAATTGTTCGTTTTCAAAGGCCCGGAAAAATCCTATAACTTTTCTGTTATCCTGGATGTAAGGCTCAAAAAAACCACGGTTCAGGGCGGCAGAAGTGTTTCGGATTGCATTCAGCTGGCGATACCAATGATAAAGCGACTTTGGATCCTCCAATTGGTATTTTAAAGGTTTAACTGTTTGTGAACTGCTGGAATACGGAATCTCCCATGTCGTCTGTCCCTTATCCTGTCCTTCCATATTCCATAGAAAGGGCTCGCGGATATACTCATCGGGTTTTTCGCCGAGCATGCCGATTTCTTCCCCATAGTAGATAAAGGGATTGCCTGGAAGGGTGAGAAGCAGTGTAGCGGCTACTTTTCCCTTCCGGGTGTTGTTCCCAATATCAGTCATGATACGGTTAATATCGTGATTTGACAGGAATATGGCATCTTGATAGGCGGGATTGAATTTTATATAGCTGTCCCGGATCTGCCACCAGGTTTGAAGCGTGTAGTGGTCAATTTCCTCTTTAAGACTGAGCCTGATGCTGTCAGCCAGCTGCAAGTTAAAGCAGGCTGTCATGGCATTTTTCAGGTACGGGGCGATCTCCTTGCCCGGACCCCAGACTTCCCCAACAATCATTACGTCTTTCTTGATTTTAACCGCCTCTTTACGGAATTCGGTCCACCATTGGATCGTTTTATCGGATTGGTTTTCAGGATAAATATATTTTGCCGCGTCGAGCCTGAAACCATCGATTCCGACCTCTTTTAACCAGAACGATGTAATCTTGAAAATCTCTTTACGCACCTGTTGATTATCATAATTCAAATCAGGCATTTCCCACCAGAAAAAGCCATAATATTTGGGTCCTGAAGTTGGTTTGCCAAGAGCGTCCCGCACGGCATGCCAATGGAAAGGTTCGGCTTTGAAATCAGCCTGTTTATCCGACCAAACATAATATTTCCGGTATGGATTTGAAGGACCTTTCGATGCCTCCTCAAACCATTTGATTTTATTGGAAGTATGGTTGATCACCAGATCCAGCAGGATGACCATGCCCCTTTTATGAGCCTCCTGCACCAAAACCTTGTAATCATCCAGGGTGCCGTAATCCGGATGGATTGCATAATAATCCGAAACGTCATATTTATGGTAGGACGGGGAAGGGTGAACCGGAAGCAGCCAGAGGCCCTGAATACCCAATTCTTTCAGGTAATCCAGTTTTGAGGTCAGTCCGGGAATGTCTCCTATCCCATCTCCGTTGCTATCATAGAAAGATTGCACGAACACCGAATAAAACACTCGCGTCGGCGCTGTTGGTGGAATGATTTCCTGGGAATGCAATGTTGTTAGGTTAAAATAAAACAGGAAAATTAAAAAAGGTACGATTAGCCTGAACTTAAGCATGTTATTATTTTTTTGTATAGATCAAGTAACTCCAGGATTCTAATGAAATGGCCTCTGCCGAAGGTTTTGACCTTTTCCCGCTGAAATATTCAGTATATCTGCCCCCCGCAGTTGCCGGATCGAGTTTTATTTCGACTTTTTCAGGGCTCATATTCATTATCGCGATCACTGAGTTTGTCCCGAGTTCACGTTTAAAGGCAAGAACCTGTTTATCCTTACCGGTGGTCAATCTTAAGTAATTTCCCCCAAAACCCGGATTCCAAAGTGCTGAATTTTCCTTCTTCAGCTGATCCAATTTCTGATACAGGGTGAAGAATTTTTGGTTACTCCAATCAATCGGGTCCTTCTCGAAAAATTTCAGCCTTTTAGTCGATCCGGCTTCCTGTCCGCTGTAAACCAATGGCATACCCGGAATAGTGTAAGTGAAAACAGTCATCACATCAGTTGCTTTACCCATTCTTTCCCATTCAGTCCCGTTCCATGAATTTTCATCATGGTTGGAGGTGAAATAGATCCGGATGTCATTCGTATTGTAATCCTTTGCAGCACGCTCGAAATAGGCATCAATATCGGCAACGTCTTGTTTTCCCTGAGCAACCTGATTCATGATGTGATGCAATTCCCAGCCATAGGTCAGGTCCATCGAATTCTCATGCAGCGGGCGCTGTTCCGCTTCCGCAAGCAGGAGTACATCGGGTTTTACTGTCTGAAGTGCCGGCCTGACTTCGTTCCAGAAATCCACAGGAACCTGATGGGCAACATCGTACCTGAATCCATCGAGTTTGGTTTCAGTCAGCCAGAATTTCATGGTTTCAATCATATAATCGCGAAGGGGCCACTGGTTGTAATCAAATTTAACCACATCAGTCCAATCCCAGGGTGAGAACATTTTACCCAGACTGTCTTTGGCGTACCATTCCGGATTTGAAGTGACAAGCGGATTATCCCAAGAGGAATGATTGGGCACCCAATCGATAATCAGGTACATTCCAAGATCATGTGTTTTTTTAACCAGCGCCTTAAAATCCTCCATTGTGCCGAATTCAGGATTAATTCCTTCGTAATCCTTTACACTGTAATAAGATCCGAGCGGACCCTTCCGGTTGACTACCCCGATCGGATTTATTGGCATTAACCAAAGTATTTCAACACCCAGTTCTTTTAATCGTGGCAGTTTTTCTGCAAAGGCATTAAAGGTACCTTCCGGAGTATACTGGCGCACATTGACCTCATACATGACAGCGGACTTTATCCAGTCAGGGTGAACCACTGTCGTATTGGGACCCTGATGAACCGGGGCAACATTCTTAGGGCTGCATGACGTGCTCATAACCAGTATGATCATCAGGGCAGATGCGATAAGTGAGTTTTTCATAAAGAGTGAGTTTTAGTTCAATTCCATGTTCATGAAAGTGAATAAAAATAGTCTTATTTTGGGAAGCCTGAAATAGTAAAAACGATAGTTAACAGCACCGACCTATGAAATACGATTTTATCATTATGGGATCCGGCTTTGGTGGGTCGGTCAGTGCTTTGCGATTGGTCCGGAAGGGTTATCGCGTATTGGTCATCGAGCAGGGCCGGAGGTTTAATGCGACTGATTTCCCAAAGAGGAACTGGAACCTCAGAAAATGGTTATGGGTTCCCGGACTCCGGTTTTATGGTTTTTTCAGGATTTCCCTCTTCCGGCATATCACAGTATTGTCAGGAACCGGTGTGGGCGGGGGATCGCTGGTTTATGCCAATACCCTGCCGGTGCCTAAACCTGATTTTTTCAAAAGCGGATCATGGAAAGATCTGATGGATTGGGAAAAAGAGCTTGCTCCTTTTTATAAAATCGCCCTTGCGATGCTGGGCGTGGCTAAGAATCCCAGATTTGGACCCGGTGATGAAGCACTGGAGCAGCTTTCTGATTCAATCGGTAAGAAGGACGAATTTTCAGCAACGGATGTGGCCGTGTTTTTCGGTGAACCTGAAGCACAGGTGTCCGATCCCTATTTTAGCGGGAATGGCCCGGACAGGGAGGGTTGCCGGTTTTGTGGAGGTTGTATGGTTGGTTGCCGGTACAATGCGAAAAATACCCTGGATAAAAATTATCTGTATCTCGCCGAACAGGAAGGAGCGGTTGTACTGGACCGTTCCCATGTAATGGGTATAATTCCTGTGGGCCCGGAAGGCAATCAGGGATATGAGGTGATTATCAAAAAGACCGGAGGGTTGAAAAGAGAAAAAATTCATACCCGGGCATTTATTTTTTCAGGTGGTGTTTTAGGGACCGTTCCTCTTCTCTTGAAATTAAGAAAGACCACCCTGCCTGATTTATCTCCTCTGACGGGTGCGCATATCCGTACGAATAATGAGGCCCTGATAGGTGTCGTCAGTGGAGATAAAACAAAAAAATTCTCAGAGGGAATTGCGATTGGATCCATCGTTAACACCGATGAGTTCAGCCATCTTGAACCGGTAAGATATCCATCAGGATCCGGATTCTGGAGACTTTTAATGGCTCCTATGATTTCCGGCAAAACGCTGGTGGGTAGGGTTTTACGTATTTTGGGTGATTTATTGCAGCACCCGGTAGCGAATGCACGGGTGTACTTTACCGGCAACTGGGCCGATCGAACCCAGATTCTTTTGTTTATGCAAACCCGCGACAGTACATTAAAGCTGAAAAAGGGATGGTTTGGAGTGCGCACCTCCGTGGAAGAAGGATCAGCCCCATCAGCCTTCATTCCAGAAGCCCAGGATCTTGCGAGAAAATATGCATCAATAATAAAAGGAAAGCCGTTGGTCCTTCCCACTGAATCTCTCTTCGGAATTCCCACAACGGCTCATATCCTTGGTGGTGCCTGCATGGGCGCGAACAGGGAGACCGGTGTGATCGACAGCGACCACCGCGTATTCGGTTATCAAAATCTTTACGTGATTGACGGATCTGCCATTTCAGCTAACCCGGGAGTGAATCCGTCACTTACGATCACGGCGCTCGCAGAAAGGGCTGCAAGCCGGATCGAAAATAAGCCGAACGGACGGGTTACAGTTCCAGAATGACATTGCCTTTCTTTGGCACTGCGCGGTAAATGGCTTCTGCCTCCTTGGCTTCAATAACAATCGAAATGGTAGGTTGGAAGGGCATGGGTTTCCGCCGGACCAGGCTGCGATAGAGCTCTTTAACAAACTTTTTCCGGTCTGCCAGGTCAAATTTGAATTTTGGCCAGAACTGGGGAATCGAATCATTCAATTTACCGGTTACCTGAACACGGATCCCGTTCTTAAAATAGAGACGGTACATCACCGGTTCCCTGAGGACGGTGTCCGGAGTCGGTTCCGAACGTGCCTGCGCTTCAAGGGTGTCTTTAGGGGCGTAAACAATTTCAAACTTGTCCTTCTCAATGGTTGATTCATCTTTTGTAATAACCAGGGGTTTGCTAAAGAGTACGTATTTTTCTGCCGCACCAAGATTGTTAAAGAAACTACTGGTTTTTTCCTCCAGGATCGGGGTGGTATGGATGACAATTCCGTTGATCTCAAGGTACAGGGATTTTTCCTTTAGATTAATCCGCATACCAATAGAGTCATCGAGCGACATGGCCAACCTGGCATCAAGATTGGTTTTTTTCTCGAGCAGGTCGTCAGGATAAGCAAGTATAACCTTGTTGTTCCCGATTTTCGCCGTTTCAGTCCTGAAACCTTCAAGGAACTGTTTCGGAGCCTTCATGGCTGAAATCATGAGAAATGCAAGCGCTCCGATAATGATCAGGACCAAAATAAGAGCAGTGATTTTCAGTGCTTTCAAAACAGTAGTTTTAGTATATTATAACTTTTGATCCGACAGACAGGGTATTGAAAACCACTTCAAGGTCATCATCAAGAAGCCGCACGCATCCGTGGGTAACAGGAAGTCCGATCCGGCGCTGAAATAAGGTGCCGTGTACCATGTACCCATCCCCTATGCCGAGCTTATAGTCACCAAGGGTGCTTGAATCGAAACGGGATTCATCACCGGCCGGAGGGATCGGAAGGCCTTCTTCAATAAAAGCCCAGTTTGGCTTGGCCCAAACTGGATTTTTCTGTTTGAGGATCACCTTATGCACTCCGCGGGGAGTTTTAAATTCAAACACCTGGTTACGCTTTTCATCGATCAGCCGGATATTCTTACCCGTTGAGCATCTTCCCTGGCGAATAAGGCCTTTCCCATCATAGAGATAAAACTTATTTTCAGTTGTGTTGACTATTAAGTAAGGGCCCTGGGAGGTAAGCTTGTCAATCTTTTTTTCCAGTGCAGTTATATCCTTTTGCACTTTCGCTAGGTCACCGGTCGTTTTTTTAAGATTAAAGGTGGAATCTTTTCCCATCCCTCTGGCCATAGCCATTTCAGGCCCCTGCGGTATAACAATAAATAGAAGGTAAAGGGATAATGCAATAAATCCAACAAATCCGAGGAATCCTAAAAAGGAAAACAAAATAATCTTCCATACACTTCGCCGGGGAGGCCGGGGTTCAATCGGCTCCGGTGCTGGACTTCCCGGCGCTTCAAACAAGTATTCTCTTGTTGTCATGGTTTTGGATTTTTTATGACCTCAAATAGCGGTTGTAATGATCCCAGTATGGTCACCGGACAGCCTACCGGTATCATACGATAAAGTGACTCCATATCACGGTCAGCAAAGGCAACGCAACCGTCAGTCCAATTGGCGCCTCTGCCTCCGCCCCCATGGATTTCGATAAGGTTTCCGATCCTGGCATACCGCGGAAGAGTTTTATTCCGGATCTCCTTTTGAAATTGTGCTTTGTCCTCATCATTCGGGTAATTTAACAAAAGTGCCTTGGAATACCGGGTCTGGCTGCCATCTTTTTTCTTGGTAACCTTATATTTTCCTTCGGGGGTGGCTTTATCGCCAGAGTATCGCTTGTCGCCAATCCAATTCTTCCCAAGCTCCACGTCGTAAGTCGTTTTTAGTTTGCCGGATAGAAACACATAACATTTGCTTGCAAACTTATCAACAACCAGGGCATAGGATTGGTTTTGGGCTGACTCCCTGATTGCCTGATCATACCATCTTTTCCACATCGGAAGCTTGGAAAAATAATCATCAAGCAGGGTCCTGGTATACCGGGCTACTTCGGAAAGGTCGAATTTGGCCAATCCCAGTTTAACGCGGCATTCCTTAAAGTTTTTTTGTTCCAGGTTCAGTTCAGCCTCTCTGAGGAGAATGATACCCCTGGAATATTTTTTATTGATGATGGTCGGTAGCGGAAGACGGCTGTAAAGTTGCTCAATCTGGGCAGTATCCCTTTTAACTGCTTCAAGGTCGCGTTCCAGTGAATTGACAAAATCAGATGTATTCTGGCTGGCGATTTTTGGACTAATAAGCGCCTGCTGTTCCGATCGGATGGCAAAGGTCCTGGATTTTGAATAATCTCGGCTCAGGATGAATTTCTCATTCTCCTTTTTCCAGCACAACATGGCTGAATCATACAAACTTTCCGCCTCTATAAGCGATGGCGGAATAAAATCTTTTTCTATGGTCTTCCTGGCATCGGCAATAGCCATTCTTGCTTTACCAAGTTCATCCTCAGGTGATTCTGGGGTGGCCAAAATAAAAATGCCGAAGACGCAAAGCGGTAGGGTAGCCAGGAAGGTTATTAAAATTACTTTGACTTTCTTTTTTAATTTTCTGGCCATGCTGGATTTGATTTAAAAAACCCCGGAACCATGATATGATTCCGGGGCTTCAAAGATCTTAGTTATTCCAAGAATCGAAAACTATTTTTTCTTTCCTTTTACTTTGGACATAACGTCGGTCAGCTCGGTATTGATGCTGGTAGCTTTGTCTTTCAGTGATTTAGCCTGGTTCAAAGCACCGATGATATCATCGCTTGCAAATTTATTGTTGACTTCAGCAACCTGAGTTTCAATAGTGGTTAAGTCAGCCTGGATAGCTTCCATAGCAGCTTTGCCTTCTTTTCCTTTTGGAGCTTTGGCAAGCATTTCTTTGTTTGCAGTCATCAGAACAGAGATTTCACCAAGAGTTGCAGTAACTTCCTGTTTCATTTGCTCTTTTTTAGCAACTGCGTTTGCAGCAACAGTTTTAGCCATTTCCGAAGTAGCGGTTAATTTTGCAACTTCATCTTTGTAGTTTTTGAAGAGTTTTGATTTCTCTTTTTCAACAGCGGCCAAAACAGTGTTCAATGAATCCTGCAGTGCGTTGAATTCACCTGAAACATACAAATTAGCCTGAGCAGTTCTAGCTGCTTCAACTGCTGCGTTTGCAGCATCAACTTCAGCCTGGGGATACTTCTGGCAACTAGCGAAAACAAGTGCCATACCCACGATAGCAATACCTGATAAGAGTTTGATTTTCATTTTAAATCCTCCGTTAAAGATTTTAAGATAATAGATAGTTAAAAATTTTTTCTGATGTGATTTGGTATTCTTCGGCCGGTGTGGTCATTGTGCTTACTGTTAAAGAATTTAATCTTGTCATACCGGCCTTTGAAATTCGCTACAAAGGTAATACTAATTGTATTCGTTGTTCAAAAAACTTAATTTTTTTTTATCTGTTTGTTAAGTTCCTAACAAATAAATAATTAGATTCAAATAAATACAGAGTTAATAGATACAAATTACTTAAATTTTTCCTTCCAGACGAAATCTTAGCTTTAGGCGTTGTTCATCCCTTAACACATTTAGCAATACTAATTTGCCTGCCTCACCATAAAGGATGTTGTTAATGTCATCCAAAGTTAAACTAAAACATGGTATATAATTAATATATTCTAAAATATCTCCGGGTTTTAATCCGGCCAAATCAGCAGGTGACCCCGGAATTACACTAAATATCGAATAAACAGGGATAAGCGGATTATCTTTCTCGACATCCATACCGCTCCGGTTATAGGAAAATGGAGTCTTGAACCATTTATTTGGCCGCAGGTAAAGGGCAGATCCCTGGAAATCAAAAAAAACCGTGAACCGCCTGAGAATATCGTTGCCTAAACTGCCATGGCGTCTTGAGTCCAATGTCAATCCTGAAACGGATGTGGAATCCGGGAATGAAACTAGTGGTTTCTTAAAAACAAAGGGTCCGAGTTCTGCCCTTTTTACCCTGCCGTTGACACCGGATATCGAACCGTTTAAGCCCTGACCCAAAAGTGCTCTCACCGTTTTATCAGGAATAATGATGGCCGGATCGGCAACCTGAGCTATCCAGAAAGATAAACTGGCACCGGTATCTATGAGCAACCTGACCGTTAACTCTGATTCATTCTCCTGCAGGATCTTTACATCAACATAAGCCTTGCCGTTCTGAATGACCAGGGGGACCTTCGAGAATGAGCGGGTTTTTCTTTTAAAATTGAATTTTTCCCTGTTGAAAAAGGAGATCTCTTTAGCGATCGGATCAATGCCGAGAATGAAACTTTCAAACAGATCAGATCCTATCAGTCCATTCACCTTGACTCCGAGTTGACGGGAGAGTTCAAACTGATCGGTAGACAATATATATACATCCATGTTTGATGCCTCCAGACCAATGGACTGGTCATCGGGGGTGAACAGCTCAATCTGGTTCCCTTTTGAAAAGTAAGCTTCCAGAGGTATCCCATCACCCAAACCGCCTACGGTTATTTTGCGCGCTGTATTCAGGTGAACGGTATCCAGTTCGGTCAGTCCGGTTATAATGTTATTGCTGATACCGGAATCCAGAACCAACTGCAGGTTGGCCGAATGATTGATTCTTGCCGGGATGATGATCAGGTTCTGCGAAATCTCAAAGGGCAGGCTGAGTTTCTGCATGTCCGGATCTTTAAAGCGATAGGTGGTTTGACCCATGAGCGCAAATCCGGAGCAGATCAGAAAACTTAGTATACCAAAGCAAAAACGAAAGTTCATCAAAGTTTTATCTGCTCTAAATTAATGATAACTTAACACTAACAGTGACGGGGTGATATGGTTTTTGGTTTTTGCGCGTTCCTGGTTCATAAACGCACCACCAGGACGGTCTCAGGCTCAATGGTGTAACCCCTGCCAAAGATGAATAACTGAAGACTTGATTCAGCCTTGCTTATAACCCGGATGTTCTTCTTATCCACCGTGAGGGTAAGTATACTGCCCCGGAAGTGGAGGGTAAATGTAAGGGAAGTCCATGTGCCCGGGAGAACAGGTGCAAAATGCAACTGATTGCCGGATATCCGCATTCCTCCGAAACCCTCCACCACAGCAAGCCAGGTACCTGCCATGCTGGTGATATGACATCCCTCCTGAACTTCATGGTTGTAATCATCGAGATCCAGGCGGCTGGTTCTTAAATAAAGATCGTATGCGGTATCGATATAACCAAGTTTAGAGGCCAGGATGGAATGGATACAAGGAGAAAGTGAGGATTCATGGACCGTTCGGGGTTCGTAAAAATCAAAATTCCTCCGGATAACTTCAATATTGAAATGTTCCTCAAAAATATACAATCCATGCAGCACGTCGGCCTGCTTGATAAAACAGGAACGCAGGATACGGTCCCACGACCAATGCTGGTTGATGGGCCTTTCATCCGGACTGAGATCGGATGCCAGGCGCTGTTCTTTATCGAGGTAACCTTCCTGTTGGAGGAAGATTCCCAGGTTGTCTTCAGCGGGAAGGAAAATATGATTGAGAATGGTCGACCAGCGCCTGGTTTCCGTATTTGAATCGAACGCCGTTTTCTGCCGGATACGGGTCCAGTCGTCCTGATATTTGCTTTTTACAAAATCAATGCATTCAATTGTGTACGCAAGAGTCCAGCCAGCCAGGTAGTTGGTAAACCAATTGTTATTAACGTTGTTTTCATATTCATTCGGACCGGTAACTCCCAGAATGACAAATTGCTGCTTCGGGTCGGAAAAGGTAAACCGCTGTGACCAGAATCGGGAGATTCCGATCAATACTTCGATTCCATATTCGGCCAGATAATAATCATCACCCGTATGACTCACATAATTGCTGATGGCATAAGCTATGGCTCCGTTCCGGTGGATCTCTTCAAAGGTGATTTCCCATTCATTGTGGCATTCTTCCCCGTTCATCGTAACCATTGGAAAAAGGGCGGCACCATTGATGAATCCCAGTTTTTTCGCATTTTCGATCGCCTTTGGGAGGTGCCGGAAACGGTATATCAGGAGATTTCGTGAAATTTCCCTGCCGGCAGTACTCATGTAAAATGGTAGGCAGAAGGCTTCCGTATCCCAATAGGTGCTTCCGCCGTATTTCTCACCGGTAAACCCTTTGGGACCGATGTTCAGCAAGGAATCCACTCCGGTATAGGTTTGGTTCAACTGAAAGGTGTTAAAGCGGATTCCCTGTTGGGCGGCCAGGTCTCCTTCAATGATGATGTCGCTTGTTTGCCATTTAACGTCCCAGGAATCAACCTGCTCTTTCCTGAGATGGTCATAGCCAAGTGTAATTGCCTCGTTAAGAATGAGGTGAGCCTTGTCGGTCAGCTGAACGGGTAGATAATCCCTGGAGGTGGTTATAGCAGTAACCTTGGTGAAAAGGATCTGGTCACCCTGGAGGATATCCAGGTTAAACCGGCTGGAAACATACTCCTGCCTGGTAAAAGGTTCAGCAGTCACCGCTTTATTCCGGTTAATGATTGTGCACGCTGACTGTGCAGCAATGCAGATCTCGAAATTACTTTTTTTGGTCCTGCTGCATAAATGGCAGTTGGCCCCGCCAGCCGATTGGTCGATTGGTTCCCAGAATTTTTTATCATAATTGGAATCCTCATTGACCACATCACCATCAATATAAAGCTCAGCCTCCAGTGTTCCTGAAAAATTTAATGGGGAAATAAGGTACCGGATAGCTCCGACCTCCCTTCTCCTCATGGAGAGAAACCTTTCGGATTCAACCCTGACTATTGTTCCATCGGCCCATGAAGCTATGAATTCCCTCGATAGAATACCCTTTTTCATATCCAGAACACGCCGGAAATGCGAAACAGTCATCTGGTCCAGGTTCAATTCCATACCGTTAAAACTGAATTTCATGCCAATCCAGTTTGGAGCATTTAACACCTTGGCGAAATATTCCGGATATCCGTTCTTCCACCAGCCGACGCGGGTTTTATCCGGATAATAGACCCCGGCAAGATAGAACCCGCGCAAAGATGGACCGGTATAGGATTCTTCGAAATTGGCTCTCATCCCCATATAGCCGTTACCCAAACTGAATATGGACTCAGATCTTTTATGATTTTCGCGGTCAAAGCCGTCCTCAATTATTTGCCACTGGTCTTCAAGAAGGTATTTTCGCATAATGATCGATTTAAATGACCAGCAGATCAATTGTCGCATCCTCAAAACCGGTGATAATTTTATCAGCCTGGATCAGGATTTCCGGAAGGCCGACCCCGATACATTTCATTCCGGCATTGTGGGCAGCAGCCACACCTGCAATGGCATCCTCAAAAACGAGACATTGCCGGGGATTTAGTTGCAGATCAGCAGCGGCCAAAAGAAAAACCTCAGGATCCGGTTTTGCGTTGGATACCCGGTTTCCGTCAACGATGAAGTCAAAGGCACCAGACAAACCAATTTGCTTTAAGATCAGCCTTGCATTTTTGCTGGCTGTACCCAGTGCGGTCAGGATACCGTTTGATTTTAAAAGATCAAGGAAATCAGTGACTCCGGGAAGAATCTCAGCAGGCGTCATTTTTGCTATATATTCCAGGTACCAGGCGTTTTTCTGAGCGGCAAGTTTCTGTTTTTCGGAATCCGGAAGGGTCATACCACCAACTTCCAGCAAAATGTTCAGGGAAGCCATTCGGCTGACCCCTTTTAGCCGCTCATTATGCAGTTCAGTGAATTCAAACCCCAACCCACGGGCAAGTCTTTCCCATGCTTTGAAGTGATATTTTGCCGTATCAACAACTACGCCGTCGAGATCAAATATGCACCCCTTAATCATTCCCTGGTGGCGATTTTATCGTCCTTATCAGCAACAAATACCACGGTTATTGCAGCAATGATCATCGATATCCCACCGAAAACCAAAGAGTAAACGGCATGTCCGCCAAAGAGGTTCCTGGTAAGGAATCCCAGCAGTGTTGCAGCGAGGATCTGCGGGATGACAATGAAAAAATTGAAGATCCCCATATATATACCCATCTTTTTCTGGGGCAGCGATCCGGTCAGAATGGCATAAGGCATCGACAATATGCTCGCCCAGGCCAAACCGATACCAATGAAAGGGAGGATGAGCAAATGCGGATCCTTGATCAGGAAAATGCTGCATAAGCCCAGCCCGCCTGCTACCAATGCAATGGAATGGGTAAGCTTCCGGGAAGTGAGACGGGCCAGGATCGGAAGCAGGAAAGCAAAAATGGCGGCTGCTCCGTTGTATACACCAAACAAAACACCTACCCAGTCGGCCCCGTCATTATAAAGTTGGGAAGTAGTGTCGGTAGTCCCGTAAACACTGCTGGTCACCGCAGAGGTGGTATAAATCCACATGGAGAACAAGGCAAGCCAGGAAAAGAATTGAACAATGGCCAATTGCCCCATGGTTTTTGGCATCATTCTTAAATCAGTCAGGATCTCGGTGAGACCGTTCGACCTTTCAGTCTTGACGAACTGGCCGGCGATCAGCTGAAGAATCCCAAAAAATGCAACGCCAAAACCAAGGATATAGAGTTCCTTTTCCAATTTGAACTCATAGATCAGAAAGGCAAAAACCAGTCCAACAAAGGTCCAGATCAGGCCGCTCCTGACAAATTTCGACGCCGGCACCAGAATGCCGCCATCCGGATGATCTTGAGCCTCATCCCCGGTCCTGCCAAACTCGGCCAGCTCTTCGGGGGAATATTCCCTCGATCGTATTACCGTCCATAACACCGTTCCAATGAACACGATGGCTCCAAAATAAAACGCCCACCTCACCGATGTCGGGATGACCCCCTCGGCAGCAGTGTTGGGAATGCCGAACCAGTTGGTGAACACATAGGGCAGGACGGACGCAATGACGGCCCCGGTACCAATGAAGAAGCTTTGCATGGCAAATCCCAGCGTACGCTGTTCAGAGGATACATTATCACCAACAAAAGCCCTGAAAGGTTCCATCGAAACATTGATCGAGGCGTCCATGATCCATAGCATCCCGGCAGCAATCCAAAGTGCCGGAGAGTTTGGCATCAGGACCAGCGCTATGGATGCCAGGATCGCTCCTGAAAGAAAATAAGGCCGGCGCCGGCCCAATTTTGTCCATGTTTTATCACTATAGTGACCGATAATCGGTTGAACGATCAATCCGGTCAGCGGGGCTGCGATCCATAAAATGGGAATACTTTCGATTTTGGCGCCAAGGGTTTCGAAAATCCTGCTCACATTGGCGTTTTGCAATGCAAAACCCATTTGAATGCCCAGGAAACCAAAACTCATGTTCCAGATCTGCCAAAAACTCAGGTGAGGTTGTTTTTTCATAGGATAATGGATTGTCTCGGTAATCAAATATAGCTAATCGGCCACTCTTAGACTCATTTATTAGCAATACCATAAGAATGCGAAAACGGGAAACAGCCCTTTAGCTGACGTTTCAATCGGTTGAGTAAGTACGGAAAAAAAGGTTTCAGGAGCGGGTGGATTCCCTGAGGATAAGTTCAGTTTTGATCACCTGGTGAATAAAGGGACGGACGATTTGCCGGTTTAAGAGGCGATCGAGGAGCAGCTGTGCCGAAGTTTGTCCGATCTGGTAAGCATGCTGGTCGACCGTGCTCAGCGCAGGGTTGGTTACCTGGGTAATCAGTCCGTTGGAGAAGGCGAAAACAGACACATCCTCCGGAATCCTGATTTTCATGTCATAAAGTGATTTCACCACGCCGGTGGCCGTAAATTCGTTAACAGTAAAAAATGCATCGGGCGGTTCCGGCAGGCTCATCAATTGCTTGGTCCGTATCAGCGCATGCTTGAAATTGTCACAATAAATGATCAAATCCCTGTTAATCTCCAGATTATTATCACGTAAGGCATCCAGGTATCCACCGCGGCGAAAATCTGCAATGGGTAATCCGGGAGGACCGGACAGATGGGCAATTTTCCTGCATCCGGTGCGTATCAGGTGATTTACAGCGGAATAAGCACCCTGATAATCATCGACGGTTACTTTATCCGCCTCAATTTCTTCGCATACCCGGTCGAACATGCCAATGGGGACTCCATGTTCCAAAACGTTCTTCAGATGATCAAAGTTCCGTGTTTCCTTGGATAATGAGATCAGCATTCCTTCAACCCTGCTGTTCAGTAGTGCCTGAACAGCAATCAATTCCCGGTTATAGGATTCATTGGACTGGTAAATCATCACATTGTAACCGGCATCATAGGCCACGTCCTCGATCCCGCTGATTACAGAGGAAAAAAAATGGTGTACAATCTCGGGAATGATAAGACCGATGGTTTTGGTCCGGCTGTTTCGCAGACTGAGAGCGATCGGGTTCGGATAGTAATTCCAAAGCTTTGCGAGATCGTTCACCCTCTTTCGTGTCTCCTGGCTTATATCCGGATGATTTTTAAGGGCTTTGGATACTGTGGAGGGGGCTATGCCCAGTTCTTCCGCAAGATCTTTAATGGTTACCTGTCCTCTTGAAATCATATGTTCAGAAATCGATTGAATTCATAAAGTTAGCATAATACTTTTCAATGCCGAACCGCTTTTGAATGATTCCAAATCATTTTCTGAAGCGAATTTTCAGTTCTTTCATTATTTTCAGCAGAAATCGATGCCGTTGATAAAATATACCCACTTATTGATCCTGATAACGCGGTTAGAAATCGTCGGTAATGCTTGATTCTACTATGAAAGCCTAATTTATAAAATATTTCAGCAATCGATTGAAATCAGCTCATGGTGATCAACTGATTCCTTTCATGCCCTTATAATTTGCTGATATCGCTTCTTTTAAAGGGGTATGCGATACTTTTTAGTTATATTTACCGTAACCGAAACGAAGGATTCAACGATTAAATTTTATACTAAACCTTTACGTACAATGAACAGAGATAGTTTTTCATTTCTCGGAAAGCTGTTCCTGCCGTTATTCATCCTGCTGTTTGTGGGTCAGATGGCCTTTGCACAGCGGATGATCACAGGAACAGTGACTGATTCCCAAAGTGGCGATCCCTTGATTGGTGCTTCAGTCATGGTCAAATCCGATCCGACCAAGGGCACAATTACTGACGCCTTTGGTAAATTTTCCATAGGTGCCTCACAAGGACAGATTCTTGTGTTTTCCTATGTTGGTTATGTGCTGCAGGAAGTTGCCGTCGGCAACCTCACCACCCTTGATGTAAAAATGGTTTCTTCCACAGAGGCCATTGCCGGGGTTGTTGTGATCGGTTACGGTACCCAGAAGAAGCGGGATGCAACCGGATCCGTCACAGCTGTTAGTTCAAAAGAGTTTAACCGTGGTGCGATGGCTTCCCCTCAGGAGCTTCTGGTTGGTAAGGCATCCGGCGTTCAGATTACTTCAGGCGGAGGTGCTCCGGGTGAAGGTGCAACCATCCGTATCCGCGGTGGATCATCCATGTCGGCGAGTAATGATCCGCTGATCGTGGTTGATGGGATACCTCTTGACAATTCAGGCGTCGCCGGTATGGGTAACGCCTTAAGTACCATTAACCCGAACGACATCGAATCCTTTACCATTCTGAAAGATGCTTCTGCAACCGCCATCTACGGATCCAGGGCTTCCAACGGAGTTATTATTATTACCACCAAAAAGGGAGTTTCCGGTAGTAAACTGAAAATCGCCTACGATGGAAAAGTTTCTTTGTCAACCATAGTCAATCAGGTTCCGGTTCTTGGAGCAGATGAATACCGGACCGTTTATAATGAACGTTACAAGGATAATCCCGCCGCATTGGCCATTCCGGGTGATGCCAATACTAACTGGCAGAATGAGATTTTCACCAATGCGATAGGGCATGACCATAATCTCAGTGCCACGGGATCGGTTAAAAACCTTCCTTACCGGGTGTCAGTTGGGTATTCCAACCTGAATGGTATCCTGAAGACTTCGAATCTTGAGCGTTACACCGGAGCTCTTTCCCTGAATCCAACATTCTTTGATAATCATCTTACGATAAATGTGAACGCTAAGGCAATGAGGGAAAACACAAGGTTTGCAAATACAGGAGCTATCGGCAGCGCTGTCGGTTTTGATCCGACTCAACCGGTATTTAGCGGAAACGACAAATTCGGAGGATATTTTGAATGGCTGCAGGCAAATGGTAACCCGATCAATATTGCCACCAATAACCCATTGGGCATGCTGGAAACTCATCACGACATTGCCGGCGTAAACAGGATCCTGGGAAATATTCAGGCCGATTATAAATTTCATTTCCTTCCCGAACTGAGGGCAAACCTGAACATTGCTACCGACCGCTCGAGCAGCAACGGCGGAATGAATTGCCCGGAGTGGGCACGACATGTATGGGCCATTAATGGTGATGGGAAATCGATAGGTGGGATGCATTCAGTGTATGAAGAACAAAAGAAAAACGACCTTCTGGATTTTTATCTGAATTATGTCAAGGAATTTGGATCCAGCAGGCTGGATGCAATGGCAGGTTATTCATGGCAGCATTTCTGGCGTAAGGGAAAATTCTGGCAAACCAATGAAGCTCAAAACAAACTGCTGTCCAATACCCATTATAACTCAGAAAATTTCCTGGTTTCCTTCTTTGGTCGTGTCAACTATTCACTTCTGGATAAGTATCTATTGACACTCACGGTAAGAGAGGATGGTTCATCGCGTTTCTCCAAGGCAAACCGCTGGGGACTATTCCCATCGGCTGCATTTGCATGGAAGATCAAGGAAGAGAATTTCCTGAAAGATGTTAAAGCTGTTTCCGATCTGAAGCTCAGGATTGGATATGGTATCACCGGTCAGCAGAATATTACCTCCGGTGATTATCCTTACCTTGCCCGTTATACCATGGGCCAACCGACTGCTGCTTATCAGTTTGGAGATCAATATATTCTTACGCTCCGGCCTGAAGGATATGATGCTAACCTCAGATGGGAACAAACCACAACCTATAATATCGGGTTAGATTTCGGGTTCATGAATAACCGCTTGACCGGAACTGTTGAATACTATTACCGGCCTACCAAAGACCTGATCAATACCATTCCTGTTCCTGCAGGTACCAATCTTACAAACCAAATTCTGACAAACGTTGGTGATCTGGTCAATAAGGGAGTCGAATTTGCCGTTTTGGGCAAAATCATCTCAACTGAAGATATGTCATGGGAAGTTGGCTACAACGTTTCTTTTAACCAGAATGAGATCACCAAACTGACAGCGACTGACGATCCAAATTATCAAGGTGTATTCGTCGGGGGTATTGGCGGAGGTGTGGGAAACACCATTCAGATTCATACGGTTGGTTACCCGATGAATTCTTTCTATGTATACGAACAGGTTTATGACAAAGTAGGAAAACCCATCGAAGGTTTGTATGTCGACCGTAGTGGTGACGGCAAGATTACGGAACTCGATAAATACCAGTACAAAAAGCCGGCACCTGATGTATTCATGGGTATCAACTCCCGTTTATCTTATAAAAACTGGGATTTCTCCTTTTCTGGCAGGTTGAGCCTGGGCAATTATGTATACAATAACGTCAATTCCGGCAACGGGGTTTCCGCTTATATGTATAATGGAGTCGGTTATGCAACAAACGTGGTTCAGGATGCCATTTATACCGGCTGGGTTGCTCCGAGATATTGGTCGGATTACTATATTGAAGATGCTTCCTTCTTCCGTATGGATAACATGAACCTGGGTTACCAATTCAATAATGTGGCTTCAAGCAAGATGAATCTTTACTTGTCCCTGACTGCCCAGAATGCATTTGTAATATCCAAGTACAAAGGACTCGATCCAGAGGTTTTCAACGGCATCGACAATAATTTTTATCCCCGTCCGCGAATTTTTCTTTTGGGGCTGAGATTGGAATTTTAATCTAACTAATTGGAATTTAAGATTATGAAAAAGTTAACAATATATTCACTTTTGGTCGCAACCCTGGGATTTGGATTTAATTCCTGCATTAAGGATTTGGATACCATCCCACTGGACCCGAATGAGATCACCTCTGCGACCGTATATACGACTCCGGCAAACTATTACCACGTTCTTGCCAAGGTATATGCCGGGCTGGCAGTCAGTGGTCAGCAGGGTCCCGCAGGCCAGCCTGACATCAGCGGTATCGATGAAGGGTTTTCAACTTATTTGCGTCAATACTGGTTTGCCCAGGAACTACCTACCGATGAGGCTGTCAATGGATGGAACGATGGTACCCTGAGGAATTTCCATGAAATGAACTGGACACCATCGGGTGAGTTCATCACTGCCATGTATAACAGGATCTATTATCAGATATCCCTTTGCAATGAGTTTATCCGCGAATCATCGGATGCCAAGCTCGACAGCAGGGGAATCGCAGGCATTGATAAAACAAATATCCAGGGATATCGTGCTGAAGCCAGGTTCATGAGGGCACTCAGTTATTATCATGCGATGGACATGTTCGGAAATGTTCCGTTTGTGACCGATGCTGATGCTGTCGGCGCTTTCTTCCCGCCGCAGAAAAATCGTGCTGATTTGTTTACGTACATCGAATCAGAGCTTAAGGAAGTGGAACCCCTATTGCCGGATGCCAGGACCAATGAATATGGCCGGGCCGATAAAGGTGCGTTATGGTCGTTGCTGGCAAAACTCTACCTGAATGCAGAGGTTTACACTGGCACCGCCAAGAATGCCGAATGTATTACCTATTGTGATAAAGTCATTGAAGCCGGCTATATGCTGGAAGCCAATTATCAAAACAACTTCCTCGCTGACAACAACCTATCGAAAGAAATCATTTTTCCGGTGACTTTCGATGGTTTAAGGACTAAAACTTATGGCGGGATGAGTTTCATCATCTTTGCTTCGGTTGGCGGCAACATGGTTCCGAAAGATTTTGGTATTACCGGCGGATGGGCAGGAAACCGCACTACTAAAGCGTTAGTTCATAAATTTTATCCGGATTTATCGGGACCATTGATGATATCTCCGGTTTTAAATCCAAGAAAATCGACCTATCCGCTTATGTATGTTCCCGGTTCTTACCAAGGCTGGGATCCTGCTAAAACCTCAACGGTCATCGCTTCCGTAAAGAATGACAAAAAGTTTGAAGGTTACCTGTATTTCAAGGATGCCGGCGCCCAGTTCAAGTTTACCGAAGGACCGAATTGGGACGTGAACTATGGGGATGACGGAGCCGACGGAACCCTCGACAAGAACGGCGCCAACATTGTGGCTGCCGATGCAGGGTATTTCAAGCTGAACGTGGACATGAACACGTTGACCTATACCGTTGTCAAAACGGAGTGGGGTATTATCGGATCGGGTACTGCTGATGGCTGGAACAGCGATCAGAATATGACCTTCGACGAAGCTACCGGCCTTTGGACAGCAACACTCGACCTGAAAGTCGGGGATATCAAGTTCCGTGCAAACAATGACTGGGTAATTAATTACGGAGATATTGGAGCCGACGGTATCCTGGAGCAAAACGGTACCAATATTCCCGTCAAGGAAGCCGGTACCTACAATATCACTATGAAGCTGGGCGCACCAGACTATACTTATACGATAGTCAGAAAAAGTTACGATCATCGCGCACTCTTCCACTCCAACGGGCAAACCCTTGAAATCGTGAAGATTCAGGATGATTTCAATTCAGGTTTCGCGATTACCAAGTTTAAAAATGTTACCTCAACCGGTGCCCCCGGATCGGCAACCGACTTTGTGGATACGGATTTCCCGATGTTCCGCCTGGCGGATATATATCTGATGTACGCAGAAGCTGTTGTCCGCGGAGGGGGTGGGTCCATGTCAAAAGCCCTTGAATTGGTCAATGATCTAAGAACCAGGGCTTATAATGATGCTTCGGCAAATATCAGCACGGATAACCTTACCCTCGACTTCATCCTGGATGAGCGGGCAAGAGAACTGTATTGGGAATGCACTCGCAGGACCGACCTGATCCGTTTCGGGAAGTTTACCAGCGAGTCTTACCTTTGGCCCTGGAAAGGCAACGTCAAAGACGGAGTGGGAGTCGATGGCAGATTTAACCTGTTCCCCATTCCTGCCTCGGATATTGGTGCAAATCCAAACCTAACTCAGAATCCCGGATATTAATCAGATCATAAAATCTAAAGAACATGAAGAAGAATAGATTTATATATATCGTTATGGCGTCGGTGATGGTTCTCGCTTCCTGTCAGAAGCAAGAAGTCGGACCCGTTATACAAGACCCGACGGCTCCTGTAATTACTGCCCCCACTCCGGGATTGAGCCTGGAATTTACGGAGGCCAACGCAAAAGAAACGGTGACCTTTACCTGGTCAGCTGCGACAAACTATGGATTTGCCGCCGCGGTCAATTATAAAGTGGAGATGAGCATGCCCGGCGATAATTTTGAAGTGCCGGTGGCGGTTATCACTACTTCTGAACTTAATGGCACCATTACCTTTGGTGAACTGAACAATCTGATGATGGCAGCAGAGATGACGCCAGGAGTCAATTCGGATGTCCAGTTCAGAATAAACGCATCGGTCAGTTCAGTGGTTCCGAGCACCTATTCCAACATTGTTTCGCTGAGCCTTAAACCTTACCGGGTTGTTGTGAACTATCCGAAACTTTACGTTCCGGGTTCCTACCAGGGATGGGCTCCGGACAAAGCTCCCGTTATCAGCGCATTGCAAAGTGATGGCCTGTACGAAGGCTATATCTGGTTTGCCGATCCTAACACCAACTTCAAGTTTACCGACGGACCAAGTTGGGACAAGAACTGGGGAGATGACGGTGCTGACGGGACCCTTAATCCTAATGGGGCGAATATCGTGGCAGCCGAAGCAGGGTATTACAAGATTAATGTCGACCTACCCAAGCTCACCTACACCGTTGTGAAGACTGTCTGGAGCATTATTGGAGATGCCTCGGGAAGCTGGGATGTTGACAGGCCGATGACCTATGACTCATCTACCGGAACCCTTGTCGCCACACTTGACCTGGTTGCTGGTGATATCAAATTCAGGGCCAACGGTGCCTGGGACATCGAATTAGGTGATAACAGGACAAATTTATCGCTTGAATACAGGGGTGCAAATATTCCAATTGCAGCCGCTGGAAATTATACGGTTATTCTCGATCTCAGAGGTCCTATCTATACCTATGTGATAACGAAAAACTAACCTGGATGTTAAAGACCCACTTAGCCCCTCAAAAGGTTAAGTGGGTTTTTTTTATTTTAAAAGGAGTGGAGTCATGAGAAAAATCAGATTGATACTCGGTATCGTGATTGTTTGTCTGGCAACAGGTGCAACGCTATATGCGCAGGAATATGTGCTTGACAAGGTGGAGCCCCCGTTCTGGTATACCGGAATGAAGCACCGGCAGTTGCAATTAATGGTCCATGGGAAAAATGTCGGAGAACTGGAGCCCGTCCTGCAATATAAGGGTATCAAAATAGACAGTATCGTCCGGGTAGCTAATCTGAATTATCTTTTTATTTATTTGAATATCAGCCCGAATACGAAGAATGGCTCCTTCCTGATTTCGTTTAATAAAGGGCAGGAGTCCAGAATAAGCTATAATTATGTATTGGATATACGTGACCCGGGTTCGGCCAGCCGCACCGGTTTCAACAACTCAGATGCGATTTACCTGATCACCCCCGACCGGTTTGCCAACGGTGATCCTCTCAACGATAATATGCCGGGAATGCACGATAAAAGCAACCGGTCACTTAAAAACGGGCGTCACGGAGGCGATTTAAAGGGGGTGATCGCTCATCTTGATTATATCAGCAACATGGGCTTCACTGCTCTCTGGCTAAATCCGGTCCTTGAGAATAATCAATTATCGGTCTCATATCACGGATATGCCATGACCGATTTTTATAAGACCGATCCACGGTTCGGGACCAATGGGGATTACCTTGAACTGAGCCGGCAATGTAAAAAGAGAGGGATGAAGCTGATCATGGACCAGGTGATGAACCATTGCGGATCGGAACATTGGTGGATGAAAGATCTGCCAACTCCCGACTGGATCCATAATGGCAACAAGTTCACCCCTACCAACCACAGGCGGTCGACCCTGAACGACCCCTATGCCTCTCCTTACGACCGCAATATCTTTGTGAACGGATGGTTTGTTCCGACCATGCCTGATATGAACCAGGAGAACCGTCTGCTCAGTGACTAC
This sequence comes from Bacteroidales bacterium, assembly GCA_041662065.1. Lineage (GTDB taxonomy): Bacteria > Bacteroidota > Bacteroidia > Bacteroidales > UBA12481 > UBA12481. The sequence goes on along the minus strand of JBAZTE010000001.1, from coordinate 518,331 downwards.
CTGATTCAAAATAGTATATGGTGGATCGAATACGCTGGTCTATCAGGAATAAGGCATGATACGCATCCTTATGCCGGCAAAGAATTTACGGCCGGGTGGACATGCAGGATCCTGGATGAATATCCCTTTTTCAATATTGTCGGTGAAGAGTGGAGTGAGGATCCGGCAATCATTGCAAAATGGCAGAAAGGCAAGCAGAATCCTGACGGGTACACCTCCTGTTTGCCAAGCCTGATGGATTTTCCCATGCAAATGTCATTATCAAAGGCCCTTACCGAACCCGACTCATGGAACACTGGTTTTATCAGGCTATATGAAATGCTGGCAAACGATTTCCTTTACCAGGATCCCTATAATCTGGTCGTATTTCCGGATAATCATGATGTTGACCGGTTTTATACACAGATGAAAAACGATTTGGGACTGTTTAAATTGGGAATTGCCTATTTCCTTACCATCAGGGGAATCCCGCAAATCTTGTACGGGACCGAAATCCTGATGTCGAATTCAAACCCGGGTGACCATGGCCTGATCCGGTCTGATTTTCCGGGAGGGTGGGCCGGTGATGTGATTGATGGCTTCACCGGTTCAGGTTTGGACCAGAAACAAGCAGAATCACAGCATTTTATTAAAACAATCCTGAATTGGAGGAAGGCAAATCCGGTCATCCATACCGGTAAACTCATGCACTATTCACCAGTAAAGGGATTATATGTGTACTTTCGTTACGACAATACCAGGAAAGTAATGGTCGTCCTTAATAAAAGCGGAAATGCGGTGGGGATTGATCCGTCGATGTATCCGGAAATGCTTAAAGAGGTAACCCTGGCAACGGATATAATTACCGGTAAAACGGGCAGAATAGATAATTTGATCATTCCGGCAAAAAGTCCGGCCATTCTGGAAATTGAAATATGAATAAAATAGGGTTTTTATTATTTTGCCTTTTTTTTGGATCGGGTCTTATCCGGGCTCAGGTGGTTACCACCCGTCCAACCTTTCCCACCGAAAATGATTCGGTAACGGTTATTTTCGATGCGACGCAGGGTACCGGAGGATTGGCGGGTTATACAGGCGATATCTGGGCCCATACAGGGGTTATCACCAATTTATCGACGAGTTCTACGAACTGGAAATATGTGGTAGCCGGATGGAGTGAAAATACCGATAAAGCCAAGCTTAAATCCCTTGGGAATAATCTTTGGGAATTAAAAATAGGACCTTCGATACGGTCGTATTATGGAGTTCCTGCGGCGGAGAAAATCCTGAAACTCGCCTTCGTATTTCGAAACTCGAACGGCTCCAAGGAAGGTAAAGCGACCGGAGGACTCGATATATTCGTTGATGTTGTCGAGACGGGGCTGAATATCAGTATTGTCAGGCCGGATAAGGAATTTCTGGCTGTCGCCGCCGGCTCTTCTATCGACATTCAGGTAGCTGCCACCAGTGCTGATTCGGTTGTTTTGTATCGGGATAGTACCCGGGTGACAGGGATAACAGGCAATAATCTCAACTTTTCTTTACCGGCCGGTGACTCAGGCTATCATTTTATTGAGGCCAGGGCGTATGGTCTGGGTATACAGGTAAGTGATTCATTCAGTTATATTATCAAAGGTGCGGGCAATATTGCCGAATTGCCCGCGGGGGTCCGGGATGGCATTAACTATATCAGCGACCAGTCTGTTGTATTGGTATTATATGCCCCTCTAAAAGAGTATGTTTTCTTGATCGGAAGTTTTAATGATTGGATGGTCAGTGAGCCTTATCTGATGAACCAAACCCCGGATGGATTGCGGTACTGGCTAGAGGTTAATAATCTTGAGCCGGGGAAGGAATACCAGTTTCAATACTTCGTCGACGGGGAAATCCGAATCGCTGATCCCTATTCCGATAAGATTTCGGATCCCTGGAATGATGTGTACATCGATTCGGCCACCTACCCCGGCCTGATCGCTTATCCTGCCGGGAAGACCACTCAGGCTGTGTCAGTCATTCAGACTGCGCGGACGCCTTTTAACTGGAAAACGGATGGGATTGTTGCACCTTCCAACCAGAAACTGGTTATTTATGAGCTGCTGGTGAGAGATTTTTTGGCAGCGCACACTTTCAAAGCACTTACTGATACTCTTGACTATTTGAAAAATCTCGGCGTCAACGCAATTGAATTGATGCCAGTCAATGAGTTCGAAGGAAACGAAAGCTGGGGATATAACCCATCCTTTTACTTTGCTGTAGATAAATACTATGGTCCGGCCGACAACTTCAAGGCCTTCGTCGATTTGGCGCACAGCAAAGGGATGGCTGTGATCATGGATATGGTACTCAACCATTCCTATGGCCAGTCGCCCATGGTGAGGCTATACTGGGATGCGGTAAACAACAGGCCTGCAGCCAATAATCCCTGGTATAACCAGCAATCACCCAACACATTATATTCATGGGGCTATGATTTTAACCATCAAAGTCCTGCTACGCAGCGGTTTGTTGACAGTGTAAATACCTATTGGTTGAAAGAATACCGTGTGGATGGATTCCGGTTTGATTTTACCAAGGGCTTTACGAATACTCCCGGTGACGGGGGTGCATATGATGCCAGCCGCATTGCCATTCTCAAGCGCATGAGTGATAAAATCAGGTTGGCCAATCCGGCTGCGATCATCATTCTTGAACATTTTGCCGACAATTCGGAGGAAAAAGTACTGGCTGATTATGGCATGCTCCTCTGGGGTAACCTGAACATGAGTTACCGCATGGCAGCCAGCGGATGGTACGGAGGCGGCACCTGGAATTTTTCGTGGATTTCATATAAGCAGCGGGGATGGACCCAGCCCAATCTGGTCGGGTACATGGAGAGCCATGATGAGGAAAGGTTGATGTACGACTGTGTAACATCGGGGAACATTCAGAACCAGGCCTATAATATCAGGGACCTTGCACTGGCCCTTAAAAGGATGGAGTTGGCCGCCAACTTTTTCATTCCGCTTCCGGGACCAAAAATGATCTGGATGTTCGGTGAGCTGGGTTATGATTATTCTATCAATTACAATGGCCGTGTCGGAAATAAGCCCATCCGGTGGGACTACCTTGGGGAATCCGGAAGAAAAAGGCTCAACCAGGTTTATTCTGCACTCAATCATTTAAAAACCAGCCAGGAACTCCTCTCAACCGCTGATTATCAGATTTCTTTTCAGGATACGGTGAAAAGCATGCACCTTAACCATGCTACAATGAAAGCCACGGTGCTGGGCAACTTTGGTATAAGGTCATCGTGGACGGATCCCGGTTTTCAGCATGATGGCTGGTGGTACGAGTATTGGACCGGTGATTCCATCCAGATTACAGATATTAACGGCCGGATCAACCTCAAACCAGGTGAATACCGTTTTTATACAGATGTTAAACTGACCAAGCCCGACATTATCAGCAGCATTGAAGGGCATTGGGATCCAATTAGCAGAGCGACAGATCTTTCCATATATCCGAATCCTGCAAATGATTGGCTGTTTATTGATCCCCGGGTATATCAGGGAAGCGAAGTCTTTTTGCGTATAATTGATATCCAGGGGAGGGAAGTATTAACCTCCGGCAAGCTGCAAATTTTACCAGGCAATCCTATAAAATTGGATGTCAGTCGATTGGAGGAAGGTGTTTATTTTATCCGGATGCAGGGCCAGTCCGGTACATCAGTGGCCAGGTTTGTGAAGGCTGGCCATAGGCAGCCGTAGGGGAGGAGCCGTGGCTCCTCGCTACCGAAATTGCGCTGAACGAAAGAAACCGTAATTTTGAAAAAAAAAGCATGACCCTAACCGACTTTCAAAAGTCCATCCTGGAAGGTATTCCTGAAGTCCTGCCTGAAGCCCGGCCACTTAATCCGGAGAGCAATCATGCACCAGTGCGCAAGGATATTCTCAGTCCCGACGAAAAGCTGCTGGCAGTAAGGAATGCACTGCGGTACTTTGATGCCCGGCATCACTCCGTACTCGCCGGGGAATTCCTGAATGAACTTTTGACCTACGGCCGGATTTATATGTATCGTTTAAAGCCTGCTTATGAGATCAAGGCCAGACCCCTGAATGATTTTCCGCACCGGTCGGTTCAGGCGGCTGCTATTATGCTGATGATCAGCAATAACCTGGATCGCAGGGTTGCACAGCATCCGGATGAATTAATCACCTACGGCGGTAATGGGGCTGTCTTTCAGAATTGGGCCCAGTACAGGCTGACCATGAAGTATCTGGCTGAAATGTCGGACGAACAAACCCTGGTCATGTATTCGGGTCACCCGCTGGGACTATTCCCTTCGCATGCAGAGGCACCCCGGGTGGTGGTTACCAACGGCATGGTCATCCCCAATTATTCGTCCCCTGATGACTGGGAGCGGATGAATGCACTGGGTGTATCACAATATGGCCAGATGACAGCGGGCTCATTTATGTATATCGGCCCTCAGGGGATCGTTCACGGAACCACCATCACCCTACTCAATGCAGGCAGGATCAAGGCCAAATCCCCCGCGCAGGACTTACGGGGAAAGGTGTTTGTGACATCAGGACTTGGCGGAATGTCGGGGGCTCAGCCAAAAGCCACCGTTATTGCGGGGGGGATCTGTCTCGTGGCAGAGGTCAATCCCAAGGCGACCCGCACCCGCCATGAGCAGGGCTGGGTGGATGAAGTGTATTCGGATACCGATAAATTGCTGGTCAGGATGAACAGGGCCAGATTGGCGAAGGAAGCCGTTTCCCTTGCCTATCAGGGGAATATCGTTGATCTTTGGGAAGAGCTGGCCAAGAGAGAAGTTGAAATCGATCTGGGTTCGGACCAGACCTCGTTGCACAATCCCTGGGCCGGGGGGTATTATCCGGTTGGAATTGGTTTTGAACAAGCCAATGAGCTGATCGCGAAAGATGCTGCAAAATTTAAAACACTCGTTCATGCATCTTTAAAGAGACAGGTTGATGCTATCAATATCTTAGCGGGCAACGGGATGTATTTCTGGGATTACGGCAATGCCTTTTTATTGGAATCGGGCAGGGCAGGAGCACGGGTTTTTAATGATCAAGGTGTTTACCGCTATCCGTCTTATGTCCAGGATATTATGGGACCCCTGTTTTTTGATTTTGGTTTTGGACCCTTCAGATGGGTCTGCTGTTCGAATAATCCGGAAGATCTGGCCAGGACCGATCTCATAGCGGCAGAAGTTCTTGAGGGTTTGATCAAAGATTCTCCCGATGAGATCCGATCCCAGATGGCTGATAACCTTCATTGGATCAGGCAGGCAGACGCCAACCGGATGGTGGTGGGCTCACAGGCGAGGATTCTTTATGCAGATGCCACAGGCCGTATTCGCATCGCTGAGGCTTTTAACAAAGCTATCGCTGATAAAGTCATCAGCGCACCCATTGTTTTGGGCCGTGATCATCACGATGTATCCGGGACTGATTCCCCTTTCCGTGAAACTTCCAATATTTATGATGGGTCCGCATTTACGGCAGATATGGCAGTCCAGAATGCCATCGGTGACAGTTTCAGGGGGGCTACCTGGGTATCCCTGCATAATGGCGGAGGCGTTGGCTGGGGCGAGGTCATCAATGGTGGGTTTGGTATGGTTTTGGATGGCAGCCCCGAGGCTGACAGGCGCCTCAAACTTATGCTCCACTGGGATGTGAATAATGGCATCGCGCGTCGCGGCTGGGCAAGAAATCCGGCCGCCTTGTCAGCCATTCACCGGGCTGTGAAAGAAAATCCTTCGCTCGTGGTGACGATACCGAATCTGGTGGATGAAAATATTATGAATCAGCTGAAAATTAAATAAAATAAGATGAACACAGTTAAAAATACCCTGACGGTCATCGCAGTTTGCTTGTTGTTGGGCAGCTGCGCTCCCGAAACCGGAAACCCGGATCTTGCCGGCACCTGGTCGTGCACGGAAACCAGCCAGATATTCCTGAAAACCACCAAAGGAACCAGCGTTTATGAGGTTACTTTTATCCGTGATGCCGTGAACCCCGAAAGTTACCGCATCGATAATATTTACAAGCTGGGGACAGGAATCAAGGTTTCGGTGATCAAGAATGGTTATTCGATTACCCTGCCGAAGCAAAGTGTTGACGGATTCGTTTTTGAAGGAGCCGGGACGATTAATGAAACTTATGACTTGATCAATATGACTTACACCGCCGACGACGGAGGCGGGCAGGTGGATCACGTTACCGCAGAATATTCAAGATAACGTATGGTAGAGACAGATAATTATCTGTCTCTACACGCCGTTTCGTTGAACCAACGGTTTCATTGAACCAACATTGCAATGGCATATACCGCGACTCCATCCCCGGTGCCAACAAATCCCATTGTTTCGGTGGTGGTAGCTTTGACGGATACCTGATCGGGATCGATCATCATGACAGCCGCCAGCGTTGTCTGCATCAGGTCGATATAAACCTTTAACTTAGGTTTTTCCAAACAAACAGTGGTGTCGATATTTCCGATTTCCCAACCTTTCGACCTGATTAATCCAACGGTTTTAGCGAGCAGGATCTTGCTGTCGATGTCTTTAAAATCTGCTGAAGTATCCGGGAAATGAAAACCGATGTCGCGAAGGGCCAATGCGCCCAACAGAGCGTCGCAGATGGCATGGATGAGGGCATCTCCGTCGGAATGGCCCAGAGTGCCTTTGACAAAGGGAATCTCGATGCCGCCTAAAATGAGCTTGCGGTTTTCTACCAGCTTATGCACATCATAGCCGAAACCGATTCTCTGCATTACTTTTTATTGTTTAACCCGGCGAAGTTAAATAACAAGCTAAAACTTAGGGTATTAGCCAGCGGACTGTTCTGGTTGTTAACTGGAACCAGATAGGAGAAATCCAATCCGAAAACATTGAGGCGTAATCCGATGCCTACGGTAAAGAACTTACGGTTACCCTTGGTGCCATCTTCATAAAAGAAACCGCTGCGGATGGCGAATTGCTTGGCATACCAGTATTCTATACCAACCGAATAAGTGATTTCCTTTAGTTCTTCGGCAAATCCTCCCGGTGCATCATAAAAAGAATGAAGCATTCCAACTGCAACCGGAACATTAGGATCAAATCCGGCTTCAATAACGGGATCATTGTGTATGTCAACGGAATCTTTATAGTAGCTGGGCGGGGTCGGCACCAATAGCTTGTTCAGGTCGACCGCTGCAGTCAGGCTGTTATAGTCATCAAATTCAATGGTAAAGGCGGTTCCCAATCGCAGATTGATGGGGATAAAGTCTTTGTCGGAGTTTTGAGTATAAGAGATTTTTGATCCGATATTCGAAATGTTGGCACCGAAAGCGATTGTAGCGTCATAATCTTTCAACCTGAGCTCAGTATTCTGGTAATAAACGGAGACATCGGACGCAAAGGCCATTCCCGGGTGGGATTCGATACCACCGACATAATACCCCCCGGTCAGGTTGGAATAAACAAACCTGAAAGCCAGACTGGCGCCGAAATTTTTTGAGAATGAACGGGCATAGGCAGCATCAACGGAAAACTCATTCGGATTAAATTGTTGGGTGGTATTTCCCACCACATCGGTAAACGTTATGTTCCCGAGTGAAAAATAGCGAAGCGACATTCCGATAACCTGTTGTTTGTCAATTCTTTTATACCCCGACAGGTAGGCCACATTGATATCGGGGATCAACTTTCTCAACCAGGGAACATAGGAGATGGAAAGGCCCATATCATTGGGTGCAAAAGCATACTTGGCCGGATTCCAGTGCATGGAGTTGGCATCAGGCGAAAGGGCAGCTCCTACCCATCCCATACCCAGTGATCTTGAATCCGGTGCTATGGTGAGGAATGGCACAGCCGTGGTAACTGTATTGATTTTCCCGCTTAATTCATCGGTCGTAATCTGGCCAAAAGAGGGTTTGATCAGGGCAGTTAAACCCATTATTATCAGAACGGAGTATCGCACAACTTTCATGTACAGTAAATTTTAGCTGCAAATATATAGATTTATCCGGCTCGATGCAGGTATCCAAAGTTCAAAAACCTCAAGGATGAGATTTTATTGTCCGGCAAGGGGTTATTATTTAAGAATGACCAACTTTTGAAACGCTTCTTTTGACTTGCCATCAGAGGTTCTGACTTTAACCCGATAAAAATAAGTACCTCTTCCGATACGGTCTCCAAAGTCATCAAGACCGTCCCATGGAATAGGTCCGACCCTGAACGATCCAGGTTTGATTTCAGTCTGATCGGCTGACAAAAACTCGAAACTCTTTACCAGTTTACCGCTGATCGTAAAAACCTGCAGCAGGACGTCAAGTGCCTGCTGACCCTGGTTGTGCTCGAAATAAAAATCGGTATGTGTGGTAAATGGATTCGGATAATTCAATACATGATCCAGCACCAGGTCGGCCGAGCTCTTAACAGAAAAGGAGATTTCACTTTCCGATGAATTATTCATGATATCCCACACCTTGATCCGGATGGTATGGTCACCGGGTTTCAGCTTGCTCATCGGGTATTTCAGGCTGCCCGAGGTATACTGGTCAAGGTCGCTTTCGTAATAATCATTCAGCAGGATGAGGTTTTGCTGGTTTCCATCAAGTATAGCCGTTATATCATGGCCGATACCGTTACTGGTGGTATTCACACCACTGGCATCCTTGATCCGTGCCAATAAAACGGGGTTTTCGTTGGTAATTCCACCGCTGACGAAGGTTGTGTCATTCATAAATACCCCAAGAGCCGGTCCGGTTTTGTCTTCAATGCCACTTTGTGATGATCCGCCAATAAGAATGTTCAAATTTACCCCGGCAGCATCATCCGTGCTGTTGTTGCTGTAAAAACTCAGCTTCCCGGTTCCGATCCGGTAGGAAATATCTTTAGGAACAATAAAATTAAAAGTGAAATCGCCATTTTTCACACTGGCCTTGCCCCGGAACAGAATGCTGTTGCGAACCGTGAACTCCATAATCGGACCACCATCGTTGGCAAGATTGGTCATCGTCATTTCCTTATCGTAAACCGTTGGCAGAACCACCCCGGAAAAATCAGACATTTTGCTGCCGTTCAGGTCATTAACGAACCCCGAGATGCTCACGTTTGACAATGCTTTCAGAGTATCGCGGAATTCACTCACCGGTTTTCCATTGATCTGAGTCATGGTCACCCCGTAACCCGGGTAGGCAAGGGTCAAGGCAGGGTCCCCCAAAAGCGTGAAATTCAGCTTGTTCTGTTCGTCACCAACGGCGTTTTTTGTCAGTCTCATGATATCACCCAGGGTCAGTCGTTTTCCCTGTTCATCGCGGTTGAATGCATAATCGTAAAATTCGCGGTTCAGAATGAAATTAGGGGAGGAATAAACCAATCGTGTGGTTGAAAACAGAGCGATACCACCGCCGTTTGGATTTAACAAAACCCATTCACCTGAAGATACCAGTAATGGGTTGTCGAACCGGCTGAATTCGCAGGTTGCTGTCATAAAAAGGGGAAATCTCTCTGGGTTTTCCCAATTTTTTATATCTGAAGTGATCAGGATTTCTTCATGAGCCAATCCTCGGGCACTGCCGTGACCCAGATAATTCATAATAAGGGCACCTTTTTTCATTCGGTCGGCAATGGCACGGTTGACTTCAGGATACCGGTCACCTGTGGGTAAAGTTACCTGCTGGAAGGCATCCAGGAAGATTTTATCAATGTTAAAGGCCGGATGCTCCACTTTTAATAGATCAGCCAATGTGTTGGCATCCCGCATATGCGTGTTGCCATCTTCATCATCCCCGATAAAACATACCAGGTTCCTCCAGTCGCCCAGCGAAGCTGAGGAATAATAACGGTTAATTTTATCAATCATGACCGAAGCCTCAAATTCACTGACCACAGGAAAGCGGCCGATGCCAATATCCAGCAGCCCGGCTTCAATATCCTCGCCAGTATCGAGCAGTCCGAAGAAATCATCCGTCAGATAGGAACTGGTCGGATAAAGTGATTCAAGTGATTGATAAGTAGGAAGATATGTTCGATATTCTTTGGTAGAATTCTTGTTGTCGTAGGAGCCGTCACCGAACAGCAAAAAGTATTTCAGCTTGAACGATCCTGGTGTTGAACGGTCATAGAACATTTTGAGGAAGTCCCTGATAGCGGTAACATCAGGTATGCCCGATGAAAATTCATTGTAAATCTGGGCAGGAGAAACCAGCAGGGTGGTCAGCCCGTCATGGGTTTTATGAAAATCGGCCAGCTGCCGGGCATATGCTATCAGGTCATCGTGAACCAGTATAACCATATCGGGACACTGTAATCCATGCAGGTCCTGGTTGGCAATCAATCCAAGTCCGTCACCTGAATAAACAGGTACCGGAAAGGCAGTTGATTTTGGATCAAAAACAACATATTCCCTGATCTGATCGGCTGCAGCAACAAATTCCACTCCACCGGTATAGGGCTGAAGGGTTTGCTGCTGAATATCACCTGGATAGGTTACGTCCCACACGAGATCATTGGAGGTGGCCTGAGCGATCTGATAGTTGACCACCTTGCCGTTGCCGGTGTCTTTTGTTTCGCGGAACGAGAGCTGAACTCCATCGAAAATCAGATTGCAGCGGGTGTTGAGTGTAATATAATCGAGCCATCCCTCTGCAGCCGGATTACTTGGCACAAACTGGAAATTAATGCGGATGCCATCGCCATCCGGCGTAAATGAGCTGTTTGAGATAGCTGTTGAGGCATAAAGGGCTTCATAATTATTGGTGTACACCCCGGCTAATTCAACCGTTTCAAACTGAGTTTCACCGTTGTAAAGGTAAAATCTTGAATTTGAGCTTGTTTTGGCCGATCTGGCCCACAACGAAGAGGTAACCTTTACCGGTTCGCCGGCTATATGATGTGCGAAATTAAAATTAAATCCTGCGCGAAGTTCACGGGAGAAGTTCGTCCAGCACCACTGGCGCCCCGATATTAATAGATTGATCGAATCTTTTTCCCGGTAATCAAATGCATGATAAGAGGTTACTGTCGTCTGCGGGACCAGGTTCCCGGCATTCAGGGTTACCCTTTTGCCCTGACCAAGATCTTCCGTAATGAAATAATAAGTAAAGTCGGAATACAGATGGATTCTATGATTGAATATTTTCTTTGCAGGGTCATATTTCCATGTTGTCGCACCGGTGGCATAGAACAGAATGAAATCACCCTCTCCAAATTGTCCGTCGGTCCCCTTGTCGAAATAAACAGGATTCTCGATCAGGTCGTCCGGCCGGTCGATGCTGGAATCGTAAGGCAACTGAAGCCCCCCGTTGCCGTAAATCCGCACATTGTCAGGATTCTGGATGCCGATTTTTTTAAGGTCCGCATAGGTTAGTTTCTGGATACCGGTAACGCTGACCTGCATTTTGTACCATCTGCCCGTTGCGAGGGCCGACCGGGAAGCATATCCATGCGTACTGCCCGAAATTTTCAGAGGCACATCCGGCTGATCCGTGGTTTTTATCTCAGGAGTAAAATTAACCAATCGCTCAATCCGGCCTGAATCCGGATTTTTACGGAATGGAATGAAGCGGAATACGGCGAAGGACCTTTTTCGTTCATATTGGATGGTTGTACTTATTTCAATGGTTTCTTTCAGATCCTTCACGTTCATATTCTTCCATGCGGTATCCGCTGTATTGACTGGCTCATATTGAACGTTGGTAAAAAAGATCCGGGGTACGGTTTTTTGATCTTCCATCCAGGGCAACCGTTCCGAGTAGTAGGGAAGGCTCCCTTTGCCATCTGGATAGATGGCCCGGTCAAACACAGTCGAGGAAACCCAGTTCAATTTCCTGGGCTTTACATCCTGACCGAAACTAAATGATAATGAGAGTCCTGCAAAAATGAGCAGCGCAACTGAATATCTTTTTATACGAAAACTCGATTTAACCATATCGGGGTAATATTAAGCAAAAAACGCCTTTTTTCTAATGAAATTGTGGTCAATGAGACAGGACAAAAAAAAATATTAACAATCCACTCTGAAAAATAAACGGAAATGATCTGCGTTATTACTCAGGCTTTCGATGAAATTTTCATAATTTCGGCCGCTTTTGATACTGAAAGTCAGTGTGAGTGATAAAAAAAGTTAATTTTGTACATTGATTTAATACCCTTTGAACGTCATGAAAATCAGATTGTTTAGTTTATTTCTGATCACTTTTGGTTTGATCCTCTCTCTGGGAGGTTGCAAGAGCAGCATGAAATCCTCCAAAACCGGGTGGGCATACAATGACATAAAGAACGGTGGATTTGAATATAAGGCCGGCTTTAATCAACCCACCGGACCGGGGTTGGTTTTTATCGAAGGCGGGACGATTACCCTTGGCCGCGTGGTGGATGATGTCCGGTATGACTGGAACAACATCCCGCGCCGTGTAACAGTATCTTCATTCTATATGGATGAGACGGAAGTCACCAATGCCGATTACCGTGAATATTTATATTGGTTAAAGCGGGTATATACAGATTATCCACTGGTCTATCAGCAAGCCGTACCGGACACCCTTGTCTGGAGAGGGGCATTGGCATTCAATGAGCCCATGACCGAATCATACCTTCGCCACCCTTCATATAATGATTATCCCGTAGTGGGTGTAACCTGGATACAGGCTACTCAGTATTGCGATTGGAGAACGGATCGGGTGAATGAAGAAATGCTGGTTAAGGAGGGTATCCTGATGGAAGATCCAAACCAGACCAGTGCAAAGAATTTCAATACAGATGCTTATCTGGCCGGACAATACGAAGGAGTAGTCAAGCAGGATCTGCCCAACCTGGATCCGAATAAAACCGTACGTAAAGCACGTATGGAAGATGGACTTTTCTTCCCTAAATATCGCCTCCCAACCGAAGCAGAATGGGAATTTGCCGCCCTCGGCCTGGCTGCAAAAGACGAACTGATCGAGAATAAGCGCATGTACCCCTGGCGCGGTAATTATACCCGTAATGAGGAAAAGTCAAAGAGGGGCGACATTATGGCCAACTTCGTTCGCGGCCGTGGTGATTATATGGGCGTATCAGGTTCACTGAATGATGGATACCCTTACACTTCGCCCGTTAAAACCTACCTGCCGAATGATTATGGTTTGTATGATATGGCTGGAAACGTGAATGAATGGGTTTTGGATGTATATCGTCCGCTGTCCTCGATCGAGGTAGCCGAGCTGAGTCCATACCGGGGAAATGTTTTTACTGTCCAGCAGCGTGATGCCGAAGGAAATATTGCCGAGAAGGATTCATTGGGCAAGATTCCCAGAAGAACAATGACTGCCGAAGAAAACATGAAACGCACCAACTATAACCGTTCTGACAACCGTAATTATCTGGATGGTGATTCACAATCAAGCCTCGGATACTCTCAGGGCAAAGAGGATAATTCTAAAAGTACCGCCCAGATGTATTTCCAGGGAAATGATAATACCAAAGTTGGCATTACCAGTCTGATTACGGACAGGTCGCGGGTGTATAAAGGCGGTTCATGGCGCGACAGGGCTTATTGGCTAGTTCCTGGAACACGCCGGTTTATGGATGAGGATAAATCAACCGATGATATCGGCTTCCGCTGTGCTATGTCCCGCTTGGGTAGAGCCGATGGCAAATAGGATGTGAAATCCGAAGATTTTTATAAAACTTATCTGCAGTATCCGCAGATCTGTACCGACAGCCGGAAGGTCACACCCGGCTGTCTCTATTTTTCCCTGAAAGGCGATCAGTTTGATGGTAACCGGTTTGCATCCGATGCGCTGGCGCGTGGAAGCGCCTTCGCAATTGTCGATGATCCGGCCATGGTTGCGGGGGAACGTTACATCCTGGTCCCGGACGTTTTGGGATTCCTTCAGGAAATGGCTTCCTATCATCGCGGCCGGCTTAACTTACCGGTGATCGGACTGACTGGGACCAATGGTAAAACCACAACCAAGGAGCTGGTTCATTCCGTTTTGAAGCAGAAATTCAATACTGTGGCCACCGCCGGAAATCTCAATAACCATATCGGGGTTCCTGTCACTGTGCTTTCAACCCGTCAGGATACGGAGATCCTGATAGTTGAGATGGGGGCCAATCACCCGGGTGAAATTGATTTCCTGTGTAATATTTGCCGTCCGACCATCGGACTGGTAACTAATATTGGGATAGCTCATCTTGAAGGTTTCGGATCCTTTGAGGGAGTCATTCAAACTAAAACGGAGTTATACCGGTGGATTAATCATATCGGAGGAAAACTGTTTTATAATGTGGATGATCCATTGCTTAAGGAGCTTGTTGGCAGCTATGCAGGTATCAGCTATGGCTCGGGTCCAGGTGCACAGGTGATCGGCCAGCCTTCAACCTCAGAAAGATTCCTCAGCCTTCAGTGCAAAACTAATGCTCATGCACAGTTTTTTGACATCCGGAGCCATCTTACCGGAAGTTACAATCTTTATAATATACTGGCGGCAGCAGCGATCGGCAGTTATTTCGGAGTTAGCGACGAACAGATAAAAACGGGAATCGAATCCTATGTTCCGGACAATATGAGGTCGCAGTGGATTCAGACCGGAAAAAATGTCCTGTTTCTTGATGCCTACAATGCCAATCCTTCGAGCATGTCCTTAGCATTGGAAAATTTTGCCTCGTTGAAAATGCCACATTCCATTGCCATCCTGGGCGATATGTTTGAATTAGGCCAGCATGCGCCCGCTGAGCACCTGAAAATCATTAAACAAGCCGGACAATTGGATTTAGATAGGGTTTTATTTGCCGGTGAGCAGTTCTATCAACATGCCGTCGGTTTCCCGGATCTGTTTTTTGAAAACATCAATGGGTTGAAGAGCTATCTCGCTCAGGATCAGATTGAAAATTGTAATATTTTAATTAAAGGGTCACGGGGCATGCAACTGGAGCAGTTGGTCAGCTACCTGTGATCTTGAAGGTCGCCGTACCGTTTCTTTCCATGCAGAAAGAAAGCGGCAACAATGCTTCGTTTATACCATCCTTCCAGTAAAAATGGTTTTGGATGTACCGGGCCTGAGAACCTTCTGTATTCATTTTTCCAGATCCGGTAAAAGTCGCGATGGGCCCTTAATACTGACATAAAGAAGGCTGGTTTGCCTTTAGCAAGATATTGAAAAGCCGCAACTCCATCCAGAATCATCCGAACCACAAGAATCTTGAACTGTAAATCCCGGGGAAGATTTTTCCTGAGCAACAGCAGGTTGTTCCGGAAATTGTAATAGAGTTTTTTTGGACTCTCGTTGGGCAGCGTGCCACCTCCTACATGGAAAACTTCGGAATCCGGCACATACCAGATCTCATAACCGGCTGAATGCATTCTCCAGCACAAATCGATCTCTTCCATATGCGCAAAAAACACCGGATCAAGTTCCCCCGATGCCCGGTATGCATCGGTCCTGACCATCATGCAGGCGCCTGATGCCCAAAACACGCGGGCCGGCTGATCATATTGCCCGAGATCTTTTTCAATGGAGTTAAAAATCCGGCCACGGCAAAATGGGTAACCATACCGGTCAATAAAGCCTCCAGCTGCACCGGCATATTCGAACCATTCCGGGTTTGAGTAGCTCCTGATTTTTGGTGCGGATGCACTTGCTTTTGGATGCGCTTCCATAAACCGGACCAACTTTTCGAGCCAGCCCGGTGTCACCTCGACATCCGAATTGAGCAACACAACATATTTAGAGTTAATCGCTTCAACGGCGATTTTATATCCGCCTGAATATCCGTAATTCCTGTCGAGAGTGTTTAGCAGGATCTCAGGATATTCAGATAGCAGCCAGGCTCCTGTTCCATCGCTGCTGCCATTATCGACCACAATGAGTTGAGCAAGGTCTTTAGAAGTGTGAGCAATCAGGGCAGGCAGGAACTTTTGGAGATAGGGGAGGCTATTCCAGCACAGGATAACAACGGAGACCTGATTCATGCCTGCAAAGGTAATTCCTCCCTGCGATATTTCCATCTCCGGTGCGACCAAAGCCACAGATAGGGTTCCCGGCGAATCGATTCCTCGAGGTGTTTCACAAATTCACGGGTGATATCCCCTTCACCCGAAGCGCTCTGTCCGTCGTAAATTTGAATGGTCCTGACCAGGTAGGTTGCGAATTTTTGTTTGATCTGATCGGCATAAAAAACCGGAAACCCGAATTTTTTTGCGAGTTTCTCCCCACCGGTAAAGAAGGCTGTATCCTGGTTGAGAAAAGGGGTCCAGAACCGGATATCGCCCCGTGCCGGTGTCTGATCAGAAACCAGCAGCAGCGCAAACGGGGAGTTTTTTTCTTTAAGCTCCCTGCTGATCACACGGAGTGTATCCTTCATGGAAACCAATTCGATGCCGGGTTTATGCCTGATTCTTTTCATGAGCTGATCGGCAAGATCGCTCGACTGGGGCTTGTATACAGCAAAGACCCGGTATCCGGAGGCGACCATCGGGAGAAGGTTCCATTCCCAATTTCCATAATGGCCGGCAATGATAATGATGTTCTTTTTTTGTTCCAATGCCCGGTTGATCATTTCCGGATCTGAGAAGCGTATCCTTTTGGAATCTTGTTTTGGCTTCAGCCGCAGGAAGATGATCATTTCCATGAAAAGTTCCGAAAAATGCTGAAAAAACCGGCTGGCGATGTCCCGCCTCTTGTCCTCAGACAACTCGGGAAAAGACCGTCTGATATTGTTCTCGATCACTTCCGACCGGTACTGCAGCACGAGGAAAACCACGATATGGATCAAATTTGCAATGAAACGGAGAATAAACCCGGGCAACCAGGATAATACCCATAGGATCATCCGGATTGCCCGGGGAATCATTAGATTCATTTTATTGTTATCCACTATCTTTTGAAATTGTCTAAAGCCCTCGCACCATATCCGCCATCGAAATTAAGATCTCCATAGTTTCTCAGGTTGGTCGTCCGGCCATACAGCTCATACTGCCAGTAAGGATTATAAATCTCCCCTTTTGCATCGGAGTGCAGGAGCATATATTCTGTCCCGACCAGATGCGGATTATAAAAGATAAAGCGCTTGTTGTTCTGGTCGCCCAGGTGATAGTAATGCCACATCACATAGGGGTAAGCATTGGGTTCATGCTTGTTCTCTTCTACCTGATCAGGTGCACCGTATTTAAGCCAGGTACGCCCCATATCGGTCTCAAAACCATGCTTGATCTTGGTTTTATACGCAACTTCAATCATAAGCACCTGTTCTTTATACCTGTTCCATTCCGCATCCGGATTTTTTTCATTCCTTACCTTCCAGAAATTAAAAAGGAATTTCTGCATTTGCTTAATCTCAGTAGTCTGGGAAACATTTTTGGCAAACTGAATTTCCATCATGGAGGCAACCGGAATCAAGCTCAAAACGTAGAATTTCATAGAGTCAACGGAGGTGATCTTTTCGGCAAAAGTGGAAGTTATATCAACGCTCTGGATATCGGTAAGGTTGATTTGCATGCCGGGATTACTTCTCTGGAAGAATATCTTGTTCATCAGAAGTAGCTCGTTGTTACGGTCGCGTGCTTCGACCACCAGATTATAATTCCCGCTGGGAAGCTCAGTAATTGGCAGGGTGGCCAATATGGGATTAACGGTATTTGACTTCTGCCGCTGAAATTTCGAAAAATCGCCCAATGAAAAATTGGTCTCAAAGGATTCCAGATAATAACGATAGATAAAATCCTGATTGGGCCCGATTTTTTTATCGAGATTGTATAATTCGGTATAGAAGGTCAGCTCCTTCGCGGTTGACGGAAAAAAGTCGCCGACAAACGGCACGAGGTCATATCCGCTTTTTGACAGCATATTTGTTTCCTTGGTTGTCGAAAAAGATTCAATAAATTGAAAATCACTGTATTTGGGATCCGTTTTATTGAATTCCATGGCTAATACCTCAGCGTGCTCAATCGGGGACTCTTTTGAATGGTTGTCTTTGATTACCAGTTCAATCTCATACACGCCGTAAGGCAGGGGAATCCTCTGCTGATCGATGAAATGAGGCTGACCTTTGGCTGTATCGGCGAGCTCTGCACTGAGTAAATTATATTTTCTGAAGTCAACGATTTTGTCATCCTTTTTGAACAGGATGGTCACTTCAAGCGACGCCTGAAAGGTACCCCGTGAGGTTTTAACATATTCTGCAGAGGGTCCGAATACTTTCAGGTAGGTTTCAACAAAGGGTCCTTCTGCCGGACTGAAAAA
This sequence comes from Bacteroidales bacterium, assembly GCA_041662065.1. Taxonomy (GTDB): domain Bacteria; phylum Bacteroidota; class Bacteroidia; order Bacteroidales; family UBA12481; genus UBA12481. Next base: position 500,130 of record JBAZTE010000001.1, on the reverse strand, counting down.
GCTGGCATGGTGAAACAGGGCCTGCAGCTCTTTGGCATTTACCTGGGCTATCATCAGGAAGGTGAGACAGGCCCAAAGAAGTAATGATTTTTTCATAATGCTCGATTTAATGCGTTTGGTGATTATGGAGTGGTTTGGTAAAAAGGGTCTCTGGTTTTATCCATCCGGTTCAGTCCGGGATAGAAAATGCCAATTTCTCCTGCGACGAGGCCAACACGGAATGAATTTTTATCCATGGTATCACTGTTGTAAAACAGCACATTCCCCGACTTGACGGTAACTTCCACCTCTTTGCTGGCCATCTTTGCGTTTACCACAAAGCGGGTACCGGTGACTTTTATTTTTGCTAATCCGGCAATGACGGTGAACGGATGCTCAGGATCCGAGCTCACATCAAAGAAGGCTTCACCGGACAACCGGATCACCCGGTTACCCTCCAGGAATGCTTTGCCATATATCAATTTTGAACCGGGACCGAGATCAATATGGGTACCATCAGGCAGGAATACGGACTTGGCTATCAATTCATTATTTCTGATCACATGATTGTTGCCCTGATAAAGCCAGAGCAGGGCGGAACCGGCCAAGACCAATAAAACGGCGGCAATACGGGCAAGACGAAGGGGAAGGATACGCCTGAATGAACGAACATCCTCCTGATCTTCCATTTTTGATTCAAGAGTGTTCCAATCCCTCAGGATTTCCTCATGGTCAGCGGTTTGCTCACCAACTACCATAAATTCCCGGAGTTTGTTGAGGCGATTGGCCTGATCAGGAAATTCCGTTAACCAATCTTTGATTAAACGGTCCTCTTTTTTGCTGGTTTCCTTATTCAGGAAGCGGAACAATAATTCATCCGTTATCATAGATTCTTTGTTTTTCCTCTATGACACTTCAGCGGACAAAATCCCCCAACGACCTTAACGGATGTTTTTCAGTTTTTCCCGGAGGATCTTTTTTGCCCTGCCCAAATGGTTTTCCACCGTCTTTATATTCAATCCCAGATATTTTGCGATCTCTGCATGCGTATATCCCAGGATGACCGACCTTGTGAAGACTTCGCGGCATTGATCAGGCAGCAGGTTGATCTGATTTTCAATGATTTTAAGCAGGAACGGATCCATCTTATCGGTAAGGGGCAAATCAGTATACCAATTCCGGATCTCTTCCGGATGCCGGAGGTATAAATCCCTGATCTTCGTCGATCTCAACCAATTTAACCCTTTGTGATAAACAGATGAATAGAGATAGGGCTTGATAGAACCTTTGATATTGAGGGTTGACCGCTTTTCCCAGAGTTCGAGAAACAAATCCTGGACCAGTTCCCGGGCGGCTTCGAAGTCATGCGTTATTGAGGTACCGTATCTGACCAATCCGGCTGAATAGAGAATGAAGAGGTGCTTAAATACCTCCTTGTCACCTTTGGAAAGGCCTCTTTTCAGGATGGAATCATCCGTATTCAAAGGAAATCAGAAATATTTCTTGAGTACATTCAGGAATTCGTCTTGAATCAACCCATTTGTGGCGACGTAGGTCTGTCCGAAAAGATAATCCTCTCCTCCATAAAAATCACTGACCCGTCCTCCGGCCTGCTTGATGATGATGGTCCCGGCTGCCACATCCCAGGGTTTAAGATGATACTCCCAAAAAGCGTCATAACGCCCACATGCCACATAGGCCAGATCAATGGCCGCCGAGCCCAGTCTGCGGACGCCATGGGTACATTCCATCAAATCGCGAAGGCAATCCATATAAGCATCGACCATGGTAAAATCGGTATAAGGAAAACCCGTAGCCACCAGGGCCTGGCTCAAAGACTGGCGGCAGCTGGCATGGATCAGCTTGCCATTGAGACGAGCCGGACCTTGCTTAAAAGCTGAAAAACATTCATCACTGATCGGGTCATGGATGACTCCGATAACGATTTCATCTTTTTCCATCAATGCAATGCTGATCGAAAAAGGAGAGACTCCGTGGATGAAGTTAGTGGTTCCGTCCAAGGGATCAACAATCCAGTTATATATGTTACCGCGATGCGTGTAAGTACCTTCCTCGGCAATGAATCCGCCTTCGGGCAGAAGGGCAAGCAATCCTTCGAGCAGCAGCTTTTCCGATTGTTTGTCAACCACTGTCACAAAATCCGACTGTCCCTTGGCCTCAATCATGCCCTCATTTATCTTACCGGTCATGCTTTTAAGATAAAGTCCTGTTTTTTTTGTCAAATCAATGACCGCTTCGGTAAGATCGGAATAGTTCATAGGTCGGAATTGAATTCGGAAGGTAAAATTCAGCCTGCTAAGGTAACGGATTCGTGCTAATCAAGGCGGCCTGAAGGAGGCCATTGTTCTCCGGACCGGAAAGTATTACGAGGCTGGCCTTATGCAGGAAGCCGGGTTGGTATTTAACCATGACTTCCACGTAGTTTTCGGTGAATCCGGTCATGGTGCCATCGGATCTTTGCTGTTCGAAGATGACCACTCTTTCTTTGTTTATCTGGCTGATATAGAAGCCCTTCTTAAGATCCGTGCCAATAGCATGAAGCTGGTGGCTTCGTTCATCCCGTATCCGGTTCTGAACTTTACCCGTCATGGTCGCGGCAGGGGTTCCGGGGCGCTCAGAATAGGTGAACACATGAAGATAAGAAAGGGGAAGACTCCTGATAAACTGGCAAACCTCAAGAAAATCATCATTGGTTTCGCCAGGGAATCCAACAATGACATCGGCGCCAATACAGGCATCCGGCATCATTTCTTTGATTTTAAATACCCTGTCGGCGAAAATGGAAGTCAGATACCGCCGCTTCATCAATTTCAGGATTTTATCGGATCCTGATTGGAGGGGTATATGAAAATGAGGTGCAAACCGTTTCGATCCGGCAACAAATTCTATCAGTTCATCTGTAATCAGATTCGGTTCAATGGATGAAATCCGGAACCTTAAAATGCCGCTCACTGCATCCAGCTTCTTCGCCAGTCCGGTAAATGTTTCACCGGTGCTTTTGCCGAAATCACCAATGTTTACACCCGTAAGCACAATTTCCTGCAAGCCTTTCGAAGCCAGTTCAACAGCTTGACTGACAATGCTGATGATCTCGGGATTCCGGCTTTTGCCGCGTGCTTTCGGGATGGTGCAATAGGTGCATGGATAATCACAGCCGTCCTGGACTTTCAGGAAGGCCCGTGTCCGTTCAGCGGTTGAATGTGCCGGGAAAAATTTCTGATCTTCAATGATTTCGCAGCTGTGAACCTCGGCATGACCCTTTTTTGTAATATCGTCAAGATATTTTATCAGGTCGAATTTATCATTGGTCCCGAGTACCAGGTCCACTCCCTTCCACGAAGCAATTTCCTCCGGTTTCAGCTGGGCATAGCAGCCCATGGCAACAATAAAGCTGTCAGGGGAAACCTGGATGGCTTTATGGATGGCCTGTTTTGTTTTCCGGTCAGCTGAACCGGTAACGCTGCAGGTATGAATGACAGTGATATCGGCATGGGTGCCAAACGGGACCCTCTCAAATCCTGAATCCTCAAGCTGTCGTCCTATTTCGCTGGTTTCGGAGAAATTCAGTTTGCACCCGAGTGTATGAAAAGCGACCTTTTTCTTCATGTTAGAGCAGATTGCTGGCCAATTCTGCCAAGTGGCTCCTTTCGCCATGAACAAGGTTTACATGGGCAAAAACATCCTGGCCTTTTAATTTGTCCGTCAAATAGGAGAGGCCATTGGATTTCAGATCGAGGTAAGGGGAGTCAATCTGATGGATGTCACCGGTAAAGACGATTTTTGTTCCTTCACCCGCCCTGGTGATGATGGTTTTGACTTCATGCGGAGTCAGGTTCTGAGCTTCATCCACAATAAAGAAAACTTTACTCAGGCTCCTTCCCCTGATATAGGCCAGCGGGGTGATAATCAGTTTTTCCTCCTGCAGCAGCTGGTCGATTTTCAGGAATTCCTTGCTGCGGGCATCAAACTGATGACGTATGACTGAAAGGTTATCAAAAAGTGGCTGCATATAAGGTTCAATCTTTTCCTGGGCATCACCCGGCAAATAGCCGATATCGCGGTTGCCGAGCGGAATGATCGGCCGTGCCAGGTAAATCTGAAGGTAATCACGGCGTTGCTGTAATGCCGCTGCCAGGGCCAGGAGGGTTTTTCCGGTGCCGGCCTTACCGGTCAGACTGACCAGATTGATGTCAGGCCGGAGCAAGGCATCAAGGGTAATGGTCTGCTCTGCATTCCGGGGTTCGATCCCATAACATTTCTGTTTCTGGACCACATGCAGGGCGCTGGTGCGGATATCAAAGATTGCAAGGGCAGTCGACTGATTGCCCTTTAATAGTAAATATTGATTGGATAGGGGATCGATACCCAAGTTAAATTCTTCAATAGAAACCCCTTCTGCTGAGTTGTAGAGTTTGGCAATGATCTCATCTGACTGATTTTCGATGGTTGGAATCCCTTCATAGAGGTATTCGATATTAGTGACCTGACCGGCTTTGTAATCCTGGGCAGTTAATCCCAACGCTTTCGCCTTGATCCTGAGATTAATATCCTTGGTCACCAGGATGACCTGCTTGTCAGGGTTCTTGTTGCGGGTATAGTCGGCTATGGCAAGTATGCGGTGATCGGGGATTTTTTCCTCGAAAGATTCCTCCATTTCCCTGGAAAATGGTTTGCCTGTTTCGATGAATAGCCTTCCGAGTCCCTTGCCCAGGCTGATCCCTTCGCTGAAAAGCATCTCCCCGGCCAGCTGATCCAGTTCCCTGACAAATTCCCTTGCCTGAAAATTGATCTGGTCATTCCCCTTCTTAAATTTGTCGAGTTCCTCAAGAACCGTTATCGGCAGAGTAATATCGTTTTCCTGAAACTGGTAGATACACTTGTAATCGTGCAGTAATACATTAGTATCCAGCACAAAGATTTTCTTCTGATTGATCATGATTATATCTGTCTTTCAGGTTAAATATAGTAAAATTGCAGTCGTGAACTACAAAGAAACAACAGATTGGCTTTTTTCCCAACTTCCGATGTTCCACCGGGTTGGCAAATCAGCGTATAAGGCTGATCTTGAAAACTCTCTGGAGCTGGATAAGAAATTTGGATTTCCTCACCGGAACTTTCACAGCATCCACATTGCCGGAACCAACGGAAAAGGCTCTGTGTCGAATATGCTGGCTGCCGTGTTGCAGCAATCCGGCTACAAAGTTGGATTGTATACCTCTCCTCACCTGGTGGATTTTAGAGAAAGAATCAGGATTAACGGTGAGATGATCCCCAAAAAAGAAGTGGTTGCTTTTGTTGAAAAACATAAGGACCTGTTTGAGGAAATGCAACCCTCATTTTTCGAAATGACCGTAGCCCTGGCATTCGATTATTTTTCACGGCAGGATGTCCAGGTGGCGGTTATTGAGGCCGGATTGGGTGGAAGGCTCGATTCGACCAATATTATTGATCCGGTGATTTCTGTTATTACGAATATCAGTTTTGATCACATGGATCTTCTGGGCGAAACATTAGAAAAGATTGCGACTGAAAAGGCCGGCATAATCAAATCAGGTATTCCTGTGGTGGTTGGGGAAAAGGATCGCCAGACCCGCAAAGTTTTTGAAGACAAGGCCGCTGCAGCCGGTTCGCAAATTTTCTTTGCGAATGATTATTTCCAGGTACCTTATTCTATCCTTTCAAATGATCACCGGCAGTTCTTTCAGGTGTTGAAAGGCAAAAAGAGCGTATTCCCCGAACTAAACAGCGACCTGATCGGATTTGTCCAGCGAAAGAACCTGCCTGTTGTTCTGGAGGTCCTTGAATTGCTCAGGCTTCGCGACTGGCCTATCACTGACGAGGATATTTATGATGGGTTGTCAAAGGTGAAGGCATTGACCGGTTTCAGCGGCCGATGGGAAATTATTAATCAGAATCCGACGACGATAATCGATACGGGTCATAATATTGACGGCATTAAACAGGTGGTCTATCAGATTGAAAACACACGGTTTAAAAATCTCCATATCGTTTATGGTGCGGTTAACGATAAGGAAATAGATAAGATTCTTCAGGTATTACCTGTAAATGCGCATTACTATTTTACCCAGGCGACCATTCCAAGGGCGATGGATGTTAAACTGCTTGCCGCCAAGGCAGCGTTTTACGGACTCAAGGGATCTATGCATACCACTGTGCCTGAAGCGCTTAGCTCAGCAAGAAAATCCGCCGGATCAGGGGACCTGGTAGTTGTTACCGGCAGCACTTATGTCGTGGCTGAGGCTTTATAATCCTGACCTTCAGGGTGATCAATGGATAATACTGATCTGTTTTACAAATGTTTCGCTATCGGAGCGGAACCTGACGAAATAATTTCCGCTTTCCAGGAATCTCGTATCCATTGAATAGTTAAACCCATTGGTAATGAATACCTTGTCAGTAAACAGTATGCTACCAGTCAGGTTGCAGATGGAAACCTCGCACATTTCATTCATCGATCCTGAATAACTGATGGCCAGGTGGTCATTAGCCGGAACCGGAAAGAGTCTGAGATTACCTGTCAGCAGTTCCTCCTCAATACCTGCGGTGATGCTCAAGTCGATAGGGACGAAGGAGGTGTTATTGTCTTCGTAGAATTCTGTGACAGCCCCGCTGGCATCGGCAATAAAAAGAATGAAATAACTGCCAGGCCTGTTAAACCTGGTTATGGTTATGGCATTTCCGGTAATGGAAATCGCTTCTCCGGGATTCACTGAACCTATGTTGCCTGTGGCCAGAGGCACATCACCTGCATCCAGGGTCTGATTTTCAGACAGGTATATATTGATTACCGAGCTTCCGGCCATTTCTGAACCCTGATTCTCGAGCTTGCATCCAAAGTCAATTTTTTTGCCGGGAATGATGGCTGTTGGAGAAATCCACTGGTTAGTGATCAGCAGATCGGGGCCGACAATTGCACTGATGGTGGCAGAAACTTCGTTCGAACCGGCAGATTCTCCATCCGCCGAAGTATAAAGAGCGGTGACAACGTACTTATAAGTGCCTGGCGGGAGGCCACTGACTATGCCCCCCAGATCGGTGCTGCCTACCGTTCCGATAGGTACGCCATCCTCATAAACCTTATAACCCGAAAGTGTTCCTGAAGATCCTGCTGCGGGAGGGTCCCAGGCGAGGGTTATTTTGTCACCGGCGACGCTGGCCCGGAGGTTCAGCGGCGGATTGAAGATGTACGGATCACTGACTGCAAGAGGAGTAAAGCTTAGATTATTCGTCTCGTTTGATTCGGTAACTGTTGCGTCAGCGTCAGCGATAAACAGTACGTAATAGGATCCGGGAGAAGTGGTAGAAGGGATAGTGATCCCTTCTCCGGTCAGGTCGATATACTCACCTGCACCAATCGGATCCATCCCGGCATAGGCTAACTGGGTGTCCCCGTTGTCATAGGCTTGATTTTTTGATAGATAAACACGGATTACCGAGGCTCCGGCACTCGTGTTTCCCTGGTTTTGAAACCGGAAGGAAAGATTGATATTGCCGCCTCCATGCTGGGTGACCGGCGTAATAACCGGATTGAGGGTGACCAGATCCGGCTGTGCAAGGGTAGTTATCGTTACCGAAACCTGATTGGAAGGGCCGGACTCGCCTGCCGGATTCGTAAAGGTGGCGGTAACAAAATAATTGTAAGATTTTACAGCCAGGTTGACATCTGAATAGGTAAGGGTTGCCGGACTGGGTATGGTGGCAATGAGCCCTCCGTCGCGGTAAAGTTTGTAACCTGAAAGAGTTCCGGTTGACCCGTTGGCAGGCGCATCCCAGGCAAGATTAACATTTAGGCCGTTGACCGCAGCAGTCAGGTTGCGGGGAGGATTTAATACGGAAGAACTTTTTACGGTGAGTCCTGTAAAGTTCATGTTGTTGGTTTCATTCGATTCAGCAACCACACTGGTGGCATCGGCTTGAAACAGAATAAAATAATTACCGGGTGTTGTTGATTGAGAAATGGGAATTCCCTGCCCTGTGACATCAAGGTAGGAACCGGCACCGATAGCTTCAAGCGACCCGTCGGCCATTAACAGGTCGGCTTGGTCATAAGTGTTATTGGTCGAGAGGAATACTTTGAGCACGGAGGCACCTGCCGCAGCGGTTCCTTGATTGATCACCCGGCATGAAATATCGATTGATTCACCCGGGAAAACTGAAATTGGATTGATTGCCGGATTATTGACAGCCAGGTCAGGACGGTTGGAATTTCCAACGGTGGCTGAAACCTGGTTTGATGGATTCGATTCCCCATCAGGAGCAGTATAGACTGCGGTAACATAGAAAGCATAGGTCCCGGGGGCAAGTCCAGCATTGGTATAAGCCAGCATGCCCGGATTGGATAAAGAAGCGATGAGCGTCCCATCCCGGAAAACCCGGTAACCGAAAAGTGTTCCGGAAGAACCGGAAGCCGGCAAACCCCAGGCAAGGTTTATGTTTGAACCATCGACCGTCGCTGTCAGGTTTTGGGGTGGGTTGAAAGTGGATTGGCTTTTCAGGGTCAGTCCCGTATAGTTCACGTTGTTTGTTTCATTTGACTCAGTAACCACTCCGTTGGCATCGGCAGCGAAGAGAACGAAATAATTGCCTGGTGTTATTGAAGAGGGAATGGTGACTCCCTCACCCGTGATTTCAACCGACTTACCTGCGGCGATTGCATCGAGCGCCCCTTCAGCAATCGCAAGGTCGTTGGCATCATAGGTGTTATTGGCCGAAAGGTACACCCTGACAACGGATGCACCAGCTGTGGCGGTTCCCTGGTTGATGAGCATGCATGATATATCTATTGATTCCCCGGGGAAAATTGAAGTGGGGGTGACTGCCGGATTATTGATAACCAGGTCGGGACGATTGGGGTTTTCAACTGTAGCTGAAACCTGGTTTGAATGACCAGATTCCCCGTCCGGAGAAGTGTAAACTGCTGTAACATAGAATAAATAGGTTCCCGGGGCGAGTCCTGCATTCGTATAGGCAAGCACACCCGGATTGGCTAAAGATGCGATCAGGGCACCATCCCTATAAATCCGGTAACCGAAAAGTGTTCCGGAAGAACCTGAAGCCGGGGCGTTCCAGGCAAGATTCACATTTGTACCGTTGACTGCCGCAGTAAGGTTTTGTGGCGGGTTGAAAACCGACGATCCCGTGACCGTAAAAGCGGAAGATCCCACGTTGTTGCTTTCGTTAGTTTCGGTAACATTGCCATCGGCATCGGCTACGAACAGCATATAATAATTTCCGGGCGAAACATCCGAAGGCAGGGGAATATTATCTCCGGATAACTGATAGATTTCTCCGGGATTGATTGGTTCCATATCGGCATAGGCCAGAATATTATCGCCGGCATCCACGGATTGATTGGTCGAAAGGTAAACCCGGAAAACTGAGTTGCCTGCAACAGCATTTCCCTGATTCGTCAACCGGCAGGCAAGATGGAACAAGGAGCCCGGATTTCCAGATATGGGATTCGTACCCTGATCGGTAATGATCAGGTCGGGACCGACACTGCCGATACCGGTACTGGTTTTTTTACTTTTAAGTTCCGGAGTGATCAGCCTGGAAGAGAGCAGGACCCGGTTATCCGACTGAGCACTTGCGATAGAGAATTTTACCTGGACGAGTAGCAGCAGAATTCCTAAAATGAGAAGACAGTGGTTTCTTTTCATGATAGTTTGGGTAAGGTTTATACAAATTTAAAATATTTTAAATTTTAGTATCGTTTTTACTCACCGGAATGCCGTATTAATTGAGCATTTTCTTTTTTTTGAAAGTCTTGCAGGCTTCGAAAAAGGAATTATCTTTGCACCGCTTTCGGGTGCTTAGCTCAGCTGGTTCAGAGCATCTGCCTTACAAGCAGAGGGTCACTGGTTCGAATCCAGTAGCGCCCACGAAAAAACAACCACTTACAGCGATAAAACGGGTAAGTGGTTTTTTATTTGCACACCATTTGCACTTTTCACTGAAAGATCCAAATTCGTTTGATCAGCCGGTTATTAGCCAGGTTAGTCCCTTATGCAGCGGACCGAGAATCCGTACCTCTTATTGTCAGCGCACCTGAACATGCCTTGATTGGCATTGAGAAAAGCACGGTTCCAGGCGCTTAAGACCCCGCCCTCGGAGGCCGACCAGAAAATGGTGTAGGAGCCCAAATTGTCAAAACCACCGGTGTCATAACGGAAACCGGCCGGAAGGGCTTTAAATCCAAGCGAGTCAACCCCGTTACCATTGTCCTGCCAGCCACTGTCCGACTTCAGCTTAATGCCTAGTTTTCCTGATTGACGCCACTTGAAATCCTGATCAATTTCAGATGAGATCATTCCAAGGTGCGATTCTAATTTCTGCCACTCAACATCTGATGGTAAATGCCAGCCTTTCGGACAGGCCTCTTTTGCTGCATCCCAGTTGTAAAGCACACCATAGGTATTGTAATTCGCATTAGCTTTCGCCTCATTGACATTGGTGCCGTTGTATCCATAAACAAAATAGCCGGGCGTATAGGTTTTCTCATCGGGTTGACTTACCGAAGGTAAATAGGCCAGATTGACGGACATCCAGACCTGTTCCCCGATACGGACCCATGTGTACTCCTGATTATCCCGCGAATCTTTAAAAGTACCGCTCAGGGCATTGCTAGTGGAAGCGGATTTTTTTCCGCAGCCAACCATCAGAATAGCAAAAACCAGCAAGAATAGTCCGATGTTCTTTTTCATAGCTTTTGTCATTTTGGATGCTTTAGGTGATTGTAAAATTAAGCTTTTTCAACAGCGAAACGCTTCTTCCACCTTAATGCCACATTAACCAGACCGATCAAAACCGGAACTTCAACCAGGGGTCCGATAACAGCAGCAAAAGCTTCTCCCGAATTGATTCCGAAAACGGAAATGGCCACCGCAATGGCTAATTCGAAATTATTGCTTGCCGCAGTAAATGAAATGGTTGCAGTCTTGGCATAGCCGATTCCGGTCCGCTTTGCCATGAAAAAGGATACGATAAACATGATAAGGAAATAGATAACCAGCGGAATGGCTATACGCACAACATCCAAAGGCAGTTTAACTATATAATCACCTTTCAGGGAAAACATGACAAGAATTGTAAAAAGAAGAGCGATCAATGTGAGCGGACTGATTTTAGGGATGAACTTTTCCTGGTACCAGGTTTTGTCCTTCATCCTGATCAGGGTAAACCGGGTTAACATGCCGGCCAGGAATGGGATTCCCAGATAAATGAATACGCTTTTGGCAATCTGGCCCATCGTTATATGAACTTCGGTGGTTTCCCGTCCAAACCAGCCCGGCACGATAGTAATGAAAACATAGGCATAAACCGAGAAAAAGAGAACCTGAAATATACTGTTGAAGGCCACCAGTCCGGCTGCATATTCAGTATCACCTTTGGCCAGATCATTCCAGACGATTACCATCGCAATGCACCTTGCCAACCCGATCAGGATGAGTCCGGTCATGTAATGAGGCATATCCGGCAAAAGGAGAATGGCCAGGAAAAACATGAGGATCGGTCCGATGATCCAGTGCTGGACCAATGATAAAACGAGCACCTTCCAATTCCTGAAAACTTGTCCAAGTTCTTCGTATTTGACTTTGGCCAGCGGTGGATACATCATGATGATCAGACCGATAGCTATCGGGATGTTGGTGGTCCCGGAACTCATGGAATTCCAAAAATCAGCAACCGACGGTGAAAAATAACCCCAAAGAACCCCAACCAGCATGGCCAGGAAGATCCAGAGGGTGAGGTACCTATCCAGGAATGACAGCTTTTTCATAATGTGCTAATTTGATAATTTGATAATGTGCCAATGTGCCAATGTGCTAATATGCCAATGTGCCAATGTGCCAATTGAAGAAGATGGAGGTCATGAAGGGAACGTTGAGAAGCGTTCGCTGATCTGATCACGGATTTCGCGGTAAACAGGCAAAACCTGCTCTTCGGTTCCGATGGCATCCGCGGGATCTTCCAAGCTGATGTGCAGGCGATGTTTGACTTTGCCGATAAAGACAGGACAAACTTCCCGGGCACCGTCACAAACCGTAACTACATAATCAAATTCATCGTTGATGAACTGATCCACTAATTTTGGATGTTCCCCGGTGATATCAATGCCTTTTTCCGCCATCACCTCAATGGCAAACTTATTTACTCTTTCCGCTGGCTTGGTTCCTGCTGAAAGTACCTCCCAGTCAGGATGGAAGGATTTTAAAAACCCCTGTGCCATCTGGCTGCGACAGGAATTGCCTGTACATAAGATAAGTACCTTCATTATATTACAAATATGTCGTGAAACGTGTCACGCTTCACGTGTTTCGCTTCACGTTTTTCTTTCTCTAAACTTCAATTGACACATACAAGAGCCAGATAGCCTGGCCTGGTTGTCCAATTGGAGCGGCAATCCGTCACGTTCCCATTCAATCATTCCACCGGCAAGCCCTCCAACTTTCTTAAACCCACGGCTAATAAGCAAGTCCATTGCCTCACGGCCCTGGATACCGGAAGAATCGGCCACAATGATTTCCCGGCCCTCCGGGAGACGGTCGACAAATTGATCCAGATCCTGCCAGGGACAATAGAGTACTTCGGGTACGTCAAATGCTTTATAGGTGCAAAGTATATCCGGACGAACATCCAGGATTATACTGCCTTCCAGGCATCTTCTCAGGGTTTCCTGAGGTGTATAAAGCAAATGGCTGCCGACGGAAAAACTCATGTCTGGAATTATTTACATCCGCATAAACAAGAGGGTTTTTCAGCAGTTAAAGTGATGCTGAATAGACCGACACCGCTATTTTTGTAGGCATTAAACTGATCGGGACTCAAAAATTCCGTCAGTAATGCCTCGGGCAGATCAATGCGTTTTTTCTTTTTGACCTCAATATTTTTGAAGCCGTTTTGCCTGATGGTATCCAGATAAATTTCGACTGGCAGCGCACCTGTAACACAGCCCGCATAAAGTTCCGCCTGCTCAAGCAATACTTCAGGGATTACCCCTTCGGTAACAACATCACTGATACAAAAGTGGCCACCCGGTTTCAGTACACGCATCATCTCACGAAAAGCTGCGTATTTATCCGGAACCAGGTTAATCACGCAATTGCTGATGATGACATCGGCCTTATTTGCCGTGATGGGCAGATTTTCAATCTCGCCAAGCCTGAACTTTACATTGGAATATCCCAGCTTTTCAACATTCGCCTTGGCACGCTCGATCATCTGCGGGGTCATATCAACACCGATCACTTCTCCATCGGAGCCCACAATCCGGCTCGCGATGAAGCAATCATTTCCGGCTCCGGAACCCAGGTCAATCACGGTATCGCCTTCTTTTATGCCGGCATATTCGGTCGGTAACCCGCATCCGAGATGTAAATCGGCCTCGGGAACATAACCCGCGATTCCGTCATACCCTTCCTGGAAAACGGAATAATCCATGCCTGAATCATCGCTGCAACCGCATCCGCAACCACAACCCATATCCTGCGTTACGGCAATCTTGCCGTATTTTTCTTTAACGACATCTTTCATGTCGTCTGAACTACAACATCCCATAATTGATTACAATAAATTACAAAATACAATATCCAAAATACAAAAACACAAAATCACAATCAATGCCTTGTCATCCCCGCGAAGGCGGGGACCCCTTCACTCTTGTAGGATGCCAACAGGCGGGGACCCCGTCAATCTAGCAGGATTCCAGCAGGCGGGGACCCCTTCCCATAGCACTGCGGCTAAGCGCCCCATTATTTTATGCGATCATAGTAATAATCACGTAGTAAATCCCAACCCCGATAAACAGCACTGCCACAACCCTTCGGAACCAAAGTTCGAAAACCTTGATCTTGTTATAGATAGTACCCACGCTGCCAATCGCGTAAGCGATCATCCAGGCAAAGAGGATCACAGGCAAGCCGGTAGCGATGGCGAATACCAGGGGCAGATAAAGTCCTTGAGCAGATGCGATTGTCATCGGAATCAGCATGACGAAATAAAGAACTCCGCTGTAAGGGCAAAAGGCCAGTGCAAATACCGCCCCGAGCAGAAAAACGCCCCAATATCCCTTCCCAGCCTGATTTTCCATGCGTTCGGTCAGTTTGCCCAAACCGGGAATTTTCAGATTAATGACTCCCAGCATGAACAATCCGATAATGATAAGTACCGGACCCAGTATTTTCTCTCCCCATCGCTGGAAGAATCCGGATAATCCAATCTCTCCCAATCCAAAAAAGAACAATAGACCGATCACCGTATAGGTAAAAGCACGTCCCAGTGTATAAACCACGCCCTTAAGTAAGACTGTCTGCTTATTGGTGATGTTTTTCCCAATAAACGCAATCGCGCTGATGTTTGTGGCCAGGGGACAAGGGCTGATGGCAGTCATTAAGCCCAGCAGAAAGGCCGTAAGTATTGGCCATTGCGAGTTTTCCAATAATCCCTGTAACCAGCTCATGTACTACTTTACAAACTTTTCGATGTTTGATTTGACTTCCGCTTTTAGCTTGTCAGGTTCATTCACCGCATACATGAATCCCTTGTCAGTAATATTGACCTGTTCTTTACCATTTACAATTAACAGGGTTTGTCCCTGAACCTTCAGCCGTTTTATTAAATCCTTGTTTTCCTTTTCTTCAATATTCACTGATTTGAAGGTAACATCACCGCGTTTTACGGCTTCCGGAAATAGTTCATTTACTGCCTCTTCCGTAACTTTCTCAACTGTCTGGCAAGTGGCGCACCTGCGGGTCATGTGAAAATAGTAAACTTCAGTAGGTGTGGTTTTCTTAACCTGTTGTGAAGACATTGTCAGGCCTGTTGCAGCAGAAATGGTTACCATGGATCCTGACAAGAACATGGCCAGTACAAGGAAAACGAGATTTTTCATACCCATTGATTTATTTGGTTAGCAATTGTTTGATTTCTTGCGGATTAGGGACCCGTCCCTTAACCAATACCTTCCCATCGACTACCAGTGCCGGAGTGGTCATCACCCCAAAGGTCATGATCTCCATGATGTCCTCCACTTTCGTAACCGAAGCATCCAGTTTCATTTCATCAACCACCTCACGGGTGACTTTTTCAAGGCTTTTGCACTTTGCACAGCCGGTTCCCAGAATCTTGATTTCCATTTTATTACAAATTATGTAGAGACGTACCGTGGTACGTCTCCGTTATTCATTGGCATTGATTAACAGTCGCTGGTATGGATTTCAGAAGGTCACCGAAGAGGACCTGGGCTTTCTCCCAATTCTCCCGGTTGATGCAATACCGGATCTTTGGGTATTCAATGGTTCCCTGGATCAATCCGGCTGCTTTCAATTCCTTAAGATGCTGGGAGAGTGTTGACCGTGCTATCGGAAGATCCTCTGCCAGATCACCGCTGAAGCAGCATGTCTGAGTCGATAGGAGTTCCATGATATAAACCCTGACCGGATGCCCGAGTGCTTTGGCATAGCGGGCAAGCTGCTCATGATCTTTGGTTAATAGGGTAGTGCTCATAGCTTCATTTCTTATTTCGCAAAAGTACGAAACAAAACATTACCAGAAGCATTTCGTTAAGAATTTTTTTATCCGTTTGGAAAAATAATATACCTATTGCATATCATTTAACGTTTCTTTAACAGCTAGTTGGTACAACAAAGCCGACCTTAGCAGTGACATTTAAAACCCAAATACAATGAAAAAGATATTGGTCCTCCTTTCACTACTGGTTTTTGTTGGCGTTTATTCGGTTCCGGCTCTGACAATGCCGAAAGAAAAGGCTGCAAAAATTGTTGCTGTTGACAAAGACAAAAAAGTAAAAGCCAAAGCATCTGCTAAAAAAGATTGCGGCGAAAATTGCAAAGGCGTTTGTACCGAGGCCTGCAAGGCTACCTGCAAAGGAACAAAAGGAGCTTGCTGCGAAGCAGCAAAAGCTGATTGCTGCAAAGATGCCAAAGCAGGCTGCTGCGATGCAAGTAAAGCTGGTTGTTGCGAGAAATCCAAAGTTACCTGTGCCGGGGCTTCGGGAGCTGCATGTGCTGCCGCCTGCAAGGGAACTGCGGCAAAAGCTGAAGAGAAAAAATAATTACCCGGGAATTTATTTTTGAGAAAAAGCCTTGATTTTCAGGGCTTTTTCTATGAGCAGCAATTCGAGTTTTGCTGAATTGGCGGACAGGGAACATCTTCAAATGAGCAGAAAACCCGGGATCAGAATAGTATATTAAAGAAGAATCCAACGATCATGATCCCGGTAGCCACGATCCCTACAAATGTCAGGATTAACGGGAGCTTTAGCACTTTTCTGAGTATTATCATTTCAGGCAGCGACAGGCCGATGACCGCCATCATGAAAGCCAGGGCGGTTCCCAGCGCGGCTCCCTTTTCAATTAGCACTGATACGATGGGTATAATTCCGGCAGCATTCGAGTAGAGCGGAACGCCGATCAGGATGGACAGGGGAACACTATACCAGGCCGATTTGCCCATCAGGGCGGCCATGAAATCTTCGGGAACATAACCATGTGCTCCGGCACCGACTGCTATTCCAAGAGCCACGTACAACCATACTTTTCCAACAATTTCCTTTACCGCTTCAAAACCGGAAGTCAGACGATCTGAGAAACTCAATCTTTCTTCACCAAGGGAAGTAGCACCCATTTTCGTTTTGTAGACCCACTCCTCGACCCATTTTTCCAACTTCAATTTGCCAATCACCCATCCGGCTGTGATGGCAATCACCAATCCTGTGAGTACATAAATCATGGCTACCTTCCACCCGAACATCCCGAACAAAAGAATGACAGCAACCTCGTTAATCATCGGGGATGCAATCAGAAATGAGAAGGTGATCCCAAGCGGCACACCGGCTTCCACGAACCCCAGGAACAGAGGAATTGCCGAGCAGGAACAGAAAGGTGTAACGATACCTAAAAGGGCTGCCAGGACATTACCTGTAAAAGTCCTTTTTCCGGCCAGGGCTTTACGGGTGCGCTCCGGTGAAAAGAAAGTACGGAGAATCCCAACAAAGAATACAATGAGGGCCAGCAGCAGGAGAACCTTGGGGAGTTCGAAGATGAAGAACCGGATGGCCTCCGTCAGATGCTTCCCTTTTTCCAGGCCAAAAACAGTGTCTGTTAAATAGTTGGTGAATGGTTGCAAAAAGTGGTATAAAATTACCCACACAACCAACAACCCTCCCAGAAGCCATAACTTCTGTTTGCCGACCGGCTGGATTTTAAGGATAGCCATAGGATTATAATTATTGATTCGATTGACCAGATTCATCGATTTCTTATTTCGCAAAAATACGAAACAAAATGAAATTCACAAACGCCAGCCTAAATCTTGAATTATTTTTCCCGCACCCGGATCAGCACAACTCCGTGGTAAGGAACTTCTGCGGTGTAAGAATGGTCAAACTCTCCAATATCCTTTTGTCTCCATACATCTCTGACCAGGAATGTTTTATTTATTCCGAGTTCTTCGGCGGTAATACTTACATGTGCCGGCTTGGGCTGGTTATCCCAGATGAAATGTTCGGAAGGATCCTTCAGACCCTTCATTACACCCGACATCCCGGCAGCTTCTTCGTCGACCAGGTCAGGATTGCTTGTGTTAGCATCCCCGGTGACCTGAAATAACGCCACGGCTTTCGATCCGTCGTCAAGGTCCTTGACCATGATGAGTTCATCCTTTGTTTTTCGGATAATCCGGGCTTGTTTTCCCAGAATATCCTGATTGATCCCAATGACTTCGTGGTTACAGAGGATATTCAGGGTAAAAGGATCCAGCAGGCTCATCTCACCGCTGTAAATAAGAGGGGCGGTGAGCATTGACCACATTGTCATATAGGCATATTGCTCGTTGGGGGTCAGATTGGTCTTTTCAAATTCCTCTTCCTTCAGGGCATTCCGGAACCAGCCGATCAGGATATAGTCAGGATCATTCCAGGCACCCGGTTGCGCATATTCCCAATGATCAGCGGTGCTCAACCCGATATAGTAGAAAGGGGGCATGGATGATCCTTCAAGAATGCCGAGATCCCCGGTCGTACGCCAGCAATTGCCTACGGATCCTCCCCATTTCCATACATCGGCCATCCCGTACTGGCAGAGGTTCAAAACGATATCACGATTGATTTTCATTGTTTCATCCCACATCAGCTGATAGGGTTTTTTGCAGGATTCCAGGGTCCTTTCCGGAATGAGCCGGCCATAGGAGCACCAGTCGTATTTTAAAAAATCAAATCCCCATTCTGTAAAGGTTCTCAAATCCTGACTTTCATGCTGAAAGCTACCGGTATATCCTGCGCAGGTTTTGTTACCCGGAGTTCCGTAAATACCTGCCTTGAGTCCCTTTTTGTGAATGTAACCGGTCAGGGCTTTCATATCCGGAAATCTATTATTCGACCGCAAGCTGCCGTCGGGATTCCGCGGTTCACCTCCAATCACGGGGTCAATTGAGTTGAGTCTGATCGCCCAGCAATCATCAATGTTTATATATTGATATCCAAAATCAGCCATTCCCGATTCGATCATTTTATCAGCGGCACGGCGCATAATTGAATCACTTACCCTCGAATAATAGATATACCAGCTATTCCAGCCCATTGGCGGTGTAAGGGCGAGGGTAGGGCCAGCCACAAAAGTGAATTCCGCCTGGTCCTGTCCCTTATCATTCACCGCGGTTAAAACAGTTTTGTAATGTCCGGCAATTTCTATGGAACCGGTGATAATCCCTGATGATGGGTCCAGTGACAGCCCTTGTGGCAGATTTTCCGCCCTGAATTCAATAGGCCTCTGTCCGGTACAGGGAATCCGGTAAAGTACCGGTGATCCTGGATGCACACCATAAACCTTAGGTGCATGGATCTGCGGTTTTTCAGGAGGAGCAGGGGTAAGGATCTCCTCCGGACCCCTTATTACCTGGTTGTCTGATGCAAAAGGCACATTACCTCGAAACGATATCAATCCGTCCATCCAAGCCGGTGAAACAGGGATTTCCCTGTTTCCTTTGTTGAGTATCAGGAGGCCCAGTTTATGTATTCCCTGAAGATTCACCCGTAATTTTTTTGGTTCATCACCACCCTTCATCACACCGCTTCTCCATTTGATCTCCCGGTCGCCCAAAATCAGGAATTCAACCCTGGCACTGTCTGGCGCAGTTGAACCCAATCCGGCCGAGGCTTCAAATAATACCGCATCACCATCGAGTGTGATCAGCCATTTACTCAGGGCATCCGCCGAAGCGCCCCGGTCATATACGATTTTTGTCGAATCCAGTTCTTGTAATCTGATGCTCATGGATTTACCGGTTTCTTCAGCCACCCGTACCGATACCCCATCGTTTGCATAATTGCTCAGATATTCATAAGGCATTTTACCGTACCCTTCGACTCCATATCCAGATCCATGGGAGTTTCTGAATGTAAAATACCCTCCGCCCCGTGCTCCCGGATCCTCTTTATAGCCAACCATGATAATACTGTGCCCGTCGAAAACCCCTTCGCGCGGAGGGATCGACATCATGCCGTTTTCAAACTTTCTAAAGCGGTCCTCACCCTTTGGCCATTGAAAACCGATAGCCACCGGATGACCCGACCGGATCTGCGCTTTTACCTGCTGTATCTGGTCTTCCGTCATACCGGTGTTTGGATCCCACTGTTTGATCCAGATATTTTCAGCTTTTCTTCTTTTCCAGCCATCCTTCAAGGCGGCGGCCGAAGGAGCAACTTTCTTGGTATAATTCGCCGCATAATAAGGAAACAGGGAATCCTCACAGATTCCATATTTATGAAGTCCGTCCAGCGCATCTGAAAAAAAAGATCCATCCTCTGTTTCGCCGGTGACCTGATTAGAGGCCCAGTTCAGATATTCCACCGATAGATTCACCTTCCGGTTGGCCCGGTGGGCATATTCAAATTCCATCAATCCCACGATAGCAAATACAGAACAGGTCCCGCGACCGCCCTGGTTGCGGATGGTCAATCCATACTCGTCAAACAGCGGTTTCAGGCTAAATTCCTGGGCATTGAGTTTTCCTGTACACAGGAACTGACCGCCAACCAACAGGAAGGCCACTAATCGGACAGATTTCGATAGGATCGTTTTACTCATGTTCGGTATTTCTTAATTCATGCGGGTCAGGAAGATATAATCCAACCCCAATAGATTGCCGGGTTTAGCTCTCGGATTTGCTGCTGCTAATTCCACTTCCAGAATATTGTCACCCTCCTTAAGGTGAAAGCGACCCAACACAGGCCTGATCCAATATAAACCGGCCGACCAGGCATCAATCGCCTGATCTGATGGAGTTCCGTTGATCCTGAAATGGTAGTTTCCATTATCAGGCGACATGCAGAGGTTGACCATGATCTGATATTCTCCTTGCACCGGAACATTAAAATGGACAAGGATGCTATCACCCGGATTGGCGTTTCGCCAGACCAGGTGCCGGGCTCCTGAACAGTTTGCCAGCCTTTCATTTTTGGCTGTACCTGCTGATGCCTCAAATGTGACCGCTTCACCTTCAATCAATTCCAGCATGTTTTCCCGGATACCTAGGTCCAAAGGTATGAGTGTGTTGGTGTCGATTGGCACCGGTCCGGGAGACCCGGGCTTTGCGTACCAGTAAATGATATGCGACCACACCGCTTTACAGGGCATCCAATGCCAGATCTCCTGATCAAAGCAAATCGAATTGCGATAGGGGAGTGCATCCAGAACATACCACCTGTTCAGGCTGATATGGCCACCGCTGGCCGGGCCATCGACACGGGTTTGAGCATGGTAAGGCTTGGTAAACAATCCGTTGTATCCGTAGGCAAAACCATAATCATCCTCGGTGCCGGTTCCGAAACTGCTGGGAAATGTCTCCCCGTCGATTGAAATTTTCTGGTCGCCTTCTCCCCACCATATATAGGACGGATTGGTAACCTCATACACCGTGCCGATGACTTTCCCTTCCCCTTTGGAGTCCAGGAAATTGATGTCGAACGGCGGCCAGCTGTCGCGGGTTAACGTTCCCCATTGAGCATGAAGGTAGTAGCTGTTTGGGGTAAAATCATATGAACAAGTGCCAATGACTAATTCAACCGTATAATCGATTGTTCCTGCATTGAAAATTTCAGTCCGCATTGATTTTTTAAAGGGCATCACCAGCCTGCTGGTCATCCAACCGGTTTGACCCACCGTGAAAAAAAGGTTTTCATAGGGATTGATCCCGGGCCCTGAACCAAAGAAATCACCTAACGGTGAGCGAACACCGGTTTCACCGTCGAAAGAAATATTCAGCAGCAAATGCCGGAGAGCCACATGCGCCCTCTTGGGATCGGTCCAAATGGCCGATTCTTCGGTATTTTCCACCTTGGCTGAAAACCGGAATACCGCTTTTTCTCCCCGGATTTCAGGGATTGACCGGGATTCGCCCGGTGGAACAGTGAGCGATACCACGCTCCATGCAGAACCTTGGGATGGAATCATCCCTTCAGGACGGGTTAAGGCCAGTCCGGCACTGATCCGGGATGATGCCCAGAAATCTGCTTTAGAAGGATCCATTGTTTCTACGGCAGTACCCTGATCATAGGAACGATAACCGATTTCATAATAAAGCCTTAAGGACCCGGAGGGATCTTCAATAGTAATTTTAAGTGATTTGCCATAAGGTATTGGAAAATACAGATTGCCGCCAGTCCCGCTGATATAGGAAAATTCGGTTGGGAATAACCGGTTTTTACCTGAGAAGAGTTGGTTCAGAGGAATATTCAGCCTGGCTTGCGCCTCGCCATCAAAATAAAACCTGACCGCACCGGTCAGATCAGGATTAGCTGACCAAAAACGAATGACGCAACCGGGACCCGTTAAGTCAGCGAGAACCTGTTCCTTGCGGCCTTCATTAAATTCGGTCCGCACATATTGTCCGACATCTCCATTGGCGAACCAGGATTCGCCGCCATCGTGACTTTTTCTGTCGTAGCTGCTGGCCTGGCTTTGTTTATACCAGGGAGACGGCCGTTCTGCCAGGGATTTTAAATCTGCCATCTCTGACAAAAGTGAACTCACCGTGACGGTCTGGGATTTACCCGCCCATGGCTGGATCAGGAAAATCGACAGGAGAATCAGATAATTAAATGATTTCATTTGGCTATTCAGGTTCACTCATATAATACAGGATTTGTTTTCCAGTCACGGTCCTTGTCAAAGGCAAAACCGGTTACTCTCGGCCTTCTCTCGCGAAGCCGCACGGATTCAATACCCAATAAATCGCCGGTTGATCTCTGATCCTTTCCGACCAGGCGTAATTGCAGCGTATAATTACCCGGATCGGGCCAGAAATCAAGCAGGTGGTGTTCCCATTCTTTAACCTTTTCATCGTATAAGTTCATGGGCGCACCTACCTTTATCCCGTTCAGATAAGCCTGCCAGATACCGTAATCAGGAGCTTTGGTGACACTCAGGAGTAGGCGTGCCGGCTTCCTTTCGTTAACAGTAAAGGGAATATCGATGGTGGCGGCAGGATTGGATGGACGGAAAAGCAATTGCCCGGACAGATAAAAATCCATATCACTTTGAATGTCAGCCGTACCGTTTTTAAATGATTTGGTATTCATCAGGACCCTGGCCGGGAAGATCACATCCAGATTGGGAAGGATACGTTCCTCCGCCGGTGGTATGGCGGTTTGCCCGCTAGGTTGACCGGTCTGGTACCAGAAGGCTACCGATGCGAAATCGTCCTCCCGCTCATTCCAGCTGTGGGCTCTGCGTTCTTTGTTTTCATCCGGTGAAATCCATCCATAATGTTCAATAGTCACCTTGATCCCCTTTTCAAAAACAATGGGGTCGGCGAGATGCCATCGGAATGCGGAAGTGTGTCCGCCGACAATTCCCCATTGGTCAAAGAAGACGGTTCCAAAATAGGGCGTGTTCACTCCACTTTGCAATCCCCAGGCCGACAGGAAATAATCCTCGGTACCGGTACCCCAGATCGACGCATCCTTTTCACCATCGATGTATATTTTCTCGTCACCCTCGCCAAACCAGGATGGGCTGCGGGTTCTGACCGATAATACGGTGCCTACATAATGACCTTTGCCCTGAGTTTCCAGGATCAGATAATCATCCCCAGGTTTGGTCGGGTACTCCTGCCGGTACCGGGCATAAAAATAGGGGATCTCTTTTGGCAGATGGTTCTTTTTAATCCAATCGATATTATAATACAACAGGCTGATATTCTTATCTTTACTCTGATTTACTATTTCAACCCTGATTGATTTTCGAAAAGGCATCGGCCAGAAGCAATTATAAGAATCCGCGTCCTCCACGATGACAGGCAGGCTGATCACCTCGCTCCGTTTGCCGAAACAGTTAGCAAAGAAATCGCCGAACGGAGCTTCCACTGCCGGTACGGGGTTTCCGTCATAAAAGATCCTGATCATCATCTCCTGGTGCGTGGCTGAACCGTTTGTAGCCCAGGGATGGCGGGCAGGGCCGAGAAAAGTGAACCACATATGGGTCACTGCGCCGGGACCGTTAGCTTCCAGAACGACCTTTGTCTCCCCGGGCTTGACCCTGGAATTATCGGCATTATGGGCGATAGGTTTACCGTTTTCATCCGTTTTTGTGGAGGTGGCCCGCATACTCCGGCCATCGATCGGCCTGATCAGATCTGATAAGATTGCTCCGGCCGGAACGGAAGAGTCACGATCATCGCAGGAATCGACTGAAAAGACCAAACAGGCGATCAGAATAAGGGAAAAAAATCTTTTCATGGTTATAGGCTGGTTAATAGGGTTTTATACTTACTCTTGATTTTCACTGGTCTTTAAGGCACCTGACCGAGCATCCGAAATACCGGCGGTCCTCCTGCCGGCATGATCCGTCATCGTCGCTGCAAAAACCCCTGCGCCAGGCATTGTCACCACCTGCCGGGGATGAAGTCCAGAAGTATCCGCAAAAACCTTCACTCTCGCAGCCTCCATACCCGCGGCATCCGCCGGGGAGCAAACCCAAACCCGATTCGTTGCTCCCGCCCACATTGTTATAACCTTTAACCGCTTTAACCTTTAACCCTATTTTCCCCGATCCCCGCCATTCACGTGCACCGGATTCTTTCCCTGACATGCCTAGATATTCTTCCAGCACCCTCCATTCTTCATCGCTTGGCAGGTGCCACCCTGGCGGACAGGCCGATTTGGCCGCAGGATAATTGTAAAGAGTACCATAACGGCTAAAATAATCCGATTTCAAGGCCAGGGTGGTGTCTGTGGCATCAAAAGCATAAACATAGTAACAGGGGGTATCGAACTGGCTATCGCTTAATCGGTTAACCGATGGCAGCCAGGCCAGGTTCGTTCCCATCCAGACTTGTTTTCCGATAATCACTGCAGGATAAACATGACCGTCGCGAACATCTTTAAAAAAATCGTTTTGCTGGCCGGACACGAAGACTGTGTTAATGCAAAAAACGGATATGAAGATAAAATTCCGGATTCTCATGGCATAGTTGTAAGAAGCCGAAAAGGTAATAAATGAATTGGATTGCCCCTAATAGGTCAGACCAAAACCAACAGGATAATTGTCGTTCACCTTGACCGGCAGTTTTCCCGATGGCACCAGTTCACCTTTTAGGATTCTGATGAAAGAATCGAAATAGACTTGCTGGTTCCCGTACCATCCGGTTTCACCATATCCGGTGAGAAAAACTGGGAGGGTCGGTAATTTATTCATAATATGAGGATTACCATATGAAAAAGCAATGCACCGGTCCCCTTTTTTGTCGATTATTTGGTTGATCAGGGCCATGATTTCCGGCTTTATGGGTGCAGGATCGCCAAAACGGTCACGTTGAACAAAAAAGGATAAAATAACCAGATCGGCGTTGTCGGCCGCTTTTCTGATCCCATCGTAAACGGAATCACTCATCCCCGGTTTCAGTGAGATATTGATTATTCCCTTGAATTCAGCACTCATCCGTTTATTCAATTCAAATACTGACGGCTGGTTATCCTCCTTCTGAACGGTGATCTGAACACTTTTTGCAGGATCCCACGATTTAACCGGAAGTCCGCCGGTATTTCTTAGCAGGGTGACTGACCGGTCGGCTACCGTTTGTATCAATTTCTGATGGGCTGAAGTTCCGACAACCTGACCGATACGGTCAACATCTACCAGCCGGTTTTTATCCAGACCCAACCGGGCTTTATCGAACAGTAACTTATAAACTGATTGATTGATCTGTTCTTCTTTAATCCGGCCCTGGCTGACTGCTTTTGTTATGGACTGAATGGTTGCCATCGGGTCCCTGGGTTTGAGCACAATATCGTGACCAGCCTCCAAAGCCTTCACCGCAGCCTCTTCGGCTCCAAAACGGGCTACAACATAATCATACCAGAGGTCGTCAGTGGTGATCAGACCTTTAAATCCCAGCTGGTCACGGATAACTCCCTTGATCAGCCTGGATTCCATACTGGCAGGCAGTTTTGAGCCACCGGTTACTGATGGCACCGCCAGATGTTCGGTCATGATGAAATCAACCCCGGCATCAACCGCATATTGAAAAGCTCTGAATTCATTTTGGTTCAATTCACCAGCAGTGGCATCCAAATAGTTAAACCCTGGAAACTCTGCAAATGCCTTCATATTACCCCTTCCCGGAAAATGTTTGGCAGTCGTAAGCATCCCGGTTTCTTTATACCCTTTTACATAGGCTGTTAGCAGCCTTCCATTCCAGTCAATGTCGCCTCCGAATGAACGGACGCTTTCCTGCGGATTATCCGGATAGATGGAAATATCGGTTACCGGAGTGTAGGTCAGGTGGATGCCCATGGCCCGTCCCTCAGCCGCCATGGTTTTTGCAGCTTCATACATCAGGTTTTCATCATGGGTGGCGGCGAATGCCATATTACCCGGAAATTCGCTGGCTCCGGAGACTTGCTGGCCCGGACCGCCTTCAAAATCAGCTGAAATGAGCAATGGTATTTCGGCTGCCTGCTGCAAACGGTTCAGCAAAAGGGCAACATGATCGGGCGTGCCTCCATACAGAACAAATCCGCCAATTCCGTATTCTCTGGCTAGTTTTAACCAGAATTGCATTCTTGGATCATCATCCGCCAGGTAGACACCTGTGATATCGGTGCAAACCAGCTGTGCTACTTTTTTTTCAAGAGTCAGGCCATCCAGTGTCTTCTTTGCCCATATCGCCGCTGCGTCAGTATTTTTCGAAATTTCCTGCGCACTGGTATCTAAGCCACAATACCCTGTCAGGAATACCACGCCGGCAAGAAAACTAAAAATCTTTCCGTTAATAAAATTCATGACCAAATTTAATATTATCCTACCAATCAGGATTGCTTATAAAGTCGAGCTTTTTGGTGTACCTCCCCCGGACCAGCGAATCCTGCGACCGTGGGGACAAGATCAGGTCCGGAAATGAGATGGAGTATTTTGTGGCGACCACCCCGATCGCTCCTTTGACATTTCCATTGGGATTCACCTTGTCGTCGATTTCAAGGTTAAACCAGTTGAGATATTTTGCCAGTGTCGTATCTGCAGCAGTAATAAGCAATTCCAGGTCGACCGGCTTCCGGTAATCCACCGCCTGATCCAGTGGGATGCTGGTTCCGAGGTGCGCAAAATAGGAATCAGAATAAAAACGATAACTGTATCGTCCCATTTCATACTCGAGATCAGCGATATTCAACTGCCTGCTGAAGCTGGCTGTCTTCACCCTGAATTCCCCGTTCTTCATCCATTCTTCGAATTTGAGGTTCAGCGTGATCTCATATAATCCCGCTGCCGGGTCGGAAACCCAGGTAAAAAGGATCGGATCCTCGTAAAAATAAAAACTTTTGAAACCGGCCTTGGGGTTAATAACCTTAAAGGCTTTGATAAAATCAAAATCAGCGGAAAGGGTATCTTTTTCCGATGGAAGGATAACAGTCAGCCGGTTGTTTCCCTCCTGAAGTTTGCGGTTTAAGGAATAAGCCTCATTCGGTAATGCAGGGAATAAACCGGATGATCTCGGGATATCCCTTTCAAGACTGAAGGGAATTCGGTTTCCATGATAACCATCGGACAGAAATACTTGAGCTTCGGTATAGAATATCTGATCATGGTCGGCTGCCAGGGTGTAAGGATCTGTTTCACCGGCAAAGGATTTGGACAGTTTGACGTAGTGAGTGGTCTGGTTAAGATCGAAAACCGCGTAAACCACCGGAATCGGAATACCGGGCTGAATAACCTGGATATCCTCGCTGCACCCAGTGATGGAAAGGCCTGCAATAATGGTGGCCAGACAAATAACTATATACCGGTTGCCGAATCGCATATTTTTTTTCCGATGCGAATATAATCGGATTACAGTTGATCTCTCCGGTTTCGTTCAGAATCTATACCGATGAAAAAATCATTGTATGTTTTGATGAATTTGTTTGCTCACCGGGAATTTATACTTTTCACCCTAATTCCTTAAAGATGACCGATCAGGATCAGAAACCCGCAATATTTCATGAAGCATTAGCTGATTACAGACAAATCAGGGATAAGGCCGGGGTCTTTCTGACAGAAAATTTTACGGATTTACCCGCAATCAGGGCAAGCGAACGGCAGATGACCGGCGCCTTGCGCTCAGAGTACCGCAGACTCCTTCTTTTAAAGGTTTTTAAAACCGATATTGAACAGGAGACATTCAAGCTGATCAGATTCTTTTTTCTTCGCGAACGACGTGAAAATGTCGGATTCCATGATTATAGTAAATACCTCAGACGGTTCATGAACAGGAACAGGCAAAAAATGAAAAAGCCCTGGAATCCGAAACCGGACATCACATTTGATGAGGTAATCGCCGAAATGACGAGCCGGATTGCACCTCCCTGGGATGATCCCTGTCCCGTTCTCAATGAGTGGATTCCAATGAAGATCAGGGAATCTGCCAAGGTTATTCCTGCAGATATCCTGAAAAGAGGAGGAATCGGGAAAATTTTCAGGGTCATATCAGGGGTATTTCTGTATGCCCTTACCGACCTTGAAAGCGATACCCCTCTTGAGGAGGCTAAACAACGAATTGACAGGGCGCTGAAAAGCGGGTTTTATTTTGGATTATTGTATCCTCTGGCTGATGATATCCTTGATTCAGGTCATCATCTTTCTTCCGTCGATAAAAATGAAGTCTTACGTTTAATGAACCACTGGATCGGAGGCGATTTTGAAACGCCAAACGGTCTCGATATCAAGCCTTCTGTTTCAGCTTTGAAAAAGGCGCTCAGGGAATTGTATGAACTGTACGGACCGGAGGAACGTAAAGAATTGATCAGGTTAAGTTATTTACTCCATTTTGCCCAGATGGAGGACCAGCAGAAGGAAGATGGAAAGGAATACAGTTTGAGCGATATCTATGCACCTGCACTGTTAAAGGCTGCCTTTACCCGAATGATCAGTTGCTGGTTTTCGGGAACAAGGCTTACCGTAGAAATGAACAATGATATCATGGAAACCGGACTTGTTTTTCAAATGATGGACGACTTTCCTGATATGGCTGATGATCGCAATGAGGGATGTTTTACATCGTTCACACATTATTATAGCTGTGACGGCCATAAACCGCTTAATCCATGGCTGGTATACCTGCGTGCCCTTGATCTCTTTATAAGGAAAAGTCCCAATATAACGGTGTGCAGCAGGGCATTGCTCCGGAGGGTCAGCCTTTCCATCAGGTATTTCATGCCGGATGACAGATCGCCCGACAGCATTGATTACCTGGGTGTGATTTTATCTGAATCACCAGAAAGTGAACGGATTGTGAAAAAAATAATTGAAATTAAAATGAAGGCGGTCGATCCTGAAATGGCATTGTTTGAGCCGGTCGATGTATTTTTTAAAAGCTGGAATGGCCACACCCCGTTTATTGCGGGTATGCAGGGTTTGTCAAAAGCAGAAACGGCTGAATAGTGTCAATTAGGACTAGTTTCCTATTTTTGTGGCACAAATTTTTTTACCATGAATGATAGACCGTTAATCCTGGTTTGTAATGATGACGGATACCGGGCGAGGGGAATACTGGAACTTTCGGAGGTGGCGGCAGAATTCGGTGAGGTGGTAGTGGTTGCGCCCCTTAACGGCCAATCGGGAATGTCACATGCCGTGACGCTAAATCATCCGATCAGGCTTAAGAATTCGACCATGAGAAATGGTCTGCCAGCCTTTGCCTGCTCAGGAACACCTGCAGATTGCATTAAAATTGCCTTGAATCAGGTCCTCGACCGCAAACCCGAACTGGTTTTATCAGGTATCAATCATGGGTCAAATGCATCGGTCAGCCTTTTTTATTCAGGTACCGTGGCGGCTGCCATTGAAGCCTGTATGAATGGAATTCCTTCAATTGCCTTGTCTGTTGATGACCATTCTCCTGAGGCTGATTTCCGGCTTGCGGTAAAATATTCCAGGACCATCATTAAAAAAATACTGAAAACGGGACTTCCGACCGGCACCTGCCTGAACGTGAATTTTCCTAAGATCTCACCTGAAGAATGCAATGGGATCAGGGTGTGCCGTCAGACTATCGGAGTATGGAAAGAGGAGTTTGAGAAACGGGTGGATCCACAGGGGCATGATTATTTCTGGCTGACCGGTGAATTCAGCAATGATGAACCGCTGGCTGAGGATACCGATGAATGGGCTCTCAAACACAATTATGGCGCTATTGTGCCCGTTAGTGTGGATGTGACTGATTATCCATCGCTTGAAACATTGAAACTCTGGTTATTCTGAAAGTAAAGATGAAAAGGGAGAAATTTAATAATATCTGGATTGGAGCCGCTGCCGGAATAATCCTTCCGCTCATCGCATTAACCTGTTATTATTTTGCACGTTACAGCGATCTTAGCCTGATCAATTTTATTAAGGTTTATCAGAACCTTGGAATCCTGACCCATATTATTTCACTGGCAGTTTTGCCGGATTTGCTGCTTTTCTTTCTCTTTATCCGGATGAATTATCTGAAATCAGCCCGTGGTGTGCTTTTGGCCACTTTCCTTTTTACCTTTGTCGTGCTATGTATCCGATTCTTATAGTGGAAATTAGGATAACAAGATGAAATATTTTCTGATTGCCGGTGAGCCATCTGGCGATCAGCATGGCTCCATGCTCATGGAGTCGATACTGAAAACCGACAAGGCAGCCGAATTCAAGTTCCTGGGCGGTGACCTCATGGAAAGGGTGGGGGGAAAAGCGGTTATCCACATTCGCGACATGGCTTTTATGGGTTTTACCCAACTAATTATTAAAGCACTGAGAATCAGTGCAAATTTTCGTATTTGTAAAAGGGAAATTCTTTCCTTTCATCCCGATATTGTGATTCCTATCGATTATGGGGGGTTCAACCTCAGATTGATCAGGTGGCTCAAATCCAAAAACATCAGGTCGGTCTACTATATTACCCCTAAAGTCTGGGCCTGGATGCCTGGCCGTGCTAACAAGCTTGCCCTTTATACCGAACGGTCGCTCTGTATTCTCCCCTTTGAAAAGGAGTTTCTTGAGAATTATGGTGTCAGGTGTGATTACGTTGGAAATCCGGTGAGGGATTACGTGCAAAAAGTCCGGAATTCGGACGTCATCGCCATCCGGTCGGCATTAAATCTGCCAGGGAAGCCGGTGATCGCCCTGCTACCTGGCAGCCGCCGTCAGGAGATAACCAAAATCCTGCCCATTATGGCCCAAATGATTGATCAATTTACTGAATATCAGTTCATCATTGCTGGCCATGATCATTTTTCAACCGATTTTTACTGTGAAGTGGTTGATCGGGCTGATGTACCGGTTTATTACGGGAAAACACTTGAGTTATTAATGATCGCAGATGCCGCCCTGGTCACTTCAGGAACGGCAACCCTGGAGGCGGCTTTGTTAGAAACACCGCAGGTGGTTTGCTATAAAACAGCCCCTTTATCATTCCTGATTGCCAGACTGCTCGTGAGGATCAAACATATTTCGCTTGTGAACCTGATCCTCAACCGGGCATGCGTGGATGAACTGATACAGGGCCGGTTAACTGCACACCATCTTAAAATCAGTCTTGACAGGATTTTGAATGACCAGCCTTTCCTCATTCGGATGGCTGCCGGATATAAGGAATTAAGTGATAAACTAGGTGATAATGAGGCTTCAGCAACTGCGGCCGGAATCATATGCCATATAGCTCTCGAACCCTGATGGGTTTCTTTTTTTTCCTACATTTGAGGCTCAAAAAAAATGCTTTTATGTTAACCTTGTTGAAACGTGAGATAAATGGGTTCTTCAGTTCCCTGACAGGTTACATTGTGGTCATCGTTTTCCTGGTACTTAACGGACTGTTTCTTTGGGTGTTTCCCGGAGAATTCAATGTTTTGGAATCAGGGTACTCCACGCTGGATCCTATGTTTATCCTGGCTCCCTGGGTTTTCCTTTTCCTGGTTCCGGCAGTCACCATGCGGCTGTTTTCAGATGAAAAACGGACCGGTACTCTTGAGCTTTTGCTGAGCCGGCCATTAAGCGACCTGAAGATCATCCTGTCAAAATACCTGGCCGGGGTTGTCCTGGTTCTTTTGTCCATTCTTCCCACACTGGTTTATTTTTTCTCCGTCATGTGGCTCGGAAGTCCCAGGGGTAACCTGGATACCGGAGGATTCTGGGGGTCATTCATCGGACTGTTTTTCCTGGCCGGCGTGTATGTGGCCATTGGTCTGTTTACCTCCTCTATTACTGAGAATCAGATTGTTTCGTTCATTTTGGGGGTAACCGGCTGCTTCCTTCTCTTCCTGGGATTTAGTTACATTTCAAAATTGGGACTTTCCGGGGGGCTTGAGAACTTTGTCGCCGGCCTGGGAATCTCTTATCATTATAATTCCCTTTCCCGGGGGGTGATCGACACTCGCGACGTTCTTTACTTTGTCTCCGTTATTGCGGTGTTTGTTCTTTTTACGAAGGTGGTTCTTGAAAGCC
Source organism: Bacteroidales bacterium (assembly GCA_041662065.1). Classification (GTDB taxonomy): domain Bacteria; phylum Bacteroidota; class Bacteroidia; order Bacteroidales; family UBA12481; genus UBA12481. The sequence continues at coordinate 468,154 of JBAZTE010000001.1, read as the reverse complement.
GTAAATGGTAGGAGGTTAAGATGGACAAAAAAAAAGTAAAACGGCAGAATATTCTGGAACTGGCCCTCCTCCTGATCGTGGTGATCCTGGTTAATCTGGTCGGCTATTATCTATACTATCGTTTTGATCTGACGCAGGAACAGCGGTTCACGGTTTCAAACGGCACCAAAACATACCTAAAAGAACTTAAGGATGTTGTCTATGTAAAGGTCTATCTGGGTGATGACAACCTTCCGGCAGGTTTCAGGAGGTTGCAAAAGGCTACACGGGAACTGCTCGATGAGTTCAAACTTTACGGTAAGCAGAATATTGAATTCGAATTTGTCAACCCCTCGGAAAGCCCTGACCAGAAAACCCGGAGGGAAGTGTATGATGCATTGGCAAAGGACGGACTGATCTATTTTAATGTGCAGTCGGTGAACAGCGACGGAAGCAAGACCCAACAGGTCGTTTTTCCTGCTGCCACGGTGACCTACCGTCAGCACGGACAGGAATATGAACGGGTGGTCAATTTTTTTCAGGGTAATGTTACCGGAAGTTTCAATGATGCAAGTATCAATAAATCAATAGAGACCCTTGAATACGAGTTTATCACCGGCATCCGTACCGTGTCGCGTGAGAATACTCCTACGGTGGGATTTATCGAGGGTCATGGCGAGCTTGACCAGTATCAGGTATCCCGGCTGGCGCGTGCCATTGGTGATTTTTATGTCGTCAAACGGATCGAGATAGGCGAAAAAATTGATGCGCTTGATGCCTGTCAGGTTATTGTCATCGCCGATCCAACGACTAAATATTCGGAAAAGGATAAATTCATCATTGACCAGTTTATCATGCGCGGAGGCAAAGTGCTCTGGCTGGTGGATGCGGTTAAGGTTAACCTGGCTCCGCTTGCCACCTCCAATGAAACCATGGGGGAGATCAACAGTGCTGTCAATCTGGGTGATATCATCTACTCCTACGGAGCCCGCATAAATTCAAGCCTGATCCAGGATTTTCAATGTGCGCTGATGCCGGTGAATGCGGCGCCTGAAGGTGCGGAAAAGCCGGAATGGAAGCTGGCGTATTTCCCTTTTTTCCCTTTGATCCAGGGAAGACCGGATAATCCGATATCAAGAAATATCAACCCGGTAAAATTTGATTTTGTCAGTCCCATTGATACGGTGGGTGAGGATCCTAAAGTCCGTAAATCGGTTATACTGACCTCTTCGGACCAAAGCAGGGTGGTCAGGTCACCCATCCGGGTTTCGACTGATATTTTTGCTGAGAAGCCTGATCCGTCTAAATTCTCCTTGCAGCATTTACCCGTCGCTGTGCTTATGGAAGGAGAGTTTACCAGTCATTACAAGAACAGGCTGATGGCAGATTTTATAAATAATCCTGTTTTTAAAGTCTACGATAAAAGCGCAGTGCCGTCAAAAATGATTGTGGTTGCCGATGGGGACTGCGCCCGAAATGGGGTCACTGTCAAGGACGGGAAATACCTGACTCAGCCGCTTGGATTTGATCAGGCTACCAATACTACTTTCGGGAACCGCGAGTTTCTGTTGAACTGTGTCAATTATCTTCTCGACGATTCAGGTGTTATGGACCTTCGCAACCGGGAAGTGAAAGTCAGGCTGCTCGACCGGATAAAAATTACCAAGGAGAAGGGTTTCTGGCAACTGTTCAATGTCGGACTGCCGGTCCTTCTCATTATAGCCATGGGGCTGATTTACATGATAGTACGAAAACGTAAGTATTCGAAATAGTATGAAGAAAAAGAATGGAATTATAATCGGGATTATTATTGTATTGGGGATTTTGGCCATTATTCTGGTGTCCCGCGTCAGCAACAGCAGCATCAAACGTGAACTGAGGGATTTTGCTGTTGAGGATACGGCCTCGGTTGACCGGATATTCATGGTAACCAAAGATAATCAAAGCGTTACGCTTACCCGTCAAGATAAACATTGGATGGTTAATGACAAGTATGTTGCACGGGCCGATGCCATCGATGTCCTCTTGAAAACCCTTAACCGGATCCGGGTAAAATCTCCCGTGTCAGTTTCCATGCTCGACAATGCCGTCAGGATGCTCGCCACCCGCAATACCAAGGTGGAAGTATACCAAGGGAAGAAACTGCTAAAGACCATTTTCGTAGGCGGACCGACACAGGACCAGATGGGGACATTTATGATGCTGGAAGGCTCATCTGTTCCGTTTGTTGTGCATATACCCGGTTTCGTAGGTTATTTATCCACACGGTTTTTTATTGACGAAATCGCCTGGAGATCCACCCAGCTGTTCAATTATAACTTCAATGATATCAAGGAAGTATCGGTAACCAATACGGATAATCCGGATGCTTCATTTACCCTGGCCAGTCCCGGTGACAATAAGTTTGACCTGGCCTTACCCGGTGGGCGGGCTATCGGGGGAACCCTGGATACCCTGGGGATCCGCTTTTATATCAGCCAATTTGAAAAGGTCAATTTCGAGTTTTTCGCCGACAGCCTTTCCCGGCATATCAAGGACTCCCTTTTGGCTGCGAGGCCTTACCGGGCACTTTCCCTCCACGACAGTAAAGGTGTTACCCGAAAGGTAACGGCTTACAGGCGCCCGGGCAATGGTAAACTCGACAATGAAGGGATACCTTTGGTATGGGATGATGAACGCATGTGGGCCCAGATAGACGACAAGCAATGGGTTGTCATCCAGTATTTCGTATTTGGTTCGTTATTCGCAAATTCGCAGAATTTCATTATCCCGGCCCGGTAATAATAAGTTGTTTATAATTTAGTTCAGGCACAGGTTTGAATCAACCGCTTTTTACTAATTTTAGAGGGCGAAACAATAAAATTGATTGTTAAACAGGAAAGCATTATGAAGTTTATTATTTCCAGCACAGATCTGCTATCACATCTTCAAGCTATTAGCCGTGTGATCAGTACAAAAAATACCCTGCCGATTCTGGATAATTTTTTGTTCAAATTGAATGAGAGTGTTTTGGTGGTTACGGCTTCAGACCTCGAAACCACCATGATTACCAGTCTGACCATGGAAAATGCCGATGGCAACGGTTCTATTGCGATACCTGCAAGAATTTTGATCGATACGTTAAAGGAATTTCCGGAACAGCCCCTTACTTTCGATATCAACCTGGATTCTTTGGGAATTGATATCGTTTCGGAAAACGGGAAATTCAGTATTGTCGGAAAACCGGGGATCGACTTTCCTGTTCTGCAGGGATTGAAAGAGGACCGGATCACCGAAGTTTCATTTCCCGCCGATTCATTGAACAAGGGTATCAACCGGACACTTTTTGCCACTGCCGATGATGAATTACGGCCCGTTATGAACGGGATTCTGATTGAACTACGTCTGGACCATGTCACTTTCGTATCTTCGGATGCCCATAAATTGGTCCGTTACAGGAGAAAAGACATTAAGAGCGAAAAAGAATCTTCATTTATACTTCCCAAAAAACCTGCAAACCTCCTGAAAAACATTCTTCCGAGGGAAGAGAATGAGGTTAACCTGGCCTTCGATGAAAAGAATGCCATTTTTACCCTTTCCGAATATAAACTGATCTGTCGCCTGGTTGAAGGCAACTATCCGGCTTATGAGTCGGTAATCCCTAAAAATAACCCCAACAAGGTTTTTATCAACAGGGTACTTTTTCTGAATACCCTACGGAGGGTTTCCGTTTACTCCAATCAGGCCAGCAACCTGGTGAAGCTTCAACTCAATTCCAACCAACTGGTGGTATCGGCTCAGGATATTGATTATTCAATTTCCGCTGTGGAAAAGCTGAATTGCCAGTATGGCGGCGATCATATGGAGATTGGTTTCAAGTCGCTTTTCCTGATAGATATCCTGAGTAATATTGTCGGGGAAGAGGTTGTTGCCGAACTCGCCGACCCAACCCGTGCCGGGATCTTTCTGCCAAAAGAAGAGGAATCGGAGGATGAAACTCTCCTGATGCTGCTCATGCCAATGATGATCAATACCTGAATATAGCCCCGCCCCGGCGGGGTTCTTTTTTACTGCCATGACAAAAAAAAATGCACAGGATCCAAGCCAGGCCGGTTTTCCTTTTATCAATATTGTACTGACCCGTCCAATTGTTTTCCTGGATATCGAATCCACCGGACTGAACATCGGAACCGACCGGATCGTTGAACTGGCCTTGCTCAAGGTAAACGAGCATGGCGAAAAGATGACCAAGAACTACCGTGTGAATCCGGAAATGCCAATTCCTCCTGAAGTCACGAAAATCCATGGGATTTCCGACAGCGATATTGCTGATTCTCCGACTTTTAAAATGATTGCCGGTGAAGTGGCCTCGATCATACGGGGTTGCGATCTTGGTGGTTATAATTCGGATAAGTTTGATATTCCCATGCTTGCGGAGGAATTTGCCAGGGTTGGCTATGATATTGATTTGAAGGATAATAAATTCGTCGATGTGCAGGCCATATTCTTTCTGAAGGAGCCGCGCAACCTGGCTGCTGCCTACAAATTTTATTGCAGCAAGGATCTGATGAATGCCCATTCGGCGATGGCCGATGTGGAGGCGACCTGGGAAATCCTCCAATCCCAGTTGGAACGGTACAATGATCTCGGACGGACGGTCGAATCCCTTGCATCGATCGGGCAGGGGAGCAAGTTTGCCGATTTTGCCGGCCGGATCATCTATAATGAGGCTGGCGAGGAGCTTTTTAATTTTGGCAAATTCAAGGGACAGAAAGTCATTGATGTATTCGCACGCGAGAAGTCTTATTACAGCTGGATGATGGATGGGGACTTTCCGGCCTATACTAAAAAGATCATCACCAGGATATATTTAAAACTCAGAGAATCAAGATAATGAAAATCATTGGTATTGGTCGCAATTACGGAGAACATGCCCGTGAGCTGAATAATCCGGTGCCTGTTGAGCCGATCGTGTTTATGAAACCGGACACCGCGCTAATAAAAGGCAACAAACCGTTTTTTTACCCCGATTTTTCAAAGGATGTTCATCATGAACTTGAAATTGTCATCAGGATTTGCCGGGTGGGAAAAAATATTGCAGAGAATTTTGCAGGCCGCTATTTTGAGGAATTAACGGTTGGTATTGATTTTACCGCTCGCGATATCCAGCAGAAATCAAAGGAAAAGGGCCATCCCTGGGAAACAGCCAAAGCTTTCGATAATTCGGCTCCGGTTGGGAATTTTGTTGCAAAATCAGATTTTCCGGATATCCACCATCTGAATTTTGGCCTGAACCTGAATGATAAGCTGGTACAGAAAGGGAATACTTCAGAAATGATTTTCACTTTTGAATACCTGATTGCTTATGTTTCCAGGTTTTTCACCCTTCAGATGGGGGACCTGATTTTTACCGGCACTCCTGCAGGGGTAGGACCGGTAAAGCCCGGGGACCACCTGGTTGCCGACATTGAAGGCCGGGTCCTGCTTGATTTTGAAATCAAATAGATCAGCTGTTTGTCTGATCCAGTGTATCGGTGATCCGCCGGCACATCTCCAATATTTCCTGCTCAGTAATGACCAGCGGAGGTGCGATCCGGATGCTGTCATTGCAGAATAGAAAATAGTCAAAGAGCAGTCCGTTCCGGAGACTTAAATCAAAAAATCTGGTAACCCTGTCGGGTGAGTCCAGTTTGGCAGCCAAAAGCAGCCCTTTTCCCCTGATTTCCAGGATGGAATGATGAACAAGATTTTTTCTGACCAGCTTCTCCATAACCAGTGCCCGCAAATGGAGTTTGCGCTCCAGGATGATCCGGAGGGATGCCAATCCGGCAGCACAACTCACCGGATGACCCCCAAAAGTGGTAATATGCCCCAACGCCGGGTGGTGGGTTAAAGAATGCATGATATCGGAGGATGCGATGAAGGCACCAAGAGGCATCCCTCCACCCAGTGCTTTTGCAAGTAGCAGTATATCAGGAACAATCCCGGTATCTTCGAATGCAAACAAAGTGCCGGTACGGCCGAATCCAGTCTGGATTTCATCAAACAGCAATAAGGCTCCAACCTCCCTGCAACGATCTGCAAGCGATTTAAAGAACTCCTTGCTAGCGGACAGTATTCCTGCTTCCGCCTGGATTGGTTCAATAATTACGGCTGCAGTATCCTTAGAAATGGCCTCCAGGGAGTCCATATTATTAAACTCAAGAATTCGGATCGAAGGGATAAGTGGTCGAAATGCAGTTTTGTACATTTCATTTCCCATCACGCTCAGCGCACCCTGGGTACTGCCATGATAGGCATTGCTGAAACAGACCAGCTCATGCCGGCCGGTAAATCTTTTTGCCAGCTTTAGCGCGCCCTCAACGGCTTCAGATCCGCTGTTCACGAAAAAAACCTGATTGAGCGTTTCCGGAAGGCAACCGACCAGGGCCTGTGCATATTTCACCTGTGGCGACTGAATGAGTTCGCCGTATACCATCGTGTGCATATACCTGCCGGCTTGTTCGGTAATTGCGCGGATAATCGCAGGATTGCAGTGGCCGAGGTTACTGACGGAAAAACCGCTGATCAGGTCCAGATATTTTTTACCTGAAGGATCATAAAGATAACATCCTTCGGCTCTGGAAACCTCTAATCCAAGCGGGTAGGGGGAAGTTTGTCCAAGATATCTCAGGAAAAGATCCTTCGAGCCGTCCATGGCCGTTAATGCGACATCAGGTTGAGGCTGGAAAGCAATTGATCACGATAGGATTTTCCAACAGGAACTTCCTGTTCCATTGTCTTGTCACGGATGATCAGGCTGTTTCTTTTGATCGATTCTATTTTGTTCAGATTGACAATATGCGACCGGTGAACCTGAAGGAACACATCAGAGGGAAGTTTTTGCAGGATTGCCTTGAGGGTAAAGTGTACCGCAAGCTTTTCATGCTGGGTGATCACCAGAACATAATTCTCAAGGGATTCAATCCAGATGATGTCATCATAACTCAGCTTGATCAGACTATGACCTTTCTTGACGAAAATATCGTTCTGTACCTTTTGTACATTATTTTGCCTGCGCCAGTGAGAATACGCTTTAGATACTGCTTTATAGAAACGGGCATAGGTGATCGGCTTAAGGATATAATCGGTAACATCGTATTCAAAGGCTTCCAGTGCATATTTTTCTTGTGCCGAAAGGATAATCACAACGGGTTTTTCTTCCAGGGTCCGCAGATATTCAAGTCCGGACATTTCCGGAAGTTCAATGTCCAGAAGGACGAGGTCGGCCTTGTTTTCAGGATTCTGGTCATTGATAGCATCCAAAGCACTGCCATAAGACCCAACCAGATTGAGCATTCTGGTTTTTTGTACAAAGATTTCCACCAGCTTACGTGATTCATCATAATCCTCGATGATGATGCAATTCATAGGTTTGATTGCCATGGGTCTTTGTTTTGATTATCAAATATAAATCTTTTTTCGAGTTGTTCCGAGTGCTTTATACTTTTTCGGAGCCAATCGAGAACTAATAGATTCTGGTCTTCTTTCGTCAGGTGCCAATTCAGCGTGGAATTTCGTAGATCGCGCATGAGATTGTAGGCGAGTATTGCGGCCGACACCGAAATATTGAAGCTTTCGGTAAATCCCGACATTGGAATCCTGACAAACTCATCAGACAGGCTAAGGGCTTGCTCTGACAGCCCCTTTAATTCTGTACCGAACAGCAGGGCGATTTTCCCTGGTGCAAGGTCGAAGTCATCCAGCGAAACATCTTTCGAGTGAGGGGTTGTGGCCACAATGCGATATCCGTTTGCTTTAAGTCCCTGAATCGCTTCGTTTATGTTGCCTTCAGGCTTATTGTACCGATAGAGATCAAGCCATTGAGCGGATCCCAGTTCAACATCCGGGTTCAGCTTATACCGGTTTCTTTCCTCAATGATGTGAACATCCTGAATACCCAGGCAATCGCCGGTCCGTAAAACCGCACTTGCATTTTGGGGCTGATAAATGTCCTCCAGTACAAGTGTGATATACCGGGTTCTTTGGGCTGCTACCTCCCTGAATAATTGATACCTGTGGGGAGTGGCAAACCCGGAAAGAAATTCAATCAATGACTCCATAATAAAAAAAAAGGGAGTGCATGGCACTCCCTGTTAGTAAGATAGTCGGGTTATTTTACTTTCCCGGTAAGTTCAGTACCAGCTTTGAATTTTACCACTTTTTTAGCAGCGATCTTAATTGGAGCGCCAGTTTGTGGATTACGACCGGTGCGGGCATTTCTGGCGGAAACCGAGAATGACCCGAAACCTACAAGAGCAACTCGTCCACCACTTTTCAGTGTGTGTGCGGTGGTTTTTACAAATGCATCCAATGCCCTCTTGGCATCAGCTTTAGTAAGATTTGCATCCTTTGCGATAGCGTCGATTAATTGTGCTTTGTTCATAAAAAATGATTTTATGGGTTAGTGAATAGTTGCAATGCTATACAAATTTAGGCCATTATTGATCTTAAGCAAATTAGAATGGTTTTTTTTTTGAAATTTCCTTAAAAAAAAAGGAAATCCGCTTTAATCGACGGATTTGGGTATAAATTTTCCATTTTGTGGACGTTTTATGAACGGATATGGGGGTTTCAGAGGGTTTGTTCAACTGTCGTTGCAGTAATTCGAGAAAGATTTTTAAATTTGCAGCTCGGAGAAATGGCAGAGTGGTCGATCGCGGCGGTCTTGAAAACCGTTGTGCCTGCGAGGGCACCGGGGGTTCGAATCCCTCTTTCTCCGCCAAAGCCAGTTGCGATTACAGAGCAGCTGGCTTTTTTCATGGAGACAACCGCCAAACTTGTTTGGTGGGTTGCCGACAAGAAAAAAGCTAGCTTCCGCAGGAAGGTAATCGCAACTGGCTTTGACCGGCTCCCCCCGCGGATCACGCCGACCAGCGGGAGGCGTAATCCCCGAGGTGGGTGTGGGTTTGGGTGTGAGGTGTGGGTGTGAAATAAAAAGAGGCCGGGGTTTTCCCCGGCCTCTTTTGTTAAACAGTCTTCGAGAGTACTTACTTGATATCCCAGAAAACTTTATTATTCAGATCTGACTGAGCTTTTACAGCATCGTAATTAATACCGTTCAGATCCTTTTCAGTTACAGGATATAACCACCTTACCGGCGGAACTTTCTGCTGGCTGGTCGGATCCTCAGGGAATACAAACGATGGCTTGTCGAGCCTGCGGTATTCAGCCCAGGTCTGCGGCATTTGTGCCAATCCGGTATTTAACCATTTCTGGGTGGCAATCAGGGCAACTTTATCCGTGTTATTAGCCCAGGATACTGCTGCACTTGCTTTGTAAGCGGAGATCTGGGTTGCCGTCGGACGATCGAGTGGAGCCCTGTAAGTGCCGGTTTCGTTAATACCAAACCACATATCGATCGATTGGTCGATACCGGTTTCATAAGCAGCTTTTGCATCACCGGTGGCGAATCCCTTCTGAATGGCTTCAGCTTTCATGAAACTGACTTCAGCAGCTGTAATGATGAATCCGGGGAAGAAGGTATTTCTTGTAAAGGAGGAAGTATCATACCTTGCCACCAGACCGTCAGATAATTTCTGGTTCTGTACGGAAGCATTTTCCAGCGGGTTCATGCCAATCCATTCGCCATTTTTATTCGGGTCAAAAGTGATGTCAAGCCTTGGGTCGGCATTATCCATCATGTTTTTAACCATAGCATAAGGAGCAACATCATAAACACCCCATGTTTCCATTGCGCTGCGAATCTCCTGACCAGCCCAGAGGTCCGGACCTGGTTCATCCAGCATAATTGCATCTGCATTAGATTCAATAACCGGGTATTTAGTTGGATTATTCAGGATTTCACCGATTTCTGCAGTTGGCATAACATCGGAACCACGCATGAGCAACCTTAAGCGCAGTGAATTGCAATACTTCTGCCACATGACGATATCTCCATGATTCAGAAAATCCTTTTTGGCGAATAATCCAGCATAGAAGGTAGGAACTGAAATCGTGGTGAATTCATCAGCCATCACTTTCAGGTCGGCCAGTATGGTGGTGTAAATGGTCTTGGCATCGTCGTATTTCGGTAACGATTCGTCGAGGTTACCAATCTCACGGACTTTACCGGCTTCCGACCACGGGATGTCACCGAAAAGGTCGACCGTCTGCTGGGTCTGATCATAGAAAAAGATCGTGGCAGCCATCATGAATATTCTATATTCAGCCTGGTTTGCCGTTTCCAGCTTGTTGTACAAATTTTCCATAACCCTGAACTGGGTGAGGGTGTTGTAATAGGTATTCCATCTCCAATCCATGGCTGCAGCCGGTGGAATGAACTGATCTTTTGAATTTACCCATCCCATCGTCTGGGTGTAATGGCCCAGAGTCGGTTGTTCAACCACAAAGAACCTCCAGTACAAAGGCAATACAACCGGATTGGCACTCGCAATGACTCCGGTCAGGAAATTCTCAACCGTTGCGGTTGAAGATTGTGCCGGATTCGGGTATAATGTTTCCAGATCGCTTTTCTTGCAACTATTAAAAATGAGTGCAAAAGAGGCGAAGGCCATTATTACTATATAAACTCTTTTTTTCATATTTCTAAATGTTTATGTCGTTATTAGAAACTTGCACGTAATGAGATACCCATGCTTCTGGTTGCTGCGGTTGACCCCTGAACAATAGCCGAATTAACCCAGCTTGATCCGATGTTGGTTTCAGGATCAAATTCCTTCATGGTGCGGTAGATATAAAACAGGTTACTGCCAATCAGGGCGATGCGGAGATTGTTGCAACCAATTTTCTTGGCAATATTCAAGGGCAAAGAGTATCCGATGGATAATTCCCTGAATTTCACATAGTCGTTTTTAACAACGGCATCATCGTAACGGCTATAAGGAATCCCCCATGCCGGGTTGGCACCCCAGGTGTAGGTATTGAGATAGAAAGAAGCTGCATCAACGACCACATCATTTTTGGTACCGTCAGGTTTATTACCTTCGAGGATCAAACCATCATGGAAGATTTTTGCACCGGTCGGGGCAGTTGCAATGTCAGCCACTTTTTTTCCGTCACCATTAATATAATAAGCAATACCGCCGTTTGCCTCATCCCTGTATTTCAGGGTTTCTTCAAACATACCGGCACCTTTCATGTATTGACGGGCAATTGACATGACTTCGCTTCCGAGGTTAAAGTCGATCGTGAAATCAATGAAGAAGTTTTTGTACTCCAGATAGTTGCCGATACCACCTACGATATCCGGTGTAACGTTACCCACTTTCTTCATTTCGGTAAAATCGATCTGGTATAATCCATCAACGGGATCAACTATCATGGTACCGTTTGCATCAACTTTCGGCAAGTAGCAAAGAATATCACCCATCGGCTGTCCTGGTTCGGAAACAATCAAGGCAGCACCTGCATCAATATTGGCATGAGTTAAACGGTCAACACCTTTCATCAGGCTGACCACCTCATTACGGTTTTTCGAGAAGTTGGAACGGATATCCCATTTGAAATCTTGGGTTTGAACCGGCGATCCATAGAGGGAAGCTTCAATCCCAACGTTTTTCAGTTCACCGATGTTGGTCAGCATGCTGCTGGCTCCAACCGTGGAAGGAACGGATAACCAAAGGATCTGGTCAACGATTTTATTGCTGTAGAAGTTAGCTTCCAAACCTAAGCGGTTGCCGAAGAACTTCATTTCAGTACCGACCTCAAATTCATGTTTTTCTTCCGGTCTGATTTTGTCATTGCCATAACTGCCTGAAACCTGGTTGTAAACGATTCCGTTTACTGTTCCCTGGTTGTAAGCATTGTTGGCAGCATACATCGGAGGAGCGTTACCTACGATACCCCAACCTACGCGGACTTTACCATAGTCAATAAAACTCGGTAGAGTAAAGGCGTCGCTGAAAATAAAGCTACCGTTAACAGATGGATAGAAGAAGGTGTTGCTTCCGGGAGGCAAAGTCGAGGAGGATTCCTGACGGCCTGTGAATTCAATGAAAGCATAATCTTTAAAGCTGAAACTTGCGGTTCCGAAGAAGGCATATTTGAGCAGTTCATTGTAATCGGCGCTTCCGTTAGCGGAACCCCTGTTTACCGAAGCATTCAGGGAGTACCAGTTTTCAGTACTCAAACCGTCAACAGTCCATGCACTTGCTCCTTTGTAAGTTTCCCTGCGGCCGTTAAAACCGGCATTCAGAACCAGTCCGAAATCTTCGGTCAGCTTCTTATCATAAGAAAGAATAGCATCACCGTAAAGGGTGGAAAACATGGATGAACCTAAACTGAAGCTGCCGGAATTACCTAAACTCAAAGGTATTGAGTTAGGATCGCGGTTTTCCGTGCGGATAGAGGTGAAATCGTTGGCAATCCTGCCCCTCAGGTTTAATCCGTTGGCAATGGTCCAGGTTGCGGTGATACTTGAAATCAGACGATCCTGATATTCATCGTTCTGGGTTTTAAGTGTTCTCCAGAAGAAATCCAGAAGATCCTGGGCCCTCATATTATATTTAATGTTCTCATCGGGGGTAGCACTGGGCTGGCCAGGCATTCTGAAATAATAACCCTTACTGGTCTGATATTTGTCGAGATACCACTGGGCATCGTCGAAACGGCTTAGGAAACCGCCGAAGTTGTTGGTAATACGGCTGATCAGATAAGGACGGTTGTGAGTGTACTGGTTAATGTAGTTCATACCCAGGTCAACCTTGAAGTTTTTGTTCAGATTGAGGGTGGAAGTCAGGTTGAATGTGTTCCTGTTGTGTTTTCCACCTCTCTGAGTTCCTTCATAATCCATGCGGGTATAGGAGAAACGAACATTGCCCCATTCACCGGCTTTGTTCACTGCAACGTTGGCAGTGGAGTTGAAACCGGTACGGAACAGGTTTTTCCAGTTGTCAGGCTGAGCAACATAAGGATGAATTTTGCCGTCCCAACCGATAACGGGATTGCCGTCAAATTTAGGTCCGAATTGTGCATAGGCACGATAAATAGGCCGGCGGATCTGTTGTCCTTCAACAGTTTCCATCAACCAACCATCTTCGTCAGAACCAAAACTTCCAACGTTGGTAGCCCTGTCATAACCCGGGCCGTATTCGTTCTGGAATGGAGGCAGGAATGCCGGCGTTTCTTGCAGGTAAGTGTAACTTGCATCGACACCAAGACCCTGTTTCTGAGTACCTTTTTTGGTAGTGATCACCACAACCCCGTTTGCAGCTTCAGAACCGTAAAGGGCAGATGCGGATGCACCTTTCAGAACGGTCAGGTCTTCAATGTCCTGCGGGTTGATGTCAACCAGTCCGTTTCCACGGATTCTCTGGTCGCCCCAGTAACCGGCATCGTTGGCTGATCCGTTGCGGATCGGAATACCATCGATGATAATCAAAGGCTGGTTGCTGAAGTTGATAGAGTTCATACCCCTGATGTTGATGTTAACAGCACTGGTAGCACCTCCCGGGGCGGAAGTAATCCTGACCCCTGATGCCTTACCATAAAGTGCGGAGCCAAAGTTCGGCGAACCGACTTTTGTGATCTCTTTTGAACTTACACGGCTGACGGCATACCCCAAAGCTTTTTGGGCACGGCGGATACCTAAAGCGGTTACCACAACCTCATTCAATTCAGTTGCTTCAGGCTGAAGCGCAAGATTGATGGTAGTTGCGTTTCCAACGACAACCTCTTGTTTGGCGTAACCCAAAAAAGAGAATTCCAAAGTACTGCCTTTGGCAACAGAAATCGAGTAATTTCCGTTCCCATCGGTTGAAGTACCTGTTCCTGATCCTTTCACTGCAACGTTTACTCCAGGTAGCGATTCATTGGTCGACGCATCCGTCACTCTACCGCTGACCCTGAGCTGTTGTGCATAAACGCTTGCGAACATAAAGAATGCCAGCACGATCAATGTGCCGCATTTCTTCAAGCTTAGTTTACTACTCATAGGAAATTAGTATTTGGTTAAACAATAATGATGAACACCTAACAATATTTGGGTTTAAAATGATCAAATTTTTCAACTGGCGGGTTCTTCACGAAGTTCGTCTTGGTTCCACTTAAGACAAGAAACAAATATAACACGAATTTGAAAATTTTAAGAAAAAATTCGTTTTTTCAAACGATTGAAATGGAATTTATCAGACAACCAAAGCCTTATATTTTCGATATTTTTGATTGTAATATTCAGTTTTTTTCGGATTAGGGTAAAAAGTAGTATCAAAACCCTGTTCCATGGCGGACATGGCCGCTTCAGCGGTTGAATAAACTCCGGCAGCTGTTGCAGCAAACATAGCGGCACCGAGGGCACAGGCCTGATCAGAAGAAGATACTTTTATTTGAGTATTCATCACATCTGCAAGGATCTGCATTACGAATGGGGATTTCTTGGCCACACCCCCAATCGCAATGACTTCCCGGATGGGAACCCCTTCATCAGTGAACCGTTCGGCAATGGCACGGCTTCCGAAGGCGGTTGCCTCAACGAGTGCTTTAAACAGCATCGGGGCAGTGGTGCCTAATGTTAATCCTGAAAGGGTGGCAGTAAGGGTCTGATCAGCATCCGGAGTGCGTCGTCCGTTAAACCAATCGGAGGCAAGCGGTATCAGGTCATCATCCGGCAGGAGGGCAGCCTCTTCAGTAATCCTGGTCAGGATGGATTCCGAAATTCTTTCGCGTTCGGTTGGATTGGTAATGAATTGCAATGGCCAGCTGATCATATTCCTAAACCAGGCATAAACATCGCCGAAAGCGGATTGGCCTGCTTCCAGACCCACCATCCCCGGTACGATGGATCCATCCACCTGACCACAGATCCCCCGGACCAGTTTTCCCTGCATGGCGTCATAAGGAGCAATCAGCATATCACAGGTTGAAGTACCCATTACCCGAAGCAACGAATAGGGTTGAATGCCGCCACCGACCGCTCCCATATGCGCATCGAATGCACCTGCACCGATGGCAACCTGGCCTGTAATTCCGAGCCTTTCAGACCATTCAGGCGTGAGGTGGCCAACTTTATAGCTGGCCGGATAAGTTTTCCGGTATAATCTTTTTCTGAATGAATCTAAAACAGGATCAAGGGCAGTAAGAAATTCTTCGGACGGTAAGCCGTCAAAATCATCATGCCACATGGCTTTATGGCCTGCCGCACAGCGACTGCGAATAACCTCTTCCGGAACCGTCCTGCCTGTCAAAATAGCAGGCATCCAATCGCAGTGTTCCACCCATGAGTAAGCGGCATTACGTACTGCCTGATCTTCCCGAAGTACATGCAAGGTCTTGGCCCAAACCCATTCCGATGAATAGATTCCTCCTTCAAATTTGGAATAATCAATCATCCATCTTGAACAGAGATCATTAATCTCTGCTGCTTCCGCGATGGCGGTATGATCTTTCCAGAGAATAAACATCGCATTGGGATTCGCCTTGAATTCGGGCAGCAGGGCGAGCGGGGTACCCTGTTTGTCGACAAATACCGGTGTCGATCCGGTGGTATCAAACGAGATTCCGGCAATCCGTCCGTTCGTGCCGGCCGGAGCTTTGTCCAGAGCTTCCCCGACAACCTGAACCATTGATTCAAGATAATCAAGAGGATGCTGACGGTACTGGTTTTTCAGGGGATTACAAAATAAACCCGCCTTCCATCGCGGATACCATGCCACGGCACTCGAAACTTCCTTGCCGTTTCCGGCATTGACGATAACCGCCCTTACCGAATCCGTCCCATAATCTATTCCTATGACATATTTTTCCATAACCTAAACTTCCGCATACTCGATTCCCAGGATCTCGCAAAGCATTCTCCACTTCCGCCGGGTATCCCCAAGATGAAGAGTCTGATGATGAGTTCCGCCGAAACGAAGCCATCCGTCATTGCAGGCATTCACTCCGGTTTCAGGTTTGAAATGGAAATAAGGCATCTCAATGAAGGGCACCACCGGGGTGTCCAATATCTCACCATAGGTAAGAACGATCCTGAAATATTCGCCTTCGATCGGTACCAGGGAAACAAATGTGGCCGGTCCCGGCTGCGCCTGAAAAACACAGGTCGGTGGATTTTCGAGGTCGCCGATACCCAAAACCCTGTTGGCCAACCGAATAGGTCTGTCTTTACGGGCGATCATATAATTTCCTTCACCCATATGGCTCATCAGCATGCTGCCCAGTTTCCAATCCATAGCATACATCTCGGTAAAATGGGCATTTTCCTGAATACGATGGCCGGCGGCAACCATGGTGGCCGTATTGGTATCACCTTCAGCGGCATAGCCATAGCCTTCGGCCATTAGCCGGGAAGCCGCATACATAGGGATTTGTTCAAATCGTCCGTCGCCTTTGAATACATCAAAATGCGCGCTGAAACCCGAGTAATTATGGTCTTCCAAAAATTTCCTGAATCCAAGGTACATCCTGACCGCATATTCATGGTTTTTTTCAGGCATGTCCTTGTCAACCAGGAAAGTTTTAAAGTTGAAAGCCATTTCTTTACGGACCTGTTCAATACCGGCCAATTCCATATTTCTATGGATCTCCCCGATATGTTCTTTGTGAATGACCGGACCCATCACTCGCATAAAGGCGGCTTCATCGGCAATGGTATCTCCCATATCATGCATTTTACCGATCTCGGCAATTTTCATCTTTTTCATATCGGAGGCAGCCATGGCCGCATGACCCCAGTCGGTAACGTAGCTCTTAAAGTCTTCATCCTTCCAGTATCCGGTGCAGATTGCATAACCTGTTCCCATGGTTCTCATCAGTGCATTCGAGATATCCTGGGCACCATGGATTCCCTGATTATACGTGAGGTCCTCCATGGTCCAGTCACCGGTTACTTCAGAAACTGGTTGGGTATTTGCCAACAATACAGGAAGGTGGTTTTCCTGAAAAGCCCTCACGATCCTCATTCCGGGACCATAGGTGAGCATAACGATCATGATTCCATCGAGCCGGTCAACATTGAATTGACTGACAATGGCTTCAATATCCGCGCGGTTTCTGGCTGCTTTTGGAAAAACCAGGTTGACTCGACCTGCAAATTCCTGAACGATATTCCGGGCATACTCCTCCTGGTGTGCGGTGATCCCCGGCAACGACTTATCATACAACTCCTGCATGATACCCAGCAGGCCGATCTTTGGTAATCTTGGCTTATACATTGGTTAAAAAATTATTTCCAGAAATAGATATAAAATGCCACCACAATTGACAGAATGATCACTGAATTAATGATATCCCATTTGTCATAACTGGCGCGGGTTTCAGCTCTCTGTTCGGCAGTCGATGAAAAATAGGTGAGACCAACCAGCCGTTCTTCCGAAATCGGTTTTGTAAACATACTGACCAATACGATCGTTGCGATACAGATGAAAAACAGATAAATGCAGTAATGAAGCCAGTTTGGGGCGAGAAAGGTTTTAAATAGGAATCCGTCAGGATCGATTGAGGTCTGGAAGATTTTAAGTCCCAGACGTGTCATTCCAAGCGAAAAACCAACGATCATACCCCATAGACCTCCGGCGGCTGATGCTCTCTTCCAGAAAACACCCAGCAAAAATACCGAAGCAATCCCCGGAGCAAGTAATGATTGTACGTCCTGAAGATATTGATAAAGCACCTGACCCAGGCTTTTCATGACCGGAATCCAGAGAACGCCGAGGATGGTCACTACTACGGTAGCCCACCGTCCGACCTTAACCAGTTGCTTTTCTGTGGATACAGGCCGGTATTTTTTATAGAAATCAACCGTAAATAGGGTAGCCGAGGAATTAAACAGGGAAGCCAGCGAGCTCATCAGGGCCGCCAGCAATCCTCCAACCACCACACCTTTCAGTCCGATAGGAAGCAGATTGGAAACCATTGTCGGAAACGCGGCATCTGAACTGGTCAGGGTCATCAGTCCCTTTTGGTTCAGTGCATAGGCGATCATTCCTGGAATCAGGAAGATAAATACAGGCGTCAGTTTGAGGTAACCCCCGAAAATGGCACCCCGGCGGGCCTGTTTCTGATCCCTGCCTGATAGAACCCTTTGAACGATGTACTGATCGGTGCACCAATACCAGAATCCGATGATGGCTGACCCCAGGATAACACCGGTCCAGGGGAAATCCGGGTCATCCTTCGACCTGATCAGGCTCGTCATGGAATCACCAAGAGGAGTGGTATGCTGCCTGCAGATCTCCATCATCTCGTGCCAACCCCCCAGTTTAGTCAGACCTACCACGAGGATGACAATGGAGCCGATCAAAAGTACCGGCGTCTGAAGTATGGAAGTGTACAAAACAGATTTCATTCCGCCTATCACGGTAAATAGGCCGGTAATGACAACCAATCCGATCGCACTGATCCAGAAGAAGTCGATCCCCATGAAAGTTTCAATGCCGAGAACCTGCTTAAACACAATTCCTCCTGCATATACCGTTACCGCTACTTTTGTCAGCACATAGCTCACCAGCGAAATAATGGATAGCAATGACCGGGCTCCCGAATTATATCTTTTTTCAAGAAATTCAGGCATCGTAAACACTCCGCTCCTGGCATAAAAAGGAACAAAAACCCAACCCAGAATCAAGATCAGCCATCCATGCATCTCCCAGTGAGCCATGGCCATTCCGGTAGATGCACCCGCACCGGCAAGACCCACCAGGTGCTCAGAACCAATGTTGGATGCGAAGATGGAAGAGCCAATGGCCAACCAGGTTGCATCACGGCCAGCAAGAAAGTAATCTGAAGTTGTTTCCTCTTTCATTCTGCTGACCCAAACCACAATTCCGACGAGTGCCAGGCCAAATAAGCCAAGCACCGTCCAATCCAACCAATGAAAACCAACCATGATACTAAGTTTTAGGTTTTTTCCAGGAATCGATAATAATTGTTAAAAATACACTTTTAATTATTAAATGGATAAAATGTAAGAAAAAATTATGGTTGCAGAATCCGGCTTTACGCCTTATTTTTATGCCTTCATCTAAAACAAACTGTTATGAAAGGACATGTCGATCGCAGATCGTTTTTGCGTATATCAGCGTTAACCGGGGCATTTATGGGTATTCCCCGATTGATCAATGCCAAGGGTACCCCTGATATCGAAGAAATCATTGACCGGATTTCTCAAACCCCGTCAATTACCGGAAACTCGGTGATCGGGTTGACTGTTCCTCCGATCAGGCAGGTCAGGGTGGGGATCATTGGCCTGGGAAACCGGGGTTCAGGAATGACCATGCTGGTTGATGCCTTATGCCCGGACAAGGCAAAAATTATTGCCATCTGTGATATCCAGGAGCGGTATGCCAACCGGACCTTTGAAGCCCTAAAGAAGCGCGGTCAGAATCCGATGGTCTATAAAGGGACGGCTGATGCCTGGAAGGACCTGGTTGCCCGGGATGATTTGGACCTGGTATTGATTTTTACCCATTGGGATATGCATGTTCCAATGGCTGTTGAAGCGATGAGAAAGGGAAAACATGTAGCGGTGGAGGTTCCTGCGGCAACCACCCTTGATGAGTGCTGGCAGATGGTCAATACCGCAGAAGAAACTCAGCGGAATTGCATGATGCTCGAGAACTGCTGCTATGGTGAAGAAGAACTCTGGATATTGAATATGGCCAGGCAGGGAGTATTCGGTACCCTGACATATGGTGAGGCAGCCTATATTCATAACCTCAGATCGATGCTGTTTGATGATTCCTACTATAAAATGTGGAGAATCCGTCATAATCTGGCCCACGACGCAAATATATACCCAACCCATGGTTTAGGCCCGGTTACGCAATATATGAATATCGACCGTGGCGACCGGATGGAATTCCTCGTTTCGCAAAGCTCACTCCAGGCTTCCTATACCGAGTATTCGAAAACGGTGAGTCCGGATAATGAATTTTATAACCGGACGGATTTCAAGCATGGCGACATGAATACCTGTCTCATTAAGACGGCAAAGGGACGCATGATTCAATTGTACCATGATATTGTCACTCCAAGACCCTATTCACGGAAAAATTGTTTGGCCGGTACCAAGGCTTACCACGAAGGATATCCAAGCCGGCTTTGCATTGGTGAAAAAGGACATGATTGGCTGAAGGATGAGGACTATCAGAAATATAAGGTTGATTACAATCATCCCATATGGACAAAACTGAAAGCTGAAATCACCAAATACGGCGGTCATGGCGGAATGGACTTCGTTGAGATTTACCGTATGATCGACAACCTGAACCGTGGAGTTCAACTGGATATGGATGTATATGATGCAGCATCCTGGAGCGTGGTTACCCCGATTTCGGAAATCTCCGTAGAATTGGGTTCCGTTCCGGTTAAATTCCCTGATTTCACCCGCGGACGGTGGAAGGAAGAGCGGGAACTTCAAATTTTAATTAGCTAGCTGAAAAGGCAAAGGGCAGAAGGCAAAGGGCAGAAAACAGAAGGCAAAAATTAGTCTTAAGATCTTAAGACATTAATATGAAGGTTGGTCCCCGCGCGGGAATTTAATTAAAGGTAGGGGTAGCGGTCCTCGCTTGCGCGGGGATGACACTTCTCTGAGGATTAAATTAAATCTTAAGATCTTAAGACTAATTTTTGCCTTCTGCCTTGTTAAAGGTTTTTAATCTCCCCGATCAGCTTCTGTATGCTGTCCTTGGCATTTCCAAAGAGCATGCGCGTGTTGTTGTTGTAAAAGAGGAAATTTTCGATCGCAGCATAGCCTTTGCCCATTCCGCGTTTCATGACAATGACACTTTTTGCCTCCCATACCCTCACCACAGGCATGCCGTAAATCGGACTGGAAGGATCATCCACCGCAGCCGGATTGACCACGTCATTGGCACCGATGACAACCACGACATCTACATTCTTCATATCCTCATTGATTTCGTCGCTCTCATGCAACTTATCATAGGAGACATCGGCTTCTGCAAGCAGTACATTCATGTGGCCCGGCATCCTGCCAGCCACGGGATGAATGGCATAGCGAACATCAACGCCTTTTTCATCCAGCAGTTTTTCCATTTCATGGCAGATATGCTGGGCCTGTGCGACTGCCAGACCATATCCCGGAACAATGACCACTTTCTGGCTGTAACTTAAAAGGACGGCAGCATCGCTGACGCTGATCTCCTTGATTGATCCTGCCACTTTATCCAAACCGGCTCCGCCTCCTCCGAATGCCCCGATGATCACATTCAGCAGGGAACGGTTCATAGCCTTGCACATCAGAACAGTCAGAATGGTCCCGGCTGAGCCTACCAGGATCCCTCCGGTCAGCATCACCTGGTTATTATATAGAAATCCGCCCATGGCCGCTGCTACGCCGGTGAAAGAGTTCAACAGTGAAATGACAACCGGCATATCGGCCCCGCCGATCGGGATCACAAAGGTTATACCATATATTAATGACATTCCGAGAAGAACATACGCCATCCAGCTGATTTCTTTCGGATCGACCTGACCCTGAGCCAGGATAAAGGCGACGAAAACCAAAATTCCGGCCAGGAACAGGAGGTTAATCACCCGCATGAACTTGAGTTTGGGATCACCGATCTTTTCCGCCAGTTTCCCAAAGGCAATCATACTTCCGGCAAAGGAGACACTTCCAATAACCAATCCGATAAGTATGGCCAGGGCATGACCGTTCATCATGCCGCTTTTGGCAATCAGATCGGGATTTATCCGTGGAAATTCCATCAGCGAAATCAATGCGGCAGCTGCGCCCCCCATTCCATTAAAAAAGGAAACGAGCTGAGGCATGGCGGTCATTTTCACTTTCACCGCAATGGTCCAGCCGATCGCTGTTCCGATGGCTATAGCTAATAATATCAGTCCGATATGACCGATGGGCTCACCCTCCTTCTTATGAAACAGCAGTGTGCAAACAATAGCTAAACCCATGCCGATGGCGGCCAGAAAATTGCCTTTCCTTGCCGTCTCCGGGTGGCTGAGCATTTTTAATCCGAAGATAAACAGTACCGATGCAATCAGATAACTGATTTCGAGAACCGAATCTCCGACGGGTATATTATTTAATAGCTCCATGGGTTATTTTTTTTTCTTCTTGAACATTTCCAGCATCCTGTCGGTAACCACAAAACCGCCAACCACGTTAAGGGTCCCGAGAATCACTGCCAGGAATCCCAAAATAAGGGAAGCGGTAGTGTCGGCATGACCCATCACAATGATGGCCCCGATAATGACCACTCCATGGATGGCATTGGCGCCTGACATCAGCGGGGTATGAAGGATTGCAGGTACATGCGATATCACTTCGATACCCAGAAGTATGGACAGGGCAATGACAAATATGGCTTCTTTATGCACATAAATAAAACTAAGAATGTCTTGCATGGCAGGTATAAATTAGGAATATAAACTTTTAACTCTTGGATTTACGATTTCCCCGTCGCGCGTTACGCAGGTTCCCGCTACCAGGTCATCTTCAAAATCCAGGTTCAGGGATCCGTCCTTTGAAATGAGGAGACTCATGAAATTAAGCGCATTTTTCCCAAACATCTTACTGGCATCCTTGGGGAGGGTGGAGGGGTAGTACGATTGTCCGATTATCCTGACCCTGTTATGCTCGAAAGTTTCACCATTGACAGTCAATTCGCAATTACCGCCGGTCGATGCTGCCAGGTCCACAATGACAGACCCTGCTTTCATGCCTTCAACGGTTTCTTTCATCAGAAGTTTGGGTGCCATTTTTCCAGGGATCTGTGCCGTGGTAATAATCACATCGCTTTTAATTGCATGGTCATGAACAGTCTGCCTTTGCCTGGCCTTGTATTCTTCCGTTTGTTCTACGGCGTATCCGCCGGCCGATTTATCATCTAGGGCGCCTTCCACTTCGATGAATTTTGCACCCAGGCTTTCCACTTCTTCCTTTACGGCAGTCCGCACATCAAATGCTTCTACCCGGGCACCCAGTTTGCGTGAGGTGGCTATGGCCTGCAAACCGGCAACGCCGGCTCCGATAATCATGACTTTGGCCGGCGTAATGGTGCCGGCAGCCGTCATAAACATCGGGAAAAATGTCGGAAGGTGCATCGCCGCATCAAGCACAGCACGGTATCCGGCAGCTGTTGCCTGAGAGGATAAGATGTCCATGGCCTGTGCACGGCTGGTCCTTGGTATGATATCAAGGCTAAAGGTGGTAAGTTTATGGGTAATCAACTGTTGAACCATCTCTTTGTCGGACAGCGGATTGAGTACACCAATCCAAACCTGGTCTCCACGTATCTGTTTCATCCAGCCGGTTTCAGGAGGTGAGATACGCAACAGCAAATCAGCTCCATCCAGAATCTTTTCTGCGGTTGTGATAAGTGCTCCCGCATTTACATACATTTCATCTGAAGAGTAGGCTCGGGCTCCGGCTCCGGATTCTACCCAGACCTCCACTTTCTTTTTTATCAGCTCAACAACTGTTTCAGGTAAAAGAATAACCCGGTTCTCTCCAATTTTTTCCTTGAGAATACCTGCAATCATGGTGGTAAAATTTGTTGATCGAACAATTCAACGTTCAATTTGTTAAAACTACGAATATTTTAAAAAGAGTTTTTATCTTTGCCCCTTGAAAATAAGCATTATGAACTCAAAGGTTTCAGCATATCAGAATTCTTCCACCCTCCGGATGATGGATATGTTAATGCTTTTGGGGTAAGCCTGAACCAGCTTGCCCCTGAACTCCCGACCAGAGTTATTGGCCAATCTCTCTCAATTCTATCTTTTTCTTAACTTCTCTTTACGATTCTTTACTATTTCATAACGCGTTTTGCAACGCGTAAAAATCGCTAAATCTTAACATCATGTCATATAAATTCGAAACATCGCAAATCCATGCCGGTCACCAGCCCGATTCAGATACACTCAGCCGGGCAGTCCCGATTTATCAGACTACTTCCTATGTCTTCAAGGATGCTGATCATGCGGCAGCCCTTTTTGACCTTCGGGAGGCCGGACATATTTATACACGAATCTCCAATCCAACAGTCGAGGTTTTCGAAAAAAGGATTGCCGTACTTGAAGGCGGAACCGGTGCCCTGGCAGTTGCTTCCGGTCATGCCGCACAGTTCATCGCCCTGAACAACATCCTGAAACCGGGAGATAACCTCATCTCTTCACCATTCTTATATGGCGGGACATTAAACCAGTTCCGCTATAGTTTTAGGAATCTGGGTGTTGAAGTCAGGTTTGCCGTATCAGACAAACCTGAGGATTTTGCCGGGCTGATTGATGCCAACACACGCGGAATTTATGTTGAAACCATCAGTAATCCGGGTTTCTCCATTCCGGATTTTGAGGCCTTTGCCCGACTGGCCGGGAAGCACGGGATCCCCTTCATTGTCGATAATACATTTGCCGGCGGAGGTTATCTTTGCCGTCCCATCGATTACGGAGCCAATATTGTGGTCGAATCGGCAACCAAATGGATCGGTGGTCATGGAACCACTATTGCAGGTGTCATTGTCGATGGCGGGAATTTCCCCTGGGACAACGGCCTGTTTCCCCAATTAACCGATCCTTCCCCTGAATATCATGGGTTTAAATGGTTTGAACAATTTGGAAATCAATCCTATATCGTTCGTGCAAGAACCATCGGCCTCAGGGATTTCGGTCCATCGCTTAGTCCCTTCGATGCTTTTCTGCTCCTTCAGGGCCTCGAAACCCTTTCGCTCCGGCTCGACCGGCAATGTGCGAATACCCTGGCCCTTGCTGAGTACCTTCAAAAGCATCCTAAAGTTGAGAAGGTGGGTTACCCGGGTTTGAAAAATGATCCTAACCACAGGCTTGCTCTTAAATATCTAAAAAATGGATTTGGCGGAGTATTATCTTTTATTCTTAAAGGCGATAAGCAGGTGAACCGTCATCTGGTTGAGAAATTCTCATTTGTCAGTCATTTGGCGAATGTTGGCGATACGCGTACCTTGATCATACAACCGGCTGCAACCACGCATCAGCAATTGAGTGAGGCTGAGCAGCTGGCTGCAGGTGTTCATCCCAATCTCTTCAGGGTTTCAGTCGGTCTTGAACACATCGACGATATTATCGCAGATTTCGAACAGGCAATTGCTCGGTTATGACACAGTTGGAACCGCATATCTTCGAATTTAAGAAGCCGCTCCGGTTGGAAAGCGGAGCTATCTTGCCAAGATGGCAGGTTGCTTTTCATACGTTCGGGAAGCTGAATGAGTCGCTCGATAATGTGATTTGGGTTTGCCACGCTTTGACTGCCAATTCTGATGTCTATGACTGGTGGCCCGGGATGGTCGGTCCGGGTTGTCTGATGGACACTGATAAATATTTCATCATTTGCGCCAATATTCCCGGATCCTGTTATGGAACAACAGGTCCGCTGTCTATTAATCGCGATACCGGCCAGCCCTATCTGAAAGATTTTCCTTTAATTACTGTCAGGGATATCGTTAAAGTACTGATGGAATTAAGGAAGTTCCTTGGGATCAGGAAAATACATCTGGGCATCGGCGGATCTCTGGGTGGGCAGCAAATTCTGGAATGGGCCATCGAAGAGCCTGAATTGTTCCGGTTTATCGCTCCGGTGGCTACCAACGCAAAGGCCTCAGCCTGGGGTATTGCTTTTAACGAAGCCCAACGTATGGCTTTGCTGGCAGATGATTCTTTTGCGGCTGGCCAACCGGATGGAGGTTCAAACGGTATCAGAGCTGCACGTGCCATTGCATTGCTGAGCTACAGGAATCGGAATACCTATCAGAATACTCAAACAGATCCCGACGAAAACAAGCTGGATAATTTCAAGGCGTCTTCCTACCAGCAATACCAGGGCCATAAGCTCGACCGGAGATTTAATGCATATTCCTATCAAACGGTTTCAAAGACTTTGGATTCACATAATGTCGGACGAAACCGGGGTGGCCTTGAAGCAGCTCTGTCGCAAATACAGGCCAAAACTATTGCGGTGGGTATATCCAGTGACCTTTTGTTCCCGCCTGAGGAGCAGCAGTTGATTGCTGAATGGGTACCTGATGCAACCTATTTTGAAATCGACTCTTTTTACGGCCATGATGGTTTCCTGATCGAAGTGGAAGCCTTGACCAGTATATTAAAACCTATCATAAATGCTTGATTACATGGAAATTGAAAAGAAAAATAAACTCGTTATCGGATTATTCGGATTTGGGGTAGTCGGCGAGGGACTCTATAAGGTTTTGCAGGATGTGCAAACCGCCGATGCTACCATTAAAACCATCTGTGTTAAACAGAAGGAAAAGCCCCGATCAATCGACAGCAGATTGTTTACCTATAATCCGGAAGATCTTTTAACCGATCCTGAGATTAATCTTATTGTAGAATTGATCGATGATGCAGAAGCAGCTTATGAAATAGTGAAGACCGCCTTGCTGAAAGGTAAATCCGTTGTTTCGGGTAATAAGAACATGCTTGCACATCACCTGAAAGAACTCATTGAAATTCAAAGGGGAAACAACGTAGCCCTTTTGTATGATGCTTCAGCCTGCGGGAGTATACCGGTGATCCGTAATCTGGAAGAATATTATGATAATGACTTGCTGCAATCAATCACCGGTATCCTGAACGGTTCGTCCAATTTTATCCTGACCCGGATTTTCCAGGAGGGCTGGACCTATGACGAAGCTCTCAAGCATGCCCAGAAGCTTGGTTTTGCCGAAAGTAATCCGAGTTTCGACGTTGATGGTTTCGACAGTATGTTTAAACTGATCATTCTGGCTTTGCATGGTTTTGGAACCCTGGTGGATCCTGAAGAGGTATTCCACTATGGGATCAGCAATATCTCCGACCACGACATACTCTATGCCCGCGAGAAGAGCAAGAAAATTAAGCTGGTAGCGCAGGTTTGCAAGGTTAACGGTAAAAAATTCAGTATGTTCGTGTTACCAAAATTGGTAAGCACTGATGAGTATATTTTCAATGTTGAGGAGGAATATAACGGGGTGATTATCGAAGGCCAGTTTTACGACAAACAATTTATGTTCGGAAAAGGGGCCGGGGCCTTTCCCACCGGATCAGCAGTGCTTTCCGACATAACCGCCCGAAAGCATAATTACCGGTACGAGTATAAGAAGCTGAATTTCTTTGCTCCGCCCACGTATACCAGGGAAATTGCCCTGGAAGTTTATGTAAGATACCATGACCTTGTCGATCTCAGCCATTTTGATTTTGAATCCATCTCGGAAAAATACACTGGTCCTGACTACAATTATGTGATAGGCAGGTTAAAACTTGATAACTTGCACAAGATGAAGAACCTCATCCGGAAATTGAATGTGTTTATTGCCTGGACCGGAAAAATTTATTGACATGATTAAAAGCCCTTCATATAGCCGCTTGGCCAATGCTTTAGCATCCGAAATCCTTGTGCTTGACGGTGCCATGGGTACCATGATCCAAAAACTCGGACTGACAGAAGCCGATTATCACTCCAGGGAACTGGAGCATCATCCCGTTCTTTTAAAAGGGAACCATGATTTGCTCAACCTTTCAAAACCTGATGCCATATTTAATATTCACCGGCAATATATTGAAGCAGGTGCGCGGGTCATTGAGACGAATACCTTTAATGCCAATGAGATATCGCAATCTGATTATCAAACGGAACATCTGGTTTATCAGATAAATCTTGAGGCTGCCAAAATTGCCCGTCGTGCTGCCGGGAATGAGATATTTGTGTTGGGGGCTATGGGACCTACCAATAGAACGGCATCCATGTCTCCCCGGGTCGATGATCCGGGTTACCGGAATGTCACTTTTGATCAGCTGGCCGAGGCTTACCGGAAGCAGGCCGCGGCTTTGCTTGATGGAGGGGTTGATGGTCTTTTGATTGAAACGATCTTTGACACACTGAATGCCAAAGCAGCCATTTTCGGACTGCAGGAAGAATTCATCGCGCGTGGTCAGGAGTGGCCCGTGGCCATCTCGGTCACGGTAACCGATGCAAGCGGTCGTACCCTTTCGGGCCAGACGGTGGAAGCTTTTTTCTATTCGATAGTCCACGCCAGTCCGCTGCTGATCGGTATCAACTGTGCGTTGGGTGCCCAAGAGCTTTTGCCCTATCTCCGGGAATTGAAGCGTCTTTCGTCTGCCAGGGGTTTAGAACCCTCCCGTCGGATATTCACTTCTGCACACCCCAATGCCGGTCTGCCCGATGAACTGGGTGGATATACCCAATCAGCTCTTGAAATGGCCCGATGGATTCAGATTTTCATCGAGGAAGGCCTGGTTAACCTGGTTGGTGGTTGTTGTGGAACGACGCCCGAACATATTCGTGAAATCTCCCGTTTGGTGGCCCGTAGGGGAGGACCCGCGGGTCCTCCCTCTTCTCTACCCGCGGGCAAAGAGGGAGGACCCGCGGGTCCTCCCCTACGGACGGTATTTGCCGGTCTGGAACCGTTGATTATACGCCCGGAGTCAAACTTTATAAATATCGGCGAACGGACCAATGTCGCCGGTTCAAAACAATTTGCCCGGCTGATCCGTGAGGGAAAATTTGAAGAGGCCTTAAGTGTGGCCAGGGAGCAGATCGAAGGCGGTGCCATGATGATTGACGTCTGCATGGATGATCCCTTATTGGATGCTCCGGAAGTAATGGGCCGTTTTTTACGCATGGTTGCAACCGACCCGGACATCGCCCGCGTGCCGGTCATGATAGATTCTTCCAGATTTTCAGCTATCCAGGAAGGATTGAAAAATACCCAGGGCAAATCCGTGGTTAATTCCATAAGCCTGAAGGCCGGGGATTCGGTTTTTCTGGAACAGGCAAGATATATCCGGCGTTTCGGCGCAGCAGTCATAGTTATGCTCTTTGATGAACTTGGCCAGGCTGATACTTACGAGCGTAAAATCTCCATTGCCCGGCGCTCTTATGATCTGCTTATTAATGAAGCCCGATTTCCTCCGGAGGACATTATCATTGATCCTAACGTCCTTGCACTTGCAACTGGCATGGAAGAACACAGCCGCTACGGCCTGAACTACATCGAGGCTACCCGCTGGATCAAACAGAACCTGCCGGGTGTCAAGGTATCCGGCGGCGTAAGTAATCTTTCCTTTGCATTCCGGGGACGCGAAAATATCCGCCAGGCCATGCATGCTGTGTTCCTGTATCATGCCATCCGGGCGGGAATGGATGTAGGGATCGTCAATCCAAGCATGTTACAGGTATATGATGAGGTCGATCCTGCATTACTCAAGCTGGCCGAAGATGTAGTGCTGAACCGTAGAAAGGATGCCACCGACCGGCTGCTGGCCTATGCTGAAAAAACAGGTGAGATTGATAAAAAAAGTGTCGGCCATGTTGAGGATTGGAGAAGCCTTGCAGTAAAGGACCGGCTGATTCATTCGATGGTCGCCGGTATTGCCGATTATATTGAGGCGGATGTTGAGGAGGCACGCCATCTTTTCCCCTACGCGCTTGATGTTATAGAACAACCGCTGATGGAAGGTATGGGTGTGGTTGGCGACCGGTTTGGCTCCGGGAAGATGTTCCTTCCCCAAGTAATTAAAAGCGCCCGGGTGATGAAAAAGGCTGTTGCCTACCTGACCCCGTTCATTGAGGCTGAAAAACTTGCAGGATCAGCTTCCGATGCAGCCGGGAAAGTCGTTCTGGCAACTGTGAAAGGCGATGTTCATGATATCGGTAAGAATATTGTCGGTGTCATTCTGCAATGCAATAATTATGAGGTCATTGATCTGGGAGTGATGGTTCCGGCAGAGAAGATTATCGCCACCGCGATCCGTGAAAATGCAACGATCATTGGCCTTAGCGGACTTATTACCCCTTCATTGGAAGAAATGGCTTATGTGGCAGGACAGATGCAGAAAGCCGGACTTAAAGTGCCGCTGCTGATCGGCGGCGCAACCACCTCTGAATTGCACACAGCCTTGCGTATCGACCCATTTTATGAGGGTCCGGTAGTCCATGTGCGTGATGCTTCCAGAGTCGTGGCTGTGACAAGCTCCCTGCTCTCGACCGATAAATCGGAAGGCCGGAAACTGGAGATAAAAACCGCTTACGAAAAAATCCGTGTTCAATATAACGATCGTGATAAAACAGCCGGTTTTGTTTCCTTAGATCAGGCCCGTGAGAATTCATTGAAAATTGATTGGACCGGAGGAGCCGGAATTTATGGTCCTCACCGGACCGGCCTGGTGGAGTTTTTTGATTTCCCGCTCGAAAAACTTATTCCATTTATCGACTGGTCATTTTTTCTATATACCTGGGACATCCGAGGCAGGTATCCTGCCATTCTGGAAGATCCCCTCAAAGGAGCCGAGGCAAAAATCATTATTGCCGATGCTGAGGAAATGCTTAAGGATATTATCGCGCATAAGTGGTTGAAGGCAAATGGTGTTGCGGGAATATTTCCGGCAAGTTCAGATCATGAGGATATTGTCCTTTTTGACCCTTCCGATCCAACGAAAGTATTGGAGAGATTTTATTTTCTCCGCAATCAGGAGCAGAAGGAACGGGGTGTCCCGAATCTTTGCCTTTCCGACTTTGTTGCCCCCGAAAACAGTGGATTTAAGGATTATGTCGGAGTTTTTGCAGCAACGGCCGGGATCGGTTGTGACGAAAAAAGCCGGGAATTCGCTGAGCAGAATGATGATTACCGGTCACTTATGTTAAAAGTCCTTGCTGACCGGTTGGCTGAGGCTTTTGCCGAATGGCTGCACCTGGAAGTCAGAAAAGAGATCTGGGGATATGTTCCCGGAGAAAGTCTTACTACCGAAGAGTTACTGAAAGAGGCATATAATGGCATTCGACCTGCGATCGGTTATCCCAGCTGTCCTGACCATGAAGATAAACTCGCCCTGTTCAGAATTCTCGATCCTGAGAAAAAGACCGGGATTGAGCTTACCGAAACACTGGCGATGCATCCGGGTGCATCCGTTGCCGGACTCTACTTCACCCATCCCGAATCGAAATATTTTCAGGTGGGGAAAATAGGGGAGGACCAGATTAAAGATTATGCCCGCAGAAGGGGAATATCCATTCAACATGCTGAGAAACAATTAGCCACACATCTGAATTACCGATGAAAGTTACCGAACATATTGAAAAGCTGACCGGACCGAAGTTTTCGTTTGAGATACTTCCGCCAACCAAGGGAACAAGCATTCAAACTATCTATGATACGCTTGATCCTTTGATGGAGTTTAAACCGCCGTACATTAACATCACTTATCACCAGGCTGAGGTCGATCTTAAACAGCGTCCCGATGGGTTACTGGAACCCCGGGTGGTAAGGAAACGGCCAGGTACAGTAGCCATTTCGGCTGCTATTCAAAACCGATATCGTGTAGATGTTGTACCACACCTTATTTGCGGAGGTTTTTCGAAAGAAGAAACGGAGGATGCACTCATCGATTTGCACTATTTAGGTATTCATAATGTATTGATAGTCAGGGGTGATCCAAATCAACTAACGGGCCGGTTTGTACCTTCCCGTAATGGTCATGAGCATGCGATCGACCTGTTAAAACAGGTGGTCGATCTTAATAACGGAAAGTATCTCGAGGATGATCTTGACAACCCGGAGCCTTTATATTTTTCTCCGGGTGTTGCTGCCTATCCGGAAAAACATATCGAGGCCCCGAATTTCGAGACGGACCTGAGACATTTAAAGGCAAAGGTCGACGCGGGTGCCGAGTATATCGTTACCCAGATGTTTTTCGATAATAAGAAGTTTTTCAGTTTTGTTGAAGCGTGCCACGCCGCCGATATAACCGTTCCCATAATCCCCGGAATTAAGCCGGTTTCCTTAAAAAAACACCTGAATATTCTCCCTCAAACTTTTAAAGTTGATATCCCCGAGGAGCTGTCGCGTGAAATGGATAAATGCAAGGATAACAGCGGAGTCCGGCAGGTTGGCATCGAATGGGCCATTCAGCAGTCGAAGGAACTTATCGAATTTGGGGTGCCGATCATTCACTTTTTTACGATGGGGCGCGGGGATAATATCAGGAAGATCGCGGAAACGATCCTGTGACGCCGTGGTTTTTTATTAAATTACGGCCCAATTCGGTATTTTTGTCCCACTATGGAAGTCGATCTCTTCATGCCTTGCTTTATGGACCAACTCTATCCTGAAACAGGATGGAATGTTCACCGGGTGCTCGAAAATGTAGGGTGCAATGTGCTCTATAATCCCGACCAGACCTGCTGTGGTCAGGCTGCTTTCAATGCCGGTCATTGGGATATTGCCCGTGATCTGGCCAACAAATTCATTGATGATTTC
Organism: Bacteroidales bacterium; assembly: GCA_041662065.1. GTDB lineage: Bacteria > Bacteroidota > Bacteroidia > Bacteroidales > UBA12481 > UBA12481. Next base: position 435,971 of record JBAZTE010000001.1, on the reverse strand, counting down.
AGCGGTTCAAGGCCGATCATCTGCCCCTCCGCATCCTGTGCGGGCTACGTGAAGAATTACTATGCCGGATTGCTGAAAGGAACGATCTATCTAAACCAATATAACAGGCTCCGTTCGCAGGTTTATGAATTTACCGATTTTCTGGTAAATGTTCTGGAGGTAAAAGATGTTGGGGCGCGGTTCCAAGCGAAAGTGACCTATCATGATGCCTGTGCCGCACTCCGGGAATACGGCATCCGGCGTGAACCCCGCGTCCTCCTCGAAAAAGTCAGGGGCCTTGAGATCCTTGAAATGCCGGAAACAGATACCTGCTGCGGTTTCGGCGGGACCTTTTCTATCAAGCATGAACCCATTTCAACCGCGATGGCACAGCAGAAAGTTGAGAATGCCCTGTCGACCGGGGCTGAGTATATCGTTTCAACTGAAATGTCCTGCCTGATGCATTTGGATTCCTATATCAGAAAACATCATTTAGGGATCAGATGCATGCACATTGCCGATATCCTTGCCACATCCGACCAGGGTGTACTATTTCACTGATATCAAGAAAATATAAACAAATAGCCATTAACTAAATGAAAAACAAAGGCCTCCTGATCACTTCCGCCATCCTCCTCCTTCTTGCTATTACCGTTGTGGCCGGACCACGGAAAGCAAAACCGATTCTGAACAAGGATTTGCCTTCAATTTCGATAACCTCTTCGCAGGTTGCCCAATATGTTAACAACAAGGAAGCGACTTTTAAAAACATCAAGCCCGGCAATGCATCTCAGGTCCATTATATTAACGATGCTACCCGGGAACAGACTGAGTTTTGTCTGTTATACCTGCATGGATTTTCAGCCTCACCGGAAGAAGGAAACCCGACACATGTCAATCTCGGCAAGGCTTTTGGAATGAATACCTACATCCCGCGTTTGGCTGAACATGGATTAATTACGCCGGATCCATTATTGAACATGACTCCGGATAACCTGTGGAATTCCGCTAAAGAGGCACTGGTTTTGGCTAAAGCCCTGGGCAAGAAGGTGATTTTGATGGGAACCTCCACTGGAGGTACGCTGGCTATTCAGATGGCTGCCGATTACCCCGAAGATGTTGCGGCTGTCATTCTATATTCACCCAACGTCAAGATTGCAGATAAGGCAAGCTGGCTGCTGGCCAGGCCGTTCGGACTCCAGATTGGGCGGTTGGTAATGAAAGGAAAATACAGGGTACTTGAACCGGACCCGAAAACCGATCCTTATTGGAATAATAGGTACCGGGTTGAAGCAATCGTATATCTCCGGATGCTCATTGAGAAGACCATGAAACCCAAGGTCTTTAAAAAAGTGACACAACCGGTGTTTGTTGGTTACTACTATAAGGATAAAGAGCATCAGGATGGTACTGTCAGCGTGCCGGCTATTCTCTGGATGTATGAAAACCTGGGCACACCGGCCGACAAGAAGCAAAAAATGGCCTTCCCTGACGCAGGGGCTCACGTAATCGGTTGTGACCTGACCAATCCAAATTGGATGAAAGTGTACACGGCAACAGCAGATTTTCTTGCAAAAACAGTTGGAATTACACAGGTTAATGTACGTTAGCCATGAACTCCCGGTGGTCATTATTGCTTGTTTCCTGTGCCTTAATCCTTGAGGGAGGGTGTACATCCCGTTTTAATAAGTACGATGGCGTGGCATACCCGGAGAAGTTGCCGCACGATTGGGAAAACCCTGCAGTTACCAATATCAACAGGGAACCTCCGAGGGCCAGTTATATTTCATATGGTACGGAGAATGCCGCGATTGCAGGAAACCGCGAGGGTTCGGAGTTTTTTCGGACCCTCAATGGGAAATGGTCATTTCATTTCTCCGAAAATCCACGCGAACGGCCTTTCTATTTTTTTAAGGATGATTTTGACTATCGGGACTGGGACATCATTGATGTTCCGTCCAACTGGGAAATGCTGGGGTACGGGATACCTGTCTATCTGGATGAGGGCTATGCATTTAAACCTAATCCCCCGTTTGTGCCCAACGACGATAACCCGGTGGGAAGTTACCGCCACGAATTCCATATTCCCCCTCTCTGGAAGGACCGGGAAGTTTTTATCCATTTCGGGGCGGTTAGTTCGGCCTTTTATGTTTGGGTGAACGGACAAATGGTAGGTTACAGTGAGGACAGTAAATCGCCGGCAGATTTTAATATCACCCCGTTCATTACAAATGGAAAGAACTCCCTGGCAGTCGAAGTTTATCGTTGGTCTGACGGATCCTATCTGGAAGATCAGGATTTTTGGCGGATGAGTGGTATCACAAGAGACGTTTACCTGTTTTCCACAAACAGGGTCCATCTTTCGGATGTTTTCGTCCATGCCGGTTTGACAAATAGCTATCGCGACGGATTATTGAACCTGGATCTTGAGGTCAGGAACTTTTCTACACCGGATTCCCTGTACAGGATTGAGGTGTCCTTACTTGATGGACGCACCTTCCTTTTAAAAGATACCAAATCAATGGTCGTCTCTGAGAAGCTGCAGCATGTCAGTTTCTCAAATACCGTGTCTGATGTGAAAAAATGGTCGGCAGAAGAGCCCAATCTCTATACCCTTCTGATAAGCCTGAAGAACTCTACCGGACGTAATATCGAATCCATCAGTTTACCCATCGGGTTCCGGAGCGTTGAGATCATAAATAAAAGGCTGCTGGTCAGTGGGAAATTTGTTCGCCTTAAAGGGGTTAATTTGCATGAACATCATCCTGCAAAAGGCCATGTTATCGACGAAGAAACCATGCGCCAGGATATCTTATTAATGAAGGCCAGCAATATCAATGCCGTCAGAACCTCCCATTATCCGCAGCCCGAGCGCTGGTACCGGTTGTGCGATCAATATGGACTGTATCTGGTTGATGAGGCTAATATTGAATCTCATGGGATTGGATATGATAAGGATACTACCCTGGCTGACAAGCCGGAGTGGGCTGCCGCGCATCTCGACCGGACTATGAGCATGGTTGAGAGGGATAAAAACCATCCGTCGGTTATCATCTGGTCATTGGGTAACGAATCGGGTGACGGACGAAACATGGTTGCGGATTATCAGTGGATAAAAAAGCGTGATCCCTCGCGGCCGGTTCAATATGAGCGGGCCGAAAAATCGACCAACACCGCGGAACGCCATACCGACATTTGGTGTCCCATGTATGCCAGAATTGAGTACCTGGCTCAATATGCTGCCAATCCACTGAACGACCGCCCGTTGATTTTATGTGAGTATGCTCATTCAATGGGTAATTCTACCGGAAATCTTCAGGATTACTGGGATATGATTGAGTCGGATTCCATTCTTCAGGGTGGTTTTATTTGGGATTGGGTTGACCAGGGCCTGAACAAAACCGATAAGAAAGGGAAACGATTTTGGGCTTACGGGGGGGATTATGGACCTCCGGGTACGCCTACCTCCGGCAATTTTTGCATTAACGGACTAGTCTTTCCCGACCGTACTCCGCATCCTGCTTTGGCCGAAGTAAAAAAAGTGTATCAGAATGTGAAGTTTCAACCTCTTGATTTGCATACCGGCCAGATCAATCTTGTGAACGGTTATAGCTTTGTTAATCTGTCATCATTCGGCCTTCAATGGGTTATAGAACAGGATGGAAACAGGATAAGCGAGGGTATATTGAATTGCCCGTCGGCTGCTCCGGGCGAATCTGCTAAGATTGACCTGCAGTATATTTTGCCCGTGCCGGTGGACGGTGAAGAGTATTTCCTTACCCTGGCTGTTTTACGGACCTGGCCCTGGACGATTCTGCCACAAGGGCATATTTATGCTTCGGCACAGTTTAAACTTCCGGTGTACAAGGAGAGGCCATTAGTGCCTTTAAATGATTACAATAACCTGACAACAACCAGGTCCGGCGATCATACGATCATCAAAGGCAAGGACTTTTCTGTCACCTTCAATACCGCTCAAGGATTAATGACCTCGCTAAAATTTAAGGGAACTGAGCTGCTGGAAGAACCGATGATGCCCGACTTCTGGAGGGCACCGACCGACAACGATTTTGGTAACGGTCAGCCTGAGCGTTGCAAAATCTGGAAGGACGCTGGGAAGAATGCCCGCTTGGTTGGTTCACGATTTGAACAGCCCAATACCCGTTTGACGGTTTTTGATTTTATGTTTGCCCTGACCGAAACAACAGGGAACTTTGCCGAAATCAGATTGCGTTATAAAGTATTCGGCACCGGTGATATTATGGTTGACTATCAATTTGAAAAGCAGCGTGATTCTTTACCCGAAATTCCCCGTATCGGTATGAACCTGGTCCTGAAAAGGGAATTTGATAAAGCAAAGTGGTTTGGACGCGGACCCGATGAAAACTATTGGGACCGCAAAAGCGCTTCCTATATCAATTTATATAAAAGAAATGTGGAAGAACTATATACGCCTTATATCCGGCCTCAGGAAAATGGCTACCGCTCAGATATCCGGTGGATGAGCCTGTCTAATTTAAAAGGCCATGGATTGCTGATTGTGGGTGAACCCTTGTTCTGCTTTAGTGCCCATCATAATAAACGGGAGGATTTTACCAGCGTTGAAAGGAATTATGATGAAAAACTGCACAATCCGGCGCAATATAACCGTCATACCACTGATGTCGTTCCGAAGGATCTGGTGAGTCTATACATTGATCTGGGGCAAATGGGTGTAGGAGGGGATAATTCCTGGGGCGCTAAAACACATCCGGAATATCGTATCGAAGGCAAAAAATATTATTATAGATTCCGGCTGAAACCGATCGGACTGATTGACGGAGAACATAAGCTGGCCCGTCAGCGGCTTGATGGATTCAACTGATCATCAAAGTAACACCTCGTAAGTACATAATTGAAAAACACCGGTTGAATGCTCGCGTAGGTCAGCTGTTCCGGAATGATTTGGAAAAATTCCCTCTCCGTAATTTCATAACCGGGTAAAGGTCCCAGTCTGAATATTTTTGCAAGGAATATCATCCCGTATACGGTTTTTCCTTCATAAATACCCTTATAGGAAACGATCGGGTCAATGGAATAATCCAGAGCCCCGGTTTCTTCGAACAATTCCCTTTTAGCAGCCTCCATGGGCGATTCACCGGGCTCAAGGTGCCCGGCTGGCAGTTCCCAGGTTGTCCTGTCTTTGTGCCTGACCCAAATCCATTGTCCCTGATACCGGGCTGCAATGATGGCAAAGGTATAGGTAATCCCCGGTCTTGACGAGGGATCAAAGAACCTGATTTCCCTGTTTACAGGTTGAACTGACGATGCCATTCGCGAAATATTTTTCCTTTTTCCTCGCCGTACCTTGAAATACTTTCCAGGACTGACTCAAAGGGCTTTTCAATACAGAGGTCCATTGAATCCTTAGAGAAAAACTTATCACAATAAGCGATTACTTTCTCTTCGATGCTGATTGGTTCCATCTGTCTCTGCGGCAACAATCCCCCGAATTTATCAATATCCCCCGGGGTGAGTCCGGCACCGGTATGGCGTTCACATACCAGTGCATGTTTCGGCAATCCTACCGACAATAGGAGATCATGACCTTTGTACCCGTGACAGATATATGGAAGTTCACCGAAACAGCCAATTTCGGGCGCATCGGTAAATAAAATCCCGATATCATGAAGCAATGAAGCTTCACGGATAAACTCGATATCGGTTTGGGCAAAATTCAATTTTCCGGCGATATGGCAAGCCTTTTTTGCAACAGCTTCACTGTGAATCTGAAGAATTCGAAAGGCGAGGCTTCCGGGCTGATAGTATTTGGCGATAATCCGGTATGGGTCCATAGAGTCTACCGTTCCCGCACACTTCCGCTGCCGGATATCGAGCTGTTGACTCTGGGATGGCCTTTATAATAAATATTTCCGCTGCCGGTAATATGTGCATCAAGCCTGTCTTCCACGGACAATTCCATCCCTCCCGAACCTGAGATCCTTGCTTCCGCCTTTCGAGCGAGAAGATCATAGGCATCCACGCTTCCTGATCCCGTAATGCTGCAGTCAACATAGTCTGCCTCACCTCTCATATGCAAATCCCCGGAACCGCTGATACTTGCATTGATATCCCTGGCCTCAATATCCAGATCCAGATTCCCGGATCCTGAAATCCGGATCTCCAAGTCTCTCTGGTCAGTAAAAGTGTTCTCAAACCTGACATCCCCTGACCCGGATATTCTTATTCTTTTCAATGTTTTCAATGTTATGTATATTTTGACAGGTTCACTTTGCCAAACAGAACGTTTGTTGTCGATTTCCCATATTTTACCGGTAACCTCCAGATTGAGGTTGTCGATAATGTTCTCCTGACCCTGGATTCTCACTTCCTGATCCGAACCCTGCGTGAGGTAGAGCTTGGCGGACCCCGGAAGGTAAATTCCTTCGATGGGGTCAAGATTAAACTTCCGTTCCACCACAGACCCCTCACCGCGGATACCAAATTGACCGTTGGATATGCAGCTGTTAGCAGTTACCAGCAGAAAAACAACGGCTACGGAGTAAAATAGTGATTTCATCATTGTATGTTGGTTAAGACTTTGATCTGGTCAATTTCCCATCCATTAGGAATATGCTTGTAAATGATCTCCAGGATGGGATTGGTGATGCCTTTGGATGATACCTGGAATTCAATCCCGCCGGTGAAGTTCGTTGTTCCGTCAGTATTTCTCGGACTGTTATTCAGGTAATTGTATCCTTTGGGAATAAGTTTGGCAGCTTGTGGAACTATTCCAGTTTGCCTTGGAATTTCAACCGTTCGAAGCGCACCGTCGGGCAGGGTAACTGTTACCCTGGAATTGATTGCAATGCTTATGGCCAGAGGAATTTGTTCATCCGAATTGAAAATCAGGTTTGGCTCCTTGTATTTAAGGGAGTAAATATAGTGGCGAACCTGGCTTCCTCCTGCAACGATTGGAACCTGAATCCAGGCCTCCGGAATGGCATCTCCATCACAATCCTCAAAAGTGACAGTCGGGACATAGCCGATAGAGTTTTCAGGAATCGTAAGATAAAACCTTTGACCGGTTCCGAATTCCATCAGATAGGGCCTGGACAAATAATCAATCGCATTTTTTGGCAGGCTGACAAGGTATTTCTGCCCCGTGATAAATTCGAAGAAAAGAAAAATATCTGTATAGGTCAATCCTTTACCTGCGTAGGGAACACCTAGAATGCTTGCAGTCCAGGTCATCTTCATCGTTTTTACCACTGATTTTTTCAAAATTTCGGTACTGGCCGGAACATCAAATTCGCCGGTCATCCATATCGGCACTGTGGATATCGAGAAAACCGTTTCACTGTAATCAATGAAATCCTTATACAAACAGGAATATCCAAAGTTGATCCACAAGGCTGAAAACCTTGCATCTTTTTCTGTCGCATCTGTTGCTCCGATGCTTAATGGTGGGCCGAGAATTTCTGAAATGGCACGCACAACCGAATCGCGGCTCAATGAATCCATCCGTTGCACTGAATCAAGCTTTTGCATCGCAAGGTTGTTTTCCATGTTGAGACCGGGATCCCTGATTTTTTTGTCTGCAAGGTTGGCGCTGGTTACCCTTACCGCGTGCTGTTGACGGAATTGAAATTGCGAAATGCTATCCTTTTTGAAATAAAAAGCCAGACTTCCCTTTTTACCGAGAAGATCAAACGGGTACTTTAATCCTGCCAGGTACTGCTGATTTTTCATGGTGTTCATGATCTCTTCACCTTCACCCATTTTTTTGATCAGATCGTCGTAATTCCAGGATTTCAGAATAACCAGTGGATCAAACGGGAATTTTTTTATAGTTTGTGCGTTAACCGGCAGGAATCCGGTTAACAGGGTTATAAACACCAGTAAGAGCCTAAATTTCGGGATCATTGTCTGGCGGTTAAAATAATTTTCGTGCGGCATTGTGTACAATTACAAAATTCCGTTAATAATGACGTTAACTGATTTAAAACCAAATCGATACCCTGATTGCCGTAAAAACCGGTAATTAACATCAGTACCTTTTCGGTCGATCGGGTGATTTGGGTTCTTTCGCTGTCGGAGGTGGGATTTCCAATAGCTCCCAGATCATCGCGGTAAACAGGGAGGTTTTCAACATTCAGCGGTCCACGGCCAATAGCGATGAATTCTTCACCGGGGCTGCCTATCCCTAACTCAATGTCGCCAATTACCTTTTGGCCATCAAAACCGCCAATGGTAATGCCAGTCGTCAGCGACACGAAGTTAAGTAAATCCACGGCAGTTGAAATGGAATACAGCTCTTTCCCCTTCACAGCCCTTCTCATCAGTGCTTCGGCCGATAACCGGTATCGGTTTGGATCCTTCCCCAATTGCCGGTAAGCCTGCTTTCCGGCTTTTATTCCCTCTACCTGCCGGATACTCTCTTCATCCATAGTGCCGGCAATAACTTTCGATCGTTCAAGAATCCGGTTCCAAAGCACCGGGTCCCCTGCATCGTTTGTAATGTTCCCATCGAGATAGCCGACGACAAGGTCAGGGAAAAGACCGATGATCTCTGAGCTGATCCGGACTGCCCCGGTAAACGGTTTATTGGCCTCCATGATTTTGAAGTTCAAATAAATAGCTGTATTCGCCATTCAGACTCATCAGTTCGGCATGGGTACCTTTTTCAGCAATCCTTCCTTCCTTGATGACATAAATCCGGTCGGAATTCTGAATGGAGGATAACCGGTGAGCAATGATTATGGTTGTCCGGTTCTTCATCAGATCCTGAAGCGAAGCCTGCACATAATTCTCTGATTCAGAATCAAGTGAAGAAGTCGCTTCATCCAGTATCAGGATGGGAGGATTACGGTAAACCGCCCTTGCGAGACAGATGCGCTGCCTTTGTCCGCCTGACAATGTGCTTCCGCGATCACCCAGATGTGCTTCCAGGCCATTTTCCATCTGACTGATAAATTCCCAGGCATGGGCAACCTTTGCTGCTGATCGCGCGGCCGGCAGGTCGGGCTCATGACCAAAAGAAATATTAGCTAAGATGGTATCGTTAAAAAGTATCGGATCCTGTGGGACTATCCCCATCAGGTTTCTCAAATCCTGCGTTTTCACTTTCCTGACATCTTTGCCATCAATGAGGATATTACCGGAGCCAGTATCATAGAACCTGGCAAGCAGGTCCACAAGAGTTGATTTTCCCGAACCCGACTGGCCGACAAATGCAATGGTTTCTCCTTTATTAATGGTCAGGCTGACATCATTGATCACCGGTGCATTTTCATAGGAAAAACTAACATTCCTGAATTCGATTTTATCATTGAATGTACTGATATCAATAGGATTAACTTCCTCTTTCAACGGATTTTCCGACTTTAACACCTGGTTGATGCGATCGATCGATGCCAATCCCTTATTTAAGTGATAATATGCGGTTGAAACGGATTTTGCGGGGATCAGCAACTGGGAGAAGACCGCAATATATGCAATGAATGAGGCTGCGCTTAATCCCCCCTGGCCTTTAAGAACCAGGCTTCCGCCGAAAGCCATGAGTCCTACAACTACCAATGATCCTAAAAATTCCGACAAAGGTGAAGCCAGATCCCTGTGCCGGGTGATGGAATTCATGATCCGTGTAAAAACCTGGTTTTCCTTTTGAAAATTCTTCTCACTGTAAGCCTGTGCATTAAAGGCTTTGATAATACGCAATCCGGATAAAGTTTCCTCAACCATGGACATCAGTTTTCCCATCTGGTTCTGGCTCCGGGAGGATATCTTACGTAGATTCCTGCCGACCGTTCCGATTAATAATGCAGCCACGGGCAGCACAATCAAAACAATCAGGGTGAGTGACGGACTCATGATAAACATCCCGATGAGGAAAATCAGGATATTGATCGGATCCCTGAAAAACTTTTCCAGTGAAGCCATGACCGACCATTCAACTTCCTGAACATCCTGGGTCAGTCTCGCCATGATATCACCTTTTTTTTCGCGCGAATAATACGATAACGGAAGCTCGATGATCTTGGAATATATTTGGTTTCTTAAATCCTTCACCACGCCATTCCGTATGGGTGCCATAAAGAAATTGGCCAAATAGATATTGGCAGTTTTCAGGAAAAACAGAACGACAGCGGTTAGACTTACCACGACCAGTGCCGTATGAGCCCCTTGTTTATCAATCAGTTGGCTTAACAGATAATTGAAATTTTGTTGGATGGACTGGGTGGTGAATTCTAATGGACCCGGTTGACTCACCTGAGGATTATCCCCGAAAAGGACCCGTAGAAAGGGCCCGATCAGGACCAGGCTGAGTAACGAAAAAACAACCCCGAAGAGATTAAACAAAACGTTAAGAACAACATATGCACGGTAGGGATAGATATAATTTCGGATAATCTGGAAAAAAGTCTTCATGCAAAGCTGTGTAATCTTATAAAACGTAACGGCATGGGATTATTGTCTGAGATTCTTAACCCCGAGATAATTCCATGGAGTTATTGCCTTCAATTCCTCCTTCACGGATGCGGTTGTCTGAAGGGTGTCAATAAACAGATGTATCTGATCCCTTGTAATAGGTGCATTGTTTCTGGTCAGTTCTTTTAATGCTTCATATGGATTTGGATAATTTTCCCTGCGCAATATGGTTTGAATGGCCTCAGAGACCACGGCCCAGTTATCATCCAGGTCTTTATTGATAGCTTCTTTGTTTATCAAAAGTTTATCCAGCCCTTTCAGCAGCGATTTCATTCCAATCAAACCATGAGCGATGGGAACTCCAATGTTCCGGAGTACGGTTGAATCCGTCAGGTCGCGCTGAAGCCGGGATACCGGCAGTTTTTCGCTCAGATGATCAAAAATGGCATTCGCAAAGCCAAAATTACCCTCAGCATTTTCAAAATCGATCGGATTTACTTTATGAGGCATGGTAGAAGATCCCACTTCTCCTTTTCTGATTCTCTGTTTGAAATACCCGATGGAAATATAAGCCCATATATCCCTTGAAAGATCAATCATGATCACTTGTATTCTTCTCAGACAATCGAAAATTGCAGCCAGGTTGTCATAATGCTCAATCTGGGTGGTAACCTGCGATCTGTCGAGTTTAAGAATCCGGTTGACCAGTCTGTTGCTTATTTCAACCCAGTTTATTTCCGGGTAAGCGACCACATGGGCATTGAAATTGCCGGTGGCACCACCGAATTTAGCCGGATAGGGCAGGTGGGTAAGTGTCGCGATCTGTTTTTCAAGCCGGTCGACAAAGACCAGGATTTCCTTACCCAAACGGGTGGGAGAAGCCGGTTGTCCATGTGTCCGGGCTAGCATCGGGACCTCATACCATTCATCCGACATGGCTTTCAGTTTTTCATTAATGCATAGAAGCACAGGCAGGTAACTCTGTTCAATGGCATCCTTGAACGACAATGGAACTGCTGTATTATTAATATCCTGAGAGGTCAGCCCAAAGTGAATAAACTCCTTGAATTGTCCGAGATTGAGCAGATCAAACTTCTCTTTCAGAAAATACTCCACCGCCTTGACGTCATGGTTGGTAATACTTTCAATGTCTTTTACCCGCATTCCTTCCTCAGGGGTAAAATTCAGGTATATATCCTTGACTGCCAGGATCTTCTCTTTCGGGAATCCGGCCAGTTGCGGGAGCGGCAATTCACATAAAAGCAAAAAATACTCAACTTCAACCTGTAAACGGTATTTAATCAATGCCCATTCTGAAAAAAAGGCAGCCAGTTCTTTAACCTTGTTCCGGTAACGTCCATCAACAGGAGAAATTGCAGTTAATTCAGTGAGATACATAAGATTATATATTTGAGGGTAAAGTTAAGAAAAACCCGTTTCATCCGGATGCCGTATTCACTACCTTTGACAGGATGAAAATCTCTGTTGTCAGCTACCTGAATTCGGTACCGTTAGTATACGGTATTCAGCATTCTGATCTTTTACGCGGCCATTCCCTGAGCCTGGACATACCTGCTCTGGGAGCGGCAAAACTAGCCTCGGGTGAAACGGATATTGCCCTGGTGCCGGTGGGTGCGTTTGCGAATCATCAAGCCGTTGAATGGATTGGTAATTATTGTATTGGTGTGGAAGGGCCCGTTCGGACCGTTTGTCTTTTTTCAGAAGTTCCATTGAATCAGATCCGGAAAGTATTGCTGGATTCCCATTCCCGTACCAGTGTGCAGCTTATCAGAATCCTTGCGAGGGATTACTGGAAGCTGGACTGGCAATTCCTGCCAGCTGCCGAAGGATTTGAACAAGATTCCATACAGGGTGATACTGCCGGTGTATGCATTGGGGATAAGGTCTTCGGAATAGAAGCCCGTTATCCTTACCGATATGACCTGGCAGGCGAATGGATAAACTTTACCGGGTTGCCGTTCGTTTTTGCTGCATGGGCCTCGAAAATCCCAGTGGATCCTGACTGGGTACGGAGATTTGATGCAGCTCAGCTGGAGGGTATAAAAGCAATCCCGGACATTGCCCGGGATTGGAGTGTTAAAATGAATTTACCGGAAGTTCAAATCCGGGATTACCTGACCTGTAATATTTCCTACCGTTTTACTGCAGAAAAGAAAAGGGGCCTTGAACGGTTTTATTCCCTTATTCAGAACCGGTCATGATAAACAACGGCTTAAAGTCGAAGGCATTATATTTTGGCCTTAACCGGTCAGTGTTGTAATGCTTCTCAATATCAACCAGTTTCTTGGTGGAGGTTACAACGTCGAGCGGCGCATTGTCGTAGCGTCCGTTCTTTAAAATGACCAGACGGCCATGAATGCCCTTTAGAATTAAATCGAGGGCGAGGTTGCCAAAGGCCATAGGTACTATTGAATCCACAGCATCCGGATCACCGCCCCTTACAAGATAACCCAGGTTTTGGTTGATGATATTGATTTTCTTGCCCTGGTTAAACTGTGCAGTCAGATCTTTGATGTGATTTCCAACCGTCAGGCCGATTCCACCCAGTTTTGCATGGCCGAACATGTCTTTTTCAGCATCCATGAAGCTCATGTTTTCCATCCCTTCAAAGGTTGCTCCTTCAGAAATCAGGCAGATTGAATATTTGGATGGATTATGGTTTCGGTCCTGTACGAGCAACTCGGTCAGGTGATCAATGTTGAATTTAAATTCGGGAATGACACAGCGGTGAGCAGCACCGGCCATTGTTGGAAGCATGGCGGTGTATCCGGCATATCTCCCAAAAACTTCAATGACCAGGATCCTTTCGTGCGATCCGGCACTTGTTCGCAAGGTATTCACAAGATGGATTGTCCGTGTGACACAGGTGGAGAACCCGATGCAATAATCCGTTCCGGGAACATCATTATCCATCGTTTTCGGAATAGCTACCACTTTAAGCCCTTCACTATATAACCGGACGGCATAGCTGAGAGTATCGTCACCACCGATAGGAATCAGGTAATCAACGCCCAACCATTCGAGGTTCTTAATAATTTCCGGTGTAAGGTCATTACTTTCGGCTGAATAGGTTTCTCTCAGGTGCTCGGGAACAGCAACTTTCGGCATGTGGCTTGGACGCGTGCGTGAACTGTGAAGGAAGGTTCCCCCGGTCCGTCCGGCGCGGTTAACCACCTCTTCATCCAAATGGATAAAATTATTGCTGTTGTCATGTTTTTTATCCCTGATCATTTCGGTTATTCCTGCCCATCCACGGCGCAGGCCGATGACATCGTAACCTTCACGGAGTGCCCTGATCGTTACCGCACGAATGGCAGGGTTTAATCCCGGAACGTCACCACCGCCGGTCAAAATTGCAATTGTACCTTTCTTTTTCATATTAGATAATTCTGGTTTGATATTTTGTCGCTGCCGGAAAGCGGAACCCCGTGTTATCCGGCTCAGACTGGCAAAATTAGTAAAAAATACACAAGGGCTTTTAGTACCTTTACTCCGTTTTTAAATGATTTCTACAATCTGGCAGATGAAACTCAGATTAAGCTTATTAAGTCTGTTTGTGGTTCTCTTTTCTTCCGGTTTTGTGTTCCAAACGCCGAAAGCCCGTGATTTGAGCACCCCCCGTAAAGTTTTTGTTTTCGATATGAACCGGGAGGTCGACAAAGGATTATGGCGAATTACGCAAAAGGCATTTGAACAATCTGAAAAGTGGGGCTCCGATCTGGTTATCATCCGGATGAATACTTACGGCGGACTTGTAGACATGGCGGATTCAATCAGGACCAGAATACTCTATTATCCCAAACCTGTCTGGGTTTTTATCGACAATAACGCAGCCTCTGCCGGTTCATTGATTTCATTGGCTTGCGATAGTATCTATATGCGTCCGGGAGCAAACATGGGTGCAGCCACCGTAGTCAACCAAACCGGACAGCCTGTACCCGACAAGTATCAGTCCTATATGCGATCAACCATGCGGTCAACTGCTGAAGCTCATGGCAGGGATACGCTAATTAAAGGTAAGGACACACTGATCAGTTGGCGCCGGGATCCGCGGATCGCAGAGGCCATGGTTGATCCCTCCATTTACATCGCTGGATTGATCGATACAGGTAAAGTCCTTACCATGACTACTCAGGAGGCCATTAAGTGGAAGTATTGTGAGGGTGAGGCGGCATCAATACCTGATTTGCTGAAGAAACTGGGCGTAACCAATTATGAACTGAAAGAATTCCACTTGAGTGCCTTTGAAAAGTTTATGGCTTTTTTACTCAGTCCGGTCGTTCAGGGCTTACTGATCCTGATCATCATCGGAGGAATCTACTTTGAACTGCAGACCCCCGGAATAGGGTTTGCCCTCATCCTGGCTGTTGCGGGTGCCGTTCTGTACTTCGCACCACTTTATATTGACGGATTGGCCGAGCATTGGGAAATTCTCATTTTCATTGCAGGGATTATCCTCCTGTTAGTGGAGATCTTTGTCATACCCGGGTTTGGCATAGCAGGCATTAGTGGTATTGTAATGGTAGTCAGTGGATTGTCATTCGCGTTGTTGTCAAATTCCCATTTCGACTTTTCCGGCGTGGGCGCTTTGGATATCTTTAAATCCTTTGCCTTTGTAGTCTTTTTTGTTTTCACATCCCTGATCGGCTCGATCTGGATATCAGGAAAGATATTTACTTCGGGACCTTTCAGCCGTCTGGCCCTTAACCGGACACAGGAGAAATCCGAAGGTTTCACCTCCGCTTCTGAAGAAATAATGAACCTGGTTGGGAAGGAAGGCGAGGCATTTTCGATTCTGAGACCGTCGGGTAAGGTGATGATCGAGGGTAAGGTTTACGATGCAATATCGGATACCTCCTGGATATCCAAAGGCGATCGGGTAGTGGTGGTTCGCCAGGAGGCCATGCAGGTTTACGTGCGAAAGCTCGTATAGATATAAAAAAACCCTGCTGATTCCAGCAGGGTTCTTTAATATCAGGTTAGAACCTTTTTTCTTTGATCCTGGCTTTCTTGCCGGTCAGGCCACGCAGATAATAAATTCGTGCCCGGCGAACCCTGCCGTGTTTGTTTACTTCGATTTTATCGATGAAAGGTGAAAATTCGGGGAAAATCCTTTCAACGCCAATGCCACCAGAGATTTTGCGAACGGTAAACGTTGCCGTAGTTCCTTCTCCACGACGCTGGATAACCACCCCGCGGAACATCTGAATCCTCTCTTTATCCCCTTCTTTGATTTTATAATGCACGGTTACGGTATCCCCGGCTTTGAATCCAGGATACTCCTGATGTACCGCAAATTCCTGCTCTGCAATGTTTAATAAGTTCATTTCGCTAATCTTACTGGTTTATTACAAAATTGGCTGCAATATTAGCATTAATTTTACGAATTAACAAGGTGAAGACTAAAATAGTCTTGCATTATTTCTTCATTTCTACCACCTTCAACTTTTCACCGTTGTTTTCCTTGACCATTCTTTTCCATGCTTCCGAATAACCCGGTTGATCAGGCATTACAGCCACTCCGGTACCATTGTCCAGGAACTTGCCATCTTTTTCTTTTTTGATGTTACCATCGATATATTTAACCAGCAGATATTCTGACAGTTCTTTCCACCGGTCAAAGGTCATTGCAGCCTGCTCGCAGGAATAGACAGTCAGGTATTCCCTCGCAAGTTTCTCATCTCTGGCAAAAAGCAGTTCAGCTGCCTTATCAACAGCAGGGGTCATGGCAGCGAATTGGTCGGTAAGTTCTTTTTGAACCTTAGCAACATCCTTTGCCATATAGTTATACCGGAGGTAACACATGTTCGAAACCCGGTTAAACACCCAGAAAGCTGAAGTCTCGGAGTATTTGAGCAGATCTCCGTTGCCTTCGGCGAAATTTACCGGGACTTTCAGGATACCGCAATACATGGGAATATATTGGGTGGTGGCAGCATCGTCAACCCCAAACCAAAGGATACCGCCGATAGGATTGGGTAACCATGAACGGGACTCGGCGATAAAAGAAAAACCGGTCTGCTGTGTGGCTATGGCCCTTTCATTCAGATATTTCTGACCGTCAACTTCAAAATTCATCGGTCTCCAGCGATAAGGGCATTCAAATGCTCCTGCACCCAGATCTTTAGTCATATCCATGGGGGTTCCTTCATAATGATCGGCCATAAAACCCATCAGGTCCTGAGCCGTAAGCTTCCGATCGGGTTTGATAAACAAGGGCATCGGTTTGCTGGCATTAAAGCCCATGGCATAATCAAGGTATTGATCCGTCCCTTTTGCCACGTGATTGAAAAACGAGTAAACCCTGGCCTCGCAACCGCGTAATTCACCAAAATTCAACGGAGCATAAGTATCGCGGAAAGAGAATTCTTCATCTTTACCGGTAAACCACCCTTTTTCACGGGCAAAACTGATCACATCTTTTGCATACAGGCAGTTTTCAGGATCATTCAGCGGGAAGGTGGTGATGCGAGCCTGATTAGCATGGGCACAAACGTATCCATCGGGCACTTTCCTTGCAACATACAGGATCCCGTTTTTACCTGGACCTTTGCCGATAATTTCGAAAATCCAGACATCATTTGCGTCGGCAACCGACATGGATTCGCCGGATGAATAGTAACCATATTTTTCGCACAGGGAGATAATGGTCTCAATAGCTTCCCTTGCTGTTTTTGAACGCTGCAGTGCCATATACATTAAACTCCCGTAATCCATCATCGCTGATGGATTCTGAAGTTCTTCCCTGCCGCCATAGGTGGTTTCGCCGATGGCCACCTGAAATTCATTTATATTGCCAACCACCGAATAGGTATGTGCCAGCTGTGGAATTTTACCAAGATATTTTCCGGTGTCCCATTCGTGTACCTCAGCCATGGTCCCCTTGGGCCAGTCGGCCGCCGGCCTGTAATATAACTCACCATACAAAACATGCGAATCCGCGGCATAACTGATCATGACGGATCCATTCACTGAGGCACCCCTGGAAACAAGAAAGTTTGTACAGGCAAAGGAAGTTTCGGTCCCTGCTGCCAGAAGTGATAATAGGATCAAAAAATACTTTTTCATAGTGTATTGAAATTAAAGTAGTTATCTGAAAAATGAAACAGAATATATTCCTGTATTGCCAAGCTGGTCGGTTGCACGGACCACCATTTTGTGTTGGATTCCGGCTTTTATCCGGGCTGAATCATAACGATACTCGAGCGAAAATGTTTTAGCATCATACTCGAGTAAAACCCATTTGCCATCAATTTCCCCCCGGAAGCTCTGGACTCCGGCAAAATCATCCTTAACTGTGAACTTGATGGTATTCAGAGTCTTAAGTTCTGATCCTGATGAAAAATTCAGCGGGGCGATCACGGGTTTTACCGAATCAGCCATAATGCAAAACGAACCAAAACTCCTGGTCCGGGCAATCAGCCGGTTACCTTCCCAGGTGCCTCCCAGACAGCTATACCGATTGCCACCCAGATACTGAGCAATGGTTGCTATTGACTTTAAGTTTTCAGGCAGGTTTTGAGCCTCGATTGCTAACCTGTAATAGAGATGCACGGGAACATCCGAATGGTGGATCTGGTGCAGTGGAGAAAAGCTTCCGGGGCGGGCCTCGCCAATTGAGTAGTCGAAATAGATATCGTCATACAATGCTCTTTCAGGCACGGTAACCTCCAGTCCAACGGCCTGAAATGAGTTGGATTCCTGACAGTTAAAATAGGCAGTGTAAAAAGGGAGAAAATCCGGGTCACGGCCGAACCTGTCGGAATTCAGGACAATATTGAACTCCGCAACCGATTCATTGCCCACTGCATCACTCACAGCTATTTTAATCTTATGTATCTTATTATCTTTTAGTTCAATACGTCCCCTGTTATTGGCAAACTTGTAAATGGTAGCCTGATTGTTAGGATCGATAAACAACTTTAGGATTGGTTTATGGTTGGTTATAAACAACTTATAATCCATAAAACTATTCATGTACCGGGTTTCCGCAAACGAGATTTCATCGAGGCGCGATTCAAAATAAAGTTTGTCATCGAGGTAACCCTTGATTTTATAAGCACCGCAATGATTGTCTGATCCGTTCAGAAGGTCATAAGTCTCGATTCCAAGGCCAGAAACATTATCTACCGGCAACGGTCCGCCGCCTGCCGGACGGTATCCATCCTTTGTCCTGATCAAGGTTGCCTGGACAGGTTTTATCCATTCCCGGCGGCCCCTCAATGAATAAACATATATCTTTTCAATGACAGGGGGCAGATCATCTTTCACCTCGATCGACCTGATCAGCGGATTTACCGGATTCTCAGATTGTGTTTCCCTTAGCTCAAAATGAAGGTGTGGCCCTTCGGAACTGCCTGAATTTCCTGAGTAGGCAACGAGCTGCCCTTTTTGTATGACCAGTTGGCCCGGCTCAGGGAATAGATCCACCGCAAATGATTCCCTTCGATATTGCTCAGCATAAACGTATTTGCTGATGGCCTCATTATAAGACTGCAAATGCCCGTACAATGAAGTGAATCCGTTCGGATGCCTGATGTAGAGCGCACGCCCGTAACCGCCTGCATCTACTTTTATTCTTGATACATAGCCCTCTGCAACCGATCGCACGGGCAAGCCAGTGCTTCCATTGGTCTTTATATCAATACCCGAATGGAAGTGGTTGGCACGGGGCTCACCGAAGTTGCCGGCTAAAAATATTGGAATACTGAGGGGCGAAATCAGGGCCGACTTTTCAGGGCCAACGGTTCCCTGTGCCAGCATCTGATCGTGGAATTGACATGCTATCAACAGGTTAATCCCAAGTAGTATGGCAGGCTTTTTTTTCATGGGTTCCAAAGATAGCGGATCGGGTTGTAATTCTGTTCAAATTTTGATTTGATTGAACTGTATGTTACCTTTGTAATAAAAAGAGACCATGACATTCGAGCAGGAGGAAATGATCCGCCAGCTTAGGTATAGGATCCGGTTATTGATGGCGAAATACCAGAGCCTAAAACATGAAAACGAAAGTCTGGTTGCGGAGAAAAATGAATTATTAACTTTAGTAGAAAAACAAAAGAAAGACATAAACCATCTCGAACAGCAGTATACAACAGCCAAGCTGGCCAAATCGGTCCTTGTACCATCAGAAGACCGTGAAACAGCAAAAGCCCAGATTAGCAGGATTGTGCGGGAAATTGATGAATGTATAGCTCTTTTAAATAAATAGGAGGTTAAGTGGATAGCGGATTCCATATCAAGTTGCAGATTGCAGGACGATTCTATCCATTGATCATTGATCGTAATGATGAAGAAAAAGTACGTAAGGCAGCCAGAATTATCAATGAGAAAGTTGGACAATACCAACAGAGATATCGTGATAAGGACGGGCAGGATTTCCTGGCCATGGCCGCTTTTCAGTTTGTATTGAAATTGATTGAATTAGAAGAAAAGACAAACGATACTCCTTTGATTACAGCCATCGGTGAAATAACCGAGGAACTGGAAGAGTTCATGCAGAAAAATTAGGCGTTCTTTGAATAAAAATATTGCCCGTATTAATCCTTAATCCTTGTAAAACTCAACATTTTTCACATTGGAGCAAAGCTCATAACTTCATAGGACAGGCCTCGGTTATCCCGTTAGCACGGGAGAGTTTCTTCGGAAACCAGTGGACGCCCGACGAAGTTGGCAGCTCCATCCCTGTTTATTTGGGGTTTTCGTTGTATTAAGGTATTAGTACGGGTTTTTTTTGATGTTTACGGGAGTTCCCCTTTTATATATAATAAATTAATAATGAATAAATTATGTTGATAAATGTCATAATTGGTGTAGTTACTTTCTTAGTCGGAGGCAGTATTGCCTTCTATGTGGGTAGGAAATCACTGCAGACCAAATCTTCAAACCTTCTGAAAGATGCGGAAGCTGAAGCTGAGATGATAAAGAAAGATAAAATTCTGCAGGCTAAAGAGAAATTCCTGCAGTTAAAAGCTGAACATGAGCGTGTTATAAACGAAAAGAACAACAAGATCCTGATGGCTGAAAACAGAATCAACCAGAAGGAAGCCGGGTTATCCCAGAAGATGGAGGAAAATCAACGCAAGAATAAAGAAGTTGAAGCGATCCGTGCCAATTTGAATCAGCAGATCGAGCTCATCAACAAGAAGAACGAAGAACTGGACAAATTCCACAAACTTGCAGTGGAAAAACTTGAAACCATTTCGGGATTGTCGGCTGAAGAGGCTAAAATGCACATGATGGAATCTCTCAAAGCCGATGCAAAGTCGGAAGCCATGGGCTATGTTTCTGAAGTCATCGAAGAAGCCAAAATGACCGCTTCGAAAGAGGCAAGGAAGATTGTCATCAATACCATTCAGCGTGTTGCAACGGAAGAGGCTATTGAGAATTCCGTAACTATTTTCAATATCGATAATGACGATATTAAAGGCCGGATCATCGGCAGGGAAGGTCGTAATATCCGGGCCCTTGAAGCTGCCACCGGAGTTGAAATCATTGTGGATGACACCCCTGAAGCCATTATTCTTTCAGCCTTCGATCCCGTTCGCCGCGAGATTGCGCGGTTATCTCTGCATCAGCTGGTAACAGACGGCCGTATACATCCTGCACGCATCGAGGAAGTGGTAAAAAAAGTTGAAAAGCAGGTGGAAGAAGAAGTGATCGAAGCCGGTAAACGTACCTGTATCGATCTAGGTATACATAACCTTCACCCTGAACTGATCAGAATGGTTGGAAGAATGAAATACCGTTCATCCTACGGACAGAATCTTCTCCAGCATTCACGTGAGGTGGCCAATCTTTGTTCAATCATGGCCGCTGAACTTGGGCTTAACGCCAAAGCGGCCAAACGGGCCGGCCTTTTACATGATATTGGAAAAGTCGCCGAGGAGGAACCGGAATTGCCGCATGCTTTACTGGGTATGAAACTGGCTGAGCGATACAAAGAAAAACCTGATGTTTGCAATGCTATCGGTTCACATCATGAGGAAACGGAAATGACCACACTCCTGGCTCCGATTGTTCAGGTTTGCGATGCTATCTCAGGTGCCCGTCCGGGTGCCCGCCGTGAAGCGGTTGAATCCTATATCAAACGGCTTAAGGAACTCGAAGATATGGCATTAAGCTATCCGGGTGTTGTGAAAACCTATGCCATTCAGGCTGGCCGTGAACTCCGCGTGATCGTCGGAAGTGATAAAGTGAGCGATAAGGAAGCCGAAACTCTTTCCTATGATATTGCAAAAAAAATCCAGGATGAGATGACCTATCCGGGACAGGTGAAGATTACCGTAATCAGGGAAACAAGGGCCATTAGCGTAGCCAAATAATGATTGAAATCGACCAACAGATACGGGCTGAATTTGCCCGTCTTTTTCAGGAATGGTCTGGGGAAAAAGCCCAGACCATTTCTGCTTTACCTGAATCAGGGTCTTATCGCCTGTATGCCAGGATCAACGGGGCCAGCAGACATGCTGTGGCCGTATTTTATTCTGACCTGAAGGAAAATCTGGCCTTTTTGGGTTTTGCCCGGCACTTCCGGAAAGCGGGAATTCCTGTTCCCGAAATTTATTGCTGTTCCCCCGACTCATTATGCTATTTGCAGGAAGATTTTGGGGATCATGACCTGTTTGAGTTTTTACAGCAATCAGATATGATGCCTGATCCGGCAATGCGGATGAAAATTCTGGGGGAGGTGGTTGAATGGTTGCCTAAAATTCAGATCGAAGGAAATGTCGGACTGAATTATGACCTGGCTTATCCCCGGAAAAGTTTTGATAAGCAATCCATGTTATGGGACCTGAATTACTTTAAGTACAATTTTTTAAAATTGGTCAGGATACCATTCGATGAACAAGCCCTCGAGGACGATTTCCATACGTTTACCGCCTTCCTTTCCGAAGCACCGCAGAATGCTTTCCTCTATCGTGATTTTCAGTCAAGGAATATCATGATCCATAATGACCATCCTTGTTTCATCGATTTTCAGGGTGGGAGGATGGGATTTCCCGGTTATGATCTGGCTTCGCTGCTTTTTGATGCTAAAGCCGGATTGTCACCCGAAGAGCGCGATACACTTTATCAGGCTTTTTTAAGGCGGATGGGCCAATATGATAAAAACTGGCCTGCTTTAATGCAGAAGTATTATCCGGGATTTGTCCTGATTCGTAAAATGCAGGCACTCGGTGCTTTTGGTTTCAGGGGTCTGATCGAACAAAAGAAAGCATTCCTCCAGAGTATACCCCCCGCCATGATTAATCTGGATTGGGTTACTTCGAATTTCAGCTTGGAATGTAATATCCCTGAGTTATGGAAGGTCCTGAGTGAACTCCCTCACTATAAAGGAATGAAACGGATTATAGCTGATATCCTCAAACACCCAGAAGAAAAATGAAAGCACTGATCCTGGCTGCCGGAACCGGTACCCGGTTGAAGCCGATGACGGACCAAATCCCTAAGGCTCTGATCAAGATCGGCGATTACACCTTATTGGAAATTGTCATCCGCCGCCTGCTCGCGGCCGGATTTCAGGAGTTGGTCATCAATGTTCACCATTTCCCGGAACAAATCATTGATTTTCTTCGGTCTCATTCCAATTTTGGTGTCGACATCAGTATCTCTGATGAGTCCGGTGAATTGCTCGACACCGGAGGGGCTATTAAAAAAGCGGCTCAATATCTCAAAGGAGGAGAATTCGTTCTCGTCCATAATATTGATATTCTGAGCAATATAGATATCAACGCATTAGTTGAAAACCATCAGAGCAGTGGTGCCCTCATCACGTTGGCAGTTAAAGACCGTCCAACCACCCGAAACCTGATTATTGACGGATCCGGAAGATTGTGCGGCTGGGAGTTTCCCGATAAAAAACTGAGTATTCTAACGAAGGAAAATCGTAAAGGGCTGAAGACTACAGCATTTAGCGGAATCTATGTTTTTTCCTCCCAACTGCTTGCAAAATTCCCTGAGGAGCGGGTATTCGGGTTTATCCCCTGGATACTTGATCTGGCTGCAATGGAGAAAATTATGACGTGGGACCAGTCCCCTGCCTTCTGGTATGAAGCCGGTCGCACCGATTCCATTTCAGAGGCAACCCGGGCACTCAATTTTGATATCAACGATCCTGTTTTTATCCGGGAAAATCCTTGATGATTTTATATCTTGACAGACCTTAATTCTGCCAATTGTCAAACTTCTTGGTTTATCGGGCCTCTGCCGGATCAGGTAAAACTTTTATGCTGGTCAGGAAATACCTTCAACAGGTATTCCAATCTCCGGGTGATTACCGCAGGATACTGGCGGTGACTTTTACCAACAAGGCAGCCGACGAGATGAAGGGCAGGATACTGACAGAATTGGATATTCTCGATAAAACTCCTCAGAAATCCAGTCATTTAGCCTACCTGAGCGGGGTTTTCAACAAACCGGATCATTGGGTCCAGGCCACAGCCGGTCGGGTCAAATCCATGATGCTTCACGATTATACGCGCATTTCTATCGGAACAATCGACAGTTTTTTTCAGCAGGTATTGAGGTCTTTTGCCAGGGAATCAGGTTTGTCCTCCACATTTCAGCTTGAACTGGACACCGGTCTTGTGCTGGAGAAGTTTTCCCAATCGGTATTCAGTGAAGCCTCTTCTAACAGCAGGTTGATGAACTGGCTGGTGGAATGGGTGACTGAGAGAATGGAAAACAGTGAAACCTGGCATAAACTCGAAGGCGATCTGGTCAGGCTTGGACAAGAACTTCTCAAAGAGGACATTCTTGCCGACTTCGTAACCGATTCTTCATCCATTCCGTCTCCTGATGAAATTTTGGAGTTGAGGAACGCTTGCAGGAAAATAATGAAGGATTTTAACAACGTGAAAGCTGAAATCGCAGCCGAAGCCAGGGATTTTATCAATAACGGTGGTTATACAATTGATGATTTCAGTTACGGAATGGGCGGACCTGCCGGAACGTTGCTGAAACTTGCCGAATCTGACGAAGGCCCGAAAGCGAGAGCTCTTGATAGTATGGATAATCCCGAGAAATGGGTAACAAAAAAAAGCCTGCCGTCGGTAAGAGACAAGATTATTAAGGAGGTATATCCGAAACTTAACGGGCTGATGCATAAAGCAGCAGGTCTGTATGACCAGGAATCTGTAAACTATTATTCAGCCAGGGCAATTAACCGAAACCTCTATGCCCTGGGTTTTGCTTCCTTTCTTTTCGACTATTTCAGGAACTACTACAACACGAACAACCAGCTCCTCCTTAGCCTGGCCCAACCCATAGTCAATCAAATAATTGGGAATAATCCATCCCCCTTTATTTACGAGAAAACAGGAACCTGGTACCATCACTTTCTTATCGATGAGTTTCAGGACACCTCTGATCTTCAATGGAAGAATTTCAAGCCCTTGATTGTGGACAGCCTGGCTGCCGACGGTATGAGCATGATAGTAGGCGACATAAAACAATCGCTTTATCGTTGGAGGAACAGTAACTGGCGATTGCTTCACCATAAGGCTACCGATGAATTAAAATCCTTTGGAATTGTATTGGAACCACTCACAACCAATCAGAGGAGCCGGAAGTCGATCATTGATTTCAACAACCTGGTCTTCTCCGGTCTTCCCGCCCTTATCTCTGAAAAGCTGGATTTACCTGACGTTGGTACATCTCTTACGGAAGCCGGTTCTTCGCGCATCATTCATGATGTATTTAAGGGATCTGATCAGGTTGGCGGCGCAAAGGCAAACCTCGAAGGCCGGGTGGAAATTCGGTTTCTGGATAAGAAGGATACTGAGGACTGGAATAAAATACTCTCGGATGACCTGCCGGTGATTGTTGCGGATCTGCTTAATAATAAGGGTTATAAACAATCTGATATCGTCTTTCTGGTTAGAAAGAAGGCTGACGGGGACAAGATCACCAGAATTCTGGCATCGCACGGAAGTGACTGGACATTTATTTCATCGGATGTTTTCAGGATCGGGAATTCCCCGGTGATCAAAATGATTATCAACGCAATGCGTTTTCTCGCTGATCCCGGACAAGCTTTATATCTTGATCTTTTCCTCTGGGACATTTTTTTACGGTCTCATCCTGGAGAAATTCCTGATCCGGGATTTCAAACAGAAGGGCAGGAACAGTTTCTAATGCAGACGGGACCCGTGGCCGATGCTGATCTGCTTACCATCACCGATAAGCTTATTACTGCCTATCAATTGGACAGTGAAACAGACGATCTGGCCTATGTTTTTCAATTCAGGGATCAGGTTAAAAACTGCATGAACAAGGGCATCAGCCAGGTCCAGGGTTTCCTGGCATGGTGGGACACCATCGGCTACAAGCAGATGCTGGCCTCCGAGAGCCTGGGTTCCTCCATGAGGGTAATGACCATTCACAAGGCAAAAGGCCTTTCGAGTCCGGTCGTAATTATTCCTTATTGCAATTGGGAATTCAATCATAGTGCAGGGAAGGGTCCATGGCTTTGGGTCTCCAGCGACAAAGAACCATTCAATAAGGCTAAAAAGATCCCGGTCAGATATGATTCCGCACTGGAGAAAACCCTCTTTGCAGCCAGCTATTCGACCGAGAAGATCGATTCTTACCTCGACAGCCTGAACCTTCTCTATGTGGCGTTTACCCGGGCGATTGATGTATTGATCGTTTTTTGTCCTTTCGGAAACGGATTCAGAACGGTGGCCGAAGCCATGCATGAGCAGCTGGGCGGGCAGTGCGGCGATGAAAAGATATTCAGGATGGGCAACCCCGGCTTTATCAACCAGACCGTTGATAGTACAAATAGCAGCGGGATACTTCAGGGGGCTCCGATGATAACCGGGAAATTGAAAACCAGGATCTCTCACCGGATCGACAGGGAGTTTGATCGGACAAGGTTTGGTAACAATGTTCACCATATTCTGGAAAAAGTCCGTTCAAAGGAAGATCTGGTTGAGAGTATCAGTAAATCAGTCAAGGCTGGATACTTTTCGTCGGAGGAAGCAATAGCGGTTCAGGCCAGAATAGAACAACTTTTTGCTGTTCCTGAAATATCGGACTGGTTTTCAGGAAATTGGCAGGTATTAAATGAAGCCGGAATTCTCGTACCGGGATCCGGGGAACGAAGACCCGACCGCGTCATGATTCAAACAGGAACAGCAGTGGTAATCGATTATAAAACCGGTGCAACGGAAAGCAGACACAGCAAGCAGGTAGAATCCTACATGAAGCTGCTGTCATCCATGGGATATCCTGAAGTAAGGGGATATCTGCTGTATATTGAATCCGGTCAGGTTATTGAAGTCAAATGCTCAGAAGGCTCTGCTCAGCCTGACCAGCCGGATCAAACATCTTAACAGGGTTTTCGATTAATTCCTTGATCTTCATAAGAAATCCCACGGAATCCTTGCCGTCGATCAGACGATGGTCGTAAGATAGTGCAACATACATCATGGGTCGGATAACAACCTGTCCGTTTAAAGCCACCGGACGGTCGACTATATTATGCATTCCCAGAATGGCCGGTTGGGGCGGATTAAGGATGGGTGTGGACATCAGCGAACCATAGGTTCCGCCGTTGGTGATACTGAAGGTGCCGCCCTGCAAATCTTCAATCGACATTTTGTTCTCCCGTGCTTTGGTGGCCATCTGCGAAATTCCTGATTCAATTTCCGCCAGCGTCATGCTTTGGGTGTTTCGCAAAACGGGCACCATCAAACCCTTTGGTGTCTGAATTGCAATGCCGATATCGCAATAATTAAAAGTAACGATCTCATTACCATCTAACTGGCTATTAATTTGAGGAAAAGCAACTAATGCCCTGCTGGCAGCGAGCGTGAAGAATGACATGAAACCCAGTTTCACCTTGTGCTTCTCTTCAAAAACACTTTTGTACCGGTTCCTGAGGTCTACCACCGCAGTCATATCAATCTCATTAAAGGTAGTCAGCATGGCTGTTTCATTCTTTACCGCAACCAGGCGTTCGCTAAGTTTTTCTCTCAGCAGGCTCATCCTTTTCCGCACATCCGATCGTTCGGCTGATATCGTGGCTTTCGAAGATTCAGAGGCTCCGGCGGGTTGTTGCACACCCGATTCAATCACCTGATTTACATCTTCCTTGGTGATCCTGCGCAAGCCCTTGATGATATCCTCAATGGTGAGATTATGGCTTTGCATGATTTCCCTGGCAACCGGTGTCATGCGGATGGAAGATACTTCCCGGGCCGCAACCGGAGTAGCTGCTGGCGTTACCGGAGTAACTGGTGGCGCTACGGGAATTACTTTCGGAGTTTCAGGTGAAATCTTGGCAGACTTTACAGGTTCTTTTACAAGATTGCCGGTGACTGTGGTATCAATTTCAGCGATGACGGTACCCACCCCAACCCTGGTTCCATTGGGAAAAAGGATTTTAATCGATCCACTTTCCGGGGCTGTGGCAGTGAGACTGGCTTTTTCACTCTCAAGCGATACCACTTCCTGATCGCGTTCCACATGGGCGCCATTGTCAACCAACCATGTTCCGATTTCAACTTCGGAAATGGATTCACCGGGTGAGGGGACTTTAATTTCTATCATAGGTATTCAAATTCTTTTAATATCTCCGTTCTTGATTTTCCTTCAACACATTGCAGTCCGCAATACTTATTCTTCAGTTCGCAGGTGCATTTCCGGAACACCTTATCAACCAGTTCCTGCTGGGTGATCTGATGAATTTTACTCAGACCGGACGCAGGTGATCCGCTCGCTTTCCTGCAAACCGGAATCCATTTTATATAGGGAACCTCATTGCTGAGGAAACGCCAGGCACCCATGTTTTCAGGTTCTTCCTGACACCAGATGTGCAGCTTTGCATTAGGATATTTTTTTATAATCTCCCTGAATCGTTCATGTGGGAAAGGGAACATCTGTTCGATGCGGATCAGGGCAATATCCCGTGTATTCCAATGCCTTTTTGGTTTCAGCAGGTCATAATACATTTTCCCCCAGCAAAATACTATCCTGTTAACCTGTTCGGAGTCAGTCGCCGGATCATCGATAATTTCCTGAAAACTGCCTTCGCTCAAATCTTCGATAGTCGACACACAATCCGGGTGCCGCAGCAAACTTTTCGGGGTAAAAACAACCAGAGGGATCCTGAATGGCCTGATCATCTGACGCCTGATGAGATGAAACAAACTGGCCGGGGTTGAGGGATTGACGATGGTCATATTATGACTGGAAGCCAGGGTCAGGAATCGCTCTATCCTGGCGCTGGAATGTTCCGGACCCTGGCCTTCATATCCATGAGGCAGATAGAGGACGATGCCGTTCTGCAATCCCCATTTTTCCTCAGCCGAACTGATATACTGGTCAAATATGACCTGGGCGTTATTCGCAAAATCACCAAATTGAGCCTCCCACACCACCAACGATTCCGGGTATGCCAGGGCATAACCATATTCAAATCCAAGGACTCCGTATTCCGATAGGATCGAATTCCGGATGCTGAATTCGGCTTGTTTTTCTGAGAGATTCTTTAAAGGGAAGTACTTTTCTCCGGTGTCTTCCTGAATGAGGGCAGCATGACGGTGTGCAAAAGTACCCCTTTCGCTGTCCTGACCGGAAATTCTGACCGGTGTTCCTGAATCGAGCAGGCTGGCATAGGCTAACAATTCACCCATCGCCCAGTCCAGATGGTTTTCCTTTACCGAAAGGGTTCTCGCTTCCACAATCCGGTGAACTTTCTGGAAAAAGTTGAGATTTTCAGGCAGGTAATTGATCTTACCTGCTAATTCCAGCAGTTTCTTTTTAGAGTATTTGGTCTTTACAGGGGTGAAAAGCTCGCTTGCAACAGCATGATGAAACATCGACCAGTCTTTCTCGAGGAAAGGCTTGATGGTTGCCTTATCCTGAGGAAGTACTGTGTCATAGCCCTCATCCAGACAGGCTTCGAAATCCTTTATGATAGCATCCCGTTTGATAGGCGTGAGAACCCCTTCCTGGATGAGCCTGTCCCCGTATATTTGCCGGATGCCGGGATGACTTTCTATGGCTTTATATAACAGCGGCTGTGTGAACCTGGGCTCATCGCCTTCATTATGACCGAATTTCCTATAGCCGAGGATATCAATAAAAACATCCTGTGCAAACTGTTGCCTGTATTCCATGGCCAGGTTGACAACATAGATCAGCGCCTCTACATCATCGCCGTTGACGTGAAAAATAGGCGCCTTCACAACCTTGGCAACATCAGTGCAATAGGTGCTCGACCTGCCTTCGAGGTAGCTGGTGGTAAAGCCAACCTGGTTGTTCAGCACCAGGTGAATCGTGCCACCGGTTTGATATCCTGGCAACTGTGACATCTGCAATACTTCATAAACAACTCCTTGTCCGGCTAATGCTGCGTCACCGTGAATAATTATTGGGGTAAGCATGGATTCCGCACCCCCGAATTCCTTTTCGATCCGGGCGCGGGATAAGCCTTCGACGAGCGGTCCGACTGTTTCAAGATGACTGGGGTTGGGCAGGAGTTCCACACGAATTTCATGACCATGGTCGGTTTTGATTATCCTGTCGTAACCCAAGTGGTACTTGACGTCACCCAGAACTATACCTTCCTCATAATCAACTGCTTTATATTCAAGGAATATATCACGGTAAGGTTTCTTCAAAACATTGGCCAATACATTCAATCGTCCCCGGTGCGCCATCCCCACAACAAACTCTCTGATACCCAGTTCAGCACCTTTCTCAATCAACCAGTCAAGTGCCGGAACGACGGCCTCGGTTCCTTCGAGTGAAAACCGTTTTTGCCCTACAAATTTTTTATGAATATATTTTTCGAACCCTACAGCCATATTCAGATGTTCAAAAATATGGGTCTTCTGTTCGTTAGTAAAGGACTCCCTGTTTTGTGACGATTCCATTTTCTTTTGTAACCAATCAAGTATCACAGGGTTGCGGATGAACATAAACTCTGCACCAACACTCTGACAATAAGTTTCATCCAGGTGCTGAACGACTTTTTCAAGTGTGGATGGCCCGATACCTATCATTTTTCCAGCCTGAAATACAGTATTGAGGTCGGCCTTTTCCAAACCATAGTTTTCAATATCCAGGGTGGGGTAGTATTTTCTTCTTTCCCTCACCGGATTGGTTTTTGTGAAAAGATGACCCCTTTTACGGTACCAGTCGATCAGGTCAATCACCTTGAATTCCTTATCAACCTGATCGTCGTTCGAACCAATAGCAACCGGCAGTTTACGGGCAAATTCGAATCCTTCAAAAAACCTCTGCCAGCTGGGTTCTACCGAGTCCGGATCATTCTGATACAATTGATACATTTGTTGTATGACCCCGATATCAGCCTGACCCAGATAGGAATGCTTATCCATAACGAAAAATTAGGTTTTGCTAAAGTTAGGCAAAGGAACAATTCAAACCCCCAAATAGTTCTTCATCTGTTCAATTTCGCTATTTTTGATCAATCCTGAATCATGACAGAATCTTTTATTTCGTTAGTTGCCAGGGACATCCTGAAAATTGCCGGCGGTGATCTCAGGGACTTCGCTTTCGTTTTTCCAAATCTCCGGTCGGGGGGGGCTTTCCGCCAGGAATTGGTCAGGCAGATTTCAACTCCTTCATGGTCTCCCGGCATTTACAGTATTGATGACTGGCTGATCGAACTCTCCGCTTTGGAGAGGATAGACAGGTTTGCCGAATTGGCGACTCTCTTTCAGGTAGTGAAACAGAAAATTCCACCGATTGAGTCCTTTGCGGATTTTATTGATTTGGGGGAAACTATTCTCGCCGATTTCGATGATGTTGACAAATACCTGGCCGATCCGCTGAATGTGTTTACCACCCTCCATGAAATCAAGAAAATCGACAGCCAGTTTAATATTTTGATGGACGAAGAACTGGTCGACCGGATCCGGGTTTTCTGGTCCGGATTCGGTGCTTCACAATCATCGCACCAGCAGAAGTGGCTTGAGATATGGGATCGGATGTATCCTGTATATGAGGAGTTTTCGAGGCTTTTGCTAGCACAGGGTATAGGAACCTCAGGGATGTGCTACCGGAAAGCAGCGGACGATATTATCCATGGCAGAACAAATACCGGTCCGTTTAAGAAAGTTGTGTTTGTCGGGTTTAATATTCTGACTGCAGCTGAGGAAACAATTTTCACTCACCTGAAGAATTTAGGAAAGGCTCTTTTCTATTGGGATTATCATCCTTACTACCTGAATGATCCCCATGAAGCCGGCAGGTTTATCCGGCAAAACCTCAGCCTTTTTCCGCCCCCTGAAGGATTTCAACCTTTTTCAGCAACTGATCAGGGATTTTTTCAGGAAGACAAAGGACAGGTATCCATTACAGTGGTGCCGGTTACTTCGAATACGGGACAGGTGCAGTCTTTGTTGAATGAATTGATTACGCGGCCTGTAAACAATCGTGGTATTGTACTCTCGGATGAAAGCCTGTTTTCCGATCTTCTTTCTTCCTGGCCGGATGATAAATTAGCAGTCAACTTTACCTCGGGTTACCCATTGAGGGATACACAGGCTGCCGGTCTTTTCAAGGATTTGTTAGGTATCTGGACGGATATGGATCTTTCAGATGAAAAATTCTGCAAGAGTGATTTAATCCTTTCTTTTTTGAGACATCCCTGGTCGAAGTGGCTGATGGGATCAACTACCGACCTGCTGGTTCAAGCCATACAGCGCCGTTACCCTGAATCAGTGCCTGCCGGTTTTCTGGATGCATCTGACATTTTGGCCCCATGGATTGGGAAGATGGAAACCCGCGATGGTTTTTTTAAGCGTATAAAATTTATAGGCTCGCGTCTCGTGGCTTTTGAAACACTCTATAACAATATTGAAAAAGCCTCCATTGAGACAATCGCCAGGCAAGCCGTTGTTTTCAGTGAAATCAGCTCAAAATTTGGACTTGTAATAAATGCAAGGACAGGATCGAGGCTATTCAGCCAATTCATCAACAGCAGCCGGATATCATTAGAAACCAACAGGGATGCCAACAATCAGGTAACAGGAATTCTTGAAACCCGGCTGGTTGATTTTGAAGAGGTTTTCATTCTCTCTTTCAATGAAGGAATCTGGCCATCGAAAAATTTACCCGGTTCTTTGATTCCCTATTCGATGCGGAAGATTTTTCATTTGCCGACGGCTGACAACCGGGATGCCATGTATGCTTACTATTTCTACAGGTTGATTCAGCGGGCTGAATCCGTGGTGGTATATTATCTGACAGGCCATATGGATGATGTGATCAGGTCCGGAGAAAAGAGCAGATATATTACGCAGCTGGAATATGAGTTATCCGGAACTTTAAAATTCCGGACTGAACCCCCTGTTCGGGCTGGTATTCTTCCGATACCTATTGTGATTCGGAAAGAGGGTTTGGTGAAAGAACGATTATATGCTTTCATCGCCGGACGAGAACCTCGCAGATCATTGTCGCCCAGCGCTATAAACGAGTATTTGGATTGCAGTCTGCAATTTGCTCTTAAAAGGATTTACGGATTTAAAGAACCGGAAGAGGTGACTTACGCTTCTGACCCTAAAGGATTTGGGATACTCATCCATCAGGTTATGAACCGGTTGTATTTGGAATTTGCAGGTAAGGACAGCGGGCCGGATGAAGGTTGGTACAGGGGGGTACTAAAGGATCAGGACAAGCTTAAAGAAATGATCAATGGTGAGTATCATCTGTTATTAAAGGAGAAAGCTTCATTAAAGTCTGGTGGGAAGGAACTTCTTGCTATGGAGGTGGTCCGGCAATTCCTGATGAAGATCCTCGAGTTCGATCAGGCGAATTTGCCGTTGCAGGTACTGGGTCTCGAAAAGAAAATTGAGATGGAATTCCCGGTCATAATCAGCAATCAAAATGCCGCAATCAGCCTGAATGGTATTATCGACCGGCTGGACCGTGTTTCCGGGGGTATCCGCATTGTGGATTACAAAACAGGTAATCCGGATTTGGAAACAAAAGAACTGGATAATCTTTTTGACCGAACCCTGATTAAAAGGCCGAAAGAACTGTTTCAGGTATTGTTATATTGCGAGTTGTATCTTAATGGATCACCTTCGGCCGCAAATTTGATCCCTTGTTTATTCCGTGTGGGAAAATTCCGATCGGGCGATGACCGTTACCGTTTGAAAATAGGGGGCAAAGAATTGGTCTATGCCGATATCAGGGACGATTTTAAAAGAGGGGTAAGAATGGTTCTCGAGGAGCTTTTCAATACGGATATTCCCTTCGTTCAATGCGAGGATGAAATAGTTTGCCGCTATTGTACTTTCAGCGGATTATGTTCCCGGGTAAACTATTCCTGAAGAAGATCGGGCCTTAATCTCCTGGTTCTTTCGATGGCCTGATCCATTTTCCAATTCTCGATTTCCTTATCATTCCCTGAGAGCAAAATATCCGGTACCTTCCAGCCTTTGTACTCTGCCGGCCTGGTATAAAGAGGCGGTGCCAGCAGATTGTCCTGAAACGAGTCGGTCAAGGCTGACTCCTCGTCTGAAATTGCTCCCGGAAGCAGCCTGACAATGGCGTCCACGATCACAGCCGCAGCCAGCTCCCCTCCGGTAAGGACATAATCGCCAATTGATATCTCCTTGGTAATCAAGTGATCCCTCACACGCTGGTCCACACCCTTATAATGGCCGCAGAGAATGATGATATTTTCGAGGCACGATAGCCGGTTGGCCATTTTCTGCGAAAAGAGTTCCCCGTCGGGCGAGGTATAGATCACCTCATCATAACCGGTCTTTGATTTAAGATTCGCTAAAGCAAGGTCAATGGGCTCAATCATCATCACCATTCCGCCTCCTCCTGAAAAGGGATAGTCATCAATGGTTTTGTGCTTGTCAAATGAATAGTCACGGAGATTGTGTATATGGATTTCGGCCAGGCCTTTTTGCCTGGCGCGCTTGATGATCGAATGATCAAGCGGACCCGACAAAAGTTCAGGCAGCGCAGTTATGATATCTATTCGCATAAGGAATTGAATTCCCTGCAAATATAGAGGTTTGAGTTTTGATGTGGAAATGAATCGTAAAAGACAAAATGGCAGCTATCATTGAGTGGATGCGTCAAAATGACATAGAATTTCCAGTGGAATGCAATTTGAAAGTATGATCTCGTTATTAAAAACAAAAAACAACTAATTGAAGGAGATAAAAAAATGACACATGTAAGATTTAATCCGGGGAATTGTATGCCATCGCGGTCGGAATATCCGGCTTCTCATAACTTGATGAACTGGTTCTGGAATGACATCGAAAACGGTTACAGAAGCCGTTCTTTCACGCCGGCCAATATTGTTGAAACCAAAGTGGATTTCCGGATCGAGTTATCAGTCCCCGGTTTCTCAAAAAATGATTTTAAAATCAAGCTCGAAGGGCCTGTCTTAAATATTTCCGCTGACTTGCAAGCTCAGCAGGAGAATGGTGATGAAAATTTTGTCCGTAAAGAATTCAGCCGGAATTCTTTCAGCCGCAGTTTCCGCTTGTCCAACTGGGTCGACTCTGCCAGTATTGCAGCAAAATATGAAAACGGAATCCTTTTGGTCACTATTCCGAAAGTGGAGGAAGCAAAAGCAAAACCAGCGACAGAAATCAACATAGACTGATTCGTCCGTATTGATTATGAAAGCCATCTCTGAAAAGGGATGGCTTTTTTTATAAAAAATTAGGTATTTTTGTCCGAATGTGAACGTCTGGACCAGGTCCGGTTTTCTGTTCGTTAGAACAACTTAGCCTAGCTGAGGTATTGTAAGATTTAAAACGATTGTTATGACTCAAAAAGATCAACTGCCAGAAGAGCAGTTACAAGTTGAAGGGATTGAAACTCCTGAAACGGTAAGACAAAGCGTCGGGGAAACTGAATCAGTAGTTGAAGAAATTGCAGAAGAGACTATTGAAGAGCCCATGGAAGAGCCTATTGAAGGGCCCATGCAAGAGCCTGATGAAGTAAAGCCCATGGAAGAGCCTGATGAAGTAGAGCCCATTGAAGAAACTGATGAAGTAAAGCCTATTGAAACAGAGCTGGTTGCTGAAGAAACTCCATCTTTGGAAATCCCTGAACCGGCGGCTGAAACTCCTGATGAGATTCAAGCTGAGGCTGAAGTGGAGCCAGTTCCGGTTGAAGAAGAACCAGCTCCGGTTGATGAAGAACCAGTCCAGGTTGAGGCCGAAGCAACAGCGGCAGCAGAAGAAGAGTCCGCTTCCACTGATGAACCTTCACTTCCCCCAATCAATATCGACTATTCCGGTCATTCGCGCCAGGAGCTCCTTGAAGCGCTCTATGTCTTGATCACTCAAAGGGCCGTACAGGATATCTCCCGTGATGTGGAGAATATCCGGTCGACCTTCTACAGAAAACTCAAAAATGAAGCGGAGGAAAAGCATAAGAAATTCGTAGAAGAGGGTGGTGTCGAAGAGGAGTATAAACCGGCACCCGATCCTCTTGAGGAAGGGTTTAAGGCTTCCTATGAACAATACAGAATTAAAAGGGCTGAACACGCCAGGGCTCTTGAAGGTGATAAAGAAGGTAATCTCAAGAAAAAGCTTGAGATCATCGAACATATTAAAAACCTCCTGAACACCCAGGAATCATTGAACAGAACATTCAACGAATTCAGGGATCTGCAGAGGCAGTGGAGGGATATTGGTCCCGTACCCCAAGCCGACCTGCATAGCCTGTGGGAAAACTATCATCACCACGTAGAAAGGTTCTACGATTATATTAAGATCAACAAGGAACTCAGGGACCTGGATTTGAAAAAGAACCTGGAAGTAAAAATCCATATTTGTGAGAAGGCCGAGGAATTATTACTGGAACCATCTGTCGTCAAGTCATTTGGTGAATTGCAGCTTTTGCATAATCAATGGAGGGAAGTCGGACCTGTTCCCAGCGAGAAAAAAGACGAAATATGGGATCGCTTCCGGGAGGCCACAAATCAGATCAACCGCAAGCATCAGGATTATTATCTGAATCTTAAAGATGATCAGAAGAAAAACCTGGATGCCAAAACGCACCTCTGTGAGAAAATCGAGGAAATTCTGGAGAAACCGGTACAAAGTCCGAAAGACTGGAATGAGTTTTCGCTTGAAGTGGTTAAACTTCAGCAGATGTGGCGCAGTATCGGGTTTGCTCCCAGAAAAGACAATAACAAAGTATACGATAGATTCCGTGCCGGTTGCGACGAGTTCTTCAACCGGAAAAGAGAATATTTCTCCCGTCACCGGGATGACCAGCATGGTAATTTACAGCTGAAGACCGACTTGTGCATGCAGGCTGAAGCTCTGAGCAACAGTACCGAATGGAGGAAAACATCAGACGAACTGGTGACGATCCAGAAAAAATGGAAAGAAATTGGTCCGGTTCCGAGAAAGTATTCCGATCCGCTCTGGCATCGTTTTCGTACCGCATGTGATGCTTTCTTCAAGAAAAAAGCTGAATTCTTCAACAATCAGGATTCTGAACAGGTGGAAAACCTGAGATTAAAGCTTGAGCTGGTC
This sequence comes from Bacteroidales bacterium, assembly GCA_041662065.1. Classification (GTDB taxonomy): domain Bacteria; phylum Bacteroidota; class Bacteroidia; order Bacteroidales; family UBA12481; genus UBA12481. Next base: position 399,051 of record JBAZTE010000001.1, on the reverse strand, counting down.
GAAAAAGTGAGATCGTTTACTTTATCCGATAATCCGCATGAGGATCTTATGACCCTCAAAGACATACAAAAGGACTTTACCTCAATCGGGCATATCCCTATTGAGAAAAAAGATGAAGTGCAAAGAGATTTCAGGGAAGCCATTCATAAATTGTTCGACAAGCTCGAAGTTGATGAACCCAGAAAAGAAATTTTACGCTATAAGCAAAAAGTTGATACCTTTGTTCAATCCCCCAAAAATAGAAACCGAATTTCATCAGAAAGAGAGAAATTGGTGAATAAACTTAAGCAAATGGAAAGTGATGTTGTTCTCTGGGAGAATAACATTGGATTCTTTGCCAAATCACAAAAATCTGAGTCGCTGATCCGTGAGGTTGAAAACAAGATCGCACAGGAGCGTGAACGTATTCAGATGCTTAAGGAGAAAATCGATTTGCTCGATCGTTTTGAATCATAACCTATTATCTATTGTGAGATGAGAACATTGAAAATCCTTTCAGCTTTTGCTATTTGGGGTATTTTGGTCAGTTTCGGGGGATTTGCACAAACAGGGATCATCCGTGGATTTGTTTATGATAAGAAAACCGGCGAACCGGTGATCGGTTGTAACGTTTATCTTGGCGATGGTACGGTTTATGGGTCGGGAACCGATGTAAACGGTTATTTCACAGTAAGTAAGGTGCCCCCGGGCAAATACAAGCTGACAGCCAGTGCGGTAAGCTATCAGGCTTTTACAAAAGACGTTGAAATTATCGATGGCAGGACCATCAATGATAAAATTTACTTGGAGGAGTCGGTAATAAGCATAGGTGAAGCGGTGATTTCCGGTGCCAAGCAGGAAACCAAAACTCAGATTCAGACTTCAGTGATACGGGTTACACCCAAGCAGATGGAGCGAATACCAAGTATTGGCAGCGAGCCTGACCTTGCTCAGTATTTACAGGTTTTGCCCGGGGTAATTTTTACCGGTGACCAGGGGGGCCAGCTGTATATCCGCGGTGGTGCCCCGATTCAGAATAAAGTTCTCCTTGACGGAATGATCGTTTACAATCCATTCCACTCAATCGGACTTTTTTCAGTATTCGATACCGATATTATCAAACAGGCTGAAGTTCTTACCGGAGGTTTTCCGGCAAACTATGGAGGAAGGATTTCTTCGATAATGGATATTACCACCCGCGACGGCAACAAAAACCGCATGTCGGGCAAGTTTTCCGTCAGCACCTTTATGGCCAAAGCATTGCTCGAAGGTCCCTTAAAAAAGGCCCGGGATGAATCAGACGGTTCATCTTCCTTTATATTGACAGCCAAACATTCATTTCTGGAGCAATCATCCAAGTACCTTTATAAATACATTGATACGGCAGGACTTCCATTTAATTTTACCGATATCTACGGTAAAATTTCGTTGAATTCGAAAAATGGAAGCAAGGTCAACCTCTTTGGTTTTAATTTCAATGATCAGGTTACTTACCGTGATATCACTGACATAGGTTGGAATACCTATGGTTTTGGTTCCAATGTTGTATTGATCCCGGGTGATTATCCTGCCCTGATCAAAGCCAATATCGCGTATTCCAAATATCTGATCACCATGAATGAAGCAAACCAGCTGCCACGCCAGAGTTCTATCGACGGGTTTAACGTGGGGTTGGAATTCGTTTATATCTTCGGCAAGGATCAGCTTGAATATGGGATTGAAACGCTCGGGTACAATACCAATTTTAACTATTTCAATTCAGTAGGGCGTAAAATCACCCAACAGCAGTTTACCACTGAGTTGGCTGGCTATGGCAAGTATAAAATGACCCTGGGCAAATTCCTGATTGAACCGAGTTTCCGGTTGCATTATTATGCTTCATTGAGTGAAGCTTCGCCTGAACCCAGGTTGGGTATGAAGTATAATATGAGTGATAACTTCAGGATTAAATTTGCCGCCGGGATGTACTCGCAAAACCTGATCGCCGCCAACTCCGACCGCGACGTGGTTAACCTTTTCTACGGGTTCCTTTCTGGTCCCGAAAACCTTCAGAAAACCTTTGACGGAAAACCGATTAATACCAAGTTACAGAAATCCAATCATGCCATTCTTGGTTTTGAGTTTGACCTGACCAACCGTCTGAATCTTAATGTTGAAACCTACATCAAGGACAACATCCAGCTGACCAATATCAACAGGAATAAATTGTACGATGATACAGGAGATAACCAGGATAAACCTGAATATCTGAGAAAAGATTTTATTATCGAAACCGGTAAGGCCTACGGGATTGATTTTCTGCTCAAGTACGACTACAAGCGCTTGTATCTGTGGGGAACCTATTCTCTGGGCTGGGTCACACGCTATGACGGTGTCATCAAGTATCCGCCACATTTCGACCGCAGGCACAACGTGAACCTGGTGGCCTCTTATACTTTTGGTAAAGACCTTACCTGGGAATTCAGCACCCGCTGGAACCTCGGTTCAGGTTTCCCATTCACCCAAACCCAGGGATTCTATGAGAAGATTCCATTCCATGATGGGATAAATACAGATTATACCACGGTAAACGGAGAACTGGGAATTGTTTACGGACCCCTGAACCAGGGTCGGTTGCCTTATTATCACAGGTTGGATGTTAACCTGAAGAAAATGATACCGACCGGTGAGAATAGTGAACTTGAGATATCACTCAGTATAACAAATGTTTACAACCGGGAAAATATCTTTTATTTTGACCGTATTCGATATGAAAGGGTAAACCAGCTTCCATTCATGCCATCCCTAGGTATTAACTGGACATTCTGATTCTTGTATGATCGTGAAACAAACAAAATACATCTTTGTTACCGGAGGTGTTACATCATCCCTTGGTAAAGGAATTATTTCCAGTTCATTGGCTAAACTCTTGCAGGCCAGGGGTTTTGCCGTGACGATTCAAAAACTTGACCCCTATATCAATATTGACCCGGGTACCCTGAATCCTTATGAACACGGCGAATGTTATGTAACGGACGATGGTGCGGAAACGGATCTGGATTTAGGTCACTATGAGAGGTTCCTGAATACCCCGACCTCGCAGTCGAATAACGTCACTACCGGACGGGTATACCAATCGGTGATCAATAAGGAACGCAAAGGGGATTATCTTGGCAAAACGGTGCAGATCATTCCTCATATTACGGATGAAATCAAGCGGAGGATAAAAATCCTGGGTTCAAAAAGTAAGTTTGACCTGGTCATTACCGAGATCGGCGGGACCGTAGGTGACATTGAATCCTTACCTTACATAGAATCTGTCCGGCAACTCAAATGGGAGATGGGCGACCGGGTCTGTGTCATTCACCTCACGCTGGTGCCATACCTGAGCGCATCGGGTGAACTGAAAACCAAACCTACTCAGCATTCGGTAAAAATGTTGCTGGAGGAGGGAGTTCAACCGGATATTCTGGTTTTACGGACTGAAAGGCCGTTGAACCGGGAGATTCGTAAAAAGGTGGCTCTGTTCTGTAACGTCGAGGAGCGCGCTGTTATTGAAAGCCGGGATGTCAGCACCATTTATGAAGTTCCTCTGCTGATGCAAAAAGAGGGTCTCGATGAGATTGTCATTGAGAAGCTCAAGCTTCCTTCAAATACAAAGAGCGATCTTGAGCCCTGGAGGGAATTTGTAAAGTCGGTTAAAAACCCAAAACAAACCATAAAAATCGGTTTGGTCGGCAAGTATGTTGAACTTCATGATGCATACAAATCCATTTCCGAAGCATTTATCCATGCAGGTGCGGTTAATCATTGCAAGGTTGATATACAATGGATTCATTCAGAGACGCTTGAGGAAGGTAGTATTTCCGAAAAACTGGCTGACCTGAAAGGAATCCTTGTTGCCCCCGGTTTTGGCCATCGTGGTATTGAAGGGAAAATTGCGGCTGTAAAATATGCCCGTGAAAATAATATACCCTTTCTGGGAATCTGTCTGGGAATGCAATGTGCCGTGATAGAAGTCGCCCGGGATATCATTGGATTGCCCCGTGCACATTCTACCGAGATGGACCCGAAAACTCCGGATCCGGTCATTGACCTGATGGCTGATCAGAAAGAGATTACGGATAAAGGCGGAACGATGCGTTTGGGTGCATATAGTTGTGTTATAAAAAAAGGTACGCTGGCTGCTAAAATTTACCAGACTGAATGCGTTAACGAACGACACCGGCACCGCTATGAATTTAACAATGCCTATACCGACCAATTCCAGGCTGCAGGTATGATTGCATCGGGTATCAATCCGGACACCAACTTGGTGGAGATAATGGAGATTCCTGATCACAAATGGTTTATCGGAGTCCAGTTTCATCCGGAGTACCGCAGTACCGTCATGAAGCCTCACCCTCTTTTTGTGAACTTTGTGAAGGCTGCCTTGGAATAATTCCTTACTTTAGCCGGCTAAATAATTTTTTCAACCGATTTCATCAGCAATGGATAAAAAGTCCCTTATAGGCTTACTGTTAATGGGAGTGCTGCTTATTGGATACAGCATTTTTACGAGACCTTCAAAAGAACTTTTGGAAAAAACCCGGCGGTTTAATGACTCAATCGCCTTGGTGGAGGCTCAAAAAAGAATAGAAGCAGAGAATTTACGCCGGAATGATACAGTTTCGCAAGTTGCAGCAGTTCCTACCCCCGGAGAAGACAGCCTGAAAAGAGCCAATGAACTTGGTGCCTTTGCTGATGCTTCCATTGGAGAGGAAAAGTTCTTTTACCTCGAGAACAAAAAGATCCGGCTGAAATTTTCCACCAGGGGGGGGCGTCCTTATTCAGTTGAACTGAAAGATTACAAAACCTTTGATGGACAACCTGTGTTGCTGTTCGACGGAGAAACCACCCATTTCAGTTTGCAATTCTTTTCCCGGAATAAGTCAATAACTACCCAGAGCCTTTATTTTCAACCCCAGTCAACCGAGACGGCGCAGAATGCCGAAACCGGATCCAAGTCGCTGGTTATGCGTTTACCGGCAGGCGAGGGTGCCTATATTGACTATGTCTACACCCTGGAGCCGGATACATACAAACTGGGATTCAATATCCGCATGCAGGGGATGGATCAGATGTTAGGAAAGAATACAACCATGATTGACCTTGACTGGGGATTGGATGTCCGCCAACAGGAAAAAGGAAGAAAGTGGGAAGGGGACTATGCTACCATCCAATACAAATTCTATCAGAATGATGTGGGCAAATTGGGCATGTCGAAGGAGAACAAGCCGGCCACGGAGAACTTGACCACCAAGATTGAATGGATCGGATTCAAACAGCAGTTTTTCTCCACCGTCCTGATGGCCAACAACTATCTGACCAGTGCCAGGATCAGCTCAACCGCCCTCACTGGTGCCACCGGACCGATCAAGACTTTCTCTGCCGAAATCAGTTTGCCCTATGAAGGCAAGACACAGGAGGATATCGGCCTGGCTTTCTATTTTGTTCCAAACCATTACAAAACCTTAAAGGCCGAAGGTCATGAGTTGACCATTTTAGTCGATCTGGGTTGGAAATGGATTTCCTGGATCAATAAGTGGTTCGTTATCAATATTTTTCATTGGCTGGAAGGAGTGATAGGAAATTATGGGATCATCATTATCATCCTGACGATCTTCTTTAAATTGCTGGTATTTCCTTTGAGTTATAAGTCATTTCTCTCGGGTGCCAGAATGAAGGTGCTGAAACCGCAGATTGATGAAATCAATAAGAAGTTCGGTACCGACAAGGCCATGGAGAAGCAGCAGGCCACCATGGCTTTATACAAGAAAGCAGGAGTCAATCCACTTGGCGGGTGTTTGCCGGCCTTGCTGCAGATGCCGATCTGGATCGCATTGTTCCGTTTCTTTCCGTCCTCCATAGAATTGCGCCAACAGTCATTTCTCTGGGCACATGACTTGTCGACTTATGATTCCATTCTGACCCTTCCTTTTACGATTCCGGGCTATGGTGCACATGTCAGCTTGTTTACCCTCCTGATGGCAGCTTCGATGCTTGTTACCACGAAAATGCAGATGGACCAGACCCAGACCGCCCAGCCGGTGCCGGGGATGAAAATCATGATGTATATGATGCCTGTGATGATGCTGGTATGGTTTAACTCCTATGCGGCCGGATTAAGCGTGTATTACTTCTTCTCCAACGTGATCTCTTACCTTCAGCAGATTGTTATCAAGCGGTCGATTAATGAAGAAAAGATTTTGAATAAGCTGAAAGAGAATCAGAAGAAGCCGGTCAAGAAATCGAAATTCCAGGAGAGACTGGAACTGATGGCCAAACAAAGAGGTGTTCAGACGAAGAGGTAGTCGTAGGGTAGGAGCCATGGCTCCTACTATTAACAATAAAACATTACCATATCATCGGCAGCAGTGTCATTCCCGCGAAAGCGGGAACCGCTCACCTTACCGCGAAAGTCTTCTATTCAGGTCCACCATCTTGATGGCTGTCACGGCTGCTTCAATGCCCTTGTTCCCGTGTTTGCCGCCCGATCGATCAAGAGCTTGCCGAAGGTCATTGGTGGTTAAAACACCAAATATGCTCGGTTTGTTGTACTTCATCCCCAGATCCTTACAACCCTGAGCAACAGCCTGGCAAATAAAATCGAAATGCCTGGTTTCTCCCTGGATGATGCAGCCGATCAATATTATCGCATCAGGATTGGTAGTCTCAAATAGAAACTGACCTCCCTGGGGAAGTTCAAAGCTGCCTGGAACATGATGCAGCAATATATCCTGGTCCCTGACTCCATGTTTGACCAGGGTATCCACCGCAGCCTGGGCTAAGCTGTTTGTCACAGATTCGTTCCATTCCGAAACGATGATTCCGATTGTCATTCCCGTAGCATCCGGAATGGAACCGGGATCATACGAGGACAGGTTTTTCAGTGAGGTAGACATAACTGTAAAAAAAAAGGCCGGGTTGAACCCGACCTGGTTTTTCGAATCTTTATTTTCCAAGTCCGGCTTCGGCCCGGGCAATGTATTTTTCGATTTTCCGTCCTTCATTGGATTCCGGATAATCTTTGAGAATCTCTTTATAGAGTGGAAGGGCTTTGGAGTATTCCTTATTCCCCTCGAGAAGCTCGCCGGCTTTCATGAGGTAAATGGGAGTTACAAACATATTCGGCTCCATCCTGGCGGCTTTCAGGTAATACTCAACAGCTTCGGCGGTACGGCCTAATTCACTGTAAGCATCGCCAATAGCTCCTTTTGAAATGGGGCCTACCATCTCGTCTTTTATATTAAACTTTTTCAGCTGATCAATGGCTTCCTGAAATTTTCCGAGTTTCAGATAAGAAATGCCGGAATAATAACGGGCAAGCTTGCCTGATTTTGTGACTTTATACTGATCGATGATATCCAGGAACCCAAGATAATTACCATCACCATTGAGCGCAAGATTGAAGGAGTCCCTGGCAAAATATTGTTCGGCGGCAAACATTTGTGACTGTGCTTCTTTTTCCTTTGGCGAAACAATAAACCTTTTATAACCCAGGAAAATACCAACTACTGCGACAATGGCAATAATGGCTATGGTGATTGTTCTCTGGTTCTGTTCAATAAAATGTTCCGTATTAGTCAGCGCGTGCTCGACTACTTCCAGATTGTCCTCTTTACTACCTTTCGATTTGCTAACCATAAACTTTATTATAAAAAACATGCAAATTTATAATAATTAAACCTTATTTGAAATAGCCGGAGTAAAAAACTGTGAAGGTGCCCTGGTTACCCTGACTATTGTTATTTTTGACAGCAAACAGGAGTTTTATGTATTTGCGGAAACTGAATTTGCTGAACTTTAAAACATATAGTGAGCTTGACATAGAACTCTCTCCAAAATTGAACTGTTTCGTTGGAAATAACGGTGTCGGAAAAACCAATCTGTTTGATTCGATATATTACCTGGCATTCTGTAAATCCTATTTCAATAGTCTCGATGCAAATAATATCAAGCATTTCTGCGATTTTTTCATGATCCAGGGTGAGTTTCTGATTGATGGTCAGATAGAAAGAATACACTGCGGCCTAAAAAGGGACCAGCCAAAAAAAATCAGGAGAAATGACAAGGAGTACCAAAAACTGGCCGACCATATCGGCTTGATCCCGCTCGTCATGGTTTCTCCGGCTGATACCAGCCTGATCCTGGAAGGCAGCGAGGAGCGGAGGCGGTACATGAATGGGGTCATTTCACAATTCGACAGACAGTACCTGGATGACATGATCCGTTATAACAAAGCGCTGAGTCAGCGCAATAAATTGCTGAAGGAATTGTCCCGGCAAAGATATTTCGATGAGGATTCGCTATTTATCTGGGATGATCAGCTCTCCATTCTGGGCGAAAGGATTTTTGAAAAAAGGAAGGATTTCATTTCCCAGCTGCTGCCTATTTTTCAATACTATTATGATTATATCAGCAGCGGACATGAGAAGGTTGAGCTCAGGTACCTTACCCAGGGTGGTGACCGCTCGTTTTCTGACCAGATGAAAGACGCGCATGCAAAAGATATGCAGGTGCAGTTTACCACGGTTGGAATCCATAAGGATGATCTGCTTCTCGAGCTTTCAGGTTACCCGATGAAGCAGCAAGGTTCTCAGGGACAGCAAAAAACCTATCTCGTGGCGTTGAAAATGGCTCAGTTTGATTTTCTGAAAAAGATATCAAAAGTGAGGCCCCTCATATTGCTGGATGATGTTTTTGATAAATTGGATGCAAACCGGGTTACCCAAATTATTAAACTGGTTTCAGAGGATCATTTTGGCCAGATATTTATAACTGATACCAATCTGGGGCATCTTCAATCCATTCTGAGCGGATTGTCTGTCGAATACCGGTTGTTTCAGGTCTCGGATAATCAAGTAAGTGTTGTTTGATTATGGTACTCCGAAGAACTCAATCACGGCCAATCAAGGAGATCATCGAGGAAGTTCTGAAAGCTTCCGGAATTGACCAGAAACTCAAAGAGAGGGAGTTGATCCGCCTTTGGGATGAAGTGGTAGGCATTAATGTTGCGCGCAGTACCGAATCCATTTATATCAGCAACCGCAAACTGATTGTGAAAATCCGGTCTTCAGTCATACGGAATGAAATGTCCATGATCCGTGAAGGCCTGAAAATCGAATTGAACCGGCGGATGGGCCAGGTCATTATCGACGAACTGATCATAAAGTAAGGTGGCAGTCTGTTTCAAAGGACTTCGGCAGGCACCAGTTCCAGAAAATTCCCTTCGCGATCAAACCGCTCACTCCTCGAGAAGAAAAAATCGGCTTCCTTCCTGGCATTGGCATCGCTGTCAGAACCATGAACGGCATTGCGCTGAATGGACTCAGCGAATAATTTACGGATGGTACCGGGTTCAGCTTTTGCCGGATCCGTATTGCCAATCAACTTCCGGTAATCATCCACTGCATTATCTTTTTCCAGTATGGCCACAACAATTGGACCTGAGGTCATAAATTCGACCAACCCATCGAAAAATGGTTTCCCTTTATGAACATTGTAAAAATAAGCTGCCTGAATCTGGCTCAGCTTTGTATATTTCATGGCAGCAATCCAGAACCCCGCCTCGGAAATCATCTTTAGGATATCGCCGATATGCTCGTGTGAAACGGCACCTGGCTTAATAATTGTAAAAGTGATGTTACCAGTCATAATTGAATTGTTGTTTCTATAAAAGTAGTAAATATTGTTTCTGATAACGCTTGATTGCTATCTTTGATCGATGCAAAAAGAACTCCTCAGCGGAAGCCTGATGCCTGATCAGGATTTGGATTGGAATGATCTCGGAAATATTTTTCAGAGCCCTTGCAAGGTGTTAATCCTCACTCACAAAAACCCGGATGGTGATGCTGTTGGATCAGCTCTTGGACTACATTGGATTCTCGAGCAGCTAGGACATAGGGTTGATATTGTGATCCCTGATGATTCACCCATGTTCCTTAAGTGGCTTCCCGGACATAAAGAAATTGTAGTCCGGGAGCGGAAATCGAAAGCGTTTATGCAGAAATTATTCATGGAATGTGACCTGATTTTTTGCTGCGATTTCAATACACCGGAAAGATTGGGTGCGGTGGAACCGTTTTACCTGGCGGCAGATCAGCCGACCATCCTGATCGATCATCATCCTCCGCGGGAAGCATTCACTAAATTGCAAATTGTCGATCCGTCAAAGGGTTCCACTTCGGAATTGATTTTCCTGATGATTGAAAAAATGAACCTGACCGGATTTGTCAGTATTGAAGCAGCAACCTGCCTGCTGGCCGGAATCATGACTGATACGGTTGGTTTGAAAGTCAGCTGTTCTTATCCTGAGATCTATGAAACGGTTGCTCAACTGATGCGGTTGGGAGCCGACAAGGACCGGATATATGAGGAGATCTATAATATGTTCTCTGCCGACCGGATGAGACTGCTCGGATACAGCCTCGACCAGAATATGAAAATCCTGCCAGAATTCCGGAGTGCATATATCGCTCTGACAATTAAGGAACTGAATGCTTACCGGCACAAGAAAGGCGATACGGAAGGATTTGTCAACTATCCGCTGGCCATTGCAGGTGTCGTTTTCTCGGTACTTTTCACCGAACAAACGGATCATATTAAATTATCCCTGCGCTCCCGCGGGAGTTTTCCGGCTAATGAATTTGCACAGAAATATTTCAATGGGGGAGGCCATAGAAATGCTGCAGGCGGGAGGTATTTCGGCACGATGAAAGAGACCATCGACCGGTTCGAATCGGTATTGGTTGAATTTAAGGAGATGCTCCTCGCGGAATAAATATCCAACCGGTGAACCGGAATTCGATGTATAAAACCAGACTTAACATTATTCTCCTGTTGGTGCTCACCGTTTTAGCCGCCGGTGGTTGCCGGACAAAATACCGGAAGCAGGAATCGAGTGAAAAAAACACCCGGGCTGATCAGGAAACCCTCTTTCGGTCAAACCAACTGGTGGTTAAGCAAATCGCAAAATCAATCAGGGAAAAAGCAGCTATAGAGCATTGGAACCTGACTGAGACCGGTACCGGTGTTTTTTATCAGGTTTTTCACGGACCTAAAAAGAATCAATCACTGAAGATATTGCCGGGTGACAGGGTTTCCCTGACCTTCAGGCTGAGCCTGTTTGATGGGAGGGAGTGCTATTCATCTTATAGTCAGGGACCCAAACAATTCATCGTGGAAAAAAGTGAAGCCGAGTCAGGATTGCATGAAACGATCCAGTTTTTGCACCCGGGTGACAGCGCCCTGATTATTATTCCTCCTTACCGGGCTTTCGGATTAACAGGCGACGGGAATAAAATACCCCCGGGTGCCATCCTTGTTTATAATATCCGCGTCGATTCGGTGATCAGACCAAGGAAAAATTGACGATTTTCCTACTTTTGCATCAAACAAATCAATTATGAGATTCAAGCGTGCCGCCTTATATATTATCGTTTTGTCCGCTGCTTTTTCATGCGCGAAGAAAGACAAGGGATTCCAAAAGCATGTATCGGGCTTGTCATATCGTTTTATTGAAATGAATCCCCAGGGGATCACGCCAAAAACAGGGGATATCCTGGTTCTTTCACTCAAAATATTGAACGGGGAAAACAAAATGGTCGATGAATCCTCATTTTACCGGATGCAATTGGGTAAACCCATGTTCCAGGGAGATTTTTATACCGCTTTGTCTCTGCTCCAGGTTGGGGATAGTGCCTGTTTTAAGCTGGATGCTGCCGGATTTTTCGAAAAGAACAGAAAACGGGATTTGCCGGTTGAATTTCGCCAGGGTGATCCGGTCTTTATCTATGTGAGGTTGAAGAATATTTTATCTTCCGAGGATCTGGAAAGTGAAAAGGAGAACATCTACCACACCGATTTTGAACAAGAGAAAAACCTCCTGAAGAATTATATCGAACTCACTAACACAACTGCAAAGCCAACAACTTCAGGACTTTACTATATAGAAAAAAAGAAGGGCAAGGGGAAAAAGGCGGAAATCGGAAAAACGCTCGTGGTGCATTACACGGGAACCACTATCGATGGTAAGATATTTGATTCTTCGCTCCAGAGAGGAAAGCCTTTTTCTTTTGTCCTGGGTAAGGGCCAGGTGATCAAAGGATGGGATGAGGGATTCCAATTCATGCAGGCGGGTGGGGAAGCCCGGTTTATCATCCCTTCGGATCTTGCCTATGGGAAAACCGGTTACAGCAACCTGATACTCCCGTATTCAACCCTTGTTTTTGAAGTTGAATTATTAGATGTTAAGTAAATACAAAATGAAAAGAAGTATCGGAATAATTCTGGCAGCTACTACCCTGTTATTTACCAACTGTGAATCCGGCGACCCTTATGTAAAGGAAAGCATAGCTATCGGTGATTATAAAACAGCCCATAACATAACCGCTGAACCATTAGCCAGCGGACTTTATTACATTGAGACCAGGACCGGGACAGGTGCGACACCCGCCTATGGTGCAAAGGTCAGGGTTAAGTATACTGGCACTTTTACTGACGGAACCGTCTTTGATTCAGGAACCTACGATTTTTTACTCGGATTAGGCCGTGTTATTAAAGGCTGGGATGAAGGGATCAGTTATATGAAGGAGGGCGGCAAGGCAATTCTCATAGTTCCGTCCGACCTGGCCTACGGACCCAACGGTTATTCAGACATACCCGGGTATACACCACTGGTATTCGACGTTGAACTGATTGATATCCTTTAAAGGTTGATTGACAGAGTATCGTAGCCCGGTTCAATCCCTTCAGGCAGCTCCCTGATCAGGTCTTCATATTTGCCAGCCTGATGTGAAAGATGAGTGAGATAGGCTTTCTCGGGACAGATTTCCTGAACAATTTTGACAGCTTCCGGAATACTGTTGTGCGACAGGTGAGCTTCCCATCGTAGGGCATTAATAACCAGTATTTTAGAACCATATATCTTGGCCATTTCTTCCCGTGGGATGTAATTTGCATCAGAGATATAGGTGAAATCCCCGAAACGGAAACCCAAAATCGGAAGCTTATAATGAAGGGCGCGTATGGCAATGATTTCGAGTCCGTTAATTTCAATGGAACCCGGTGATAAATGGTGCAGGTTCATTTGTGGTATCCCCGGGTATTGAATCACGGAAAAAACATAAGCAAAATCCTTACGGATGGAATCCTGAACCCTTTTTTCTGCGTAAATGTCTATGGCCTTGCGATGTAGAAAATTCAATGCTCTTATATCATCAAGACCTGAAACATGATCTTTGTGCTCATGGGTAAGAAGAATGGCGTCAATTTTCCGGACCCCTGTCCTCAGCATTTGCTGCCGGAAGTCGGGTCCGGCATCAATCAGGAAAACCTGGTCCTGCCATTCAACGAGCGCAGAAGAACGTAATCTGTTGTCCCTGGGATCCTTCGAATTACACACGGCGCATTCGCATCCGATGATTGGCACTCCAAGAGAAGTGCCGGTGCCTAGCAAAGTGATCCTAAGAGCTGAATTCATTCGTCTCGCAAAACATCAAAGATAACAATCATGGGCCTTTTTCTTATTTTTACCTTATGAAAGGTACCCTTTGGTTAATTCCGAATACACTGGATGATGGAGACCCTTTGCGGTCGTTATCTTTAGTGGTGATTGAACAGGTCAGGCTCCTCCGTTATTTCATTGTGGAGAATGACAAAAATGCTCGGCGGTTTCTGGTCAGGACCGGCATGAAATCTTTACTCGAAGAGATAGAATTCGGTTTGCTCAACGAGCATACACGAACCGGTGAGCTTGAGCCGCTCATCCTGCCAATTATTAAAGGCACTGACGCCGGACTATTGTCGGAATCGGGCTGTCCGGGCATTGCTGATCCGGGTGCCGACCTGATCCGTCAGGCTCATGCTTCAGGAATCCGGGTTAAACCACTCATTGGACCGAGTTCCATAATCATGGCGGTCATGTCCTCCGGTCTGAACGGCCAGCGCTTTGTTTTCCATGGGTACCTGCCCGCTAAACCTCAGGATAGAATCAGGAAAATAAAAGAAATCGAAAGCCGTTCCAAGCAAAACCAGGAGACCCAGGTATTTATCGAAGCTCCCTACCGCAACCGGCAAATGCTTTCAGATTTAATCAATAACCTTTCACCTGATACCCTATTGTCCGTTTCGGTTGATTTGACTACTGAACAGGAATTGATCAAAACCGCGAGGGTATGGGAATGGTCGAAGTTTGATACGGACCTGAATAAGCGGCTGGCTGTGTTTTCCATCCTAAAAACTTAATATATAACCATATGGGGCTGACATTGATTGAGAAAATACTGGCCAATCATTCCAAACATCAAACGGTTAAACCGGGACAGATTATCGATGTGGCAATGGACGTAAGGGCTGCCCGTGATTTTGGCGGAGCCAATGTTGTTAAAAACCTGAAAGATAATGGATTGTCCATTGATGATGTGTCGAAGACCTTCTTTACCTTTGATTGCAATCCTACAGGATCGGATCAGAAGTACGCGGTAAATCAGCATATATGCAGGCAATTTGCACGCGAAAACGGTATTAAAGTGTATGACATCGATCAGGGTATCGGTACTCATATACTGATCCATGACGGACTGGCCTATTCCGGATCGACCGCGGTAACCACCGATTCGCATGCCAATATACTTGGGGCTGTCGGGGCTTTCGGCCAGGGGATGGGGGATCAGGATATTGCTGCCGCCTGGGCTCACGGTAAATTATGGTTTAAGGTTCCGGAATCTGTAAAAATTACTATTAAAGGTCACCGGCCAGATGGGTTGTCAGCCAAGGATATCGTGTTGAATCTACTCGACCGTTTTGGCGCCAATGATTTATTGGGCTACAGTGTCGAACTGTATGGAGATTCCATTGATCAGCTGACTCTTGATGAAAGGATTACCATCGCCAGTATGGGAACGGAAATGGGCGTGATCACACTACTTTTTACCCCTAACAAGCAGGTACTGGATTATTGTTCGGATAAGGCCGGGCGAGCTGTAGTTCCGGTTGTCGCAGACAGCGATGCCGTTTATGTGAAATCATCTGAGCTGAATATAGAGGATTTTGTAAAAAGGGTTTCCTTACCCGGTGCTCCCCATCATACCTCACCGGTGGAATCACTTAAAAATGTCAGGATTGATTCGGCTTTTATCGGAAGCTGCACCAACGGAAGATATGAAGACATGGCCGTCGTTGCCAATCTTCTTTATGAAAGGAAAGTGGCTGCGGGGGTCGTCTTGAAAATCGTACCGGCAACCGATGAAATCTGGCAACGTTGTTTGAATGAGGGCTTTATAGATATTTTTAAAAGTGCAGGAGCACTGGTTTCCAACGCAGGATGTGCAGGATGTGCCGCCGGACAGGTAGGCCAGAACGGTCCTGGAGAGGTCACAATCAGTACAGGCAACAGGAATTTCCCGGGAAAACAGGGGAAAGGAGAGGTTTATCTGGCTTCGCCTGCTGTTGTGGCGGCATCTGCGATTGCAGGATTCATAACCAGTCCGGATGGGATTCCTGATGAACCGGTGAATTTATTCTCCTCCGACCGGAAGACAGGTTCCGGTCCGGTGGCCGCGACAAAACAACCAAAGGATACAGGATTTGAAAAGCCGGTTGAAGTTGAAGGCCGTGTTTGGTATATCAGGGAGGATAATATTGATACGGACATGATTTTCCACAATCGTTACCTGGCTATCACCGAAATAAAGGAAATGGGACAGTTTACCTTCGATAACCTCAAGGGATATCAGGATTTTGCAAAACACGCCTCCGCTGGGGATATCGTTGTTGTTCAGAAAAATTTCGGAAGCGGGTCATCGCGTCAGCAAGCAGTGGATTGCTTTCTTTCACTGCGAATTCATTGCGTTTTAGCTGAGAGTTTTGGGGCGATTTATGAAAGGAATGCCATAAATGCTGCTTTCCCGATCCTGACCTATTCTACCCTGGAAGGGCTTGATCTGGTGGAAGGAGACAGGATTAGGGTAAATTATGAAAATGGTGTCATAACCAGTTTAAAAAACAATAAAACAGTTCAGGCAGAGCCATTTAGTGAAGTTCAATTAGAAATTTATAAACGTGGAGGATTATTCTGATGGGACAGACATTTGTTGAGAAGGTGTTAGGTGCCCCTGCCGGTGCTATCGTATTCCGAAAACCGGATATCGTGCTCACCCATGACAATACAGCCAGTATTTTCAGCACTTTTAAGAAGATGGGTGCTGAAAATATATTAGATCCCGATCAGTGCCTGGTTGTTCTTGACCATAATGCACCACCGACTGATTCGAAATTGGCCACGCAATATCAGACCATTCGTCAGATTGTCAGGTCGCAGGGTATAAAAAAGTTCCATGATGCCGGCGAAGGCATTTGCCATCAGATCATGTCCTATTATGCAAAACCGGGAATGATTATCGTTGGAAGCGATTCGCATACTTGCACTGCCGGCGCGTTTAATTCATTTGCGGCGGGGATCGACAGAACCGAATCAGCAGGATTATGGAAAAAAGGCGAGACCTGGTTCCTTGTCCCGGAATCCATCAAAATCAATCTTGAAGGAAAATTGAATCCCGGTGTATATGCCAAGGATATTTCGCTGTACCTGATTGGGAAAATCGGTTCAGACGGCGCGAATTACCTGTCGATTGAATTTCATGGCAAAGGTTTGGACTGCCTGACCATTTCAGACCGCATGACATTGGCTAACCTGGCCTCCGAGATGGGGGCGAAAAATGCTGTTTTTCCGGTCGATCCGGTCTTGTCAAACTTCCTGGGGACCAATGGATCCGGGGTTTGGTCAGATCCGGAAGCCAGGTATCTTTTCGAGATGGATATCAACCTGAATGATATCGTTCCTCTGGTGGCTGCGCCTCACCTGGTCGATCATGTAAAAACAGTGACCGAAACGGAAGGAACCATTGTGCACGAAGGATTGATCGGGACCTGCACAAATGGGAGGATTGAGGATCTCCGTATTGCTGCCTCGGTATTGAAAGGGAAGAAGGTCGCCCAGGACTTCCAGTTGTTGGTTATTCCTGCGTCCAAAGAGGTATATCTTCAGGCTATTGAAGAAGGATTGATTACTACCTTCGTTAAGGCAGGGGCTACAATACTCAGTTCATCCTGCGGACCTTGTCTGGGTACCGGACAGGGAATCCCTGCCGACGGATTCACAGTTGTTTCAACCGCCAACCGCAATTTCAAAGGCCGGATGGGTAATCCGAACTCCCAGATTTATCTGGCTTCACCCGCTACTGTCGCACACACAGCCTTGAATGGACGAATGACTGATCCAAGGGGTGGAAAGCATTCGGATATTTTCCTGAGCGGTCGTCCTGAGGGCCGTACACCGGAAATACCGGCAAGCGAAGACCGTTTTTATCAGGGGGTGTGGAATTATGCTGACCAGGATAACCTGAACACTGACCAGATGTTTGCCGGCAATTTGACTTATAATATTCTTAGCTCCGACGGGGAAAAAATCGTTGAACACCTGTTTGCCGGTTTCGATGCTTCTTTTGCCAGTCGGGTCAAAACGGGTGACCTGATCATGGCCGGAGAGAATTTCGGTTGCGGAAGTTCGAGGGAGCATCCATCTGTAGGCCTTGCCTATGCTGGGATTAAGGCAGTCATAGTTAAATCAGTTAACCGGATTTTCTACAGGTCGTCAATTAACCAGGGCCTGTTGCTCATTGTGCATAAAGAAGCGGTAGAGGCATACCGGCCGGGTAGTAAGGTATCTATTGAATTCAGGAAAGGATTGATCAGTGTGGGGGACCAAACGTTTCATTTTGAGCCTCTGCCTGAAAAGCTGATGGAAATTCTGGAGAAGAAAGGATTGGTCAATTGGATTAAGGAACAATAAGTGATTCACTTTCGATCTATTGAGAAAACAGCGTAAGGGGATGAAAAGGCTTTCTGTTGATTATGTTGTGTTGACTATCTTGCTACTGTTCCTGACCAGTGCTGGTGCAGTTTGCAACTATCAAACAGCTGGCACCTCTCCCGCTGGTTCACCAGATACTGTTATTCCATTGCATGACGAAGCGGAATTGCACAAGCTTTATAACCTGAAAATCCGACAGGCAGATTCGGCTTTTAATTTATTAAAGGATTTCAATCTGGCGAAGCAATGGTATCAGGATGCGATAAAGATTCAAGGCGATAAAAATTATCCGTACGATCAAATTGTTGAAATTGATAAAAAACTGCTTGAGAATGAATCAGATACGATATTCTCAAATTTGTCTTCGAAATTCTACGTGATTGCAGGAACCGCAGTGTTTTTATTGCTGGTATTAATTATTTGGTTGATAATCAAGTATAAAAAGCCTGAACAGTTGGGTGGGTATTTCGCCGCATCGGATCAACCCGGCGAACCGGAAACCGGTTATGAATTTACCCGTGAGGATTTTCGAAAAATACCCATGCCCGGTTCGCCAACCGGTATTACAGCCGAATGCGAGATATTATTAAGTCGGATCAGGCAATTATACCCTTATTTAAATGATAAATTAGCGAAGGAACTTGAGGCATCAACACTTACCACAGAATCCTTGTACCGTGCAATAGAGGGGTGTCTGGATTCTGAGAATTTCATGATCAGGACAGACGCGGAACTTGCATTGATGAAAATTGACTGCGCCAATCCGCTGGCTTTCCTCGACAGGTTGACAAAAAATTTCACTCCCTGGGAGCAGTTGCATGTTTTTGAGATGATCAGGAATAGACCGGTTCCGGCGACTGATTTTTCAATGTGGTTGAACTCGCCGAATGAGAGTGTTGTTGAGTTCAGCAAAAAGATGATTGCTGCATTCCGGCAAAACGATGGGGCCGTTGAAACAGACGGATTACCTTTTTCAGACCAAACCACAATCGAAGCCAAAGGAATAGGGCAAGTCATTGGACAACCAGTGGATGACATTCAATCTGCCGCTCTCCGCCTTCTGAACTCGCGAATCCATGCTCGCCTTGAGCCTTGAGCCTTGAGTCTTGAGCCTTGAGCCTTGAGCCTTGTGCCTTGAGCCTTGTGCCTTGTGCCTTGTGCCTTGTGCCTTCACCCTCGCCTTGTTTCTTTGCATTTATCCTATTATCTTTGCGGTCCTTTTGGTCTCGTAGCTCAGCTGGATAGAGCAGCAGCCTTCTAAGCTGCGGGTCGTGGGTTCGAATCCCGCCGAGATCAC
Organism: Bacteroidales bacterium; assembly: GCA_041662065.1. Taxonomy (GTDB): domain Bacteria; phylum Bacteroidota; class Bacteroidia; order Bacteroidales; family UBA12481; genus UBA12481. The sequence goes on along the minus strand of JBAZTE010000001.1, from coordinate 379,885 downwards.
AAACCGAGTCTTCAATTATCTGTAATTGAGCAGTTTGCAATTTTAGAATTTCGTTTTCCGGAACATTTCCGGAACAAAGTACCCTTCCCAGTTCGATTTTCAGGTTTATCCTCCTCGGAAATGAAATTCAGCTTTTCCGTTATTAAACAAAACATAGCACCAAAAGGGAACCCCGGAGGATACCCGAGGTTTTCATTTATTCAGGGTCAAGGTTCAAAAATATAGAAAACATTACTCGTCCTTCACGCACCGGACGGATAAACTATTCCTTTGATTAATTCCGGCTCTCTCAACCTTTGACCAATAACTCCAAAGCCTCCTGTACCAGACATCTAACAAACTATCAGGTGAAGACGACCAAAACATCGCATCGCTTCCTGGTCCTACGCTTGAACCATCCCGACCAATCCATCCCGCGGGCAGAGCGGTGAATCCTGTTGAATTGGTTGCATCAGAATTTGGCGTATTCCAGAAATCATTTCCTTTTTGCTTTAGTTTTCCACCCACTTGTCCAGTATTTCTCCATCCGGTATAAATAACCTCTGTCTCGTGCATCCCTAAATACAATTCAAGCTCAATCCATTCCTCATCGCTTGGCAGGTGCCATCCTCCCGGACAGGCACTTAATGCTGCCTCCCAATTATACATCACACCGTAGACCTTGTAATGAGCTATTTCTTTTGCCTCAAGGACAATTCGCCCCCAATAACCCGGCACAAAGTAATGTTTCCCAGGTGTGGAGCCATCGGTAACTGGAGCAACCGAAGGTAAGAAGGAAAGGTTCTCCGCCATCCATACCTGCTTGCCAATCCTGACCCATTTGTACTGGTGCTCGTCTCGGGAATCGGTAAAAACTCTGGAGGTATCCATCACATGGACCTTTACACTATCCGCAACTTTATCAGTCAAGTCGCTGATCGTTAAAGTCAGGTAATACTCTCCGGGCTCTTTCGGGGCTATCCATTGAGCGGGACGACTGGTACCAATGTCCATTATCCAGGTTCCTGCCGGTTTATGGAATAGGTAAGCAATTCCATCACCATCGATATCAGAGACTTTGAACGAAAGAGTTACCGTATCACCTGGATAAACTGAATCGGGTTCTGCAACAAGGGTCTCGATCACCGGGGGAGTGTTCTTGGAGCAGGAAAGAACAAGGGCTGTCACCAGGAGGAGTAATGTCAGCCTTTTCATGTTTGGAAGGGTTGGTAGAGTCCCACTAAGTTAGCGAAAAAAACCTATACTTGGAAATACAGGATAATCACGTCAAAAATTCCATTATTTCGCCACTATCCTCAATGGCCATATTTTCACTTTGCGTGATAATGGTAACAAATCGATTAATCGGATATATGAGAGATGTGGAATCCTGACATTATCTTTCTGTAACCGTTATAAAGATGACCACTGGATTACTATCGGTGGTAACCGTGTTGTTGATCAATCCCAGTTTCTTGAATTCGTCCAGCTGTTCTTCTGTAAAATCAGAAGGCTGCAAAAGGCAAAGAAAATCATCATCATGGGTATTCATCAATTCAACCTCCGGAATGCCTGATGATTTTAATACTTCCGAAAAATCGGCTGTCTTTGCGGACCTTTTGGAATAAAGGATTGTTGGTCTCAGGAGGGGAACGTATGCTCCTTCAACCTTAAAATTAGACCATTGTGACAGCTCTTTATTCCCTTTGCGTTCGTAACGGAATGTGATCAGGTTTTTGGTTTCATTCACCTTATCAATAAAACCATACCTCGATCTGCGGAAGTGGTTTGGAGCGGCCGGATAATATTATCCATGGGGTGCTTCGTGCAGGAAAGAAAAGATAAAAGAAGAATGGGAAGTAACACGAGGTTTCTCATGGGTTTTTATTTTTGCCTATCTAAAGCTACTTATTCTCATGTTTATTTCCACAAAATGAACAGCAGATCATTCTGGTCATGCTCCCAATGAAGTTTATAAGTAATCGGATTTTTGTTATTCCGTATGCATGTACTATAGGGCCCAATTACCGGGAACCGGTATTGGAGAGACTGCGGATATTATAAGCGGTAAATTTGGACTCTTCCGATACATATAATCAGAATACAAGTCCTGACAGCCAACTGAGGTCCCGGTGGATAAGTGTAACCTTTCCCCCCGCTTGGTCGTCTTCCTGATAACTTACTTTAAAGGGTATTATCATGAAAATCAAACCATATTTACGGTTGCAGGTTGTTGGATGGTCGATTTACTGGATCTCGCTCCTGATCTTAAATATCTTCTTCTTCAAGAATAAGGACTACGGTACCTTGTTATTGATTGTATGGACCATTTTGTTTACAGGCTGTGGCATAGTTGTATTTTACCTCCTTACCCGTTTTTACAATTGGTTAATAATCAAGAATATTGATACAATTCATGTGGTAATACTGATCATCCTGGCATCATTCTTCGGAGCGTATATCTGGGGTATTTTTGAACCCCTGATCTCCTGGGCCATTAATCCTAAAATCAAGCAGGCAGCAATATCCTGGGATATAAATTCCAGGCATACCATTCCCTTTACTTTCGTTGTCGCTTTCTTCGGCATACTGTATTACTTCAGTAAATTGCTCGAACAATCCAAACCGCTCACAGAAACACATCCCGTTATCAATGAAGAGAATGCAAGTTTAAACGATACAATCGCCGTCTATTTGAAGAACAGTATCGTGCTTCTGCCGATTAAAAACATCAGGAAGATTTCAATCGTAGGCAATTACTCAAGTATTGTCGATAACAATAATGTAATATATGAACTGAAGAAGCCGCTGGTAAAATGGGAGAATGACTTACCGAAAAAATCATTTCTCCGTATCCATCGGTCGACCATCATCAACAAAAACAATATTGAGAAAATCGAACCCTGGTTCAACTACACATTCAGGATCAGGATGGCAAATTCAGATACCCCTGAGGAAGTCAGCCGCCGATATTCTGCCCTGATAAAAAAGGAGTTGAATTTGTAATGATCAAACCGAAACTGCAACCGCCTGCATTCAGGTGCCAACCGCTAATAAACGGAAATATACCGCTTATCACCTTTGTCTTTTACTGCTCCTCACAGACGGATACTTTTGTAAGGATAGTAAATTATAAACAGGCAAAACGAATCACTCTAATGAAAAAACTAATCGCCATTACATTTGTGACCATCACCCTAATATTGATAGCACCGTGGTTGTATGGGCAAAAAACAAATCAAACAGACAATTCCAAAACCATTGAAGAATTCAGAAGCATGATCCTGGATAAGATGCAAAACGGACACCTTGTTGGAGTGGGTGCTGCACTAATCATCGGTGATTCAGTGGTGTGGAAAGAAGGTTTTGGCTACGCTGATAAAGAGAATAAAATTCCCTTTACTGCCCAAACAGTTATGAACATTGGTTCCATTACCAAGCCTTTTACCGCAATGGGTGTTATGCAGTTGCACGAAAAAAATCTACTGAATATCGATAACCCGTTGGTGAAATACCTCCCGGAATTCAAAATTAAAACAAGGGGAAAAGATATTCATTCCGTCACTGTCAGATCAGTCATTCAGCACACATCCGGAATTCCAAACGAAATTCTTCTGAATACCTGGGCTGAAAATGAAAACTATACTAACACGGTTGAATATTTAAAAAATGAATACCTGGGATATCCGGTAAATATGGTTTATCACTATTCTAATGTCGGTTATTGCCTCTTGGGACACACTATTTTAAAGGTCAGTAAACAGGAATATCCCGATTATATCAGGGATCACATATTAAAACCGGTAGGTATGAATAATTCCGGATTTATGGATTACTGTACCTTGAAAAATTTAAGTAAATCCTATGATTCAACAGGGACAAGTGTTGTTTTAAAAAAATCCAGAAACATCCCGGCCGGAGGTCTGTATTCAACGATAGACGACATGGCAAAATTTGCCAGAGAAATCATAGCCATTTATAATGGAAAACGAGGAGGCTTTTTAAAACCGGAGACACTCAAAACTTTTGAAAAACAAAATAATGATAACATTGAAAACTTTAATAACTGTTTAGCATGGACGGTGTTTAAAAATGATTCCTGTCTGCTGATTCAGCATGGCGGAAGTAATCACCTTGCAAATTCAGTTATTTCAATTGATCTGAAGAGAAGAAGTGCCATTATTTTCTTTGTTAATACATTGGGTGGAAGGGATTTGATTGATGAAGCTTTTTGTACTTTTCTGGAAACCTCCGGGGCAATATCAGCGGACTATGTACACCGGTTTCCCTATGAAAATAGTATCTCAAATAGGATTTCTGCCGATTCGTTGAAATTACATGCAGGCCTATATATTTATTCCGATGCCAGTAATATTGTTAAATTTGAAAACGATAAGCTAATTCTTAATTCTGTGTATGGTGATTTTCAATTGAAGCCACAGACAACGGATGTATTTGTACCCGGAATTATTAAGCCAGATACCATTAAGTGGCTTGCGAAGCCTAGATTTATTTTTAGCGAAGTAATGGGTTATAAATTGCTGTTTTGGCAAGATGCCAATTATAAACGGCAGCTGCTGGGCCATCTTGTAATTCCTATTGAAATCAATGGAATATGGAGGAATCGATTAGGAAAATATACCATGGACAAAAGTACATTAGGTGGCTGGGATAAATTTTCGGAAGCCGAGCTACTTATTGGAGATAATAATTTGTTGCTACTAAAAATATTTTATGCTTCGGGCGAATATCTTTACAATTTGCGTATAGAAAATGATAATGAACTTATTACTTGCGGATTTGGCGAAATTGGGGGAGAAACGATCAGCTTTAGCAAAGAAAATCAAAAAGACATATTGAAATTTGATGGATTAACCATGAGAAAAGGTGACTAAGGTATCTTCAGAAAGAAGAAATTGGAAAACTAAGTACAAAAACATATGAAAAATGGATTACTGATTATTACTCTGATTCTAATTGTCAAATCCTCACTTGGACAACAATTTACTGATTTATATGGTGATTATTTTGGACAAACTCCTCCAGGTGATATTCCAGAGCTTTTTGCGCCAGGTATCATTTCAAAGAACACCCTTGAGCATAGCGCTGCAATTTTCTCACCTGATGGAAACGAAGTTTATTGGGTCTCACGAGAGAATCAAGAAAGTTTGTTAAAAATATGGCGAATGTTAAAAATTGATAATCGATGGACAAAACCAGCAATTTTTAACCCTTTAGGTGATAGCATTAACCACTTTGATCCTTTCACTTTCTTAACAGCTAATGATGAAAAGGTATATTTTGGAGCAGATAATAACGGTAATACTGACATTTGGTTTGTAGAGAAAAAAGGTAAACATTGGAATAAACCACAAAGATTAAAGTCATCAATAAATACTTTAGATGGTCAATGTCAGGCTTCATTAACCACCGATGGAACTTTATATTATTTAGACCATAGAACAATTAATGATAGTTGGACATGTGATATATTAAAGTCCCGGTTTAAAAATGGAGAATATCTTAGGCCTGATACTTTACCTGAAAGAATTAACTCAGTTACTTCTATGGATTGGACACCATTTATTGCCCCAGATGATAGCTATTTACTTTTCTCATCTCAAAGAGGGCAGAATTATGGTGATTTATACATTAGCTTTCACGATATTCATAATGATAATTGGTCAGAACCAATAAATTTGGGTGAACCAATAAATACAGGCTCACAAGAATCTTTTCCGACCGTGAGTCCTGATGGAAAGTATTTGTTTTTTACTCGTTGGACTAATGAAGAAAATGATATGGATATCTATTGGGTGAGCACAAGATTTATAAATAAATTAAGGGAAAAAGTATAGTAAAAAAATCATCGTGACTGATAAAGATTGGGAAAGGTTAACAGCGGCAGAATTTATATTGTAGAGCCAACAGGCCGATTGAAGATGACCCCGATCTGAAACACCCAGACCTTCTTTTTCCGGCAGTGTTTTGAAGTTCCCAAAGTTTTTGCCCGAACCATCTTTCCCTGCTTTGTATAAAGACATGGAAGCAAAAAACCTGCCATAAGATTTTCTGCATTTCGTCAAACAAGATTAATCTGTAGCGCAATAATCCACGATGGTGAATTATCATCATTCTTTATGGGATCGACTCGTTGTAAAAATTCGACAGACTGCGAACCTTTTTTGCTTAGCTTCGCTATCTGAATCATAAAACACCCCGGGATGAAACGTTGTGCAACTCTAGCTATAGTACTGATATTGGCTCTGTCATACGGTTTTTCGCAGCCAAATCTAAAGGAGGTCATAAAAAAACAATCAAAAATTGCCGGTGATCTGTCCTATCCGATGGAGGGGTTCGCGCAAAAGATTGCAGGCGAGGATATCCTTTATCACGGCACCCGGCAGGATTGTCAGAATGCGCTATTAGTCAGGGCAACCGACGGAACCATGAGTATTTCCTGGGAAACTCCGGCAGTGAGTTCCACAACCGATGCTAAAGAGATACAGCTTTTTTTAATAGCCGGGATGAGCATGAAAGGGTATGAGACAAAAGGGGTTGATCCCGGATTCCATGTTTTTATCAATGATAAGCCGTTTTTTTATTTCAAGAACAGCATGGGTGAAGACTGGACCGTCAGCGGACCTGAAGGAAGTCAATTGAAGTTCAATACGGTGATCAAGGATCAGGCAAATGATGGTTTCGGATACGCACAAATAATCCTTCCCCTGTCGGTGGCAATAAAAGGGCAGCCGGTAACGGTTAAAGTTTCGGGAGATGCAGCCGGATCGAGACACTGGTTCATGGTTTTCCAATGTACCGATGGATTGGATTGGTTCAGGAAAAAAACCGGTATTGATGGGTGGATGGAGGTTCAGTTAAGTCAACGTGAAGGTAAATGGCACGGTCTTCTGATTGCCCCGGAATCTCAAAAGGGTCAGATGATCGATATTTTCGGCAACATTGGGAAACCACAAAAGGTTAAGCTGGGGAGTCAGAATGGTCAGGCAACGGCTCAATTTATTTTGCCGCTTCAGGCCACTGAATTAACTGTCGACTGGGCCTGGGGCTTGACTGTCAAAGACATCGAATTTCGGAAACCGGGATCTAAAAGTGTGATTTTGCCGGACCGCCTCGTTTCCTATCAGGTAAGTTCTCCTAATCCAATGAGTTACATTATTCAGGTTCAGTCAGCTACAAGCTCTATATCCAACGATCTTAACAGCATCGCGAATTCTGAGATTGGGCGGGGAAAGATCATGATCATGGCGTCTTCACACCAGGACATCGCCTGGATGGATTCCCCGCAGGCTTGTGTTGAAAACAGGGATAATCTTCTGATAACGCCCGCTTTGAAAATGTTGAAGGAAAATCCCCTGTATTTCAATGATATGGAGGATATCCTGATGTTAAGGGAATACCTGGCAAGACATCCTGAAAAAAAGGAACTCATCCATAGTCTGGCCAAAGAGGGCCGGTTAACCTGGGGGGCATCCTATATACAGCCTTATGAGGAGATGTATTTTGGGGAACCGCTGATCCGTCAGTTTTACCTGGGCCGTAAATGGTTTAAAAATGAGTTTCCGGGTTGCGATGCACGGATATACTGGAATGTGGATGTGCCGGGGCGAACCTTGCAGATGCCTCAGATCCTGGCGAAAAGCGGGGTGGATTACATGATCATCAGCAGGCAGGACAAGGGTTTGTTCAACTGGTTGGCACCCGACGGATCAAAGGTCCTGACCTATTCATCGGACCATTATTACAATAGTTATGTCAACCTGAAAAAAGGCTTTTTTGAGTCGGTCCGCCACTTTGCCGATCTGACGGATTTCTGGGATAAATATTACACTCCTGCCATTAAGAACCCGGTAATGCCCGTTTTATCGGATGCCGACATGGCTGTACCTGATTCCTACTTCGACTATATCGATACCTGGAATTCGCTCAGGGATTCGTCCCTCAAACTTCCGGAACTAGTCCATTCAACTGCCGAGAGGTTCATGGATGCAGCTGTTGAAACCGGAATTGATTTTCCGGCCTTACAGGGCGAACGCCCTGCCGTTTGGTTATACATACACGGACCTTCCCATTTCGAAGCCCTCAAGGCAGGACGAAGTGCCGGAACATTACTTCCCGCGGCAGAGAAAATGGCCAGCCTTCGATCATTGGTGTCGAACAACTGGGATATTTATCCTCAGGAAAGATTAACAAAGGCATGGGAATCAGCCATATATCCCGATCATGGCTGGGGTGGAAAAAATGGGGATATCACGGATCAAACCTTCCTCGATAAATTCCGTGAGGCAGATGTGATAGCAAAATCTATCATGGATGAAAGCACACGGGATATTGCGGGTAATATCGGATTCAGACATAAAGGCATACCGCTGGTGATCTTCAATTCACTGTCGTGGGAGAGATCCGACCCGGTCCGGATTCGTTTAAACATCCCTGATAGGTCGTTTAAAGCCATGAAAATGATTGATGACCAGGGGGCGCCGGTTGTTTTTCAGATAACTGGCCCGGAGGAGTATTATGTTTCAGGGTATCTGAAATCGTTGGAAGTGGCTTTTATTGCTGAGAATATCCCCTCATTGGGTTATAAGACCTATTATGTTGCGCCCGGTAAAAAAATGGCAAATTCGGCTCAACATGCATTTGGCATCGGGACTGTCGAAACAGATTTCTTTATAATCAAATTCGGAAAAGGAGGGATCGAATCCATCTTTGATAAGGACCTCCGGAAGGAAGCACTGAATACAGATCAATTTAAGGCGGGGGAGATATTCTCCATGAATTCTGTCGGAAACGGTGCTGGAGAATTTGCAGATATTCAACAGCCTGATATGAAGGATTTTGAAAAACCAGAAATAGGCCCAAACTGGAATATCCGTGAATCAGGTCCGGTACGGATCGTGATTGATGGAATGGCAAAAATGAACCATAATACGGCAAAGGTCACCTTTACAATCTATCAGAAATTGAAGCGGATCGACTTTAAGGTGGATCTGTTGGATTGGGATGGAACAGCTTACCGGGAATTCAGGATGGCTTTTCCGGCACGGCTTTCAAATCCAGAAATCTCTTATGAGGTGCCCTTTGGAGTGGTCAGGGTGGGGAAGGATGAGCTTGCCCGGCCTGCCGGGGAGAGATACACTACCTTATGCAAGGATGTCCATCCCAGGGGAATCAACAATTGGATCAGTGCAAATGACAGTGACCTTGGAATAACGATTTCATCAAGCGTTGCCGTGTGGGATTATGTGAACCCGACCAGCCTGCCAACTAATGCAACCCTGTTGCAGCCGATCCTCCTTGCCTCCAGGCAAAGTTGCCACGGCGAAGGACCGTTATATCACCAGAAAGGAAGTCATAGTATGGAATTCAGCCTGACTACCCATCAGCCTGGCTGGGAAAATGGCTATCGCATGGCCCTTCAGGCCAATGAAAAATTAATGGTGGTAGTCAATCCCAAGTCAGAGACTTCTGTTCTGCCTGCCCGGTTTTCATTCCTTTCGGTAGATGATCCCAATTCAATTGTTAGCACCCTCAAAAAATCGGATAATGCTGATGAATTGATCATCAGGGTATATGACCAGGAGGGTCGCGATAAAATGGTTCAATTAAATCTGTTCATAAGCCCACAGGCCATCGAGCATACAAACCTGATTGAAGAAGAAGGAAAACAGGTGTCAAGAAATGCAACCGGAATGACTTTCAAATTGGGCCATCACGCAATCGAAACCTACAAAATCAGGTTTTAGTTATTTTTTATGCATCTTACGCTGATACCCGTTTTCTTTTCAAAATGCGTCCGGGTAAGATTTCCGTTGCATGCCTCTATTTCACGGAGGTAACCTTCGTTAATGGTCTCGTAAGAATACGTATTAGATTCCCACCAGAATCCGCTGGCTTCAAAACTGTAGAATTCTCCCATGGCATGCCTGTCGCCGGCGAAATAGCCATCGAACCCGCTTGACTTGCCGGCTTTCAGTTCTTCACCGGCTGTAAAAGTTTTGAAGAAATTATTGAGGTTTACCCAATCATTGTAGCCAGGGATATGCCATCCCTGAGGACAAATTCCCTGCGCATTTTCACCCCCGGTATAGCCCATCGCTTCATTCCAGTCGTAGAGTCCGCCGTAGAGGGTGCAATTCTCAATATTATTATTGTAGCAGTATTTCTCAATGAGATTGTTGTTGCTCAGGTTGGATTGTGGCACAATGCTTGTCGTACTGGTCACAAACCGTCCGACATTCAGGTTTTTAGCCATCCAGCATTGGGTCCCGATCAGAACCGTCGGATAAACATTTCCATCGGCATCCGTTACTATCGGTGCGTTCGGGCATGGATTCTTACTCAGCGGGAAAAACTTAACCGCAACTTCATCCGATGAATTGCCGCAGGTGCCGTTAATGCTCCATCTCAGGGTGAAATCCAGACTGTTGGAATCCTTGATAAACCAGGATTTTGGCGAATGAATATCAGAAAAATGTCCATTTGAACCGCTGACCAGAGTCCAGGTACCCGTTCCATTTTCAGGCGTATTTCCATCAAGAAGCACCGAATCTGCCGCTACAAATGGCATGTCATTGCCAGCCGCTGCACGATTGGGAACAGATGAAACACGAATAAAACCGGAGGCAGTATCTGCACAACCCGTCAGTTCATCCTGATATCGGTAGAATACTTTATGCTGACCTTCCCCGGCCAGTGATGGCATAAACTTACCGTCGATCACCCCGTTGCCCCAATAGGTGCCTCCTCTAGGCATTCCACCGATCAGTGGAAAAGGGGTATCATTTTGACAGGTTGAATCCCTTAATTCAAGGGTCACTGTCGGTGACTCCCTGATGGTCAGATAAATAAAATCTGAATAATATGGTTTGCACAGGCCTTCAATCACTTCGGTACGATAATAAGCAGGACCGGTTGCAACAACCATGACCGTGTCACTGTGAGAGGACTCTATTGAAGACCAGTCCATCCCGTTTTCAGATACCTGCCAGGTAAGCTTACCGCGGTAATTGTTCTGGTAAAAATGTATGGTATCTTGTTTGCAAGCAGATTGCTGGCTGAATAATGGTGCCGAAAGACAGGCTGCTGCAAAAAATAATAGTGTTCGTTTCATTGTTTTCTCTCCTTATCTGACAATCAGCCTTTGTGTAAACAATTGGTTATCAAGCGAAATCTTCAAATAGTAAATTCCTGGGTCTTTAATGTTTGTATCCAGAAGAATATCAGATACCTGGTCTCCCGGTTGGCATCTCCTGGAATAAACGACTTTTCCCAGTTGATTGAAAACTTCAATTTTCTGTAATTCACCGATAACCGCACTTAAACCTTGTATGGTAAAAAATCCGTCTGACGGATTGGGAAAAACCGTCACCTTCTGATGCAGGTCGCGATCGTTGATTCCCAGGCACTGATCAACCGTTATCGTTATAAAACTGATAGCCTGACAGTTGTGGCTATCTGTAACGGTCAACCGGTACGAAGTGGTTTCACCGGGTGTAACCGTTGGATTGGACAGTGTGGGATCATTTAATCCATCGGCCGGGTACCATAAATATACATACCCGCTGTTACCGCCGGCTGCAGTAGGATTGCCCCCCAGAACCACAGCATGCCCCCTGCATATCAGGGTGTCATTGCCGGCTATGGCTGCCAATGATGCTGGCTGAGTGAAATTCATCGGAATGAATCTCTGTCCGAAGACTACACCGCATAACCCATTGACAATCAATATTAATATTGCAAATTTTTTCATAATCCCCCGTTTAGATAACTCCAAAGATATATACAGGTCTAAATAAACGCGATATTTGTTTTAAACCAGACACACCATTTGTGCACAAAACCTTCCTATTTAAGGAAGAACGTTAGTTAAGAGCCTTTATTTGAACATTAACCAACATTTGTTAAATCATTGTTAAAGAATCGGGTCATGGAAATTACTGTATGTTGGCTGAGAAGGGATCTGCGACTTGACGACAATATGGCCATCCGGAGCAGATATTTGAAGAATTGTTCCGGCAGTTTCAGGTTAAAGGTGTTTTTGCAGGGCTGGATTATGAACTGGCATCGAATAACGGCGGATGGCAATGGGCGGCCGGTTCGGGCTGCGATGCGTTACCTTATTTCAGGGTGTTCAGTCCGGAAAGGCAACAGGAAAGATTTGACCCTGAAGAAATATATATCTGGAGATGGTTACCGGATTACCAATCAGCTCAAACCTACCGGAAACCAATCATCGACCATGATATTGCACGCAAGCGCGCCCTTGAATTCCTCAGGCAAACGCAGTAATTGCTAATCTGGCCCTCCACCCGGCATAACAATTTATTGCTGCTTATATTTGTGGCATGAATTCAATCAAGACAATTGACCTGTATGATGAAGGCCGGCTTCTTCCGGTCATGGAAGAGTTTTATTCCCTCCAGGGAGAAGGCTTTCACACAGGTACTGCAGCGTATTTTCTCCGGATTGGCGGTTGTGATATAGGTTGCAATTGGTGCGATAGTAAAGCAAGCTGGACATTCGGTGCCCATCCCCTGATAAAGGTGGATGAAGTGGTTGAAAAGGTACTGGGATTGCCAGGCCGGGCTGTTGTGGTGACCGGTGGAGAACCTACCTTATATCCCTTGCAGTATTTATGCTCCGCACTGAAGAACGCAGGGATAAAAACATTTATTGAGACTTCCGGTGCGTATCCTATATCGGGCAGTTGGGACTGGGTATGTCTTTCACCTAAACAGCAGTCCCCGCCTATCGGGAATAATTTACTGCTCGCCAATGAATTGAAAGTTATTATTGAAAAACCTGCCGACCTCGATTGGGCGGAAGAAAATGCAACTATGGTAGGCTCCGGTTGCCATCTTTTTCTTCAACCGGAATGGAGTCAAAAAGGGATAATTCTTGACCGGATAATCAGTTACATTGAATCAAATCCTCAATGGCGCCTGTCTTTACAAGCCCACAAGTATATAGGGATACCATAATGTGGAAGTTGTTGCTGATATTGGTTTTTTTCGGCTTCGGTCATGTATTGAAGGCACAGGAGGCCTATTATGTCACCCCGATAGCTAAAAGCAAACTGAAAAAAGTGAACGAATCCTTGACGGCACTCGACTGGGAACAGGCAAAAATCCTGGCAGAACACCTGGTTAAGCAATATCCTGAGTGGCCGGAGGCCTGGAGGGTTTATGCTGAAGTTTACCAGCAAACTGGTGATTTACGAAGCAGTGAGAGTGCGGTCAGGCAATTGGTAAAATTGGATTCCTTATCTTATCCGGAGGCTTTCAGATGGATTGCCGAATGGACATTTAACCGGGGCCAATATGCTGAAGCATTGAAGAATATCAACCGCTATTTTAGTTTTATTCATGATACCCTGTCCTTACCTTACCGTACCAGACTGTTACATTCCAGCATCCGGTTTGCATTAGGTCAGAAAAGCAGGGGTGATATCGGCATTCCTCAAAAACAGGCAGGACTGGTGAATACCAGCGATGACGAGTATTTTCCCAGCCTTTCCGTGGATGGTTCGGTCCTGGTCTTTACCCGGCAGACCAAAGCCGTAAAAACTCCCATCGAAAAGAAACCCCAGGAAGACCTTTACTATTTAAATTATTCCGATTCTGCGCCAGGGGTTCCCCAACCTTTTGCCTATCCGATAAATACCACGGGAAATGAAGGAACTCAAAGCATCAGACAGGATGGCCGGCTTATGTTTTTTACTGCCTGCAGCCGACCGGATACCAAAGGTGGTTGCGATATCTATTATTGCGTTAAGTCGGGCGAGAAATGGAGCCACCCTGTGAACCTTGGAAATCCCGTAAATTCAAGATATTGGGAGTCAACGCCATTCCTCGCTCCGGATGGGAAAACCCTGTACTTTTCGAGTAATCGCCCTGGCGGCCACGGGGGTATGGATATCTGGCAAGTTACCTTGCAACCGGATAAATCATGGTCTCCACCGAAAAATCTGGGGGCTTCCATAAATTCTCCCCTGGATGAGATGTCCCCGATTCTTTTGGTGGACGGCCGGACATTCTTTTTTGCTTCAAACGGCCAGGTCGGGATGGGCGGTTTTGATCTGTATGTAACAGATTTATCAAAACCCGGATTTTCCGACAGTCCAAAAAATTTAGGTTATATGCTGAATACCAACTATGATGAAGATGGTATCACTATTAACGCCCAAACCAATACCGGATTATTTGCCTCAAACAGGGATTCTTTAAATGGCAAGGATATATACCAGTTTGATGCGAGCCCTTTTATCCCGGATCATAGAATCATCACCCTGACGGGTAAGGTGACCAACCGTCTTACCGGATTACCATTGGGTGCCAGGGTTGACCTGCAGCCACATGGGGATAGCCTGATCAGCAGTGTTGATGCTGATCCGGTGTCAGGAATTTTTCTTTTAGGCATTCCCGACCGGCCTGCCTATCGCCTTGGCGCTGTTTATCCGGGGTTTTTGCCCTATTCGCAGTATTTCAGTAAGGATAGTGTCAATAATTCGGGTAAGGTTTTTCATTCGATTGAACTTGAACCGATTGAACAAGGAGCAGCGATCATCCTCGAAAACATCTTCTTCGCATTCAATTCATTTGACCTTTTACCGGAATCCGGTAGCGACCTTGCAGAAATTCTGAATTTGTTCAGGCAGAATCCGGGTATCATGGTCGAAATTGCGGGTTATACCGATAATGTGGGGACTGACGAGTATAATATCATCCTGAGTCAGAAGCGCGCGGAATCGGTCATGAAATACTTGATTAGCAGAGGAATAAATCCAGGCCAAATGATTGCTAAAGGCTATGGACGATCCGGACCGATTGCCACAAACGAAACGGAGGAGGGGAGGAGATTAAACCGGAGGACAGAGATAAAAGTGATCAGATTGAAATAGAATTACCTGTCAATTAATTTTCCTATCGATAAGAGTAAGTCTTCGAACCGGATGGGTTTTGGAAGATAATCATCGCATCCGGCATCAAATAACCTGTCAGTATCAACATCTTCAGTATAAGTGGTTTGAGCAATTACCGGCAGGTTAGGACGGAATGACTTGATTGCCTCGGTCGCCTTAAATCCATCCAGATTGGGCATTCGTAAATCCATCAGGACAATATTGATCTCGGGATCGTTCTGACACATCTCGATGGATTCAAAACCATCCATCGCCCAAAGTAAGGTGGCACCGGTTCTTGACAGGGCAGCTTTGAAGAAAAGCATATTGGTCTCGACATCCTCTACGATCAGGATTTTCTTACCGGTCCAATCGGGTATCTTAATACCGCTTTGATTTTTTATGTCCATAATACTTAAGACTATCGGGCAAGTTCTAAAATTTTTTCCAAATCATTGATTTTGAAAGGTTTGCTTATATAGCCGTTCATGCCTTGTGTGAGAAGGCTTTCCATATTTCCCTTGACAGCATCGGCAGTCATCGCAATGATGGGAATGGGTACCGGTATTTGGTTAGCCTTTTCCCACTGCCGTATTGCAATAGTCGCTTCAATCCCATTCATTACGGGCATTTGAATGTCCATGAGAATGATACTGTATTGATTTTTAATACTTAAATCCAAGGCTTCCTGGCCGTTTTCAGCCACATCAATTTTGTGTCCAAGCTTGGTGAGATTATACATGGCTACCCGTTGGTTTACCGGATTGTCCTCAGCCACCAGTATGTATAATTTACGAAATTCCATTGCCGGTGTAGTCTTTGGTGATTCCAAAGGAGTCCCGTTGGTTTGAGAGCGGCCAAATTCAGCGGTAAACCAAAAAGTTGCCCCTTTGCCTTCTTCACTTTCAACACCGATTTCTCCGTGCATCAGCTCAACCAGGCGTTTGGAAATGGTCAGTCCCAGACCTGTTCCGCCAAATTTCCTGGAAATAGACGCATCAGTTTGTGAGAATGACTGAAAAAGTCTGGATTTTCCTTCTGGTGAAATTCCCAGGCCAGTATCGGTGACCCTGAAAAGGAGCTTGACTTTTGTTGCTGTTTGTGCCGACAGTTCAACTTCACAACTGACACCGCCATCCGGAGTGAACTTGATTGCATTGTTAATCAGGTTGATGAGGATTTGTTTGGTCCTCAAAGGATCTCCATTGATCATTGCAGGAATCTCGCCGTTAACTTTACTTTTAAGGTACAACCCCTTTTTCTGAGCTTGGAAATTCAACAGTTTTACCGTCTCATCAACTTTTTCTGCGAGATTAAAATCGATTTTCTCTAATGTTATTTTACCGGCTTCTATCTTGGAAAAGTCCAGTATGTCATTAATGATGCTTAACAGATTATCCCCGGAAAGTCTTACAATCTGAAGAAATTCAATTTGCTCAGGGCTTAACTCAGTTTGCATCAGGATATCGGTCATTCCGATGATGCCATTCATCGGAGTCCTGATCTCATGGCTCATATTGGCAAGAAACATCGATTTGGCAAGATTTGCCGCATCAGCATCCTCCTTGGCTTGTTGCAGGGCTTGCTTGTCATTGTATCGTTCGGTAATATCCCTGGCTATTCCAATCATGCCTGAAAGCTGACCGTCAGGATTCAGGATAGGATTCACATGATAATCCAGTAAAACCTTCCTGCTATCCTGAAGGTTCACCCACAGCTCTTGTTCAACTTTAACCTGCGATTCCTTAACCTGGTTCTCCATCAGGGTCAGGTCGTTTGCAAGCGCAAGCGGAAAGAATTCAGTGTCAGATTTGCCGATTATGTTCTTTTCTTTCAATCCAAAATACGATTCAAAAGCTTTATTACAACCGGTATAGGTTCCCGATAACGATTTGTAGAATGCAATATCCGGGATGGACTGCAATAAGGTATTAAGCAGAAAATTGCTTTGCTCCAATGATTTCTGAATTTTCGTCCGCTCACTAATTTCCTGCTCGAGCAGATGCTTTTGTTCGTAAAGGTCGAGAAAGACACGTATTTTGCCTTTAAGAATATCTGGATTTATTGGCTTGGTAATGAAGTCAACTGCACCTGACTCGAGACCTTTTACAACATGGAAATCCTCGCGATAAATGGCAGATACAAAGATAACCGGTAAATGCCTTGTAGCCTCGTTCGACCGCATCAGGCTCACCGTTTCGAAACCATCCATATCAGGCATCTGCACATCAACCAAGGCAAGTGCGAAAGTGTGATAAAGTGTTTGCTGAAGGGCCTGGTTTCCTGACAGAGCTCGAATTGGCTCCACATTGAAATCAAGCATTAACCGTTCTAATGCGATAAGGTTTTCCACCTTATCATCAACGATAAGAATTTTGGTTAATCCTGCCATTTGCTCATCCCCGCTCAATGTTTAAATATAAGGACATTTTTCTTAGCAAATCTATCCGGTTAATCGGTTTTGTTATAAATTCATTGCTAACCTCTATTAACCTCCTGTTTTTTTCAGCATCCACTGCATAGGCGGTCAGAATGATCAAAGGCAGTGACGGCCTGATTGACCTGATCATTTGTGTCGCCTGATATCCGTCAATGTCCGGCATCCGGATATCCATCAATACAAGATCAATTTCGCGATGATCGGTCACCTTTTGAATAGCTTCACGTCCGGTTGTGGCCCATAGGATATTGATCCCGGTAGGCTTGAGGATTTCCTGCATTAATAAAAAGTTAAGCCTTTCATCTTCAGCTACCAATAATGTTTTACCAGGCCATGTTAAACTATCTGTAAACTCCGCTTCCTGCAATTGGAAGGTGGTTTCATGAAGTTTTGTCACAGGGATCAAAGGAAGAGTGAACCGGAATACCGAACCTTTATCCAATTCTGATTCAACCCAAATCCTTCCTCCAAGAAGTTCAACCAGGTTTTTCGATATGGACAGTCCCAGCCCTGTTCCCGACGTTCGTGCCTCAGAGTGATTTTCGGCACGTTTGAACCGGTTAAATATCCTTGTAATGTCATCTGGTGAAATTCCTATGCCGGAGTCCTTTACAAAAAATTCCAATTCGGAGTCCTTGATTAAAAAGCCAAAAGATATCTGGCCTGAATGAGTGTACTTGAATGCATTATTGAGAAGATTTGAAAGAACTTGCCTTAACCTTTGCCTGTCAGTGTTGATCAGGACTTTTTGCGAACTGGAACGGATTTCGAGATTCAATGAAATATTGTCCTTACCGGTTTGTTGTTTGATATTTTCGAAGTAATCCCATAGTTCCGCACATAGGTCTTTTAAATCTGCGGGTGCAATATTGATTTTCAATTCTCCGGCTTCCAAACGTGACTGCTCGAGTATTTCATCAATCAGGAAAAGTAAATTATGGCTGCTGGTGCTTACATATCTCAGATACTTTTCTTTTTCTTGTTGTGAAATGGAGGGGTTGGTGATCAAATCCGCAAATCCAAGGATACTATTTACCGGGGTCCTGATCTCATGCGACATATTAACCAGGAGCTGGCTTTTATACTCGCTTGCCTTTTCGGCCTCGGATCTGGCAACTTCAAGCTCTTTTGCCACCTGGATTCCTTTTTGAATTTCCAGGTTCAATAATTCATTTTTAATTTTCAATTCTTCAATGAGTGACTCCATTTTTGCACGGTTTTCCTCCAGATTAAGGAAAACCCGGACTTTAGCCTTGAGTACATCGGGATTGAAAGGTTTTGGAATAAAATCCACAGCACTGGTCTGGATCCCCTTGATTTTGAACTGATCCTCTGTATAGACAGCTGAATGCAGAATGACCGGAGTGAACTCATGTTGCGGAATCATCCTTAAACGGATGAGAGTTTCAAATCCGTCCATCTCAGGCATCTGCACATCAAGCAGAACCAATGAATACCTGTTCGATCCGGCCATGGTAAGGGCAGCTGAACCTGATTCGGCCATATCGACCTTAACCGGAATCGGATTTAAAATAGTTTTGAGTCCAATGAGGTTGAGTTTATTATCATCAACAATCAGAATATGATGAAGCTTCTCCATTTCCTGATTCACTATTTTTTCAGCCATACTCTGAGAAGCGAGAGCAATTTGTTAATGTCGATCGGTTTTGAAATATAATCTGAAGCTCCGGCATCCAGACACCGCTGCCGATCCTCTTTCATCGCTTTGGCGGTTAAGGCAATAATGGGGGTTTCCTTGTACCGTGTAATCTTTCTTATTTCATGAATAGCTTCATAACCATCCATTTCAGGCATCATAATATCCATCAGAATAGCGCTTACATCAGCATTTTCTTCCAGTATCTTCAATGCTTTCATACCATTCTCCGCCTTGAGGACTTTAATCCCCTTTTCCTCAAATACCTTTGACAGGGCAAAAATGTTCCTCATGTCATCATCAACAAGCAACACTTTCTTCCCTTCAAAAGTGTCTTCTTTTTCATACAGCTTTCTCAGTATGGTCTGCTGCTGCTGAGGTAGATCCTGAACAACCCGGTGCAAAAACAGGGTGGCTTCATCGAGCAGCCTTTCCTCCGATCTCACCCCTTTGATGATAATCGATTTGGTGTATTTGTTCAACTCCTCATTTTCTTCACGGGTTAATTCCTGTCCGGTATAGACAATTATAGGTGGGGTAAATGCAAGCTTCAATCCACGGATATCCTTGATAAGCTCGAGCCCGTTTTTATCAGGCAGGCCCAAATCAAGAATGATGCAATCGTACACTTCTTTTTTAAGAAAATCGATGCATTCACCTGCTGTGGCTACTTCATTGATCACAATATCAGCTCCTTTTAAAAGCTGGCGCATGGTTTTCCGGAGCATTTCGTTGTCCTCAACAATCAGGAGATGTTTCAGCTTCTTTTCCAAGAAATGCTCAATTTTTTCAAAAGCCCCGGATAGCGATTTTGAATTAACGGGTTTTTTGAGATATCCAATGGCCCCTTTTTGATAGGCTTCGATGGTCTCGTCGAGTGATGACATCATGTGGACCGGTATATGCCTGATTGCCGGATCTTTTTTAATCAGGTCCAGAACTTTCCATCCATCTATACCCGGAAGTTTTATGTCGAGGATGATAGCTGAAGGAATGGTACGCTTTGCGAGTTCAATTCCAGTTTCTCCGTCACCGGCTGTAATGCACTTAAAATGTTGGTTATGACACTCTTTTATTAGAATTTTTGAAAACTCAGGATCGTCCTCAATGATCAGTATATGTTCGGTATCGGCCTGTATATCGTTCCTGTCATCGGGTATAAAAGGAATAATTACGGATGGTTCCGGAATGGGTTCCTTTATGATAGCCGGATTGGGTTCAATGATTTTTGGTGGAGGCGGGGTAGAAATTTTCTGAGCTGCGGGTGTGTTATTGACTATAGTCCCATGGCCAACCGGAAGCTGAATGGTAAATATCGAACCCTGGCCTGGAGTGCTTGAAATATGTATTTCGCCACCTAATAAACGGGATAGCTCCCTGGAAATGGACAGCCCAAGTCCGGTACCACCAAATTTTCTGGATGTACTGCCATCGGCCTGCTGAAATGCTTCGAAAATTGCCTGCTGTTTTTCAGGAAGAATTCCAATGCCGGTGTCGGATACGGAAATGGAGATGACGGACTGACCCCGGAGAGCAGGATTTTTAAATTGGATGTCAGGGGATGCCTGGCTGAATTGAACGGTGATGCCTCCCTTTGAGGTAAATTTCATGGCATTCGAGACCAGGTTTTTGATAATCTGTTCAAGTCTTTGCTGATCGGTAACTATGACAGACGGACAATCGAGATCGATTGATACCTGCCAGTTAAGACCCTTTTCAGCTGCGGTTGCGCGATACAATGCTGAAATATTGTCCGAAATCGACTGAACCTCAATCTTGTCAAGATTGATAGTCATTTTCCCGGCTTCAATTTTCGACAAATCGAGAATTTCGTTGATCAGGTTGTGAAGATCGTTGCCGCTTTTAAATATGATTTGAGCTGATTCAACTTCATCAGGGCTTAAACGGCCCGAAGAGTTTTCTGCAAGGGTCTGTGACAATATAAGCATCGAATTCAATGGTGTCCTTAACTCATGCGACATGTTTGCCAGGAATTCTGATTTGTAGCGGGATGCCTGTTCAAGATCTTTAGCTTTTCGTTCAATTTCCTGCGAGGCCAGTTCCAGTGCCTTGTTCTTTTCAAAAATCTTTTCAGATTGTTCTTCAAGCATTTGGGCATTTTTCTCCAATTCCTGGTTGGTTACCCGGAGTTCTTCCTGCTGGGCCTGCAGGTTCCCTTCTGATCGCCTGAGCTCTTCGGTTTGTTTTTCCAGGGTCTGGTTTGCTTCACGGAGTTCTTCCTCCTGCGCCTGAAGTTCTTCTTTCTGCTCCAGGGTCTTTGCTAAAAGGATACTCATTTCATCTTTTGCTTTCACAGTCTGGACTGTTATGGCAATGTTCTCCGAGAAGTTTTTAAGCAGTTCCAATTCATCCGAGGTGAACGAACTAACCTTACCCAGTTCAATAACCGCTTGCAAGGTGTTATTATAAATGCATGGTAATACTACTATCTCCTGGGGTTTGACTGATCCTGTGGCAGACTTGACCGGGAAATACTCTTCAGGTATCTGGGTCAGAATGATACTGTCGCGTTCAAAGGCGCACTGACCGACGAGCCCTTCACCATAAGCTATGTTCTGATTGAGTTCTTTTCTCTTGCTGAAAGCATAACCAGCTCCCAGATGAAGCATGTGATGTCCTTCATCAGCGACATAAAAAGCTCCGATAGGGAGCTGTAAGTACTTGGCAATGTATTGGATACATGATTTCGCAAGTGAACTTATTTCATGAGCGCCTCGGAAAGCGTCATTCAAACCACCGATGCCGGTCTTAAACCAGTCTTTTTTTGCTGTGTCATGTCGGAGATCATTCAAATCGGTCTGCATTTGAACCAGCGCCTGACCGAGTGCGTCTTTATCGGTATTAAAAGGATACACCGTATCCAGCTTTCCTTTCCCTATATCCTGGGCAAAACTGGCTATTGCCTTAAACCGGTCCTGAATCCGGTTGACAGATCCTGCCATGATTCCAAGCTCATGGTGATCATGAGCTTCCAAACTGGCTAATTCGTTCATCTGTCCTTGGGACAAACCATCCAAAACTTTCGTGGTTAATGTGATCGGCCGGACAAGCGGAACGGAGATGGCATAAATCGCAAAGGCCATGATCAAAATGCAGAGCAGGCCGATAAGGATCGAAACGAAGAAAACCTGGTTAGCGGCTTTTAGGATATCCTTCAAAGGCGCAAGAATACAAACTGTCCAGACTTGATCTGAGTTGCCAATCTTTACCGGACTTAACTTACAGTAATAGCTTTCCCCGCCAGTGAAATAAAGATCTCCGTTGAAAGTTAAACCCTTGGAAATCGATTCTGAAATTTTAAGGGTGTGATCATTGAAGAGGTTGATATCCTTGATCTTGGCCCCTGTGTTCTTCTTATCCGAAGAGGAGACAATGGTGCCATCACTGGAAATTAGAATCGTTTTGAAGTTAATGCCAGTATCTCGGGCCATGATAATGGAATCAAACTGGTCCAATTTGAAATCAATACCGGCCAATCCGATGACTTCATTCCGGTACATGACAGGTACACCGATGGTAGCCTCAAGAATTGAATCTTGTGCCGGATCGCTGTTGGAAGCTTTGTAAAGGTAAGGGTCGATAAAGGATTCTTTTTTTGTGAATTTTATATTAGTGTACTGAGGACTTTCTTTAGCTCCGTTTAGTCCCCTGTATTCGTATCTTCTTTCCAAACTGCCACTCAGACGATCAACCAACCAGGTTTTTCTTCCATCCTTATTTTTGTACGCGGGATCAACAAATTTCAGTTCCAAACTGATCCAGAATGCCAGGTAATCCGGGTTGGCATTCATGCCCTTGTAAAGCGCCGGAAAAATAATTGAATCGATGGACTCTGGTTTTGTTGCCAGGTATTCATCATAAGCTGCTGTAAGGGCCCGTGTTCGCCCAAGGCTAACATTGAGTGACCCGACAATCTGGGAAGCAATTTTATCACACGTATTGTCGACCAGACCAATGGCGTTGAATTTATCCTGTTTGCGGTTATGGACGGAAAAATAACCAACCATGATGGAGGTAATGGCCACCACAGCGAGGGTAATGCCAACGGTTATCCTGACCCTGATACCAAGCTTGATCATACTTTTTTTTTTAGGGCAATAAAATACGAAAAAAAAAGCCGGATTTTGTGGTTCCGGCTCTTTTAGATGAATAACAGGTTATTTGTTCTTTTTCGGGTATGCTGGAATGGGTGGTACTGTTTTTTTGTAAGTCAAGACTTCCTCTTTGATCAGTTCAATGGCTTTATCGAGTTGACGGTCGATGCCTTTGAATTCTTCATGAGGATCATTATCAATAACAACATCAGGATCAACCCCATAGCCCTCGATGATAAATCCGGTGCCATCTGCGGCATATGGGGCAAAAGATGGGGTGATGATCGATCCTCCATCGATACAAGGAATGGACCCGCTGTATCCAACCACGCCCCCCCAGGTTCTGACACCGACCAATTTACCAAGTTGAAGTTTCCTGAAACGGTATGGGAACAGGTCCCCGTCTGAAGCAGAATAACGGTCAATCAATGTGATCTTTGGTCCAGCCAGGGTGCCTGACGGGTTGACCGATCCCTTTTTCTGGTTGGCAGAAACAGTGGCATAGGTGATTTCCCTCTGTAACCTCTCAATGATCATGGGAGACACATTGCCCCCTCCGTTGCCGCGATCATCAATAATCAGGGCTTTTTTAGTCAATTGAGGGTAATAGTGCTTGACAAATTCATTCAGTCCGGTTACCCCCATATCAGGAATATGAATATATCCAACCTCGCCATTAGTTGCTTCTTCCACTTTTTTGATATTACCCTGGACCCAATCATAATATACAAGGGCGGATTCATTGGCAATTGTTTTTACCAGGGCGATTTTCGCATTTGAACCGTCAGGTCTGGAAGAAATCATTAATTCAACCAGCTGGTTGGCTTTTCCGATAAGCATGATATAGATATCGGCCACTTCTTTGATGGATTGGCCATCGATCATCGTTATAACATCCCCAACCTTGATTGATAAACCGGGTTCAGTGAGTGGCGATTTCAGCTCGGGCGACCAATTGGCTCCTTCCATTATCTTGTCTATCCGGAAATAGCCTGATGGCGTTTTGCTAAGGGAAGCTCCCAGCAAGCCCATCTGAATCCTTTCCGGCATCGGACGTTCCCCGTTGTTCACATAGGCATGCCCGATATTGAGCTCACCGATCATCTCGCCAAACAAATAGGATAAATCCGAACGGTGACGGACATATTGAACCAGCGGCTTATATTTATCGTGCATGGCTTTCCAATCGACCCCGTGCATATTCCGGTCATAAAAGAAGTCACGCATGTGACGCCAGGTTTCGTCGAAGATCTGCAGCCACTCCTCCTGTTTATCTACAAGAACCTTAAGACCAGATAAATTAATGGGTTCCTCGATCGAAACTTTTCCTGTGGGAACATCAATAATGCCCATTTTTCCACCCTGGCTCAAGAGCACTTTTTTGCCATTCGAACTCAGTGTATAGCCTATATTCTGACCCAATTCCGTTTCTTTCTGTTTTGCAAGATCGAAAAGTTTGAACCGTGAACCTTGTGTTTCGGATGAATTGTATAGATAGTAAATGCGTTCATTGATCAGTTCCAGACCATAATAATTACCCGAAGGCACTGGAATCTCCAGGATACGATCCTTGATTCCGGCAGGTTCCACTATCGGAGGAGTTGTATTTGCCGGCTTTTTCGGTTCTGCCGTTTTAACTGAATCAGTTGTAACCGTAACTTCATCATCCTTGGGTGCAAAGGGCGAGGAGGTTTCCGGATTGAGAATTGCCAGGTAGATTTTGTTCATGTCCTGATAACTATGGTTCCATTCTGTTGCGGAGTAGGTCGGATTGAAAGTCCTGGCCGATACAAAAACCAGGTATTTCCCGTCGCGGCTGAATACCGGATTTCCAGAATCGTACCACCCATCGGTTACATCAAATATTTTACCTGATTCCATGGAATACAAACGGACAATTCCCATTCCCTGCTCCGGAAGAACGTAGGCAATCCATTTACTGTCGGGCGACCAGGAATATTCGCCGACCGGACCCATTTCGGATTCGACGATTTTTTTCTTTTTTCCTGTTGCAACATCAATGTGCCATAACCGGAAAAGTTTATCGGAGTACAGGATGGATTTGCTGTCAGGGGACCAGGTGAATCCAAAAATATAGGTGTCACTGTTTTTAGTTAGCTGTTTAGTTGATTCGAGTGATTTGGGATCGGAAACATAAATCTCAAATTCACCCGTAACATCGGATAAATAGGCAATCCATTTACCATCGGGTGACCATGAGGCGTTGCGTTCATGAATCCCGGATGTATTCGTGAGGTTTCTGGTTATTCCCTGTTTGACCGGAGTGTTGAACAGCTCACCTCTGGCCGAAAGAATCAGTCTTTCTCCGTTTGGTGACAGGTCTGCTGCCCGGATAGCACCGGATACATCTTTCCATTCCTTGCGGTCATAGAGGAAATCATTTTCAATGAACACGGAAAGCTTGGTTAATTTGCTGTCAGACAGACCAAAAGTATACAGTGAACCCCCGTTTTCGAAGATGATACTGCGATCACCAAGCGAAGGAAATTTGATGTCATAGTCCTTGAAATCAGTTACTTTTGTAGTGGTTTTAGAGGTGAGATCATAACAGAAAAGATTCATGGTGCGGTCACGGTCAGAAAGAAAATAGATTTTATTGCCGCTCCACATCGGGAAAATGTCCTGAGCCTTGCTATTGGTTATATTTTCTGATTTTTCCGTTGCAAAATCATAAATCCACACATCATCCGCCATTCCTCCCTGGTAATATTTCCAGGTCCGGAATTCTCTGAAAACCCGGTTAAAAGCAAGCTTTTTGCCATCGGGCGAGAAACTGTTCGACCCGGCGACAGAGAAGGGCAACTGTTCCGACAGTCCGCCGTTAACCGGAACCTTAAAGAGTTGTCCTTTAAAGTCATTGAATGACTGTTTTCTTGACCGGTAAATGATATAATTCCCATCGGGGGTCCATCCGGTGACAATATTATTAGGTCCCATCCTGTCTCCGACATCATCACGGGAAAGGGTGGCTGTATAGGTTACTCTTTTCGGAATCCCACCCTGGGCAGGGATGGTAAAAACCTCCGTATTGCCGTCATACTGTCCGGTAAAGGCGATTATCTTCCCATCGGGTGAGAATTTGGCGAACATTTCAAAACCGGGGTGGGAGGTCAGCCGCCTGGCTACACCGCCCTGGTTGGTGGTGGTGTACAGATCTCCTGCATAGGTGAAAACTACCTGGTTTTGCCAGATGGCAGGAAACCTCAGAAGTTTGGTTTCTTCCTGTGCATGAAGCATACCAAGCAAGCCAAACAAGCCGAAAACAAACAAAAATTGTCTTTTCATTTTTTAAGTATTAGTAAATCAAATCGATATTCAGATTTTGCTTCATCTCCTTTTTTGAAACTTCGGAAATTTAAAAGTAGGGAAATTGTTAAAGCCTGAGAAAAGTCATGATAATAAATATAGTTAACCATTAACCAACTGTAAAGCAATCAAATAAATGTTGAAATCCTGATAAAAATCATACGCTTTCAGACCTGTTGATTCGCCGGCGCGAACTACTTTTGTACAATTCCTTTTAACAGAATTTCATCATGAGAATTGAGAGAATTGAACACATCGGAATTGCGGTAAGCAATCTCGATGAAGCCATCCGTTTTTATGAGGATGTGCTGAATCTGAAGTGTTATGCCATTGAAGAAGTGGTGGACCAAAAAGTTCGAACAGCTTTTTTCAAGGTAGGGGAAACCAAGATCGAACTTTTGGAATCTACGGATCCGGAAGGTCCGATCGGCAAGTTTATTGAAAAAAAAGGGGAGGGGATTCATCATCTGGCCTTTGCAGTAAATGACATTGAGCAGGCCCTGACGGAAACTGAAGCTAAAGGAGTTCGATTGATTGATAAGACACCAAGAAATGGTGCCGAAGGTTTAAAAATCGGATTCCTACACCCTAAGAACACGATGGGTGTGTTAACTGAATTTTGCTCAACTAAATAATATTTCTTTTATGTCCAGTCAGGAAAAAATTAAGGAACTCATCGACAAGAGAGAACAGGCAAAGCTTGGCGGAGGCCTGAAAAGAGTTGAGTCGCAGCATGCAAAAGGGAAAATGACCGCACGCGAGCGGATCGACATGCTGTTGGATGAAGGTAGTTTTGAAGAGTATGACATGTTTGTCACGCACCGTTGTACACATTTTGGCATGGATGATCAGTTGGTGCTTTCCGATGGGGTGATTACAGGGCATGGGACGATCGATGGCCGCATTGTCTATGTTTTTTCACAGGATTTCACGGTATTCGGAGGAGCACTCTCAGAATCCTTTGCACTGAAAATTTGCAAGGTTATGGACCAGGCAATGAAAGTGGGAGCTCCAGTCATTGGAATCAATGACAGCGGCGGGGCCAGGATTCAGGAAGGGGTCAATTCGTTAGCGGGTTATGCGGAGATCTTTGAGCGTAACATATTGGCTTCCGGTGTTATTCCTCAGATCAGCGCTATTTTCGGTCCTTGTGCCGGCGGAGCGGTTTATTCACCGGCCCTGACCGACGCGATCATCATGAGCGAGACAAATTCCTACATGTTTGTTACGGGTCCAAAGGTGACCAAAACGGTTACCGGTGAAGATATCACAGTTGAAAACCTGGGAGGGCCGCTTGTTCACGGGAAAAAATCCGGTGTGGCCCACTTTATAGCACGCGATGAAGAGGAGGGCTTATTGCTGATCAGGAAATTACTCAGCTATTTGCCAAGTAATAATCTGGAAGAAGCTCCTGTGGAAGTTTGTGAAGATGCCAGCGACCGTGTATGTGATTTTCTTAATGAGGTTATTCCGGAAAGTTCGAATCAGCCCTATGACGTGAAAGATGTAATTCACGAAATTGTTGATAACCATGAGTTTTTTGAAATGCACCGGAATTTTGCGCAGAATATCGTGGTGGGTTTCGGCCGGTTCAATGGGGCTTCTGTAGGCATTGTTGCCAATCAGCCCAGTCACATGGCGGGAGTATTGGATATTGATGCTTCGAAAAAGGCAGCTCGTTTCGTTCGCCTGTGTGATTGTTTTAATGTTCCGCTCCTTACCCTGGTTGATGTGCCCGGATTTTTACCGGGAAGCGCCCAGGAATTTGGAGGAATCATCACCAACGGGGCCAAGCTGCTGTATGCCTATGGTGAGGCCACCGTGCCGAAAGTGACGGTCACCCTGAGGAAATCATACGGTGGTGCGCATGATGTCATGAGCTGCAAGCAGCTTCGGGGAGATATCAATTATGCCTGGCCAACTGCTGAGATTGCTGTAATGGGAGCCCGCGGGGCCATTGAAATTCTCGAAGGAAAAGCTTTGATGGAAATCGCCGATCCAGAGGAGAAGAAAAAGTACTTCAATGAAAAAGAGGTTGAGTACCGCGAGAAATTTGCCAATCCCTATGAAGCTGCACGCTTTGGTTATATCGATGATGTGATTGAGCCTAGAAATACCAGGTTCAGGATTATCAGGGCTTTACAAACCCTTGCGACAAAAAAGGATTCCAATCCACCAAAAAAACACGGAAATATTCCACTATAAACCAGATCAGAAATGAATTTGTCACTCATCGTCTCTTCGGCTGATTTCAAGTTCGGGTTGATCATCACCATTGTGGGTATTGGGGTGGTCTTTTCGGCGCTTGCCGTTCTGAACATTATTTTTAATCAGATCCCCAAACTATTTAAAGTCCAGATTCGCAGCAAACTGCGTAAGGCCGGGAAAGTATCGGATAACAAGGATTGTTGTCCCGATATCAGCGGGGAAACACACGCCGCCATAGCTCTGGCGTTGCATCTTTATATGAATGAACTGCATGATTCTGAGTCCAATGTAATGACCATTGCAAAAGTTTCCAAGAGATATTCTCCCTGGAGCTCAAAGATTTATGGTCTTCGCAGTTTAAATTACCATAAATAGAAATCGAATAAAGAATATGAAATCATTCAAATTCACGATTCTGGGCAATCAATATGATGTTGATGTTAAATCAATAGATGACAACCTGGCCCAGGTTGAAGTCAATGGTACTAATTATGAAGTTGAAATTCATCGTCAGAAAACGGTCACCAAAACCCCGATCCTCGTCAGGAACCCGGCTAAAGCGCCCGAACCTGCCCACATGTCAGCAGGGACCAGGTTCCTTGCCGTCAGGACGCCCCTCCCGGGTAATATTTTGAATATCCAGAAGAAAAATGGTGACCTGGTTATAAAGGGCGATGTTGTGCTGATATATGAGGCTATGAAGATGGAGAATAAAATCCTGGCTGAAAAGGATGGTACTATCCGCAATATGAAAGTGAACCAGGGCGATAATATTCTTCAGGATGATATATTGTTTGAAATTGAATAGAGGCGAATGAAAAGAGCAATTACAGTTTTTGGTATAATCCTTTTTTTAGGTCTGATCAGTTGGGCCATACCAAATCAGCACCAGGGCGGTATTCAAAAAGAAGCCGCAGGAATTGAAACTTCATCCGGACAAATCAGACAAAATAATTCCACTCCCCAGGAAGATGCCGGATTTGGCGAAAATGCAAGGAAGGGGATCGGCCGGTTTCTTGGCTACAGTGGTTTTGCAAACGCCACACTGAAACATGGACTGATGATACTGGCAGGATTACTATTCCTCTTTCTGGCCATCCGTCATAATTTTGAGCCACTCCTTCTGGTACCGATCGGGATGGGGATTCTGATCGGAAACATTCCGTTCATGCTGAATGCAGGGTTGGACATAGGAATTTATGAAAAAGGCAGTGTACTGAATTACCTGTATTTTGGAGTTACGGCCGGGGTTTATCCGCCGCTGATCTTTCTTGGGTTAGGGGCTATGACGGATTTCTCCTATCTGATTTCCAATCCGAAAACATTATTGTTGGGCGCTGCTGCACAGGTTGGGATATTTGTGACCCTGCTCGCCGCCCTCTATCTTGGCTTTACTCCGCCTGAAGCAGCTGCCATAGGAATTATCGGGGGAGCCGATGGTCCGACTGCTATTTTTACAGCTTCAAAATTGGCCAATGGTTTTAAAATGTGGAATGGGGTGCAAAGTGCCAACCTCATTGGTCCCATAGCCATTGCGGCGTATTCCTATATGGCTTTGGTGCCGGTTATACAACCTCCGATCATGCGTCTGCTCACCACAAAAAAAGAGCGCAGGATACGCATGAAGTCACCCCGCCAGGTATCCCGTGTGGAAAAAATCCTTTTTCCGGTCATCGGGTTACTGCTGACCTGTTTTATTTCGCCAAGTGCCCTTCCTCTTTTAGGTATGTTATTCTTTGGGAATATTCTGCGTGAATCGGGTGTGACCCGCAGGCTTGCCGATACTGCAAAAACCTCCCTGATTGATATTACTACAATTTTAATCG
Source organism: Bacteroidales bacterium (assembly GCA_041662065.1). GTDB lineage: Bacteria > Bacteroidota > Bacteroidia > Bacteroidales > UBA12481 > UBA12481. The sequence continues at coordinate 349,410 of JBAZTE010000001.1, read as the reverse complement.
GCCTGACTGTCGGGGCTTCCACCCAGGCCGATGTATTTCTAACATCAAAATCTCTTATGATTTTTGCTCTGGGGGCCATCTCATTTGCTGTGGCCACGGCAGGGGGAGTATCATTCGCCAAATTGATGAATCTTTTCCTCAAACCTGAAAACCGGGTGAACCCGCTGATAGGATCGGCAGGGGTTTCCGCTGTGCCGGCTGCCGCCCGGGTATCCCAGGTGGAAGGCCTTCGCGCTGATCCGACCAACCATTTGCTCATGCATGCCATGGGGCCCAATGTTGCCGGAGTGATCGGCAGCGCTGTTGCAGCAGGGATCATGCTGAGCTTTCTTTTGTAAGGTATTATGCCGGACAAACCATCACTGCAAGATCCCTGCTCCGGCAGGGATCTTTTTTTAACCAAAAACCTATCTTTGTAAATAACCAAATACCATTTAAAGTGATTTATAAGAAAACTACCGGCATCGCCGGTAATTCCGGTGGTAAAATCAGATCTGATTGCCAGGTAACTATCGAGCCTGTTAACTCCGGTGGCATCGTGACCGATCTGAAAAGTAAAGTCAAAACCTTGTATGGAACCGGCATAATCCGCCAGCTGAACGATATACTCGATTTTTTTGGCATCAAACATGCTAAAGTGACACTGATCGACAGCGGTGCCCTTGATTGGGTCATTGCTTCCAGGATAGAGGCAGCGGTGAGGGAATTGATTGACACGGATCTTCAGTATTTGCTCCCTTTGCATGCCAATCTTGTAAAACCTGCTGCAATCGACCAGAGGAGGTTCTCCAGGCTTTATCTGCCTGGGAATTCCCCGAGCCTGATGATTAATGCCTTTCTTCACCGTCCTGATGGATTGATCCTTGATCTGGAAGATTCAGTGGCACCGGAAAAGAAACCGGAAGCCAGAATCCTGGTCAGGAATGCTCTGAGAGCCCTGGATTTTGGACAGTCTGAAAGAATGGTCCGGATCAATCAGTTACCAGCCGGTCTGGAGGATTTGGAATGGGTGGTACCCCATGGAATTAATCTGGTGCTGATTCCAAAATGTGAATCATCGGATCAGGTAGTTCGGGTTTCCGACAGAATCGGGACAATAAAAAATCGTGAAGGCATTAATCATTCAATCTGGATCATGCCCATTATTGAAAGTGCCAGGGGAGTCGTCAATGCTTGCGAAATTGCAACGGCATCGCCTGATGTTGCTGCATTAGCCATCGGTCTTGAAGATTATACAGCTGATCTGGGAGTCAGGAGAACGAGTGAGGGTACGGAATCCCTGTTTGCACGTTCAACTTTGGTCAATGCAGCCAAAGCTGCTGGTATTCAAGCTATTGATTCGGTATTTTCAGATATTGATGACATGGATGGCCTGCGGGATAACGTTTTAAGGTCAAGAGCTATTGGCTTTGACGGTATGGGGTGTATCCATCCCCGGCAGATTGCGGTCATTCACCGGTACTACACTCCAGATAATGAAGAGATTGAAAAAGCCAAAAAGATTGTACTGGCTTTTATGGAGGCTCAGAAGAGAGGTCTGGGAGTGGTTGCCCTTGGCTCAAAAATGATTGATCCGCCGGTGGTGAAACGCGCGCAGCGAACAATAAATCAGGCGATTGAATTTTGTATTATTGAAAAAAACTGGTTTGAAACAGATTCCCTATGAGAAAAAAATATGACCATTTGGTCACCAATGCTGCCGGACGGATTGTTCCAACTCAAATAAACGGCCAGACAGCAGTCCCTTATCTGGGAGTCGGAAAACATAAACCGGAGGGCAGAAAATACTCGGCGGCAATCTCCAGTTGTGCAGATTATCCGAACGACGGTAATAAAATTTTACCTACCCTCAGGGATGCGCTTATTAAATGCGGACTTAAGAGCGGAATGGCTATATCGACGCATCACCACTTCAGGGATGGCGATCTCATTGCCAATCAGATTTTTGATATTGCTCATGATCTTGGAGTTAAGGACTTGATTTGGGCTCCCTCTGCTTCCTTCCCATGCCATGAGCACCTGATCCCCTATCTTGAAGATGGTACCATTAACCGCATCGAAGGCAGTATGAATGGCCCACTCGGTAGATTTACCTCGAACGGAAAAATGGCCGGGCTGGCTGTTTTACGATCACATGGGGGTAGGTATCAGGCCATTCAGGACGGGGATCTTAAAATTGACATAACGGTCATCGGAGCAGCATGCTGTGATGCTTTTGGCAATGCCAATGGGTTGAACGGGACTTCGGCCAGCGGTGGTCTGGGATTTGCGCTGGCCGATTCAGAGTACGCAGCGAAAGTCATTGTTGTGACTGATCACCTGGTTGATTTTCCATGTGTTCCCTGGCAGATTCAGGGTAACCATGTTGATTATACTGTTGTGGTCGACAAAGTGGGTGTGCCGGAAAAAATTGTGTCCGGTACCACGCAGATTACCAAGAGTCCCGATAGGCTTCTGCTGGCAGAAATGACCGCCCGCTTCTGTGATGTGACCGGCATTATCCATGAAGGATTTTCTTTTCAAGCCGGTGCAGGGGGAACTGCCCTGGCTGTTGGGGATTACTTTTACAAAATCATGAAAGAAAAGGGCATTAAGGCCAGGTTCGCCAGAGGGGGGAGTAACCTGTACCTGGTTAAAATGCTGGAAGAGGGTTATCTGGATTATATCCTTGACGGCCAAACATTTGATTTACACGGTGTCCGGTCAATGGCTTCAAACCCGAATCATTTAATGACAACACCTTTCACCAGCTACAATTACCACGGCAAAGGGAATTTCGCCGGCATGGTCGACGTGGCGATATTAGGGGCCACTGAAATCGATCTTGATTTTAACGGCAATGTGGTAACGCATTCAGATGGTTATCTTCTTCATGGAATCGGAGGTTGGCAGAATTGCCTTTTCTCAAAAACAGTTATCATACCGATACCGTTGTTCCGCGACCGTATTCCGGTTATTGTGGATAAGGTCACAACTCTTTGCGGACCAGGTGAGTTAATCGATGTAATCGTGACAGAAAGGGGCATATCCATCAATCCCCTTCGGACGGACCTTATCGCCAAAGTTGAAGGATCCGGACTACCGTTACTTACAATTCAGGAATTGAAAGAGGAAGCGGAGCGTATCTGTGGAAAACCGGAAAAACCCAAATTCATAGATGAAGTGGTTGCAGCCATCAAATGGGTCGATGGAACGGTGATCGATGCCGTCTGGAAAATAGCTGAGGAATAAGAAGGAATAAAAAAAGCCGGCATCAGCCGGCTTTTTATTCGAAAATGCTGTTAGGCCGGATGTATGGCTTCAACAGGACATACATCAGCGCATGCACCGCAATCTGTGCATTCATCTGGATTAATCTTGTAAATATCACCTTCAGAGATAGCTTCAACCGGACACTCATCTATACAGGTTCCGCAAGCGGTGCAGTCATCATTAATTATGTAAGCCATTATATATTTTTTTTGATTTTGCCTCACAAAGGTAAAGTTATTTTGTAAATAAACAATCGAGGCGGTTTTTTGTACCTAATAGAACGTAAAATTATGAGCTGATCCGTGCTTGTGTCACAATTTAATGGTATTTTGAAGGTCCGATTTATTTTTACTAAACCAACAGATTATGAGCTTTCTCCAATTTGATAAAACTCAATTGATCAACCTCGAGTATAGCCTGTCTAAAGAGATTCTATTGGCCAATCCTTCAGGAGCTTATGCCAGCTCAACCATAATCGGATGTAATACAAGAAAATATCATGGGTTGCTGGTTGCACCCATATCTGATCAGGCAGGGGCAAGGCATGTTTTATTGTCATCCCTCGATGAAACCGTCATCCAGCACGATCAGGAATTCAATCTGGGAATCCACAGGTATCCAGGAGAATACTATCCGAAAGGACATAAATATGCCAGGTGGTTTGAAATGGACCCGGTATGGAAAATGGTTTACCGGGTGGGTGGGGTAGTTCTGGAAAAGGAAATCCTGCTCGACGAAAAGGAACCGAGATTATTGGTTAAATATACCCTGCTTGAAGCGAATAGCACAACGAAACTCAGAATTAAGCCATTCCTCGCTTTTCGCAACATTCATGATCTCAGTAAGGCCAATATGGAGGTAAATAAACTGGTGACTTCCTGCCGCAATGGTGTTTACCTTAAGCTGTATCAAGATTACCCGGGATTGTTTTTACAAACTTCCAGGGCAACGGAGTTTATTGCTGCACCTGATTGGTACCATGATATAGAATACCTTAAAGAACAAAAAAGAGGTTATCCTTTCCACGAAGATCTTTACGTACCAGGTTATTTTGAGACGCATATCAGAACCGGCGAAAGTATCATCATGGCTGCCGGGTTTGAAGAACAGGCTCCTGGTGGACTGAAGAAAAGGTTTGACAATCAGATTGCGAAAACACCATTGAGAAATACGTTTGAAGAGGTATTGGCTCAAACTGCAAAGTCATTTATTATCGAAGTAAACGGCCGCCCTGAAATTGTTTCAGGATATCATTGGTTTGGATCCTGGGGCAGAAATTGCTGGATTGCTCTTCCCGGGTTGACACTGGCCACTCATCAGCCGGAATTGTTCGAAAACCTGGCTAAATCTTTAGTCCGGATGCTTAAGAATGGTCTGTTTCCCAATCATTCCCCTGATAGGAATAATCCTGTGTACCGGAGTGTGGATGGATCCTTATGGCTGATCTGGGCATTGCAGCAATATGCTTCCTATCTGAAGGACCGCGTAGTAGTATGGAAAACCTTTGGATCAAGCATAAAAGAGGTTTTACTTGCTTATCGCGACGGGATAAATCCTGGCATTAAGATGCAGGACAACGGGTTACTATATGCTTATATACCCAACCTGGCCTTAACCTGGATGAGTGCCTACCTGAATGGTGTTCCGGTTACACCAAGGCCCGGCCTTACTGTAGAGGTTAATGCTTTATGGTACAATGCTATATCTTTTGCGGTTCATGCTGCTACTGATGCTTGTGATACTTCGTTTGTGAACGAATGGAAGGATATCCCGGCAATCATCGAGGAGAGTTTTCAGAAAACCTTCTGGAGTGATCAGAAGCAGTACCTGGCTGATTATGTTTTTGAAGGGAAGGCAAACTGGGATGTGCGTCCAAACCAGATACTGGCGGTTTCCATGCCATTTTCTCCACTAATGGATGAGCAAAAGCGTTCAATACTGGAAATTGTGCAGTCTGAACTATTAACACCAAAGGGATTAAGGACCTTATCCCCGCGTCATGAGGATTATAAAACCAGTTATGAAGGTGATCACGCCACCCGGGATCTGGCTTACCATCAGGGCACTGTAAGACCATGGCTTTTTGGACATTTTGCGCAGGGATGGCTGAAATTGTATGGAAAATCAGGAAAACTTTTTATCAAAACGATGGTTCATGGATTTGAGGAAGATATGTTTGAGCATGGATTGGGAACAATTTCCGAAGTATATGACGGCAATCCGCCCCATACACCTTGCGGGGCTATCTCCTCTGCCGCCAGTGTTGCTGAGGTTCTGAGAGTTATGTATTTGCTGAAGAAAATTTGATAACTATGCGCGTACTCATGTTTGGATGGGAATTTCCTCCCCATATCAGTGGTGGATTAGGAACGGCTTGTTACGGGATGACACGGGGCCTTGCGTATAGGGACGTTGAGGTGATTTTCGTCGTTCCAAAATCATACGGTGATGAAGATCAATCATCTGTCAAGCTTGTGGGTGCCTCCCAGGTACCGGTTAAACGGCGGACGTATGTTTTTACTCCTGAAACAAGGAGCGGTAAAGAGCTGATCAGCAGAAACCATTCGCTTGAAATGACTTATATCGAAGTGGGATCTAATCTTTTACCCTATCTCTCCCCGGAGGAGTTTCAACGTTCAACGTATCAGCGATCTGAAATAAATGAACTGACTGTTAATGATATAGACTTGACCGGTGAAGATGGTGCTTCTGTTTTAACAGAAGTTGTAGGAACGCTGGATTTCACTGGAAAATACGGACCCGACCTAATGCAGGAGGTGTCAAACTATGCTTTGATAGCCTCTGAAATTGCACACGAACAAAGCTTTGACGTCATCCATGCTCACGACTGGCTGACTTATCCTGCCGGCATCGCAGCAAAACGGATGTCGGGCAAACCCCTGGTGGTTCACGTTCATGCCACTGAATTTGACCGTACCGGTGAGAACTATAATACCATCGTGTACGATATCGAAAAGTCGGGGATGGAGGCAGCGGATCTGGTGATTACCGTCAGTAACCTCACGAGGAACATTGTCATCAGCCGCTATGGAATTGATCCGGATAAAGTATTTACGGTATACAATGCAGTTGAGCCCGGGTTGGAAAAAGGGGACGAAAGCATAGCTAAATCAGTCGATGAAAAGGTAGTCACCTTTCTGGGTAGGATTACTTATCAGAAGGGCCCTGAATACTTTATGGAAGCTGCCAATAAAGTCCTGAAATATTCAAATAATGTCAGGTTTGTGATGGCAGGAAGCGGCGATTTGCTGCGGAAAATGATCCGGTATGCTGCGCGGTTGGGAATAACGGAGAAATTTCATTTTACCGACTTTTTGAAAGGACCCGATGTGGATTACATGTTCGCCATCAGCGATGTATATGTTATGCCTTCAGTTTCCGAGCCCTTCGGAATTAGTCCCCTCGAAGCCATGAGATCCAATGTTCCGGTCATCATATCTAAACAATCCGGAGTTTCGGAGATTCTGAAACATGCGATTAAAATCGATTTTTGGGATGTTGACGCGATGGCTGATGCCATCTATGGACTCATTACCTACGAATCCCTGCCTCAGATGTTTATGCATTATGGCCGTGATGAGGTAAACAGTCTGAAATGGGAAAATGCAGCTCTGCAAATCAAAGAATTATATACAAACCTGTTATATCCTAGCCCCGCACCGTTATGAAAAATATCTGCCTCTATTTCCAGGTTCATCAACCATTCCGGTTGAAACGGTACCGCTTTTTTGATGTCGGTAAGGATCACTATTATTATGATGATTACCTGAATAAGCATATACTGAAAAAGATAGCCAATCGATGTTATCTCCCTACCAATGAGCTTTTATTGAGCATGTTAAAGGAATTTGACGGACAGTTTAAGGTGGCATTCAGTTTAACGGGGATATACCTCGATCAATTGGAATTGTATGCACCTGATGTTATCAAGAGTTTTAAAAAACTGGCAGATACCGGCCATGTTGAATTTCTTTCCGAAACTTATTCCCATTCATTGGCCGCTCTTGGAAGTCCCGAGGAATTTGTGACTCAGGTTGAGCTTCATAAAAAGAAGATAGAAACTCTTTTCGGCGTTACCCCGCAGGTATTCAGGAACACTGAACTCGTATACTCCGATACGATCGGTGAACAGGTTTCGAAAATGGGATATAAAGCCATGCTTGCTGAAGGTGCTAAGCACGTGCTGGGTTGGAAAAGTCCGAATTTTCTATACTATAACGTGATCGACCCCCGCCTCAAAGTGCTTTTAAGGAATTACAAACTGAGTGATGATATTGCGTTTCGTTTTTCCAACCATTCATGGTCGGAATGGCCTTTGAAATCTGAGAAATATCTTGCCTGGCTGAAAGGCACTCCTCCCGGTGAGGATTTTATCAACCTGTTCATGGATTATGAAACGTTTGGAGAGCATCAGCCGGTAGAATCCGGAATTCATCAGTTCCTTGAACACCTGGTACGGCTGGTAATCAAAGATCCGAAAACAGGTTTTGCGCTGCCGGGCGAAATCGCCGACACCCATCAATCAGTTGGACCACTCTCAGTTCCCTATCCAAGCTCCTGGGCCGATGAAGAAAGAGATCTTTCAGCCTGGCTGGGCAATGAAATGCAGAAAGAAGCCTTTAAAAAATTGTACTCGCTGCGCCAGCTGGTCTTACAGGCCAATGACAACGACCTCTCAAGGGACTGGGCCTACCTGCAGGCGAGCGATCATTTTTATTACATGTCTACCAAGTTTTTTGCTGATCAGTCGGTCCATAATTATTTTAATCCTTACAACAGTCCATACGATGCGTTCATAAATTATATGAACATCCTTTCCGATTTCATTATCCGGTTGGAGAAAAAAACCAAGAGGATCGTTTATCGGGGTATACCGATTGAGGAGCTATCCGGAGATCCGCTCAATGCGGCCATTCTGGACTATGAAGGAATTTTGAAGATTCTCAGGGAGAAAAAAGCTTTGGTTAAAAAAGTTCCTGTCAGTAAGCTAGTTACCGCACCGCCGAAGGTTCCGCCAAAATCAACACCCGCGAAAAAGGAAAAAAATTAGTTACTTCGGCCCTTTTATCTGACTATGGATGTTATGACGGAAAACGGAAATACGAACAATCCGGAGATACTTTTTGAGGTTAGCTGGGAGGTTTGCAATAAGGTGGGTGGCATTTATACGGTATTGACTTCCAAATGCCAGGAGTCATTGAAACGATTTGGTGAGCATTACCTGTTTATTGGACCGGATATATGGCGTGAAGATCATGATAATCCTGACTTCATCGAGGATAATACCCTTTTCCTGGGCTGGAAAGAACAAGCATTCGCAACAGGATTAAGTTTCAGAACCGGACGATGGAACATACCTGGAAAGCCTCAGGTGATCATGATCGATTTTACCCCCCTGATACCAAAAAAGGACGAGATCTTCAGTAAAGCCTGGGAAGATTACCGGCTCGATTCTATTACAGGGGGCTGGGATTATATTGAGGCCTCCCTTTTTGGATATGCTGCAGGAATGCTGATCAAGAGTTTTTCGGAGTATTATCGTTTCAAGCAGGTTATCGCTCAGTTTCATGAATGGATGACTGGGATGGGGGTTCTTTACCTCGAAAAGGAATCTCCCTATATCGCAACCGTTTTTACAACCCATGCCACGACAGTAGGCAGATCGATAGCCGGTAACGGTCTCCCTCTTTATGAAAATCTTGCCGAATATTCCGGGGACGAAATGGCAGCGCGTCTTAATGTTACAGCCAAACATTCCATTGAAAAACTGTCGGCAATCAATAGTGATCAGTTTACCACCGTGAGTGAAATTACTGCCGATGAATGTTCTCAACTTATCGGGAGACGGCCTGATATCATTACACCCAATGGTTTCAACCCTGATTTGGTACCTGACCCGAAAATATTGAAAAAGCAAAGGATCCTTGCCAGGCAATCGGTGCGTAAGATCGCGACTGCCATTTTCGGCTATGAAATTGCAGAGGATTTTCTTTTGATTGGTACCAGCGGCCGTTATGAGTTCCGGAATAAAGGCATTGATATATTTATTAAAGCCCTGGCGAAACTCAATCAGGAAACGGAACTAAAAAAGGAGGTCGTTGCCCTGATCATGGTACCTGCCAATAACTACGGACCTCGCCGCAGTGTATCCGAACGCCTCCATGGTGAGTGCATTGAGGTGAATGGTAGCCCCCATTTGACTCATAATCTGCATAATGCAGATGCCGATCCGATCATTCGTCTTTTAAATGAGACCGGCCTGGATAATCATTCAAAGAAAAAGGTCAAGGTTATTTTTATCCCATGCTACCTGGACGGGCAGGATGGACTGGTAAACCTTACTTATTATCAATTACTTGCTGGATTGGATTATACGGTGTTTCCTTCCTACTATGAGCCGTGGGGATATACTCCTCTGGAAAGTATTGCTTTCGGTGTACCTACCCTGACTACAGATCAGGCTGGTTTTGGACTGTGGATGTCGGCTTTTAAAACCGACAAACCAAACCTCCCGGTTGCTGTTGCCCCCCGTAAGAATAAATCTGATGATTCTTTGGTTGATTGGGTTTGCAGTGCCATTCTGAACTTTTCGCTGCAATCGGAAAAGGAAAGGAATGAGAACTTTGACCTTTCCATATTACTTTCGAAGAAGGCACTTTGGGAAAATCTGGTGAGTTTTTATTTTCTGGCCTATTCCAACGCCCTTTCTGAAGTAGTATTTGAAGACAGGCCTGAACCGGAATTTGCAGAGGAGAATTTTTTACCGGGTGCGGTGGAAATCCAGAACATTAACGAACCGGTTTGGAAAAGAGTGTTAGTGGAATCGTCGTTTCCTAAAAAATTGGGCGGTCTTCAGGCGATATCAAAAAACCTCTGGTGGACCTGGAATTATGAAGCTGAAAACCTTTTCCGGTCAATCGATCCGGCCATCTGGGAGCAGGTGGAACACAATCCTATTGCACTTATGCGGCAGATTCCGTTGGATCGTTTAATTGAACTTGACCACGATGATAATTTCAATCGTTCATACGTAGAAGTTTATTCAAAATTTCAGGATTACCTAAAACAGGTGAACGACAACCCCGGTCCTATGATTGCTTATTTCAGTATGGAATTTGGTTTCCATAGCAGTCTGAAGATCTACTCGGGAGGCCTTGGAATTTTAGCCGGTGATTATCTGAAAGAAGCAAGCGACCGGAATGTGCCGATAGTGGGTTTGGGAATACTGTACCGGTATGGCTATTTCCGTCAGGTTTTAACTTTGAATGGCGACCAGCTGTCGGAGGATTTGATGGAACAATTTTCTGATTTACCGGTCGAGCCTGTTTATGATGAAGAGGGACAATGGATGCAGATCCCCATTGGTTTGCCCGGGAGATTGATCCATGTCAGGTTATGGAAAGCCATGGTGGGCAGGGTCAGCCTCTATCTGATGGATACTGATTTTGATGCCAATCAGCCTGGCGATCGCTCCATCACTTTTCACTTATATGGCGGAGATGAGGAGAATCGCCTGAAACAGGAGATGGTACTCGGCCTGGGTGGAATCAGGATGTTAAGCAAGCTTGGGATCACCCCCGATGTTTTTCATTGCAATGAGGGCCATGCTGCCTTTATCGGCTTGGAGCGTATCCGCAGGCTGATGGATATAAAAAAGTTCACATTTGACGAGTCCCTTGAAGTGGTCAGGGGTTCAACGCTTTTTACCACCCATACCCCGGTTCCCGCCGGTCATGATACTTTCACAGAGAATATGATCCGTACCTACATGGGGCATTATCCTGAACGGTTCAATATATCCTGGGAGGATTTTATCGGTCTTGGAAAAATCGAAAAAGCTAATCCCCTGGAGCGCTTTTCCATGTCGCATCTGGCCGCACGACTCTCGCAGGAGATTAATGCGGTGAGTAATCTTCATGGGGAAGTTACGAGGAAAATGTTTGAAAGTGTTTGGAAATGTTACTATGCCGATGAACTGCATGTAGGATTTGTGACCAATGGTGTTCATTACCAGACCTGGGCTGCTGAAGTTTGGCAAAAACTATATCTTGAAGTATTTGGCAGTAAATTTCTTGATAATCAGTCTTCGAGTGTTTTTTGGTCAAAAATACATACCGTACCTGATGAAAGGATTTGGGGAATCAGGCAGGATTTAAGAAAAAGCCTGATTGATTACATCCGTCACCGGCTTGAAACTGTATCCATCAAGCGTCATGAGCCACCGAAACAAATAATTGAAATTCTTCAAAAACTGGATCCCAACACCCTGACTATTGGTTTTGCGAGACGATTTGCTACCTATAAAAGAGCGCACCTGCTGTTCAGGGATCTTGAAAGACTGGCTGAGATTGTCAATCACCCTCAGCATCCCGTGCAATTTATTTTTGCCGGAAAAGCACATCCAAGGGATAAGGCGGGACAGGATCTGATTAAGTATATCGTCGAGATTTCACGCAGGCCTGAGTTCAGGGGCCGCATCGTTTTTTTGGAGAATTATGACATGACGGTAGCCAGGAAGCTGGTACAGGGAGTGGATATCTGGCTCAATACCCCCACAAGGCCACTGGAAGCTTCCGGAACCAGTGGGATGAAAGCTACCATGAACGGTGTAATGAATTTCAGCGTTCTGGATGGATGGTGGTGCGAAGGATACCGGCCAAATGCAGGATGGGCCTTGCCACAAGAAAGAGTCTATGATGATCAGAATTTTCAGGATGAACTGGATGCGGCCACCATATATGACCTTCTGGAGGATGAAATCGTTCCTCTATTCTATAAAGTCAATGCGAAAGGAGTTCCTGAGGATTGGATCCAGCATATTAAGAATACCATTGCCCAGATTGCTCCCATGTTCACAACAAGGCGGATGATCGATGATTATTATGACCGCTTTTATAAAATTCTTGGCAACCGTTCCAGCGATATGCGGGCAAACAATTATCATATGGCCAGGGAAATTACCCGCTGGAAGAAAAAGGTAGCCAGGCTGTGGGACAAAATTGAAGTTATCGAGGTAAACTATTCCAAGGACCTTTCAAAACCGCTGACGATGGGCGAGGAATATACGGCGGATGTGGTACTTAAATTGAATGGACTATCGCCTGAAGATGTTGGAGTTGAACTGGTGGTAGTATCCGTTTTACCCAATGGACAGGAGGAGTTTGTTTTCAACCAGGAGTTTACAAAGGTTGAAAAACTGAACGGTCATACCAGGTACCGCCTTGGAACCATTCCTACACAACCGGGCATCTTCAATTATGGTATCCGGTTGTTTCCTAAAAGCAGCTTGGTCCCGCACCGGCAGGATTTCAGTTATGTTAAGTGGATTTAAGGAAATTGCCGTTAAAAGGAGCCTGAGCTCAGGAAATTGAACAGACGGCATATCCGGCAGGATTCAGTTTCATCTGGAGGCCGATAGTTGCCAGCTGACTGACTAATAAGGTTTTAGTTTCGACAGGATCCGAGGTAATTTCCGTGATTCTTATTCGCTGTTTGTCACCTAATCCCATGGTGATCAGGGCGTGTTCAGGTACCCTGATCTGAGTTTCAGTAATTGTTGCATCAAAGCATACGGCAATGATCAATGCTTCCTCATCCTGCGTTCCACCATATCGGAGAAACGCAAATATTCTGTCCCTGTTGGGTATATCCTCATTAACCCACATCAGGTCATACATCGAACCGTTGGAGATCGCCGGATATCTCCCGGCCAGGTTCAGAAGCTCTGAATATTGGAACCGTAACTGTGAAAGTTCCGGGGAAAGCTTCTGCCCGTCAAAGAGGCCATGATTGATCCAATCCTGAAGCTCAGGTATCGTGCTGTAGTCAAAGATAGTGGTTCGTCCATCATCAGCGCTGAAACCTGTGGCACCATCAGCTGAAATTCCAACTTCCTGACCGGCATAGATCATAGCGGGACCGCGGTTCAACAAGATACAGACAGCCATGCCTGGTATACCTTTCCATGGATTGCCCGCAAAGAATCCAGAAGCCACCCGTTGCTCGTCATGATTCTCAAGGAACCTGACCATCTGGTCATCCATACCCTCCAGTGATTGCCATACGTTGGTTATGGATCGGGTGGTAGATTCACCTCTGATGACCGCCCGCAATGTATCATACAATCCGGCCTTATCATAAAGATAATCGAATAACCCTGTTTCCAGGTAATCACGATACTTCCAGGGTTCATACAATTCAGCGATAAAAAGTACTTTTCCATATTCCCTTTTAACCTGACTGATAGCATATTGCCAAAAATCGATCGGAACCATTCCTGCCATGTCGCAGCGAAATCCATCGACTCCTTTATTCGACCAGAAAAGCAGGATCTCGGTCATTTTTATCCATGTATCCGGAAGGGGGTGAAAATGTGCCTGATTGGTCTGGTAATCAAATCCATAATTGATTTTGACTGTTTCATACCAATCGTTGATATCGGGATCAGGCCTGAAAACATCATTGCCGGTGACTCTTGCAGGAAATTCCTGATACCGGTCGGGTGTATCTGTTTGGAGATTGCGTATCCGGAAATTTTGTCCGGGCAGGTAATAGAAATTGTTGGAAGGACTGAATGCAAGGTTCTGGTCATCAGTCTCACCCAGGTTGGCGAATCCTTTCGGTAGCTGCCGTGAATGGTAATCCCTGGCAACATGGTTGGGTATGAAATCGATCATGACTTTCAATCCTGCTGAATGTATCCTTTCAATGAGCTGCGCGAATTCCTTCATACGGGATTGAACATCAACTGCAAGGTCAGGATCAACATCAAAATAATCGCTGACTGCATAGGGCGATCCGGCTTTGCCCTTAACTATGTCAGGATGACTGGCCGGGAGCCCTGACAGTGGATAGTGGGATAGGGTAGCATGGCGGAGTATTCCGGTCAGCCAGATATGTGTGATTCCAAAATTCCGGAGTCCGGTTAATAGCACTTTAGAAATTTCATCGAATTTCCCGCATCCGTTTTGATCAATGGTGCCGTTGAAAGTCGGGTTTTGGCATGAATTGGTAAACAGACGGGGCAAAAGCTGATAAATGATGATCTTCGGCTTCATATCTTATCGGATACTCCGGGTGGGAATTTTTCGCAGGACCAGTCCAACCCTTGATGGAAGGTAAAGCCGGATTTGGAAGCCCGATCCCAGTTTTCCAATGGGTTCAGCCGGATATTCCATATTCTCGTCTATCCGGCCAAATCCTTCAAATTGCAGGTTATCGGAATTCAATACGATTTTGTATTCGGCCGGATCTGCGTGAATCCCATAATCGGTGAATGATTTAACCGGGTTTAAGTTAAAAACAAAGAGAAGCGGATCCCGAACGAAAGCCAGGACCTGGTCGGATTGGTTGGCAAGTATGAGATCCGGCTTTTGCTGAACAGCGAATTCTTGCCTGCCAAGTAGCTTTATCATGGCCCGGTCAAATTCCTGAAGTCCGGCATATCTCAGAAGCGGATCATCCGCCAGGTGCCATTGCCTCCGGGCGTATTTATAGGACCATTGGTTTCCCAGTCGTGGGAAATCGATCCATTCCGGATGACCGAATTCATTGCCCATGAAGTTCAGGTACCCGCCTCCATGTGTAGAGAGGGTGAGTAACCGGATCAGTTTGTTAAGCGCGATAGCACGGTCGATGATCAGGCTTGGTGTTGCTTTCGACATATGCGTGTACATTTCCTTATCGGCGAGCCTGAACATGATCGTTTTGTCGCCAACCAGGGCCTGGTCATGGGATTCTGAATAGGAAAGTGTTTTCTCGTCGCTCCGCCGGTTTGTCAGTTCATAGAATAGCTGAGAAACATTCCATTGTTCATCTGATTTTTCTTTTAATATCTTAATCCAGAAATCAGGTATACCCATAGAAAGGCGGAAATCAAAACCAAGACCGCCGTCAGCAACCGGCGAGGCAATTCCGGGTAATCCGCTCATGTCCTCTGCGATGGTAATTGCGGCAGGATTAATCTCATGGATCAACTTATTGGCCAAGGCAAGGTAAATCAGAGCGTCCTCATCAACTCCGGCATTGAAATAGGCTTCATAGGACGTAAAATCCTTGCCTAAACCATGATCAAAATAGAGCATGCTGGTCACACCGTCGAATCGGAATCCATCAAAGCCATATTCTTCAATCCAGTATTTGCAGTTGGAGAGCAGGAAATGGATGGCTTCATTTCTGCCATAATCAAAACACAAGGAGTCCCATGCAGGATGTTCACGCCGGTGATCCGTGTGAAAAAGCATTCCAGGAATACCGTCATACAACCCCGGACCTTCCAGGACATTTTTAACTGCATGAGAATGAACAATATCCATGATTACGCGTATTCCCATATCATGCGCGGAGGAGATCAGCAGTCGAAGGTCATCGGGGGTGCCGAAACGGCTCGACACTGCAAAGAAATTGGATACATGATAGCCGAAGGATCCGTAATACGGGTGTTCCTGTATGGCCATTAACTGAACAGTATTGTACCCCAATCCTGAAATGCGAGGTAAAATGGTTGTTCTGAATTCATCAAAAGTGCTTACTTTGCCTTCCTCTGATGACATGCCGGTGTGAGCCTCGTAAATTAAAACAGCCTGATTAATAAGTAAAAAGGTTTTGGAATGGGGTAATGGGAGACTGATTTTTGGTTTGGCCGGCGGATTCCAGACCTGAGCATTGAAAACCTTGGTTTTTTCATCCTGAACAACACGATGGGCATACAGGGGTATCCGGTAATCGGCTCCACCTGGCCAGGTCATCCATAATTTATACTCGTCAAGGTGATGAATCCTGTTTTCCTCCAGAATTAATTCCCACTGTCCGGGATCCTTTTGGGTAAACTTATATTCATCGTCCAATTGCCAATTATTGAAGGAACCGGTCAGCCAGATTGCCGTGGCGTTTGGTGCCCATTCATGCATGACCCATCCTTTCATGGAATGGTGAAGTCCAAAGTAATGGTGGCCGTTCGCGAATGAACTTAAGGATTTCCCAACCCCGGCGAGTTCATTTGCTTTTTTTTGTATCCGGTCCATTCTTGCCTGCACCTGAGCAGTGTAATCCCCAAGATAAGGATCGCGTTGTATAATTCCGGGAAGTTCCATCCTAGCAGAGCCTTTTTAGTACCTCAGCCAGGAGCGCCCAGAATTTAACGGTTGATGAGATGCACAGCCGTTCATCAGGAGAATGAACCCCTTTTAAGGTGGGTCCGAAAGAGATCATATCCATCTCCGGGTACTTCTCGAGGAAGAGTCCACATTCAAGTCCTGCATGAATAGCTTTTACCAATGGTTTTTGAGCAAAAAGGTCTTCGTAAGCCTGATGGGTGATTTTCAACAAAGCTGATGCCGGATTCGGATTCCAGCCTGGATATCCGGTTGACCTCTCTGTATAGGCACCTGCAAGCAGAAATACACTTTCAACCATGTTTGACATGTTTCGTTTTGCTGAATCTATTGAGCTTCTCTGGCTTGTTGTAATTTTTATCCGGTCCTGATCAAATTTTACCGCTGCCAGGTTGGTCGATGTTTCAACCAATCCGGGAAAAGTCTGGCTCCAGGCCAGAACGCCATGCGGACAAGCATATAGAGCATTGAGAAGGTTGCACTGGCAATCTTCATCGACCACCCATTCGGGAAGGGGACAATCGTTGAATGTCAGCTCCAGTCCGGGCTCGGTCCGGGATAATTCATTCTTAACTTCGGATTCATAGCGTGCAAAAGCTTCCTTTAACGCCTCTTTTTTAACCGAAGGCAAGGTGATAATCGCCTCTGCCTCCCGGGCAATGGCATTCCGGAGATTACCGCCATCAAAAAGGCTGAGGTGCAAATCAAATTCATCAGCATATTCCCATAAGAAACGGCTTAAAATCTTATTGGCATTTCCGAATCCTTTATGAATATCATCTCCTGAATGGCCGCCTACCAGGCCCCTGATGCTCAATTTTACGGCAATGTGACCATCCGGGACATATTCTTTCAGGTAGTCGAACCAGGCAGTCAGGTCAATACCGCCTGCACAACCGATATATAATTCCCCTTCATCTTCCGAATCCAGGTTGATCAGAATCTGGCTTTGCAAAAAACCGGGCTGAAGTCCGAATGCCCCGTTAAGGCCTGTTTCCTCGGCTACCGTAAACAGACATTCCAAGGGACCATGTATCAGGTAAGATGAATCCAGAACCGCCATCTGGGCGGCAATTCCAATTCCGTCATCGCCACCCAGGGTTGTCCCTTTTGCCTTAACCCAGTCACCATCGATAAAAGCCTGTATCGGATCAGTGGTAAAATTAAAATCAGTCCCTGAATTCTTTTCACATACCATATCTAAATGGCTCTGCAGGCAAACTCCCGTTTTATTTTCCATCCCTGGCATAGCCGGTTTTCGAATTAGCAGATTACCAGCCTGATCTGTTGCATAATACAGGTGCCTATCCTTGGCAAAGCCCATGAGATATGCACGGATTTGCTCTTCATGATTGCTCGGTCTTGGAATGTTCAGCACCTCCTTGAAATGGGACCAGAGGGCATGGGGTTCAAGATTTGAAAATTCCGACATATAACAAAGGTTTTTGTAAAGATAAACCTATTACGCGGCTATTGCTTCAGGAATAAAAAAAAGTATCTTTACCTTATAAATGACCAAAAGTAAGCCATTAATATTTAATGAGTTATGATCAAGCGAACCATCGTTGCATTGCCAGGTGACGGTATCGGCTCCGTCGTATTGGAATCAGCCATCCGGGTGTTAAACGCCGCAGGATTTGAGGCAGATTATGAATTTGCCGATATCGGCTGGGAGTATTGGAAAAAGGAAGGGAATCCTTTACCTGACAGAACCATCAAACTCCTCGAAAAGCATAAAATCGGATTATTCGGGGCCATAACCTCCAAGCCGAAGGATGCTGCGGCTGCAGAACTTTCACCGGAATTGCAGGGGAAGGGCTTTGTCTATGCCAGTCCGATCGTCGGCATGCGTCAGTTGTTCGATCTCGATATTTGCATCAGGCCTTGCCGGACTTATCTTGGCAACCCGCTGAATTTTGTCAGGCGGGGTGCTTCGGGAGAAATTGAAGAGCCTTTTATCGACGTGGTGATATTCAGGCAAAACACAGAGTGCCTGTATAGCGGGGTGGAATGGTCGAATCCGCCGGAACAGGTATATGAGGCATTTAAAACACATAAAACTTTCCTGAAGAATTTTGGCCAGCATCCAAAAGAGGAAATATCAATTTCTGCGAGGATATTCACTAAAAAATATACCGGACGGATTCTTAAGGCAGCCTTTGAACATGCCAGAAAGTTTGGTTATAAATCGGTTACCGTTTGTGAAAAACCCAATGTCATTCGCGAAACGAGCGGTATGATGTATAAAATGGCTCAGGATATGCAAAAAAACGAGTATCCGGAGATCCAGCTTTGGAATACGAATATTGATGCGCAGATGATGTGGCTGACAAAGAATCCTGAAGATTACGGAGTCATTGTTGCCGGCAACATGTTCGGTGATATTGTATCCGATGGTTTTGCCGGCCTGATCGGCGGATTGGGCTTTGCCTGCTCAGCCAACCTTGGCGAGGAAATTGCCGTGTTCGAGCCCACGCATGGATCAGCACCGAAGTATGCCGGCTACCCGGTCTCCATTGTAAATCCGATTGCCATGGTGGCCAGTGCTTGCATGATGCTTCACCATATCGGCGAAAAAACCCTGGCAATACGAATTGAAAAGGCTATTGCTCGGGTGATTTCCGAGGGAAAAGTGAAAACATATGATATGTTGAAGATGACAGGAAGTCCCGATGTTATCTCCAAAGGAGCCGCTTCAACCGCTCATATGGCAGACGCTATTATCGCAAAACTATGAACCAGGAAATTCTGAACCTTTGGCCGGAGCTTAGTTGGATCCAGGATCCGGACCTCCGCGAGAAAACGGCGAAAACATGGGAAATCGCATTGGAAAGGAGCGTGCTGACCGCTGAGGACCTGAATCAGATACCTTTCACCCTGCTGGTTCCAAATCTGAAAGTGTCCTTTATGTCCCATAAGAGGGCCGTGGTCCACATTGCAAGGGACGCAGGTATGAAATGCAATGAGTTTTTCGGGGACGACCTGCCGGTTGACATGGACGTTTTAATCGCGGGAGCAATTCTTGCAGATGTCGGGAAACTGCTGGAATATGAGATGAATGACGGCAAAGCGGTTCAGGGAAAATATGGTGCCTATCTGAGGCATCCGTTTTCCGGTGTCGCACTCGCTGAAGAATGCAAAGTGCCGGCTGCTGTATGCCATATTATCGCGGCTCATGCCCATGAAGGCGATCTGGTAAAACGGACCACTGAAGCTTACCTGGTTCATCACACCGATTTCATGACATTTTTACCTTTTAAGGATCGCCTTAAATAGCTTCTTTATAGGTTATGAAAAAAGGGAAGGCGATTTAGTCTTCCCTTTTTCTGTTACGAAATTTATCAAAGAGTTTTGATAATTCCTTGGGATTTGTTAACTTGACGTAGCCAATTAGTATCTTTGACAGAGCGGTAATATATTTCAGGTTTCAATATGCCATGGTTAAAAAAACTCTCGTCAGGGAATCTCTCCTGGTCATCTTGTTGGCCGCTACTTTTCTATACGGATGCAAAAAGGATAGTTCTATTGAAGTCTCGGGAGTTATTACCGATCCCAATCAAACAATACCGGTTGAAAATGCGAGGGTTGAACTCTGGACCCAGCAAATAGATTCCGGAATTTTTTCAGCCAATTATGTCCTTCAGGGAACTGCAACTACCGGTCCGGACGGATTGTTTCATTTCATTATCGATAAAAAGAATTATACGGGCATTCGTTTGATATTCAGCAAGGATAAATACTATGGCTGGCAAGCGGAGCTTAATGTAAACAGTGAGAATAATTATCATGCCGAGTATCAGTTGCTTCCTCAGGCACAACTTCAAATCCGGGTTAAAAACAATGAACCTTTCAACACGGCAGATTACTTTGAATTCCGGATTTTAAATGGTTTTACCGGCTGCGAAGAATGCTGCCATGGGGAAAAATACCAGTTCACCGGAATGGAAGTGGACCAGACAATAAATTGCAGGACCGCCGGGCACCAGGATATTCTGATCCAATGGTCGAGTCGAAAAAGCGGCGAGCAGGTTTATAAAACAGAGACATACTTCATTATGGAATTCGAAACAACAGTGATCGAGTTCTTATATTAGAAAGGTAATTGTTTATGCATGAAAACACTTTTCCGCTGGTCTCCATAATTTCCATAAATTATAATCAGTCTGCAGTAACCTGCGAACTGCTCGAGTCTTTAAGAAAGGTCACCTATCCAAACTATGAAACTATCATCATTGATAATGCCTCGCCTACGGAAAGTCCGGACCGGATCGGAACACTGTTCCCGGAGTGTAAATTGATAAAATCAGATAAGAACCTGGGATTTGCCGGAGGTAATAATTTAGGAATCAAGCATTCGAAAGGTGAATATCTGTTATTCTTAAATAATGATACAGAGGTGGATCCCGGATTTATTGAACCTTTGGTCAACAAACTGAAATCTGATCCGGGAATCGGCATGGTCAGTCCGAAAATCCGGTTTTATTATGCACCTGATACGATCCAATATGCCGGTTATACCCCTTTTAACCGGATCACGCTGAGGCAGCATCTGATCGGCTTTCATGAGAAGGATGCCGGCCAGTATGATCAGGCTCATGAAACCTTTTCGATACACGGTGCAGCAATGATGGTCCCACGGTCAGTGGTCCGGCAGGTGGGCATGATGACTGAAATGTTCTTTCTCTATTATGAGGAGCACGATTGGTCGGAGCGCATCAAACGGGCCGGTTATCGGGTATTTTATGTTCCGGAGTCACTCGTTCTTCACAAGGAATCCTTATCGACGGGCAAGGATAGTCCGTTAAAAACATATTATATAACCAGGAACCGTTTCTTGTTCGCAAGGCGGAATTTCAAGGGTTTCAACCGGTTCGTATGTCTGGCCTATTTGCTGTTGATTGCACTGCCAAAAGGTGTTCTGACTGCTTTATTGCATCGTCGGTCGGATCTGGCAAAAGCTATCCTGAAAGCTTATTGGTGGAATCTTGCCAATTTTACGGATATGGGGCAGAACCTGGTGCTTGGTTGAGTTTGTAATGCTGATTTTTTAAAATCGTAGTATGGGAATTTTACAGTTTTTTATTCATGTTCTGGAGATTGTGTGTTTTATTTATCTGGGTTTTGCTTCCCTTTATATCTTCTTTTTTGCTGCGGCTGGAATGTTCCGAATGCATAAAAAGATCAATCCTGTCCGGATCAACCGTAAAATGGCTGTCCTGATTCCCGGTTATAAAGAAGATTCTGTCATTCTTGAGGTCGCCAATGCCTCTCTTCAACAAACCTATCCATCGGAGTTATTTGATATTGTCATTATCGCTGATTCCTTTCAACCAGAGACTATTGCCGCTCTAAAAGAGCTTCCGGTTAAACTGGTTGAAGTGGCTTTTAAAAAAAGTACAAAGTCAAAGGCTTTGAACTGGGCTATGGCTGACCTGGGAGATGATTATCAAATTGCGGTTGTTCTGGATGCCGACAACATCATGGCCCCTGATTTTCTTGATAAGATGAACCGGGCTTTCGATTCAGGGTTTATAGCGGTCCAGGGACACAGGATCGCCAAGAATATGAACAATTCCATGGCGGTGCTGGATTCAATAAGTGAAGAAATCAATAACCATATTTTCAGGAAAGGTCATCGTGCAGTTGGATTGTCATCGGCATTGATCGGTTCCGGCATGGCTTTCGATTATAATATGTTCAAAAAGAGAATGGCGGAAATACAGGCTATTGGCGGTTTCGACAAGGAGCTGGAACTGACCATGCTGCGCGACGGCATTAGAATCGAGTACCTTGAAGATGCGCTGGTGTTGGATGAGAAAGTTCAAAAAACCGCTGTTTTCGAGAACCAGAGAAGAAGATGGCTTTCGGCGCAGTTTCTCTATTTCAGGAGATTTGCTTGGAACGGTATCGTTCAGTTTTTCTCCCATCATAATATTGATTTCCTCGATAAAGTATATCAGATGATTCAGCCGCCGAGAATCCTTCTCCTGGGATTGGTCACGGTCATTACTGCATCACTGGGCATTGCGTTTTTGATTGATTCTGTTACTGTAAAGGGACTGTTGGTACTTGACTTGATTCCGTGGATCGGTTTATGGTTGATGACAGTTTTAGCCTTTGTCTTTTCTGTCCCCGGAAAATTTTACACAAAAAAAACCCTACTGGCGATCCTTATGCTGCCCATGGGTTTCTGGCTGATGGTGAAGTCATTGTTAAAGCTCAAAGGAGCTAATAAAACCTTTATCCATACTGAGCATGGAGTGAAGGATGCAAAAGACAATATAAATGAAATTGGAAAGGAACAAAATACATGAGAATTGCCATTGAAGCCCAGCGTCTGTTCAGGGAAAAGAAACATGGAATGGATGTGGTGGTCCTTGAACTTATCAAAAACCTGCAGCAAATTGACAAGGTCAATGAATACTTCATCCTGGTGAAACCCGATTCGGACAAGTGTATCAGCGAGACGGAAAATTTCAGGATTATTGAATTGGGGGGTGGACCCTATCCAATCTGGGAGCAGGTGGCCTTGCCGCGTGCTGCAAAAAAACTGAAATGCGACCTGCTGCATTGTACCAGCAATACCGCTCCGGAAATGCCAGGATTGCCATTGGTTCTGACCTTGCATGACATCATTTATATGGAAGGTGGTTTTTTCTCCCTTCTGAAAGATAAAGGCACAGCCTATCAACGTTTTGGAAATGTTTACCGGAGGCACATTGTCCCGATTGTAGTCCGGAAGAGCGCCCGGGTCATCACCGTCAGCGAATATGAAAAAGAGAGGATCGCTGCCTTCTTTAAACTTGAACCATCGAAACTCAGGGCGGTTTATAATGGCGTGGGTGAACATTTTAAACCCATCACTGACCCGCTGGTTGCTCAAAATATCAGAGAAAAATATCATTTACCTGCACATTATTTCTTTTTTCTTGGTAACACCGTTCAAAAGAAGAATACTCCGGGTACTTTGAAAGCTTACTCCATTTTCAGGGAGAAAACGGGTATGGATATTCCCCTGATGATGCTGGACTTTGATCTTCAGGATCTTACTGCGATTCTGGCTGAAATTGGCCAACCCGGACTGATCGAACACATTCATCTCACCGGTTATGTGAATAATGCTGAATTGCCGGGCATATACGGTCTGGCTGATCTTTTCCTCTATCCTTCGTTTCGTGAGAGTTTTGGCATTCCAATCCTCGAAGCCCAGGCCTGCAGAACACCGGTTATTACCTCCAATACTTCTTCCATGCCTGAAATAGCGGGAGATGCAGCGATGATCATTGATCCTTATAAACCGGAGGAGATCGCAGATGCTATGATCAGACTGATGAAAGAAGACGCTTACCGGCAGGATATGGTCAGGAGAGGATTGGTTAATGCATCCAGGTTTTCCTGGAGGGCGATGGCTGAAAAAGTATTGGGGATATATGAGGAAGTTGGAAGGGAAGTACATTAAACATTCAACATGAAAAACCGGAATATTATTATCGTTGGCATTCAGCCCTGGGATATTGAGATCGGCAGCAATTGTAAAAATATTGCTCAGGAACTGGCTAAAGAAAACCGGGTCTTATATGTCAATCCGCCCATCGACAGGATTACCCGTTATAGACAACGTAATACCGAGAAAATGAGGAAGCGTATTGACATTGTTAAGAGCGGCCGACCTGAAATTGTCGAAATTTCTACGAATTTGTGGAATCTTTACCCGGCAACCATTCTAGAATCGATCAATTGGATTTCCAATCCCGGATTATTTGATTTGATTAACAAGGTAAATAACAGGCGTTTTGCCCGACAGATTTCCCTTGCAGCCCAATCTCTGGGGTTCAATGATTATATCCTCTTTAATGATAGTGATATGTTCAGGAGCTTTTATTTAAAAGAGCTGCTTAAACCCGAAACCTATATATATTATACCCGTGATAATTTGATTTCAGTTGATTACTGGAAAAAACAGGGGGTACGTCTTGAAGCCCGGCATATGAAAAACTCGGACCTGGTTGTCGCCAATTCAACTTACCTGGCCGGCCTGGCCGGGAAATTCAATAAAAATTCATTTTATGTCGGACAGGGATGCGATGTCAGCCTGTTCGATACGGACCTGGTGACAGCATGCCCTCCGGATATGCTGGATATCCCTAAACCCGTTATCGGCTATATTGGTGCTTTATTAGCTTTAAGATTGGATATCAGCGTACTGGAGTACATTGCCGAAAAGCGTCCGGGTTGGAGCCTGGTCCTTGTGGGACCCGAAGACGAGGCGTTTAAAACCAGCGCCCTGCACAGGAGCAGTAATGTCTATTTCCTGGGTAATAAACAGGGGAATGAACTGCCTTCTTATTTGAATCAGTTTGATGTTGCTATCAACCCGCAAGTTCTGAGTCCGGTTACCATCGGAAACTATCCGCGGAAAATCGATGAATACCTCGCTATGGGAAAACCTACAGTAGCCACCAGAACGGAAGCCATGAGCGTATTTGCTGACTTTGCTTATCTGGCGGAGACCAAGGAAGACTATGTGAGGTTAATTGAAAAGGCTTTGACTGAAGATAACGACAAAGTTCGCGGTGAGCGTAAAAAATTTGCCAGTAAACATACCTGGGCAAATAATGTCGATGAAATATCCAAGGCAATCGACAAGGTTAAACCTGCAAAATCTTAATAACAGCATTATGAGCATTATAGATAAAATAAAGGCAAATCCCAGACTTAAACAACTGGTTTTAAATTTAATGATGCCTAAGAATCAATCCCGGCCAAGGTTGTGGGTAAAACTCTTTATGAATCCCCTCAAGCACAAAAAGGGTAAGAATGCCCGAATTTGCAGGCATTCGCGAATCGATGTCATGCCGTTCAACAACTTTGCTTTGGGAAATGATTCAACAATCGAGGATTTTTGTACCGTAAACAACGGAGTGGGAGATGTTCTGATTGGTGATCGCACGCGAATCGGGATGAGCAATGTTCTGATTGGCCCGGTAACTATTGGCAACGATGTCATGTTTGCCCAGAATATTGTGCTTTCCGGCCTGAACCACGGATATGAAGATATCAGCATTGTGCCACATAACCAGCCTGTTACCAAGAAGAAAATAATCATTGAAGATGAAGTCTGGATTGGAGCAAATTCAGTAATCGTGGCAGGAGTCACTATTGGCAGGCATTCGGTTGTAGCTGCCGGTGCTGTGGTAACGAGGGATATCCCTCCGTATTCAGTTGCCGTAGGCAATCCGGCTCACGTTATCAAACAGTATAATCCCGTAACCAAGGTTTGGGAAAGAGTATAATCCTTTTTAAATCTGATCCTTATGATTGCTATACAGGTAGTTTTCTGGTTGGGAGTCTTTATAGTTTTTTACTCCTATGTTGGATATGGGATATTGCTTTTTTTTATCATTCGGATCAGGAGACTGCTGAAGTTGAACCGCCCGTTTAATGGGAATGATGATTATTTCCCCGATATAACTCTTCTTGTAGCGGCATACAATGAGAAGGACTATGTGGACATGAAAATCCACAATAGCCTGGCACTGAATTACCCTAAGGAGAAACTAAAGCTGGTTTGGGTTACGGACGGGTCAGATGACGGCACTCCTGATATGTTGGCCAAATACCCCGGAGTTATCGTTCATCATCAAGCAGCCCGGAATGGAAAAATTGCTGCGATGAACCGAGCGGTCAAGCTCGTCACAACACCTATTATTGTTTTTTCAGATGCCAATACCATGCTGGGTCCGGATTCCATCAGGCTGATCGTGGATATGTTCAGAAATCCAAAAGTCGGATGCGTGTCGGGTGAGAAAAGGATCAGGCAAAATGATTCCGAAACTGCGGCGGCGGCAGGAGAGGGGATCTATTGGAAATATGAATCGACTTTAAAAAAATGGGATGCTGAGTGGTACTCCGTTGTAGGGGCAGCAGGTGAACTTTTTGCAGTCAGGACTGAACTATATCAGGATGTTGAACCGGATACCCTGCTGGATGATTTTATTATTTCCCTTCGGATTGCCATGCGGGGATACACCATTCAATATAATCCAGAGGCTTATGCCAGCGAGATCGCATCTGCTAATGTCAAAGAAGAATTGAAGAGGAAGATAAGGATTTCTGCCGGGGGAATTCAGTCTATTGTTCGTCTTCGTAAACTTTTGAATATTTTTAAATATGGCAGATTATCCTTCCAATATATTTCACATCGTGTATTGCGCTGGTCCCTGGCGCCTCTTTCTCTATTAATAATATTGCTAACCAACCTCTTTCTGATATTAAATGAATTGAAAACGGGAGATTTGGGATTATATGCCTTACTCATGGCCGGACAAATATTATTCTACCTCCTGGCAATTACAGGCTGGATATTGGAAAACCACCAAATCAGAATCAAACTTTTATTTGTTCCATACTATTTCCTTGTCATGAATTATTCTGTTTATATGGGTTTTATAAGATATTTGAAGAAGAAACAATCGGTAAACTGGGAACGTGCGAAGCGAGCCACAACTTGAGTTTTCATGAGAAAAACAATTGCGTTGGCCGACCAGAACTCTTGATTAATGTTTGAATAATAAGTATTAATTCTGATAAGATTCTGTAAATAAAATCATTATACGACAGAACTTTTATTATAATTAATTGTTATATCTTTACATTGAAATTTTAACCTATCCGGATATGAAACGAAAACTTGTACTCCTGGTCTCAGTGTTGTTACTGGGCATAACAGCCTCGCACGCTCAAAATGCCGAAAACAAATGGGGAGTTGGTCTTCATTTTGGAGTGATGGAATATAATGGGGATTATTCCAATCAATTCTATTCATTTAGACAAGGGTATGCAGTTGGTGCAAGTGTTGCAAGGTATTTGAATCCTTCCTTTGATTTATTGCTGCATTATTTTTACGATATGTCGCATAGTTTTGACGGGGGTAAATCCGGTCTGCCGACCTGGCTTTATTTTGAATCCCAAATGCACAATCTGAATTTGCTTGCCAAATACAAATTCAATAACGGATACCTGTTGAAGGAAACATCGATCGTTTCTCCTTTCTTATTGGCTGGAATTGGCGTGAATAGTGCCAATTCCAGCGGAACCGGCGAGAATGGTGCATTTTCCGGTCAAAAATACTTAAACCCGAACCTATATGGTGGATTGGGATTGAATCTCAGACTTTCTCCTGCAATCAGCTTTGCCGTTCAGACTGCAGTTATGCTGCCATTTAATGATAAAATTGACGGAACTACCGGAGCTGTTGCTACCGTTTCAAAAGCCGGTAATGACAAATTCATGGAAAACTCAGTTTCTATTTATATAACACCTGGGAAAGCCAAGAAAAAGGACGCTGACGGTGACGGGGTTCCTGACAAACTGGATAAATGTCCGAATACTCCTGCCGGTGTTCCTGTTGATGCTGATGGTTGCCCGCTTGACACTGATAAGGATGGAATTCTTGATTACCAGGATGAATGCCCGACAGTTCCGGGATTAAAGGAATTTAACGGCTGCCCGGATACGGATAAAGACGGGATCCAGGATAAACTTGATGAATGCCCGGATGTATTTGGGCTGGCAGCCTTCAAAGGTTGTCCGGATTCAGATGGAGATGGCGTTCCTGACAAGGATGACCGTTGTCCGAATACTCCTAAGGGTTATAAGGTCGACCGCTTCGGATGTCCGGTTGATGCTGATAAAGATGGTATACCTGATAGCGAAGATGCCTGCCCGGATAAAGCCGGGGTATCGGAACTGAAAGGATGTCCATTTACCGTTCAGGCCATCATTGGCAAATATAATCTGTCGATGAAACCAATCTATTTTGACTTTGATTCCTATAAACTGAAAACCGATGGTATTGATGCTTTGGATAAAATTGCGAATGCACTTTCCAACCATAATGATTTTGGTGTTCAGTTTGACGGACATGCTGATTATGTGGGTTCTGAGGAGTATAACCTTAAGCTTTCTGAAAAACGGGCCAATACTGCCAAAGGTTACCTTATGAATAAAGGGATCACCGGTGAACGGATCAGGTTGCAATACTTTGGCGAATCCAAACCTGCTCAGGACAATAAAACGAAAGAAGGCCGTGCACTCAATCGCAGGGTTGAATATAACTTGTTCGAAATTATCAAGTAGAAAAGAAAATTATCAATTTGAAATACAAATGATTAAAAAGAATCCCTGCCTCGGCAGGGATTTTTTTTTGTACATTCGGAAATCAATTCTCAAATTTTGTAATAAATGCCTTAAAATGAGAAGACTATTTATCTTTCTCGCCATTAGTCTGTTACCTGTCGGTGTAAAAACCCAGGATTTGCAATTGCGGGATTGCATTCAAGCAGCTTTAATGAACAATCCCTTGTCGGGCAATAAGGATTTGGCCCGACAAATTAATGAATCGAAAAAAGCGATTATCAGATCAGCCTGGTTACCTGTTCTTGACCTTAATGCCCAGGCCACCTGGCAATCCGATGTGGTAACGCTCAATCTTGACCTGCCTTTTCCAGTCGATTTTCCTCAGATTCCCAGGGACCAGTATAAAGTTACAGCCGATTTTAACCAGATAATCTATGATGGCGGAAGTATAAGAAATCAGCAGATCCTTGAGGATATCTCTTCGCAATTGTCAGTTCAGGAAGTGGAAATTAAAGAGTTGGAATTGAAACAAACTGTGGAAGATCTGTTTTTTGCCATAATAGTGCTTAAGAAAAGGACTGAACTGGTAGAATTGATGTCACAATCCCTGAGAGAAACTTTACGCCAGCTTTCATCAGGAGTTAAAAATGGGATCATCAGTGAATCCGAAATACCGGTCGTGAACTCCGAACAAATCAAAATTGACCAGCAGTTGATCAGTATTCAATCCCTGATTACCAGGACGATCAATACACTTGGAATACTGATAGGCAGCCCCATCGACCCTGCAACGAATTTTGTGGTACCGGAAAATATTGCTGAGCCTTCAGATATGTCAGACAGACCAGAATTCCAGATGTTTGGTTTGCAGCTTGATCTCCTGGATGCGAGGAAAAACCTCCTGTCTGCACAATTAAGGCCAAAAGTAATTGCTTTTGGACAAGCAGGTTACGGGAAGCCCGGACTCAATTTCTTAGGCGACCAATGGGAACCCTATCTGTTAGTAGGATTGAAAGGGACCTGGAATGTATGGGACTGGGGTAGGGTCCGTCGGCAAAGAGACACCTACAGCCTCAGCCAAAAAGTAATCAATAACCAGGTTGAATCATTCACACGTCAGATAACTCAAGCCGAACAAAGTCAGTCATCCGTAATCAGCGAGATAAAGGCCCTTTTGCTGAAGGACGCCGAGTTATTGCAAAACAGGGAGGAAGTTACCAGGGCTTATACCAGTAAATTGAACAACGGAATGATAACGGCCAGTCAATTTGTTACGGAATGGACACATGAACAGGAGGCACGGCTCAGTCAGGAAGTTCGTAAAATTGAACTACTCAGTGCAGAATATAAATTATTGTCAATCAAGGGTAAATTTTAAATTATGCGACCAATAAGCATTGTTGCCATTTTTATTTTCGCAGTATCCTGTTCCCAAAAGGACGCCGGATTTGAAGCGATGGGACATTTCGAGGCTGATGAGTACATGCTCGTTGCTGAGTCTGGCGGAAGAATCATACAATTGAACCTGGACGAGGGGGATAAGGTCAGAAAGGGAGACACTGTTGCACTTACTGATACTATTGCATTGTATCTGCAACTTCAGCAGTCAAAAGCACAGGAGACTGCGGT
This sequence comes from Bacteroidales bacterium, assembly GCA_041662065.1. Classification (GTDB taxonomy): domain Bacteria; phylum Bacteroidota; class Bacteroidia; order Bacteroidales; family UBA12481; genus UBA12481. The sequence continues at coordinate 319,258 of JBAZTE010000001.1, read as the reverse complement.
GGACTCCAAAATACCTGGAATCAGGGCACAGGAAAAAGTAGTAGCCACGGAAATTTCGGTATTAAATTCTGAAAAGAAAAGGTTTTCAAACCTGGTGGATGATAAGGCAACGAGTGGAAAATCCCTTGATGATATCCTCCATCAGTTTGAGCTTGCCAAAGCACGGTACGGGACTTTCTCGTCTCAAATCAATAGTTTGCTTTCAGAAAAGGGAGTGATAGCAGCCCAACAAAATATAATTATCGATCAGATCAGGAAATGCCGCGTGATATCCCCATCAGACGGTGTGGTAATCAATCTTATCGCCAAAGAATCTGATTTAATGATCCCGGGTAAACCGTTGTTGAAACTGGCTGATGTTGATCAGATTATCCTGAAAGCCTATATCAGCGAAGATCAGCTGTCAAAAATCAAAATCTCTGAAAAAGTAAAAGTCAGGATTGATAGCCAGGAAGGCGGATACCTCGATTATCCCGGCCTGATTTACTGGATTTCGGATCAGGCAGAGTTTACGCCGAAAGTGATCCAGACAAAAAAAGAACGGGTTAATCTTGTTTACGCAGTTAAAGTACGGGTAAAAAACGATGGCCGGATCAAAATCGGAATGCCCGGCGAATTTATGCTGATCCATGAATAATCAGGTTATTCAGTGTACCGGGATTTCAAAAAAGTATGGTGAGATTTCCGCTTTGGTCAATCTTGATCTCGGCATTCAGCAGGGCGAGGTATTTGGGTTAATTGGCCCTGACGGAGCAGGAAAAACCTCCCTGTTCAGGATCCTTGCCACCCTCATACTTCCTGATTCAGGCCAGGCTTCGGTTTTAGGTCATGATGTTGTGAAGGATTACCGTTTTATCAGGGAATCAATTGGTTTTATGCCCGGGAGGTTCTCATTATACCAGGATCTTTCGGTGGAAGAGAACTTGAAGTTCTATGCATCCGTTTTTGGGGTCAGCATTCAGGAGAATTATCATCTGATCAAGGATATCTATGGCCCCCTGGAGCCATTCAAATCGCGCCGTGCAGGTAAATTATCGGGCGGGATGAAGCAGAAACTTGCCCTTTCCTGTGCCCTGATTCACAAGCCGAAACTTCTGATACTGGATGAACCTACTACCGGGGTGGATGCGGTATCACGCAAGGAGTTTTGGGACCATCTGTCTACTCTGCAGGCCGAAGGGATGACTATCCTGGTATCCACCCCGTATATGGATGAAGCAGAGAGATGCGGCAGGCTGGCAATGATTCAGAAAGGTCAGGTGCTCGATATCGGGAGACCGCAGGAGATCAGGTCCCGATTTAAGAAGCCCTTGTTTCAGGTGAATTGCTCAGATCGTTACGCCGGATTGTTGGTGTGCCGGGATTTGCCTCAGGTTGAATCGGTGCATGCGTTTGGTCAGTCCCTGCATCTTGTTCTTGCTGAGGGCTATAGTCCGGAGGAGGTTGGGAATTCAATGGAGAGTCTTGGTCTGCAAGGAGTTGAGATTAATGAAATTTCACCCTCGATAGAGGATTGTTTTATTCAGTATTTAATCTGATCTGGAAGAATGGATCCCGAAAAAATAATAGAAGTCAAGGATCTGGTCAAACGATTTGGAAGCTTTATCGCCAACGATCATTTAAGTTTTACCGTATTTAAAGGTGAGATATTCGGATTTCTGGGTGCCAACGGTGCCGGTAAAACAACTGCGCTCAGGATATTGAGCGGTCTTTCCCGGCCTTCGTCGGGATTGGTAACTGTCGCCGGGATTAATGCCTCAAGGTATCCTGAAAAGATTAAAAAATCGATTGGGTACATGTGTCAGAGATTCTCCTTGTATGAGGATCTTACCGTTATTGAGAACATCAGATTATACGGCGGGGTCTACGGACTATCCTCCCAGGAAATCCGGCAAAGAAGTGATGAAATGCTTAATCGTCTTGGAATAACCGATTTGAGAAACAGGTTGATAGGATCGATACCACTGGGCTGGAGGCAGAAACTGGCTTTTTCGGTTGCCATTTTTCACCGGCCCAAAATCGTTTTTCTGGATGAGCCTACCGGTGGGGTGGATCCGGTTACGCGCCGGCAATTTTGGGACCTGATCTATGAAGCCGGCAGGGCGGGGATAACCGTTTTTGTTACGACACATTACATGGATGAGGCTGAATATTGCGACGGGGTTTGTATTCTTTCGGAAGGGAAGATTCAGGCCATGGGAAATCCTGTCGAACTCAAGGAATCCTATGGAGTGTCCACCATGGATGAGGTGTTTGTTAAAGTGGCCAGAAATGTTTAAAGGTTGATTATGAACAGATTTATCAGTCTGGTTAAGAAAGAATTCAATCATATTTTCCGCGACAGGAGAACATTATTGATCCTGTTCGGTATTCCCGTCATGCAAGTCCTGATTTTTGGATATGTGGTAAACAGTGATTTTAAAAATATCGGAATTGCGGTGATGGATCAGAGCGGAGACGCACAAACTCAGAAAATTCAGAATAAAATCTTCTCGTCTGGGTATTTCAATTTTTCCGGGACCATATTCGATGAAAAGGGTATCTCCGACCAGTTTAAAACCGGAAAAGTGAAAGCGGTGCTGGTTTTCGAACCTGATTTCGGAAAAAAACTGGATGGCGGACAAACAGCAAATATTCAAATCATTACCGATGCATCAGATCCCAATATAGCCAATACTACAGTTGGTTTTATTTCCGGGATCATACGTGCTTATCAGGCTGAATTAAATGGTCCAGCTGCCGGTCAACTCACCATTGAACCCCAGTACCGGATGGTATTCAACGAAAGCCTTATCAGTGCCTATATGTTTGTTCCGGGAACCATGGCACTGATTCTTATGCTGATTTCAGCCTTGCTGACTTCAATTTCAGTGACCCGTGAAAAAGAATTGGGCACACTGGAGGTAATACTTGTAAGTCCATTACGGCCAGCCCAGATTATTTTTGGCAAGGTCGTACCTTATGTATTGCTTGCTTTTCTGAATGGATTGGTCATCTTGTTTCTAGGATTCTTTGTTTTTGGATTGCCCATATCCGGAAGCTTAATCCTTTTACTGGCCGAGCTGCTCCTATATATTACATTAGCCCTTTCCCTCGGGATTCTGATCTCCACGATTGCAAAAAGTCAGCAGGTAGCCATGTTTATGTCGGTATTGGTTCTCATGCTGCCAACCGTTTTATTGTCGGGCTTCATCTTCCCGATTGAAAATATGCCGGTCATCCTTCAGTGGATCAGTGCTATACTGCCGCCAAGGTGGTTCATTATCATTTTAAAGGACATTATGCTTAAAGGGAATGGCCTCGCAGAGGTTTGGCAGGAAACTCTCATCCTGTTTGGCATGACGCTTGTTTTTCTGGCCGCTGCCATACGGAAATTTTCAATCCGGCTTCAGCTATGAGAACGATACTCGCATTGATTCGAAAGGAATTCATCCAGATCCGGCGTAACCGGATCATGATCCCTGCCATGATAGTTGCACCGCTGGTGCAGATGATTGTCCTGGTTTATGCGGCCAACATGAATATGCGTGACATAGATTTTGCTATTCTGGATGAAGACGGGTCAGCCACTTCCACCAACCTTATTTCGAAATATTCATCCTCACCGTTCTTCTCACTTGCAGGTAGCGTCAAATCTTTGGATGATGCCACAACTCTCTTGCGCAAGGATAAGGCTGATATTGTTATTCATATCCCGGCAAATTTCGAGAAGGATATTATATCAAAGGAGAAAACCGGGGTACAGTTTCTTATTAATGGGATCAACAGCGCCTCCGCCGTTTTAATGGCCTCTTATGCCCAGAATATCCTGTTTGACTACAACAGGCAGCTTCAGGCCGGATTTTTCAGGCAGCAGCCGGAATCCCGGGAACAGGGTACCATTGAAATCAATTATATCCACTGGTACAATCCTGCCTTGGATTTCAAAATTTTTATGGTACCAGGAATTTTGGTTATTCTGGTGACTCTGGTCGGATGGTTTTTAATGTCACTTAATGTTGTTAGGGAAAAAGAGTTAGGTACTATTGAGCAGATCAATGTCACTCCGATCAAGAAATATCAGTTTATCCTCGGGAAACTCATTCCTTTCTGGATACTGGCGATTGTGGAATTGGGCATAGGCTTATCACTGGGCCGCCTGCTCTTTCATGTGCCCATGCTGGGCTCACTTGGTCTTTTGTTTGGTTTTACCGCATTGATCTGATCACGGTTCTTGGTTTCGGGCTCTTTATTGCCGCTGTATCAGAAACCCAGCAGCAGGTAATGTTCGTGAATTTCTTTTTCGTTCTGATCTTCATTCTGATGAGTGGATTGTTCACTCCCGTGGAATCGATGCCGGACTGGGCGCGTTATGTCAATATCTTTAATCCTCTGGCTTATTTCATGAGGGTTATCCGGATGATTCTCCTTAAGGGTTCTGATTTTGGTGATGTATGGAAGGAATTCCTTTCCATGGCGGTTTTCGGATTGGCGATGATTACCCTTGCAGTCAGGAGCTACCGCAAACGTGTTTGATTACCTGTACTGCACCTTGCAGATTTTGCGGTAGTTGAAACCAAAATAAATCACTTCGAATGGATCAGTGACCGTCATAACGACCTTCTCAAAAAGGTTCAGTCTCTTATCCCTCAACATTTGCTTTTTCAGCTGGTAAATACCTTCCCCGAGAAGACTCCCTAACACCGGTGTGATAATTAAATCATTGATACTCGGCTGTTGGGTGCCACCGGCAATGAGGTATTCATAGATAGCAGAGTTCAGAGCCGCTCCTGCGAAGGCTTCGGCCCAATGTCCCTTCCTGTTCCGGAAAGTGAGATAGGAAAATGATCCCATGATAGGGTGAACACCATAATTCCACGAAATTGAATCACTGTCCCAGACCGGCGGCAAAGTAAACGTCCGTTCATACTTTTTCAGGGAATAAATCTTTGATAAATTACCGAGATTATCCTCCTTGATATACAGATACAAATGCCCGGCAATAGATGAAGGCCACAAAATAGCCTGGCTATAGGCAAACCTCTTGAGGGTGGAATTGGTTTTTTTAAACCAGATACCCTCCGGTTCCCCGTCTGTTTGAGCTTTGGCTGAAAGTGTAAATACCCCGGCCAGCAGTCCTGACAGAAACAAAAGGAATAAAACCTTTGATCTCATGGTATGCAGGAGGACCAATGTCAGGCTACATGCCCTCGATGGTTTTCCGGATGATCCCCGCGGCCTCTTTTGTCTGAGCTTCGGTGATGACCAGCGGAGGAGCAAAACGGATGATATGATCATGGGTAGGTTTGGCAAGTAATCCGTTTTCCTTCAGGGCAAGACATACATCCCAGGCCGTTTGGGTTCCTTTAGGTCTGATGATTACTGCATTCAAAAGGCCTTTGCCACGGATCAACTCGATCCTGTCGGATTTGATATTATGCAATTCGGCACGGAAAATCTTGCCTAAGCGTTCGGCATTCTCTGCAAGTTTTTCATCCTTAATAACTTCCAGAGCTGCAATGGCAACTTTGGCTGCTAAAGGATTTCCTCCGAATGTCGATCCATGTTCACCCGGCTTAATGGTCAGCATGATATCATCATTGGCCAGGACCGCTGAAATGGGATATACGCCTCCCGACAATGCTTTTCCAAGGATAAGAATATCCGGTTTGACCTGTTCATGATCGCAAGCCAGAAGCTTGCCTGTTCGTGCGATCCCGGTTTGGACCTCATCTGCAATGAATAGCACATTTTTCGCCTTGCACAAATCAAATGCTGCTTTCAGATATCCTTCGTCAGGAACAAAAACCCCTGCTTCCCCTTGAATGGGTTCCACAAGAAATCCTGCCACGGTAGGATCTTCCAATGCCAGTTTCAGTGCCGGAATATCGTTATAGGGTATCTTGATGAAACCCGGTGTGAAAGGCCCGAAACCACCATAGGAATCAGGATCCGTGGACATTGAAACAATAGTGATGGTTCTGCCGTGAAAGTTGCCGTCACAAACAATAATCTTAGCCTGATTTTCTGCGATTCCTTTTTTCGAATAGGCCCATTTACGGCAAAGTTTCAGCGCAGTCTCATCGCCCTCGGCTCCGGAATTCATAGGTAAGACTTTATCATACCCGAAGTATTTTGTGACATACTCTTCATACTCACCCAATGTAGAATTGTAAAACGCCCTGGAGGTCAACGTGAGACGGGAGGCTTGCTGAATGAGGGCATGTATAATTTTCGGGTGGCAATGTCCTTGGTTTACTGCGGAATAAGCCGATAGAAAATCAAAATATCGTTTCCCTTCAACATCCCATACAAATACTCCTTCACCACGATCCAGAACAACCGGCAGGGGATGGTAGTTATGTGCACCATATAAATTTTCGCGGTTGATGTAGTCTATCGGTTTCATAATTCTAATGATTAAAAATATTTATACAAAGGAATCACTTTTTCCTATTCATTACAAGCGACTCAGCCAATAAGGCTACTAAAGCCATGACCAGAAAGTAGTACCATATTTTTTTAACCGCAATTTCATTGGCCAGTTCCAAGCCTGTCTTGCCGGAATATGTATTATTATTCATAGAAATATTCCATCCGGCATTCATAAAACGTTTTTTCAGCGTCGAATCTGTCAGATAGCTAAGGTCAGATTCGGTACGGTCATAGTTGAACGCAATCCTGGCAACAGTATCGCTGCCCTCAATTGCGTCAAATTGTCCGGCGGCTGGCAAGTGACCCGGATAAAGAACGGTTTCAGAACCAATTCCAACCTGCTGAACCGGGAACGACTCAAATGGAATCTTACTATTGCTGATTCGCACCGGCAGATGGTCTGACAAGCCTGGATGGTTAACGACGACCGGTCTTTTCTGACCAATGATTTGATACAAGGCGGAACTGTTTTTACTCAGGGTGGCTATACGATAGCATATCGGGATAAAGAGAGGGTGATACATTAAATCGGTAATCTTTTCATTCAGTGGGAATGCTGAAAGGATAAATGTCCCGGCACCTGTTCTGAACTGGCTCAGCAGCAGATCTCCAGAAACCGAATTCAACAGATCAAGCCGGTCGGGTGAAATAGGAACCACCTTCAGCGTCTTATTAAAAAAAGGAAGACGCAACCTCCTATCCACGTTAACGACAACCTCCTGCAACCATTGGGTTTGATCCCGGGCTATGGCAGATTCAATTTTGTAAGGAATTATGTTCTGATATTCAGGAACTTTCAGGGAATGCAGAAAAGCATTGTAATTAACCAGGTCCCCGTCCAGTTCCGGAAAAAACCAAACTGTTCCTCCACTTGCAAGATAGTCCTGAACCCTTGAACTCAATCGGGAATCAATAACTCTGATCCCTGTAAGTATTACCAGGTTATAATCCTTTAAATCAGAACGGGGAAAGCCCTTTTCACCGAAAGCTTCATATTTGAAGTAGGGGTCGTCATTAAAAACGTGCTTCAAATATATGTTCTCTCCCCGGTCGTACAATGAAAGCACCGGAATGTCGGATTCAGTCCGGAAGCTGAAGAGAAGCTCGTTATCAAAAACCACCGGAAAGTCGGATATCTGGACCGATCCGCTCTGCCAGCCTTTTGAATTGGGATGGAAATTGAGAGATACCTCGCTAACGGTCCGCGATGGGAGTTTAATGGTTATTTCGTTCCTTAGGCTGTCATTCAGGATCAGCCGAACAGGAAAATCCTGATAATCCTGGTCCGATCGGTTGTTTATTCTGGCTGTGATGGAATTGTTCTGTCCGCTTAATACTACCGGGTTATCCAACCAGCAGGTGTCGATGCTGATGTTGGAAGTAACCATTGGTTTTATCGGGATCGGGAAAATGGATCCACCAGTAGTGCTGCTTGATAATGGTTTGTTAAACAGTGATTCCTGAAAATCAGAAATAAGAATTAAGGATGACAGAGTGGCCTCTTTTTCGTTCAGGCTCTGACTAAAGTAACGGAATACATCTTCCATCTCCATTTGGTCAGATGAAAGTTTAATTCCGGAAATGAGTTGATCGGTTACTTCTTTGTCAGTAATCCCCGGCAATTCATCTGCTGACACGTTATGCAGCAAAAGGAACCGGCTGTCGGGAGGCAGTTGTTTCAGTATCTCATGAACACCAGCTTTCGCATCGGCTAGCAAAGTTCCGTTCTGACCACTCACTTCCATGCTCTTTGAATTATCAATGAACAAACCTATGACCGACGAGACTGTACTTCCTTGTTTTTTCTCCGACTGCAGCACCGGCTGGGCAAATGCCAGAATGAGGCAGGCCAGGATGATCAGGCGCAAAAAGAGCAGGAGCAGGTCGGTCAGGTGATTTCTTTTACGATAGGTGGTTTTAACTTCTTCAATAAACCTTAGCGAGCTGAAATAGATGGTTTTAGATTTCCTGAAGTTCAGGAAATGGATCAGGATCGGTATGGCCAGCAAAAACAGACCATACAAAAACAGAGGTTGAAGAAAAACCATCAGCTAGAAATTTGCCTGTAATTTAACATTAAAACGCCTGCCAGTTAAATAATTAGGCACTGAATACTGCCGGTTTGTGATATCATAAATCCAGATATGTGAAACTGTATTATTAATATCCAATAAGTTAAAGATTTCAAGGCTTAGCCAGAGTGATTTGAAATTTTTAAGGTACCGGTTTGTCGATCTTTTATTGCCGTCAATGAGAATTTTTGAAAATCCTATATCAACCCTGCGGTAAGGGGGTACCCGTAACGATGATTTGAGCTCCTGATTGCCCGGCGGGCCAAATGGCAGACCGGTTCCAAAAAGAAGGTTCAGATGTGCTTTGTAGGATTTATTATTTGGCAGGTAATCCTGAAAAAAGATCCCGACATTCACCCTTTGGTCAGTCGGACGTGCAATATATCCGGTGGTATCGCCCTGAATATCTTCCTGAGTTTTCATGATTGAAATATTTGCCCAGGAATCAATTCCGGGAACAAACTCACCGTTTATCTTCAGATCAAACCCTGCTGCATAACCCTTTGCCAGGTTGGCTCCGTAATATCGTATCCTGACATTATCCACCTCATAAGGGACCAAATCCCACAAATATTTATAATAAAGTTCGGTGGTAAACTTAAAAGGCCGGTTCCAGGAGATGAAATAGTAATCAGTTCCCCCGACCAGATGGATAGATTTTTGAGCTTTGACGTCAGTGTGGATATGTCCGTTCAGGTCCCTGAACTCCTTGAAAAAAGCAGGCTGATGATAGGCTCCGGCTGATAACCTGAACTGGAGGTCCTTTTTTGTATCGGGTTGATAAGATAAACTCGCTCTTGGACTGATTAACCATTCTCGATTAATGTCGGTATAAATGGTCCGGACCCCGCCAGTAACAATGAGTTTGCCTTTAGCCAGCTGCTTTTCCCATGAGTCCCGGACATACCCGTTAAGTTGATTGGGCTTTAAAGAAGTCTGGGCAAAATGAGTGCTGTACAAATTGACCAGGGAATCTGAATAGGGCAGGGAATATCCTGCTGAATCGAGCATCATCCATTCCTCAATTTTATCGGTAAAAGAGCTGTGCTGCAACCTGGCACCCCATTGCACCCAATGAGCATCCGTCTTGTAGTTTCCTTTATATTCAACACTATATACGTTGGCATTTAATTTATTACGGGCGTGGTCAAGAAAGGTCCCGACGCCCAGGTTAAGAATACTGTCGGCGTAACTATCAGAATTTAATCGTTTATCCAGTTCATTTAGCCAATATTGGCCCTGTATGTCGAAATTAACCGATTCCTTGGTCTGAAAAGCTGAAGCTATCCATTTCATATCCAGCCTTTCGTTGGGTTTGTAAGTCGCGGTGACTGCTCCCATGTAGGTGGTGAAAAGATCCCTTTCCTTACCATCGAAATAAATTCTTAGCTGAAGTGCCTCATTGACCGTCCCAAAGTCGGTTTCACGCTCAACGGGTTCAAAATCATATTGATTGTTCGCCACATTACCCAAAAAACTCAACTCCCATTCCGGCGTCAGATTATAGGTCAGATAGGTTTGAATATCGGCAAATTTGGGATTGTAATCTCCTTTGGTTTCCAGACTATTTAATAGGTATTTGTTTGTTTTATACCGTATCCCCGTTAAATAGGAAAACCGGCGGCTTGAACTGGTTCCCTCAAAATGCAAGGTTCCTCCCATGAGGCTCATCGAGGCGGAGCCGGCAAAGTCGACCGGCTTCCGGTACTTAATATCCAGGACCGAGGATAATTTATCGCCATATCTTGCGTCAAATCCCCCTGCTGAGAAAAGGACCGAGGCGACCATGTCCGGATTGATAAAGCTCAAACCCTCCTGCTGACCGGAGTTAATCAGAAAAGGACGATAAATCTCAATGTCATTGACATATACCAGATTTTCATCGAAATTTCCCCCCCTGACGGAATATTGTGAGGAGAGTTCATTGGAAGAGGAAACCCCTGCCATTTTCTTGATCAATCCCTCAAAATTCCCGGATGCATCGGGGAGTATAAAGACAAGTTTAGGATCAATTCTCATCAGGTTCGGACCCGGATCGCGGTCGGGCCGGATGACAGCTTCATTCAGCAGTTGCGTCGAAGGGTCAAGGACAATATCAAAAGCAATGTTCTCGGAATTTTTGAAGTTAGCGGATTGAATCACCAACTCCTTGCCGGCATAGCCAATTCTCGATACCAGCAGTGTATATTCCGGTCTCTTTCCCACCTTTATCTGGTAATAGCCGGATTTTGAGGAAACGGCTCCTGTAGGGGTTGATTTTACCGCAATATTCACATCTTCAACAGGTTCTCCTTGTGAATCACGGACATAGCCTGAAATCTTAATCGTATTCTGACCCCGCAACAGTGACACTGATATGAATATCAAGCAAAAAACTGACAGTAACTTGTATGTAAATTGATTGCTGGTCAAGTAGTTACTTTTTTCTGAAATCACCGTTTTTAAGCGCTTTAAAGAACTGGGCCCATGCGAGTGGATTAGTTATACTAACAGGAGGCAGTTGCCCGGCCCAGTATAAACGGTCATTGTACACTTTCATTGTATTTCTGAAGCTCATTGTCGGCGTAGGTGGGGCATTAATCAGTAAGGCCTTCAGGTCCATCATGTTAAGATTTTTCTCAGCACGGTCAAGATCCGTGACCGGGAGTTTATAGCTTATAACAGCCTGCTTGAAGCGCTCATAGCTACCTTGCCAAGGACGGATGACCAGCTCTCTGAGTTGAATGGTATCCTCAAACATGACAATAGGTATATATGGGTACTTCACCGGAAAAGTGTCCCGCACGATTAGTTTGGAAAACTTAAAACCGATTGCAGTAAACAGGATGGTATCGTTGATTTCGGCCGGGAAATTAAACGTGCCCTGCAGATCGCTGGCAGTGGCTACTTTTTTATTTACCAGGATGATATGCACATAAGGGACCGGTTCATTGTTTTCTGTAATGGTGCGACCGGTCAGATGAATAATATTTGGCTTTTGTTCAGATTGGCAGGTTGCATGTTCAGGCAAGCTGAAAAGCACAAAAACCCCCGTCAATGTTATGAGTAATTTTGGAATCATCAGTTGGCAAATATACCTTAAAACGGTTGCCGTCAAACAAAATTATGGTACTTTTGCTTTGGGCAGCAAATCAATAGCTGCCTTTCTGGTTTAATTGAACTAAGATGCAACAACTTGTTTTACTTGGCGCTGAGGCAATTGCCCAGGGCGCAATGGATTCGGGGATTTCCGGTATTTATGCCTATCCGGGAACCCCTTCGACAGAGATTACCGAATATGTGCAAAAAAGCAATTTTGCCAGAGAAAAAGGTATACACAGCCAATGGTCAGCCAATGAAAAGACTGCCATGGAATCAGCCCTGGGAATGTCTTATACCGGCAAGCGCTCGATCGTCTGTATGAAACATGTTGGACTAAATGTGGCTGCCGACGGGTTCATTAATGCTGCCATAACCGGCAGCGGTGGTGGACTGATTGTTGTTGTTGCTGATGATCCCTCGATGCATTCATCTCAGAATGAGCAGGATTCCAGGTTTTATGCTGATTTTGCACTGCTTCCGGTTTTTGAACCTGCCAATCAACAAGAGGCTTATGATATGGTCTTTACCGGGTTTGAACTGTCGGAGAATTATAGTTTGCCGGTAATGATCAGAATCACAACCCGTCTGGCCCATTCCAGGGCATCTGTGATAACCAGGGAGGTCCGTGATCAGAACACGGTCAGGCTTCCTCTTGATCCTCGTCAGTTTGTGCTGCTCCCCGCGATTGCCCGCAAACGTTACAAACACTTGCTTGAGATGCAGGCTGACCTGCTGAAAGAGTCGGAAAATTCCGGTTTCAATCAGGAATTCCCGGGGAAAGATCATTCGATGGGAATTATCACCTGCGGCATCGCCATCAACTATGTGCGCGAAAATTTCAAATCCGGAATTCCTTACCCGGTGCTGAAGATCAGCCAGTATCCGGTGCCGGTGGAATTGGTCAGGAAAATGACGAACACCTGCAAAAGCATTCTGGTCCTGGAGGAAGGATATCCGCTCCTGGAAAAGGAACTTCGCGGATTATTGAACAATAATTTCATTCCGATCCATGGAAGATTGGACGGATCGGTTCCGCGCGATGGAGAGCTTACCCCTGATATTGTGGCACATGCATTGGGCCTGGAAACACAACCGGGTCCGCCGATTCCCGGATTTCTTGCCAACCGCCCGCCTTCCATGTGCAAAGATGCGGCCATATTGATACTTATAATGCATTGCTTGAGGCATTAAAACCTTTCGGACCTGGACGTACTTTCTCAGATATAGGCTGTTATACTCTGGGCGCCCTGCCACCCTTCGAAGCGATCAATTCCTGCGTTGACATGGGAGCCTCCATTACCATGGCCAAAGGAGCAGCTGATGCCGGTTTGATCCCTGCAGTTGCAGTCATCGGAGATTCTACTTTCACTCATTCCGGAATGACCGGCCTGCTTGATGCCATTAATGAGAATTCCCCGGTTACCGTGATCATTTCAGATAATGAAACCACCGGTATGACCGGTGGACAAACCTCATCCGCTTATGGAAGAATTGAGAGTATTTGTGCCGGTCTTGGTGTTGCCGCCGATCATTTGCGGCTCATCATTCCTTTAAAAAAGAATCATGAGGCAAATGTTGCGGTCATAACCAAGGAATTAAATTACCCGGGGGTTTCAGTCATTATCAGCAGGCGCGAATGTATTCAGACAGCCATCAAGCATAAAAAAGTTTAATTCCCGAAATCATTGGACAGATGAAGACAGATATCATTTTAGCCGGAGTGGGGGGTCAGGGTATTCTGACTATTGCAGCAGCCATCGGATTTGCTTCACTATATGAAAAAAAGTATGTCAAGCAAGCCGAAGTTCATGGGATGAGTCAGCGGGGAGGAGCCGTCCAGTCCCACCTCCGAATTTCCGATCTGCCAATCGCATCCGATCTTATCCCGCTGGGTAAGGCGGATCTGATTTTGTCAGTTGAACCCATGGAATCATTGCGGTACCTGCCTTTCCTGTCACAACAAGGTTGGGTGATCACCAATTCAGTGCCGTTCATTAATATTGATGATTATCCGTCCATTCTTCAAATAGAGGAGCAGGTAAAAATACTACCGCATTCCGTGTGGATCAATGCCGATAAGCTTGCAAAAGACTGTCAGTCACCGAAATCATCCAATATTGTGATGCTCGGAGCAGCTGCCGGTTACCTTGGGCTGAGTTTGGACTCACTGAAAACAGGTATCGAGAAGATATTCTCGAGAAAAGGTAAAGAGGTTGTGGATGCAAATATCAGGGCATTCGAAATTGGCAGAAATTTCAGGGCAGAGAATTAAAACAACCGGCTACCACATTTTTTGAGGATATGCACCTTGCCTGTACAAAGCATTGATCCTGCCCTGAACATGAGGCCTGTCGGCCTGATAAGTCACCCCAAACCATTGGGCTTTGCTTTCAAGTACCTTTACTTCAATGGTCTGCGACTGAATTAAAAGATTTACCGCATAGGGTATGTAAAACTCGGACTTCAGTTCCAGGCCCTTTTGTTTCAGGAATCCTGCGAACAGATCTTTGAAGTAGGGTAGAACTGCCGGGGTAAATCCCCAGAAATTCATTGAAACGATTTCATTTCCAATTAAATCAATCTGAGTACTTTTCTCATCCAAAAAAATAACTTTTCCGTTCTTTCCTTCGATGTGCGTCCTTTCAACCACACCGGTAAGTACCCCATTTTCATCGACCGAGCAGATACCCCGGGAAACAGCCCCGAATTCCGACAAGGTGTTGGCAATACTATAACCAACCATCGATTGCGATTTTACTTCGCGTGGATCAAGCTGAGAAAGAAAGTCCGACATAACATTGAAGGCATCCCTTCCATAATAATCGTCACCGTTAATGACGGCAAAGGGTTCAGCAAGAACTTTAGAGGCAGCCAGCACCGCATGTCCGGTCCCCCAGGGTTTGGCCCTTTCCGGGTTAACTGAAATCCCGTCCGGGATATCCGTCAGCTTTTGTATGACATGGGCAACGGGAATTGATTTTTTATAGCGGTTGGCGAATAATTCGTAGAAATCGTCGACTATTTCTTCACGCAAAACAAATACCACTTTTCCGAAACCCGCCTGGGCTGCATCGTATACCGAATAATCTATGATGGATTCACCATTCGGTCCGAGAGGATCCATTTGTTTCAGACCTCCGTATCGGCTGCCGAGCCCGGCTGCCAGAACAAGTAAGGTGGGTTTCATTAATTGTGAGTTTTTGATCTGCCTGCAAAAATAGCATTCTGCAGTAAAAGATTATTGCACATCGTGGCTATTACCGAAAATTGGTTATTTGTATATTTGTTCATTAAAACTTAAAACAATGGAAGCTCAGGAAAAAATTTTAGTAGTGATGAACAAGGCAGGTAAAGCCTTAAAAACTGGCAAATTAGTTGATTTATGCGGATTATCAAGGGCTGATGTGGATAAAGCGCTTAAACAGCTTAAAAAAGAAGAACGGATTACATCGCCAAAAGTGTGTTTCTGGGAACCGAAAAAATGAAAAAAAATCTGAAAATAGCTTTATTTTCAGTCGGTTGCGGATTACTGGCGGGGTTAATTGCATGTTCGGAATCTTCCAGAAAGACGGCAGGGTCGGATGTTCAATTACCTCCCAAACCCGACCCTCATGGATATGTATGCTATAGATCGACGACCTCTGTTGTTGCAGACGGGGTTCTCAATGAACCCTCATGGGCCGGGATACCCTGGACAGAGTATTTCACCGATATTGAAGGATCGTCAAGACCTGTGCCTAAATATAAAACCCATGCAAAAATGCTGTGGGACGATACCAACCTCTACATTGCGGCTGAATTGGAAGAACCTCATGTTTGGGCCTTTCTTAAGCAAAGGGATACTGTTATATTTTATGATAATGATTTTGAGGTATTCATAGATCCGGATGGTGATACACATTCATATTACGAACTCGAGGTCAACGCACTTGGAACCGCCTGGGATTTGTTGCTGCTAAAACCATACCGTGATGGCGGCCCTCCGGTAAACGGATGGGACATTGCGGGGCTGCAGGTTGGGACCCGGGTTGATGGTACCATCAATGATCCACGCGATACCGACAAGGGCTGGATTGTGGAGATAGTGATCCCATTAGCTGCCTTGAAAGAGTGTGCATCTGGGGCAAAACTTCCAAAAGCAGGTGACCAGTGGCGGATTGATTTTTCCAGAGTTGAATGGCGTACGCGGATTGAAGGCGGTACCTATAAAAAGGAGATCAATCCGCAAACCGGGAAACCATTTCCGGAAGATAACTGGGTTTGGTCACCACAGGGGCGGATCAATATGCATATGCCCGAGATGTGGGGATTTGTTCAGTTTTCATCTCTGTCAGCCGGATTCGGTACCGAGAGTTTCATCATAGACACTGACTTGGATATCAAGTGGTTGTTAAGAAAAGTCTATTACACTGAATTTGAATATTTTAACAAAAATCACAAATACTCCGAAAGTCTGGAGGAATTGGGTTTAAATATGGCTGATTCTCCGAAAAGCATTGCTAAACCAGTGATTCAGACAACACGTTCAACCTTCGAAAGTTATATTCCTTCAGCAAACGGCGGACCGGTCTGGACCATTTATCAGGATGGGAGGTTAGAGAAGATGCTCCCTGACTTACCGGTGAAATAGCTTGCTGAGGGATTCATCAAAATCGGGGATCAAACCATCCGGCAGTGTCTTGGCTAAATCTGCAAGCGCAGGGACGGTTTGAGCTATTATGGAGTTTCGCAACTTGAATGATTTTGGCTCGAAAAAGGAATCGTTGGGGTCTGGTAACCCATAAAGAATGGCTGCCATCGATGCTGCCTTTTCTATCTCCTCGGGTGATCCGCCCATGATATGTGTGATTCCGCCGGCAGCCATGATGGCGGAAAAAGCTAATTCGTTCTGCATGTTGACCAGTCGGTTGGATTCACCTAACCGGTAAAGGATGAGGGTTCCCAACAAACCTCCCAGGATCATGCCATCGACGATTTTTTCATCAGGAAACATGAACCTCTCCTGCAGAGGACGGAGTACTGAGGGAAGAATGGCTGCACCGGTGCAAGTTGGTGCAGTGATCACCGGGCTATTAGACAATATGTCTTCCGATAAACCCAGGGCAAAAGCCGATGCCCTGGTGTTGTCACCTCCGGCCAGTGGGCTGGCTTTCAATAGTAAAAGAAAGTCCGGGTGATGATAAGTGTTGGCTATCATTAGTTTCCAGGTAGCCACCATCCTTTTTTGAAACTGTTCCCTGGAAATATGGTGTCTCGCACATTCATTGCTGATCGTGTAGTCGAGAAAAGATATGCCTTCCGACCTGATGATGCTCTTGATGTCATTCAATGATTTCGGATGGTTTTCCTTGCGCAATGGTTCCGTGTCCGGATAACCCGGACCAGTCACCAATCCGCTGCCGGTTGAATAAAAATCAGCCTGGAAAACCAATTGCCCCTGATAACTTAATACATGAAAACGAATGCAATTCGGGTGATTGATGTTATCTTCCCGAGTGTTGAAAACGAGATCCGATTCAGGATTGAACGGCCAGGAATCGTTCTTGAAAGAGAAATACCCATTCTCCTTGATTTTTCCATAACAGGCCATCATAGTCGAAGTTGAATCTTCAAGTGTATAACCACCAAGTCCGGCAATCACGGCCCGGTCGGAGTTGTTTTCCCGTCCGAATTTTGAAAAATTCCCTAATAATTGGATGAGTATCCGGTGGTTGGGACGGTAGGGACTTGTCATCAACAGTTCACGAAAAGACTGTCCGATACGAAGTGCTCCGGTAGTGAATACCGTGCTGGGACCGATAGCTAGCTGATAAACCTCAAATACGCTTGGCAGAGCCATAATATTTTGTGGCAGATTGGTTATTTATAGGCATCTGCAATATTGGATAGACGCTTGCCATTTTTATAAACCACAATGAATGAGGATAGTATTCCTGTCCGGGAAATGAATTGGTCTCGGTAGCGGGCAGCCTCCTCATAGGTCGGGAAAGAGCCAACCGTATATTTGTACCATTGATCGGTATACTCTTCCTGAATTATTTCCGAGATTTTGTATTTAGCCGCAAGGTGTGTATCTGCTTTATTTTTGTCCCTGAAGGCACCGCATTGAACGCGGAACTCTATTCCCGGGAGAGCTTCGGATTTCCTGATGTTAGCCTTGATGAAAGGGGCTGCTTTAACAGATTCGCCTAACCCGGACGGTTTTACTACCTGGTTGGCAGGATCATCATTGCCTCCAGCCTGTTTAAGGTTTTCAACAAATATTTTATCATTGAACCTGATCGTTTTAGGTCCGGTTAACTCTTCATACTCAAATCGCTCAGCGATAGATTGATTTCCGCTGACTTTGTCACTGGTTTGTATGTCATATTTTAATGTGACAACCGAATCAGCCGGCATGTTTGTCCAGTCAACAATAACATTCTGGTTATTAAATGTCAGGGTGTATTCATGGGTATTATCTGAAGAGGTGGTAAAACCCTCTGGATATTTTTGAATGAGTTTACCGGGTCCGCTGTATTTTCCCTTAAGAATCCTGATGTTTACGGTAAAGCTTTTCCCGGCTGCGATGGTTTCAGGGATCTGACAATCGACATACATATTGATTTCTGAGGAATCAGTCCGGGGTAACATGGGGACAGCCTGATTTTCAGTGACTGCGGGCGGAATAGCTGTTGATTTCGAAGGGATGGAGAATCTGAAACCGATGCTCGTCAGTGAATACAAATCATTTGCAGTGTTTGGGCCTTTGAAACAGTCAATAAGATCGGTGTTGGTCATCCGGATTGAATGTTCCAATTCCAACTGCAGATAGGGTAATATCCGGTAAGAAAGCCCAATTGCTATCGGCATGGACATGGCTGTTTGCCTGGTGGTTTTCGTTAATCCGTCATTTTCGTAGCCGAAATTTGGCAATAGAACCACATTGGTGCCGATTTCCCTCCGGACACTTCGGAATCCAAAGGTCGCTACCCCGACACTGGCATAAGGTGACACAGGAAAAGAATTGTCTTTCAGTAGCTTAAGGGGATCAAACCGGGCCGAAAGACTAAATTCGGTTAACGATCCTGTAAAATAGGAATTATCTGAAGCCGCAGTATATAAACTTCCGGCCATAAACAGTGCCTGAATACCGAAAAAGGGGCTAAACTGTTTTATCATGCTGGCTCCGATGCCAAATTTAGAACCGGTGAATATCCGCTTCGGAAGGTTTAAATCATTGGTGCTTAAATCTCCGTAATACACCAAAGCTCCCGGACTTACTTTAAGGGAAAACCCTTGAAGACTAGTTTTTTGCCCTTGGGATTCAGTCCAGGCTGAAGGGATCAGGAAGCCTATAAGGATGAGTATTTTTAAGCTATTGCTTTTCATGCTAGTCTGTTATGAATTTAAAAAGTGACGGGACATACACTAATGTACCCATTGCAAGTATAAAAGTACGCATACATGAACATTAACAGGTTGCCACTCCTGTCCACTAATCGAACCAATTATAAACTTTTTTATCAACATGACTGTTTAAGCTTAACAAATTATGAACGTGAAATGAAAAAACTAATTGCAGTGATTCTAATGCTAGGACTAATTTTTCCCGTCTTCACCCAGACGCCGGGTTCAATATCGGTATATGGTTTCAAGGTTAAATCGATTGACGGACAAGAATTCAACCTTGCACAATTGCAGGGAAAGAAGGTAATGATTGTAAATACAGCCTCGAAATGCGGCAACACTCCGCAATACCAGCAGCTTGAAACATTGTACAAGGAATTTGGACCTGATAAGTTTGTCATCGTCGGCTTTCCCGCCAATAATTTCTTGTCGCAGGAGCCTGGTACCAATGGAGAAATCAAAGAGTTCTGCGATTCGAATTATGGGGTGACATTTCCAATGATGGCCAAGATATCGGTTAAAGGCAGTGATATGGATCCGCTGTATAAGTGGCTGACTGAGAAAAAACTTAACGGGGTGATGGATTCTGAGGTTAAATGGAATTTTCAGAAATACCTGATCGACGAAAAAGGCACCCTTGTTGCCGTTATTCCGCCAAAAGAGAGTCCCGATAGTGAACAGGTTCTTAAATGGCTTAAAGATTAATTTGCGTTTGAACAGGTTCAATAAAGCTTGCCAATGGCAGGCTTTGTTTATTTTTGGGCAATTACTTTTATGTGAGGCATATCCTTCATAACCTTTCAGCCGAAGAGAAGAAAACTTTTATTCTCCATCTTGTCTATTCGGTTATTGAAGGTATCATACTGGGAATCCTGGCTTTAAATGAATATGTCTTAATCAAGAGCCTGAACGGAACCAATATGCAGATTGGCCTGTTGTTTCAGTTTGGTTCTGTTGTGCTGTTGTTTTCCATTCTGCTCAATGAATGGATCAGACGGTCACTCAATAAGGCAAGATTAATCCGGTGGCTGGCCTGGATCACCAGGGTTCCGCTGCTGTTGATGTTTTTCTTCCCGCATTCCCCGGCAGGACTCAATAGTCAGCAACTTTTTGGTACTGTCTTCCTATTTATTTTCCTGCTTTTTTACCTGGCTAACCCGATTATATACCCTATTATAAATCTGTTACTTAAGAGTAATTACCGGCATGATAATTTTGGCCCTTTGTACAGTTATGCCACCGGGGTGAATAAATTGGTGATGCTGGGTGCCACGCTGGTTTTTGGAATCTGGCTGGATATCAACCCCTTTGTATTCACCTTGGTTTATCCGGTCATGGCAGTGCTGGGTATAGGCTCAATTTATATACTCTCCCTGATTCCCTATGAGGAGGAAAAGGCAAATACCCTTCCCCGGATGGGAATCTGGAAGTCGACCCTTGAGTCAATCAGGAATATGAGCCGTATCTTCAGGATTAATAAGGCATATCGAGATTTTGAGACCGGCTTTAATCTGTATGGTTTCGCATGGATGATCACAGTAGCGGTCATCACCATTTATTTTGATAAGGAATTGCATTTAAGTTATTCTTCAGTTGCCTTTTACAAAAATTCATACAATCTGATCTCGATCTTGTTGTTTCCTTTTTTCGGCAGGTTGATCGGCAAAATTGATCCCCGTAAATTTGCGATATATACTTTCCTGTCGCTCTTTGTGTATTTTTTCTTTCTGATGCTGACCCGGGCATTCCCGGGTTTCTCTGTAATCGCAGGGATTCAGATCTATTATATGCTGATACCGGCCTTTCTATCACATGCTGTTTTTGCAGCGACCATGGGGTTGATCTGGTATATCGGATCTGCTTATTTCAGTCAAAAGAGCGAAGCTGCCGATTATCAATCCATACACCTTAGCATGACTGGTATCAGGGCCCTTTATGGCCCCATCCTGGGGGTGCTTTTTTACCAATGGTTTGGGATTACGCTGACATTCATTTTTGCCATGGCTGCGCTTCTTATAGCAATATTCGTCATGCACAACAGCATGCGCAAGCATCCCATTTAGCCGGGCTATGGCGGTTTTTTGTATTTTCGCCCTATAATCTTTGAATAATGATGAAGAATGATGTCTTTTCTTTCGTTGCAGGCCTGCTTCTGTCGCTGACAGGGACTATTCCGGTTCAGGCACAATCCGATGCTGATTGGATCAAAGGCTTTCCTGATGGCTGCACTTCTGTCACTGCGGGTAAGCTGGCTACCGCGGATG
The DNA here is from genome assembly GCA_041662065.1 of Bacteroidales bacterium. GTDB lineage: Bacteria > Bacteroidota > Bacteroidia > Bacteroidales > UBA12481 > UBA12481. Next base: position 298,038 of record JBAZTE010000001.1, on the reverse strand, counting down.
GATCTGTCATGACCTCGCATACGGATGATAGTCACCGCACCCGCTCATCGGTTGATATTGTTCTGCCCGCTGAGTACCCCAGGGGATCGCAAACGGAAATGTTCAGGAGGGTGAACGACGACACCAGGGCGATGCCGTCCTATGCCTTTGTTAAAACGGGAGAGATTCCTCAGATGCCCAATACCTTCGGTTATGTAAATTCTGCTTATCCATGCATGAACCAGTACCAGTTGGGTATCGGTGAATCAACGTTCGGCGGAAGGTCTGAATTGAGATCGGACAAGGGACTTATTGATTGTCAGGATCTTATCAAGCTGATGCTGGAAAGATGCAAGACGGCCAGGGAAGCCCTGATTCTTACTAGCGGATTGCTGGGTCAGTATGGTTGGAACGATGCCGGGGAATGTTTGACGATTGCTGATAAGAATGAAGTATGGCACCTGGAAATCGTCGGTCCGGGCAAGGGATTGACCGGTGCCGTATGGGTGGCTCAACGGGTTCCTGATGAACATGTTTCAGTGAATGCCAATGCCAGCACCATTAAGGAAGTGGATGTCAATGATCCGGAGAATTTCATGGCCTCCGATAATGTTTTTGAAGTTGCCCGTCAGAACGGGTGGTGGAATGATAATGAAACCTTCAGGTTTTGCTATGCTTATGCCCCTGAAAGCCGCACCAGTCTGGCCTCCCGCCGTCGTGAATGGAGAGTCCTGAGTTTGCTGGCTCCCTCTCTTAAATTGGATCCAAATGCCGAAAACTATCCATTTTCAGTTAAACCTGATAAACTGGTGACTAAAGACGACCTGATTACCGTTTTTAAAGATTATTATGAGGGGACCGATTTTAATTATATTAAGGATATCACCGTTACCGATGAAAAGGGTAAGACGGTTATTTCACCCATGGCGAATCCATTTATGCCCTATGATATGAACAAGATTTTTAAAGTCAATGGCGGCTGGGGATGGATGGGAGAAAGAACCATAGCCAGGTGGTATACCATGTATGCCACAATCATTCAATGCCGTAGCTGGTTGCCTGACGATGTGGGAGGGATTGCATGGTTTGCCCTTGATAACGTTGCTACCTCGATCTATATCCCGATTTTTTGCGGAGTGAATGATCTGCCTCAATCCTACAAAGTCGACGGCAGGGTAACTGGTTTTTCAAACGAGTCGGCCTGGTGGGCCTTTAACCGTTTGGGAACCCTAGCGGCACAGCGGTGGGGCGATATGCGGAAGGATGTTGACTCGCTTTGGATACCTTTGCAAAGGCAGATCTTTTTAAGTACTGAGGGTTTGGAAAACCAATTGATCAGTGTGCCAGGTCCTGCTGAAAGAAAATCTCTTTTAACTGAATTCACTGTCAATTGGGGCAATGAGGTGGTTAAGACTGCCTGGAAGCTGGGGGATTTAATCTGGACAAAATATGATGAAAAGTTTTAATCAATATTGAATAAGTGATTACAAAAAAGTTTCTGCTGGATGCATTGAAGTATATCTTCTTCTTCGGTGTGGGAATCGCGTTGTTTATCTGGGCTTATCAAGGCCAGGATATTGGAGGCATCCTCGACGGGTTGGGCCGTTTTAATTACTGGTGGATAGCAGCCTCTTTTATGCCTATGCTGTTAAGTCATTTTTTCAGGGCGATTCGGTGGCGAATGCTCATCGAATCCATTGGATACAAACCGGGCTTGCTAAATACCTTTTTATCGATTCTGGTCATGTATCTGGCGAATGCCGCTTTTCCCCGGTTGGGTGAAGTGACCAGGTGCGGAATTTTAAAGAAGTATAATGGGGTTCCGTTTACTTCCCAGTTGGGTACGGTTTTGGTTGAGCGCATTGTTGACCTTATATTCCTGATAGTTTTACTGACTGGTGTGCTGGTTTTCAACTGGGATGAATTATCAACATTGATCAGGCCTGAAAAGGGAATCAGTGGCACCAGGCTTTCCTTCATTCAGTCCCCCTGGTTTATAGGATTAGTCGGAATCATGATCATTATCGCAGTTCTGATTTATTCTTTCAGGAAACAGCTGATGAAATTCCCCTTAGCTATAAAACTCCATTCTTATGCTGCAAAGTTTGGCGATGGCCTTAAGTCAGTCCTTCGGTTAAAGCAACCTTATGTATTTGTTATGCTTACGGTGGCAATATATGCATGCTATTATCTGAGCACTCTTTTTGTTTACAAAGCTTTTATCCCGACTGCTTCCCTGTCGCCGATGGTGGCACTGGCAGTTCTGGCTACAGGCAGTTTGGGGATGGTTCTCCCGTCCCCGGCAGGGATTGGAACATTTGACGTTTTTGCCATTAACACGGTCATATTATATGGTGTAACACTGGCTGACGGTCAACTGGTTACCCTGGTTCTCCATGGGTCAACTACCTTGTTTATCATTATTGTGGGAGCTATTGCACTGGGAATTCTCCCCATAGTCAATAAAAAAAAGAAATATACTTAAGATATCATCAGCCTATTTTCTGGATATTTAAACCATTTAGCTTTCATTTTGTACTACACCCATGAAGAAATGATTGGAGTCTGAGGAATAATGAACGTAGCAAAATATAGTATCAGCGATCTGGAAAAGCTTACCGGTATTAAGGCTCATACCATCCGTATTTGGGAGAAACGTTATTCGATTATCTCCCCCGAAAGGACCGATACCAATATCCGTTATTATAGTGTCACAGACCTGCAACGCCTTCTGAACATTTCATTTCTGAACAGGCACGGTTTTAAAATATCGCATATCTCGGAAATGAGCGATATGGATATTACTGATGAAGTAGGTAGAATCTGCGAAATACCTGGTGCTGAAGATGGTAGTATGTCAGAATTGCTTAAAGCCACGAATGAACTGGATGAGGATCGTTTTGAAAGATTATTGAATGGGACCATTCTTAAACTGGGCTTCGAACAAACTTTTCAACTGGTGGTTTTCCCTTTGTTAGAGAAAATTGACCTTCTCTGGCAAATTGGAAAAATCAGCGCCTGTCAGGAGAGGTTTGTCAATAATCTGATTAAACACAAGCTTGTCGTTGCGATTGATGGGATGGTCGGACATAATCAGTCAACGAATGAACACTTTCTTCTTTTTCTGCCATTGGGCCTTTATGATGAGATCAACCTGCTTTATGCAAACTACCTTCTGCGAAAAGTCGGCCATCAGGTAATTTACCTGGGACCTTCGATACCCGTTGAAAATTTAAGGTCTCTCTCCAATCGGGAGATTATTGATAGTATTGTTGTATCAGTCAATCAGGGTTTTACGGAAAGAGAGCTGGCCTCCTATGGACAGAAATTGGCAGGCATCTTTCCCGGTAAAAGAGTTTTTCTGGTTTCCATTGGATTCGATTCTCATGTAGAATTGCCTCCCGAAATTGTGAAAATTTCAGACTTTCAATCCTTTGCTAAATCGATATCAGGCAGGACCAGGGATAATTAGTCCGGGTTGAACACACCCCAAAATCTTCTGTACGTAATTTAGAATGAATTTGTAGAATTTATTCTAAGTTTTTGAATTTCTGTAAGTTGTCTGATCTTCTTGTTTAGAAACATATTCAAAATGTGTTACTATGTTCATGTAAAGTATAAACAAAACGTTGCTATCATCGAATTGTTTATTATGTTTGTCTAAGAAACAAATGTAAAAAGTACAACAAAAACTAAACGACATGACAGCAATAGAATTCAACCACCAGCTAATGGGCATGCAATCCAAGCTTGGATTTTTTGCAAAAAGCCTTACTTCCGATCCCGAGGATGCCAAAGATCTTCTTCAGGAGACCTTTTTTAAGGCTCTGACTAATCGTGATAAATTTCAAGGCGATAAAAATTTGAAAGCATGGGTGTTTACCATCATGAAGAATACCTTTATTAATAATTACCGCCGGAATGTCAGGTCAAATACCATGATTGATTCTACTGAAAATTCTTATTACCTGAACCTCCGGACAGAATCAGTATTTCAATCGCCCGAGGCCACTCACAATGAGAAGGAAATCCGGACGGCTATCAGTGAATTACCAGAGGATTACCGGTTGCCGTTTGAAATGCACACTAAAGGGTACAAATACAAAGAGATCGCAGAATATTTGGAACAACCACTGGGCTCGGTTAAAAGTAAAATCTTTTTTGCCCGTAAAAGGTTGATGGATAGACTGAAAGATTTCAGGTAGAAAATGGGACCGGTGCTACCGGTCTTTTTTTTGAAAATGCTTAAACCATTAGAATGTTTCGGTGGTCTAAAATCTGAATTTAATAATTTCAAATTATGAAACGAAACATCATTCTTTCGATTGTTTTAGGTCTTTTTCTTGTTGGAGGACTTAATGCACAGGATCAACAGCAAAACATGCAACAAAGGCGGCAGCAGCAGATTGATGATCTGAAAAAGGAATTGGTGCTGACTAAGGAACAAACTCCGAAGTTTGATGCCATTTACAAGGAATTCAGCGAGAAAATGGCCGCAGCTCGTGCAGCTGCCGGTGATGATCGCGAAGGAATGCGCGCCAAAATGCAGGAAATGAACAAGGATAGAGATGCAAAAATTGAAAAGATGCTGACTCCTGAGCAGGTTAAAAAATTCAAAGCTTATCTTGAAAAACAGGCTGCAGCTCGCGCAAATATGCAACGTGGCGGTGGTGGTGGCGGCGGAAGATAATTCCCCGATCAGCGAACTTCCAGATTGGATCTGATAATGATTCCCTGTCCCTGAACAAGTATTTGATACTTTCCCGGGGCAGGGAATTTGTATTCAGGAACCGGGTATAATCCCTTATCTTCCCGGAAATTCAACACGAGGTCCCATTCCCAGAAGTTAAGACCGGATTTGGCGTTAACAGAACTCGAATAAATCTCCTTTTCCTTGCTGTCGGTGACCGAAATGCTCATTAATCCCGCTTTGGGCTGGTACCAGTAAAGTGCAGCCGGAATACTTCTTGTCCAATCCCAATCACCCGAAAAATCCTTTTTCCCCGGCAGGTAACCGGGTTGCATGGCCAGAAGGCATTCGCTTGCTGGGTTCACGAGTTTGAAGTAATTTCGTATTGGTAGTGCAAAACAAGAGAAAAGGCTCATTCCATGAGTCCCTGCTAAAAGATAGTTGTTATCTCCACCCCAGGCCAATTTCTGAACACTTGTGGTGGTAAGTCCCTTGCTGAGAGATATCCATGTTTTTCCAAGGTCCGGACTCGTGAATATACCCCTGTCGGTACCAATATAAATCAGGTCAGGTAAATAGGGATCCTCAAGAATAAAATTGATTCTGTCAATAGGCAGAGCAGAAGAAATAGATTTCCACTTTGATCCCTTATTCTCAGAATAAAAGAGGTAAGGGAGATAGTCATCTTCTTCCACTGACTTCATAACCGCATAAACGCGGCTTTCAGCATGTCGCGATGAACAGATCTGACCGGTTGATTTGGCGGGCAAACCATCACTGATTTCAATCCAGTTTATTCCATCATCCCGGGATACCCAAACGGCGTCCTTTTCTGTTCCCGCATATAGTAGTCCGGGCTTTAAAGGTGATTCTGCCAAGGCGGTAATCGCTCTCGATTTACGGAACGGATCAGCCGAATAACAAAGGTCCGGACTAACTCTGTACCAGGTGTCACCCCGGTCGATGCTCTTATATACCTTATTGGCACCGTAATATAGAGATGTCGAAGCGTGTGCTGAAAAAAAGTATGGCGTCATCCAGCTGGTTCGCATAGGTGATTCACCCGGTTCGGTCGTTGGCTGTATAAATGACGTTTCACCGGTGACCATGTTCTTTCTATTCAGGAAACCATTCTGTGATTCATAATAAATGATATCCGGAACTGACCGGTCGGGAATGGTTACAAAGGCATCCCCTCCAGACCAGGGATCAAGCCATACGTATTTCCATTCCTTGTGGCCGTCGATGGGCTTGCCCAGGCTGACCGGCCCATACAAACTGGAATTGTCCTGCGTTCCGGCATAAACCATCGGTTGTTCGCCGCCCCCAACGCTGAAATCATAAATTTCGGCGACAGGGAGTGTATTGCAATGAAGCCAGTTTGTTCCTTGGTCAAAACTGATATATACACCACCGTCATTACCCAGAATGAGCCTGTCCGGATTTGATGGATCAATGAACAGGTCATGATTATCGAGGTGCATGGCTACTGCGGGATTTGGAAGGAGGTGGCTGATTTTACCACCCAGCCGGGTAAATGATTTGCCTCCATCCCTGGAATGAAGCGTATGTACCCCCAGAACATAGATTTCCCTTGAATCCAAAGGAGAAATCCTGATATCACCGAATGCCCAGCCAAAACCGGAGTAGTTATCTAGCAGCGAGGCATTCATTTTCTTCCAGGTCTTACCGGAATTATCCGACCGGTAAACTTCCAGTCCGATCATCCCGGAATTCTTGTCGGAGGATTGATTGTTCCTGTTATCCAGTGAGGCATATACTACCTTGGGATCCAGATTCGAGATAGCCAGTCCAATCCTCCCAATGCCTTCATTTTCAGGAAAACCATCCAGGCACTTTTCCCACCGCTTACCCAAATCCGTCGATCTGTATATTCCTGATTTCTTGCCCTGCACCATTTCCCAGGCTGCCGCATATATAATACGGTTTACCTGGTCCCATGCAACATCAACCACACCCACATTTTCCGAAATGAATAGACTCTTTGTCCAGGTTTGACCGCCATTCCGGGTTATAAATAAACCCCTTTCCGCGTTGGGCGACCACATGTGCCCCAAGGCTGCGACAAAAACAAGATTTGGGTCATTCGGGTCAATCACGACACGGCCGATATGGTGTGTATCATGCAGTCCGATGCTGATCCAGTTTTTTCCGCCATTCACTGATTTGTACATACCCGTGCCGGGATAGGTATAGCCCCGGGTAGCCCTGAGATTTTCACCGGTTCCCAGGTAAATTGTTTCAGGATCACTCTCTGAAATGCTGACATCCCCGATACTGAAAGTCGCCTGGTCGGCAAATATGCAATTCCATGATAGTCCCTGGTCCGTGCTTTTCCAGAGGCTGCCTGATCCAAACCCTGCGTAAATAACATTCGGCTGATTAACCGGACAATCCAATGTTTCAACACGGCCACCCTGAAAAGCCGGGCCCACCTGTTTCCACGGTATGTTGCTAAAGACCGATTGGTCCTCTGCTTCCTGAAGTTTTCTAAAAGAATCGTACGGATTTTGTCCGGACAATATTTGAGCGGTCATCAGGAGGAGGCCACTCACGACAATGCGGCTCCGGTTCATATCATCTTAAAGATTCGACCTCTTCAATTGTTTTGGGTTTTCTCTTGCCTAAAACCCGGTAACCATCGCTGGTGATGACAATATCCTCTTCGTTTCTGACCCCGCTAAAAGTGGTATACCCTTCAACATTCTGAAAATTGATGAAGGCGGTATTGATCCCCTCTTTTTTCCAGCTTGCAATGAGTTCCGGTATAAAATAAATCCCAGGCTCGATTGTAGCAACAAAACCTTCTTCCAGGGGACGCGCCAGCCTCAGCGATTTCAACCCGAATTGGGTGCTTTTTGGTTTTCCGTCATACCCGACATATACTTCACCAAGGTCCTCCATATCATGAACATCCAAACCCATCATATGCCCGGTTCCGCATGGAAAAAACATGGCATGCGCACCGGAAGCGAGGGCATCTTCGGTATCTCCTTTCATCAGGTTGATATCTTTTAACCCGTTGATGATCGTCCTGCATGCTGCATAATGAACCTCCCGGAAGGGAACACCTGGCGATAATTTTGCCAGAGCGGCTTCGTGGGCATTCAAACATATCTGATAAACTTCCTTTTGCCTGGAAGAAAATCTGCGGTCGACAGGAAAGGTGCTCGACAGATCGCCGGCATAATGCAGGGCTGTTTCAGCTCCGCAATCGCTTAAAACCATATCCCCTGATTTTAAGGTGTTCCCATGGTAATGATTGTGCAATGTCTGCCCGTTAATGGTCATGATAACAGGGAAAGAAAGCTGTCCGCCTGCGGCCAAGGCAACCTGGGTCACAGCGGCGGCCAATTCCGATTCTCTCATGCCGGGCCTGGCCATTTTCATGGCAGTAATGTGCATGTCAACAGAAATGTCAACAGCCCTTTCAATCTCTGCAATTTCTTCGGCCGACTTGTGATTTCGAAGATTAACAACCGCTTTTACAAAATCCAGGGACGATTTTGTTTTAACCTCGGCTGGATTTATTGCCAGAATGTCCAGAAGTTTTAATTTATTCTCGGGACGATAGGGAGGAAGGTAATGTATAGTCCGTTCCTGTTTAATGGCATGCTGAAGATACTCGACAAGCTGTGAGAGCGGTTTCACCGTTTGTACTCCAAAGGCCGAGCCGCGTTGTATTAAATTGGGCTGAGTTCCCATCCATACGATATCCTCGACGGTAAGGTCATTTCCGAACAGGATTTCCTTGTCCTCATCCAGGTCAATAACGGCAGCCAGACCTGCGAAATCCATCCCGAAAAAATAGAGGAATGTACTGTCCTGCCTGAAATGAAAGGTGTTATCGGCATAGTTCATTGAACTTTCCTCATTGCCAAGGAATAGCAGGATGCCGCTTTTCATGCTTTGTTTTAGCCCTGAGCGTCTCTCAATGTAGGTTTCTTTTGTGAACATTTGATTTCCAATTACGTTTTGGTGCTCAAGATATAAATATTCCCCCTAGGTGATAGAGATAAAAGGCTAAATTTGCACCAAAAGAGAATGCGAATGAAGAGTATCAGAGGGTTTGCAAGTGACAATAATGCGGGGGTTCATCCTGAAATCATGGAAGCTATGAACCACTGTAATACCGGCCATGTGGTTGGTTACGGTGATGATGATTATACCCGTGCGGCAATATCGAGAATCCGGGATCATTTCGGCAGTTCTACCGAAGTGTTCTTTGTTTTTAACGGAACCGCTGCCAATGTGGTAGGGCTCCGAAACATGACTCAATCCTTCAATTCAATCATATGTGCTGAATCAGCACATATTCAGGAAGATGAGTGCGGTGCCCCGGAGTTTTTCACAGGATGTAAATTGATCCCTGTTGACACCGAAAACGGTAAAATGACTGTTGATGCCATTTTGCCGCATATCCGGGGGATTGATTTTGAGCATCATTCACAACCCAGGGTGGTCAGTATTACTCAGGCTACAGAATTGGGTACGGTTTATACCCCGGCGGAAATCAGAAAAATTGCCGATTTTGTTCATCAGCGTGGTCTGCTCTTGCATATGGATGGGGCAAGAATTGCCAATGCGGCTGTCTCACAGGGTTTGTCGATGAAAGCGATCACCAGGGATGCCGGGGTGGACGTGCTCTCATTCGGTGGAACCAAGAATGGTGCAATGTATGGTGAGGCAATTCTTTTTTTCGAGCCCGGTCTGACTCCATGGTTTAAATACATCCGCAAGCAAAGCATGCAACTGGCGTCCAAGATGAGATATATAGCGGTCCAGTTCGATACACTGCTTACCAATGATCTATGGATGCGGAACGCTGCTCATTCTAACAAAATGGCCCGTTTTCTGGCTTCACGTGCTGCCAAAGTTCCAGGGGTGGTGATTAACCGGCCTGTGGAGGCTAATGGCGTGTTTGCGCTTATTCCCCCGAAAATGATAAAATTACTTCAGGATGAGTTCTTCTTCTATGTTTGGGACGAATCCATTTGTGAAGTTCGGTGGATGACCTCATGGGACACCACCGAAGAGGATATCCTCCGGTTCACCGATCTTTTAGCTTCACTCCCTCAATAATGGATATCGCTGTTAAGAGGTTGTATATCAGCATGTTTTTTCCAGCAGTCCTCCTTCTGCTGATCTGGTTGGTTTTTCTGGTGGATTACTCACTTAAACTTGATCTGGTTTATTTTGGTATTTACCCCCGGAAATTATCGGGTTTGCCGGGAATACTGTTTTCCCCTTTCATTCATGGGGGAATTAAGCATATTGTAGCTAACTCCCTTCCGCTTTTCGCCCTGTTCAGCCTCCTCTTTTATTTTTATCGTAATCTTTCATTCAGGGTATTGATAATCAGTTATATATGTACTGGATTTATGGTCTGGGCAATTGCCCGGCCATCATACCATGTCGGAGCAAGTGGCATTATTTATGCTTTGGCCGGATTTTTATTTGTGAGTGGAATCATCCGTAAACATCTGGGTTTAATAGCCATTTCATTTCTTGTAGCCTTTCAGTATGGCTCAATGATCTGGGGAATATTTCCAATCGAGGACCGGGTATCATGGGAGTCCCACCTTTCCGGTTTACTGACCGGCTTATGCCTGGCCTTTTATTATCGGAACCGGGGACCGAAAGGCAGCCGACTGTTTTGGCAGGGACATGGATATTCGGAGGATGATGAGGCAGAGTCTGAATCTGCTGATGAATTGCCCTGGAATGAGTATGAAGTGGAAGGACCAATCAAGAATATGCCTCCTGACTCACCTGAAATCGATGATAAATCATAATCTTTGAAGTTGAGATATAGCTAAACTTTTATAAACGAATGAAAAAAACTGTCTGCCTGCTATTCATTGCGTGTCTGATGGCTGATACCTTATCCGCTATCAACCCTGCCATCCCTTTTGGTTCGCGTAAGGTTAAGAATATCATCCTGCTGATTGGCGATGGTATGGGGGTTTCAGAGGTTTATGCCGGGTACACCTTAAATCATGGACATTTGAATTTAGAGCGAATCCGGAATATTGGATTTTCCAAAACCTATTCCACCAGTTATGTGACCGATTCAGGTGCTGGGGGCACTGCCATAGCTACCGGTAAAAAAACTTACAACGGAGCTATAGGCATTGATTCCATGGGTAAACCAGCCAAATCAATTCTTGAATGGGCAGAGGAAAACGGAAAGGCAACGGGCATGGTAGCCACATGTGCAATTACGCACGCAACCCCGGCCAGTTTTATTGCTCACCAGGCGACCCGCAGCGACTATGAACTCATCGCCGATGACTTTATGAAAACGGATATTGATGTTTTTATCGGCGGAGGCCGCGACCATTTTAACAAGCGTAAGGATAGTGTTGATTTGACAAAGAAGCTGAGGGACCGGGGATACACGGTCGCTTTTAGTCTCGACGATATTAAAAAAGTAGTAAGCGGACCCGTAGCCGGACTCCTGGCACCGGTTCATCAACCTAAATGGATTGAAGGCCGGGGTAATCAGTTGACCGAATCGGTAACTGAAGCGATTCGATTGCTCTCCCCGGACAAGGATGGTTTCTTTTTAATGGTTGAGGGTTCACAAATTGATTGGGGCGGGCATGCAAATGATATTAATTATCTTGCCACTGAGATGGTCGATTTTGATAAAGCGGTTGGGAAAGCCCTTGACTTTGCAGAAAAGGATGGGGAAACTCTCGTAATCGTTACGGCCGATCATGAGACCGGAGGGTTGGGACTCAACGGCGGCAGCCTGACAACAGGTGAAATCAAAGCTGGGTTTACGGGCAAAGATCATACCGGTGTAATGGTTCCGGTATTCTCCTATGGTCCACATTCTGAAACTTTTACCGGTATCCAGGAAAACACTGACCTCTTCACAAAAATGATGCATGCGTTTGGATTTATCAAGCCAAATAATTAAGAAATGAAAACACAAACCGGTCAAAAAGCCATTGCCCTGGTGGCTCATAACGAAAGAAAAAATGTACTCCTGGAATGGGTGAAAAATAACCGGGAAGAATTGTTAAAACATAAGCTGATAGGCACCACCAACACCTCCAGATTATTAAACTCGGTGTTGGAAATGAATATCGAATCCTTTGGCCATGGCCCGGAGGGTGGTGATATTCTGCTAGCTGCGAAAATATTGCAGAATGAAGTCGAAAAACTGATCTTCTTTGTCGATCTGCAAACGCCTCACGGACACGAACATGACATTCAAACCCTGATCCGTACGGCCATTATCAATAATATTCCGATCGCTCTCAACCCTGCGACGGCAACATTGATCATTAATGAATGCAATCCGGTCTGACGGCCCTTTGCATTCCTGGGGGCACTACCGGCCATTCAATGATTTGTCGGGCTATCTGAAGGGCAGGTTTGGTGCCAGGGTGCAGAAATTGTCGATCGATGCCGGTTTTACCTGTCCAAACCGCGATGGAACCCGTGGATCCGGTGGTTGTACCTTTTGCAACAACAAGTCGTTCAATCCTGCATACTGTTCATCCGACCGGTCAGTTGGTGAGCAGATAAAACAGGGAATGGATTTTTTTTCTCCAAAATACCCCGGCATCAGTTATCTGGCCTATTTCCAGGCGTATACGAATACCTATGCTTCAATCGATCATCTGAAAGGATTATATTCGGAAGCGCTTAATATCCCGGGTATTTCCGGTATCGTGATCGGAACCCGTCCGGATTGCATAAGCGCTGAATTGCTTGATTATCTTGAGGAATTATCCCATAGGTATTATATTTCTGTGGAGTATGGAGTGGAATCCACTCTTGACACGACACTCCTTCGGATCAATCGTGGTCATGATTACCTGGAAAGTGTTACTGCTATTGAACAGACAGCTAACCGTGGGATTCACGTTGGGGTTCATCTTATTCTAGGGTTGCCGGGAGAGACGATCGAAGATATGCTGTCACATGCCCGGAAAATATCCTTGCTTCCATTAAATATGCTGAAGATTCATCAGTTGCAGATTATACGGGGTTCAAGGATGGAGGCTGACTTTGTGGCTTCACCTGATGATTTTGCGACATTTTCGGCAGATAGCTATGTGGATTTGATCGTGAGGTTTCTTGAGTTGCTGAATCCATCCATCGTTGTTGAAAGATTTGCCAGTGCATCACCGCCCGAACTGATCGCCGGAAAACGCTGGGGATTGAAAAATTTCGAAATTGTCGCGAAAATTGAAAAGGAGATGATTTCAAGAAAAACCTGGCAGGGCAGGCTTTTCAATTTGTAACCTGCCGTCTGGAGAACCGGAAATACAACAAGAAGTAAACGGTCACCAAAACAGCTCCGGAGGCGGATACTAAAAACATGACCTCCAGTGACCAGACGGTCCATAAAATACCGCTGATGGTTGATGCCAGAAGTGTGCACATACTGGCGAGACTGGTATAAAACCCAAGAGCCGTTGCTGTCTCTTCTTTTGCTGCGATATTGGTGATCATGGCTTTGGATATGCCTTCGGTTGAGCTCGCAAAAAGTCCGTATAGGAAAAACACAATTCCGAGGGTCCAGAAACTGTTTGCAAAACTGAATATTCCATACGCCAACGCAAACAGAAAAAAGCCCAATACCAGAATCCTGCTTTTTCCAACACGGTCAAATAGCCATCCCATCGGATAACTGGTCAATGCGTAAATTAGGTTGTAAAAAATATAAAAACCGATTACTGAAGTATCGGAGTAACCTTTCGATTTTAATCCAAGGAGAATAAAGGCATCTGAACTGTTGATCAGAGTGAAAGCCAGAAGCCCGACAATAAGGTACTTATAGTATGAATCTGCTCTTTTCCAATAGCCTAAAAAAGCGAAGAACGGAGTACTGGTTGATTTGGCCTTTCTTTGCTGTAGAGAATCCTTCACCCAAAAAGTAAATAGAACTGCCAGAATTCCCGGTATAACCGATATTACAAAGAGAAGCCGGTACCGTTCAGGAAGAAAATACAATACAATCAATGCGATAATCGGACCAATCGCAGCCCCAAGGGTGTCCATACTCCGATGAAAGCCAAAGACCCTGCCTTTTGTTTCCGGTGTCGAATAATCCGACAGAAAAGCGTCCCTGGCACTTGTCCGGATGCCTTTTCCAAGTCTTTCGAAAGTACGCATGAAGAAAATCCAGACTGGAAAAGTCATTAATGCCATGAGTGGTTTGGCCATGGCACTCAGTGCATAACCAAACCGGATGAATGGCACGCGCTTGCCGATCCGGTCAGACATGTTTCCGAAATAGCCCTTTGAAATTCCGGCAAATGCTTCAACAAAACCCTCCAGCAAACCAATGCCGACTAAGGTAAATCCAATGGATTTAAGAAACATAGGCATAATGGGGTAGAGCATCTCACTGGCTATATCAGTCAGCAGACTGACCAATGATACAATTAAAATCGGCCTGGTAATGATCCGGCTGGCCGATTTGGATTCAGTGCTCGTAAGGTTCGGCATGAATGGTTATCTGGACATTCTCAAAAGCCTGGTGAATTTCATTTTCAATCAGGCTGCAGAAGTCATGGACCTGTTCAAAGGGAACGTCCGGAGGCATTTCAATGTGAAAATCGATGAAACGATAATTTCCGGCGCGCCTGGTTTTGACATCATGGTGCCTGACACCCATAGTGACAAATATATGGTTCAGCTCATCAAGTTCATTCTGGTCCCAGGCTACGTCAAGCAGTGGGAAAAAAGCTCTTTTCAACAGAGCAAATGATTCCCGAATGATAAGCAAGGCAACGAGGATGGCAATTATAGGATCAAGCCAGTGTAACTTCGTTACCCAAATCAATAAAAGGCCAACCCCAACTCCCAATGATGTATATACATCGGTTTTTAAATGCAATGCGTCAGCTTCCAGTGCTACAGAATGGGTTGCTTTTGCGGTTTTGTAAAGCTTGCGCGACACCCAGGTATTTACACCGGCGGATATCAGCATAACCAGACTACCTATGCCTAGGGATTCAACCGGCTGAATATCAACCATTTTTTTAACTGCTTCTAAAATAATCCAGCCGGCAGCGACAAAAATCAGTAATCCTTCAATCACGCCTGAAACGTTCTCAATTTTTCCATGGCCGTAATTGTGTTTTTCGTCCGACGGGGTATCTGAGATTTTTACCGCAAAATAGGCGATGACAGAAGCCAAAAGATCCATGGAAGAGTGTATGGCCTCTGATATGATACTGACGGAACCACTCAGCATGCCCGCAAATACTTTCAGAATGATTAGAAAAGTATTCGAAAAAACGGATAACCGGGCTACCTGTGTTTTTAGGTTTGTCTGGGCAGGCATCTGTAGGAATTTAAGCCTGCAAAATTATACTTATTTTTTCTGTTTTGCAGCGTAATTCTCAACTTCATTCATTACCCTGAAAAGATTACCGCTCCATATTTTGGCTATGTCCTTTTTTGCATATCCCCGTTTGACCAGTTCCAGCGTAATATTACCCATTTGGCTGGCATCTGTAAGGTCAGCCAAGCCTCCTCCTCCATCAAAGTCTGTTCCAATGCCCACATGGTCAATGCCGGCAATTTTTACGACATGATCGATATGATCCACCATGTTACTAACTGTAGCGAGCTTCTCGGGATATTTTTGTCTGACTGCTGATATAGCTGCCCTGGCAATCTTTTGGTCCTCAGGTGATAATTTGGACCAGTCGCCATATTTCTGCCTGATGGTGCTTTCAGCTGAATCCCTGGCCGGATTGGGTTCCGGGCTTTTAACATACGCTGAAAGAACGCACATCTGGATGACCCCTCCGTTTTTAGCCAATGCAACCAGCATGTCATCGCTGAGGTTTCTGGGGTTGTTACAGATCTCTTTTGCACAGCTGTGGGAGGCGATGATAGGAACTTTTGTTGAAGCAATGACATCAAAAAAGGATTTGTCTGACATATGTGAGACATCAATCATGATTCCCAGCCGGTTCATCTCGGATACAACCAATTTTCCAAAATCGCTCAGACCATTATGAAGTGGTCCGGTCTTGTCGGTCGATGAGTCGCATATGTCATTATTCCTTGTATGGCAAAGTGTTATATAACGGGCTCCTAAATTGTAAAACTCTTTTACACGATTGATATCCGTTCCGATAGGATAACCGTTTTCCAGCCCGATAAACATCGAGGCTTTACCTTCTTTTTCCAGCCTGTAACCATCTTTTGGCGTCAGTGCAATACCGCACAGATCAGCATACCTCGCGGCGGTTTTATAGATGTTGTCAAAGGTGGTTTTGGAACGTTGGTAAGCATTTTGCCTGCCCTCATCGGTCAGTGGTCCTTGTCCGGTAAATACAGCAAAAAAAGCACCATCCAGACCACCTTCCTTCATACGGGGAAAATCCATGCGGCTTCCGCCATTCTTCACGTCATGTCTTTCCGACATATTGAATTCCTTATCACCAAAACTCATTGGGGTATCATTATGCGAATCAACCGTAAAGATTTCCTGATGAATTTTTTTTGCTTTGGCCTGAAGATTTTCCTGGTTGCCTGCGAGGCTGACAAACATAAGGTTTGCTAAAAGAAAGGAACAGACGGCTATGGTTGATTTCATTTTTGTATTGTTTTGATGGGCCTAATTTATCGTTTATGCCGTCCTGAGGTTTTCCCTTTAACATGTTTTAACTTATGTGGTCCGAAGATTTTGGGTATCAGGTCATCCCGGTGGATTTTCTTCAGGGCAAACAAGATATTCTGCTTGTCGATGGCATTTGCAGGAAGGAAGAAGCTCCTCTGAAGCTGTTTATCAGCCTGGGTTGTGGCCACGAAAACCGGTTTTAATGTGTATGGATCCAGCCCGGTATAAAACATGGTGGATGCCAATGTCATTGGTGTTGGGGTTAAATCCTGAACTTGCTCAAGATGAAGGTTCATGGATTTGGTTTCTGCTGCAAGTTCAGCCATGTCTTCAACGGTACATCCGGGGTGGCTGGAAATGAAGTAGGGGATCAATTCCTGCCTGAGATCATACTCCTTATTTGTATAGTCAAATATTCTTTTAAGCTCCTGGAATTTCTCGAACCCGGGTTTTCGAATGATGCGTAAAACGGATTCACGGGTATGTTCCGGGGCAACTTTCAATCGCCCGGATACATGGTAACGAATCAGTTCGGATGGATAATCACGTAAAGAAGGGTCTTCTTTTCGTCTGTCGTTAATAAAAAGGTCATACCGGACACCACTCCCGATAAACGCTTTTTTGATACCGGGGATTTCCCTGACTTTCCGGTATAAGTCGATCAGATTCTTATGGCTTACATTGATGTTTTTACAGATTGAAGGATAAATGCAGCTGGGCTTCCTGCATTTTAAACAGAGTGTTCTGTTGAAAGGCTCCATGCGATACATATTTGCTGAAGGTCCTCCAAGATCTGACAGGTAACCCTTGAATCCCGGCATTTCGACAACTTGTTTCACTTCCGAAGTCACTGATCGCAAGCTCCGGCTGGAAACATGTTTGCCCTGGTGGGCTGATATGGTGCAGAACGCGCATCCCCCAAAACAACCACGATGAATATTTACGGAAAAACGAATCATTTCAAAAGCTGGAATCACAGGCTTTTTCCAATATCTTGGATGGGGTAACCGGGTATAGGGCAAAGCATGATAATCATCGAGTTGTCCGGTAGTGGCCGGCTCAAAAGGCGGATTAACCACTATCAGGTTCTCATCATGGATCTGAATGATCCTTGCAGAGGATAAGGTATTGGATTCTTCTTCAATAGTTCTGAAATCCTTTGCAAAACTGGCTTTGTTACTCTTTGCTTCATTTAACGAACTCAATGCAACGGTCGATCGTTCAGTCCAGTCAGATAACAAATCTGCAACTGGCATTGAATAAGCAATTTGCGAAATCTTCCGCAACGATTCCATTGATTCACCCTGATCAATTTTCCTGGCCAGTTCAATGATGGGCTGCTCACCATTGCCGAAAACCAGGTAATCGATTCCTGTCTGATGCAGAACGCTGGGTTTAATCTCATTGTCCCAATAATCATAATGTACCAATCTACGAAGTGAAGCCTCTATTCCTCCTGCAATGATAATGGATTCCGGATATAATTTTCTAACGATTCCGGAATAGACTGTCAACGCGCGGTCGGGTCTGAATCCGGATTGGTTCCCGATGGAATAAGCATCATTGGAACGAAGACGGCGGTTCGCTGTATAATGATTGACCATGGAATCCATATTTCCGGCGGTAATCCCAAAGAAAAGCCGGGGTTTCCCCAATTTGGTAAAATCCCTGAGATCATCCCTCCAATTGGGTTGTGGCAGGATCGCAACCTTATATCCCTCTCTTTCCAGAATCCTTCCAATGACAGCCACGCCAAAGGATGGATGATCAACATAGGCATCACCGCTGATCAGAATGATATCCAATTGATCCCAACCCCTGTCCTTAACCTCCTTCAGAGAAATAGGTAACCAGTTGTTATTATTGTAATGGGACGGATAGTAAGAACTCAGTTCAGTCATGATCCTAAGATTGTATTTCCAACAAAGAACTGTCACCGTAACTCAGGAATCTGAAATCATTCTCAAGGGCGTATGCGTATAATTCACGCCATTTGTCACCGATCAGGGCCGAAACCAGTAATAGTAAAGTGCTGGAAGGCTGATGAAAATTGGTAATCAGACGGTTGACCAATCTGAATTTGTAACCGGGAACGATCAAAAGCGAAGTGGTGAACTGTATTTGATCCAAGCCTCTTTTGTCAAGAAAATTAAGAATGGCCATCAACGATTCCCGTGTACTTATGAACTGTTCAGTATTATAAGGTTGCCATTGATCGACCGACAGCCGGCCGGGGTCTCCTTCGATGTTAAAATGAATTTTGACCCCTAGCCAGTAGAGACTCTCCAATGATCGCATACTCGTTGTTCCAATAACTGTCAGATTTTCCCTGTGGGTCTTCAAGAGATCCTGAACCAATCCTTTTTCGATAATAACCAATTCATGATGCATCTCATGGTCGCCAATAGTTTTGGATTTCACCGGAATAAAGGTGCCCGATCCAACATGCAAGGTAAGAGAGTCAATCCTGATGTTTCGTTCCTTCAACCTCGATATAAGGCCCGGGGTAAAGTGCAAACCGGCAGTTGGTGCGGCAACAGATCCATCCAAATCTGCGTAAACAGTTTGGTAGCTTGTTTTGTCCTGCTCGGTTGAGTCACGTTTCAGATATGGCGGGATTGGAACCTTACCGAAAAGGTTCAGAATTTCAGCAAATGAAAACGATTCCGGTGTCCACTTCAGGGTAATTGTTGAACTGTCAGCAGAATCTTCAAATTCAGCCGACAGCCTGATCACACCCGTTGCTGACTCGATTTCCCGGATCAGGGCACCACTTTTCCACTTTTTTTGGTTGCCCACAATTACCTTCCAGGTACAAGAGGTGGTACAGCTGAACATCTCGGTATAAACTGCGGGAATAACCGGCTCCAGTAAAAAGATTTCAATGAGGGCTCCGGTACTTTTTAGAAACTGTAAACGTGCCGGGATGACTTTCGTATTGTTCCAGATCAGAAGTGAATCATCGGGAAGCAATTCCGGTAGACGGTTAAAAACCGAACGGCTGAACTCTCCATTACGATATACCAGTAAATTGCTTTCATCTCTATTGGCCAATGGAAAAAGTGCGATTTTTTCATTGGGCAAGTCATATTGGTAATCCTCGATCCTGATTTCTCTGATACTCATTTCCGCTACATAAAACGGTGGTAAAATTAGGTAACTTTGCGACAAAACACTGACAGATCATGGCAACTGTAAAAACTGGAGACCTGGTGAGGTTTATCGATGATGTGGGTGAGGGGAGGGTGATCCGGATCATTTCAAATGAGCTGGCGGAGGTTGAAACGACCGATGGCTGGACGCTTCCGGCACATATCAGGAAATTGGTGGTGATTCCTGAAAAGATTACTCCTGCGGCGAAGCAGGAAAAGGCTAAAGAACCGGAGTATGTACCTTCTGCAACCATTGACAAGGATTCGATAAATATCTCGTTGAACCGGACACCGGTATCAAAACCGTCAAATCTGAAAAATCCCCCCAGAGAGATTGACTTGCATATTAACAAACTCATTGATCGGGTCGTCGGGTTTTCAAATACTGAAATCCTAACCATACAACTGGATGTTTTCCGCAAAGAAATGAACCTGGCCATCCAGAATAAGGAGCGGGAGATCATCTTCATTCACGGAATCGGTAATGGAACATTAAAAAATGAGTTAAGAAGGGTGGCAAAACAGGAATTCAAGTGGTGTTCCCAGGAAGATGCCTCATTCATGGAATATGGTTTTGGAGCGACCCGCATGAGAATTCCACAAAACAAACCTCAATAAATCATATCTTTGTTGCTTCAGCAGACCGTTCTATCGCTGTTCCGGGAAACCGGAAAAGAGGAAAGTCCGGGCAACGAAGAGCACCATGCTTCCTAACGGGAAGGTATCGCGAGGTATAGTAGCGTAACAGAAAAAAACCGTCTGGTTGCAAAACCGGATAAGGGTGAAAAGGCGGGGTAAGAGCCCACCAATCCAGGTGGTGACACCGGGAGTTGTACGCCTCATGGGTTGAAAGACCATGTATACCGACTTTTAAGAGCTGCTCGCTCGCTGTCGGGGGGTAGGTCGTTGGAGCAGCCTGGAAACAGGCTGTCTAGATAAATGATAGAAGGTTTCCATGAAACCACAGAACCCGGCTTACAGGTCTGCTGTTTTTTTTTTTGGAAAGTCGGTTCATTTTTTTTTTTAAATGTCTGATTGTTTAGTGCTAAAATTGTGAACTATTTCGTATTTTTGTTATCATTGGAATCGTTTAGGATCGAGCGTGTTAGAAATATTATAGTTATCGTTAATAAAAAAGTTTAAAAATTGGGGTTACCTTTTTACCAGGAACAGGATCAACAGTTGGTACATTACACGGTAGAAGCCATCCTCGAGGGGCTGAAGACCAGTGATAGTATCGTTTTGGAGTATGTTTACAAGAAGTACTTCCCAATTGTCAGGTTCTTTGTTATAAAGAATAGTGGAACGGATGAAGATGCCAAGGATGTATTCCAGGAGGCGATCATCCTGATCTATAGAAGGTTGAAGGATGAATCCCTTGATCTGACCTGTGCATTTAAAACCTATTTGTATTCGGTTTGCCGTATTTTATGGTTGCGCCAGCTGGAGAAGAAAAAGGTTAGAAATGAGGTTGTGACTGATAACCAGGTTTTTGTTCATTTGGATGAAGACATTGAGGGTTTGGCCGCAGAACAGGAGCAGTATAGAATTTATCAGAAACATTTTCAACTTCTTCATAAGGACTGTCAGGAAATCCTGCAGTTGTTCCTGAAGAAGGTTCCGCTAAAAGAGATTGCCCAGATGATGGGCATCCGAAGTGACAAGTATTTGAAAAAAAGGAAGTATGACTGTAAAGAAGCATTGATTAAACGAATTCAGAATGACCCTGAATATAAACGAGTTAGGAATGAATACTGATTGTAGTCTATCCGAATTATTCGACAGGTACCTCGAAAATGACCTGAATATCTTTGAGCGGCAGGAATTTGACCGGCAGCTGAAAGAAGATTTGGCATTTGCTGAAAGATTCCGTCTGCACAAGGAAGTAGACCATGCCCTGATCGAGGATGATATCCTGAGGTTTCGCAAGCAACTGGAGAATATCGGAACCAGTAATTCCGAATTACAGCGTACCCCAATGGTTATAGCCGAAGAGTTTTCACCCGATATTGATAATGCAATACTGGAACAAGATGTGATGGCATTGCGAAATCAATTAAACAGAATTCATACCTCTGTATTTGAAGAGGTTGATCCGGTCGAAATTTCCGGTTATGACGGAATCGAAAATGCAATCCTTAACCAGGACTCGGATGCCTTGTCAAGGGAACTTGCTGCGTACGAGGACCTTATGAATGCAGGCAATTCAATGGTGGATTCGGATGTATCCAAACTTCATCAAGCGG
Organism: Bacteroidales bacterium; assembly: GCA_041662065.1. Taxonomy (GTDB): domain Bacteria; phylum Bacteroidota; class Bacteroidia; order Bacteroidales; family UBA12481; genus UBA12481. The sequence continues at coordinate 276,345 of JBAZTE010000001.1, read as the reverse complement.
TTGACAAAGCGATCATGGAGGAGGATGTTATGTCATTGCGGGCTAATCTTGCTGAGATCGGAGATAGGGTAGTTGCCCATAAAAAACATCATTCGCTAGCCAGGAGAATCCTCACCTATATTCCTGCCGCAGCTGCCGCACTGGTCATCATTATGTTAGGTACTTCAATTCTTTTTAATCAAAATTCACCTGAGCTGAGTTCCGACCAAACATTCAAGAAATATTTCCAGGCTTATGACGGCATTAGCACCAAGAGAGGCCCGTCGGATGAAGCTACCGGTATCATTGAACTTGGAATACAGAAGTATAATAAAGGCGATTTTTCCAATGCCAGAGAACTATTTGATTTGTCACTCAATGATCCCAAGAGGGGAGAGATCATCCATTTGTATGCCGGCACAAGCGCCCTGTTTATGGGAGATCCCGACGGAGCGTTGACCTATTTTGCCAATTGGGATGAAAACTCGCCGTCGTATGACCAGATTGAATGGTATTCGGCTGGATGTTACCTTTCAAAGAAAGAAATCGAAAAAGCTAAAGCAATACTTAAAAGAATTTCGGAAAATCCGGAAAATATATACCAAGAACCGGCAACCAAAGTCTTAAAGGAAATCGGAAAATAGTCTAGTTTGCTTACAGTTTCCAATCCGTTCCAAACTTACTTTTTCCTGATTCTCTTTAAGGTCCAGATTCATCTAAAGTTTTTGAATTTTACTTTTCAGCATATCCCTGCTACGGCGGGGATTCTTTTTGATTTGCAGATAAACCAGTAGCAGGATGGTCATGGAAAAGACTATTACCAAACCAATTAGCCCTGTCCAGTTCCTTGGTATCTTCAATACCTGATTCTGTCCGAGTTCAACAAATCCTGCCCAAAAATGGGGGTGTGCATGCATTTGATCCACCCGTTCAAGATAGGCTAATTTGCTGGTCCGCAGGGCATTAGCAATCCCGCATCCCGAAAGGAGGGATTTGTAGAACCCAATCATGATATCTTTACTTGACCGGTCATCAACGGTCCACATGGTCATAATCAGATTTGGACAGCCGGCAACCACAAATGCCCTCGCAAAGCTTAATATCCCTTCACCACCGGCTAAATCTCCCGTACCGGTTTCGCATGCGGAAAGCACAGTAAGCCAGGCGTTTAGCGATAGATTATATACTTCATGCCCAAAAAGGACGCCATCTTCCTTCTTGTCCGCACCGGGAGTGAAAACCAAACTGGAATTTAATGAGTTGCTCCGGTCCGGTATCGTGTGCATGGCCAAATGCAGAATGCTGTAAGCGGAGCCAATTTTTTTGAAGGTTGCTTCGGTCGCTCTTTTCCCTGAAAGAAAACGTCCTCCGATCATTCTTTTAATCGCCTTCGATTCCTGGAACGTACCGGACAATTCCGGTAATCCGGACTGTGCTTTTCTGATAAAATCGGAGATATTCCCATTGGTGAGGTCATACGTGGGGGCAATGGCTAAAACTTTACGTGAAGGATTGGGAATTCGTTGAGGTTTATAAAAAAATACGGTGGCCGTTAAGCCATAACTAATGGAATGTTTACGTATTAGATAAGGGAGCTTTCGATAATCAATTTTGGTACCGGGCGATTGGGGTGCTAGCAGCGCTTCAAAGGGCAGGTAGCTTAAAGTTCCATCCGGAATGAAAATCAGCTCTTTTCCTTCCACCAGCGACGCAGAAGGGCCTATGAGAAGTTGATATAAACCGGTGGCCGCTTCACAATAGCGAGCCCTGGCTGAACTCGTTAAACTCTCCATGTGCCCTTTCATGAAATCCAATAAAAAGACGATATCCTCATCGGTTTTTTGACTGATGGGTACCTTGCCTGCACTCTTCCCGGATGTGGAGATTGTAATCGTATACAGATTTTTGAAAGATATCGCATATTCTATCAATATCTGCTTATTATTCAGATGATTGGCTACCTGGTCCGGGGACAGTGTAGACCGGTCGAATTTTGCAATATAGTAGTCCGGGTATTCTTGCTTGAATTTTAAAATCAGTCTTGATAATTGTTGATTATACAAGTCGCTTTTCTCCTGGAGATCCTTGGTATCTTGTTGATCGGCCCCCGGGTTAGCACTCAATTGAAGAATTCTTCCCTGGATACCCGCCAGCTGTTCTTTTAAAGTCCTCTCCTTGTCCAATTCCTCCTGTGGTATAACATTGGACTTAAATCCGATATCTCGAACGGAACTCAATAAAACCGCGGATTTCGACTGCTCCATCGTTGTGAACAAACGATCAAGAAAGGTGCTGTCGCCAGTTCTCTGGAAAAGTAAATACTCCAGTTCTATCTTTTGATCATAGGATGATCTCTGCATACGGCTCACCAATAATTTGCTGGATTGGTATTCCAATAAATTCCTGAGAGAATCGATCAGCTTTAAGGAGAGCCCATATCTTTCTTCGGCTTGTTTCAGCTTTTCTATATCCATAGTCTTATTTCCCCAAGAAACGAAGATCTTGGCATTCAAGTTGACCAACTCAATCAGCTTATCAAATTGTTTAGTATGAACGTGATAAGGAATTTCTGCAGGGGAAATGATTTGGCCGGAAGTGTCGATCGATGAGATAGCCTCAGACCATTTTATGAGAGCCGGTCCGTATTTTTCCTGCTCTATCAATTGGTTGGCACTTAATTGGTTTGCTATGACCGTTATGTCCATTGCCACTGGAATATCTTGCCGAATCTTTTCGCACAATAATTCCAATTCTTTCAGGTAATGTCTTGTATCATGGTCAATCCTGAAATTAATATCAATTTGATTGAGCATGGCGAGTGCCCACTGGCGGTCCGGGGGGGTACCCGAGGAGTAGCTCTTGAGAATTTGGCTAATTATGTCTTTGGCTTCATTAAGATTACCCGCTTCATTACCCAATTCAATAAGTGATATGACCAAATTTCCATATACCCGGTAGATATCCTGAGAAATCTTGTACTTAAGAAGAATATCTATGCAGGATTTAAAGACAGTGATTGCTTCCTTATGATCTGATTTTGCCTGATAGGCCAAGCCGAGATTATCCAGGGCTACGGTTTTCAAGTCCTTGATGATTCTTTCAGGGTCCGTTGCTGTGCTGTGTCCGACAAAATCATCAAGATATTTAATTCCTTGCGTCAGATACTCTATTGAGCGATCATATTCACCGCTTTGTTTTAAGGAATTACCAGCATTGATATAGACCGAACCATTCAATACATAGTCCGGCGTGCTTAACTTTCTTAATGCATCACAGGATTTCAGAAATGCCTCTTCACTTTCTTCACGAAGTGCCAGACGTTTAAATGCGATACCTGCGTTATTGAACAATTTGACTATAAGAGTCAGTTCCTCATCCGTCTTGCACAAGGCTTCCTTGTTATTGGCCCAAGTGTAAAGATCTTCCCATTCATTAAGTTTCTTTGCCTGAAATAAAAACCTCCCCTGTAAACTTTTGATTTTTAATTGATTTAACAAATTCAATTCCGGTTTTTTATCGGATATCAAGAATAATAAACTGTTGATCCGTTGTTCCGACTGTTCAATATTGTCCGAAGCGAGCCCATTGGCTGTCAGCGTCATTATTGAATCGAGATTGATCGAAACAGGTTTAGTCATCTGGGCCATAGATAGTTGCGCTAATAAACAACCACCAGCCAACACAAATCTCCAAAAATCCTTCCTTCCCATACTCTCAAAACTAAACTATTCAAGGCGGATTATCAAGATTAATTAAATTATCACAAACGTCAAACAATCAAGTGATTAATAAAAAAAAACAAAAAAACGACAAAAACCGGGGTTACCTTTTTGTGTAGAGGGGTATTAATAGACGGAAACTGTAAGTAAATAAATCTAAAACAAAAGAAAATGGAACGGTCAAATTTCTCCTCACTGATGGTTGCAAGTTTAAGCTTTGACGAAATGTTGAATGTACGTGGTGGTGATGGTGCAACCACTCCTCCTCCTCCTCCGGTAAAAACAGGAACTGAAACGGATATTATCCTCTAGTTGTTCCTCTCCATCTAATTTCTTCTGTCTTCAAGTGTGGCAGTGGTGTAAAACTATTGCTGAATCAAATAATATGTATCTTTCGCTGACCTAAAACTGGTCGTAATGGCATTTATACCGTTTACCAGACAGCTTGATGCGAAAGATTGTGGTCCGGCCTGTTTGCGGATGGTGGCGGGTTTCCACGGAAAAAAATTCTCCATACAATATTTAAGGGATCGTTGCTTTATAACCAAGGGTGGTGTCAGCCTCCTGGGTATCAGCGATGCGGCTGAATCTATCGGCCTTAAAACCTTAGGAGCAAGGCTCACCTGGGAACAGTTATCCCGGGAGGCACCTGTACCTTGCATAGTCCATTGGAATCAAAATCATTTTGTTGTGGTAGTCAAGACCGGCAAAAATCATGTTAAGGTTGCCGATCCTGCTTTGGGAATGGTCACGTATTCAGTCAGGGAGTTTAAGAAGAACTGGTTGTCGGGCACCAGCGAAGGGAATGAAATAGGTCTCTGTTTATTGCTCGAGCCTACTCCTGAATTTTTTCATCAGGAGGGAGATATACACAAAAGGAGTTCATTCAGATTTCTTTTCAGTTATTTCCACCCTCATCGCCGTTTTTATTTACAGCTGGTTCTTGGAATGCTTGTCGGATCAATGATCCTTTTGATCTTGCCATTCCTTACCCAGGCAGTTGTTGATATTGGGATTAATAATCAGGATATCGGGTTCATCTACCTGGTATTACTCGCACAGCTGATGTTGATTGCCGGCCGGACAAGTATTGAGTTTATCCGGTCATGGATACTGCTCCATATGAGTACCAGAATAAACATCTCGCTTATATCGGATTATCTGATAAAATTAATGCGGCTGCCTTCAAGGTTTTTTGACAGTAAAATGACCGGGGACATCCTTCAGCGAATCGGCGATCATTCAAGAATTGAATCATTCCTCACGCAATCGACTTTGGGTATTGTTTTCTCCATTTTTAACCTGTTTATCTTCAGTGCTGTCCTGGCAATATTCAACTTGAAAATTTTAAGCATTTTCCTGTTTGGGAGTTTGCTTTACGTCGGCTGGATTATCTTATTCCTGAGAAAGCGAAGAGAGCTCGATCAGCGACGATTTATACAACTATCAGATAATCAGAATAGTATAATCCAGATGGTTTCTGGGATGCAGGAAATTAAACTTAACAATTGTGAAAGGCAGAAACGATGGGAGTGGGAGGCAATCCAGGCGAAAATTTTCAGAATACGGGTCCGGAGTTTGAGTTTGCTGCAATATCAGCAAGTGGGATCTGTAGTCATCAATGAGTCGAAAAATGTGATCATCGCCTTCCTGGCAGCAAAAGCAGTGATCGACGGGCAAATGACACTTGGTGCCATGTTTGCTGTTCAGTTCATTATCGGACAAATGAATGGGCCGATTGACCAACTGGTCGGTTTTTTTCATTCAACGCAGGATGCTAAAATCAGTTTGGAGCGATTATCGGAGGTTCATGATTATCCGGTGGAGAATTCCGGAAAGCAAAATCTGATCAGCAATCTGCCGGAGAATTTATCTTTTACTGTTGACCATCTTATATTTCAATATGAAGGCCCCAATTCTCCGAAAGTGCTAAATGATATCAGCCTGAATATCCCCCAGGATAAAACCACAGCAATTGTGGGAGCCAGCGGCAGCGGAAAAACTACCCTGATCAAACTACTCCTGGGTTTTTACCCTCCGGTAACGGGTGAGATCCGTCTGGGTGAGGTTGCCCTGGACATGATCGACAGCCGGGTTTACCGAAGTCATTGCGGAGTTGTGATGCAGGATGGATATATTTTCTCTGATACGATTGCAAGAAATATAGCACTGGGGGATGAAACCATTGATACAGCAAAGCTGTCGGAAGCGGCCGACCTGGCAAATGTCACTGAATTTATCCGGAGTTTTCCTCTGGGATTCAATACCCGTGTCGGTTCAGAGGGTTCTGGACTGAGTCAGGGGCAAAAGCAGCGTCTGCTGATCGCCAGGGCCATTTATAAAGATCCCAGAATCATCTTTTTTGATGAAGCCACAAACTCATTAGATGCTAATAATGAGCGATTTATTCTTGAAAATCTTGCTACTTTTTTTAAAGGTCGTACAGTAGTTGTGGTGGCCCATCGATTGAGCACGGTGAGAAATGCAGATCAGATCATCGTTTTGGACCAGGGAAAGGTAATTGAACAAGGTACTCATGATCAATTGATCAGGCTTGCCGGGGCCTACTACAACCTGGTAAAAAACCAACTGGAATTGGGAACATGACAAAGCGTGATCCAAATATTGATTTGCGTCAGGAAGAAATTCAGGAGATTCTTGGAGTAATCCCTCCCTGGGTCATTCGATGGGGGTCATTAACGCTGGCACTGGTTTTTATCGGACTCATTTTCGGAACTTCCTGGTTCAAATATCCTGACCGGATTGCAAGCCAGTTAACCTTGACATCCATGAACCCGCCTGTTGTCATGAACGCGCGTCAGAATGGCCGCCTTGAATTGCTGGCAATCAGCGACGGAGGTGCTGTTAAACAGGGTCAGCTGCTTGCAGTTCTCGAGAGTTCAGCCAGGATGGAGGATATACTTGAAGTAGATAGTCTCATGATTCATTACCGAAATCTTTTGGTTAACCCGGATTCTATCGAATTATTTGCTTTTCCCGCCAGGGATTACCAGTTTGGAGAATGGCAGCCAGCTTTGGCAGCCTACAGCAAAGCCCGTAAGGAAATCATCGATTTTAACGAACAGGGATCCAGCCAGGCAATGATTGCTTCGTTAAAGAAACAGCTAAAGGATTATAAAATCCACTATGACAGGTTATACCGGCAGCGACAGATCAAAACGCAGGAAATGGATATTCAGGAAAAACAGTATCAGCGTTTAATCGCATTGCGTGATTCCAATGCCATATCCCTGAGGGAATTTGAATCCGGAACGTCAGTGTACCTAAAAGCCAAATATGATCTGGAATCTGCGCGCAGCGTACTCTCGCAGACCCAGATTGAAATTGACCGGTTGGATCATCAGATTATTGGTATCGACAAGGAGTTTTTGGAATTGCGTGACCAGAAATCCAATTTGCTGGTGCAATCCTATGATCAGTTGGCAGGAATGGTGTCAAACTGGAAGCTGAATTATGCTTTTATAGCACCGATCGACGGTACGGTGACTTTTACGCGGGTTTGGAGTCAAAATCAATATTTAAAGCAAGGTGACCGTGTATTGACGATTGTATCCGGTGAAGCCGGACCGGTTATAGGTAAGGTCCTTTTACCTTTGCGAGGGGCAGGAAAAGTTAAGCATGGCCAAAAGGTGATTGTCCGAATTGATAAGTATCCTTATATGGAATATGGTTCCTTACAAGGGAAGGTCGAAAATATCTCCATGGTTACCGATCAGGATTTTTACAGTGTGGAAATCAGCTTTCCTTTGGGCCTTATCACTACCTATCATAAGGAATTGACCCTGACCCAGGGAATGTCGGGACAAGCAGAAATTATCACGGACGATTTAAGTTTACTGGTAAGGATAGTGAACCCTATCAGGAGCATTCTCCGTCGAAATGCGGCCCTTAAAAATTGACCGGTTTATCTTGTGCTGTTAGACCGGAAATAGAAATCTTCCATCGTTTCATTCAGTCTCACCGTATCAATCCTGATTTCGGTAAACATCGAACCGTTCCTGGATTGAATATAATAGGGTAAGATCATTCCGCCTATTTTCCTGAAATCACCGAAATTAGATTCTGCAAGGTAAGGCATCCCATTGATCAGTAATCCGATGTCCGATTTAATCACAAGGTAGGTGTTGACATCCAGGTAAAAATTCATCACCTCCCCGTTTGGTTTTTTGATCTGTATTTTATAAGCGTTCATAGCGCCGATCTTCACTTTTCCAGCAAGAAGAATGGAAAAGCCTTTTTGCCGGTAACTATGCAGAATGCCGTCAAAGTCGGAAGATTCCCTGATCTGAGCCAATTCCGATCCTTCAAGCTGCACCGTATCGGTATCTACAAACGGATTGAATGACCAGCCAAACATGCCATCATAAGCCTGGGTTATCCTACCTTCATCGAGATGAACATCAAGTCTGTATTTGTTCGGTCTTTTTTGTATTATACTGATAGGTAACGTGTTGCCCATTTGCGTAATTCGTCCGATTGAGGTCAGGGTTTTGATTTTCTGCCTGGCAGCCAGACCGCTTGCCGATTCATATCTTGCCAATATGTCATTGACCGTCTGTCCGGAAACCAGCTGTGCTGAAATCATCATTATAAAAACCGACCAAAACCTGATTCGTGTCATGGATTATAGCGAAATAGAGTCCAGTTTATGAACTAGCTGATATATTTTCAACAGACCGGTAAGAAGGCTTTCAGCTTGGGAAAGATCAAGCATATTAGCGCCATCGGATAAAGCGGTGGAAGGGTTTGGATGAGTTTCCATAAAAATCCCGTCAGCACCGGCGGCAATTCCGGCACGTGCAATAGTCTCGATCATCGCGGGCTGACCACCGGTAATTCCTCCGGGTTGATTAGGTTGCTGCAAGCTATGGGTTATATCAAGGATAACTGGAAATCCCCATTGCCGCATCGTCGGTATAGAACGGAAATCCACCACCAGGTCTCCGTAACCGAAAGTGGAACCCCTCTCCGTCAGCAAGATATTTTTATTGCCGGTCTCAAGAATTTTTTCAATACCAAAACCCATGGATTGAGGAGAAAGAAACTGGCCCTTTTTTATATTGACGGGCTTACCTGTTCGGGCAGCTGCCTGGATCAGGTCGGTCTGCCGGCACAAAAAAGCCGGAATCTGCAAAGCATCAACATATTTTGCCGCCAACTCAACCTCCGCGGTTTCATGAACGTCGGTAATGACCGGAATGCCAAGTTGCGAGCGCACATCCGCCAGGATTTGCAATGCTTTCAGATCCCCGATACCCTTAAAAGAATCACTTCGGGTGCGGTTCGCCTTTCTATAACTGGCTTTGAAAATGAAGGGTATTTCCAACTTTACTGTTATCGCTTTCAGGACGGTTGCAGTTTCAAATACTACTTCCCTGTTTTCGACAACACAGGGCCCCGCTATCAGAAGAAATCGTCCGGAATTCCGGCTTAACATCGACGGTAGGTCAGGATTAGATGCTCTTGTCATAAAGTTCGGATTAAATTAGCAAAATCAATATTCATAACGATTGCCCCATAGTTTTCGCATTTTCTCACGTATTTCCTGTTCCCGTTTATTTTCTGCCGGCGACCAGATTTGTTGCCCTTTAAGCTTATCCGGAAGATATTCATCATCAACAAACCGGTCCGTATGGTCATGGGGATACTGGTAATCCTTACCATAACCCAGCTCCTTCATCAAAGTGGTAGGTGCGTTTCTAAGATGTAAAGGAACCGGAAGGTCGCCCGACTGTGAAACCAGTTCCTGGGCTTTGCTGATGGCTTTATAGGTTGAATTGCTTTTTGGAGATGTGGCAAGGTACACTGTGGCTTCGGACAGGATGATTCTGCTTTCGGGCCAGCCTATTTTATGAACAGCATCAAAGCAGGCATTTGCCAAAAGGAGGGCATTCGGATTCGCAAGACCAATATCCTCCGAAGAAAAGATCAATAATCGCCGGGCTATGAACTCAGGTTTTTCGCCACCCTCTATCATTCTCGCCAGCCAATATACAGCTGCATTCGGATCTGATCCCCTTAGTGATTTAATGAAGGCTGAAATAATGTCATAATGCAGCTCTCCATTCTTGTCATATAGAGCGATGTTTTCCTGAATCCGTTGGGTTACACTGCTATTGGTCAGGATTACAGGATCATCGGGAGTAGACTGGACAACCAACTCCAGAACATTAAACAGTTTTCTGGCGTCACCACCGGAGAAACGTAAAAGGGCTTCAGTTTCCCTCAATTCAATTTTCCGGGTTCGCAGCTCAAAATCTTCAGATAAAGAACGCTTGAGCAAATCTTCAAGATGGGATTTCTCCAGAGGTTTTAGTACATATACCTGACAACGTGATAGAAGCGGGGAGATAACTTCAAAGGAAGGGTTTTCGGTTGTGGCTCCTATCAGGGTTACAATCCCCTTTTCAACTGCGGCCAGGAGCGAGTCCTGTTGTGATTTGCTGAACCGGTGAATTTCATCAATAAACAACACAGGGGATGGAGAATCGAAAAATCTTGATTTCTGGGCTTTTTCAATCACCTCACGAATATCCTTGACCCCTGAATTTATGGCACTCAACGTGTAAAAAGGCCTGTTGAGATGAGTGGCAATGATACGGGCAAGCGTTGTTTTTCCAACTCCCGGAGGTCCCCAGAGGATGAATGAAGGTAAGGAGCCGGATGAGATGACGGTGCGAAGAATGGCAGTCTCACCTACCAAATGTTCCTGGCCGACATAATCTTCAAGCTTTTGAGGCCGCATTCTTTCAGCAAGCGGGATATTGGAGGACATGGTTTTTTTAAATATGGTCAAAAATACACAAATTACCCTGAAGGCGGTATCTTTACATTTTAAGCCTGAAGAGAACCATGAAGGGAATTTCATTTTTAATAGTCCTGATAATCCTTGCCATTCCGTTGGGATTGCAAAGCCAGAATAAGTATTTTCCACCCGATCCCTATACTAATTGGGACGGGATTACCCATTGGTCGAGATATCAGATATCATCCCCCGGTTTTCTTGGGCCTAATGCATTGCCAGTACCTCTAATCCATAAGGCAAATGTTCCAGATGAGTTTTATTGGAATGGCGTTTACGAGTATTATTTCAATACGGGTGATCAAACACAGGATTTCAGAACCCATTTGATTTTTCCGGTGGCCAAGGGCAGAATTGGTCTTGAATTTAAGTATGTTCCGGTTGAGTTTTTCAAGATGGATTCTGCTGTCAGCCGAATGAGGAGAACAATCGACGGTAAAGCTGCCGAAGGGGCAGCTTTTGGAGATGTTTATTTCGGCACTATGATCCAGATTTTGAAGGACCACAAGTTCCTTCCCGACCTGCTGGTTTCAATGTCGTGCAGGACAGCAAGCGGAACTGGAAGGGAATATGCGCGTCATACGGACTCTCCTGGCTATTATATCGATGCATCCATTGGGGATACATACGGAAAAAACGTTGGATTCTTCAGCCATGTCAGATGGTATGCACAGGTGGGATTTTACTCCTGGCAAACTTATCTTGATAATTATCCGCAAAATGATGCGTTATTATACGGTGCTGGCATAGACTTTGATTTTAAGGATTTTTTTATAAATCAGTCAATAAACGGTTATTCAGGATATATGGGAAATGGCGATGAACCCATTACTTACAGGATGGATTTCGGGATTAAAATAGGCAAAGCGGATCTCTTATTTGGCTATGAGAAAGGTCTGCGGGATTTTCCATTCCAGGGTATCAGGGCAGGATTTCAGGTTTCAGGTTTAACAAGCAATTAATTGGGATTGTAGTTTAAATAAAACATAACCATATGAAAAAGATCATTTTAGCATTTGTTATAAGCATTTTTGCTGTAACATCATTTGCACAGGGACTCATCAGTTTCGGTCCAAAGATAGGCTGGAATTCTACCCGGTTGACAACCGATTATACAGAATATATCAAGGACATGAGAAGTGGTTTCCAGGGAGGATTGTTTTTCAGCCTCTATTTGAAAAAACTCTATATACAGCCCGAAGCTTATTTTAGCATTAAAAGGGGTTCGCTGGAGACATCCTTCGGAGATCCTTTAAATCCGGCCACTACCCTGAATGTTAGTCAGAGTGTTACCTTGCGATCCGTTGATGTTCCGCTTCTGCTTGGTTATAAATTTCTTGATCTGAAACTCATCAGATTCAGGGTATGGGGAGGCCCCGTGGCTTCCTATCTGCTGAATAAGGATTACTCACTCTCCATAAACGGGATTAACCAATCGGGCAGTATTACCTTGGATGATTTTAAAACAGCTACCTGGTCAGGACAGGTCGGTGCAGGGATTGACTTGTTAATGCTCACAGTGGATGTTGGTTACCAATTTGGGTTCGATAGTTTTTTAACTATCCATTCCCTCGACGATTTCAACCTGAAGAACAATCTCTTCTATTGTTCCCTTGGATGGAGAATATTTTAGGTTACCCTATTGTTTGGAAATCATTTTGAGTTTGCACTTCTTCATGGTCAGGCTGCCATGGGTTGAAGCAACTCACACCCATCTGTATCAAAACCTGTTCCGGGTAATAAAAATATTGGAAAAATGTAGTAGCTTTAACTTATATCGTTGGCAATAAATGATAGAAGTTCCCATTATAAGCCTGGCTCTTTTCCTCGTTGCATCCATCATGATCGGATTGGCAATCTACTCTTTCATTAACCTTAAAGCAAAGGGGGGACTGGAGTTTTGTCTTCTAATGATTTCCTTGACTTTTTATATCGCAGGATACGGGTTTGAACTCCTATCGACTTCTAAAGAAACAATTTTATTTTGGTTGAAAGTTGAATATCTTGGGATTACGACCATTCCGGCTTTTTGTTTAATACTGGCAGTGCGGTTGGCAGGTGAGGCTGCCTGGATGAAATCCTGGCCTGTCAAGCTCGCAATAACCTTGTCAATTATCAATTTGGTTATTTATCTGACCGATCCATTTCATCATCTATACTATTCAAGGATTGGCAATGAAGTTAAAGAAATTTTCACCTATTATCATGAGATCGAAATTTCTAAGGGTCTGTGGTACTATATCAATGTCATTTACCTCAATCTGGCTCTACTCGCTTCATGTATCTTGTTCATCAGAAAATTGAAGATGGACTTTATCGTGCGTCGCCAGTCCTGGTTGCTGATAGGCGGCTGTTTGGGCCCTTGGATAGCGCACTTGGTTTATCAGGCTGGTTTAACAAATCATTTTGATATCAGTCCCTTCGGGTTCTTATTGACGGCACCGCTCTTTGCCTGGGGAGTTTTTGGCAACTATATGGTTTTCTTACTGCCCAAGGCACGTAATTCGGTATATCAGTCATTCGGAGATTCCGTTATAATCATAGATAACCAAAAGAATATTATTGATTTTAATAAGACTGCAGGCAGCCTGTTTAAACAACTCAATCGTAGCTCTTTAGGAAAACCGTTGAAGGAAGTTCTTGATCCATTTCCTGAGCTCTGGGGAATGGAGGACGGAATGGATAATCAGAGAATGCAATGCCGATTCCAGATCGGCAATGTGAAAAGAACATTTGTTTTAGCCAATTCATTCGTAACGACTCAAAAGTGCCATCATGTGGGGATGATTATTGCTCTCCATGAGATCACCGATCAGGTTTTTCTACTCGATAACCTTCGCGAAAGTGAAGAAAAGTACCGACTGATATTTGAAAATACCCCGGTGGGCGTGTTTCAGTACGATAATTCGGGAAAGATTACTACTTGCAATGATGCTTTTGTCAAGATTATCGGATCATCCCATGAATTATTAATCGGACTGAACCTGTTCAATCTCCCGGATACCAGGATGGTTGACGCGGTGACGGCTTCATTGAGTGGAAAAATGGGCTATTATGAACATGAGTATCATTCTGTTACAGCACTTAAAGTCACTCCTGTCCGAGGTTTTTTTGCTCCCATTTCCACAAAAACCGGTCAGATCCGGGGTGGGGTGGGTATTATAGAAGATTTTACCGAAAAGCATCAAGCAGAGAGCCTTATTAAGTATAGGGAAGAATTCGAAAGTATCCTGATTTCAATCGAACTCGATTTTCTGAATACCGAAATTGGCGAAATGGACCGTACATTTAATAATGGATTGAAGAGCCTCGGAGCATTTTGCCAGGTCGACAGGGCATATATATTTCGTTTGGATGCCGATGGTGCCACCGTGAGTAATACTCATGAATGGTGTTCACCGGGTGTACCACCGGAAATTCAAAATTTGCAATCGATATCCCTTGATGTTCTGCCACGTTGGATGGAAAAGCTTTGGAACTCAGAGATTATATACATTCCCGATCTTGCAGCCCTCACTGAAGATTGGAAATCGGAAAGGGAAATACTTGAGGCTCAAGGGATAAAATCATTGATTGTTATTCCTGTTGAAATCAGTGGTGAATTGTTGGGTTTTGCGGGATTTGATTCGGTCGGGGAGTCACGCACTTGGAACAAGGATGAGATTTCCCTGCTAAAAGTTCTCGGACAGATTTTTGCCAGCGTAATCAAGCGTAAAGAAGCGCATGAAGAACTGGTTCTAGCCAAAGAAAAGGCTGAAGAAGCCAGTCGGGTGAAATCTACATTTCTTGCTAACATGAGTCATGAGATCCGTACACCGCTCAACGGCATTCTTGGCTTTGCCGAGCTGATCCTCACCGAATCGACGGATCAGGAGATTCAAAAGTACTCGGATATCATTTTGTCGAGCGGAAACCGTTTGCTGCAAACCCTTTCGCAGATTTTGGACTTAACTCGTGTGGAATCCGGTAAGCTGGATTTGATGATCGATACAGTTCAGGTTGACAAGGTCATTGATGAGGTCATTTACCTCTTTTCTCCAACCGCCAAGAAAAAAGACTTATTTATTGAACGACAGCATGGCAGCGTTCATTTGACACTCCGTTTGGACGATCAGTTATTCAGAAATTCTCTGATCAATTTGATAAGTAATGCTATAAAATTTACAAGCCAGGGAGGAATTACCATATCCTCGGCAGTGGAATTTACTAGAGGAATGCGATTTGGAACAATCAGGGTATCGGATACCGGAATAGGGATTCAGGAGAAATATTTCGATACGATATTTGAAGATTTCAAGCAGGTGAGCGAAGGGGTCAAGCGAAAATATGAAGGTACCGGTCTCGGATTATCCCTGACAAAAAGATTTGTTGAATTGTCAGGTGGGTTCATCAGGGTTGAAAGCCTACCTGGATTTGGTACAACCTTTATCCTGAGTTTCCCTTATCCTGATAAGGAATAATAGGTTTCTTCCAGGTAATTCTCTTAGCCATATTTACAAAGATCAAGGTATGAATCGGTAAAAGCATATACCAATAAAAACGGCCGGTGATCCCACTTGGACGGAAAGTGGCAGTTTGGATAAGCTCATATCCGTTTTTCCCTTCCTGGATGCTAAACTCAAGCCAGGCTTCACCAGGAACTTTCATTTCAGCAAAAAGCAGCAGACGCCGGCTACCCCGGTCGGCAATCAAAACACGCCAGAAATCCAGCGCATCGCCGGAATGGATCTGCCAGGGATGAGTCCTCCCCCGCCGTAATCCAACACCCCCGATCATTCGGTCGATGAATCCACGGATTTGCCAGATCCAATCTGCATAATACCATCCGTTTTCTCCACCCAAAGCCCAGATACTGTTAAGAACGATTTGACAATCACCTCTAATTGGTACTGTTTGCACATTATTGAAGGTTCCGAATTTTGGAACCTCGATAAACCCCGTCATGCGTTTAAGTAAGCCGGGATCGTTTAATGCATCCTTCCAGCTCGACAGCACAAGGTTTTGCTCAATTTTGGCAAAAGCCATTCTAATTGCCTGATCGTAAGGGATCGATTCTATGCCAAGTAGAACTTCCAGATCATTATTTTTGCATATCAGATCCGTTTTCATGCTCTCGACCAGGTTTGCAGCCAGTTTGTAAGAAGTTGTTGTGATGAAGAAAAGCCAATACGATGAAAGCTTCGGAGTGAGAAACGGGACAGTCAAAATCCGCCTCTTTAGTTTCCTTACCTTAGCATAACCTAAAATCATTTCCTTGTAAGTCAACACTTCAGGACCACCGATATCGTATGTTTTTCCAAAACAGCCTTCATTACCTAAAATGCCGATGAGATATTGGATCACATTTCGGATAGCAACCGGTTGACAACTGTTGTTAAGCCAGCTGGGTGCGATCATGATCGGAAGCTTTTCCGCCAGATCCCGGATAATCTCAAAGGATGCACTTCCTGAGCCAACAACTATTCCTGCCCGGAGTACAGTCGCCGGAATACGGCTCAGGGTTAAAATTTTCTCTACCTCCCATCTGGATCTGAGATGCGAGGACATCTCGCCTGACGAAGGCACAATTCCGCTCAGGTAAATCATTTGCCTGGCGTGTGTGGTGTTGATATATTGAACGAAATTAATGGCGATGCACTTTTCCAGATTCTCGAAATTCTTTGTCGAGACATTCATTGAGTGCATCAAAAAATAAGCAGCATCAATGTCTTCAGGCAATTTAGAAATATCATCACTCTTAAGAAAATCGATCTCCATCTTGCTTAATCTCGGGTGCTGGAAGTCGGCAAGGAACCGGTTACCGGCTCTGACGCAACAGACCACTTCGTGTCCGTTTTCAAGCAGAGCTGGTAAGAGTCTTCTTCCAATATACCCGGTAGCACCAGTCAGAAGGATTTTCATGGATTAGGTCAGTAGTTTGATTCCTTAATCTCAAAGTAGCTTTTAGGATGATTGCAGGCTGGACAATTTTCCAGTGGTTTTGTGCCTTCATGAATATATCCGCATTTACGGCATTTCCACTGGACCTTTTCGCCCCTTTCGAAAACTCTGCCTGTTTCGATATTTTCCAGTAATGTTTTGAAACGCTTTTCATGTACAGCCTCTATCCTGGCAATAAGTTTAAAGATATTGGCAACTTCCTTAAATCCTTCGTCACGGGCTATTCTTTCAAACTCCGGATACAACGATGTGCATTCCTCGTTTTCCCCCATGGCTGCGGCTTCAAGGTTTTCGGCTGTTGTTCCGATGGTTCCGGCAGGGTATACTGCAGTGATCTCGACCGGACCGCCTTCAAGAAACCTGAAGAATTGTTTGGCATGGGATAGCTCATTTCCAGCGGTCTCTTCAAAAAGCGACGCGATTTGCTCATATCCTTCTTTTCGTGCCACTTTCGCAAAAAACTCATAACGGTTTTTAGCCTGCGATTCTCCTGCAAAAGCTTTAAGCAGGTTTTTCTCGGTCAGAGTTCCTTTAATTGACATGGTATTTCAATTTTAAAAAATATTCATTTGCCGGTAAGTCGTTTGTCGTTAATTCATTATCAGTTAAAACCACTTTAATAGTTAAAAATAGTATAATATACAAGGAATCCAATGTTAAGGAATATGTACGTATAAATCGATTAATTTTAAATGCAATTACTTTCCACGATTTTCGAAGAAATAAACTTTAGGATATGAAAACAAAACATTTGAAGTTTGAGAACCACAACAAAGCTCTGCTGCCGTTCGATAAGTTTGTAAAAAGGTTTATGATTTTCGCACTCTATGCCTTACTCCTTACGATATTTTCAGTCGGTATCGGAACAGCCGGATATAAATATTTGGGACACTTAAGCTGGATCGACGGGTTTTATAATGCCAGCATGATTCTGACCGGAATGGGACCGGTTGCAGTTCTTACCGACAATACGGGGAAAATTTTTGCTTCCTTTTATGCCCTTTTCAGCGGGATTGCTTTTTTAACTACCGTGGCAGTCCTTTTTGCCCCGATAGTGCATCGGTTTCTGCATGCTTTGCACATCAATGAGGACATATGATTGTCTTCATCAAAAGACCAGACTTATCAGCAGGCCCACATTCAATGCCGTAACAATAGCGCCGACCGCATAAAGGGTGAAACGTGTCAATGGGGTGTTTTTATATTTTCCCATGACCTCTTCAGAGGAGGTCAGATAAACCTGTAAAAATATGGTAATGGGTAATTGAATACTCAGGAGCATTTGTGAAAAAATCAATCCATTAAAGGGATTGGAAATCAGGAAAATAATGACGGTTGCGATGACCAGTGAGATAATAACCCCGAGTTTTGAATGGTTATCCTTAATGTCATAGGGCTCTTTGTACATCCCGGCAAAAATCGAACCGGCAGCCATACCTGATGTGATGGTTGAAGCGATTCCAGCAAACAAAAGGGCGACGGCAAAAATTTTCGCCGCCTGACCGCCAAGCAAGGGCTGCAGGATCTGGTGGGCCTGTTGCAATTCTGTTACCGGTGTTTGTGTCTTGAAGAATGTGGCAGCGGCCAGTAGTATCATGGCACTGTTGATCCCCCAGCCCACAATCATCGAGAACAATGTATCAAATAGTTCAAAATCAAGTTGTTTCTTGATTATTTTTTCGTCTTTGAGATTCCATTGCCTACTTTGGATCACCTCCGAATGGAGGAAAAGGTTATGGGGCATCACCACCGCACCCAGAACGCTCATAATGATGATCATGGAACCGTGAGGAAACGACGGGGTAATCCATGAAACGGCAGCCTGTCCCCAATCAATCTGAACGAGGCTCAGTTCATAAATAAAGGAAAGTCCGATTATTGACACGAATGCAATGATCCATTTCTCGATGAGCCTATAAGAATTTGTAAGAAGCATGACGGTCACAAAAGCCAGTACAAGCAGGGCGCCGGCTTTTATTGGAATATGGAAGAGCATGTTGAGTGCAATGGCACCTCCCAGGATTTCAGCGAGTGAGGTCGAGACCGAGGCCACCATGGCAGATCCTAGGATGATTTTAGAATAGCCCGGTTTAAGATACGTGGACGCTGCTTCAGAAAGGCACAGTCCGGTTGCAATACCGAGATGGGCAACGTTATGTTGGAGGATGATCAGCATGATGGTGGACAGGGTAACCATCCATAAAAGTGAGTACCCAAAACCGGCTCCTGCGGCAAGGTTCGAAGCCCAGTTACCCGGATCTATGAATCCGACAGTCACGAGAAGGCCGGGGCCGATAAATTTGAATATTTCCAGACCACCGAAAGCAGGTTTGTGATCGCGGCGTTTGATATCCTGAAAAAACTTCATTAGGTCAGTGACTTTATGGTTGTACGGTGTAGAGACGGATCATGATCCGTCTCTACCATAAAACTAGAGTTGTCAACTTTATAGAGTTGTCAACTGTTTGACAACTTCTGAATTCCTTGTCAAAGGTAGGTTGTTCTTGTAAATACACAAGATTGCTTTAATAAACATCAGAAATTCAACGTATTGAAATTTGAGTTGACAACTGTTTCTATTAAAGATGTCAACTCATTTAGTATTCGCTATAATCTTAGTCTTTAAGATCTTTCTAAGCTTATATTTTTTTAATTTTTCTCAAATGACAGTATGTTAGCGTTATAGTATAACAGTTGTCAACTCTATAAAGTTGTCAACTTTACTATTCGCTGGAAAAAATACTAGGTTGCGGGAGGTAGCTGTTCGAAAGGATTATATCCCTGCTGGATTCTGAGTTCCGGCAGGGCGCCTTTATCGTCGAGATTTCTGACCGGCAACTTGGCCATCTTCTCCACCTCGATAGAAGCAAACCCGAATTCTTCCACCACTTTGCCGAGGATGAGGTATACACCGTACCCTTTGAAAGGATAGAGCCTGAGGCTTGGCGGGAAATGAACGGTATCAAAGAATTCGCCGGTATCGTCGAGGAAGCAGCCAAAATGCATCAGTTCACGTTTGATAGTCCGCACATATTTGATCACTACCAACTGTCCGGCCATGCGAACTCTTCTGCCCACATGAGCAGTAAGGTTGCGGGCCTTGATTTCGCCCCGGAAGGAGGTTTTGAGGAGGTCGAAATACGAGCAGGTGACAGGGAATCCAAAGAGTTCGATCTCGTCATACGCATCTTCGAGCCGGTTGCGCTCAAGGTCGGGGAGCATGAACTTTTTCCGGGGCATTTCGAAGAGCTGGTCCTGGAGCTCCTTCGAATCCTTTTTCCCTAAAAGCATGTGTGCTTCCCACAATAATGCTGCTTTTGTTTTTCCGGTGAATCCGAAAGCATTGATGCGAATCAGCAGAATCAGTTGCTGGATGCCTATCCTAACGCGGCTTACAAAGTCTTCAAGGTCGCTGAACTCCCCGTTTTCCTTGCGTTCTGCAGCGATTTGATTCCCAAGGTTCTGTTCCACCTCATTCACATAACCAAATCCGAGATAGATATCCTTCCCAATGATCCGGGTCAGCTGGTTTGAATGGTTCACGCAGGGGGTATGGATGACTGCGCCCCATCGGCGGGCTTCGTTGATATAAACCCAGGCTGAATAAAATCCTCCAAAATTATTGAGTACAGCCACCATGAATTCTTTCGGGAAATAAGCCTTGAGATAGAGGCTCTGGTAGCTTTCCACTGCATAACTTGCGGAGTGGGCCTTTGAGAAAGAATAGGCGGCAAATGATTCGATCTGCCGCCAGACTTCACGGGTGACCTCCTCCGTGTAACCCTTCTCCCGGCAGTTCTGGAAGAACTTGTTTACGATACGCTGGAACTCATCCTTTGACCTGTATTTTCCGCTCATAGCCCGGCGGAGCACGTCGGCATCCCCGAGATCGAGGCCGGCAAAGTGGTGGCAGACCTTGAGTACATCTTCCTGATATACCATGACTCCGTAGGTTTCCTTGAGCTGTTCTTCCATCACCGGATGCAGATAAGTGAATTTGCCCGGATTGTTGAACCGGAAGATATACGCACGCATCATGCCGGAACTTGACACGCCGGGCCGGATGATGGAGCTGGCTGCCACAAGGGTAAGATAATCGTCGCATTTTAGTTTCTTGAGCAGCCCACGCATAGCGGGACTTTCGATGTAAAAGCATCCGTTGGTTTCTCCAATTTTGAGTAGTTTTTTTACCCGGTCGTCCTTTTTGAATTTTTCGACCTGATGTATGTCGATGCTGATCCCCCGGTTTTCATGGATGATATCCACCGCTTCATGAATATGGCCGATGCCGCGCTGGCTGAGGATGTCCAGTTTTTCAAACCCGATGTCTTCAGCGACATACATGTCCCACTGGGTAGTCGGGAATCCTTTGGGGGGCATATCGAGAGCGGTAAAGTAAGTGATCGGTTCTTCTGATATCAGGACACCACCTGCGTGAATGCTCCGCAGGTTGGGGTAATCGGTCATTTTCACTCCGATTTCACGGATATGATCGACCATATCCGTTTTATTCAGTGGGTTCTGCGGATCATCGATCAGGCGGTCGATGTCGGCTTTCGGCAGGCCGTATACTTTTCCCAATTCGCGAATGATTGATTTTCCCCGAAAGGTCGACATGGTTCCAAGCAAAGCGGTATGCAGGTATCCGTAACATTTGAAGATGTAATCCTGCACTTCATCACGGTCCTTCCATGAATAATCGATATCAAAATCGGGGGGGCTTGTGCGGCGGGGATTAATGAAGCGCTCAAAGTACAGGTCGAGGTCGATGGGATCGACATCTGTTATTTTCAGGCAATAGGCGACAACTGAATTGGCGCCGGAGCCCCGGCCCACGTGGTGGAATCCGCGCGACATGGAGTAGCGAATAATATCCCAGGTGATGAGGAAATAGGCTGAAAAACCCAATCGGGCTATGATATCCAGCTCTTTCTGAACGCGCTGGATAGCCTCGGTGTTATTTTTACCATACCGGTGCCGCACTCCATCCATTGCAAGTTTGGTCAGCAGGTGATAATCATCACGGCTGTTGTCGGTGAAGGTCTGTTTGTTTTTAACGGTCGTGAAATCAAATTCTGCTTCGCATTGGGATATTACCTGAAGCGTGTTCTGAATAATCCGGGGATAGTCGTGTAAAGCGGCCTTGAGCTCGTGAACGGGCCAGAACCGTTCTCCGGCATCGGCAGTTTGATTCCCGTTTAGTTTGGATAGCAGGGTGTTATGATCGATGGCCCGAAGATTTCGGTGAAGCTGGTATCCGCCGGTATCAGCGAAGGTAACCGGGTGCATCAGTACCACTTTCGACTGGTTGGACTTAAACTCGGAACTGATCAGGCGGCGGGTTTCACGCATATGGATTCCTACCCATTCATTATCCCGCAGCCTTGTTTTAGGGCAAGAGCCTAATGGATAAACAATGAAGCAGTTATCGAGATTTTCCGGTCGGTCGGGCAGGAGATTGCCGGAAATATTATGTTGGGTAAGCAAATCGTTCAGTTCACGCATCCCTTCACGGTTACGCGCGATTCCGGTATAATGGCGCCGGTCATCCGTACGGAATTCGATCCCGGTGATGGGCTTGATTCCTGCTTTCCGGCAGGCTTTGACAAAATCAGGCACCCCGGTGGAGTTATTGATATCGGTCAATGTAAGAGCAGTAACCCCGCTCTTGAGGGCTTCTTCCACCAGATCGTCGATTGGGAGCGTTCCGTAGCGGAGGCTGAAGTAGCTGTGACAGTTCAGAAACATAATAGGTTCGCTGCGCTCACTAATTGGCTCGCTATCGCTCGCTAATTATGCTCGGCTATCGCCTCGCTAATTGGCTCCCTTCGGTCGCTCATTGGTGGGCAGCGGTTAATAAAAGATCAAAAATTAAACAAAATATCGTTTATAATATAAGAAATAATTTGATATTGTGTACAGATCTTGGTGCTTCCCGAATTTTTGTGAAGGGTGATTTCTTTTGTAACATTACAATCAGAGAATAGTCAAACTGCTGAACGGGAAAGTGACATGAACAGCAAGGACAGTCAGTACAAGCAGATCATCGAAGAAAACCAGAGCCGGATCCGCTCAGTATGCCGGTATTATGCCGGTGTTTCTGATGATTCGGAGGATCTTTATCAGGAGATCCTGATCAATGTTTGGAGAGGACTGGAAAAATTCCGGGGAGATGCACAGCTATCAACCTGGGTTTACCGGATAGCGGTGAATACCGCCCTCTCTTTTGTGAACAAGAAGAATAAATACCTCAATTTCAACACCTATCTGGACGATGGAAAAGCAGCCAACCTGGTGGGTGAGGACGGGGAAACAAAACTGGTTCACGAAAAGCAGCTGGAGGTGATGGCCGATCTGATCAACGAATTGTCGGTAGTGGATAAGATCATCATGTCGCTCGTCCTGGAAGAGCTCAACACCAAGGAGATTGCTGAGATTGTGGGTATTACCGAAAGCAATGTCAGGGTGAAGATTCATCGGATTAAAGAAGAACTCCGTGAAAAAGTGAAAGGAGGAAAGTATGACTATTAAGAAAATAATCTTTCCGGAAGGGCAGGTTCCGGACCTCGATCAGGTGGTCGAACAGTTGAAGAATCTGGATAACAAGAATAAGCGCCTGATGTACAGGATGTTTATTCTTTATGTGGTATTTGCAGTCTTTTATCTGGGACTAATGATTCTGAACCCCGACCCTGAACTTACCATTGCAAACCGGATACAAGGAGTGATTTATGTTCTCGTTTTTGTGGTTGCAGCATTTTTCTTCCGCCACCATTACCGCAAAACTTATCAGGCGGATTATACCGCTCCGGTTTTAAAAATGCTGGAAGACGCCAGGGAGAGACACCAACTCCTCCGTCCGGGGAAAATCTGGTTCATCCTATTTATCGTACTGGTCAGTGATTTTGCAGTAACCTGGGCCCTGACCGACCAAACCTGGCCGGTATCCTGGAGCCTGCTTGAAACAATCCTGGTCATACAAGCGGGTTATTTTGCCGTCATGGGCATTTCCTACCTGATCGGGTACCTCGTCTGGCGTAAAAAATCACGCCCCCTGGTACGTAATCTTACCCGGTTGATCGATGAATTCAGGCAGGAGTAGGCAGTGGACAGTAAGCAGTAAGCAGTAAGCAGTAAGCAGTTGGCAAGATCATTGACGCGTGACGCGGAAGAACGATGTAGAGACAGACCGCGGTCTGTCTCCGTTACCGGAGACAAAAACCACCTGGTTAAATGCGGAATTTTTTGTAACTTATGAAGGATAACAAAATCATTGCATATTTGTTATTCGATTGAATCATTGAGTGTTGCATATCCGGTTATAATTTCTTCTCCGATGAATTTCTTTTCCAACCTGAAATTCTTAGGTATCATAATCAGTTGTTTCATTATGGCTGCCAAGGTTCAGGGCCAGTCTTATACTCCTTTCGATTTTAAGCATGGTGAGTGGGTTTGCGGATATGATACCAAAGGCGGGGTTTTCGGCTACTATGGTACCTATTATATTAAAGAAGAGGTGAAATTCTATTGCCAGGGGGATACTATCATCAATGATACGCTCTTTAACAAATTGTACTATAGGGGTGTTACCCGTTACCCGGAATGGGCCCGTCGCGAATTGTCAGGTTATTACGGTCCGATCCGTAACGATACAATAAACAGACAGGTTTGGTTGGGAGGTTTCTTATTATATGATTTTAATATTAAGGTTGGCGATACCGTGCTATTTACCTGTGGATCTGACGAGACGGTCATTTCAATAGATTCCGTTGAATACTGCGATACTTATCGCCGCCGTTATAATGCCAAAAATGTTTTTGGTGACAACTTGTATCTCATTGAAGGGGTCGGCTCCATATTCGGACTAATCCCGCATGGCTGCATGCCCTCTATTTCCTGGCTGGACTGCTATTCCGAAGCGAACAACCTGATTTGTGATACCTGCAAGACTCCGGTATCGGTAAATGAGGTGGCAATGGAGAATATTGAGATATTTCCCAATCCCACCAATGACCATATCCGGGTGACTTCCTCCATCCCGGTGTCATCGGTTGAAATTCTGGATCTGCTTGGACGCCGGGTTTTTTATGATTCTCATGGTGATAAATCCGAAATTGAAATACAGATTCGCGAGAGAGGGGTATATTTTGTGAGGGTTGGGATTCAGGGAAAGACGGTGGTCAGGAAGATATTGAGGAATTAAGCCGGAAGATAAGGCTCAAGGCTTAAGGCTCAAGGCTCAAGGCTCAAGGCTCATGTAAGATGGCAAAGGAAAAAGGCTGAAGGGTAGTACTTTCAAATTGGGATCTCGTTATCGTCAAGCCAGATTGCAAACGTCGGGTGGTTGTGGGCGGGACCTTTTTCATAGCCAGTCTCTAATGCAAACCTTTTGTCGTTCCTTCAATCCTGCTCGTATCAGTCTTGGTTTCTCCTGTGATAATATCCTGTTGTACAGTGCAATTAGTCAATAGTAAAGCAGAAGTCAGAGGCAATACTAAATCAAAAAAAAGCCGCCGGCTTCCGCCGGCAGCTTTCATCATCAATTATCACTAACCTTTAACCTCTAACCTCTAACCTTTAATCTCTAACCTCTTATTTCCAGTTCTGTACAATCTCGAATAAGCTCAGGTAGCCTAATTGGACAATTTTCACGAATTTATCCCATACAACGAGTTCAATGTGGTCATTAAACTTGTGATATTCAGGAGGCATACCTGCCATAAAATAATAAATCGGGATGTCCTTTGCTGAGAATGATGCATGGTCACTTCCACCGCCCGGTTTTTCCGAACCGGTGAATTTTATTTCCAGGCCCATGTTCAGATCTTTATTGAACTTTTCAACTAACTCTCTGGAGATCGGGAATTTATTGGAATAATTCATCATGATCTTGTTATCCATATTTTCACCGGGATCATTCCTTGAAATCATATCGAAGTTCAGATCGCAAAGGATTTTATCCTTATAGGGATGATCGGCAAAGAATTTTGAACCCAGTAAACCTTTTTCTTCACCTGTCCACGCACAGAAAACCATCGTTTTCTCTGGTTTAATCCCTGTGGCCATCATTGCTTTGGCAATGGTCATAACACCAACAGTTCCCGAAGCATTGTCGTCGGCTCCGTTAAAAATAAACCCATCCTGTTTTCCCAGATGGTCATAATGGCCGCCAATGACCACTATTTCGTCTGGGTTTTTACCTTCAATCACTCCAACAACATTCCTGCCCCTAACGATACGCGATTCAACGGTGGTTTTTATATGCATGAATTTCCCGGTTAATTCGCGAGACGCCGGTTTCCCGGTTTCGGCTATCTGCTTTTCAATTGCTGCAATATCAATACCTGACCCACTGATAATTTCATTGATCACCCTGTCAGTAACCTGGAGGGTCATATAGCCGACATCAACTTTATCGTTCATGATCTGCATCGATTTTCTAATCCTGCTCTGCGGAACGTCACCTTCATAAGTTGCAGTATTATAGCGAAAAGGAACGTTTGCAGCCCACTGGGTTGTAGGATCGTTGACCGTGCGGATTTCAATGATACCGACTACCCCTTTTTCATTAGCCCAGGGATAACGGCCAAAACCACCTGGTCTGAACTGCCTGGGTGCATTGGGATCAGGAGTCTGAACCGCCGGTTTAAATTTTTCATAGGCTTTGGAATTCATGTCTTTTGAACCGGGATATCCATTCAGCTTTATGACGATTTTCCCTTTAAGGTCAAGACCTTTGAAATCGTCATATCCGTTTTTCTCATCCACAAGACCATAACCAATGAATACTATCGGAACTTCAGCCTCAATACCCACCTGACCTGGTGTCACCGAGAAATCAGTCTGGTAAGCAAAATCAACTGCCCTCGAACCAGAACCTGATTTAGTGATTATGCTCATCTCCTGCGTTTCACCCGGATAGGATTCTATAAAATTGATGTTCTGAAAATAGGTGCGTTTGGGCTCGGGCCGCTGTGCTGCTGCTCCTGCCGTCGGTCTTTGGCCACGTCCGCCCATCCTTGCAGCCTCAAGATCTCCACCGGGGGTTAATCCATATAACTTGAACATGCTTGCGATATAATCGGATGCCATATATTCCCCCTTGGTACCGGTTTCGCGACCCTCCGTCCAATCTGATGCCAGAAATTCCAACTGGCCTTGCAGGGCTTCTTTAGTGATGGCACTCAAGCCCTTGTCTCTCGGGGATTCCTGGGCATAATGCGGCAAGGCAAAACCCGTGAGGAGTCCCATCAGGAAGATAAATCGAATCTGCTTTTTCATAGTTTTATTATTAATTACCATTTTCTATTTGCCAACTCAAAAATATTCAGATAACCAAGTTTCACAATTTCAGTCATATAGGGCAAGACAGCTTTATCAGAATGATCAGTATATTGATGGTAGTCAGGTGTGAATTTACCGTGAATAAGAAAGATTGGTATCCCTTTTTCGGAGAAGGACGAGAAATCCGATCCGCCAACCGGTTTGGGCGAGGTTTTATAATCCATGTTCAACCTTATCGAGTAGTCCTGGATATGTTTCTCGGTTATCTCCCTAAGATAGGGCAAGCCGGAGGAATAATTGAAATCGCATTTCAAGCCTGTTGAATCATCCGGTGCTGTCCTGCTGATCATATCATAATTCATATAGCACCTAATATCCTCAATCAGAGGATGGCCGGCAAAATATTTTGATCCCAGAAGTCCTTTTTCTTCAGCTGTCCATGCGCAGAAAATAACGGAAACCTTCGGTTTTACTCCGGTGGCAATCATTGCCCGGGCAATGGTCATGACTCCGACTGTTCCTGATGCATTATCATCAGAACCATTATAAATAAAGCCTTTCGTCTGGCCCACGTGGTCATAATGAGCACCAACCACGATGCAGCTTTTTGTATCGGTTCCTTCCAAAACCCCTATTACATTCCGTCCTCGAACGATCTTTGAATCGATGGAGCTTACAAATTTCAGGTAACGGTCAGCCAGATTTCCGGAAGGTTTAATATTACCATCTGCCGCAAGGGCTTCATAAGTTTTGAAATCAATCCCGGATCCGTCGATAAGCATATTTAATGCTTTACTGGATAAGTTAATCCGGGTCAATCCTGGACCGGACACTCCCTGAAGGGCGGTCCGGTAGCGCACTTCGGTATTGAATGGAACATCTCCTTCATAATTTGACTCATTATAGCGGAAGGGCAAGTTTGAAGGTGCCGGGACAAAGCCTGCAGATCCGCTGCGAACTTCAATAATGGCAATGGCTCCCTTGGCCAGCGCAACGGCATCTTTGTCCAATTCAACCTGTCGGGCAACCAAGGGCCCAGATGAGGAAAATCGCTTGAAGTTTTTGGAGTCCGGATCTTGCCAGCCGGGATAACCGGATAACCGGATAAGGATTTTACCTTTTACGTCAAGCCCTTTAAAGTCGTTCTGTTTCAACTTTTTATTTTCGATGCCATAGCCGACAAAAATAACCGGGGCATTAACTTCGATGGTCTGATTTCCAGGAGCTATCGAATAATCAACTTTATAAGTGAGATCCATTTGATAATTAACACCCGGCCTCTCAACAACTATTGAACATTCTTGCCGGTCGCCCGGCTTTGTTTGTATAAAACTGATATTCTGAAAATAGCTGGGATTGAACATGTTGGCTGATCCGCCGGGTTTTAGCCCCATGGCTTTATACATGGCCGCTATATAATCTGATGCCATGAATTCACCTGCCGTACCAGTTTCCCGACCGGTCATCCAATCTGAGGCCAAAAACTCAAGGGGGCCCTGAATGGATTGGGCCGTGATAGTTTGTAAACCAATTTCTTTCTGCTGGTTCTGGGCTGGTAAAAGAAACGAACAAAGGAAAAAAACGACTAAAATCAGGAAGGTGCTTTTCATAAGTTATTAAGATCAGGTCAAACAAAAATAATCGTTGAGCCCGGTTAATAAGGATATGAAAAGTTAAAAGTTGTTAATCCTTGAAAAAGGAAAAATGCACCTTACCGTAGTTACGCTCCTCAGTATATCCGGGACTATCTTTAAAAGTTTTATCCGGTCCGTGTTCCAGAACGAATAGACCATCCGGGACCAGCCGGTTCTTTCCGATAATGAGGGATGGAAGGGTAGTGATCAGCGCATGGTTATATGGGGGATCAGCAAATATGAAGTCGAAAGGATGGACCTCTTTTTTGAGGAAATTGAATGCGTCGGTTTCGATCAATCGTATGGAATTGATATCCAGCAAATCAAAGTTTTTTCTGATTGACGCACAATGAAACCTGTCGCGTTCAACGCAGGTAATATCCCTGCAGCCCAATGAAGCAAATTCATAACCGATGATTCCGGTTCCGGAGAAAAGGTCCAGCACTCTGCTGTTTTCAAAGTCAAGCCTGTTCCGTAAAATATTAAAAAGACCCTCACGCGCCATATCGGTCGTTGGTCGGGCGAGAAGGTTTTTGGGAACCACAGGCCTTCTACCGCTCAGATATCCATTGATTATTCGCATCGCGCCAGATTGATTAGCTGAGAAAAGTGATAAGGGGTAAGTGAATTAAAGACAGGACTATATGAATAGGTATCGGGCAATCCCCCTAAAACTACTTTTCGCAAAAACCGGTTTAATAATTCCATCATTCCCGGATATAATTCTATAAAACCGGAAACCA
Source organism: Bacteroidales bacterium (assembly GCA_041662065.1). Classification (GTDB taxonomy): domain Bacteria; phylum Bacteroidota; class Bacteroidia; order Bacteroidales; family UBA12481; genus UBA12481. The sequence continues at coordinate 247,223 of JBAZTE010000001.1, read as the reverse complement.
GCAGCGGAGTTTCTTCTTGTGAAAACCCGAATTGCTCATATAAGTATAACGTATAGAAAGCGATATCCTCAGGATTCTTAATAACAAAGCTGTTAAATAACTTTAGTTTACCGGATTCAAGTATCATTAAATCAACAAAGCCAGGATTAATATTGGCCAGTATATGCGACTGGTCGCTGATTTTCACAGATTCCGAAATAGCAGCTTCAATCTGTGGGCATCCCTGATGAAAGAACTGGACATCGTTCAACACCATTCCAACCTGACTTATCAATTCTCCGGGGACCGGAAAAACAGAGAAGGCTTCAATAGCCGGAATCTTCCTGAAAAGAACCTTGTCTGAAGAAGCCAGGTGAGGACCTGTATTAAAATAAACTTCCGGTGCCTCTTTGCGGAACAGCGGAGCAGGAACTAAAACTGAAACAGGTGTCAGGTAAACCAGCTTAACCGATTTATATTGCCGGAGCAAGTAACTGTCGCCCAGTAAAAGCTTGCGAAAATGATTACCCAGATCTCCGGTCGTGACCGGATGATCAAACCAGTAATTCTTAAAAGCAATAAACTTTTTTGTTACTCCGTTCAAGATGGCAAATGAACAAAGCTGTTCTCCCAGCTGGATAACCAACTGGCAGGATGAGCAGACATCGCTGTCAAAGTTTTCGTCTATTATGGCAATGTTTCTCATTGTTTAAAAATAGGGAATCTTGTGGTAGTAAAAAAAAAGCTTCACTAAGGATTTTAGTGAAGCTTTTTTTCTATAAGATTTAAGCTTTATTCCCAGTTCCCAGCGTTGTTGTTGGCTTCTTTAATGTTGCCCACCCGGAGTCCCTTAAAATCTTTTGCGACGTCGTTTAGATTGACAATCAGCTGCCTGTTCATTCCATTGAGGATATCGAAGTTTAACGCATTTGCTTCAAAAACCTGCACAGTGACTTTTGATCCTGTCACAATGCTGCCGGCGGCCAAGTTAAACTGGACACCTGAGGTATGGGGAACATAGCGAAGTGAATCAGCGTTATAGCCTTTTGGAAAGATGGAATCCCGTACCGGAACATAGATTATGTACCTCTTGACCAGGTTTTTTGCAACAGCCAGTGAGTCATCCAGTGAACCTTCCTTGAACTCAACTGGAAATGAGTCGGTTTTGACAAAATTTATCAAGGTATCAAAGCTTCCGGTGAATTTTTGATAGACTGATTTATAGGCAACTTCGGCGGTTCTAATGTCCTTTAACCTTTCAACTACCTTAAGGTAACGTGCACTTTTTTCTTTCTCAAAGTTAATTGGCTTCATGATCCCGCTGTAAATCAGATAGGTGAATAGCACAACTAAAACACCTAGAATGATCTGAACAATGTATCTAACCGTTTTCATTTGAACCGATTTGTTTAAGTTTGAGTGCAAATTTAGAACTTATTTTGGAACAATGAGAACGTACTCCCGCATTTTTCACCCTTATGTTTATTGAAGAAGTTTGCAGCCTCATAACGGCAAACCTTGGACATACTCCAACAGCAGGGCAGGAAAACGTAATTCAAGCCCTAGGTAAATATTTGCTGGCGCGGGAAGACAGCATTCTGCTGCTCAAGGGCTACGCCGGAACAGGCAAGACCTCTATTGTCGCATCTTTAGTGAAAAGTCTCACGCAATTCAGATACCGCTCAGTTTTATTGGCTCCGACTGGGAGAGCTGCTAAAGTATTAACCAGATATTCGGGTTCAGCGGCCTTCACTATTCACAAAAAGATTTACCGCCAGAAGTCGGTTATTGAAGGGTTCGGGGAGTTTAACCTTGATCGCAACCTGCATCGGAATACACTTTTTATTGTTGATGAAGCTTCCATGATCGCCAATCAGTCGCTGGATTTATCGATTTTTGGCAGCGGGCGGTTGTTGGATGACTTAATATCCTATGTCTTTAGTGGTTTAGGCTGCAAGTTGATCCTGATCGGCGATGATGCCCAGCTTCCGCCGGTCGGTTTTGATCAGAGTGATGCATTGGATACGAAATACCTTCAGCGGTACGGATTTCCTGTTGATGAATACTATTTGGACGAGGTGGTCAGGCAAAGCGTGGATTCAGGAATTCTCTTTAATGCCACAAAACTCAGAACGCAAATAAAACCCGGGGTAGCTGGTTTTCCAGGACTGATTGCTTCGAAGTTCCCTGATTTTATCAGTGTTACCGGAGAAAATCTGACCGACATGCTGGAATCAAGCTATAATAAGGTTGGACAAGAGGAAACAATCATTTTATGCCGCTCCAATAAATTGGCTAATCGATATAACAAGGGAATCCGGAGTATGATCCTACACTTTGATGAGGATATCCGGATGGGGGATTTTGTGATGGTGGTCAAAAATAACTACCAATGGCTCAAGAACTCCGATGAGGTTGATTTTATAGCCAACGGGGATATCCTTGAGATAACCAGAGTCAAGGGGTCAAGAGAGCTATATGGTTTTGATTTTCGCGATTTGACGGTCAGGTTTACCGATTACCGGGTGATGGAATTCGAAGCCCGGGCGATGCTCGACACCCTATACTCTGATGGCCCCGGTTTGGATAAGGACCGGACCCGGAACTTCTTTTCGGCCGTTTCCGAGGATTATCAGCACATGAAAGGTAAAAAGCATAAAACCGAAGCCATCAGGGAGGATCCGTTTTTTAATGCTTTACAAATAAAATTTGCCTACGCGATCACTTGTCATAAGGCCCAGGGTGGACAGTGGAAGCACGTATATATCGACCAGGGCTGGCAGACTGAGGAAAACCTGGATCTTGAATACTACCGGTGGCTCTATACCGCCATCACCCGCGCTACAGAAAAAGTATTTCTGGTTAATTTCAGGCCGGAATTTACATCGTAGAGACAGATAATGATCTGTGTAGAGACAGATTATTATCTGTCTCTACCTCATATTTGGTGGAGTTAATTATCCAGCTTCATGTCGGTAATCAGTGTTTTTATCCTTTCATCCAGGAGGGATTCAGCATCCTTGAGAACGGATCTGTCATCAACATGAGCCCTCACACTGAAATAAAACTTGATCTTGGGTTCGGTCCCTGACGGTCGCGCTGATATGATGCTTCCGTTTTCAGTAACATATTGCAGAACATTGGATTTAGGAAGATTAATGTCATATCTCAGGTGAGATATCATATCGTAGGAGCTTCCTATTAAAAAGTCATGCATCAATACAACATCCGATCCACCCAGAGACTCGGGAGGCTGACTTCTTAACCTTTCCATCATGGCATTTATTTGCTCGATGCCGGATATTCCTTTTCTGACTATTGAAATTAAATGCTCCTGATACAAACCGTATTTGACATAAATGGATTCAAGCAAGTCAAGCAGCGTCATCCCCTGGTTCATTGCCCAGGCTGCCGTTTCTGCAATCATAGCACAGGAAGATACCGCATCTTTATCCCTGACAAAACTTCCAACCATAAATCCATACGATTCTTCACCACCACCGATGAAAACCTCGCTGCCTTCCTTTTTCAATATCAGGTCGGCAATGTATTTGAATCCGGTGAGGACTTCATAGGTTTTTACGTTGAAATCATTCGCAATGTCATTGAAAAGAGGGGTGGTGACTACCGTTCGGACTATGAATTCATTTCCTTTCAGCTTTCCCTTATCTGACCAATTCTTAAGCAGATAATAAACCAGTAATGCACCGGTTTGGTTTCCGTTCAACAGTTTAAAGTTACCGTCATGGTTCCGCACAGCAATCCCAACACGATCTGCATCGGGATCTGATGCCATGACGATTTCCGCCCCTGTTTCGAAGGCTTTATCAATAGCCATTGTCAGAGCAGCTTTCTCTTCAGGATTTGGTGAAACAACTGTTGGAAAATTCCCATTCGGGATATCCTGCTCCGGAACATGTATAATATTGGAGAAACCAAATCTTTTCAGGATGGCCGGAACCATGGTTACCCCAGTGCCGTGGATTGGCGTGTAAACAATTTTAAGGTCATGATACTTACGATTATTTTGCGGATTCAGCGATAAAGAGGTCAGGCAATCAAGATAGGCATTGTCTATTTCACTGCCTATCGGGTGGATAAGATCGGCATTGCCATCAAACCGGACTTCCCTAATATCCCGGATTTTTTCTACTTCCTTAATAATATCCTCATCATGGGGGGCAATCACCTGTCCGCCATCTCCCCAGTAAACCTTATACCCGTTGTACTCCCTGGGGTTGTGTGAGGCAGTTACGACCACTCCCGATTGGCATCCCAGATGGCGTATGGCAAACGAAAGTTCGGGGGTTGGCCTCAGCTCTTGAAAGAGATAGGCATGAATACCATTGGCCGATGCCACTTTCGCAGTGGTTTCAGCGAAGAGACGTGAATTATTGCGGCTATCATAAGCGATGGCAATTTTAAGGTCGGTTCTGCCGGGGTAGTTCATCTTGATATAATTACATAAACCCTGGGTTGCTATTCCGATTACATAAATATTCATACGGTTGGTTCCGGGTCCCATGATTCCACGCATACCACCGGTTCCGAATTCCAGGTTTCTGTAAAAAGATTCGACCAGCAATTCCGGGTCCTCATCTAACATCCGCTGAACCTGTAACCTCGTTTCCTGATCAAATTCAGGCGCCAGCCATTGGGTAGCCTTTTCAGCCACTTTTAGATCAAGGTTAGTTTTTTCCATTGTACAACTTCTTCAGATTGACTTTTTTAATAACTGATAATTTGCATAGCAACTTTTTACTGCGGTCCGCCAGTAAGGAATATCCGGCCAGAAAGAATTTCTGAATTTTTTAGTATCCATGATGCTATAGGCAGGCCGGGGTGCGGGCAATGGGTAATCCTCAGTTCTTAATAGATTAACATGACATTTTAGTTCCGCCGTTTCCATGATGGCAATGGATAAATCATACCAACTTGCCGCACCTGTATTGCAGAAATGATAGATTTCGGGTTTGGATATCCAACCGGGATTTTTTAAATGGTATTCAACAATTTTCATCAATCCCTGAGCCAGGTCACCAGCATAAGTTGGGGAACCTATCTGGTCACCTATCACCCCGATGGATTCCCTCTCTTGCCCCAACCTGAGCATAGTCAAAAAGAAATTTTTTCCGAATTCAGAATATAGCCAGCTGGTTCTGACAATAACTACTTTACCTCCGATATGGATAATCGCCTGCTCTCCGGCGAACTTTGTTTTCCCATAGGCGCCCTGGGGATCGGGTTTATCAGTTTCGATATAAGGATTGAAACTCTGTCCGGAGAAAACGTAATCGGTAGATATGTGAATAAGAGGTATATCAGCCATTTTTGCTGCCAATGCCAGATTCTCAGGTCCTTTTGCATTGATGACCAGGGCCTTGTCAAATTCCTGTTCGGCCAGGTCAACGGCTGTGTAAGCCGCGCAATTAATCATGAAATCAGGGTTATATCCCTTGACAAATGATTCCACCGCCGGGCGGTCTGTGATATCCAATTCCGGGTAATCGGTGGGTATCCATTGCACCTTGACAGAAACATCAGTCAATCGCAGGAGGGCCTGGCCAAGCTGTCCATTTGCCCCTGTGAGGAGGATCTTAATCGTTTTCACGGTCAATAAACAAAATTCATAGTTGCCTCTTTTAGCAACGGTAATATTTTATCCTTTGAGCTGATGATAGTTTTATCCTCTGGGATTGGCCATGGAATGGACAGTCCGGGATCATTGAAATGGATCCCGCGCTCCGCTTCGGGATTATAAAAGCTATCGCACTTATAAAAGAATACGGCAGATGGACTGGTTACAGCAAAACCATGGGCAAATCCCTGCGGGATAAATAGTTGGATCTTGTTTTCTGCACTGATTTCAATACCGAAATACTGTCCGAAAGTAGGGGAGTTCTTCCGTATATCCACCACTACATCCCAGACTGATCCCATCAGAACCCTCACCAATTTGCTTTGGGCATAAGGAGCCAGCTGGTAATGCAAACCACGCAAAACTCCATAATGCGACAGGGATTGGTTATCCTGTACAAATTGGGCTTCAACACCCGCATCAAGGAGGTTTTTTCTGTTAAAGCTTTCAAAGAAATAGCCCCGGGAATCTTCAAAAACCTTGGGTTCAATGATCAATAATCCGGGAAGAGGCGTTTCTTTTATTATCATAAATCTGGTTACCACTTTTTAATTTTCTCGCTGGCAATGGCAAGCAGATACTGGCCATACTGATTGTTTTTCAAAGGCATTGCAAGATCGATTAATTGCTGCTGGCTAATATACCCTTTCTTGAAGGCAATTTCTTCGATACAGGCCACTTTTAAGCCTTGCCGCTGTTCAATGGTTGAAATAAAATTGGAGGCCTGCAGCAAGCTATCATGGGTGCCTGTGTCGAGCCAGGCCATTCCCCGACCTAAAAGACTGACTTTGAGAGATCCTTCTTCAAGATATAGCCGGTTAAGATCGGTAATCTCCAATTCTCCGCGGACTGAGGGCTTTAACGATTTGGCTTTGTCCACGACTGTCTTGTCATAAAAATAGAGCCCCGTTACAGCATAATTCGATTTTGGTTTTGATGGTTTTTCTTCCAGGCTGAGGACTTTACCGGTATCATCAAATTCCGCTACTCCGTATCGTTCCGGATCCGTAACATAATAACCGAATACAACGGCCCCATTTTTTAATTGTGCCGCTTCTTCCACAATACCACTCAGATTGTACCCGTAAAAAATATTATCGCCTAACACCAGGCATGCTTCGTCTCCCGCAAGAAACTCTTCACCAATCAAAAAGGCCTGTGCCAGACCGTCGGGAGAAGGCTGTTCCGCATAGGTAATTTTAATACCCAATTGTTCTCCTGTTCCGAATAAATCCTCATACAGATGAAGATCCTTCGGAGTTGAAATGACCAATACCTCTCGTAAACCAGCGAGCATGAGAACCGATAAAGGATAATAGATCATCGGTTTATCGTAAATCGGAACAATTTGCTTTGATATACTTTTTGTTAGGGGGTATAATCGCGTTCCGGCGCCGCCGGCAAGGATAATTCCTTTCATTCGTAAATAATTTATGTGTTCAAATTAGATTGGCTCGCACTCATGGAGCCCTCAAATTATTTTCATACATATTGCGAGCTTAGTCCATGAGGGGTTCATATTCTTATAATTTTTCCAGCTTTCTAAAATAGGCTATCGTTTTCAACAGACCTTCCTCCAGGTGTACTTTGGGTTCCCAACCAGAGAGCATCTTTTTGGCAAGGGCGATATTTGGCTGCCGTTGATTGGGATCATCCTGTGGTAAGGGCAAAAAGACCAATTTCGACATTGAACCAGTTAACTGAATGACCTTTTCAGCGAGCTCGCGAATCGTAAATTCCATGGGATTTCCAATGTTTACGGGACCGACAAAGTCATCTCCGGTTGCCATCATTCGCATCATCCCTTCAATAAGATCATCAACATATTGAAAACTCCGGGTTTGGCTGCCATCTCCATAGATGGTGATATCCCTGCTATGTAAAGCCTGTATGATGAAATTGGAAACGACCCTTCCGTCCTGAGGATGCATTCGCGTGCCATAGGTATTGAAAATGCGAATGATCTTTATCCTGACATCGTTCTGCTGATGGTAATTCATGAATAAAGATTCGGCACACCTTTTACCTTCATCATAACAAGACCTTGTTCCGATAGGATTTACATGGCCCCAATAATCTTCGGTCTGAGGATGGATTTTGGGATCGCCATAAACTTCGCTTGTTGAGGCCTGGAGTACTTTCGCCTTGATCCTCTTGGCCAGGCCCAGCATATTTATTGCCCCCATAACGGATGTCTTGATCGTCTTTATGGGGTTGTACTGGTAATGTACCGGGGAGGCCGGACAGGCCAGGTTGTATATTTCATCCACTTCAATAAAGTAAGGCTCAGTAACATCATGACGGATCATTTCGAAGTAAGGATTGCTGAGAAGGTGGACAACGTTTTGTTTGCTTCCTGTAAAATAATTGTCCAGGCAAATAACCTCATTTCCTTCGTTCAGCAGCCGTTCACACAAGTGGGAACCGATAAAGCCTGCTCCACCAGTGATTAGTATTTTTTTCATTTGGTTTAATTTATCTGACTCTTCTGCCCATTCCAAAGTATTTGAACCCAACTTCAGCCATTTCTTCCGGATCGTAAATATTCCTCCCATCAAAAACGACAAGATGCTTCATTAATTTTGACATTATCTTATATTTTGGTACCCGGAATTCATTCCATTCGGTCAGAAGAAGCAAAGCATCAGCATCAATAAGTGCTTCATACTGATCTGAAACATAGGTGATGATGTCGCCAATTTTTCTTTTTGTTTCTTGGTTTGCAACGGGATCATAAGCCACCACATGGGCTCCGGCCGCAACCAATTGATCAATAACCACGAGGGCCGGAGCCTCACGCATATCATCAGTATTAGGTTTAAATGCCAGTCCCCAAATGGCTATGGTCTTTCCTTTCAGCTGACCGCTAAAATAATTGCTGACCTTGCTGAACATCAGTTTTTTCTGATCATCATTCACGTCCTCAACAGATTGAAGAACCCTCATTTTGTAGCCGTACTCGGAAGCGGTTTTTATCAGTGCCTTGACATCTTTCGGGAAGCAGCTTCCCCCATATCCAACTCCCGGATAAATGAACTTTGTCCCGATTCTTGAATCACTGCCGATGCCCTTTCTAACCATGTCCACATCTGCTCCAACGATTTCACAAAGGTTTGAGATATCGTTCATAAAACTGATTTTGGTGGCAAGCATGGAGTTTGCAGCGTATTTCGTCATCTCAGCGGAGGGTATATCCATGAAGATCAACGGGTGACCGTTGAGAACAAATGGTTTATACAAACGTGAAAGGGTCTTTTCAGCCATCTCAGAATTCACACCGCATACAATACGGTCGGGTTTCATGAAATCAGCAATAGCCGAGCCTTCTTTCAGAAATTCGGGGTTCGAGGCAACATCAAATTCAATATCCACCCCCCGCTTATCGAGTTCCTCTTTCACTGCAGCCCTTACTTTGACTGCAGTTCCGATGGGGACAGTACTTTTGGTCACTACCACCAGGTACTGATCCATAAATTTTCCGATATCCCTGGCAACACCCAGAACATAGCGCAAATCGGCACTGCCATCCTCATCGGGTGGTGTACCGACAGCAATGAATACCACATTGACTTCACCAAGGCTTTCTTGGATTTTTGTAGTAAACGACAGTCTTTCCTTTTCCACATTATGCTTGATCATATCGTCCAACCCCGGTTCATAGATGGGTACCTGACCATTGTTCAGCATATCAATTTTGTTCTGATCTATGTCAACGCAGGTAACAGATACGCCAGTTTCAGCAAAACAGGTGCCAGTAACCAGGCCTACGTAACCGGTGCCTACAACGGTGATTTTCATAAGTGTTTAATTTTTCAGTAATTAATTCGGTAATCTTAAGTGAAATACGTAAACTTTTCGGGAACAATTCAATGTCTAAATATAACAGTTCCGGCCAAGATGGTCAAAACACCTGTAAATATTGTGATGAACATCATTCTAATAAATGTAAATCCTCGCCGCGTAAGCCAAATTATTATAATTTTACTACCAGTGTGTTGAAGTTGATCCGGATCTAAATCTTCTGGTATATGAGAAAGAAAATATTGGTTATCGATGATGAAATTACCATCAGGACTTTATTGGATAAGTTCTTAAGCCAATTATATGAAGTTACTGCGTTGGGCAATGGACAGGAAGCTTTAACCTGGCTCCAGGGAGGAAACATGCCTGACCTCATGATCGTTGATCTTGAGATGCCAAGCATGAATGGTTTTGAATTTCTCCAGCAGGTCAAATCCAGCGGTTTTTTCCGATCGATCCCGGTCCTCATGCTTTCCGGAGTTGATTCAAGTGCAGAGAGGGTAAGATGTTTGAAAGCCGGAGCACTGGATTTTATGATCAAGCCGTTCAATCCGGAGGAGCTGACTATAAAAATTGACATTTTGTTACGGATCCGGCTAAATGGATAAAACAAAGGACATGAATTCATCGGATAATTTGACTTGCATTATCCTTTATGTTGGTAAAGATGAAACAGTTATTCAAAGTTTCCAGAGCGTTAAGACCTATGAAATCCATGCGGTTGAAAACGGTTTTCAAGCTATTAACTGGCTTGAGTCGAATCCGGCTCCGTGTGCAATTCTGGCAGAGGTTATTCAACAGGGCATGACAGGTTTTGCCCTGCATGATGAATTATTACAGAATATAAAATTCCTGACAGTTCCTTTTATCCTGGTTGATGATATGGTGGTCAGGGAAGAGTTGCTCAAAGCCCAGAGCCTGGGGGTGGATGACTACTATCAGAAACCTTTGGACGTTGAAAAAATCCATAAGCGCCTGGAATTTCTGGTACCTTATAAAAAGTTGAAGTCGATTTTATCTGTTGTGGAATCCAAGCAAAAAAAGATCAGAATTCCTTTGATTAAGAGGGTCTTCGATATCGTTTTTGCATCATTGATGCTCCTGGTGCTTTCTCCATTATTCCTTTTAGTGGCAATTGCCATCCGGCTTGAATCCAAGGGGCCGGTATTTTATGCTGCCAAACGGGTTGGAGCCGGTTATTCCGTGTTTCCTTTTTTCAAATTCCGATCGATGTTTATCGGTGCCGATGCAAAGTTGAAGGAACTGAAACATCTCAATCAATATGCGGAGAAAAAAGTGGAAGAGCCCTATGCGGCGGAATGCCCTGATTGCCTGAGGCTCGGTCATCCCTGCTCAACCATTTTGTACATTAAGGAACATGAGATCTGCGAAAATCAGTATTTGAGAACAAAGCGGGAGAAGTTGGGCAAAACATTCAATAAAATTGTAAACGACCCCAGGGTTACAAAAGTTGGACGTCTTATTAGAAAAACCAGCATCGATGAACTGCCTCAGCTGGTTAATGTTTTGCGCGGTGAAATGTCGGTGGTCGGTAACCGGCCCATTCCCTTGTATGAAGCAGAATTGCTCACCTCCGATGATTGGACCGAAAGGTTTCTTGCTCCGGCCGGTATTACAGGGCTTTGGCAGGTCAGTAAGCGGGGCGGCGCTGACATGTCAAATGAGGAAAGAAAGTCATTGGATAACGAATATGCGCGGCATTATACTTTTTGGGGAGATATTAAGATTATCCTGATGACGTTCACTGCCTTTATTCAAAAAGAGGACGTATAAAACAGAACTTATGAGGACGAAATTTTCATTATTGTTAATAGTTCTATCTTTTGAATTGATGCTTTTCGTACTTCCGGATTTGCTTTACGCCCAAAATCCTACGCAGGGAGGCAAAGCCGCAGAGGATGAGAATCTTTTCATCCCGAATTTAGATTTGCTCATTCAGCTTGCCCAGGAGTCATCACCGTTACTCGAGGAACAAAGTGCCATGATAGCAATCCGTGAATTGCAGGAGAAATCAATCAAAAACGAATGGACCAGGTATTTGCTTTTTTTCTCTGAATACAGATACGGCTCGATCATGCTTCTTGCCGATGGGTGGCCGATTACCAGCGGTGATAAATCCAATTCGACCTGGTACAATGTTGGTGCCCGATTTCAATTGACCCCGTTTGATGTGCTTGACCTGGGAAAAAAGCGAAAAATTGCAAAGCATCAGGTGGAGGTTGAAATAGCCAAGAAAGAGGAGCTCATGCGCATGATTCACGATGACGTGATCCGTTTGTGGAACAAGCTGGTATCCTATCAGGAAATTGTGAAGATCAATCAGAACCATATTGCCGGACAGGAGGGGAACCTTTCTTATGCAGAACAGGAGTATAAAGCCGGCGATATCCCTATCATGGAATATTCCAGAATCATGGAAATCAAAACAAAGGCTGACCAGGAATACCAGCTGGCAAAAAAAGAGTTGCGTGAAACCTATTATCTATTGGAAAGCATTGTCGGAGTAAAGCTTTCAACCTTGAAACCGAACAGTAAATGAACCTGTTATATTTTATACGCTTACTTTTTAAAAACCTGCTCCTGATCTTTGGAGTTGCCTTAGGAATGGCCATCCTGGTATATCTCTTTACCAGAGGTAAACCAAAAACCTATACTTCATCTACAACGGTATATACTGGAATTGCGACCGGATATGATATAGAATCGGGCTCCAATGCCCGTTTTGACCTTTTTGCCAATAATGCGCAGTTTGATAATCTGATCAATATTATCAAAAGCCGGGAAACTCAGGAAAAGACGGCCATCAGGCTGATGGCACAGCACTTGTTGTTAAAGAAACCGGATCCAAGGTTTTGCATGACTGAAACGTGGAAAGATCTTATGTCAGAAGTCCCGGTTGATATAAAACTGATGGTGGAAAAAAGCTATCGGGACAATTCAAACGAAGAAAATCAGCGACAGACCGGTGATTATCAAATGCCGGTGAATTCCGTTGAATCCATTTCAAAAACGGTTAAGGATACCATTTGGGAATCGCAAACGGTGACCGAAAGGGTCCAGCGATTCCGGGTGAAACATAAATATTATACAATTAAAGCCGGAGATAGCCCAAATGCTGTTTCTGAAAAATTCGGACTCTCCACTGAGCGGCTTCGGCGATTGAATTCCCCTATGCCCCCATTCAATGGCGGGCAGCGGATTATTGTCGGCACTGTTTCGGAACCATACTGGGCTGATACGGTCATTCAGAAACAGGTGCCCGTTATAGTCGACGTGAATGTACCTGAGCAAGGGGGGAGAGGCGATTCGATTTCATGGTCCGGCAATTCCCGGCGAACGGAGTTTGACCAGGCTCAAAAACAATTTTCAGACCCCAGCACTGACGAATACACAAGACGCTTTAACCGGCTGGTGATGGATATGACTGCCTATAAGGAAGCGGACCAGGATAATTACCTTTTCCATACTCTTCAATCATCGAATCCCTATTATAGCGTTCAAAAGATTTCGAGCGTAAAAGTCTCGCGAATACAAAGTTCCGACCTTATCAAACTAACCTTTGATTCGAACGACCCTGCTGTAAGTATGCAGACACTCAAAATTCTTACTGATGTTTTCAAGGCTTCATATCAGGAGATCACCACCACACAAACCGTTCTTGTCACAGAATATTTCAAGGAGCGGGTGAATGCAGCCAAAAAACAACTGGACAGCCTTGAGCAAAATCTGCTGCAATTCCAGGTGGCCAACCGGATTATCAATTACGATGAGCAAACAAAGTTTATCTCGGAGCAGAAAGAAACACTTGACCGTGACTGGTATGAGGAGGCGGGTAAATTCTCAGCTGCAAAAACAGCATTGGCCCTGGTAGAATCCAATCTGGGGGAAAAGGGACAAACCTTATTACAGAACAGCAGTCTTCTTGACAAGAGGAAAATGGTCTATGAGAAAGCCCTGCAAATCTCTAACCGGGAGATCAAGGATGGTTCAACCGGAGACACTTCAGGAATGGGAATCCTGAGGTCGGAATTGGCAGAACTTAAGCGAGAGTTTAACAGGGAGCTGACCAGATCGTTTGATTTCAACCGGACCGTGGATGGTCTTAATGTTCAGACCGTTTTGCAAAAATGGCTTGAAAAGGCCATTGAAGTTGAAGAAACTCAAGCCAGATATAAGACACTCACCGCACGTAAAGCTGCTTTTTTACAGAAATATGATGAATTTGCCCCGCTGGGCAGCCAGTTAAAGAAGATTGAACGAGAGATCAACGTGGCTCAGGAGGATTACATGAACCATCTGAACAATCTGAATCAGAGTATCATGAAACAAAAGAATGTTGAGCAGTCTGAAATACAAATCATTGATAATCCGGTTTATCCTCTAAAGCCAAACTCCTCAAAAAGGATGATTGCCATTTTAGCTGCGTTCATGGCTGGACTGATCATTACGGCTTCGGTGATCATTTTATTGGAATTTCTTGATACCAGTATTAAATTTCCCGGTCGTTTTGAGGAGCTATCCGGGTTGGCGCTGATCGGTGCTTTTCCTAGACTACCTGAGAATCCCGACACTAAAATCAATTACCCGCTTATTTCATCGTATTGCATTGACCAGATCACTCAGAGAATCAGGCTAGAAGATATCCGGTTAAAGGACAGGGGTGACCAACCTTTCATTCTATTTTTTACCAGTACGCGCGAGAATGAAGGGAAAACCTATCTGGCTACGCTTATCGTTGAAAAACTTCGTGCTACAGGTTCAAAGGTGCTATATATTAAACCATTAGAGAATAATACGGTCTTTGATATCAAAAAACAGTTTACCAGTTTTGATCATGTACAACAGGTATGGGATTTTGAATATGCAGTTCCCGATAACTTTATCAGTATCAGGAATATCAATGAGTTATTGCGAAACTATTCTTTCCTCACCCAGGGATATCATTTTTTGATTATTGAATTGCCGGCATTGCTGAATCAGGAATATCCGGCCACAATGGTCCGGACAGGTCAACTATCGATATTGATAGCACGAGCCACACGTACCTGGAACCAGGCGGATGAAGCAGCTTTAAAATTGTACCAGACTTCCATTGATCACCCACTGCTAGGGCTTCTGAACGGCTGTCAGGCCGACCATCTGGAACCAATAATCGGCGAAATTCCAAAGCGACGTAGTTTTTTTAGAAAGTGGGTTAAAAAAGTAATCAACCTGGATTTCAAAATGAATAAGGTTTAGCAGGTGATGAACAAGATTACGCGGATATTCAGGACCGATAATTTCTTATCACTTACAGGTAATCTTGTTTTTGCTTTTTTTGGTTTTGCCAGTATATTTCTTTTGGCGCGAACCCTAAGTAAATCTGACTTTGGTGAGTATGTTCTGTATTTGTCAGGCATGTCGCTCCTTGAGATGATCAGGACCGGAATTACCAGCACTCCGCTTGTCAGGTTTTTAGCAGGTTCAGCGGATCCGGAAGAACAGAAGAGATTGATCGGGGCCTCGTGGTTTCTGTCGGTTCTGGTCACCATCGGGGGTGTTGTTTTGCTCTATGCGGCCTTGCTTCTCTTTCCTGAACCGATACACCGAAAAGGTTTCGGTTTATTTTTTACCTGGTATCCGATCCTGTCGATCATCATCTTACCGTTAAATACCGCTCTTTCCGTGTTACAGGCGAGGAAGAAATTTGGCCAGATACTGGTTCTCCGGAGCGTGAATATGTCGACTTTCTTTATCTTTCTTGTAATCAATTATTTCTGGCTCAAAGTTGATCTGATTTGGATAGTTATTGCACATCAGGGATCACATTTGCTGGCCGGAATGCTCTCTTTGGTAAAAGGGTGGTCGGTTGTGTCTGCCATCCGGTATGCCACCCGCGAACAAATCAGGTCTCAATTGAAATTTGGCCGGTTCAGTCTGGTTACTTTGATTGGCAGCAATCTGCTCAAAAGTTCGGATACCTTCATTATCGGGATCATGATGTCGGCACCAGATGTTGCTTATTATAGTATCCCTATTAAACTGATAGAAATCATTGAAATCCCTCTCCGCAGCCTGGTATCTGTTGCGTTTCCCTCCATGAGTAAAGCCAGCAGGCTGAATGACACCAAAGAAGTAAGGTCCATTTATTACAGCAACACCGGATTATTGACCTGGCTGTATATCCCTTTGATTCTTGTCCTGTTCGTTTTAGCCAAACCACTGGTTCTTTTACTTGGAGGTCCGGAATATGCAGGGTCATATTTGATCTTCTGGATATTCCTTATCTATGGCTTGCTGCTACCCATGGACCGTTTCAGCGGGGTCGCTCTGGATGCTATCAATAAGCCCAACCTCAATATGATAAAGGTCTTAATCATGGCAACCTTGAATATTGTGGGAGATATCCTTGTCATTCATTTTTGGTCGTCACTGCCCGGTGTAGCCATTTGTACGGTACTTAATGCCACGGCCGGCGTTATTGCCGGAAACCTTCTTCTTCATAAAGAATTGGGAACGAATTTTTTCAAGATATTTCCATATGGCTGGAACTACCTGAAATACCTCATTGCACCATTTTTGAAAAGGGGTTCCCATGCTGGATGAATTTCAGGATACCGGTTCTGAACGTCTTAGGAAGCCATTTTTTTTGCTGATTCTGGTGATTTTGGCGGTTGCCTGCTCACTGGCCATTGCCGTTAAAGGTTATGTAATCGGCATGTTGATTATCATCATGCCGGTGGTCGCTTTTGTTTTGATCAGGATTTTTAAGGATCCGAGGTTTGGACTTTTCCTGGCATTTGGATTTTCTTTTTTTGCGATCGGTTTGTCGAGGTATGTCACAGCGATCCCTTTCGGTTTGGGTATTGATGCCATTCTAGTCCTTGTTCTAATCGCCCTGGTCCTGGGTCGTGGTCGTCACCTCGACTGGAAACCCGGCTGGAATGATTTTACTGTAGTTTCTCTGATCTGGATGGGGTATATCGTGATGGAAATTGCCAATCCGGAAGCGGTCAGTTTTACTGCCTGGTTTTATGCCATGCGAGGGGTTGCCTTTTATCAGATATTAATGATTTTGATAGGCTTTTTAATTCTAAAGGATAAAAAGGACCTGAAGGTGTTTTTGATTATCTGGTTTGTCATCTCCATCCTGGGTGCATTAAAAGGAATCATGCAAATAAAGATCGGCTGCGATCCCTGGGAAACTGCATGGCTGGATGCCGGTGGAGGGATAACACACCGGATTCAGGGCAAATTACGGGCATTTTCCTTTTATTCCGATGCCGGACAATTTGGAGCGGCCATGGGGCATGTTGCCCTAGTTGCAGCCATCATGGCCATCGGCCCTGGTCCAATGAGGAGGAAATGGATGCTTTGGGGCATTGCGTTTATTACCATTGTAGGAATGCTGCTTTCAGGAACGCGAGGAGCCATATTCGTCCCGGCGGCCGGAGCAATGCTATATCTGGCCTTGAGCAAGAATATCAGGGTCTTTATTATGGGTTTGCTTTTGTTGGGATCGGTTTATGGTTTTTTACGGTACACGAATATCGGAAATACGAATTATCAGGTATTCAGGCTCAGGACTGCAGTTAAACCTTCGCAGGATCGCTCTTTCCAGGTTCGACTGGAAAACCAGCAGAAATTGAAGGTATACCTGGCGGGAAAACCCTTGGGGGGGGGCATTGGATCTGCGGGTAACTGGGGTATGCGATTCAGTCCCAATACCTTTCTTGCACAAACCCCGACCGATTCCTGGTATGTCAGGATTTGGGCCGAAATGGGAGTTGTTGGATTGATCCTTCATCTGATCATATTATTTTATTTGCTCATCCGAAGTTGTTTCATAGTCTGGAAGTTGAAAGATCCATTAATCAGGCAGATCATGGCAGCTTTGACCTCCGGAATATTCGGGATCATGCTGGCGAGTTATGCGAATGGTTTGTACGGACAGATGCCCACAGGCATGATTATTTATCTTAGTTATGTGTTCATCTTTATTTCGCCATCTATTGAAAAATCCTTACATTTGCACCCTGGTTTATCAAAATAATGTCTAACGCATTAATTAATTGAGATTTACAAAATGTCCGAAATTGAAAAAAACTTAGTGGAAGAGGAAGCCGAGCAGAATTTAAATCCGGCGACCGAATCGGCCCAAGAGGCAGAAAATCAAGAAGTCGAAGTTGAAACCAACCTCGATGAAAATGAAGTGGTTCTTCTTGAAGAAGAGCTGGAAGAAGATGACTTTATTCCTGAAGAGGAAGAGGAAGAAGAAGATGCTGATGTTGAAGAAGAGGAAGAAGTTGATGTGGTACAGTTGCTGTCGGCAACAAAATTGACCGGTGAGGAATTTGACTGGGACAAGTATGAAGCCGAGCAGGATGGTTACAGCGCCGAGGAACGTTCACAGCTGGAGGCTATGTTTGACCAGACCCTTTCAGTAGTTGGAGCGAATGAAGTTATTGACGGAACGGTTGTTTTCATGAACAAACGCGAGGTAGTGGTCAACATCGGCTATAAGTCGGAAGGGGTGGTCAGTCTTAATGAGTTCCGTTATGATCCTGATCTTAAGATCGGTGACAAGGTTGAAGTGTATGTTGAGACTCTGGAGGACAAAAACGGTCAGTTGGTTCTCTCTCATAAAAAAGCCCGTGCACTTCGTTCATGGGATCGCGTTAATGACGCTTATGAAAAGAGTGAAATCATTAAGGGTTACATCAAATGTCGCACGAAAGGCGGTATGATTGTCGATGTCTTTGGCATTGAGGCATTCCTGCCAGGATCGCAAATTGATGTTAAACCAATTCGTGATTATGATATTTTTGTAGGTAAAACCATGGAATTCAAGGTTGTGAAAATCAATCATGAATTTAAAAACGTGGTGGTGTCCCACAAAGCACTTATCGAAGCTGAACTTGAGATCCAGAAACAGGAAATTATTTCCAAGCTTGAAAAAGGACAGGTCCTTGAAGGAACTGTTAAAAACATTACTTCCTACGGAGTATTTATCGATCTTGGCGGAGTAGATGGTCTTATTCACATTACCGATCTTTCCTGGGGACGTGTGAACCATCCGGAAGAAATAGTTACCCTGGATCAGAAAATCAATGTTGTAATCCTTGATTTTGATGATCATAAAAAACGTATTGCTCTAGGTCTGAAACAGCTTACCCCACATCCATGGGATTCATTGGATGCTAACCTCAAAGTTGGCGATGTGGTAAAAGGTAAAGTTGTTGTTATGGCCGATTACGGGGCATTTGTTGAAATTACCGCCGGTGTGGAAGGTCTTATCCATGTTTCGGAAATGTCATGGTCACAGCACCTCCGCAGTGCTCAG
Source organism: Bacteroidales bacterium (assembly GCA_041662065.1). GTDB lineage: Bacteria > Bacteroidota > Bacteroidia > Bacteroidales > UBA12481 > UBA12481. The sequence goes on along the minus strand of JBAZTE010000001.1, from coordinate 228,462 downwards.
GAATTCCTGAAAGTGGGGGATGAGATTGAAGCTGCAATATTGACACTGGATCGTGAAGACCGTAAAATGTCATTGGGTATCAAGCAGATGCGCCAAGATCCATGGTCGAATATCGAAACCCGGTATCCCATTGGTTCACAGCATACTGCAAAAGTTCGCAATTTCACCGGATTTGGTGTTTTTGTAGAAATTGAAGAAGGTGTCGATGGTTTGATTCATATTTCCGACCTCAGCTGGACCAAGAAAATCAAGCACCCTGCTGAATTCTGCTCCATCGGTGACGAAATTTCTGTGGTTGTTCTTGAAATTGACAAGGAAAACCGCAGGCTGAGTCTGGGTCATAAACAACTCGAGGAAAATCCCTGGGATGTTTTTGAAACCATGTTCTCTGAAGGAACGACCCATGAAGGCACCATTATCAGTGTTTTCGACCGTGGTGCAGTCATTGCACTCCCATACGGCGTTGAAGGTTTTGCTACCCCGCGCCATTTGATCAAGGAAGATGGCACACAGGCTAAAACCGAAGAGAAACTGATGTTCAAGGTCATCGAATTCAATAAATCTGCCAAGCGGATTATTCTTTCACACAGCCGTGTCTTTGAAGATGAAAAACGTGCCGAAGAAACTTTGGAGCGGAAACAGCAGAAGCCTGTTGTTGAAAAAGCTGCCAAAAAGGTTAAACCGAGCATGGAATCTACCACCCTTGGGGATATCTCTGAATTGGCTGCCCTGAAAGACAAAATGGAAGCCGATGAGCAGAATGTATTCAAAAAGAACCAGGCTAAGAAAGCAGCAGCAGCTGAGAAAGTTGCCGCTGAAAAACCTGTTGAAGTTCTTCCTGTAGCCGAGACTGCTGCTGTTGCAGAGGAACCGGCAGTTGAAGTTACCGAAACTCCCGCAGCGGAAGTGACCGAAACTCCCGCAGTTGAAGTGACTGTTACGCCGGAAGCTCCGGCCAAAACAAGGAAGAAAAAAGAAAAGCCACAGGAACCTGAAGCAACCCCTGAGAAGGAGGCATAATCCGGATGAAGTTTTCCCTGACAATCCTGGGAAGCAGCTCCGCAGTACCTACTGCCAGCAGAAATACGACCGCTCATGTACTGAATGTACATGAGCGGTTCTTTTTAATCGATTGCGGTGAGGGTACGCAAATACAATTCAGAAAATTCCGGATTCGTTTCGGACGCGTACACCAGATCTTTATCAGCCATCTTCACAGCGATCATATTCTCGGACTGTTCGGGTACCTGGCGACCCAAACGCTGATTGGCAGGAAGAAGGAGATTGAGATATTCGGCCCTCCCGATCTGGAAAGATTTGTAAGGAACCATTTTTCATTGTTCCCCGAATCCCTGCCTCTGAAAATAGTTTTCCATCCTCTTGATTCAATCGGCGTGTCCAAGATCTTTGAGGACAAGGCGGTTGAAGTCAGCTCATTCCAGGTCAGGCACCGGATTCCTACCTGGGGATTCATTTTCCGGGAAAAACTTGGTGACAGGTCCCTGTTGATTCAGGAACCCCGCAGCTACGTTTATTGCACCGACACGCTGTTTGAACCCTCCCTGTCGGATATTATTACAGGTTGCGACCTTCTTTATCATGAAGCTACCTACGGTCATGCTGAGTTGAACAGGGCGGTTTCAACATTCCATTCGACCGCAAAACAGGCGGCAGAATTGGCAAAATTGGCTGAAGTGAAACAACTCCTGATCGGTCATTTTTCAGCACGGTACAAGGATACGGCACCACTTTTAGCTGAGGCCAGGGAAGTTTTTCCCAACACGATTGAGGCCATTGATGGATTATCCATTGATATCCCTGTTGTGTTTCACGCTGAGCAGTAATTTTATTTATCATTGTTATTAAAGAACGATTGACATGGAAGACACAATCTTGATCCTGGATTTCGGATCCCAGTATACCCAGCTTATTGCAAGGAAAGTCAGGGAATTAAATGTCTATTGCGAAATACACCCGTTCAGTAAACCACCGGTAACCGGAAAGCATATTAAAGGAGTGATTTTATCGGGTAGTCCGTTTTCAGTCCGTGACGAAAATGCACCGAAACCTGATTTATCGATATACAAAGGCAAAGTACCCATCCTGGGCATTTGCTATGGTGCGCAATATCTTTCGCATTTTTTCGGTGGCGAGGTTCTGCCATCGAACCAAAGGGAATATGGCAGGGCCAATCTTTCGTTTGTCGATCAAAATGACCGGTTGTTTGGAGGGATATCCCTGAATACACAGGTGTGGATGTCACATGGAGATACCATTTCCAAAATCCCCGATCATTACCGGATAACTGCCAGTACTGCTGATGTGAAGGTGGGTGGCTTTCATATTGAAGGGGAACCGACTTATGGAATACAATTTCATCCTGAGGTATACCATACATTTGAAGGCAAGGACCTTCTGAGGAATTTTCTGGTAGATATTTGCGGCTGTTCTCAATCCTGGACCCCAGATGTATTCATTGAAAGTACCATACAATCGATACAGAGCATCGTGGGAAATGATCCCGTTGTACTTGGCTTATCGGGAGGTGTGGATTCAACCGTAGCCGGTGTCCTGCTGCATAGGGCGATAGGAAATCGTTTGACCGGGATTTTCATTGATAACGGACTCTTGCGAAAAAACGAATTTGACACGGTTCTTGAATCATACAAACATCTTGGTATCAATGTTATTGGAGTCCGGGCTGCTGATGAGTTTTTATCCCAGCTAAAAGGGGTTACTGACCCCGAACTGAAACGTAAAGCTATCGGCCGCGTATTCATAGAGGTGTTTGAAAGAGAAGCTGCCAGGCTTAAGGATATCAAATGGCTTGCTCAAGGAACGATCTATCCTGATGTGATTGAATCCGTTTCGGTCAACGGGCCATCAGCGACAATTAAATCTCATCATAATGTGGGAGGATTGCCAGAGAAAATGCAGCTGAAAATTGTTGAACCGCTGAAGCTTCTTTTTAAGGATGAAGTACGCAGGGTAGGGCAGGCATTGCATATTCCGGAGTCGTTTTTGAAAAGACACCCTTTTCCCGGACCAGGGTTAGGAATTCGTATTTTGGGTGTTGTTGATGCTGAAAAGGTGCGCCTACTTCAGGAAGTTGATCATATTTTCATCGAAGGGCTAAAGGATGCGGAGCTTTATGATCTGGTCTGGCAAGCAGGTTCGATGCTGCTCCCGATACAGGCGGTTGGGGTGATGGGTGATGAAAGGACCTATGAAAGTGTGGTTGCACTCAGGGCGGTTACATCCACCGATGGAATGACAGCCGATTGGGCCCATTTGCCTTATGAATTTCTTGCCAGGATCTCCAATGAGATCATCAATAAGGTAAGGGGAGTTAACCGTGTGGTATTCGATATCAGCTCAAAACCGCCGGCAACTATTGAGTGGGAGTAGGAAGAAAAAGATGGTTAATTAGAGGGCCAATTTCTTCCAGCACCAGAATATAATCGGGTTTGACCCGCTCAATGGCGGATTCGGGCATACGTGATACTGCAGATGTTTTAGGATCCTGAACAACGATCATCCCACCATTTTTCTTGATGATTTCGCATCCGGCAGCCCCATCCCAGTTGGCACCGGTAAGAATGATTCCGACCAGGCGTTTGCCATAAGCCCATGAGGCTGTCTCAAATAATACATCAATACTCGGCCGGGAGTAATTCACTTTCTCTTCATTACTCAGACTGATGGTATGGTCGCTCTCGATCAGGACATGGTAATCCGGGGGTGCAAAGTAGACTGTCCTTGGCATTAAAGCCTCTTTTTCTTCAGCTTCCTTCACCGTCAGGTTGGTGAGCTTGTCGAAATAGGTTACAATAAAGGAATCAGAAGAAGCACTGATATGCTGAACGACTATAACCGGTACCGGCAGCCGCCCATCAAGCATCGGAAGTATGATACCCAACGCATCCAGTCCACCTGCTGATGTTCCGATCACGATCGCATCAAACAATATCTTTCTCTTTGCACCCATTCCAATCTAACCACTTAACTGCTCTTAACCTCTCTTAACCTCTCTTAACCACTCTTAACCATCAGTATTTTTTCCGAAAAATTTTCCACTTCGCCACGACCGGTTCAAAAACATCCTTATGAGGAGAAAAAGTTATGCTTTCTTTGGATCCCAGACAAAGAAACCCACCTGAGACCAGGCTATCACGGAATAATCCGACTACTCTGTCCTGAAGGCTTTTGTTGAAGTAGATCAGAGTATTCCTGCACATCACCAGATTCATTTCACCAAAAACACTATCAGTAACAAGATTGTGGTCAGCGAAAACAATATTTTCTTTCAATGTCTTTTTAAAAATGGCAGAATCATACCTGGCATTATAATAGTCAGAAAACGAGTTTTTTCCGCCGGATTTAATATAGTTGCGGGTGTATTCCTTCATTTGTGTTGCAGAGAATATCGCTTCGCTTGCCTTTTTAAGTACCGAGGGATTAAAGTCGGTGGCATAAATCTGCGTGCGATTCAATAAACCTTCTTCTTTCAAAAGGATAGCCATGGAATAGACTTCCTCACCGGTTGAACAGCCGGCATGCCAGATTTTTATAAACGGGTAGGTTTTCAACAAAGGTATGACCTGCTCTCTGATAGCCAGAAAGAATTCCGGGTCTCTGAACATCTCTGTCGTGTTGATTGACAGGTCCTGCAACATAAGATGGAAGAACGACTCATCATATAAAAGCCGGTGCTGTAGATCGGATATCGAATGCATTCCGGAAAGTGCCAATCTGTGCAGAATACGCCTTTTAGCATGGGCCTGGCCATAATCACGGAAGTCATAGCCATATCTTTGATAAATGGCTTCCATTAGTAAGTTGATCTCTATGACCTGTGGATCTTGTTGAGGTAACTCAGTTAATTCTTGTACAACCATACACGCAGCATTGAAATTAATTTCTCTGAATCAATTGGTTTGGTGAGATAATCTGTCGCACCTGCCCGTATGCATTTTTCCCTGTCACCTGGCATAGCTTTGGCGGTCAACGCAATGATCGGTAATTTGCGGAAGCTAACGTCTTTGCGAATCTCTTCCATGGCTTCATAACCATTCATCTCCGGCATCATAATGTCCATGAGAATCAGATCCACTTGATTTGACTTCAATTTTTCGATTCCGTCACGACCATTCTTGCCGATGAGAATCTTTAAGCCCAGATCCTCCAGCAAACTGGTTAATGCAAAGACATTTCGCATGTCATCATCCACAATCAGTATGGATTTATCCTTCATAACATCCTCCTTAGGATGCAGATTCCTTAGCATCTTCTGTTTCTCAATTGGCAAATTGGCCTCAACCTGATGAAGGAACAGGGTGGTTTCGGCCAGGAGGCGCTCCGGAGATTTCACTCCTTTTATAATGATCCTGTCGGAATAGGACTGGAGTTTTTCCTCTTCTTCGCGCGTTAATTCCTTGCCGGTGTAAATGATAACCGGCATTTTGTGCGCATTACTTCTTTTGCCGATTTTCTGCAACAGGTCATAACCGGTCATGTCCTCAAGTCCGAGATCCAGGATCATGGCGTCGAAGGTTTCCTTCTTGAGCAAGTCCAGGGCCTCCTGGCCCCTGCTTGCTGAAACGATATGGATGTTTTCTTCACCGATGAGTTCATTAATGCTGAGTCGCATGGCGGCATCATCTTCCACCACCAGCAGTTTTTTTAAAGGCTTGGATATCAACCCTTCTATTTTATCGAAGGCATCATTGATCTCATCCACGGAAACCGGTTTTCTAAGAAAACCAATCGCGCCTTTCTTGAGTGCTTCCAGACTTTTATCGGAACCCGACATAAAATGTACCGGAATATGGCGCGTGTGCGGGTTTTCCTGAAGACGTTTCATAACCTCCCATCCATCGATTCCGGGCAATCCGATATCCAGGATAATAGCGCTTGGCCCATAATAATCAGCATAATGCAGTCCGGTTTCCCCATTGGGGGCAATCATGCATTTAAAATTCTTTTCATGAGCCAGATCGTATATCATTTGGGAAAACGATATGTCATCTTCAATGATTAGAAGGAAAGTATCTCCTTTTTTAATGTTCTTGCGATCATCATCTATTGAATAATCTTCTGTTCCAGCTGCATTGTCATGAGTTTGAAAGGGCTCATCATATCTGATGTTTTCCTGTTTTAGGATTTTTGTTTCCACCGGTTCTTCTTCCTGCATAGCTATGAACAGAGGTTTCACTTCAGTGGCGATGTTTTCAGGCACAAGCAGGAGAAAGGTACTTCCTTGGCCGGGATTGCTTTCAATGAGTATATCACCGCCCATCATTCGGGCAAAGTTCCTTGAAATGGCAAGTCCCAGACCCGTGCCCCCGAATTTTCTCGAAGTAGTACCGTCGGCTTGTCTGAACGCTTCAAAAATTTCCTTTTGTTTATCCTTGGGAATACCGATCCCTGAATCCTGAACATAAAATCCGATAAGGTTATTGCGGTTCCTAAACTTTACAGGGATCGTTTCATTCATCGATGGCCTTTTAACCATAAGGCTGGTGGAGCCTTTCTCCGTAAACTTGATGCCGTTGGCAATCAGGTTACGCAGGATTTGTCCGAGCCGCAGTGAGTCGTTGTGGATAACCTTGGGAATCTCTTCCGATATGGACATGTCAATTTTCAGACCTTTGTCCTCTGCGATCGGAACGAATGTTTCCTTAAGATCGGTTATAAGACCTTCCATTTCAATTGGTTCCGGATGCAAATCAACTTTACCTGATTCGATTTTTGCAAGATCCAGTATCTCATTGATCAGTACCAGCAGGTTTTCACCTGAAGATTTTATTGTTTCGGCAGATTTGATCTGTTTCTCTGTCAGGTTTTCCGGCTTATTCTGTGAAAGTATTTGCGAGAGCACCAGAATGCTGTTCAGGGGAGTACGGAGTTCGTGTGACATGTTAGCGAGAAACTCCGATTTATAGGTACTGATCTGCTCTAGTTCCCGGGCTTTGTTCTCAATATCCTGACGGGCTTTTTCCAGTTCATCATTTTTCTTCCTAAGTGATTCGCGTTGATTTTCGATGGCCCGTGTCCGCTCCGATAATTCTTCGTTGGTCACCCTCAGTTCTTCCTGCTGGGCTTGAAGGTGGGATTTTGATTCCTCCAATTCGCGTGTTTGAGCTTCCAGTTCTTCATTAGACTGTCTCAGCTCTTCCTGTTGAACCTGAAGCTCCTCATTGGATTGCCGCAATTCTTCCTGCTGAACCTGAAGCTCTTCCATCAGTTTTTTCTGTTTAGCCAGCAATTCCTGCAGTGCAGTCCGGTTCTTTGATGATTGTAAGGCTATGGCGATGGATTCCGAAATCAAGTTTATATATTCCGTCGACAGGTCATTAAAAGGCTTAAGACTTCCCAGTTCCAAAACACCTTCCACCACTTTGTTGTATACACAGGGCACGATCATCAGGAATCCCGGCTTATGTTTGCCGAGACCACTGTAAATATCCAGATAGTTTTCCGGCACATTCTCGATCACCCTGGTTTTGCGGTCGAGAACCACCTGGCCGATCAATCCCTCACCGGTTTTGAAGACCCTCGATTTGGCCTGGTCGCCGTTCACAGCGTATCCGCCAATAAAATCAATCTTGTTTTTGTCGTCAAATACAAAAAGGGCAGAAGTCAGGGCATCCAGCTGTCTTGCAACAAGACTGCTGATCTTGTATCCAACAGTCACCAGGTCCACATCTCCCTGAATCTCAAAGCTCAATTCATTCTGGCTGGTTTTGATCCAGTTATCGCGGTCATTCTTGATTTTTGCCTGCTTAAGGCTTATTGTCATTTCATTCAGTGCAATGGTTAACTCATCCTTATCTGACCTGGGTTTCAAAGCGTTATCAAAATCTCCCTTGGCGACCCGTTTGGCCTGTTCAATCTGTTCCGCAAGAATGATTTTCATTTGCTGATACGAATTGGTCAGTTGACCCACTTCATCTTTCGAAACATAGGAAATGTCTCCCGAAAGGTCACCTAATGCCATTTTGGATAAATGATCACGTATCATTTCAACCGGCTTGGCGATCATTGAGGAAATGGATTTGGATAAGAAATAGATCAATAAACCCAATAATAGGACAAGGAGAATGATCGAAAATCGTAAGGAACTGATGGTAAAATTGCTGATGCCTTTGACCTGCTCAGCGTAATCCCATTCCAATTGACCCATTGTGGCAAGGGTCTTTGCCAATATCTCATGCTCATTAGGCAGCATAGAGGAATCTGTATTTCCTTTATAACTTTCAAAAATCCTTTGTATTTCGACGGCCTGCTTGTTGGCTTTTAATGCAGCCAACGAACTTTGACTGATGGCCGGAATTTTTAGCAGGTTGAACAGTCTGATTCGCTTAACCAGTAAATCAGCATCGGCAGCTGAAGTTTTATAGACTTTTTGTACCGAATCGGCAATGACGATGTTCGTCCGGTGCATAAGGTTATCAACGTCGCTGAATAATTTCAATTTAATATTAGCTCTTTCGATTTTAACAATCGCCGAGTCGAGACTATCTTTAAACAACACAGTATTTGAACGATATAAGTAGAAGTTTTCGAGGCTTTTGTGGTAATCCATCATATAGTCACGCTGGGCGATCAACATTATATTTACCACTTTAGTGGTTTTAATGAAGAAATTAGCCATCAATCCCAGGGCAATCAGGGCAATCAGGGCGACCACAATCATCAGATTCAGTTTCCCATTTATTTTGAGATTTTTCAACCAGTTTTTCATAGCCTAAAATCGTTATACGGTTAAGGTCGGATTGTTTTGAAAAAAAGCTTTCGCATCAGCAATGACGGTTTCCAGCTCTTTGAGGAGTTCAATAATCTGAAAGTCCTTTTTCAGTCCTGCAGCCACTTGCAGATTGCGAAGAATGGGGAGTGCCTGTGTGATGGACAGATTGCTGACCAATCCTTTAAGTTTGTGAGCCTGGTCGGCCAGTTCAGGGTAATTCCGGTTATCGAATTCTTTTCCAAGGGCTGAAAGCCGTTCATCGCTCGACCGAAAAAACATTTCGAGCATCTGGATAACAAATTCCCGATTACCGGCGACCCGTTCCAGTAATTCTTCAATTTGGATGGCATTCATCATAATTAGGGATTAATGGTATTTTGACGGGTCAGCTTTTCAATAACAAAATAGAGTTCATTGGGCTTGAAAGGTTTTGTGATATAATCATCCATTCCGCAGGCCAGAGCTTTATCAATATCACCCTTCATAGCATGGGCAGACAGGGCCACGACGGGAGTTGGCTTAAGCTTATTCAATTCTTCGATCTCCCGTATTCTCCGGGTTGCTTCCATACCATCCATTTCGGGCATCTGGATATCCATCAATACGAGATCATAGGTCCTTTGCTGGAATTTTTCCAACGCTTCAACACCATTCAATGCACAATCGATCTTCCAGTTTTTCAGTTGCATTAGACCCACAGCCAGCTTTGCGTTGATCGGATTATCCTCTGCCAGTAAAATATGCAGCGACCGGGTTCCTGTAGTTTCAATAATATCCTGTTGAGCGGGTGATTGATTCTGTTTTGTCTCCTTGACCTGCTCACTCAGGGTTGCACTGATATCCCTTGGAAACAAGGGCTTCCTGAGCATAGCGAATAGCCCGCGTGCCAACAGGTCATCACGGTTAAAATTAACCGTACCGGATGCCATTATTATAACCGGAATAGTTTTGTCTTTCAGGGCTTTAGGTAATTCATCAGACAGCATTTTTCCCGTTGGTGTAACCACTCCGGAATCAACGATGATCAAGTGTTCGTCGGTGATCGAATCGGCCAGTTCCTGCACATTTGCTATCGATTTTACCAAAATCTCGTATTTCAATGGAAGTGTATCGAAAACTGTTTTTGCAGCCTTAGCCCCTTGCTGGTTTTTCTCAATAATTAGAACCGGAGAATATTGCATGAGACCATTAGTACCTAAAGTGACCTGGCTACCGGTGTAATTGAATTTTTTAAAAGGGATACTGACGATGAACCGGCTTCCTTTTCCATAAACACTTTCGACCCGGATATCGCCTTTCATGAGGTCCAGCAACTTTCTGGTAATACTCAGTCCAAGACCGGTCCCTCCGAATCTGCGGTTGATTGATGCCTCAGCTTGCTGAAACGACTGAAAAAGCTGTTTCAGTTTGTCTTTAGGGATACCTATACCCGTGTCGGAGATAATAAACTGAAGCATAACGGTTTGATCAGTATCAGCCATCAGGTCGGCTTGGATGCCGATCTCACCCGTTTCGGTGAATTTATAAGCATTGGATACCAGATTTAGGACAATTTGCCGGAATCGGGTGGGATCGCCCATGATCTCTTCAGGAATTGATGAATCAATCCGGCAGATGACCTCCAGGTTTTTTTCATATATTTTTATGGATAGCATCCGGACCACCCGCTCAATAACTTCGATGGGATTAAATGGAATAGACTCAAGTTCAACGCGTTCTGCTTCAATTTTTGATAAATCCAGAATTTCATTTAAAATTTCCAGCAAGGATTCACCCGAGAGCTTTATGGTTTCAATCCGCTCTTTTTGCTGGGGTGTGCTATTCTCGAGCAAAGCGAGTTCAGCCATCCCTATAATGCCGTTTAAAGGAGTCCGGATTTCATGGCTCATGTTAGCCAAAAACTCGCTTTTTGCTCGGTTGGCCTCTTCGGCCGCGTCCCTGGCTTTTTCGGCGGCTTTCCACGCTTCGCGGATACTTTCTTCGTTTTGCCTCAGTTTTTTCCGTGATTCAATTAATTCAGAAATGGTGGTTTCCAGTTTTCTGGTAATATTCTCAAGTGTTTGCTTCTGCTGATGCAGATCGATGAAGACCCTTACTTTGGACTTAAGAATTTCAGGCTCAATAGGTTTAAATAAATAGTCGACTGCCCCAGATTCATAACCCTGGAAAATGTGCTTCGATTCCTTGCTGATGGCCGTAACAAATATGATGGGAATGTGTTTGGTCCTGGAACTACCCCGGATGAGCTCGGCGGTTTCAAAGCCATTCATTCCGGGCATCTGTACATCAAGTAAAATCAGGGCAACTTCCTGATCGAGCAGAATACCCAGGGCCTCATTTCCTGATCTGGCAGTAATGATATATAAATCAGGACTCTCAAGGAGGGCTTCCATTGCAAATAGATTCTCCTCACGATCGTCAACGATTAATATCTTTACCGGTAAAGTATCCATCAGGGTCAAAAAATCAGATTCTGGTTTCCAACATCTAAATTAGCTAAAAATAGTACTCCTGAAGATACAATGCCGATAATTGATGGTGCCTATTTTGACCATTTTCTTGAATTGAAATATGAAAAGCCTACTTTCGCACCGTGGAAATTATGATATATTTGCTGTGGGTGTAGTAGAAAATTGGTTATCAGTTAATTGGGTGGAGATTATCGCTGCCTTGGTGAGTATTACCTATGTAATCCTTACCATCAGGGAGATAATCTGGTTATGGTTATTCGGGTTTTTATCTGCCATTCTATATGCTTGGGTTTATGCACATTCCGGATTTTATGCCGGGATGGCACTGCAGGGATATTATGCAGTGATCAGTATATATGGTTGGATGCACTGGTCAAGGGCATCAGCCGCTCAATCGTCCGAGAAAACGCTACCTGTGGTTCGTGCAACAAGAAGGCAACTTTTTGTTCTGATTTCCTTATGGTTGCTGCTTTGGATGGCCATTGGTATTTTTCTGAAGGAATTCACTGATTCAACCATACCATTCCCGGATGCACTGACTGCTTCGGGGGGAATTGTGGCTACCTGGATGCTGGCAAGGAAGATATTGGAGCAATGGCTATTCTGGATATTTATTGATTCTGTTTCTATAGTACTTTACCTGTGGCAAGGTTTGTATGCCACAACCGCTTTGTTTGCGGTTTACATTATCATGGCAGTAATTGGTTACCGGCAATGGAAAAAGACCTGGAAAGCTTCACTATGAAACGGGTGTTCTTCATTACCGGATCCGAATCCACCGGGAAAAGCACCCTGACCGAACAGCTTGCCAGGCATTTTAGAGGGCAAGGTTTTCCTGAATATGCAAGGACATATCTTGAGTCACTTGGCCGGCCGTATTCCTATTCCGATGTTGAGAATATCGCCCGCGGCCAGATTGAATTAATTCAGTCGAACCGTCAAAACGGATTGGTCTTTTTTGATACTTGCCTGATTATTTTAAAGGTCTGGTTCCGTGAGGTTTATGGTAGAATTCCAGACTGGCTGGAATCTGAAATTCCAATCTCCGGAGCCGGCATTTATCTTTTGTGCGAACCTGATTTGCCCTGGGAGTTTGATCCGCTCCGCGAGAATCCTCACCGAAGGGAGTATTTGTCGGAGCAATATGAAATTGAATTGAAAGCGGCGGGTTTTACCTATTTTAGAGTTTTCGGAACGGAAGATGAGCGATTGAATCATGCCATTGAAATAGTTAATAAAGTGCTGATATCCGGCACCGAACAGAAATAAGAAAATGTTAGACGAACAATTTTACATGGTTGCTAAAACCTTTCAGGGACTTGAAGAGGTGTTGGCGCAAGAAATCCGGGGCCTGGGAGTTACGGATATCGAAATATTGAACAGGGCGGTCAGGTTCAGGGGTGACCTTAAGGTTATGTATGCTGCCAATTACCGGCTCAGGACGGCTTTGAAGGTGCTGGTTGAGGTGGATACATTTCCGGCAAAAACAGATTTTGAACTTTATCAGGGCATTCAGAAGATCGATTGGGTAAGATATCTTGAACCCTCGATGTCAATGGCAGTTGAATGTGTTTTGTTTTCCGACTTTTTTTCGCACAGTCAGTTTATTGCACAAAGGACCAAGGATGCGGTGGTTGACCAATTCAGGGACCGGACCGGTAGAAGACCAAGTGTTGACCGCGACAATCCGGATTTGCTCATATCCATTCATATTCAGGATGCCAAGGTAAATGTGTTGCTTGATAGCTCGGGTGGTTCCCTACACCGCAGGGGTTACCGCTCTCAGATGCATCTGGCGCCTATCAACGAGGTTCTTGCAGCCGGGTTACTTTTGCTTTCAGGTTGGACCGGTAAGGGAAACCTGATCGATCCGATGTGCGGATCCGGGACATTCTTGATTGAGGGGGCGATGATTGCCATGAATATTCCTCCAGGGACTTTCCGGTCAAATTTTGGCTTTGAGAAATGGAAAAACTTTGATCAGGAGATTTTTACCGAGGTCGCCGATCAGGTTGAAGAAAATTCCGATTTTAAATACAGGATCGTGGGGTCAGACAAGTCGGCCAAATCCCTGCAACTTGCTCGTGAAGGATTACACCGTGCCTTCCTGGACAAAAAGATCGAACTGGTTCACGAGCCTCTTGAAAGTTATGTTCCTCCGGCTGGAGGAGGATGGCTCATAACAAATCCACCCTATGATGAAAGGATGAAGGTTGACAGCATCACCGGGTTGTACCGTATGATCGGTGACCGTATGAAACAGTATTACAAAGGTTATCAGGTATGGATTTTCAGCGGGAATCCCGATGCCATGAAGTTCATCGGATTACATCCGTCAAAAAAGATTCCGATGCTTAACGGGTCCATCGAATGTTCATTCCGCCGGTATGATATTTACGAAGGCAGCAAAAAAGCAAAATACCAGAAACCACTGATCGTAAAAAAATGAGGAAATACCTTTCTTTAAGTATTCTGATATCAGGATTCATTGTCCTATTTGCTCCCGCCCAGCAATTGTCGATTGAACAGGCTGTTTTGCAAACAGGATTATATCCGGCAAAACCGGCATATGTGTGGGGTGGGCCTGTTGGAAGCTTTTTGCAGGTCAGGAATGGGGGGATCGTATCGACCTCTGCAAGATCGGGAAAAGAAACAGAAATCCTTAACCGGGATGAATTTAATCGCCTGATTCAAGCCGCAGGATTGGCCCCGGTACAGGGTTTGTCATTGCCCGAAGTCCTTCAGTCCGGGAATCTGAGGTTTAAACTTGGAAAGGCCATTGTTGACATTGACTGGAATCAAAAAATACTTGCAGGCAAGCTTGCGATACCTGAAGGATCTGACAATCTGGTTATGGATCCCGGCGGCTATGGAGCTGCTTATACTATTGGACCAAATGTTTACCTGTCAGACTATAACGGAACAGTCACTCAGGTTACGGCAGACCTGGAAAATGGCATTGTCAGCGGAGCTTCAGTTTCCAGAGATGAATTCGGGATCAGTTCAGGCTTGTTCTGGTCCCCGAAGAATTCCCTTCTGGCCTTTTACCGCAAGGATGAGCGTAAAGTTACCGAGTATCCGCTGGTAAATATTATGAACACACCGGCGACGGCTACCATGATCAGGTACCCGATGGCGGGGGGTGCCAGTGAAGTCATCGCGGTTGGCATTTATAATATTTCTGATCGCAGCACGGTGTTTCTGGAAGAAACGGCTTTTGGTGATGATCGCTACCTGACCGGTATTACCTGGGATCCGACCGGAAGTTACCTGTATGCTGCTGTGTTGAACCGGGAACAGAACCACATGCTTCTCAACCAATATGATGCAAGGACCGGGAAAAAGATCAAAACACTCTTTGAAGAATCTTCAGAAAAGTATGTTGAACCGCTGAAAGGGATGATCTTTAATCCCAACGACCCTGGGCAGTTCATTTGGTTCAGCCAGCGTGACGGTTTCAATCATATGTATCTCCACCGGACCGATGGATCATTGGTCAGGCAATTGACACAGGGGGAGTGGGTGGTAACAGATTTTATTGATTGGGACAGCCGCGGCCGTTTTGTCTATTTTCGTTCGACCGATCAAAGTCCTCTGGAAAGACACATTTACCGGCTTGATCTGGTCTCCGGAACCCGGTTGCCTCTGACCCCTGATCCTGGTACCCACGAGGTTTTGATAAGCCCTGATGGCAAGTTTTACCTAGATTCCTATTCAAGCTACACGGTTCCGCGCCGGATTTTATTGCGCGAAACCGGATCACGGGAATCCAGGACCCTCCTCGATGCACCCAATCCCCTGGCCGGACTTAACATGGGAGAGTATCGTCCATTCACCATAAAAGCAGCGGATAAGAAAACGGATTTGTATGGATATCTTGTCCTTCCGGCCAATATGGACCCTGCTATAAAGTACCCCGTTATTGTCTATGTTTATGGAGGACCTCATGCCCAGCTGGTAGTAAATTCCTGGATGGGTGGGGCCTCGGGATGGCAGCATTATATGGCACAGGAAGGCTTTATTTCCATGACTCTGGATAACCGGGGATCAGATGCCCGTGGAGCCGCTTTTGAGCAGGTGATTCACAGGAATTTGGGCCGGGCTGAAATGGCCGACCAGATGCAGGGTATAGACTATTTATTTACACTCCCATTTGTCGATTCCAACAGGATTGGTGTTCACGGTTGGAGTTACGGAGGCTTCATGACTACCTCCCTGATACTAAATTTCCCTGATGTTTTCAAGGCTGGAGTGGCTGGTGGACCGGTAATCGATTGGAAATATTATGAGGTCATGTATGGAGAAAGATACATGGATTTGCCTTCGGAGAATCTGGAAGGATATGCATTGACGAGTACCCTTTCCATGGTGAAAAACCTTCGGGGCCGATTTATGCTTATTCACGGCGATAATGATCCGACTGTAGTGTGGCAGAATTCGCTGATGTTTGTCAGGAAGTGTATCGATGAAGGAAAATTGATCGATTACATGGTTTATCCGCAACATCCTCATAATGTGCGTGGAAAAGACCGGGTGCATCTTATGCGCACCGTCACCCGTTATTTTCAGGATAATCTTTAATCTGGCTGAATTGACTTTGAAAATGAGGCCAATTCGGAACCCGTCAGCGTGACCTGATCAATAAACCGGTCGACCAATACCGGGTAGGTTTCTATATCAATACCGGCTTTGGCATTTAATTCCAGCGTTTTGAGATCAGTCGCCAGGGCGTCCATACCCATTATGGCTACCGATGACTTTGCCTTGTGTGCTAGTGCACCCAACGCAGCATAATCTTTATTGGCAAGATGAGCCTGGAGCCCCTCGGTAAACTCGGGAAGCTGATCAATGAAAATCTGAATCATCTCAATAATTAATTCGTTGCTGCCCATCGACATACTTTCGAGGTAAGTCAGATCGGCATAAGTGAATTTTTCAGCCATACTGGATTGGTTTATTACAGGGTAAAGTTAATTAACAAACCCGATATTAGTCATGATTTTTCTTAGGTGAAAGGCCTATATTTGTAGGAATACCAAAATATCAAAAACTAAGATATGACTGCTAAAGTAACACCTTTTACCAAATTTCATCAGGCTATGGGGGCTCATATGGAGCCATTTGCCGGATATTTAATGCCAATAGAATATGCAGGGATAACCGCTGAGCATATGCAAGTCCGTGAAAAGCTGGGAGTTTTCGATGTTTCGCATATGGGGGAGTTCTGGGTAAAGGGACCCAGGGCATTTGACCTGGTACAAAAGTTGACTACCAACGATGTGGCTGCATTATGGGATGGTAAGGTCCAATACAGCTGTTTTCCGAATGGCAGGGGTGGCATTGTCGACGATCTGCTGGTGTATCGGGTTAATCCCGAAACTTACCTGCTGGTTGTCAACGCTGCAAATATTGAAAAAGACTGGAACTGGTGTGTAATGCATGCACAGGAGATGGGTCTGGCAGTTGGAAAGGAATTGTACAATGCTTCCGATGAAACGGCACAGCTGGCAGTGCAGGGACCTCTTGCGCTGAAGGCCATGCAAAAACTAACCTCGTCCAGTGTAATTGACATGGAGTATTATACATTTAAACAGATACCGTTTGCCGGTATTAAGGAGGTGATCTTTGCCACCACCGGCTACACCGGATCGGGCGGATGTGAAATCTATTGTGCAAACGCAGATGCCGAAAAGCTTTGGCATGCCGTGATGGAGGCCGGTAAGGAATTCGGGATCAAGCCTATCGGACTTGGGGCACGAGATACACTGAGGCTCGAGATGGGTTATAATCTTTATGGCCATGACATTAACGACGAAACCTCCCCAATAGAAGCTGGTCTGGGATGGATTACGAAATTTGTTGAAGGAAACAATTTTATCGACAGGCCGGTGCTTGAAAAACAGAAAGCCGATAAACCGGCGCGCAACCTCCGGGGATTTGTAATGAAAGAGCGCGGCATTCCGCGTCAGCATTATAATATTGTTAACCAGGCCGGTGATATTATCGGGGAAGTTACTTCAGGTAACCAATCGCCCATTCTTCAAAATGGCATCGGAATGGGTTACATTCAGGCTGCCTATTCAAAAATTGGCTCTGAAATTTTCATCCAGGTTCGTAACAGAAATCTGAAAGCAGAAATTGTAAAAACGCCATTCATAAATCCAACATAATCCAAATCGTTAAATTAATTAATATGAGAAAGCATATTTTTAACGCAGGTCCAAGCATCCTGGCGGATGTGGTTCGTGAGAATACTGCTAAAGCGGTTATCGAACTGGATAATTGCGGACAGTCAATCCTCGAAGTATCCCATAGGGGAAAAGACTTCGAGGCCATCTTAAAAGAAACCAAGGAACTTTTAAAAGAAATCATGAATATCCCTGAAGGCTATTCAATTCTTTTTCTCGGTGGTGGTGCCAGCTTGCAGTTTGCCATGGTTCCTTTTAATTTTCTTAACACAAAAGCGGCCTACCTTAATACCGGTACCTGGGCCAGTGGTGCCATCAAGGAAGCCAGGCTTTTTGGTGAAGTGAATGTTTTAGCTTCATCCGAAGATAAGAATTTCACCTATTACCCTAAGAATTATGCCATTCCAACAGATGTTGACTATTTCCATATCACCACCAACAACACCATTTTTGGAACGGAACTGCTAAAAGACCTGGATTCGCCGGTACCTCTGATCGCTGATATGTCATCGGATATCCTCAGCCGCCCGGTTGATGTCTCAAAATATGCACTGATCTATGCCGGAGCACAGAAAAACATGGGCCCTGCCGGGGTGACCGTTGTTATCATCAAAAACGAAATGCTCGAAAGGGTAACCCGGACAAATATTCCCACAATGCTGAAATATCGCGTCCAGGTTGAGAATGATTCTATGAAAAACACTCCTCCCTGCGGTGCTATTTTTACTGTCAGAGAGGTGTTGAGATGGGTTAAAACGCTTGGCGGATTGAAAGTGATGGACAAGAGGGCTCAGGATAAAGCGGACCTGCTTTATCATGCGATTGACTCAAGCAAGGTATTTGTCGGGACCGTTGCCAAGGAAGACCGCTCAAGAATGAATATTTGTTTTGTGATGAAAGAAGGTTTTCAGGATAAGGAAGCTGATTTTAGCGCCTTCGCCTCTTCAAAAGGTATCATAGGCATCAAGGGACACAGGTCGGTCGGAGGTTTCAGGGCTTCATGCTATAATGCGCTTGAAATAGAAAGCGTCCAGGTCCTGGTTGATGCAATGAAAGAATTTGAAAGATCAATTCTCTAAATTTCATAGCCATGAAAAAAGTATTGGTTGCTACGGATAAACCATTTGCCCCTATTGCATTGAAGGGCATTCGTGAAGTGGTTGAGAATGCTGGTAATAAGCTTCTTCTGCTTGAAAAATACACTGCCCCCGAGCAACTTTATGAGGCAGTAGCTGAGGCAGATGCCATAATAATCAGAAGCGATCTTGTGACCAGGGAAGTGCTGAATGCCGGTACAAATCTGAAGATCGTTGTTCGTGCCGGTGCCGGTTATGATAACGTTGATCTTGCAGCTGCCACCGAAAAAGGGGTGGTGGTTATGAATACGCCGGGACAGAATTCCAATGCTGTTGCAGAGCTGGCACTTGGAATGATGGTTTATGGTGCAAGAGGTTTTTTCTCCGGAAAATCGGGTACCGAACTGAAGGGAAAAAAATTGGGGATACATGCTTTTGGCAATGTTGGAAAATACGTTGCCGGCATTGCAAAAGGATTTGGTATGGAAGTCTATGCTTTTGATCCGTTTGTTTCAAAACAAGATATTGAAGCCAATGGGGTAAAAGCTGTCGATACCGTGGAAGATCTTTATAAAACCTGCCAGTATGTTTCCCTGCATATGCCCGCCAACGACAAAACGAAAAAATCCATAAATGCTTCCCTTCTTTCCTTAATGCCCAATGATGGAATCGTGGTTAATACCGCCCGCAAGGAGGTTATTGATGAAGAAGCTTTGATTCAGATTATGGATCAGAAACCTAAATTCCAATATCTGAGCGATGTAGCTCCGGATGCATTGGAAATTTTTCAAACACGCTTTGCCGGCCGTTTTTATTCCACCCCTAAGAAAATGGGTGCCCAGACTGAAGAAGCCAATACCAATGCCGGTATTGCCGCAGCTGAACAGATCCGGGACTTTTTCGAGAAAGGAGACAGGAAGTATCAGGTAAATAAATAGTTTGAAGAGTTTCTGAAGAGTTTCAGGGTTTCAGAGTTACGCACTTTGGTGAATTCGTGCTTTATTTTCCTTAGGTAATTGATGAAGTGGGAGATTAAGCTTCGAAATCAATCCCCAAATCCTCTTGACCGATTATTTTCGCCAATGCTCAACTCTGAAACTCTGCAACCCTTCAACCCGGAAACCCTGAAACTAACAATTAAAAAAATAAACCAAATTGTTCTATGGCCTTACTCAAACCTTTTAAAGGCGTTCGTCCGCCTATTAACATTGCTCATTTAGTGGCATCCCGCCCCTATGATGTTTTAAACTCCAGCGAGGCTCGCGTTGAAGCTTCGGGGAATGAACATTCACTGCTGCATCTTATCAAACCGGAGATCAATTTCACATCTGCCATCGATGAGCATGAACCCGTTGTTTATGCCAAGGCAGCCGAGATGTTCGCTTTGTTTCAATCAAAAGGCTGGTTGATTCAGGATGCGAAGGAGTGCTATTATATTTATGCTCAAACCATGAACGGTATCCGGCAATACGGTCTGGTTGGCTGTGCCGGTGTGCAGGATTACATGGATGGGATCATCCGGAAGCACGAGTTGACCCGGCCCGACAAAGAAGAAGACCGGATGAAGCATGTTCGTGTGACAAGTGCCAACCTGGAACCGGTGTTCTTTACCTACCGTGCGGTTCCCGAACTTGACCTGATCGTATCTACATGGGTGGCTGATCATCAGGCGGAATATGATTTTACTTCTGCCGATGGTATCGGCCATCATTTTTGGGTGATCGACAATGATCAGGTAATCAAGCGAATCACAAAACTTTTCGGTGCAATCCCATACACCTATGTGGCCGACGGACATCATCGCACCGCCGCTGCTGCCCTGGTAGGCAATGAGCGCCGGAAGGCCAATCCGCATCATACCGGGAACGAAGAATACAATTATTTTTTAGCGGTTCATTTCCCTGATAATCAATTGAGGATTATTGATTATAACAGAGTGGTAAAGGATTTAAACGGACTGTCAATCAGTGAGTTTCTAGAAAAACTAACAGCCAAATTTACTATTAAGAAGATCGGGGCCGGGGTATACAAACCTTGCTGTCTTCATAATTTCGGTTTGTATATTGATGGCAATTGGTACAGCTTGACCGCTAAATCCGGGACATATAATGACAATGATCCCATTGGTGTGCTGGATGTTACCATCAGTTCAGACTTGATCCTTCGCGATATTCTAGGTATTCAGAATCTCAGGACTGACAAGCGCATTGATTTTGTTGGTGGGATAAGGGGATTGGGCGAGTTACAGAAGCGGGTTGATTCAGGTGAAATGGTTTTAGCTCTTGCCTTGTACCCGGTTTCCATGAAACAACTGATGGATATTGCGGATACAGGGAATATCATGCCACCGAAAACCACTTGGTTCGAACCCAAACTCAGGAGCGGATTGGTGATACATAAATTGTAAGCCGCAGGCCGTAGGGGATCCGAGCGGGAGGACTCACGGGTCCTCCCCTACACATCAACATGGGCAATTCGTAGGTGAGGAGCAACGGCTCCTCCCGTTTGCGGAACACAAATTCGGCAGCAGTTTCATCAAGGGGCAAATCGTTCCTTCAGCACATCGGCGAGAGGCACTTTCCGGATTACCGATTCGACCCAGGCCGTAAAATCGAATATCCTGAGAATCTGCTTTTCAAAAACATCCTGGTTGATATCATTGAATTCTTTCAGGGTCTTTACGAGCAGCAGCTGCCGCTTTGCCGCAACTGCAGGTACTTCCCTGGTTAGAAATTTGAATAAGAATCGTTCAATCTTATAACTGCTGGTCCCATCGCTGGAATCTCGTTTCATTGAACGAATTTCATATCTGATAAGATCAAAATCTTCCAATTTGTATAATATCATCAGGTTTACCAGGCGAATCGTCCGGTATAATGGGAGATAATAAAAATTCTTACCCCTTAAGATAATCTGGTTCAGGAATTTATGAGCCTTGTTATACTCCGAATTGCCAAAATACACCAGGGAAGTATATAAACATAAGTCTGCCTGGCGGGCCCTGTTCAAGGAGAATAGTTTATCGTAGAGAGAGTCCTGGTATTTATGCATCAGGGCAAGGGAATTTGCAAAATCACCGGTATCGAGAAATGGAAACAATTCATACAGGAAGGTCAGGCTGGTAAGGTTTATCCTGAAACTGACGGATTGGCTCTTTATAGTTTTAATCTGATCGATAAAATAAATCATACCCTCATAATTTCTTATGCCCCTGAGACTTTCAAGTACACCTTCGAGAGTTTCCAGGTAATAAATCGGAGGATTGCTCCAAAAGGGTTTATTGGCTTCAAAAAGGTTGCTCAACTCAATATACGAGTTGAGGGCAGATTGGTAATCTCCAACACTGATCAGGTAGTTGGATTGAAAAAGCTGATGCAGCTTGCTGATCTCAAAGTTATCCTCGGTAAGGGAGGCTACAATACTTATTTCGCTGTATACCAAATCGTTTAGTTGTTCCTTTTGTTTCTGCGACCGGGCATGGCCTTTGTAGGTTATCCGGTGTTTCAGGTTTTCGTAAAGCGACGACTGCTCATTTATCTTCCGGAGGTATTTAATCGCCTGATTGATCTTGAACTGTTTTTGCAGCAGGGTTTTTTCATTCAGGTTAGGAAACTTCAAGGCCAGCAGATAGTCGAGTTCCAATCTTAATGCCAGCAATAAAGCATAATAGTTCTCAAACTTTTCAGCCTGAATGATGGTATCCTCAAGTAATACGAAACATTCATCAAAAAGTGATTTTTCATATAATATTCTGGCCTTTAATATTTTATTAAACAACAGGTAGAAACTGTCCTGATCTTTCCTCAACGAAAGCATTGATTCAAGCAGCAATTCATATAGGTACTTGATCGTCGTTTCGATCGATGACTTCGGCCGCACCTCTTTATATCGGGCCAGCAGGGATTCAACCGGAAATTCCTGGTTGTCGTTGAGGATATCATAGAGAACCAGGTAATCCGGTTTGGCCTTGGAGCGCATCGACCGGATTGTGAATGCTTTTTTCTCAGCCAGCGACATGGATTGTGTCAGCAAAACCAGAGATTGGAATCTTGACATACTATTAATTACAGAATATTGATAAGAAATGATCATTCATATAAGTTGTAAATATAACATAATCAATATAAAAACAACTCAAAGTAATAAATTGTCACTGATTTGTAATTACAGGTTTCTAATCATTATTGATTTTTTTTGCCTTAGTGTATATATATATTTACTTAATAAAAAATTCATCCATGATAGCTTCAAAAAAAATCGTTGTTGTTGGGAGTTGCAATACTGATATGGTGATAAAGGCTGATCGGCTTCCGATCCCCGGAGAAACCATCCTGGGCGGGACCTTTTTTATGAATCCGGGTGGAAAGGGAGCCAACCAGGCGGTAGCTGCGGCACGTTTGGGAGGTGCGGTAACCTTAATTTCCAGAACCGGGAATGATGTGTTTGGAAAACAATCGGTTATGTTGTATAATTCCGAGAACATAAAAACTGATTACATCTTTTCGGATGCCAAGCATCCATCGGGAGTCGCCCTGATAACCGTTGATTCATTCGGGGAGAACTGCATCGTGGTGGCTTCAGGTGCTAACGCTTTTCTCAGTCCTGCCGATATAAAGCTGGCAAGCACTGAGATTGAAGAAAGTTTTCTGGTTTTAATGCAACTTGAAATCCCGATCGAGACGGTTGAATATGTCGCAGAGCTGGCCCAAAAAAAAGGAGTCAAGGTTATTTTAAATCCGGCCCCTGCCCGTGCATTGTCTGACAGTCTGCTCAGAAATCTTTACATGATTGTGCCGAACAAGAGCGAAGCCGAAATACTATCCGGAATAAAGGTTTCTGACATTGAATCGGCCAAGCAAGCTGCCGACATCATCAGTCAAAAAGGTGTCGATATCGTGGTTATCACCCTTGGACCCCAGGGAGCACTTATAAAGGAAAACAATGATTTTCATTACGTTGAAGCCACTAAGGTTGAGGCGGTTGACACCACCGGTGCCGGTGATACCTTCTGTGGTGGTGTATGTGTAGGTCTCTCTGAAGGCAAATCCATCCTGGATTCTGTAAAAATGGCTGCAAGGGCAGCGGCGCTTACTGTGACCCGCATGGGTGCACAAACCTCAACCCCTTACCGTACCGAATTGTCCTCATTGGATGCAGAACAACCAAAATCAACGCTATGAAAACAGTAATACGGATCATCAGTAAGCGATCTTTCTGCCTTTTTTTATTGCTGGCTACTTTAATGATCCTTGAGGTTCCTGGCGCAAGCTCACAAACTGTCCAGTTAGTGAAGGTATTTGGGACAGTGTATGATAATTCCACTAATGAACCAATTCCCGGGGTTAATATCTCAGTCAAGGGAACGCAAACAGGCACCGCATCTGATCTTTATGGAAAATACTCGATTGATGCCGCTCCGGGTGCAATTATCCTCTTTTCTTATGTTGGATACGAAAATGTGGAAGTGCAGGTTGGTACCCAGCAAAAGATAGATGTCGGGCTAAGGGTTATGGTGCATTCATTGGATGGTATTGTGGTTATTGGTTATGGTTCGACCACCAAGAAAGAAGTGACCGGATCCATTGCCACGGTCAAGTCGGGTGATTTCAATCGTGGAGCCTATGGTGATGCCATGGGTCTGCTTCAAGGCAAAGTGGCAGGATTGACCATTGTAAAATCCGGTGGAGCTGATCCGCAGGCAGGGTACAGGATCATGCTCCGTGGAACGAATACCCTGACTTCGGGTCAGGGCCCCCTGATCATTATTGACGGTGTAGTGGGTGCTGATATTAAAAGCGTCAGCCCGGAGGAAATTGAATCATTCGATGTGCTGAAAGATGGCGCTGCTGCGGCCATCTATGGCACACGCGGTTCAAACGGCGTCATAATTATTACTACCCGGAGGGCCAGGGCAGGTATGAGCAAAATTGAATATACCGGTCAATTTTCAGCTCAGGTTACTCCCCGCGGAGTGAAAAACCTCTCAGCCGCTGAATTCCGGCAGGCAATTGAAACATTCGCACCGGATAAGGCTATTAATATCTATGGTGATGAGGTGAACTGGTTTAAGGAAATCACTCGTCCGGTTCCTTTCAGTCATAAGCATAATCTGGCTATTAGCGGAGGTACAGAGAATTTTTCGCACCGTACAAATATTTATGTTGATAACGCTGAAGGTTTGCTGAAAGATAATGTCTCCAATAAATATGTTCTCCGGACGAATATTATTCAAAAAGTAATGGGCGATCTGCTCACTCTTGATTACAACCTGAGTTACAGCATGCGAAATTACAAACCAGCCAATTATGATCTTTTTTATCAGGCTTTCATCCGCAATCCTACCAGTCCCATTTTTGACCCGGACAATTCCTATTCAGGCGGATACACACTTCTTGAAGGGATTGAATATTACAATCCCGTGGCCATGCAGAATGAACGCACACGTGAGGGAAAAACCACCGATGCAGGTGGTAACGTTCGGGCAACATTAAACCTCTCCAAATCACTGAAATGGGTCAATTTTCTCTCCATCGAACAATCGGATTGGGAGGATTTATATTACCGGACTAAATACTATCCGAGCAAACTCGGCAAGAATGGTGAAGCTGAAATCAGTAACGGTAAAAGCAATAACCTACAGTACGAAAGCACCGTCAATTATTTGAAAACGATCAAAAACCATAATTTCCAGGTCCTTGGAGGTTATTCATTTCAGGAAATGCAGGACAATACTTCCTATATGATCAACTCCGGATTCGATTCCGACCTTTACGGCCCTCATAATATTGGTGACGGATCCGCGTTGGGTGTGGGAACTGCCGAGATGGGATCTTATAAAGAGAACAGCAGGTTAATATCTTTCTTCGGACGTATCATGTACAATTACGACCAGAAATACCTTGCTGCTGTTTCAATGCGCAGGGAAGGATCCTCAAGGTTCGGGAAAAATCATAAATGGGGTTGGTTCCCATCTGCAAGTTTGGGCTGGAGGATTAATAAAGAGGACTTTCTTTCGGA
Source organism: Bacteroidales bacterium (assembly GCA_041662065.1). Taxonomy (GTDB): domain Bacteria; phylum Bacteroidota; class Bacteroidia; order Bacteroidales; family UBA12481; genus UBA12481. Next base: position 202,961 of record JBAZTE010000001.1, on the reverse strand, counting down.
GGTCAGGTGGATTAATGACCTGAAGCTCCGAATTGGATACGGAGTTACTGGAAATCAGGATTTTGCGAATTACAAATCACTGATCATGATGGGCAACGCAGGAAAATTCTTTTACAACGGCGAATGGATCAATACTTACCAACCAACTTCCAATCCAAATCCGGACCTCCGTTGGGAAAAGAAGCAGGAATTGAATGCGGGTTTTGATTTCTCTTTTTTTAATAATCGGATCAGCGGCTTTATAGATTATTATTATCGCACCAGTACGGACTTGCTTTATTCGTACAATGTTCCTTATCCTCCCTATATTTTCCCTGTTCTTTTTACCAATGTCGGCACCATCAGCAATCAGGGGGTGGAATTGACCCTGAATGCCACTCCGGTCAAGCTGGGCCTGTTCACCTGGATGACGACCTTTACTTTCAGTAAGAACAGCAATAAGCTTATCAAGTTTTCGAATGATGAGTTTACCACCAAATATATCGAGACAGGATGGCTGGGAGGTGCATTCCCCCTCAATGCCCTTCGGATTGAGGAAGGAAAGCCGCTTGGAACCTTTTACGGACCGGTTTGGATTGGGCTTGATGAAAATGGTTACGATAAGTTCAAAAATGCCAATCCAATCGGCAAAGTTGATCCGAAAAACTGGGAACCAATCGGAAATGCTTATCCATTCTGTACGCTGGGCTGGAGCCATATGGTCTCTTACAGCGGCTGGGACGTCAATTTCTCCCTGCGGTCGAATATTGGAGGACAGGTGCTGAATATGTACCGGTTATACTATGAAAACTGGCAAAGTCTCGGCAGGAATATTGTTCATACACAGCTTGAAAATCCTGAATTCAACGGTAATGGACAGTATTCATCAAAATACGTTGAGAGTGCAACATTCATTAAACTCGATAATATATCACTGGGCTATAACATCCCGGTACGTTCAAAATACGTTTCGAAAATCAGGCTAAATCTGACGGCTCAGGATGTCTTTACAATTTCAGGCTATAAAGGGATGGATCCGGAAGTGAATTTAACCGGGTTGCAACCTGGAATCGAATACCTGTATTATTATCCGAGAACGACCACGGTCACATTGGGCGTCAACGTTTTATTCAATTAAAAGCAAAAACATCATGAAAAAGAACAGAAATATCCGGATGGTGATGGGGGTGATTCTTGCTTTAAGCCTGACCACATGCACCAATCTTGACGAAGAGGTTTTTTCCGATATCCCCCTTGATAAATTCTTCCGCTCTGAAAAGGATGTTCTGATGAATGCAGGCCGGGCCTATACCAAACTGCAGCCGTTCCCCGAGGAATTCAGCCTTTGGACCCTGAATGAAATGGCCTCCGATGAAATGGTTGCTCCGGGTCGTGACGACGGATTTGTTTGGGACAATGGCCGTTGGAATGAGATCCATACTCACCGTCTAAGTCCAACCAATAAGATTTTGACGCTGGCATGGGAATTTGTATTCGAGGGAATAAGTGCCTGTAATGAAGTTATTTATGAGACTGAGCAGACTGAAATTACTTTCCCCGAAAAGGATCGTATTGTAGCGGAGATCAAGATCCTAAGGGCATTCCTTTATTATTGGGGGATGGATAATTGGGGAAATATCCCATTTTCAATTGATTTTGCCGATAAAAAGCTGCCCGAACAGAAAGGAAGGAAATACGTTTTCGATTATATAGAAAAGGATATCCTGGATAATATCGAAAAGTTACAAAGCCAGCCGGGTCCATCCTATTATGGAAGGGTTACGCAGGGGACGGCTTACACGCTGCTTGCAAAACTGTATCTGAATGCGGAGGAATGGATAGGTGAAAACAAATTTCAGCAATCGGCGGATGCCTGTGATCATGTGATTGCATTAAACAGTTACCGGATTGAGGATGATTTTTTTGCCAACTTCAAGGTGGAAAACCAGCGGTCGTCGGAAAATATTTTCGTCATCCCGATGAATTCTATTTTTACCAAGGATCATTTTTATTGGTACACACTAACCCTGAATGATGCCAGCAGGGCAACCTTCGGATTCAAAGGTCAAATGTGGGATGAGTTTATTGTGGAACCTGGCTTCCTTGATAAGTTTGATGAAAACGACCTTCGCAAAAAATCATTCCTTTTCGGCCAGCAAAAAGATAAAAGCGGAAATGACATCATCCTGGATGGGGTTCCGTTTGTGTATACCACAACGGTTGGTAACTATATGTCGCGGAAGAAATGGGAAGGCGCACGCTGTGCGAAATATGAATACCAGGATGGCTTGGAATATTATACCACTGATATGGAGAACGATTTTGTCCTGTATCGATACGCAGACGTGCTGTATACCAAGCTTGAGGCCTTATGGAGGCTGGGTAGGGCAGGGGAAATGCTGACTGATCCGGACCTGCAGAAAATAAGGACCCGGGCCGGGCTACAGCCGTTACAGGACTCCGATCTCACACAGTCCGGATTTCTTGATGAGTTGGGACGGGAGTTTGCCTGGGAAGGGCACCGCAGGCAGGACATGATCCGTTTCGGGGTTTGGGGTAATTCCTGGTGGAATAAACCCGCATCGGGTCCGAATGCCAAGCTATTTCCCATCCCCCAGTCAGTACTTGCCACCAATTCAAACCTGGTTCAGAATCCGCTATAAAACATGATGAAAAGTTACTTCCTATCCCGGTTTCTTCTTCTGGCTGCAATGATCTGCTGGCTGCCTTCCCTATTATTCGGTAATTCAACCGAAAAAATTAAAGTGGGCGAACTCCGGGATAAAATTGAAGCGGCCTGGATTGGTCAGATGATTGGCAACATTTACGGACTGCCGCATGAGGGGAAGTATGTGAAAGCACCTGGTGAAGAGAACTGGCCGTATGGTTATACAAAAAACCTTGATCGTTTAAAGCAATACCAGGGGGCCTTTTCTGATGATGATACAGATGTTGAGTACATGTATCTGCTTCAGATGCAGAAATTTGGACCAGAACCCTCGTATGCGCAGTTGCGCGATGCCTGGATGTACCATATCCGCGATAGGGTATGGCTGGCGAACAGGGCTGCACTGGGGCTGATGCATTTTGGATATACCCCGCCTTTTACCGGGAGCAAGAAACTGAATCCGCACTGGTATCAGATAGATCCTCAGCTGATTAATGAGATATGGGCGGTAACCGCACCCGGGATGGTTAAGTATGCTGCTTCCAAATCGGAATGGGCGGCCAGGATTACAAGTGATGATTGGGGGGTGGAGCCAACCATCCTTTATGGAGCCATGTATTCCGCAGCTTTTTTTGAAAAGGATATGGTTAAGCTTATTGAGATCGGTTTGAAATCTCTGCCAGCGGGAGGGCGATTCACTCAAACGGTTAAGGATATGATTGCTTTGCACGCAAAGCATCCGAAGGATTGGAAAGCGGCCTGGAAAGAAATGGCTCAGAAATATTACGTTGAGGAGCCCGATATGACCAGGACAATCTGGAACGCCAACCTGAACGGAGCTTGCGCCATATTGGCCATGCTCTATGGGGATGGTGATTTTCAACGAACCCTCGATCTATCCTGTGCATTGGGCTTTGATGCTGATAATCAGGCTGCCACGGTTGCCGGATTGATGGGTGTGATGTATGGAATGAAGGGATTGCCGGCTAATCTGTACCTTCCGGTAGAAGGTTGGAAATTGCCTTTCAATGACAGGTATATAAATATCACCCGCTTTGATCTGCCTGATTCTAAGATATCTGATATCATCGACCAAACACTGAAAACGACCGTTGATCTGATAATTAAAGAAGGGGGAAAAATCTCAGGAACATTAGGAAATGAGGTGCTTACCATTAATCCGGAAGCTGTATTTTATCCGCCGGTCGAGTTTTGTCTTGGACCCCTTCCCCTGATCGAAACCGGAAAACCGGTTGATTTCGAGTTTTATACCGTGGCGAATAAAGTATACAACTGGAATCTGATATCCGGCAGTTTACCAATCGGACTGACCTTTTCTAAAGGCAGGTTAACCGGGACACCAACAGTGGCTGGTCGTTCGAAGATTACGCTCCAGCTCGATAATGGAAAAGAGAAGATGATAAGGGATTTTGAGCTCCTGGTGCGAACTTTGAACATTGCCCCAATGGCAGATACCATTTATGCCAATGTCAGGCAGTTGAATGAAGATGTGCTTGACTCCTGCTGGTATACGTTTGGCAAGTCGATGTATGCCAAGGATGTATTGGTTATCAATGATGGAATACTTGACGGCCCCGGATCGGTCTTTTATAGTCTTGCATCAAAATCCAAAGCGCCGAGAGTTGACTATTACGGATATGGCTGGAAGTCAAACCAACGAATCAGCATGGTTGCCCTGCACACCGGTTGTCTTGAGGAATTCGGCGGGTGGTTTACCTCGCTCAATGTACAATATATGAATGAGGCCGGTCAATGGAGGCCGGTTGAACACATTTCTTTCATCCCGGCCTTACCAGCAACCGACATCGTTTTTTTCCAGCCCCATTTTGTTGAATATGTCATCAGTTTTGACCCGGTTGATACTAAAGCCATACGGATCATAGGTGATGTGAAAATCCAGGATCACTGGAATAAATACACCAAGCAGGTTTCGGGCTTTACTTCGATTACCGAACTCGCCGTATATTCAGAGGCCAAGGTAAGCACAGCCGGGAAAATCCCGGACGGTGAGAATACGTTTACACCTGACCGTCTGAAGGATAAAATCAAGGGTGGCTGGGCCGGACAAACCATTGGTGTCGTATATGGAGCACCGGTCGAGTTTAAATATCAGGGTTCTGTCATTCCGGATTATCAGAATATTCCATGGAGGGAGGGTTATGTTAAATATTGGTGGGATAAAAAGCCAGGGCTGTTCGATGATATTTATACCGACCTGAATTTTGTGGATGCATTTGAGAAGTATGGATTGAATGTTTCGATGGATTCCATCGCCCATCACTGGGCTGGAACGGCTTATCACCTGGCACATGCCAACCAGGCTTCCCGGTATAATATCCTGAACGGGACCATGCCGCCGCTGTCGGGTTATTGGAAAAACAATCCCCATGCCGACGACCTGGATTTTCAGATCGAGGCTGATTTTATCGGATTAATGACTCCCGGATTGGTTAATTCTGCCACCGAGGTTGCCAATCGGGTAGGGCATATCATGAATAGCGGTGATGGCTGGTATGGAGGTGTCTTTGTTTCAGCCCTTTATTCATTGGCTTTTATTATTGATAATGCTGAAGAAATTGTTAGTCAAGCCATTAGAGTGATTCCCGAGGGAACAAAGTTCCATGAATGTATCACAGATGTGATAAATTGGCACCGGCAGTATCCGGACGATTGGAAAACAACCTGGTTCGAACTGCAGAAGAAATGGAACGAAGATATCGGTTGTCCAAAAGGCGTTTTTCTGTCATTTAACATCGATGCCAAAATCAATTCTGCCTATGCTGCCATTGGATTATTGTATGGTAATGGTGATTTTGCCAAATCAATCGATATCGCAGCCCGGTGTGGTCAGGATTCCGACTGCAACCCGGCAACGGTGGGTGGGGTTTTAGGCGTGATGCTGGGTTATTCCAAAATACCTGCATTCTGGCTCAGACCTCTGCAGGAAATTGAACCGTTGAATTTTGAGGGAATAGCCATTTCACTGAACAGGGCTTATGATCTAAGCTATAAGCACGCACTCGGAATGATAAAACAAGCCGGGGGAACCGTAAATGGTGAAAAAATTCTGATTCCTTTTACCACATCGGTCCCGGTTGCTTTCGAACAGAATTTCGCCAAGACTTTTCCGGTGTTTCGCGACCGTTATGACCGCTCGTTCACAAATGATTTGTCTTATGACTTCACGGGGAACGGATACATCTTCTATGGAAACTTAGTCAAGAACTCCAAAATTGACAAGGATTACATCGACCGGGTTTCAAAACGGGTTGGATCAGAAGCGTTTGGTCTTGCCGAACCTGATGACCCCTATGTAGCTGTTCTGGATATCTATATTGATGGAAAGCGCGACGAAACGGTTAATCTTCCCATGAAGAACAGCTCACGCCGGCTCGAACCCGCTTGGAAATATCAACTTCCTGAAGGCAGGCATAATGTGAGGTTAAAATGGATCAATCCGGCATCGGAATATGAAATTAGGATAAATGACATCGTGATTTATTCGGAAAAACAATCCTCATCAAATCTGCCCCAAGTCTTATCAAAATGAAAAAAGTATCTGATTATCTGGTAATTGGACTTGCCGTACTGATGGTTGGTTCATGCAGTTTTCCGAATAAAAAGTTGCCGGATCTTCCTGATAATGCCATTCTTTCGGCAAATTCATTGAAAGACAAAATCAAAGGCGGCTGGGCCGGTCAAACCATCGGCTGCACCTTTGGAGGTCCCACTGAGTTTAAGTTCAAAGGCACAATGATCCAGGATTATCAGCAAATGGTTTGGTACGACGATTACATTAAGGAAATATTTGAGTCGGACCCGGGTTTGTATGATGATGTTTACATGGATTTAACATTCATGGAGGTCCTGGAGCGGGTCGGATTGAAGGCTCCTGCCGATTCGTTTGCCGTTTCATTTGCGCACGATAGTTATAAACTTTGGCATGCTAACCAGGCAGCCCGATACAATATTTTGAACGGGATCATGCCACCGGCTTCCGGCCATTGGATGAATAATCCACATGCTGATGATATTGATTTTCAAATTGAAGCAGACTTTGCCGGAATGATGTCGCCTGGAATGATCAATACGGCTGCCGAAATCTGCGACCGCACCGGTCATATTATGAATTACGGAGATGGCTGGTATGGGGGGGTATTTATGGCTGGTATGTATGCAACTGCCTTTATATCAGATGACATTGAATTGATCGTTGAAGAGGGGTTGAAACCAATTCCCGAAAAGAGCCGTTTTTATCAGGCTATCAGTGACATCATCAAATGGCATAGGCAGTATCCGGCCGATTGGAAACAGTGCTGGTTCGAATTCGAAAAGAAACATACTTCCGAAAAAGGATGTCCTGAGGGGGTGTTCAATGCCTTTAATATTGATGCCAGCGTGAATGCTGCCTATGTGGTCATTGGCCTTCTGTACGGTGAAAATGATTTTTTTAAAACCATGGATATCGCCACCCGATGCGGTCAGGACTCAGATTGTAATCCTGCTACCGCTGCAGGTATTCTGGGCGTGATCCTTGGTTATGAAAAAATCCCGGCATTCTGGAAACCGGCCATTGAGAAAGTACAGGACTTGAAATTCCCTTATTCAGATCTGACCCTGAATCAGGTTTATAACTTAAGCTATAAGCATGCAAATGAATTGATTAGGCAAAATGGCGGTGACCTTACCAGTGAAAATGTTACGATTAAAGTCCAGAAACCGCAACCCCTCCGTTTGGAACAATCATTCGAAGGCATGTTCCCGACCAAAGAACTCCTGGTTCGTAAAGATTTCCTTGAAGAAAGCATTAATATAGATTTTACCGGTAACGGGATTGTGGTTCTGGGTAACGTTAAAAGTCAATGCGGGGTGGCAGCAAGCGATTTTACCGCCCTTCTCGATGTTTATATCGATGGTGCCAGGGTTGAACAAGTACGCATGCCATATGACTTTATCATTCGTAAGTACGATATCTATCACAAGTACCTGCTGAAAAATGGAGTCCACAAGCTGGAGATCAGGTGGGTGAATCCGGATCCTGAATTCAGGATAACCTTAAAATCCTATGTAGTTTACAGTGAATCACCAAATCCGGTATTTATTCCGGGTCGGGAAGTAGTGATGAATTAATATGACAAACGTGAGAGTCACATATAGCTGGTGTTTGATGATCGGACTGATTCCGTTTCTGGCGGCATTTTGTGGATGCAAGTGCGACTCAACGCCGCCCGACGATCCGGTGCCTTTTGTCAGGCTCCTGAAGGATCAGTCATTTCAGAGCCATTTGTTAAACCGGTCAGTTAAATATGCCGTTTTGCTTCCCAAGGAGTATGAAAAGGGCAACTCTTCTTTCCCGGTCGTATACCTGCTTCATGGTTTTGGTGAAGATGAAACCGGATGGTATAAATGGGGACTGATTAACTATTATGTGGATTTGAACGAATCTGAGACTGTTCCGATGGTCTATGTGATGCCGCAGGGTTTCAATACATATTGGGTAAATAAGTACAACGGAACTTTTCCGTACATGGATATGCTTGTCGGTGAAATGGTTCCGCTCATTGATTCATTGTTTCGTACTGTCAAGGATCCGCATCAAAGGGCTGTAATGGGCTATTCGATGGGTGGATATGGTGCGATGATTTTACCTGCTAAAAATCCGGATATATTTAAAACGGGGATTGCGCTCAGTATGTCTTTCCGCAACGATGAGCAATACCTTGATGAACCACAGGGGGTGTTTGACTTGCAATGGGGATCGGTTTTTGGTGGTATAGGCAGATCCGGCACTGCCCGCTTAACCGACTATTACCTGAATTTCAATCCTTTCCATTTCTTCAAAAATGCCGGCGACTTATCGCTGAATGGACAAAATTATTATTTTGATTGCGGTGATGATGAAGAGAGTCTGATCATTCCGAATAATGACCTTCACTGTCTTCTCCGGGAGTTGAATATCAAGCATGAATTCCGTGTGAATAACGGGGCCCACAATTGGGATTACTGGCATAAAGCATTGCCTGAGGCGCTGAGATACATCAGTTTGGCTGTTCAGGATTTGCCGTATCCCGATGATCAAAGGACTATTGATCCGGGACTTCCAGTTCCAGCCGAGAGGATGGTTTATAGGCAGCTCGACGGATCAAGCCTGACTTATAATGTTGCCCTGCCTGCATTTTATGCCTCCGATACAAACCATTATCCGGTCATTCTGGTCTTGCATGACCGGGATGCTGCGTCTGCTGATTCCCAATCTCAAAGGATGCTCAGCACGATAAACAAAAGCATTACTGAAAACCTGATGCCTGCCTGCCTGACGGTGGAAATACCGATGCAGTCTGAACCGGTTACCGCTGCAGTCATCAAGCAGGTTTTAATCCGGGTTCGTTCTGAATTCCGCACCCGGGCTGATAAAAAGCACACATTCATCCTTGCCAATAACAAGGCAGGAGGCACACTTTATGATCTCCTTCCGGAGTGTGAAGGACTGGTCAATTCATGTCTTCTTTTCGATGCCCGGCTTCCTGATGATGCAACAGTAAATACAAGTGACATCAGTTACTTCCTGGATATTTGTGATGAAAGTGATGATTATGCGGGTTACCGGTCTCTTTATATGAGTCTGAAGCAAACTGAAACAGACCATGATTACCGGGTCCGGCAGGGAATCATTTCACATGACTCTTTTCTGTACGGACTTGCGGAATCTGCCGCTTTCATAAAAAAACATCTGTAAATGATATGAAAAGGATAATCCTTCTGATTCTCGTGGGCTTCTTCCTCATCGGCAATTCCAATGCAGGTGAAGGATTGCGTATCATGGAAAGCAGGGTGATGATAAGCAGAATACTAAAACAGGAAGTGCATTTCTCGGTTTGTCTACCTGAAATATATTACAAAACAGAAAAGTCATTTCCGGTGGTTTATTTGTTGCATGGATTAGGTGATGATGAGACTTCCTGGATAGAATATGGCCGCATTGCACAATTCGCTGACAAGGCGGTTGAGGATCATGAAGCCGTACCCATGATTTTTGTAATGCCCGAAGGTTTTCGCACTTATTATGTCAATGATTACCTGGGTTCATTCTTATACCAGGACATGTTCATCAAGGAGCTGGTCCCTTATATCGATAGTCTTTTCAGGACTATCCGTGACCGAAACCACCGGGCATTGATGGGCTATTCGATGGGAGGCTTTGGTGCATTGATTCTTCACCTTAAATATCCGGATCTATTTGGAACCGCTGTTCCGCTTAGTATTTCCGTTCGTACCGACGAGCAATACATCAAGGAGGATGCAAAAGAATGGGATCAGCAATGGGGCCGTTTGTTTGGTGCACCCGGATTCACCGGTACTGACAGAATAACAGCCTATTATAAGCAAAACAGCCCGTTTTATCTCCTTTCCGGAATGTCAGCCGCTGAAAAAAGCAAACTGAATATTTATATCGATAATGGCGATAAGGAGCAAACCCTTTGCAGAAGTAACGAAGAGTTGCTCATTTTGATGAAGAAATTAAGCGTACCTCATGAATACAGGGTCCGTGACGGGGGGCACAGTTTCGGATACTGGTGTTCGGCTTTGCCGAATGCGCTGCGGTTCATCAGCGATGGTTTTGAGGCTAATCCTTACCGGGGCGACCTTCCTTTGAGAATCCCACAGGGTTCTGTCACCGGAAAGCAGGTCAGTTTCAAGAATATAGATAACGGAGAAGTCGGTATTTATGTTCCTGCTGAATATGAACGGACCGACAGATTGTATCCGGTGGCTTATTTTGCTGGTAAATTTACCAATGAACAGCGTCAGTCGATCGCCGAAACCGTTTACAATCTGGTGGGAAACAATGAGATTTGTCCAATGCTGCTGGTTTTTCTTCCTGTTAAATCTCCATCAGGTTTGCCATCTTCCTATTCTGACATTGAACAAAAAATTAGAATCAGGCCAGGTTTCCGGTTCCAGGCTTTAATAGGATTCCAGCAGGAAGCCAATGATGCATTTTCTCTGGCAGTTAATCAGAAGCAATTTGGCGCTTGCATTTTATCCGATGGATTTTTAGAAAAGGAAACCATGGCCGGGATTATCAAAGGTCTTGATAAGGAGGCACTGAGTCGTTTGTCATTGTATATCGATGCACCGGACAAGGGGAACTATTTTGAAGGTAATGGGATGGCGCACATGCTCATGCGCGATGATAACCTCATTCATGAGTATAGGGTAAGGGAAGGTGATGGAGGTTTCGGATGGTTTTTAACCGGGTTGCCCGATATGATTTCATTTGCTGCAAAAAGATTTCACAGATAACTATGAATCAATAACTAAAACAACTAACCATGTTTATCGTAAGCAGTTACACATTGGCCGTCGTCTTTTGCTTCGTCACCATGCTCTGCTGGGGATCGTGGGCAAACACACAGAAAATAGCCGCTAAAAGTTGGCGGTTCGAGCTCTTTTACTGGGATTATGTAATAGGGATCCTGCTGTTCTCGCTCCTGTTTGGATTCACTTTTGGAAGCAATGGAGAGAAAGGAATGAGTTTTGCTGCAAGCATCGGCCAAGCCAGTTTGTCGAGCATAATTAATCCTATCATCGGCGGAGTAATTTTCAACCTTTCCAATATTTTATTGGTGGCCGCAATATCCGTAGCCGGATTAGCCATCGCCTTCCCCGTTGGAGTGGGTCTGTGCATGGTTTTAGGGGTCATTATCAACTATATTGCAACCCCGCAGGGTAATCCGGTTTTACTCTTTATTGGTATGGGCATTGTGCTCTTAGCCATTATATTGGATGCAGTAGCTTACAAAAAGCTGGCTTTGATGGCAAAGAAAACATCCACTAAAGGGATTGTTTTGTCAGTTGTTGCCGGATTCCTTATGGCCTGGTTCTTCCGTTTTATCGCGAGTGCAATTGCCACCGACCAGGAGAGCACCGGTGCAGGATTCGCCGAAGCCGGAAAATTAACACCATATGCTGCTTTCTTCTTCTTTGCCATCGGGGTCCTGATCAGTAATTTTCTATTCAATACCTATCTGATGAAGAAGCCGATTGAGGGTGCACCGGTTAGTTTCAAACAATACTTTGAGGGTAATTTTAAAAGTCATTTATCAGGAATAATCGGCGGTATGGTCTGGGCTCTCGGAACGTCGCTCAGCCTGTTGGCTGCTGCGAAAGCCGGGTATGCGATTTCCTTTGGACTGGGACAGTGTGCTACCATGATCGGTGCGTTGTGGGGTGTCTTTATCTGGAAGGAATTCAAAGGCGCCAACAGGACTGTAAATCAGCTTTTGGTCCTGATGTTTTTATTCTTTTCGGCCGGACTGGCACTGATCATTATGGCAGGGAATAGTTAAAAAAACATTACGTAGAGACAGATAATTATCTGTCTCCACACGTAATCTGAAATAATCTGAAATAATCTGAAATAATTCTTTAACTCTAATTTACCAAATACAATGAAAAAGCAGATTTATTTATTGGCTATGGCTGCCATGATAGCCATTCCGTTTTCTTCTTGCAAGAAATCCGATCCTCCCGTTGTGACTACAGCAACGGTCTCTTCCATTACTGAAACCGGCGCAAAAAGCGGGGGTGATATTACTGATGAAGGAACCTCGGCAGTGACGGCACGCGGTGTTTGCTGGGGTACGGCTGCAAATCCTACGGTGGCCGATTCTAAAACAACAGATGGAACCGGGACCGGTGTTTTTACAAGCACCATTAGCGGCTTGACTCCCGGAACCCTTTATCATCTGAGGGCTTATGCAACAAACACTGAAGGAACCGGTTATGGTGAAGATGTAACCTTCTCGACAGCTTCGTTGCTGAAAACCATTGGTGTGGTTTATTCCGATGGCGTTGAAAAGTATGAATTTATTTATGATGGCACCACAAAGAGAATTTCCAGGATTGACGATTTCTGGAATGATGAACTCGACAAAACCATTACCTATGATTATTCGGTAAGTGGTAAGTTGACTATTACAAAGGGTTCATCGGCAACAACTTATGATATCAATACCAACGGCATGGTTACCAAGGAAGATTGGGGTGGTGGTGAATATGCCGCCTATGAATATGATGCTGATGGATATCTGGTCAAAATCATCGAACACTGGGGAGGAGCCGATCATTTGAAAATGCAGGCCGTGATCACCAATGGCAACGTCATGAAACATACCACTTATGATGATGACGGTGTCACCGTTAAAAAGATTAAGGAATTCACTTATACGACCGGTGAAAACGTAAATAACATTCAGCAGGCCAACATGGTTGACAGCAACACTTTACCATGCGGTAACCTGTTTGGAAAAGCCAGCAAGAAACTGGTTGATTACCTCGAATACTGGGATCCGCGTAACACCGATCCTAAGAAAAGGACAACCATTACTTATGAATTTGATGCCAAGAACCGTCCGTCGAAAATTACCCGGACAGGCGTTGACTTTGTTGAAGTGTATACTTACACTTATTACGAATAGATGTTGGCAAGCGGATGCCGCGGCTGCATGACGGCGTGGATTTTCGCCATAACTTTAAATAAAATTGGGGCGGATGCCAAATCCGTCCCAATTTTTAATTGAGCATGAATAACATCAAATATCAGGGCTTGTTTGGTGGCCTGTTTCTTTTGGTCATCGTTTTAATCCTGCCGGTTCCTTCGGGTATGTCGGTAGCGGCAAGGAATGCCGCTGCTGTGGCATTATTGATGGCTATCTGGTGGATCACCGAAGCTATTCCTATTTATGCTACCGCATTTTTACCGATGGTTCTTTTCCCGGTATTACGGATTTTACCTGCCGGGGAAACAGCGGTAAATTATGGTCATGATCTGGTATTATTGATGATCTCCGGTTTTTTCATTGCTAAAGCCATTGAAAATCAAAATCTTCATAAAAGAATTTCTCTTATCCTGATCAGGTCGCTTGGTACCAGCCGTCCAAGGATATTACTAAGCATTATGATTGCAACGGCTTTTTTGTCGATGTGGATAGCCAATGTTACTGCTGCCCTGATGATGCTTCCTATCGGCCTGGCAATCATCACAAAGGAGGAGACTCTTGGAAGCGCGAATCCTAAATTTGGCACCGCGGTCATGCTTGGCATTGCCTATGCTGCCAGTATCGGAGGCGTTGCCACCTTGATAGGGTCTCCTACAAATTTGATATTTGGCGGGATCATGGATAAACTCTTTCCATTGGCCCCCAAAATTACGTTTCTAACCTGGCTCAAGGTCGGTATTCCCATCCTATTGATATTTCTTCCATTGATTTGGTACTACCTGACGTTTTTTTTCAAGATTAACGGCAGTATTCCGGGAAACAAGGATTTGATCGAGGAAGAGTTGAGAGTCATGGGTAAGATGTCGCCCGGGGAAAAGCGCGTTATGTGGATATTTATTTTCACAACACTGGGTTGGGTCTTCCGTGATGGGTTCGTTTTTGATCAAACCGTGATACCGGGCTGGGCGTCCCTTCTTGGGATCAGCGAGTTTGCCGAGGATAGCACCGTCGGCATGCTTGGAGCGCTGCTATTGTTCATGATTCCATCAGGTCAGGATAAAAAGCGATTGCTGGACTGGAAGTCAGCAAGCCAGGTGCCGTGGGGAGTGGGAGTCATTGTCGGTGGGGGCTATGCCCTTGCCACCGGTTTCAAATCGACGGGACTGGCTGATTGGCTGGGAAGCCAGCTCGTTTTCGTGAGCGGTTATCCCACGCTGATTGTGCTCATTATTGTTGTTGGAGCCGTCTTGCTTTTCACGGAATTGAATTCCAACACCGCAACCGCGAATATTTTCCTTCCTGTACTTGCCAGCATAGCGGTTGCCGGCAGCGTAAACCCAATGCTGCTTATGATTCCAGCAACTTTCGCCTGTTCGTTTGTGTTTATCATGCCTGCCGGAACGGGCCCCAACACGGTTATTTTTGCCAGTAATAAGCTCACAGTGGCGGATATGGCCAAATCCGGCATCTGGCTCAAATTGATCACCATGATCCTCTTACCGGTGATCCTTTATTTCCTGATGATCAATGTATTGGGGATTGACCTTGCACTACCGGCCTGGGCAAAATGACGCTTCTTTGAAACACACGTAGAGACGGATATATCCGTCTCTACACGGTATTTCAATGGAGCAGGGTTTATTTAACCGGTTCGATTTTCCCTTCCGTATTGGCAAGTTCATACAAACTGACAAAACCAGCCTTGATTATTTTCTGCATCAGATCAAAATTTGCTTTGTCTGAATGATCCATCGGTCCATGATAATCGGTGGTGAAAGCCGCATCAAAGCTGAAAATCGGAACTTTTTTCATCGAAAATGGAGTGAAATCAGTACCTGCCTGGGGCAATTTTGATGGCCTGAATTTAACATCCAACCCCAACTCATATTTTGTATTGGCTTTTTCAACAAGATCCTTAAGGATAGGGTAGGCCTCTGTATAATCCATTCCTGCTTTAAAACCTGATGTATCTTTTTCCGGACGACGGGAGATCATATCGAAATTCAGGTTCAGCACCAGATTTTCCTTTTTGGGATATTTATCCACATAATAATTAGAACCCAGCAAGCCTTTTTCTTCGCCGGTCCAGGCTGCAAATATGATCGTCTTTTTAGGTTTGACACCTGTTGCTATGAATGCTTTTGCCAGGGTCATCACACCAACGGTTCCGGAAGCATTGTCATCGGCCCCGTTCCAGATATAACCGTTTGATGTTCCAAGGTGATCATAATGGGCACCAACAACAATCACCTCATTTGGATTTTCACCTTCAATCATGGCGAGAACATTACGGCCACGCACCGTTTGTGTTGTGGTAGTGTTGATTAGGTGAATGGTTTTCCCTTTGAGTTCCCGGGAGGCGGATTTTAATTTATTTGCTGCATTGGTCTCAAATTCCTTGATATCAATGCCGGCACCGTTCAATAACTCCGTTACAATTTTGCGAGAAACAGAAATGCTGAGTACTGAGGTGGAAAGAGAATCAACTGGTAAACTGATATTCAGGGAACCTGAACTGAGCCTTTTGTCACCCTCGTAAGTCCTGGTGTTGAAACGAAACGGGTAGTTGGCCGGCGAACCCTGGGTTGAGCCCGGATAGTCGATAACACCGGCGACTTCATACTTCTTCAATAGTTTATCTTTCATTTCATAGGATCGATTGATGACTCCCCTGTCCTTTAAATTCAACTTTTTATAGGCATCGGAAAGAGTATCTTTCATTCCGGGTAATCCGTTAATCCTCATGACAATTTTGCCTCTAACATCAATTCCCTTAAAATCATCATAACCTATCGAATCGTTTTTATAGCCATATCCGATAAAAACAACCGGAGAAGTCAGTTCCTGACCGGTTCCCTGGCCCCAGATATTATAATCGTTACCTTTGGATAATAAGAATTTACGCTCCACTGATCCTTCCCGGGTGATAAGTTCCATAGCGGACTCACTGGTAAGTGTTTGAACGAATGGGATATTCTGAAAATAGGTCCTTGCCGGAGGAACCATTTTCGGCCGTTCACCCGACATATACATGATCATTTGTTCGATGGTGAATCCACCTCCTGCTTCCAGGTCACCCGCTGGTTGAAGTCCATAGATCTGAAAAACAGATGCTATGAAATCACCCGCCATAAATTCTCCCCTTGTCGATGTTTCGCGTCCTTCAGTCCAGTCTGAGGCTAAAAAATCCAGCTGGCCTTTAATTGCTTCTTTTGAAATGGCATTTAAGCCTCTTTCGATAGGGTCGTGTTGGGCATTAACAACCGCAGAAGTAAGCAGAAGCGCTGCCAGCATGGTGATGATCCGGTTTGATTTCATGGAATTGAGATTTGATTTACGAAATAGAATTTTGTGAGTCAAATTTGGTAAAAATATTGATGCGGCGATACCGCGTATTCCGGAAGTGGCGTGTGGAGACAGATTATTATCTGTCTCTACAACGTGGGTCCTCATAAAACACGTAGAGACAGATAATTATCTGTCTCTACAACGCGTCTGGCATTATTTTTTTTGCTATTTACCTCGAATTTACCTGTACCCTATAAGTTCCGTTGGCTTTTGAAGCTGATATAGAGATACTCCATTTGCCCAGGTATCCGTCTGATTCCTCCTCGTCCCAGCTGAATTGCTGGTTCCAGTTTACATCGGCCAAGGGTGAAATGGTGAATTCCTGGATGGCTGATTTATCCGGTTTCTTAAGCGTGATCTTGAGTTCTCCGGCTTTAACATTACCATTGACAAAAAAACTGATATTGGACGTTCCCTCTTTTACCTCATAGTAGAAATCACTTGAAAACGTTACATCTTCCAATGATTTACTAATACTAAGGGAGGAGTTTTCACGGTTGTGTCCAAAATTGTAAATATTCACCGCATCGCCGGGTCCTCCCTGCCAGGTGATGGATGGATTTCCATACAAGGTGGCTGCCTTTTCCCAGTTACCCAGGTAACGCATTTCCTGGAGTTTACGTTTGCTGTCCTTAATAGCTTCAACCTGTTGCAGGTATTCCTGATTATTCAGATAACCCTTTTCTTTTTTGACATCCAAAGCTTTTTCTTCAGCCGCAAGTGCATCGGACATGGCTTTTTGAAGTTCTTTTTCCGTGTCCTTTTTGGTGTCAACAATTATTGCAACTTTTTCCTGCTTTTTCTTAGCATCCGCTTCCTGCTTCTTTCTGTCTGTAGTTTCCTGACCCATCACTGTTATCAAGGAAGTGATCAGGATGATCAGCAGAACCGATATTAAAATTTTTGTTTTCATGTTATGATAAATTGATTTCCGAGTCAAATGTACGATGCGCTCAGCACTGATCGCGTTAATGCCGGGTTAATGTCAGGTTAATCCCTGTTTTGCAGTCAGATTTAACTTATTTTTATTCCGAAAAATGAAGAAGAATTTATCCATATTAATATTATCTGCTCTCGCGATTTTAATCGTTGTGGCTATCGAGATCTTTTTGGTTTTAAGGATATATCGTCTTGAAACAGAAAAATTTGATTTCCGTTACCGGGAAATTTTGCAGAAAGGCCTGAATTTCATAGACAGGAAAGGCGATAATCCCGGATTCTCATCTGCTTATTATTACATGGATTTTCAGTCGAGAAAGGCGATCCCGTTTTATCATGATGATGAGCCGGATACGACTAAATTCAAGGAGGTCGTTCTTCAGAATTTCCATAAAACCCTGGTCCAGAAAGAGAAATTGGATAGTTTGCTGGCTGATTATTTGAAGAAGGTGAAAATGGATACAGGATTTCAGTCCATTTTTTCGATTACCAATCTCGATCTTTACAATGAGGAGATTGATGTCAGGATTTTTAACCGGTCAACGGATACCCTTTGGAAATACCCGGATACACTGAACATCGGGAAGAAACAAGTTCCGGTCACTCACTATTCCTATATCGCCGACAGGTTTGCCATCGGATTTGATTATTACGTTGATTTCAACAATAAAAAGGATATGGTTCTTAAAGAGATCGCCGGAAGCCTGGTCATAGCGCTACTTGCACTCCTTGCTGTATCCATAATTTTTGGACTTTCCCTGCGCAATCTTATGGAAGAGAGGCGGTTATCTCAACTTAAGACTGATTTCATCAATAACATGACCCATGAGTTAAAAACACCTCTTTCAACCATTTCGGTAGCTACCCGAACACTGGAAAATGATTCACTGCTCGACGACCGGGTCAAAACCAAGGAAATTGTTTCCGTTATTAAACGACAAAACCGGCAGCTGACTAAACAGATCAACCATTTGCTCGAGATCAGCATGTGGGAGCGGAAGCAATTTTCGCTGGACCGGCGGATGCATGAACTGGAGCCTTTCTTTTTAGGGATTGCCGAATCATTCAGATGGGAGTGCAAGGAGAAAGCATGCAGGATCGAGGAACGGTTTTCCTTTCTTACCAAGGAAGCTTATATTGATGAGGTTCAGTTGACGGTTGCCCTGCATAACCTGTTAATCAATGCTATTAAGTATAGCATAAAGAATCCTGAAGTAATTCTGGAAGTAATTTGCGATGATCGTTTGCGTATTTCCGTAACAGATAATGGTATCGGTATCGGCAAGGAAGATCAGAAGCATATTTTTGATAAATTTTACCGTGTTTCAACCGGTAATGTCCATAAAGTGAAAGGGTTGGGACTGGGCTTGTTTTACGTTAGGCAGATTGTCGAAGCCCATGGCGGAAGCATCGAGGTTTCAAGCCGGCCCGGTAAAGGAAGTACATTTACTATAATATTACCTGTTCATGGAAAAAATCAGAATTCTCCTGGCTGAGGATGATCCGGATCTTGGAAATATCCTCGCACAATACCTTGAAATGCAGGGTTTTGTTGTGTCATTGGCCCGTGATGGTGAAGAAGCCTGGGAGCATTTTCAGAAAGTGATCCCCACCATTTGCATTCTTGATGTGATGATGCCCAAGATGGATGGATTTGAGCTGGCTGAAAAAATCTCAAAACACAGCCCTGACCTTCCATTCTTATTCCTGACTGCAAAAAGCCTCAAGGAGGACCGTATCCGGGGTTTGAAAATTGGAGCGGATGATTATATAACCAAGCCTTTCGAGGTAGATGAGCTGGTGCTGCGTGTGAATAATATCCTGAAAAGATCAGGTATCCATGATTCGGATGAGTTTCAGATCGGGAGCATACGCTTTAATTTTCAGGAACTTGAATTAATTACCTCTGAAGGAACCCATAAATTGACCCTTAAAGAAGGGATGCTCCTGAAATACCTTCTGCAGCATGAAAATAAGCTGGTTAAGAGAGAGGAGATTCTTACTGAAGTCTGGGGCGAGAATGATTATTTCCTCGGACGAAGCATGGATGTTTTTGTAAGCCGGATCAGAAAATATCTGATCTCCGAAGAATCCGTCTCCATTGAAACGGTCCGCGGTACCGGTTTTATTTTCAGGCTGCGACGCCCGTAGAGACAGATGATAATCTGTCTCTACACGCCCTCCTGGAAATTTTCATTACACCAGTGGCTTACCGATCAATTTGTTGCTGTTCAGCATCATATCGATGTATTGAGCGCGCTTATATATAGTGGGATTGGCTGTATTTTTACGGCTCAGTTTTCCGCGGAAATCTTCGATTGAAGAAAATCCATGATAGTTCATCCAGGCTTTCAGCGTAGCATTCATTTCGTCGATCCGCTCAATGCCATTTCTGTATAATGTGCTGACAACCTGGACTGCCTGGGCACCTGCAAGGAGAAGTTTAATCATATCTTCCCCATCCATGATTCCACAGCTTCCAGCGACTTCTCC
This sequence comes from Bacteroidales bacterium, assembly GCA_041662065.1. GTDB lineage: Bacteria > Bacteroidota > Bacteroidia > Bacteroidales > UBA12481 > UBA12481. The sequence continues at coordinate 183,011 of JBAZTE010000001.1, read as the reverse complement.
TTGGTTTTCCCCGAATAACAGACCTGCATAACGCAAGGATAACCGGTACTCGTGATCATTGCTGAGATTCCATGGCGAGGTGTGCTTCATCAGGTCCAAATCTATATCCGGCTGGAAGAGCTTATTAAATAGAACGAACCCACTGATGCCTGTTTTATTAAGCCGGCTCAAAAAATTGAGCAGATTGGAATAGTATGGACTGAGCTTGACACTGACCGGGAGTTTGACAGAAGAAACCACACGCTCGACAATCCTTACCTGCTCCTCCTCAATTTCAGCACCGGTTTTTTCAAGAGAAAAGGGAACATTGAAAAAATTTAATTCCAAACAGTCCACACCGGTCTGCTCCATTGCCTGTGCATAGCTGACCCAAGTTTCTTCATAAACCGCATTAATGCTGCCGATTACCGGGATGCCCATGTTTTTTTTGACCAGCTTTAATTTTTCCAGGAATTCTTCCGGTCCCGCATAGGTTGTTCCCGGGAAAATATGGGTCATCTCAGCATTTCGCTCATTATATGTTTCGAGCAAACTGTAGAGTCTGACATCTTCCAATTGCACCTGCTCTTCAAAAAGGGATTTATAAACCAAGGCGCCGGCTCCGGCTTTCTGTATCTTTTTCAGATTTGACGGATTCTCTGCAAGATCGCATGCTCCGGCGATGACCGGACTTTCCAGTTCCAGTCCCATGTAAGTTGTTTTTAGCTTGCCCATTTGAGTAGTAATTTAATATACTAACAACCTACGGGGAAAATGGTTCAACAACCTCCCGCGGTTTTAGCCTGCAGGCGGTTGTCCTACAAAGGTTCTTCCGGGATACTGAAAAAGGACTCCGGTGAAGCAACAGTTTGATGGATGAGCCTTAGTACTATAAGGTTTGCAAGTGTTTCGACTGCTGCTCCATAGGTTATTCGGGCACTTTTCCTGAAATCATTCAGCGTGATGCTGTCTTTGGTTTCGAACAAGCGGAAAAGCTCCTCTTCATTTTTGGTATAGCGGATCAATGCTCCCTTTTTTTGTTTCATCTTTTGCCAGACGGTTATCAGCACTTCATCAGCTTGAATATTTTCATCAAGCGAGCGGACGTATGCCTGCCATAAACCGGCTTCTTCTTTAACAAAGTGCGGTCGAAGAGGGCTTGGTGGAACCCATACCTCCAGGACTGTTTTCCCTTCCTCCTTCCATACTTTTGATTCAAACCGGATTTCAGGCTTTGAGTATAATTGGGCAGCTGATTCAATCATGTAATATTCCTCTTCAGATCTAACGCCTGCAACAACGCCATTATCCTTTACACCGATGAGCAATCGCCCGCCGTCGGTATTGGCAAAAGCAACAAGCGACCGGGCAATTTTCCGCGAATCGGTTACGCCAAATTTAAAATCCTGCTGCTGGTGCTCGCCTTCATTTATCAAAGCCTGTATGTAGGAGACTTTCTTCATGTTTTTCCTCGACAAAATTGTTTAAAATTGACCACTATTTTAGCGTTGTGAGCAATTTGATCATGGAAGAAAAGCTGAAAACAACCATACTTCCCATATATGAAGAGACTTATCCCGTTTTTTCATTCCTGCTCGATCCGGTGAAACGACTCAGTATTCCGGCTGCATTCGGTATCCTCGGTGATGCTGCCGGACGCGATGCTGCCCGGCGGGGATGGGGCTATGAGGAATTGGTAGCGCGAAACCAGGCCTGGGTACTTATCCGGTCAAAAATGGTGATTACCCGGCAACCACTCTGGGGCGAGCATATCATTCTCAGAACCTGGCCTAAATTGATGGAAGGGGTCGTGGCCTACCGTGATTTTCAAATTCTCGATATGCATAGAAATGTTCTGATGGCCGGTTCCACCGCATGGACGTTAATGGATTTGACCAGCCGCAAACCGGTCCGGTTGATTGGTAAGGAATATGATACCGGTGAACTGGCCAATTATCATGCAATCAGTGAAAAACCAATGAAAATCAACTGGCCTGCAAACCTGGCTGTAATATCCAGGTTAACAGCACAATACGGCCAGTTGGATATGAATAATCATGTGAATAATACAAGGTATATTGAATGGATATTGAATGAGATGCCGGTTGAAGTACTGATAACCAGGAAGTTGACTGAAGTTGAAGTTAATTTTATTGCTGAAGTCAAGCAGGGTGACGAAATTCAGGTTCTCATGCCGGATATTCAATCAGACCCCCATGTGTTTTATGGATTTATCCGGTATGACCAGGATCACCGCCAGGCTTTTGCTGCTAAATTCACCTTTAATTAGTTTTGAAAATGACCGGAATAGAGCAAAACCTGATTGATGTCCGATTCGGGATTCCGGAACGGGTGATGTTGGTGGCTGTTTCGAAAAACCACCCGGTCAATTCTCTCAAGGAGGCTTATGTGGCCGGACAGCGGGTTTTCGGAGAGAATAAGGTTCAGGAAATTATCGCTAAGAGACCTTTCCTTCCATCGGATATTGAGTGGCATATGATCGGGCATCTTCAAACCAACAAGGTCAAGCAGATTGCACCATTTATTTCGTTGATCCAATCGGTGGATACAGGAAAACTTTTATTTGAAATATCCAAACAGGCTGAACGCTGCAACCGGGTTATCGACTGTCTTTTACAGGTGTACATTGCTCAGGAGGAAACCAAGTTTGGATTCGATGAAAAGGAGCTTGCCATACTGTTCCAGGAACTAAAACATCAGCCCCTGCCTGGCGTACGCATTTGTGGATTGATGGGTATGGCGACTTTCACTGATGACGAACAGCAAATCCGGAACGAATTCAAGGGGTTGAATGGCTTATTTCTGAAGATAAAAAGGGAGTTTTTCGCCCAAAGCCATTCTTTTAGCCATTTATCGATGGGAATGTCAGGAGATTTTAAGATTGCAATAGAGGAGGGGAGCACAATTGTCCGCATTGGGACTAAGATATTCGGTTCAAGATGAAAAATCATGCCCGGGGGATCCTGTTGAATTCAAAGACAAACTCCCGGTTTAAAATAATAATCTACTATGATTGATCTCAAAACTACCTATGTTGGATTGAAACTCGATAATCCATTCATCGTCAGCAGCTCAGGTCTGGTTGACCATATTGATAAAATTCGGAGGATTGCTGATAATGGTCCCGGAGCGATTGTATTGAAATCCCTATTCGAGGAGCAGATTATTGTCGATTCCGGACGCATGATCGATGATTTTTCCTATCCGGAGGCAGCCGATTACATCCGTGGATATACTAAAAGCCACTCGGTTGATGAATATCTGGAGTTGATCAGCCAGGCAAAAAAACGGATTTCCCAACCGGTCTTCGCAAGTATCAATTGTATCTCGGGAACAGATTGGACCAATTTTGCTAAACAAATAGAAACAGCGGGGGCGGATGGTCTTGAACTGAATATTTTCATACTTCCGGTCGACGGTGAACAGCCGGAGCGGATTGAGAAAAGGTATTTCGATATTTTGGAAAAAGTCCGGCAAACCATCTCGATCCCTCTTATTGCTAAAGTCAGTCCGTATTTTTCCAACCTCATTTATATGGTAAATCAGTTTCATGCAATTGGATTACAAGGAGTGGTATTGTTCAATCGACTGTATGAACCTGATATTGACCTTAAAGAGATGAAAATCACCGCAGCAGAAGTATTTAGTTCTCCGACCGATCTACGTCAGTCCTTGCGTTGGATCAGCCTGGTATCTGACAAATTCAGGAAAATTGACATTTCAGGATCAACCGGAATTCATGATGCTGAATCGGCGATAAAAATTTTACTGGCAGGAGCTAAAACAATACAGATATGTTCCGTGCTCTATAAGTTTGGTCCTGAATATATTAAGACCATTGTATCCGGTTTGGAAAACTGGATGAAAGGGAAGGGATTTGATTCCGTCGATGATTTTCGTGGGCAGATGAGTTACCGCAATTATGGAGATCCCAGAACGTGGGAACGGGCTCAATTCATGCGTTACTATTCAAACCGGCACTAATCTTCCGTTATAAATGGTTCCAGAATTAAGATCAGCTCCCGGGTCAGCCTTTGCTTTGTTTCAGGCTGGTCCGGGAGACTGTTTTTTATCAGGATAGATATTTCATCCAATATTTTTCTTGCCACTGGACGTTCCAGGCAGGTGTTTTCAATCATGGTGAACGCTTCAAGTGCTAATAAATAATCACCTGCAATAAATATTCGGGCAAACAGAAGCAGGTAGGGGGTATAATCGAGGCCTGATTCCCAGCATGCCCGGGTTAGTTCAGGCCTGATGCCTGCATAATTGGGTTCCGACAGGGCATCCGCCATTATGGCCGGTGCTGCTTTTGATTTAACCTTGGATAAGAAATCAGTAAAGGCATTTAAAAGTTCTTTTTCAGTCAATCCCGACATCAACTTGATTATAGATGGCAGATCATTGACATTAGCTGTTTTCTCCAGTTTATTAAGCGCTTTTGTGACGTCTGCTGCATTCCTTGATTCCAATTGCTTTAACAAATAAGTCGAGGTCAAAGTGTATTTCGCCCCTTTCATTCAATTTTTAATTTTTCAGTTAGATATTGCGCAGTATATGATTCTTTACAATGAATGAGATCTTCAGGGGTTCCGGCAAAAATGATATTACCGCCGTCGGAACCTCCTTCCGGTCCGAGATCGATGATCCAGTCAGCATTTTTGATCACCTCAGGATTGTGCTCAATAATGATGAGGGTATGTCCCCGGTCCATCAACGCCTCAAAAGCTTTCAACAATGTTTTGATATCATCGAAATGCAAGCCGGTGGTTGGCTCATCAAAAATGAAAAGTGTGTGCCCTGCATCATGGCCCCTGGTGAGGAATGATGCAAGTTTGATTCTCTGACTTTCCCCGCCGGATAAAGTTGATGAGGATTGTCCGAGTTTTACATAACCGAGTCCAACATCGGCAAGGGGTTTGAGTTTCTGGGCAATTTTTTTAGCGGTATGGTCCTTTTGGGCATTAAAGAATTCAAGCGAATCCGTGACTGACATATCGAGCATGTCAAATACGTTTTTACCCTGGTAACGTACATCCAGGATCTCCTCTTTGAAGCGGGTTCCGTGACAATGTTCGCAGGTCAGGTACACATCTGCCATAAACTGCATCTCCACCTTTATGACTCCTTCACCCTGGCACTCTTCGCAACGGCCCCCATCAACATTAAAGGAAAAATGAGAAGCCTTGTATCCATTCATTTCCGACAAAGGCAGGTCGGCCATCAGTTTCCTGACCTCATCCCATGCTTTAATATAGGTTACCGGATTTGATCTGGAACTTTTCCCAATCGGATTCTGATCAATCAACTCTACCTGTTTGATCTGTTGCAAGTCCCCGGTGAGTGTTCCAAAGCGGCCGGTGCGTTCACCGGTGCCATTGATTCGCTTATTCAGCGCCGTATAAAGGGTTTTGTTGACCAGCGTGGATTTTCCTGATCCGCTGACTCCGGTTACCACAGTCATGATTTCGAGCGGAAAAATCGCGGTAATTCCTTTTAGGTTATTCTCCCCGGCACCTTTCAGTTCAATGAAATTATTCCATTTCCTCCTGATTTCAGGGACCTCAATCTTTTCTTTTCCGGACAGATATCCTGCAGTTAAGCCGGTTGTCTGGGCAGCCAGCTCTTCCTGGTTCCCCTTGAAAATCACCTCCCCTCCGAATCTTCCGGCACCCGGACCGATATCTATGACATAATCGGCTGAACGTATGATTTCTTCATCATGTTCAACCACGAGGACTGTATTGCCCAGATCGCGCAATCGTTTCAGGACTTTTATCAGCCGGCCGGTATCGCGGGGATGCAAGCCAATGCTGGGTTCATCGAGGATATACAAGGAACCCACCAGGCTGCTGCCCAATGAACCCGCCAGGTTTATCCTTTGCGATTCGCCGCCCGACAAAGTGTTGGAGGTCCGGTTCAGGGTCAGGTAACCAAGCCCGACTTCAGATAAATAGGTTAATCGGTTCTGGATCTCAGTCAATAACCTGCCGGCAATGTGCTCGCGGTGCAGGTCAAGCTTCAATGCTCTGAAAAATTCAATTAACTCTGAAACAGGTAATTTTACGAGATCTGTTATAGACTTGTCTCCGATCTTTACCCAACGCGCTTCCTTTCGCAAACGTGAACCGAGGCATTCGGGGCAGATGGTTTTGCCCCGATACCTGGCGAGCATGACGCGATATTGTATCTTATACGACTTTTCCTCCAGATGGGCAAAGAAAGCATGAAGACCTTTAAACCATTCATTGCCTGTCCATAACAGTTGTCTTTCTTCCTCCGTCAGCTGATAGAACGCACGATGGACCGGAAAATCAAAACGGTGAGCATTGGCCAGCAGCTGATCTTTCCATGCCGACATTTTTTCCCCTTTCCAGCACACAATGGCTTCTTCGAAAATCGAAAGGTTGATATTGGGAACCACAAGGTCCTCATCGATACCTATTGTGCTTCCGAAACCCTCACAAACAGGGCAGGCACCGAGCGGATTGTTAAAACTGAAAAGGTGTACGCTTGGCTCTTCAAACAGAATTCCATCCATTTCAAATCGATTGGAATAGTGTTCCTCAATAAAATCGCCGTTCTGAAGGATTTTCAGCGTGCATTCTCCTTTTCCTTCAAAAAAGGCAGTCTCAACCGAATCACCCACACGTGCCTGAAGGTCTTCTTCCTGTCCTATAAATACGCGGTCGATCAGCACATCAAAGGTGCAGGTTTCACACAAAGGATAATCCGGGGCAAGGACTTCGGATATTTTCCTGATCTGGCCATTGTCCTCAATCCGTGAGTAACCCTGTTGCACCAAGATTTCCAGATGCACCCGGAGCAATCTGTCCTCAGGTTTATGAAGGGGAGCGAGAATCATGATCTGAGTTCCTTCCGGCAGTCCCATAATTCTTGCCACTACATCCTGAACCTGGTGTTTATTCACCTGCTTGCCACTGATGGGTGAAAAAGTTTCACCAATCCGGGCAAAAAGCAGTTTCAGGTAATCATATATCTCAGTGGAAGTGCCAACCGTTGACCTTGGATTTCTCGTATTTACCCGCTGTTCGATGGCAATTGCCGGTGGGATGCCGGTAATAAGGTCAACATCGGGTTTGTCGAGTCTTCCCAGGAATTGGCGGGCATATGAAGACAGACTTTCGACATAACGACGCTGGCCTTCAGCATATAATGTGTCGAAGGCCAGGGATGATTTTCCTGAGCCTGACAGGCCGGTGATTACAATGAGCCGATCGCGCGGGATCGAAAGATCAATGTTTTTAAGGTTATGAACCCTTGCCCCTTTAATCAGTATGTTGTTTTCAGGATCAGAGTTTTTTTCGGGCATGATTTTTGATAAATTTCGGGCTGTGAAGTTAGGTCATTTTTGTCAGGACGAAAAAATAAGTTGGATGTATAATAATATTCGTACATTTGCGTTCTGATTATTGAAACGTTAAACATAAGCTAAAGGAGGACTGTTATCGAGGGAATTCTACTTCTGTGTTAATCTTAAAAAGGAGGTAGTTTTGAATTTACATAATCTGGATGATTATGCCCTTGTTCAACAGTACATTGCAGGCGAACAGCCTTGCATAGAGGAGCTAATCAAGAGACATAAGAATCGGGTATACACTTATATCCTATTGATTGTAAAAAATCAGCATCTGGCAGAAGACATCTTTCAGGACACCTTTATTAAGGTTATCAAATCCCTTAGCAAAGGACGGTATTATGATAAAGGTAAATTTCTGTCATGGGTGCTTCGTATTGCCCACAACCTAATCATTGACCACTACCGGAAGCAAAAATTGCTTAATACGGTTCCAAACGAAACCGGCGACATGGATTTGTTTAATAACCGGAAGCTCGCCGAGTTGAATATTGAGGAGACGATAGTTCAGAATCAGGTGATGAGCGATGTGAGGATGCTTGTTGACCTTTTGCCCGACGATCAGAAACAGGTTGTTTATCTGCGCCACTATTGCGGATTGAGTTTCAAAGAGATTGCCGACCAGACTGGAGTCAGCATCAACACCGCCCTTGGCCGGATGCGATATGCTCTGATCAATATGCGAAAAATGATGAAGGACAAACAATTATCACTGACAATGTCATGATTCACGGTAGAGACGGATAATTATCCGTCTCTACACGACGTTTTGCGTGATGTACGGTAGAGACGGATAATTATCCGTCTCTACATTTTTTATAAGGTCATATAATAAATAGAAATACGGGTCGTTTTACTTTCAAATATTAACATTAAAATCATTTGATCCGCCTATGACAAAATTATCTACCCTAAACTTTCTCGTCAATGTTGAATTGGGCAAAACGGAAGAAGACAGCATTTTGAATGAAATTAACCTCATGGAGGATATTGATTCAGACATGTTGGTTCGTGCCCCGGAGGCTGCTGTTAGAAACATACTTGGGTTTGCAAGATCCTACGCCTCATTGCCTTCGATTCTATTAGCTGAGATTGAGGTTTACAAGAATTAACTACCTCCAGTTCAAGTGAAAAGCTGTTTCGGGTTTCCCGGGGCAGCTTTTTTTTGCTAAAAAATTTGGCTGGAAATAAATTCCGTTTTATATTTGTGATATCAAAATGATATCAAAATGAAAAACGAATCAGAATTTAAGGGAAGTAATGGTTTTGTGATGCTGGCCATCTTCATTGTTCTCGCAGCAGGAGCTGTTTTGGGAATGATTTATCACCAGCAGTTGATCTATGTGTACATTCCGGTTATGGTGGTCAGCTTATTCGGAATGGTGGGTTTAGCGGTTGTTAACCCGAACGAATCGTTGGTATTGGTGCTATTCGGGAAATACGTGGGTTCACTAAAGGAAAATGGTTTTTTCTGGTTTAATCCATTGATTGTCAGAAAAAAGCTTTCATTGAGAGCTCGTAACTTCGATGGTGCTCCAATCAAGGTTAACGACAGTGTCGGAAATCCGATCATGATTGGCCTGGTGTTGGTTTGGAAGGTAGAAAATACGTTTAAAGCAGCATTTGAAGTAGATGAATTTGAGCATTTTGTTACAGTCCAAAGTGATGCAGCTTTACGGAAACTGGCCGGGATCTATCCGTATGATAATTTCGAGGATCAAAAAGCTGAAATCACGCTTCGCTCAGGTGTGGAGGAAGTGAATGAACAACTTGCTGTTGAACTTAGTGAACGCTTGAATATTGCCGGTATCAAGGTTATTGAAGCGCGTATCAATTCCCTGGCATATGCATCTGAGATCGCAGGTGCCATGCTTCGTCGCCAACAGGCTTCGGCTGTTGTGGCAGCCAGATCGAAAATTGTCGAAGGTGCCGTAGGTATGGTACAGATGGCACTCACTCAGCTTTCGGAGAAAGGCATTATTGAACTGGATGAAGAAAGAAAAGCAGCCATGGTATCAAACCTCATGGTGGTATTATGTTCGGATGTTTCCGCCCAACCGATCGTTAATGCCGGTACCCTGCACAATTAAAGTGTTATGAACAAGAAGAAGTCTTTTGTGCTGCGCTTGAATTCCGAAATGTATGATGCATTGGAAAAGTGGGCGGCTGATGAATTCCGCAGCACAAACGGACAACTTGAGTATATTATCAGCGAGGCGCTATTAAAAGCGGGAAGAAAACCGAAAGACGGAGGACGGAAGACGGAGGACGATAAACGAAAGACGGTTGATGATCCGCAGGAGGTATAGGGGAGGAGCCGTGGCTCCTCCCCTACGTTATTTTTCGGTAAAAACGTAGGTGATCAAATTTGCTCCCATCTTGAGAGCCTTGAGTCGTGTTTCCTGGGAGTCGTTATGCACGGCAGGATCTTCCCAACCATCGCCTAGATCGCTTTCGTATGAATAAAAACAGACCAGGCGGCCTTCCCATATCAGTCCGAATCCCTGGGGTCTTTTACCGTCGTGTTCATGGATTTTCGGCAGTCCGTCGGGAAATGGGTTTGGCTTTTGAAAGACCGGATGCGAAGCAGGCAGCTCCACAAATTCCAGTTCAGGAAACACTTTTTTCATTTCACGCCGGGCAAACTGGTCCAACCCATAATTATCATCGATATGGAGAAACCCTCCTGCCAATAGGTAGTTACGCAAATTTTCGGCTTCCTGGGGCGTGAATAAAACATTTCCATGACCTGTCATATGGACAAAGGGAAGCGAAAAAAGATCCCGGCTGCCCACTTCAACAGTCACCGGGTCTTTTGCCATGTCGGTATGGATGGTTTCATTACAAAATTTGATCAGGTTGGGAAGTGAGGTGGGGTTGACATACCAGTCGCCGCCGCCACCGTATTTCAGGAGACCTATTTTCACTGACTGGGCGTTGAGGGTTGCGGACACAATTACTAAGGCGAGAAGGAGAAATAGTCGTACAGCGTGACATATGACGCGTGACGAAGAAAAAGATCGATGGACGAAGAAGAAGATCGGTAGACGAAAGAAAGATCGGTGGACGAAGGAAAGATCGACAGCTGTGTCATCCCCGTGGAGGCGGGGACCCCGTCCCTTACCACGGTATTCTGCAGTCGGTATAGTATCGCTTACCTCATGAGCCATCATAATCGTTCCTTTTCTTTTCTCTTCGCAAAGTTGCGTTAATTGGCCGAAACCACCTCAATCCGGCGGTTAATATTGAAATTTTCTTAATTTTGCGGTCACGATCGGAGAAATGCCAGAGTGGTCGATCGGGGCGGTCTCGAAAACCGCTGTGCCCTTACGGGTACCGGGGGTTCGAATCCCTCTTTCTCCGCCAAATCAGGCCTGCCTTGCGATCAGCGAAGCAGGTTTTTGCTTTTCGGGCTGCCGCCAAACTTGTTTGGCGAGATGCCCGAAAAGTAAAACCTCCTCCGCAGGAGGATCGCGAGGCAGGCCTGATTTGGCGAGCAGGCTCCCCCCTGCGGATCACGCCGACCATCGGGAGGCGTAATCCCTCTTTCTCCGTTGATTATAACGCATAGTAGCGCAAGAGCTCGCACATACTGACAAGTGCGGGCTTTTTTGTTTTCTCGTTTGAGCACAGATGCGCAAGAATACGCACATAGGAGTTGCCAAATCGGTGACCTAACATTAGGTTTTCTATGGGTTCCCGAATAGCGCACAATGCGCTAATATGCTGAAACTTGCGTTATGCCTACAAGAACTCGTTCGTTACCAAAACAAATAAGTCGCAGGTTTATCTCTTTATAATTATCGGTTCCCCAAATCCTAATGCTTTTAAACCTTCCGCCTGTGAAGCAGCATCCCCTGCAACCACATAATACATCCGGTTCGGATCGATATATTTCTGAGCAAGGGCTTTATGCTGTTCTAGGGTCATATTCCGGATGGTTGCCTGGTAAATCCTTGAATAATCTTTTGGCAGGTTGTACATGCTGATCTCACCAAGCATGACCGAGAGCTGATCCAGGGTCTCATAATTGAGGGCATAGGATTTCAGTACTGAGGATTTAGTGAAATCAAGTTCCTCCTGAGTGATCCCATCCCGGTACTTGGTCATCAGGGCCTTGAAAATCTGCAACGATTCAAGCGTTGCGGAAGAGCGTACCGATGAGCTGGCAGTGAAGGAGCCGGCGGCATACGTGCCCGTGAAAACGCTGTATGCGCTATAAGTGAATCCTTTCTCTTGTCTAAGGACTTTAGAAAACCAGCCTCTGCCCAGCCGGCCCAGGTTCTCGTTCATAAATGTGGCAGCTACATAGTCCGGATTTGTTTTAAGCAGACTGGGACATCCTATCCGGATGATCGATTGCTTGGCTCCTGGTACATCGATGAAATAGATTTGGGATTTAACCGGAGTTTCGGGAAGGGTGTAAGTAGGCATGGCAACCTCTTTGGCCTGCCATTTCGTTGTCAACAATTGGAGAGAGGTCATAACCTTTTCCTTGCTGATTTGTCCGGCAATATGGAAATTGGCAACGCTGGGTGACAGGGTCTTTTTATAGAATGTTTTCAGATCGTCAATCTTGAGTGCTCCAATCGACTCTTCTGTCCCACTGGGGCTAATGCTGAAAATATGATCATCACCAAAGATGAGTTTCTGTAGAGTTTCGTTAGCTAATGTGGTTGGACTGACTTTTTGTTGTTTAAGGTTATTCAGCACCTCGATCTTGGCCAGGACGAATTCTTCCTCATCCCATCTGGGCTCCAGGAGCATCTCTTCAAGCAAGGCCATGGTGGTATCGAAGTTACGCACCAGGCAGTTACCACTGATGCTTACGAAGGTATTTGATGCACTGACACTGATATCTGCTCCCAGCATCTCGATGGCTTCTTCCAGTTCCAGCGGGGTTTTATTTTGGGTTCCTTTATTCATCAGTTGGGCCATCAGGGAAGCTACACCGGCTTTTTCCGGAGTTTCCAGGTATTGACCGCCTTTCATGGTAATATCGAAATTGACTAATGGAAGTTCGTTCTGTTCAATCCCGAAAATCTTCATTCCATTGGCCAGTTTGTCTTCCCAGAGTATCGGCAGGTTGATGTCCGGGTCTGGACCATCCACAGGCATAATCGAACGATCGAATGCCGAGGGGGTTTTTATAACCGATTCCTCGGGGGCATTCTCATCGATCTTAACCTGTGCAGCATTCTGGATTTCCTCTTCCTTAACTCCGGCATTGATCGATCCTTCAGCTGCCAGGCTAAGCTGACCCTTGGGAACACAACTGACTGCCACATAAGGTTTTCCTTTGATATATTTTTCATAAACCCTTATAATATCAGCTTTTGTAACAGCTTTTGACCTTTCGATAGATTTTTTGTAAAAGTTCGGAGAGCCGTAATATTCATTTAAAAAAGACAGTTTAGACGATTTGCCAAGGACCGTGGAGATCTCATTATAATAATCAGTCTCCAGAGAGGCTTTGATCCTTTCGACATCGGCTTCCGTGAAACCCTCTTTTTCAAAGCGAGCAAAGGCCTCAAAAATAGCGCTTTCGACTTCTTTCAGGCTTGCACCCTCGTTAGCGGTTACTCTTACCTGAAAGCGTCCTGCAATCTCCTGGCTGTTGTTATAGGCATAGGCGTAGGAGGTCAGTTTTTTGTCCTTTACCAATACTTTATACAAAGGTGCTTTCTTGCTCTCAGACAACAATTGGCCTAGGTAATCAAGAGCATAGCGATCCCGAATTTGCTGGTCCACTGTCGGCCAAACAATGTTAAGTGCAGGAGCATTTGCAAAATTATCCTCGAAGTAGACCTTTTTGGTTTCGGTCAGCTTAATGGGCTCAGGATTTGGATCTTCGATAGCGGCACCGCGTTTGATTTCACCAAAATATTTCTCAATCAATCGCTTGGCCGTTGCCGGATCAAAATCTCCGCTCAAAGCCAGCGTAGCATTATTGGGTATATAAAATCTTGCAAGAAAAGCCTCGACTTCTTCAAGAGTTGCTTTGGACAGATCCTGCATTTCGCCGATAACAGTCCAGCTGTAAGGATGTCCCGTCGGAAAGAAATTTCTGGCAATCACTTCCTCGGTATGGCCATAAGGTACATTGTCACAGCGCTGGCGTTTTTCATTTTGTACCACATTTTGCTGGATGGAGAACGATTTCTGCGTGATGGCGTTTTCCAGAAAGCCCATCCGATCGGATTCCAGCCAGAGAACCTTTTCAAGAGCATTTTTCGGAACCACCTCATAATAGATAGTAAAATCATTCGAGGTACCACCGTTCATTGTACCCCCGGCATCCTTAACAATTTTAGAGAACTGATCTTCCGGAACATTTTCCGACCGCTGGAACATGATGTGTTCAAAGAGGTGGGCAAATCCTGTGCGGCCATCGGTTTCACGGTTAGACCCGACATGATATACTATATTTAGTGCCACAATGGGATCGGAATGATCTTCGTTCAGAATCACATCCAGCCCGTTTTTCAGGGTGTACTTTTCAAAAGGGATATTAAATTTTGTATTGGTCTGGTTACTGCAGGAGGCCAGGAGCAGCAATGGCAAGGCGAATAGATAATAAAGTGGTTTCATAAGGAGGGGTAGTTTGGACAAGGTTCTGTGGCTATACGATTAATTTTCAAAAGGTAACCACTAATAATGAGACCACCAATTCGCTAATGTTGATGATCCATTTGATCGACATTGGGTTTTGAAATTTGTACGTGTCTTGGTTAATATCTCTGTCGACTATTTTTCATGAAGCAAGTACATTAATTGTACCTTTATTTAACGGTAGTAAAATGAGTTCTTTGGAAGCCTATCAGCGTAAATATTAGGAGTGGCTAAAAAGAGACCCGATGTATTTCTGAAATTGCTTAATATACTGAAATATAACGTGATGAGTGGGGTAGAGTTCGAATCCCTCTTTCTCCGCTGGAGTATAACGCATAGTAGCGCAAGAGCCCGCACCTTCTAACAAGTGCGAGCTTTTTTGCATCATCGTTTAAGCACAGATACGCATCAAAACGCACATAGGAGTTGCCAAATCGGTGACCTATTAAAAGCTTTTCTATGGGTACCCGAACAACGCATAATGCGCTAATATGCTGAAACTTGCGTTTTGGCTCCGAGAACTCGTTTGGGACCTAATAGTTTCAATCAATCTGCCTGTTAATCAGATAGATCGGTTTTGTGTTTTGGAGGTTTTGGCACGCAGTTGGCACGTAATTTTAAAAACCGACTGCAAGCTGGTCTTTAGAATAGGTGCTTCTCATGGTTCGGGATAGGTACAGATCTATTCCGGAAAAGTGTCCAATTTATTGGGGGTTGACACAATCAAGTCCCGTTCCATATGGTTTCCCTTCCCAGAATACAGTTGTATCTTTATTGTCATCGCATTTCCAAGTGCCTATCTGTTGTTTCATTAACTCCACCTGATTGAGATTTTTCTGAGAAGTTTGTGCCTGGATTGCAGGTGTCAAGAGTAAAAGACACACGGTCATCATCAAGAGTGGGAATAGCTTTTTCATAAAAAGTGTTTGGTTAATGTATTCGCAGGATTCTTTATTCTCATAGACCAAAGCTCTATATTATAATTCATACCAGCAAATCGTCTTCATCGATGATCCCTTTTGATCGAAATTGGGTTATCCTCCTTTGTCCCTGTTTTGGGCGGGTGGGGGAAGGTGGGGGGGTAACCTGGACATGGATATGCGGAGGTTGGAGATGCGACAACGCTCGTTTTCCCTATCCATCAAATCACCAAACAATCAGAAAAACCAATATCACCAATAGACCACTCGTCATTTTTTTCTCGGCAACTTCAAGAGGAGATGGTCAACCTCAAACGGCGGGGACTGGTCAACATATCAGTTTTTTCCATTTGTGCCCTGTATCAGCCTCTGTGAACTACTTGTCCTTGAGGCATCTGACAGAACACCCAACCATACGTCCGGCATAGAGCATGATTACCACACCGTAGTTATAACTCAGGCTCCGGCCCTTGGCGTTATAAGTCCCATCCGGTGATGACGACCAAAATTTAGCGTCGCTGACAAGACCATTGAACCCACTGCTGCTGCTGAAACTGCCGCCCGGAAGGCCGTTAAAACCACTACTGTTATTGCCATTACCATTATTGAACCATCCGGAAGTGGATTTCATTTTGTTTCCCGCATTGCCGCTGCCGCCTATATAATCAATCAAATCCAACCACTCCGCAGACGAAGGTAAGTACCAACCGGCAGGACAGGCCGCCATAGCTGCCTCCCAATTATAAAGCACACCGTAATATTCAAAATTACCTGTTGCCTTTGCTTCAGAAATAGTGGTGCCATTATAGTCATAGACATAATAATGTTTGTCGGTTATTGACTGTTCTGACGGTGGGCTTACAGCCGGCAAATAAGCCAGGTTTTCCACCATCCATGTCTGATCACCTATCCTGACAATGCAATAGTTCTTTCCGTCCGGGTCGGTACAGGCCACAAACTCCACATCGTAATTCTTCGATGCAGTAGGCGAATCGGTAATGATGGTCGTATAAACGCCGCTTTTGCACCTGTAATGGATGATATCTCCTGCCGAATATCCGAGTGTGTATCCCGTTTGGGCACTTTGGCGACCCGATTGCGAAGGATTTTGGTCGGAGCTCCCTACCTTGCCATTGTATTGAATCCTGTTCTCCGATTCAGTTGTACCAGTACAGATGACTTTATACCCGGCAGTTCCCCGGTCAGATGTCAGGCTGATCAGATAAATACCCGAAGTGGCGACAGAAAGGGTAAATTCATTTTCACCCGGTTGAGCCAAAGCGGTTGTATTCGCCACAACCTGGCCAACAAGATTCTGCACCTTCAAAAAAACCGTCTGAGGCTTTTGAATGCTCATAACAAAGGTTGCTTTTCCCGAAAACGGATTGGGAAATACCATGCCGTTACCGGTTAATTCTTCGATCGACGGAACGGCGGTTTTCAGGGCAAGCACCAATGTCTCATTGCCCGGCAGCGTAATGGATTCATTGGTTGACAAATTGGTAGCCCTTACACTATCGACCACGGTTGATTCACCGGTTCCCGTGAAGGTGACCTGGATATCCTGGCATAAAACCGTGATTGTCCCAAATAAAAGGATCAATAAGGTTGCTTGCTTCTTCATGGCTTCATTGTTTGGTTCCCAAAAAGTTACGACATACTGTATGAATTACCAAATCTCAGATAATAAACGCCCAAAAGGGTGTTTTTACCCATCATAAAAATATGACCTGATGAGGGGAGAAGTATGAAGATTTGTCAATGTTGTGTTAAGATTTGGACAAGAATTCGTCTTGTTGGATGATCTATTTGATCGAAATTGGGTTAGAAAATTTGTCCCTTGCATGGACGGGTGGGGGTCAGCGTTCACGTTTAAACCTAAACAAAAAACCATCATTTCGCAACATTTTCAGGCTTTTGCATAACAGGTATACCCGATTCGTTGGTGTGAATTATTCTCCATTGACCTTTAATCTTTTTGAAGATCATTGTATAGGCATCAGGATCATATGTGATTTTGTCTCCCGTCTTCATAGCAACTTCAATTTTGGCATCCCAATCACAGATAACAATGTTCTTGGTGAGAATTTTAAAGTCACGGCGTATGGTTGTCCATTTCCAATCAGTCAGGATGCTGGGGGAATTCAGCCATTGTTTTTTGGCTTCCTGGAAATTCAATTTTGAACCATCCGCATTAACCATTCCCCAATCTGGTGAATTGGCAAAGCACTCAAAACTTCCTTCCGTATCCATCCTTTGGAATTTTGCTACCAAACTGTCGGCAACAGCAATGGTGAATAGTTTTAGTGCTCTCATGATGTTTGGAATTTTTTATTCATAATAAATCTTTCATACCCAAAAAGATAAGGAATCCATCAGAGAAAACCAAATCGTCTTTTATATGATTTCTTTGGTCGAAATCGGGTTACAAGAATGTGGCCCTGCCTTGGATGGATGGGGTTTGGGTAGGAGTTCAGATCTAATCCGTGAGCGAAGAATATTGATACCACTAAATCATTAGTTTAGGAAGCGGGTACCATGTTAATATCTATCTGATTTTTACTACATGTTCTGCCACTTGCGGGAATTTGGAAAGGACCAAACGATCATGCCCCGGGATAATTAATTCCGGATCAGATATAAGAGTTTTCATTCTCTTTAATTGATTAATATAGGCATTGGCATCCATTACCAATGGTACCGACAGGAGACGGTCAAGATTATAATAAAACCAGCAAGCATCAGAGGCCAAGAGTACCTTATCAGTATGAGCATTTATAAGTAAATACTGATTTTCAAAAGAATGTTTTGAGCCCGTAAATGCTTCAATTCCCGGAATGATTTCAACGCTATCTCCATTGACGAGACGTAATCTCCCCTCCAGATTGACTTCTATTATATTCCGCACATCTTTTTTATCCAGTGCGTTATGATTTCCACCTTTTTGCCAGGCATCACCCACAAAATACAGGAAGTCATTTTTTTGCATCCAGACGGTGGCTTTACTAAACAATTGAATTCCGCCAATATGATCAAAATGGGGATGAGTTATGATTAGATCAGTAATTTCATCTGCTTTTACATTTACCCTGAGCAAAGCAGAGTCAGTCCTAAGATAATAGCGGAGTGGGATTTCTTGAGGACCTTCCGGGATATATCCAGAATCAACAAGTATCTTTTTGCCGTTATTCCCTTTAAGAAACCAAACGAAAAATGAAACGGCAATACTGTCCCTTGTACCTCCACCTATGGCAATGTTACTTGCGGACGCGTTGTTTTTGGCATTAGCATATTCAATCGCATAGATTTCGTAATTGGTATTCGTTTGCGGAAAAGAACTACCTAAGGATACTAAAAGGAATAAATTAAGAGTTATGAAGGTTTTTATGGCGGTTTTGGGTTTTAGTAAGTCGTTATAAGTTTTTCATAACCAAAAAGATAGGAAATTCAATGGAGAAAACCAAATCGTCTTTTCAATGGTTCCTTTTGCCTGAAAATTGGGTTATGAAATTTGTACCAGTCTCGGGCGAAGGTGGGTGTTTTGGCGATGCATTCAATAGGTTCTTAGTCCGAAAAAGAAAGTTATTTATCTTTCAAGCATAGCACATGCCGTATCCTTTGAGGTCCTCACCAGTGTTAATATCTCGGCCGACTGTTTTTCTTGAAGAAAGTACATTAATCGTACATTTATATAACGGCAGCAAAATGAGTTCTTTGGAAGCATATAAGCGCAAAATTGGGAGTGGCTAAAAAGAGACCCGGTGTTTTTCTGAATTTCATTAATGTGTTGAAATATAACGTTATGAGTGGGGTAGAGTTCGAATCCCTCTTTCTCCGCTGACTATGACGCATAGAAGCGCAAGAGCCTGCACCATCTGACAAGTGCGGGGTTTTTTGCATCATCGGCAGAGCATAGATGCGCATCAAAACGCATATAGCAGTTGCCAAATCGGTGACCTATCCAAAGGTTTTCTAGGGTTCCCGAACAACGCACAATGCACCGATATGCTGAAACTTGCGTTTTGACTCCAAGTGGATAATCCGGAGCATGCTCCGGATTATCCAGTCAAGGACAATTAGGAGTAATCTCGCAGGATTAACCCGTAATCAAACTATTTTTTATAACTGGTAAACAATCAGCTTTATATAGTTGTCTTATTTACAACAAAATAACAATTCAATCTTTTAATGCCATGAAAACACGTTCGATTTTACTGGTTATCGCCCTGATTCCGGTTTCGTTCATCAGCTGTTCGAAAATAAATGACGCTCTCACGGTCAAAGTACCTGTTGAATTTACCAACGACCTGCAGGTTCACGACAGCACTCCCGGACTTAAATCTACTACCGGTCTTTATGACTTTTATGCCTCTGAAGCTTTTAATCCATCCACCGATGCCACAGTCATCAAGTATAAATCGAAAATTAAAAGCATTACAGCCAGCGGGATTTCCTATACTCCGAGCGGACTTTCAGGAGATGTTACAGTTACGAATGCCTATTTTACCATATCAACCCAGGAAAATTCTTACTGGGGCTTGACGGTAGAATGGTCCTTCACGTCATTAACACTTAGAAATGGTGTAAAGGTTGATTTACCCTCTCCCAAATTGGGGACATTAGCTGACATTTCAACAATGCTTGATGGAGACAAGGTTATTTATTTAACTTGGGCGGGTAGCCAAAATGTACCGGTTAATGACTATACTTTTTCTACGACTCTTAACGCCGAGGTTTTGGCCTACCTGCTAAAGAAATAGGTTGCCAACGATGAGGTGTTTCCCTGAAAACGGCTCCACCTCTCCAACAACTATGGAACTCAAATATCCGGCGGCAGTCAGATCCTGAAGCATGTCTTTTGCCTTTCGGCGATCGCAGCAGATCAGCAAGCCGCCGGATGTCTGGGTATCCATCACCAGCATTTTGCGCTCGTAGTCCAGTTCGTCGCTGACAGTTGCATCGGTCTCCCAAATTCGAGGTTACGAAAGCAGGCTCCCGGAATGCAGCCCAGATCAAGTAGTTCCATGGTGCCCTCAAAAGCCGGCACCTGATCCGTGTATGGGGTTTTGGCGATGTATTCAATAGATTTTTTTAGCCCGTAAAAGAAAGTCATTTATCTTTTAAGCATCGCTTACATGCCGTATCGTTTGAGGTCATCACCAGGGTTAGTAACTCTATCGACTATTATTCATGAAGCAAGTACATTAATCGTACCTTTATATAACGGTAGCAAATTGAGTTCTTTGGAAGCATATAAGCGCAAAATTGGGAGTGGCTAAAAAGAGACCCGACGAATTTCAGATTTATCTTAATGTGTTGAAATATAACGTGATGGGTTGGGTAGAGTTCGAATCCCTCTTTCTCCACGAAGTGGGTGTGAGTGTGGGTGTGAAAATATAAAGCCGACGACCTGAGGGTCGCCGGCTTTATTGTTCCCGGATTTTGAGATAATCCTTTATTTCGCCACCAACAGCTTTATAGCTGTAACGCTTCTTCCGTTCGATATCCGGCAGAAGTAAATTCCTGATTGAACAGCAGTAAGATCCAATCTTCTAATGTACGAACCAGTTGCCTGATGCCTGGTTTCAATAAAATAAACTTCCCTGCCATTAATGTCAAGTATGGAGACCTGGTAGATACCGGGCAAGGTCACTGAGTAGCTTAACATTGCTATTTGCGAGACCGGATTCGGGAAAAGGTTGACGCCCTCGGCCGGGAGTTGGGGTAATTCGACCGAAGAAGCCCTTGAAGTGGTAAACCCGATGTTGTTTCCATAAACGGTTCCTGCGCTATTGGTGGCATAAGACCTTACATTGTAAGTTTTGCCGGGATCCAGTCCGTCGATGGAAACAAAAAAGATCCCGGTTCCGTTTCCCGCCGGGATAACATGGTCATTCTCGGACGGATTATACGATTCAGCCCAGGTTATTCCCCTATCAGTTACATCCGCTCCCGAACTTTCCATTACGTTGCCCCGGATGATTACACTGGTCGCCGAGGTGGTACTGGAGTAAACCGTGGTCACAACAGGCAACTGAGCCCAGTTGTGATTCAGGAAGAACGCCTCTTTCACGGCATTCCTGATAAAATCAGCTTCGAGTCCCTGCTGGTATGTCAAGTATATAATTACATACATGATCATCGACGGAGAGTAGGAAGAACTTTTCAACCTGAGCCCGATATAGGTTTTACCTGCCTCATACCTGGCTTCACTGGTTTGTCCATTTTTAAACAATTCTTTCACCTCCTGAATCATATTGAATGCATCAGTGGAGTCAATGATGTCCCCCATGGCCCGGTACAATCTGGCATCCACGCTATCGGTGAAAAAAGGATCTTCCCGATCGAGCGGAGGATAACTATCCATAACGCTGTCATGATCCTGACAATAGGCTTCAAAATCCTCATTTGATATTTCAAAGGGGTTGATCAGCCTGAGATACCCCGGATAGCCGTTTGAAATAATTGAAAAGGACGGTACCGGTTCAGTCAAGTAGCAACGATCAAGAACAGCCAGCCTGAACTCGTTGGATTTCATTATGTAAAATTCTTTCGGTGCGATCAGCAGGTTAACGACATCAGTGATGGAATCCATTTTGGGAGATTGCCCTAATTCGTCAAGGGCATCGTCATAAAAGATGCTGAAACTGTCCCGGGCAAATTCCTGGCGATTCAGAATGACTTCCAGGGAATCGGTATATTCTCTCAGCATCGAATCTGTCATGCTGAATAATTTCAACTGCTCCAGGTATATAATGTCTGTTTCCCGAATAATATCAAATGCTGTGGTGGTTGAATTATTAATTGCAGCAGATTTTTTACCGAGAGATCTGCCCATTTCGTACTCTATATATTCAACTCGGTCAAAAGGATCGTTTGTGATTGTGAAAGTCCCGTGTTCTTTCCCGTCAACATAGGGTCCGGTCAATACTGCGGTCGGGCGGCCTAATTTATCATAGACCTTTTGCTCCAAATTGCCATGCCATTTGCCTTGTTTATCAATGTTTCCAGTGTAAATTTCACTACTAATTGGAATTCCATAGTAATCTTGAACAAGATACGTATACTCGATCTGTCCATCCGGAAGGACTTTGCTGGTCATGGTACTTTTTCTCCCTGCCTGTTCATAGGGAAAACTTGCGACGATTAACCAGATAAAACCGCCAACGGCAAGCATCGAAGCCAGCATCCTAAAGATCGTGCTTAATTTAATTTTTGCTTTCATAGTTTAGTTTTTTGGGGGTTATAATGCCGGTCAGCACACCGGCCAGAAGGCCAATGCTGATCAAAACGATATCGTTAAGAGAGAAGGTTCCCCGGACCGTTCCGGACAGTTGAAGGAGTTCGGATCCGAGGACAAACAGCGGGATGGAAGCGTACCAGAAATACCTCGTAATGGATTTGCTGCTGGTCCAGATGGTGAGGATAATCAGGGTGTATGCAAATGCCCATAATCCATCGGGCAGGGAATAGGAAAACCAGCTGGGCAGATGGTTAAAAGTTGGCAAGGCATGTGCTCTCAGGTAGGTCAGTTCATCGCTTAATCCGATCAAATGAAACCATCCGAAGAAGGAAAAATTACCAGGACGGCAAAGAATATAGATCAATCCCCCCGCAATTATTGCTAATCCCGCAACCAACAGATTGATCCAACTTAAATTAAGAGCTGCCTCTTTAAGTCTAATCTGGTCTTTCATAAAATGACAGGCCTCATTCCTGCTTTTAGCTTGCTGTACCCAATCTGACGAAGATAGCGAATAATCTCCTGATTATTAAGTATTTTCGCCTGGTTATGAAAAAAACTATCCCTTAATTTTATGATTATCAGTGTCCATCGCTATTTGAACTTAACACGCTAATCTGGATTATCAAGCATTTCATTTAACTTTTATTACGGACAGCGCAACGCCAGCGACCTGTCTTTAAAAATTTCACTTGCTATGAAATGGGTGTGGGTGTGAAGTGCAGGAGTGGGAAATACAAAACCAGGTCTTCGAAGGAAGTGCTGGTTTTTTGTTGTTTCCAGAAATTTGCCAATATCCTTCCGTTTTAACTAATACGATTTTTCTATCTCCGAATTTACATTCACTTCCTGGGTGCGACGTACCGATGCATCTGGTGAGCCTGTTAGCACACGCCGAGTAGGCCGGGGGAATTTCACCCCCAGCCTCTCACAGAACCGTACTTGACAGTCTCCCGTCATACGGCTCTTCCAGACAAACTCAAACAGTAAAGCCATATTTCCAATGAACAAATGTGTTTGGATACCACTTCATCATACGTTTCAGCCAGCCGTAGGATTTGGAAAAAGTTCTAAGCTTGTATTTCCATCTCGCCCATCTGGCAATACGGCGGTTAAATAGCCAAAAGATCCGCCCCATTTCAGACATGCGAAATTTCCCATAGTAATTGAGCCAGCCTTGAATCATCGGTGCAAGGGCTTTGGCTAAATCGTGAACGTCCATAGACCTCCACCGCTGAAAAGCCAAATCACGCAGTTTCCCGACGATTTTCTTCTCGCTCTTCTTGCTGATAGCTGGTCGGAATCCCCAAAATTTCTCCCCGTTCGATTTTTCACAAATCCTTGGTTTGAAGGTGAAGCCCAGGAAATCAAATGACCCCGGTACTTCCTTTCCTTCTTTGAAAAACCTTGCAGTTCGATAACAATAGGCAGTCTTTGTCTTATCGGGGTGTATTTCCAGTGAATACTCCTCCAATCTTGCCTTCAGTTTATCCAGTATGAAGTTCGATTGCTCTATACTTCGTGTGTGGATCACGATATCATCGGCATATCGCTCAAAAACGATGAGTGGCTGTGTATCTGCCAGCCATTGGTCGAGTGCATCGTGCAGATAGAGGTTGGCCAGCAATGGGCTGATAACTCCTCCTTGAGGCGTACCTTTGCTCCTTGTCTGCGACTCTCCATCCTGTTTGTATACCGGTGCTTTCAGCCATCTTTCGCTGTAGAGTAAAATCAGCTTCTGACTCGTGTACTTCTGCAAGATCTTCATCATCTGTTCATGGTCTATGTTGTCAAAGAAACCTTTGATGTCAAGGTCTACCACGTACCATCTTTCCCAACAGTTCTTAGCACATTGCTCAACGGCATCGTGGGCGCTCTTGCCCGGACGATACCCAAATGAGCTGGGGTGAAACAGTGGTTCAATGATTCTCCGCTGATTATAACGCATAATAACGCAATAGCCTGCACCTTAGTACAAGTGCGGGTTTTTTTGCATCATCGGTGGAGCATAGATGCGCATCAAAACGCACCTAGGAGTTGCCAAATCGGTGACCTATCAATAGGTTTTCTACGGGTTCCGGATAGCGCTCGATGCGCTAATATGCTGAAACTTGCGTTTTGCCCACAAGAACTCGCTCATATCCAAAGCAAATGAAACCGATCCACTTGTTAATCAAGTAGATCGGTTTTGTGTTTAGGGGTTTTGGCAAGTATTTGGCACGTAATTTTGAAAAGCGGTTTGGAGGCTGATCAATTTGCTTCACCGATGACTGGTTTTTGTAAGCATTATTCCCATGGAAGGTTTACTCAATGGTCAAACGGCTGAAAACAGCCAAATTGCTTATGACTCATGACCTTCAGCAGTGGCAGGATAGTCCTCAGAACGGAATCTCCCGTCAACAGCTGTCTCAACTCCGGGAGTGCCTTTGGTTGGAACAAAACTTTAACCTCATGTTGATGGGACCCAGCGGAACCGGCAAAACTTTTCTCGCTGCAGGCCTTTGCTACGAAGCGCTGCAGAAGGGTTACAAGGCTTGTTTTAGAACGATGGATCAACTGAATTACTTGTTGAAAATGAAAGATATTACCCGAACTGCGGCCCGGGAATATGACCATCTGACAAAAGTGAACTTATTGGTCATTGATGATATCATGATGTTCCCGATGGAGAAAAAGCAGGCAGTCTCCCGGTTCAATTTAGTTGACTATCTGCACCAACAAGCTTCGATGATCGTAACTACTAACAAAAGTCCTGACGAATGGGCTAAGGTCCTGGACGATGAAGTCCTGGCTACAGCTATCCTCGACCGGTTATTGTTTAAGTGTGAAATCATCAAGTTATCAGGTAAATCTTATCGATTAGATCACCGTCAGGCAATTTTTTCTTGACGGTCTCTTTTAGATTGTGTTCTTTTACAGTTCGGGTATTAGCAATGCAGTTTTTTCTGCATTCTTATTGTCCATTTTTCTGCATTTGTAGTGCCCGCTCACACTTGGTCATTATCGATGCAAAAATCTTAACAGTACTATTATCAAATTCGATTTTGTGGATGAAAAATTTTGGTAGACAAAACAGGTGGTTTATCTTCATAAGTAATTGCTATTGAAATACTTAAAGATAATAAATGCACCTTACAATACCAAAGAAAAATAGACTTATTTGCTTGTAATTCAGCTGTTTATAGAAGTTTGGTTAGGATGCAAATTCCCCCAAATGTGACGAAGAACCAGCATGCTCCGGATTATCCAACTATGATAGGATTGCTAGATTTCCAGAGCTTTTTGAAAGAAAATTGTGAGGGACCAGCTGAACTTTGATACCGGGGTTCTCCTTCTCAAACGCAGCAGTTATATTCTTCATGGGTACCGACAGGCTGCCGACATGAAAAACAGAGGGGATTTTGTTTTCTGGTTGCTGTTTGGGTTGGGGGGTTTTGCAGTAGGAGGCCGACACACTCAAAGCGCAGGGGGTCCATGCAATCCTCGCAATCATGGTTTTAGGTGTTATTATGGGAAGGTTTTCTTTTAGCGACTAATGAATCACGACTTTTTCTGTATAAATTTTCGCTCCGTTACAAATTCTCATAAAATAAATTCCTTTCTGAAAGTCAGAAAAATCTAATTCGTTTGTTGTAATTTGATTGAAATTGCTTATCATAAAAACTTTTTCGCCAAGCAAATTGTACAATTCAATCACATTTATTTTTTCTGAACTGCTAACTGTAACTTTGCCAGATGTTGGATTAGGAAAAATATTAATACTGTGCTTGCTGTCCTTAATCGTTTCATCTATACCAACAGGAAATGTAAAGGAAATATCATCTATAAAGAATTCATTACCGGGCATTATTATACCTCCAGGTCCTAAATTCCCAGCCATAACAACGATTTCGAGAGTATCTGGAGTGTCGGGCATGCTATAATTAAACGCTGTCGATATTTGTGTGTAATCCGGAATTGAACTCCCCGTAGAATACATTGTAAATGCAACTTCGTCTCTTACATGAGTAGTGTTATTCCATTTTCTAAGTGTAGCCATTATATATGCCTCACTACCAGTAAAGATAGTCCCTTTTACAAATGCTTGCATCGATATTGGACGGTCGGTAAATGAAATGCCGGGATTGTCCATATTAGAAGCTCCGAGAAATACATAACCAGCCAAAGTATCTGTTACGCCTGTTCCAAAAGGTGGTGGTACCACTGCTGTAAGGCTGATTAATCTTAACCCAAAAACTCCTGAATGAGCATCAGTAGTTTTAAATGACATTTCAGGAATACCATTAATAATAAAATTATTATATGACGACCAACTCTCAGGATTTTCACCAGAATTAACGGCGGTCCAATTTTCGAAATCACCGTTGGGATATTGTTCAGAAGAGTTTAAGAAACTAATACTGTCAATAGTTAGCGTACTGCCAACCATTTGTGGCGGATCCATATTTGAACTTGTGATAATAGTCGCCAAGCTATCGGGAGGGTTTGATGCGCTAAGATATGTAGGAATAGAAAAACGCTTGTAATCTAGTTGTGATCCGGTAAAAGTAGCTATTGCCGGTTGTCCAATAATAGTTCCGTTCTTTTTAAATATAACAATAAAAAAAGCAGTATCATTTGGCTGAATATTATATTTCACATATCCGGAAATTGAATCAGGGGTTTCTGTAAAGGGTACTCCACCGTTAATGCTTTGGTTGCCGGGAGTTCCAATGAGGAGCATTCCTGAAATGGTTTGATTACCAGAAAGAACAGTTTCTAGTTTTGCGGCAAACAAACCGTGATACGAATCCGTGACTTTTGTAACATTTCCGGTGTCAGTGGATACCCTCATATTGGAAGTAGAAAACCCGTTTGGCTCATTTATTATTTTCATTGACCAATTTTCAAATCCGCTATTTGGAATTTGTTGTGCATCGACATTTAATGCAATTGTGCCAATTAATACAAATGTTAAAAGGAAATTTTTAGTTTTCATTTTTCATTGTGTTAAAATATTATCAAACTGGTTCAAATTTTTCATTTTAACTGGCTTCTGAAAAAGGCTCATATTAATCTTCCTTTCGGGCTCCCTTTTCGATTTGCGATCTTTGAAATTTTGTCGATTTCCATCTAGTCAGGTTTATCGTTACAATAAAGGTAATCAATATTTAGTTGATTGGACGCGCCGATAAAAGTTACAGGCTCTGCCGACCGAGAAATAAATTGGTAATATTCGTACTCTGATGTAAATTAGAACCTTACGGCTTAAAATAGTTGTTCATTCTAACCGGCAACGGTTGTAATTTTTATTGGCACGTCCAATAAATAAAAGAATCAAGATGTTTTTCATTGTTTTGAATTTATCAGGTGTTCAATCTTTCTAAACCATTCATCCCTAAAAGTTAACGAAGAAAATCGAGAACTCCAAATCGCCTTGTTGGAATCCAACGGATCGAAATTACTTTTGTTTATTCATTGACCCGGTGCCAGTCAAGGTTGTCTGACGGTTAATAACTCTGCCGACTATTTCTCATCAGGCAAGTACATTAATCGTACATTTATTTAACGGTAGCAAATTGAGTTCTATGGAAGCATATCAGCGCAAAATTGGGAGTGGCTATAAAGAGACCCGGGGTATTTCTGAATTTCATTAATGTACTGAAATATAGCGTGATGAGTGGGGTAGAGTTCGAATCCCTCTTTCTCCGCTGATTATAACGCATAGTAGCGCAAGAGTCCGCACCATCTGACATGTGCGGGCTTTTTTGTTACATCAGTGGAGCATAGATGCGCAAGAATATGCATATAGGAGTTGCCAAATCGGTGACCTATCCATAGGTTTTCTATGGGTACCCGAACAACGCTCAATGCGCTTAGATGCTGAAACTTGCATTTTAACTCCGAGAACTTGCCTTTGACCTTAATCATTGAGATCGATCAGCCTGATAATCAAGTAGATCGGTTTCGTGTTTTTGGGGATTTGGCACGCAGTTGGCATGTTTAGTTGGAAACCGGCCAAATCTGGGCATTCAGATCGGCACTTTTCCTGGTTTCGGGAAAAATGAATCTTGATAGTAAAGAAGTATCTGCTACTATTGATCTAATTTAAACAGTGCCTGAGGATCAGTTCCCACAAATCTGCTTGTTTTATCGGTTTTGATATATAATCATCACACCCGGCTTCCATAGCCTTTTCCTGCTCTCCTGTCATAGCAAAGGCGGTTTGTGCAATAATGATCACGTCTTTATTGAATAGCCGGATTTGACGGGTGGCTTCATAACCGTTCATTCCGGGCATTTGGATATCCATCAGAATAAGATCAAGGTCAGGATTATCCCGGCATAGTTGAATGGTATCAAATCCAGTTCTGGCAATTAAGACTTCCTTGCTGAATTTTTGACTTGCGATGGTAAGGAACATTTCGGAAAATTCATCATCCTCAGCAATCAGTATTTTTAATTTTTTCGTTTGATCATTGAAGACAACAATGGGAAGTTCTTCCGCTAAAAACGTACTTTCAGCTTTAACCTTTTTCCCTGTTTCGGTAATGTATGGTACTGTGAAATAAAAAGTTGAACTCACTCCAAGTTCACTTTCAACCCAGATTTTACCACCCAACATTTCAACGTAACCTTTGGAAATCGATAACCCCAGCCCGGCACCCTGTTGTTTCTTGTTCAGTAAGTCAGTTCCTTGTGTAAACCTTTCGAAAATGGTTTCCATCTGTTCAGGAAGAATCCCCATGCCCATATCCCTGACGAAAAACCTTAAAGACGGATAATTATCTGCCTCAACAAAATCATATCCGAATTCGATTGATCCCTTATCAGTAAACTTTAAAGCATTTTTGACCAGGTTGGTCAGGATGGCATATAGCTTCTCTCTGTCTGTGTTAATAATGGATTCTTTCGCAGGTAAGGAATTACGGATTTTTAACGCCAGACCTTTTTGTACAGCTTCAGGTTTGAAGAAGGCATAAAGAAATTCGATCTGTTCGTTAATATTTGTCTCTGAACGGGAGATTTCCATTTGACCAGATTCAATTTTGGAGATGCTGATGATATCATTGATGATATTCAGCAGCCGGGCACCGCTGGTTTCGATGACCCTGATATATTTATCCTGTTCATCACCTTTAAGGTCATGGTCTTTCATGAGTTCGGTGAAGCCCAGGATGCCGTTCATTGGAGTACGGATTTCGTGGCTCATATTGGCCAGAAAAGCAGATTTCAGACGGTCACTTTCTTCGGCTTTTACTTTGGCTTGGATTAATTCTTGCTCTGCCTGCTTGCGCTCGGTAATGTCCTGTGCCGTACCGCACAATCCTACAATCTGACCTTTGTTATCGCGTATGGTTTCACTGCTCGCGGTGATCCAGTGGTATTTTCTCCACCTTCCGGCAAGCTCCAAATCGAGTTGGTACGATTCGCCGGTTTGCAAGTTTCTTTTTACTGCCGCATCCAAGCGGGCGGCGCTCTCAGGCGTATAAACCTTCAGATGTTCCTCATACCCCGGTGGAGGCTGCGTCGGATCTAAAGAGTAAATGCGGTAATACTCTTCGGACCAGGTAATAGTATCGGTTTTTGCATCCCAGCCCCAACTGCCGAACCGTCCAAGGTGTTGGGCATCTTTCATTTCTTTCTCGCTTTTAAGCAATAATTTTTCCACCTGCCTGTGTTCGGTGATGTCTTTGACAATATGGATGAAAGATGTCATGTTCCCGGATTCATCATGGATTGGCCATGCAGCCAGAGAATAGTATCGACCATCCTGCTCGTAATCGCTGAACCCATTTAAACCGGTTTCAATGCATTTGCTACAAGGACAAATTGATATTGGACTCTTGGTCCCGTGTACCAGTTCATAGCACTTCCGGCCGATGATATCTTCCTTGGGGAGATTCAAAGATTGAACTCCTGCCTGGTTGATTGTTAAAAATTCGTGTTCCATTGAGATCTCACAGTAGATGTCTGAAATCGCGTCGTACGTTGTTTGCCATTTTTTAAGTGATTCACATAGTGCTTCTTCCGCATGTTTGCGTTCTGTGATGTCTTGAACCGTACCCTGCAGACCTGCAACCTTGCCGCTGGCATCAACAAAGGTTTCACCTCGTGCGATTGTCTTTAATATAGTACCGTCTGGTCTCACAAGATCAAGGTCGAGTTCGTAGGACTCTCCACTATTAACAGCCTTCGTTACCGCCTGATTTAGTCTTTCCCAACTTTCAGCCTTGTAGAATGATGACATTTCGGAGAAGCTTGGGACAGGAAGTTTCGGATCGTGTCCGTTTATCCGGTAAAGCTCATCCGACCATTGAACCGAGTCGTTTGCCATAATCCATTTCCAACTGCCAATTTGGGCTACACGTTGCGCTTCTCGCAGATTTTCTTCGCTTTCCCGAAGAGCTTCCTTCCCCCATTTACTCTTGGTAATGTCACGATGAAAGCCCAGAAAATACTTCTGACCACCTATGGTTACAAGGTTTGCGGATACTTCAATGGGAATCGTTTGACCGTTCTTGCAAAAATGCTCGACCTCGAAAACCATCGATTCTCCAGCTAGCACCTTTTGCATCCGTTCAGCTGAAAGTAGTTTAGTTTCCGGCGTTTCAAGGTCTTTTAAGTTCTTCTTCATCAATTCATCGACCGTGTACCCGTGCATTCTGGCGAAAGATTCGTTCACTGCTACGATGGTGCCATCGCAGGTGAACTGAAAAATGCCGTCTTTTGCACTTTCGAATAATACACGGAACCTTTCCTCATTGCCTCGCAATTCTTCTTCCACCTTTTTGCGCTCGGTGATGTCTTTATTGTATAATGCCTTTAAAGAATTATATTCCTGGCGTACTTGATACAACTCATTTATGAGTTCAGCTTGGTTTTCAGGTTTTTTGTTCATTTTCATTTTATTCTTTGTCTCAGATTTCAAATGAATCGCTGAAGTATGAAATCGCCAAAGTTGAACACTATTTAACAAGAAGTTGTTACAAAAATTGATAAGAAAATTACATAATTCACACATTTTCAAGTTGGTGATGGGAAAAACGCAAGTGGTTACCAATACTGGAAAAAGCGGATAGGCTTACCAGCCTCCGGCGCCTGAGGTTGACCAATCCTCAATGAGATCGCCTTAGGATTGATGGAAATTCTAGAAACACTTCATCATCACTGATGACTTGGTAGTCAACGAATTTTGCCGGCTATTGACAAACAGAGTCATCAAAGGGTGTTCAGGAAGGTCTGCCGGAGATTGGGTTTTTGAGTGTTTGAAGCCATGATCTATTTGATCGAAATGGGGTTATGAAATTTGTCCCTGTCTTTGACGGGTGTGTGTATTTTAGCCATGTATTCCATAGATTTTTAGTCCGCAAAAGAAAGTAATTTATCTTTTAAGTATCGTAGAGACATGCCGTATCCTTTGCGGTCATCACAAGGGTTAATAAGTCATTCGACTATTTTTCGTCAAGCGAGTACATTAATTGTACCTTTATTTAACGATGGCAAAATGAGTTCTTTGGAAGCATATCAGCGCAAAAATAGAAGGTGCTATAAAGAGACCCAAGGCATTTATGTTTATGCTTAATGTCTTGAAATATAACATGATGAGTGGGGTAGAGTTCGAATCCCTCTTTCTCCGCCAAATCAAGCCTGCCTTGCGATCAGCGAAGCAGGTCTTTGCTTTTCGGACTGCCGCCAAACTTGTTTGGCGAAATGCCCGTAAAACCAAAACCTCCTCCGCAGGAGCCCGCACCTTCTGACAAGTGCGGGCTTTTTTGTTTTTTCAGTGGAGCATAGCTGTGCAAGAAAACGCACCATAGGAGTTGCCAAATCGGTGACCTATCAATAGGTTATCAATGGGTCCCGGAACGACGAACCATGCGCTAATATGCTGAAGCTTGCATTTTGACTCCAAGAAGTCACTTGTGTTCTCATTCTTTTTAATTGATCTGCCTGTTAATCAAGTGGATCGGTTTTGATATAAAGTCATTGCATCCGGCTTCCAGTGCCTTTTCCCTTTCTCCTGTCATGGCAGAAGCGGTTTATGCAATAATGATAACCTCCTTATTGAATTGCCGTATTTTCCAGTGTGTGAATGATGTAAATCTTTTTAAAAATTCTGTAAAAATTCTCCTTTTATCGCTATATAACTTCATCCGCTCAATATTCATTAATAAAACTTACACAGATGAAAGGGAACAAAGAATTACTTGCAGTCTTGAATTCGCTTTTGGCAGATGAACTCACAGTTATAAACCAATACATTGTGCAATCTGAAATGTGCGCAAACTGGGGTTACAGTAAGATTCATAAGGCTATCCGGAAACAGGCAATGGATGAAATGCTTCATGCTGAATGGCTGATCGAGCGTATCATTTTTTTCGAGGGTTCACCTACGGTATCCAAACTTAATCCTTTGAAGATTGGTAAAACTGTATCAGAAATGATAAGCAACGACGAAGATACTGAACTGAATGTTGTCCGTGAATATAACGGTGCAATCAAACTCGCCCGTGATGGTGGTGATCAAGGTACCGTTGATTTGCTTACGAAAATACTTAAAATGGAAGAAGACCATGTTGATTGGGCAGAAATTCAACGTGCACATATCGGGCAAATGGGCATAGAGAATTATTTGGCCAGTCAAACTGAAAGTCCGGCAAGCTGATTCAATGGGAAATAATCTATCCAATGAAACAACATCTCGTGAAAATCAAATCAATTAGGCACATCACTCCTGATGTGTTGCAAATTGTTACTGAAAAACCTCCAGAGTATACCTATACCCCAGGACAGGCCACTGAGGTCGCAATTAACAAAACCGGTTGGAAGGATAAGAAAAGACCATTCACTTTCACTTGCCTGCCCAACAATGATTTCCTCGAATTTACCATCAAAACTTATCCTTCGCACAAAGGTGTCACCAACGAACTTCTGCATCTGGAAAAGGATGATGAACTGATTTTGCACGATGTTTTTGGCGCAATCGGTTACAAAGGTGAAGGTGTGTTTATTGCCGGAGGAGCCGGTGTCACTCCGTTTATTTGCATCTTCAGGTATCTTAAGTCAAAAAATGAAATTGGTGATAACAAACTCATTTTTGCCAATAAAACCAAAAATGACATCATCCTTTCATTGGAATTTAAGAAATTACTGGGTAAAAATTTCATCAACATTTTATCCGATGAAAAATCAGATGGATACGCACACGGACAAATTGACGAAGGATTTCTTAAAGCCAACATTGCCGGTTTCGATCAGCAATTTTATGTATGTGGTCCTCCACCAATGATGGTTGCAATTCAAAAGCAACTGGCAAACTTAGGAGTAGGAGAAAAAGCAATTACGACAGAAGAAATATAAAAACAGATAAAACAGCCTGCCTGAGCATTCCGATACGGTTTGAATTCAGCAATGGTTCCGGACCCAAAGCAGTTGTTAATCAGCTGACTATCAAAATTGCTGAAGTGTCCGCAATTGACTGCTCCCATGGGCCGGAATATCTGGAGTGTGAAAGAAAGCAACGCACCCGTAAAGATAGGCAACAGCAAGCGGCTCATCTTAGTCTTTGACACAGCGGATCGAAAAACCGGTCCTGCCGTCGTGGGGGTTTCTGTAAACCCCGTCGCCAAGATAAGTCACACTCCGGCACCAATAATCCCGCTCATAGCTTGTAGAGGTCCAAAAGAAGGCATCTCTTCCTGTGTAGTAAAAACCTCCGTCGCTATCTCGAAAACCTGCAGGGCGAGCTGAAAAACCAGAGGAATTGATTGCACCGGTGTTGGGATTTAACCAATAGGTATTTCCATATTCTTTGATTTGACCTCCGACTGCACCGGAGGATCTCGTATCTGTGGCATCGGCATCAGAATTGCTCATTCCCAAATACTTCTCAAGAGTCTTCCATTCTTTATCCGATGGCAGATGCCAACCAGGCGGACAAGCATCAATGCGCGCTGCCCCATGATTGTACAATACTCCGTATACATGATAATTCACCGTGGCCATTGCTTCATCAATGTCATTGCCTACATAATCGCATACGTAATAATCGGGAACCGTGGTTGATTCAGATGGAAAATTGTTCACATATGGAAGGTATGCCAGATTCTCACCCATCCAAACCTGATCGCCAATATGTGCCCATTTGTAAGAATGATTATCACGGGTATCAACAAAGGTTCCGAAATCGCTGCCTCCCCCTAATAATCCAGATTCCTTTTTGCATCCTGAAAACATAAGTGTTAATCCAACTATTATCAAACCGCAAACTGTTTTCATTTTGGTTCTTTGGTTTAGTGTTTTGTCGGTTTTGGGCTATCTCCAGTATCCCGACAATTAGTCCGTAAGGTAGTATTTTAACAATAATAATTCCAGTAGTTCATTCCATCAGCAAGTTTGAATAAGTGAAAACTATTTTTTAATTTAGATTCACTTTCTATGATAACCCTAAACCTAAGGCTTATGAATAATCATATTAAAACACTCATCGGAACCCTGAAAGGGATGGTTTGGATTGGGCTGATGGCCGCTTTGATCCCATCCTGTCAGAATTCCTCCATAGTCGGTAAGAATTTTTCCAAGGTCTTTGAGGGACGTTTGGAAAACCGTCCCGAGTTCAGCATGAAAATAATATCCACAGAAAAAAAGATCTCCGGTTCGTATTTTTACGTGACTAACCCTGACGAAATTCCTCTGAAGGGGGACCTCCTCCGGTCAGATAGCCTGATTTTGAGCGAATTTGACAAGGAAGGTAATCTTACCGGGATTTTTAAAGGAAAATTCAAGAATTCGTCACGGGTGGAAGGGGTATGGACAAAGCCCAACGGAACAAATCCTGCTTCATTCTACCTCAATGAAACAAACTTTAAATATGAAGGACTTTTGTCAGCCGCAACTTCGAAGCGGGATTCGGTTTTAAAGGAACAGCACAGTAAGAAAATGGCTGAAGAAGCCCTGAAGCAATCAGCTGCCAAAATAGAGCAGGATAAGAAGGCCATGAACAGCAAGATCTCCGAATTTCTTGCGGTTACTTCTAATAAAAACACCCCCCAGAAGAGTAAGGGAATTGAGGATTTAAAAATCACCGTCAAGAATAACAGCAATTATCCATTTGACCGGGTCATAGTGGATGTGAACTACTTCGATAAAAAGGGGGAGGTGGTGAAAACCCAGACCGCCGAGTTTACCGATCTGAAACCCGCAGATTCTCAGACCAGGGCGCTACCAGATACAAAAGTTGGTCTAAGCGTAAAGTACTTTATCAGAAAAGCCATTTCATCCGCCATTCAATATTCATATAAATAAAACGCATCAGGCATTCTCATGCACCGATTTCACCGCCCTGCCTGATGGATCTGCATTGTTCTTAAAACTCGCATCCCATTCCAGGGCCTCGGCGGTGCTGCAGGCGATCGACGGGACTGATGGAACACAGGCAGCGGCCTGGTCGGATGGGAAATGCTCTTCAAAAATGGTCCGGTAGAGATACTCCTCTTTTGAAAGAGGCGGGTTTATATGGAAACGATAAGAAGCAGAAGTCATCTGTTCGTCCGAGATCTTTTCAGAAGCGATCCGTTTTAAAGTATCGATCCAGCTGTAGCCGACACCATCGGAAAACTGCTCCTTCTGGCGCCAGACAATTTTTTGGGGCAGATAAGATTCGAAAGCTTTCCTGATCACCCATTTTTCGATCCGGCCGTTTTTAATCATTTTATCGTCAGGATTGATGCGCATCGCAACATCCAGAAACTCCTTGTCGAGGAATGGGACACGGCCTTCAACTCCCCAGGCCGAAAGGGACTTATTGGCTCTTAAACAATCATACAGGTGAAGCTTGGATAATTTCCTGACAGTTTCCTTATGAAAAGCTTCGGCCGAAGGCGCTTTGTGAAAATATAGGTACCCTCCGAAAATCTCATCGGCACCTTCACCGGATAAAACCATCTTGATTCCCATGGATTTGATCACCCGGGCCATCAGATACATCGGTGTTGATGCCCTTATGGAAGTCACATCATAGGTCTCAATATGATAGATGACGTCCCGGATGGCATCCAGTCCTTCTTCAATGGTGAAATGTATTTCATGATGAACAGTGTCGAGGTGCTCTGCAACTGTCCGGGCTGCAGCCAGATCCGGTGAACCTTGTAACCCGACGGCAAAGGAGTGCAATCTTGGATACCAGGCTTCCTGCTGGTCTCCCGATTCAATGC
Source organism: Bacteroidales bacterium (assembly GCA_041662065.1). GTDB lineage: Bacteria > Bacteroidota > Bacteroidia > Bacteroidales > UBA12481 > UBA12481. The sequence continues at coordinate 146,663 of JBAZTE010000001.1, read as the reverse complement.
GTCTTCGTGCATATTTAGCCGCGATGGCAGAGATGACCGAGGAGTCCAAACCTCCTGATAAAAGAACCCCATAAGGAACATCGGACATCAATTGCCGGTGAACCGCTTTTTCCAATGCATCATGAAGAGCATCCAGGCTGGTCGGGTTGTCCTTGACATTTTCATAGTCTGTCCAGTCGCGCCTATACCAAGGCTTCATGACCCCTTCAGGACTGTACAGGTAATGCCCGGGTAAAAACTCTTCAATTTTATTGCATATGCCTTCCAGCGCTTTTAGTTCAGAGGCCACATAAAACTGTCCGTATTTGTCCCACCCCATATAAAGCGGGTTGATCCCAATGGGGTCACGGGCAATGAGATAACAATCTTTCTCTTCATCATAGAGGGCGAAAGCAAAAATACCGCTCAGATCTTCGAGGAAATCTTTTCCTTTCTGCCGATACAATGCAAGTATGACTTCACAATCGGAGTGGGTGGTGAATTGGTACGAACCGTTCATTCCTGTCCTGATCTCCTGATGATTGTATATTTCACCGTTTACAGCAAGAATCAACTTGTGATCAGCACTGTACAAAGGTTGCCGGCCCGATTCCGGATCTACAATAGACAATCGTTCATGAGCCAGTATTACCTTTTCCCCACAATAAATGCCCGACCAGTCGGGCCCCCGGTGGCGAACCTTTTTCGACATATCCAAAACCTGCGTTCTCAATTCCACTGATGGAAATTTAAGCTCAAATGCCCCGACAATACCACACATAACATATTATTTATAGATTCGAGGCAAAAATACGAAATGAACGTAAATATTTAAGAGAATAGATATATTTGCTTACAGATTGTAAGCAAATAGTTAAGATTTAAATAAGAACGTTAAGAGAGGTTAAGAATTGAGAGAGGGAAAAGTTAGGAATTGAAATATTGTCAGATAAGTTTTGGACTATTCACCGGGGACCGTTTGAAGGATCCAGTGTTTGATCTGGATCCGCTTATAGGTATAAGCAATATGTACTTTGCTATCAGATGATTGAATGATAGCGGGGTAGCTGAATTCCCCGGTCGGCTCCTTTTCAAGAACCAGGATATCTTTCCAGGTTATTCCGTCGGCCGACCATGCCAGATTGAGCTGATTCCGGCCGTTCACCCATTCCTTTCCACTCAACAGGGGATTGTAGACCAATAAATGCGACCCGTCCTTTAAGGTCACGCCATCAATCCCCGAATTCGGATTCGGGAGGCCGATTGCAGTCAAGTTACTCCAGGATTTTCCGGAATCTTTTGATAATGATGTGATCACGGCATTACTTTTACTTCGGCATAATATCCGGCAGGTTGAATCCGGATAGGTCAGGATCGATGGTTGGATGACCTGGAAAGGATTTTCCTGATCCACTTTAATGATTTTCCAGTCATTTTTTGCCGGGTCAAAAAGCTCCATCTGGACTTTCCAGGCCGTTTCGGTTTCAGTGCTCGAAGGACATAGGAGCAAACCATTGGCAAGTTCGACCGGTTTATTTTTTACCGGCCCCATGCAGCCGGCTGGTAATTTCAATGGTTCCGACCAGGTTCGTCCGTCAGTTACAGAGGATTTCATCATTCCAAACCATTCGCGGGGGTTCTTTCCGATTTTATAAAAAAGATAAAGTTTTCCGTTTGCAGATTTAAAGAGGACGGGATTCCAGCAAGGATAGGAGAGGGAATCAGATACTTTACCGTCAGCGATGATTCGGGGATTAGCCCAATCCCCGTTTATACTGACTGCGGACCATATTTTTACATCCCGGGCCCCTTCATAGGATCCGGCAAAAAAGGCAACCATCACTGATCCATCATTGAGTTCTGCGAGGGTTGATGCATGACACGACTTGAATGGCGGGTTGGATAGGACAAAATCTCTTTGCACTATTTTAAACGCAGGGCGCTTATTGACCATATCCTGACCATGAGCGGACAGGAATCCAATTATCAGAATAATAAGCGAATAGGGCAGTGTAAGTTTCATTGGCTGCTAAGATACGATTATGGGCTTTTTTTATATGGAATAAAAGACATTTCATTGTCATTTGAATTCCATCAATAATGATCTTAATTTGGGGTCAAATCCATCAAGCAAATTATGATCGACCTGAAAGGCATTTATCCCCCGATTCCAACCTCATTTACTATGTCAGGAGACTTGGATATCAACCAGATGCAGAAAAACCTTGAACATCTGGGTAAATTTAAACTGGCCGGGTTCCTGGTTCTTGGATCCAACGGCGAAACCGTCATGTTATCCGACCTTGAGAAAATCAGGGTATATAATGCTGCCAGAAAGGCCATCCCCGGCCATTTGCTGATGCTCGCAGGAACAGGTGGGCAATCTACCCGTGAGGCATTAGTCCTCACTAAAGAGGCTGCAAATGCCGGTGCCGACGCTGCGGTTGTCCTTAATCCATTCTATTACAAAGGTCTGATGACCCAAGAGGCATTGGTAAAGCATTATCACAGGATCGGAGATGAATCACCCATTCCGGTTATCATTTATAACATGCCGGCAAATACCGGTTTGGATATGACGGCCGAAACCATACTGGCAATTGCCGACCACCCAAATATAATTGGGTTAAAAGATTCAGGGGGCAACATCGCCAAAATGGGCGAAATTGTTGAGAAAGCAAAACCCGGTTTTCAGGTGCTGGCCGGATCGGCAGGCTTTTTATTGCCGGCCTTGAGCATCGGTGCTGTCGGCGGCATTATGGCTTTAGCCAATATCGCACCCCAACAATGTATTGACATTCACCATTTCTATTTATCCGGTCAGTTGGAAAAATCCAGGCTGTTGCAGATCAGCATGATCACTCTAAATAATATGGTTACGCGCGAACAAGGGGTACCGGCACTTAAAGCAGCCATGGACCTCATCGGCCTGTTTGGCGGCTCCTGCCGCGAACCGATCCTCCCGCTCCCTGACCATCTCAGAAAAAACCTTGCTGTCCTCCTCACTTCTTCCCTCACCTGACACCCGATACCCGGTACCCGATACCCGATACCCGATACCCTCTAACCCCTAACCTAACCCATGAAGGCCCGCAAACTCCTCATGATCCCCGGTCCCATCGAATTTGAACCATCAGTGCTGAGGGCAATGGGAAGTGCAACAACCAGCCATGTGGTTCCGAATTTTATTGAAACTTTCGGACACTCACTCGAAATGATGAAGGAGGTGTGGCAATGTCCGACAGGACAGCCATTTATCCTTTCCGGATCAGGTACTTTAGCTATGGATAGCGCCGCTTCTAACCTGGTTGAACAGGGCGACAGGGTTTTGGTCCTGTCTACCGGCTATTTCGGAGACCGGTTTGCGGATATCCTGACGAGGTATGGGGCTGATGTTTTGGTGCTGAAAGCTGAGACCGGCGGAGTGGTCCATCCTGATTTAGTTGAAGATGAGCTTAAGAAGAGAGAGTATAAGCTATTGTTATTTACCCATGTAGATACTTCAACCGCTGTTTTGGTTGATCCTGTTCCAATCGGAGAACTGGGTCTAAAATATGGGGTCCTTACCATACTGGATGGGGTATGCTCGGTGGCGGGCGAGGAAATCCGGCAGGAAGAGTGGGGGATTGATGTGGTGATTACCGCTTCGCAGAAAGCCATCGGAGTTCCGCCGGGACTGGCATTAATGGTAGTTTCACCGAAAGCGATGAATGTCTGGAAGGCGAGGAAAACTCAGGTCGGAAGTTATTATTCCGACTGGTCCCACTGGCTGCCGGTCATGGAGTCGTATGAAAACAGGAAGCCGTCTTATTTCGGTACCCCTGCGGTCAATCTTGTGGCAGCGCTGGAGGTAAGCCTGCAAATTATCTTAAATGAGGGACTGGGTACAAGGTTTGAGAGGCACCGGAAAACCGGGTCAGCATTCCGTTACGGACTGCGTGCGTTGGGTCTGGACCAGGTTCCTGTGAATGACCTGGTGGCCAGTAACACACTTTCAGCGCCACTTTACCCGGATGGAATCTCAGGAACTCAACTGCTGCCGCTGATTTCCGAAGCAGGCGTTATACTTGCCGGAGGGCTTCTTCCCGGATTAAAGGACAAATATTTCAGGATTGGTCATATGGGATCTGTCAATCTGGGTGATATGGTAACCACCATGAGCGCCATCGAATCAGGTTTAAGAAAATGCGGCTATTCTTTCGAATCCGGCGCTGGAATCAATGCGGCACTGGCAGAGACTATGAGACTATGAGACTGTGAGACTAGGAGACTATGAGACTGTGAGACTATGAGACTATGAGACTATGAGACCCTTTTTTGTCATTCCCGCGAAGGCGGGAACTGACGCCTGTTAACTGAAACCACCCATTCGTAAATTCTTTTGCATGTGTGTGTAGCATTTTGCTACGTTTGGTCGTCTTATGAGCAGAATTAAACCCAAACCGAACGAATGAGAAAATTATTAACTCTTGTTTTAGCAGTCTTCCTGGTCTCAGGAATCGCAGTTTGTCAGGAGGCTGCGACTGCCAAAAGGCAATACCAGGCTGTAAAACTGAAGCAGCAGGTGCCGGTCATCGACGGCCGGCTAGATGAAACTCTCTGGCAAACGATTGAAAAGGGCGGGCAATTTATTGAGTTTGAGCCTTACGAAGGACATCAGCCCTCACAAAAAACGGAATTTGCCATAACCTATGATGACAATAATCTTTATGTTGCTTATTGGGCACTGGATTCAAGTCCGGACAGCATTTCCCGCCGCCTCACCCGCCGTGATGAAATCGACGGGGACATGGTTGGCATCAATATCGACAGCTATTACGACAAGCGCACCGCTTTTGGTTTTTTCGTGAGTGCAAGCGGCGTTAAAATGGATATGCTGACGTCAAACGATGGCATGTCGGAGGATAAAACGTGGGACCCGAACTGGTATGCAGCCACGGCAATCAATGATCAGGGCTGGACCGCCGAGATGCGTATCCCCCTGAGTCAGCTCAGGTTCAGTGACAAGGAAAACCGAATCTGGGGCATCGAAGTTTACCGGCTCCTGTTCAGAAAAGGAGAATTGTCGCAATGGCAGATCTTTCCCCGGACCGCTCCGGGATCCGTGCATCTGTTCGGCGAACTTACCGGAATAAGTGATATCAAGCCTCGCAGGCAGGTTGATGTTACCCCTTATGCCGTGGTATCCGGTGAAAAATTCGAGAAAGAGGAGGGTAATCCCTATGCAACCGGAAAAGATTTTAAATATTCGGGAGGTTTGGACGCCAAGATCGGGGTGACCAATAATTTAACGGTCGATTTAAGCGTCAATCCTGATTTTGGTCAGGTGGAAGCCGACCCATCGGAGGTTAACCTGACTGCTTTCGAAACATTTTTTGCCGAAAAGCGGCCATTCTTTGTCGAAGGCAGAAATATCCTGAGCATGCCACTCATGCTGGGTGATGGTGATCTGGCAAATGAGAATTTGTTTTACACTCGGCGAGTGGGGCGTCGACCTCAATTGTATCCGTCATTAAGGGATGGTGAGTATGCCAGGGTGCCTGAATTCAGCAAGATACTGGGCGCTGCAAAGATATCCGGCCGAACAGAAAACGGTTGGTCGGTTGGCTTGCTTGAGAGCGTAACCGCTGAAGAAAAAGCGGAAATCGACTACAATGGTGAAAAGAGAACGGAAACGGTTGAACCGCTTACCAATTATCTGATAGGAACCCTGAGAAAAGATATGAACGACGGGAACACGGTTATTTCGGGTATGGTCACGTCGACCAACCGGAAGCTCGATGCAACCACGATCGATCAACTGCATTCCGGCGCCTATTCCGCCGGAGTTGACTTTACCCAGTATTTTAAGGATAAAACCTACATGCTGATGGTGAAATCATATATCAGCCAGGTTACCGGAACTCCCGATGTCATTACGCAAACCCAGATGTCATCAGCCCGGTATTATCAAAGGCCTGATGCCGATCACCTTCATTTGGATACCACAAGAACTTCCCTGTTTGGTAATGGTGGGACCCTGTTTTTCGGCAAATTGGGCAATGCCCCGCTGCAATGGGGATGGTTCCTGTCGTGGAAAACACCGGGTGTGGAAATCAACGATGTCGGATACATGAGGTCGGCCGATAATATTTTGCCCATTTTCTGGGCTGGTTACCGGTTTACCAAACCCTTCTGGATTTTCCGGTCTGTCAGCCTGAACACCAACCACTGGACCGGATTTGATTTAGGTTTAAATTACCAGGGTTATGGAGGCAATATCAATGCTAATGCGAGCTTCAAAAACATGTGGGAATTAGGGGCTGGACTGAACTGGGATACACAGACTATTGAAACATCACTTTTAAGAGGGGGACCCGCTTTTCAAACTCCCTCCAGATTAGCTCCCTGGATTTATATCGGAACCGATCAAAGGAAAAAACTGAGCTTGAACCTTAATGGTTATGGTAATCGATATGCTGAAGGTCATGCCTCCATGAAGGGATTGCAGGTTTCATTGAACTATAAGCCAATCAATGCCTTGTCGATCAGTGTGTCGCCGAATTTCACTTCGAGCTATTCAAATCTCCAATATATCGAGCAAAATTCTTACGGATCAGAACCCCGCTATATTTTTGGTTCCATCAATCAAACCGTTTTGGGGGTTTCGTTACGGATAAACCTTACGTTGACCCCGACCCTGACCATCCAGTACTGGGGACAGCCGTTCATGGCATCAGGCCTGTTTTCGGACCTTAAATATATCACCAACCCGATGGCCGATACATACAGCGACCGGTACCATGTTTATACCGCTGAACAACTGTCGTGTTTCCAGGCTGATGGATACTGCGATGTGGATGAAAACATGGATAAAATAGCCGATTATACCATCAGTTACCCTGATTTTAATGTGAAAGAATTTAAGTCAAACCTTGTTGTCAGGTGGGAATACCGCCCGGGTTCCGTTGTATTTCTTGTCTGGTCGCAGGGACGGAGCGGGTATGATGCATATGGGGATTTTTCATTTGGCCGGGACTTTAAAAGCCTGACCAATATTCAACCGAGAGATATATTACTGGTCAAGTTTTCTTATAGGTTCGGGTTATAGGCGGAGGTGGGTGTGGGTTTGGGTGTGAGTGCGGGTGTGAAAGCATCTGCATGATCCCCAGCTCACCCCACCTTTTATTTTCAGTCGAACATGGGCGCGGTGAGAACGCCGCTATGGTAATCAAACAGCTTCTTGATTTGTTCAACCGTGTTACGGGGTGTTGAAAGAGGGGGAAGGTTCCCTAAGTCAAAGAAACCAACATCTGAAGTCTCCATTTTATCTGAACCTACCCATCCTGCAAAGGTGCATTCGATGAATATCTTGTATATATAATAGATATCAGCAGGATGATTATGACAGCGTTTGTCAAGAATGCCCAGTAATCTTGAAGGTGTCACCTCAGCGCCTGCTTCCTCCCGGGATTCCTTGACCGCTACTTCCGATGGGGTGTAGCCGATATCCGCCCATCCGCCAGGTAACGACCAGCAGTCATCGATCAGCTCCCTGACCATCAGGATTTCATTGTTGTCATTGAAAACAACAGCGCGGACATCCACTTTCGGGGTTTTGTACCCATCTGTTTCGACGATTTTTTCGCGCAAGACGTCGACCGGAAGATCGGTAATCTCAGATAGTGCGGCAAGACATAATTCCGAAATCTCTTTATATCGCTTGAGATCGAAATCATTTTTAGCATAGTGATTTCCGATTTCCGACAGTGTCTGTATTTGCTTTAATTTATTCAGAATTTCCATGAAAGTGGGCGGATTTGATTTTCGGTTCAATTTGGGAAAAAAGATCCGCAATACCGATGGTAATTTAATTTTGCAATATCTTTGCAGCCCATTAACCAACTCTTTTTATGAATTTTGGAGGAATCGAAGAATCTTACTCTGCATATGCTACCTCAGCTGTAGTTGTTTTGCCGGTTCCATATGATGCAACAAGTACCTGGATCCGTGGTGCCGACCGCGGTCCGGATGCCATTCTGGAAGCATCAGCAAATATGGAACTCTATGATATCCAAACCAATCGGGAAGTTTATCTCGATGGAATACATACTGCTGAACCGGTGGGCTTGACCACTGATCCGGTAATCATGGTTGAGGAGGTGAGAACAGCGGTTTCCGGGATTCTTGCTGATAATAAATTCCCTGTAATCATTGGTGGCAATCACTCGGTTAGCATAGGATCCGTACAGGCATGTGCTTCTCACTATGGAAAGATGACTGTTTTACAGCTTGATGCACACACTGACCTCCGGCCTGAATATGAAGGAAGTCCGCTAAGCCATGCCAGCATTATGGCGCGTGCAGCAGAGGTTGCAGATATTGTACAGGTCGGCATCCGCTCGATGTGCACCGATGAACTGCCTTTTCTTCAGCCCGGCCGGATTTTTTACGCTCACGATATTGCCGGTAAAAATGATTGGTATGAGGGTGTCAGCCGGATCTTGACCGGACCGGTTTACATTACCATCGACCTTGATGTTTTTGACCCCTCGGTTCTGCCATCAACGGGCACTCCGGAACCGGGCGGACTGCTTTATTATGAAGTTTATCGTTTCCTGGATTTTATCATCAAGCGCCATAAAATCATTGCATTGGATATAGTGGAACTGTGTCCGAATGTAAATGAAAAATCGTCCGATTTTTTAGCTTCAAAATTGGTTTATCAATTAATCAGCCTGATATCTAAGTAATTATGAGCAACAAGAAAGCCCTCTTATCCGAAGTTATTGAGCATATCGATATTACTTCATTTGATTCTACCCGGATTATCGATTCCATGCGCAAAATGTCGTTTTCATCGCGTGATACCGCAAATGCAACCGATATTTTGATGAGGATGGTCAACGACAAGGATTGTACCGTTATGCTGACCCTTGCCGGGAGCACAAGTGCCGGCGGATGCATGCAGGTTTATGTTGATATGGTAAAGAATAAGATGATTGATGTGATTGTGGCTACCGGTGCTTCGATTATCGATATGGATTTTTTTGAAGCGATCGGTTTCAAGCACTATCGGGGAAGAATGGACATTCTGGATAGTGAATTGCGCAGCCAGTATATCGACCGGATTTATGATACATTTATCGATGAAGAGGAATTGCAGCATTGTGATTCTGCGATCAAGGAAGTAGCAGACAGCCTGGACCCGCGTCCCTATTCCTCGCGAGAATTCATCTGGGAACTGGGCAAGTACCTGACCAAGAACTCAGTAAAAAAGAATTCTTTGATACAAACCGCCTATGAGATGGGGGTTCCTATTTTTTGTCCGGCTTTTTCCGACAGCAGCGCCGGATTTGGATTAGCCAAGCACCAATGGGAACGTCCCGATAAACATGTTTCGATTGACAGCGTAAAGGATTTTCTTGAGTTGACCATGATAAAAATGGAAGCCGGAACCTCTGGATTATTTATGATTGGCGGGGGTGTTCCCAAGAATTTTGCCCAGGATACCGTTGTCTGTGCGGAGATATTGGGAAAAGATGTACCCATGCATCAGTACGCGGTTCAAATCACCGTTGCCGACGTACGCGATGGTGCCTGCTCCTCATCAACCCTTAAGGAAGCCAGTTCATGGGGCAAAGTGCAAACCATTTACGAACAGATGGTTTATGCCGAAGCCACAACCGTACTTCCATTAATTGTCAGTTATGTTTGGCATCATGCTGATTGGAAAACCCGCGAAGCACGCAACTGGGCTAAGCTTTTCGATAAGGCAAAGTAAAAAAGAAACTGGTCCCTACACCTGGATCTGATTGCAGCCAGATTTTCCCATTCATCAACTCGACCAGCTTTTTACAAATAGCCAGTCCCAGGCCTGTGCCCGTATTAGCCCGGTTCAAACTGTTCTCCAGTTGATGGAAATATTGAAAAACCTCTTCCTGTCTGTCTTTCGGAATGCCAATACCCGTATCCCTCACAAAAAACAGCAGGGTATCATTGTCTTTCAGTCGGTATCCAAACTGGATATATCCTTTTGGAGTGAATTTCAATGCATTAACCAACAAGTTGGTGAATATCTGCTTGAGACGGTTGTGATCAATGATTACCATTGCATCCTGGCCACCGGCCTCATAATCAAGAAATACCTGAATATGATCCTTTTCCCGGTTTTTCTTTTCCATCTCGGCCATGACCTTCATCTCCTCAATGATTTGATTCAGGTCAGCTTCAGATTCCCTGATAACCAGTTGATTGCTCTGGAGTTTTGACAGGTCGATTATATCATTGACAAGATTGATAAGCTGGTTGCTGTTTTGGTGGATGTAATCAAAAAAACGCTGCTGCTCTTCACGTGAGAGATCTTCATCAAGTATGATCTGCGAGAATCCAACGATGGCATTCAGTGGGGTTCTGATCTCATGCGACATGTTTGCCAGGAAGGCTGATTTTAGTAAATCACTCTCCTCCGCCTTTTTTTTGGCTTTTAATATTCTTCGTTCGGCTTCCTTACGGATAGTAATGTCCCTGATCAGCAATACCTGATGAAGGTCTTTGTTGATACCCCGCGCTTCAGGCAGAATCCGTATCTCAATATCCATTTTTCCACCGTGTACTGAATGAAGCTCGCCTTCAATGATCTCGGCCTGATGTGTTTTTGTAATCCTGTGAATCAGATTCTGATCTAAAAAAGGGATTCCTTCATCATCAACAAGGCTTTCGAGTGATTTGCCAATAAACTGATCGGGGGGCTTATCGAAAAACAGGATGGATGCTTGGTTGATAAACGTGATTAGTCCGTTGTTATCCAAACGGATAACCAAATCGGGTATATTACTGATAATATACTCCAGTTCCTCAATTTTCTGTTGATTTTCTCTGTGCGACATTCTATTTTATCTTGAATACTATTGCATAAGGCAATTGGGATTCTTTCTGAATAGATTTCGGAACTTTGATTGTAATATCCTGATCTGAAGAGGTGTAACTAACTTTCCCCCTGTATCCAAGAACTTCAATGGTCGGTTTTTCCCCGGCTCGCATCCCGGTAACCTTGAATTCATCCGGTAGTTTTTGTCCTTCCTGCAAGCAATAAAGGATATAATGCGCACTACCATCCTTTTTGCGGGTATAGTAAACGGGACCTTGATAATAAGGGGCCACTTTCCGTGTACCGTAAATAGCTTCATTATTAACATCCATCCATTTCCCTATATCACTCAGCCTCTGATAGGCGGCATCATCCCAGGTGCCTTTCGGACTTGGGGCTATATTCAGCAGCAGGTTACCCCCTTTGGCAACGATATCGATCAGCATATGAACAAGCTCACGACTTGATTTGTACTTGGCATCGAAAGCATATGACCAGCCGCCACCCATGATGATACAAGATTCCCAGGGATAGGCAAGCATTTCTTTGGGCACCTGGTTTTCAGGTGTCAGGTAATTCTGATTCGGGCCTTCCACTGCGCGATCAACCACAATCAAACCTGGCTGAAGCTTACGTGCTTTGGAGGCAATTTCGTCCATCCGGATATCCTGGTTCTGGACATGCATGAACTTGTAATCAGGGGAGTTGATATAACTTTTGACCTGCCCGGGACTCATTTTTTCCACCCAACCACCATCGAGCCAGAGAATATCTATTTTTCCATAGTCCGACATCAGCTCCATGATCTGATTCTGCGTGTACTGGACGAAATTTTCCCAGCGCTCAGGATAACGGGTAACATCATAATTGACGTTACGGTCAGGCGTAGCGAAATTCGGCCACCAGTAGAAGGGCGAATGCCAGTCGGGTTTGCTGAAATAGGCTCCTGCCCACATACCCTGACCACGGAAAGCATTGAATATCTCCTTGGTTACATTTGCTTTGGGGTTTTTGCTGAAGGGCGTTTTCGGATCGGTTATTCTATAATCAGTATACCTGGTATCAAACATGCAAAAACCGTCGTGATGCTTGGTGGTGAACACTACGTATTTCATACCGGCTCCTGCAGCAGCTTTTGCCCATTTCGCAGGGTCAAAATCCTTGGGATTGAAGGTGGTCTGCAAACCTTCATATTTCTTTTTATAGGCTGTGTAATCCTCCTCCGGTCTTTTACACCATCCCTCATCTTCTGAACAGATTGACCATGATTCCACGATTCCCCATTGACTGTAAGGACCCCAGTGCATCAGCAAGCCGAATTTCAGATCCTGCCACTCATCGAGCTTCTGAACCACCAATGGATCGGTTGGAGGGTAATATTGCTTATTGTAATCGTGTTGGGCCTGCAACGATATGCTTATCAAAGCGATAGCCCAAATGTACTTGGCTTTTTTCATGGTAAGATTATTCAACAATGATTTCATCTTCAAAGGTCCATTTACGATTGCCTTTTCCGGCATATCAGTCGGGATGAGAGCTGAAACTTTTAGAGTAATTCAGGCCCATGGCATCATATCGCAGCAACTGATGAGTCAACCGGATAGAAAAATTATCAAAATTCTTACTCCCCGGGGAAGTCCAGCATAGTTCAGCAAGTGCCGTCAGTCTTGGAAAAGTCATGTAATTGGCATGGGAGGAATCAGGAATATATTCAGTCCAGAGATTGGCCTGTGCCCCAAGTACCATTTTGGCTTCTTCAGTTGTAAGTCCTTGTGGAACAGGGTCGAATGAATAAACTGTTTCGAGCGGGAGGTAACCGCCGATTGCCGGTGGTTCTGAATCCGGGTTCCCCTGGTAATAATCAAAATAGCAATGCGAAGTTGGCGTCATTACTACCGGATGTCCGGCGCGGGCAGCGTCTATACCTCCCTGTGTTCCACGCCATGACATAACTGCGGCATTCGGTGCAAGACCGCCTTCCAGGATTTCATCCCAGCCAATCAGCTGCCGGCCTTGTGAATTCAGGAATTTTTCAATTCTTCTGATAAAATAACTCTGCAGTTCTTTTTCATCCTTGAGACCCTCTGCTTTAATTCTTTTCTGGCAGGAGGGACATTTAGTCCACTGTGACTTATCCGCTTCATCTCCCCGATATGGATATATTCTGATGGAAATAGTGCAATGATTTCAGTTAAAACATCCTGAAGGAATGAGAATGTTTCTTCTTTGCCGGCGCAGTAAATATTGTTACATGGCCAGATACCACCCGGAAGAACCGTCAGGGGAGCGCCGGTGCAGGAGAATTCAGGGTATGCGGCAAGTGATGCGGTGGTGTGGGCAGGCATTTCGATCTCAGGAATGATTACAATATTTCGTTCTGCGGCATATGTAACGAATTTCCGGATATCGTCCTGTGTATAGAAACCGCCGTAGGTGGCTTTTTCACCGGGTTTTTGAATCTCCCTGGAATTCCAGTGGCGGTCTTCACGGTTTACCCTCCAGGCACCCACCTCCGTCAGTTTGGGGTATTTCGTTATTTCAACCCTCCAGCCTTGATCATCAGTCAGATGCATCTGAAAACGATTCAATTTATGCATCGCCATATAATCGAGGACTTCATAAATGTATGAAGAGGGGAAAAAGTGCCTGGAGACATCAAGAAGAAAGCCACGCCAGGCAAATCTTGGTTTATCGGTGATTTTGACTAGCGGTATTACCCATTTAACATCCCCGACAACCTGATTGCTGAAAATTTCCGGAGGCAGTAACTGCAGCAGCGATTGAATTCCGTAAAACACTCCGGCAGGAGAGGCAGCAAGTATTTTGAACTCTTTCTTACTGACCGATAAGGTGTAACCTTCGCGACCCAGTGTTCCTTCCAATCCATTTTCAATGCTCATCCTGATCACCTTGCCACCCGCTTCATTTGCCACTTCAAGCTCCATACCGGTGGCAGTAAGGATCCTGTTTTTAAGGAATTTTACCTGGTCTGTAAGACCTGATCCCTCGGGGGCCACAATTTTTACTTTTCGGGTAAGCTGAAAAACACCCGGAGATTGTGAAATACTTAATGGCTGGGGTATCATGGAAATCTCCGGGTCCTTTTCTGTCTTGCAGGATACTGCCGTGATTGTCATGACAAATAGTGAAAAAATGAGTGACTTTTTCATGTTCATTTGAGGTTCGGTTTGCTTGGGCTATTTGATTTCTCTGATTTTGATATTCCGGAAATTTACAGGGTTACCATGGTCCTGCAAGAGAATGTATCCTTCGGCGGATTCCCCGAAATCAGGATAAGTGGCGTACTTGCTTTTTTGAACCAGAGCACGGTAGATCTGCGTGTTGCGATCATACTCAACAACTTTTTTACCATTCAGCCAGTGCTCGATATGGTTGTTTTTTGCAATGATGCGCGCATTATTCCATTCACCAACCGGATTAACCTGTTTGTCGGTAAGGGCAGGGATGAGGTCATACAGTGAACCAATAGTACGGTTGCCGCCGATACCGAGTTTGGCATCGGGATGATTTTGGTCGTCAAGTAACTGATACTCAAGACCGATTGCTGAACCTGCACCATTATTCAACCCTTCAACCACATAGTATTTAATACCGCTGTTTGCCCCCTTTGTTAGTTTGAAATCGAGTTTGAGGTCGAAATTTCCATATTTTCTGGTGGTAATGATATCACCGCCATTGGTGCTTTCTCCTCCGGTTCCTGCAAGAACGCTTAACACACCATTTTTCATGTCCCATCCTTTTTGAGGGAAAGCCTTTTTGTCTGCCCCTCTCCATCCATCACTGGTTTTACCGTTCCAGAGTAACATCCAGCCTTCCTTAGCTTCTTCCTTGGTAAGCGAATTCGGAATGGCCGAAATCTCTTTAACCGTCGAGGGCATCTTCCAGGCATTTTTTGAAAGGTCTGTAATCATGATCCTGATATTCTGCCATTGAACCTTAATGCCGGCTTTCCTGGGATCTGATCCGACCCCATGAACCTGAAGTCCGATAAATCCGGAAGAGTCCATGTCATCAATCAGGTTGGATGCCGCAACACCGTTAATCCAGGTGCGGATGGTCTGACCGATAGCTTCAACACGGTATTTGTTCCAGTCATTTTGCTTGAAGGCCTTTTGCGCTACAGAATTGTCTCCCAACGGGTATAGCCAGCCCCGGCGTGCTTCATCGTATATTCCCGCACTCCAACCCCGGTCCGAAGGGTCAATTTCAATCTGGTAACCGTGAACCCTTCCATCTTGAAATTCTTTATAGCTATGGCTCCTTACCTGGACTCCCGAATTGAGCTGAGGATCAACCAAGGCCTCAAATTCCAGTATGAAATCAGCGTAATTGGTGGTAGTGCATAAAAAGCTGTTAGGTGAACCCAATACGGTTGTGCCGGTCAAAATACCGTTTTGCACCTCATATTTGGCAGTGCCATTCAGCTGTTTCCACCCTTTCAGGTTTTTACCGTTGAAAATGCTTATCCAGTTTTCCTGTGCAGATGCCGATAATCCAAGCACCAGGATGACCGTAGTGATCATGAATGCAGATTTCTTAAACATATGCTATTTGTTGAATTTGTGTTAAAAATACAAAACCTGTGCGATATGTGGTGGAGACGGATAATCATCCGTCTCTGCACGTAATCTGCATAATGGATAAAAAGACCTATTTTTGGTTCCTGTTAAAATTGGCAAAAAAATATCAGATATGAAAAATTTTGAATTTTATAATCCGGTAAGAATTCTTTTTGGTAAGGGTACGATATCAAAAATTACCGGGCATTTGCCATCCGGAGTGCCGATCCTGTTTGTTTATGGGGGCGGAAGTATAAAATCCAATGGCGTTTATGATCAGGTCATAGCCGCACTTGGTGAAAGTGAGTATTATGAATTCCCGGGTGTTCAACCCAATCCAACCTATGAGCAATTAATCCCTGCACTGGATATTATCCGTGAAAAAAAAATCGGTTTTATCCTGGCGGTAGGAGGCGGATCAGTGATCGATGGATCAAAATTCCTGGCTGCTGCAGCTTGTTACAAGGGTGATGATCCCTGGGATATATTGAGTAAAAATATTCCGGTTAAAGAGGCGCTGCCTATCGGAACGGTTCTGACCTTGCCTGCTACCGGAACTGAAATGAATGGAAATTCGGTTATATCACGGGTCTCATTAAATCATAAACTCGCTTTCGGATCATCGCTGGTGATGCCCCGGTTTTCGGTGCTGGATCCGGAAGTGACCTATTCTCTTCCGAAGAATCAAATTGCTAATGGGGTCATTGACGCATTCATTCATGTCCTGGAGCAGTATCTTACTTATCCGTCAAAAGCCGAAGTCCAGGACCGCTTTGCGGAAAGCCTGCTGATGATTTTGAAGAGCACCGGATTAAAAGTTTTCTCTGATGAGATTCCAACCTATGACGACCGGGCCAATTTTATGTGGGCGGCAACCAACGCCTTGAATACCTCGCTTTCCATGGGAGTTATCAGCGACTGGTCGACCCATACCATTGGGCATGAACTCACCGCTTTGTATGGCTTTGATCACGCGGTATCCCTGGCCATCGTGCTTCCGGGGGTCATGACTTTTCTGAGTACGAAACGTGAGGAAAAGTTCTTTCGTTATGGGGAAAAGATATGGGGTATTGCCGGTTTCGACCACCAAGCTGCAATTGCTGAAACCATTAGATTCCAGGATCAATTTTTCCGCTGTATGGGCGTTAAAACCAAACTGTCAGAATATGGAATCGGTGCCGAAGCCATTGGCAAGGTGGTAGCCCAGCTGAAAAGCCACGGCGCTCAAATGCTTGGTGGGGCAGGAGATGTTACAGTGGATGATGTGCCGGCGATCCTTGCTGCCAGAATTTAAGCTTAGGGGAGCGGTCCCCGCTTGCGGAAATCCTACTAGAGTGACGGGGTCCCCGCCTTCGCGGGGATGACACTTCTGTCGATTTTTCTTTCGTCCACCGATCTTCTTCTTCGCTTCGCATCAGCTGAATATGGTGTACAAAATGATCATGATAACGATCAAAATCAGGGACAAGATTCTCGGGTCGCTGAATCCGGTTATCTTCCCTTTCAATAAGAAATTCAGCGGTTTATCCATTGTGTAATTCTTGATTTTCTCATAGTCGGGTTTTGGGGTAAGATAGCTCACCACGACAAAGAGAAAACTGAGGAATACGAAAAGCCACCATCCTTGCATCATATAAGGGATGCCAAGGGTTTGGGTGATGATTTTCACCGAGCCGATTGCAGGAAAGTCAATCAGGAATACCAAAACGCCAACCACAAAACCGGTAATGATGGTCACCAGGGAAGCCTCTTTGGTACCCCGTTTCCAGAATACGCCAAACATGAATACTACAGCGATTGGAGGAGCAAGTACTGAAAGAATGGTATTAATGGCATCGAATATACTCCGGAAATGTTCAATCATCGGTGACCAGGCAATGGCAAGAAGCATCACTACAATTGCGGTATACCTGCCTATTTTAACCTGTTGATCGTCGGTGGTGGCCGGGCGCATCCGCTTGACAATATCAACCGAAACAAGGGTTGCGGAAGAATTGAGTGCTGCAGCCACGGTACTCATCAGGGCGGCGAGGAGTGCGGCCGACATCAGTCCTTTCAGTCCGACCGGAAGCAATTGGGTGATTAGTACCGGTAAGGCTTCGTTGGCATTGTCACCAATAATATCCTTAAACAATGCATAGGCCAGAATACCGGGAATGACCATGATAAACACGGGCAATATCTTAATAAAACCTGCGAAAATCGGTCCTGTTTTGGCGTCATATTCGGTGCGCGCACCTAATACGCGCTGAACAATTGTCTGGTCGGCACACCAGTACCAAACCCCTATCACGGGATAACCCAGGATGATTGAATACCAGGGGAGGTTGGGGCTGCTTTCGGCACTCCGGAGTAATACCAGCTGATCCGGCCTTAATACGGCTTTCAGGTCGGCGAATGAATGAATCCCGTGATCCGGGAGAGCGGTGACAGCGAGGATCGCCATGATCGAAGCCCCTAAAAGAAGGACAACGGTCTGGATGGTTTCCGTCACCACGACCGATTTTAATCCGCCTATGATGGTATATATGGCTGTAATCACTGAAATAATCATGATTGAGTACCACTTGTTGATACCGAAGAAGGTCTCGAATACGACCGCACCGGCATAGAGGCTGATGCCGATATGCATGAAAAGGGCACCAAAGATAGCCAGAACAGCCAGGAATGACCTGGAAGCTCCACTATACCTGCGCTCCAGATATTCAGGAAGGGTTGAAATTTTATTTTTAAAATAGAAAGGGGCGAAAACTAATCCGAGTAGTATCAGGAGAAAAGTTGCCATCCACTCAAAATTACCCTGAACCATCCCATCGCGGTACCCTGCTGATGCCAGCCCGACCAGATGGATCGTCGAAATATTGGCAGCAAACAGTGCGGCACCGATAACTGCCCAGTTAAGCGATCGGTTTGCAAGGAAATAAGAGCTGGTTGTCATTTTTTGCTTTCTTACAACCCAGAGTCCAACGGCCAGGATACCAACAAGGTAAACGACAATTACAGCAAGATCAAGAAGTGGAATTTTCATTGATGAACAACTATTAAGGTGTATATTCCAAAGTCATTTTACAGGTTTCCGACAGGTATGATGTGTTGATAAAACAGGAATCGGTCGATAATGAGGGCACCTACCGATGTAATTAAGGCTAACAGGGCTGGGATAAACAGGTTGCGGCTTTTCATGGTATCTGACTTGATCGAGAAAAAAGCCCAAAATCCGAAAACCATGGTAAGGATTTCAAATCCGAGCCTTAAATAAAAGGCCGGTAAATATTCGTTAAGGAGCAACGCCAGGCTCTGTTTGGTAGCTTCACTGTTTTCGCCCAGCCACGACATATGCACCGGCAACATACCAACGAGGATGGCGGGGATGGCAATTATGAGAACAGCCAGACCTTTTTGGCTTGCCCAGGATCCTTCATTCAGCTGAAAAAGCAGGAGGAAGCTGGTGCCAAACAGAAAAGCAGTAAGGTAAAAGCTGATCGGAGTAAATACCGAGTTCCAGGCAGGCATGGCAGGTAAGAGGTAAATTTTGCTCATTACATATATGAGTACCAACCCGGTCACTGCTGTCAGATCGATGAGCCATTTATAAGATCTGATGGAAGATGGAAATCGAAATTGTAATCCGGTCACTAGCAATAATAGAGTTGAATAAATAATGACCAGCAGAATTTCCCGGCTGAGCCATGATTCGTGCAGATTGGATAATGTCTTAATCGCATTGGACGGATTGCCAAGATGAAGCAATGAGAAAAAAACAGCCATGACGGCGGATATCAATGCACAAAGTAATATCAGCTGAAATCGCAGTGGGAGTCTCTTTTTTCCAAGGACGATCGGAAAAAGGAGGAACAAATTATAAAAAACAGCCACCCCGATCGAGAATTGGATGGTCAGGGTGAAAACCATTAAAGGCCAATCACTGTTGTTCATTTTTCACCTCCTCGCGATTAATGATTGAAGCTCCCAGTTCATGTGCCCTCGATGCACCCGGATGGGGTTTGATAAAGAGAGATGGCTTGGTAAGTGCTTGATCAGGAAGAGGGTAGACCGATCGGTTATCACCATATTTCTCAATTAACTGGCTTATCGGACCAAACTCAAGGGCACGCATCGGACAAGCTGATACGCAAACCGGCATCTTGCCCTCCAGAATGTAATCCCTGCAAAAATTGCATTTCTGCATGATCCCTTTCTGCCTGTTATACTGGGGTGCGCCATACGGACAAGCCCACTCGCAATACTTACATCCGATACATTTTTTCGGATCGATCTCAATGATACCATCCGGCTGTATGAACATGGCTTCGGTTGGACATGCTTTTACGCAGGACGGATCTTCGCAATGGTTGCAAGCGATGGACAAATTGTAAGCAACGATATCATGTTCCCAGGCGCCTTCATCGGTTTTGGTCCATTGAGCGCCCGATACTTCATACACTCTTCGGAACCGTATACCACCTGCAAGGTCGTTTTTATCCTTGCAGGCAATCTGACAGGTTTTGCAACCGGAACAGGAGTTGGAATCGAAATAGAAGCCAAAGGTACTCATGGTTTTGTTTTTTTTATTTCAACCATGATGGTATGCTGTGCATTTCCAAACGCAAGCGGAGTCCATTTTTCGGAGGATAAAACGTTTATATTGCCATTCGTGTCGGTACCATCGGGTCCTGGAACGGTCCAGGCACCCTGGGGTACAGAAACCACACCAGGCATAATCCTTGGAGTGATCCGGCAAGGCAGACTGATCTTTCCCCGGTCGTTAAAGACCAAAACCCTCTCCCCATCTGATAAATTGCGATTCTTTGCATCCAGCGGATTGATAAAAACCCTCTGTGGAAAAGCTTCTTTGAGCCAATCGGTGTTGTCATGAATGGAATGTACCCTCGCCATATAATGCGGGCCGATAGCCTGAAGAGGATAGGTTTCAGCTTCAGGTCCGAAAGGGGATTCCCATTCCTGAATATATTTGGGCACAGCCGGAATGACCTCTTTCTGGTCTAACTTAAACAGGGTTTCGGAAAAGATTTCAATCTTGCCACTGGGGGTATCCAGCGGGTGATTCTCAGGATCGCGGCGGAATTCTTCAAGGGAAATCTTGGGATTATCGACCCGGATGCTATACACACCCTGATTGGATTCGACAAATTGATCGAACGGTGGCAAGTCGGGAAAGCGCTTAACCCGGTATTCATCCCAGAGTTTATGTGTCCAGCCCTTTTCGTCGAGACCTTCGGTAAAAGCATCAAAAACACCTAATTTGGCTGACAAGTCAGCGCAAATACGATAATCAGATTTTGCCTGGTGCGTATTTTCGACCACTTGCGGTAACAGGATAACTTCTTCGCCATATTTCCAGCCATCTGCCAGGCCCCAGGTTTCAAAATGGGTACACACAGGCAGCACAAGATCGGCATAACGGGCTGAGGCGGTCATAAACTGGTCCTGAACAACGATAAACTCGACGAGACTTTCATCAGCGAGTATCCGGCCGGCCCGGTTGACATTTCCATGCTGGTTAGCCAGGATATTGGAGGCAACCGACCAGATGAACTTAATATTTGATTGAAGATGATCGGCACCGGTCAGGCCTTCTTTTGCCGTAAGGCTCGTTCCCCGGATGACGGCCTCGGTCCATAGGAAAGTAGGGATCCTGGCCTTCACCGGATTGGTGCCTGTCGGGAATATCGACCAAAAGGGAGCTCCACCTGCCTGATGCGCAATCCCGGAGGCCCAGCCCCCATGGATGCCAATATTACCGGTCATGGCAGCGAGCACGCATCCTCCCCTCACCGGTTGTTCCCCATAAGCCCGTCGCTGCATCCCGTAACCCTGATATAACATGGCGGGTTTGGTTTGCGCATATTCCCGGGCTATACGGGTGATTGTTTCAGAAGGAACCCCTGTAATCGGCGCTGCCCACTGAGGAGTTTTGGGTTGGCCGTCATGGGTTCCGAGCAAATAGTCGACATAGGATTCTTCCGTTTCCAAACCTTTGGGCATCTGGGTTGAATCGAAGCCGATACAATGAGTCCGTATGAATGAGGAATCGTGGAGATTTTCCTTAACCATCACATAGGCCATGGCGCTCATCATCGCGGTGTCGGTTCCAGGGCGTATGGAAATCCATTCATCGGCCAGTGAAACTGCTGAAAATGTCATCCGTGGATCAATGCAGACCACATGGGCTCCGTTTTCCCGGGCCTTTTTTAGAAAATAATCGGAATTGGTACCGTCACGCATCTCTGCGGGATTCCAACCCCACATCAGGATATACTTTGAATTAAGCCAATCCTGGCGCTGGTTTCCGGTGACCCCGGTCCCGTAGACCGTGTTCGTAGCCTTGGAGATACACGCCCAGGAGTAAGAATTGTAGTAATCCAGTGCCCCCCCGATCAGGTTCATCAGCCTGGCGGCTGGCCAGCGGCCGTTCAGGTGGCTGTAACTGCCTGTTCCATATGGGACAAACATGGATTGATTTCCATACTTATTCCGGATATTCAGCATTTGTGCTGACATCAGCTCAATCGCTTCTTCCCAGGAGGCCTGTCTGAATTTACCTTCACCTCTTTTGCCTGTTCTGATGAGAGGGTACTTAAGCCGGTCGGGATGATACTGGCGCCGGCGGTAGGAGCGACCCCGGGAACAGGCACGCAACTGGGGATCTTGCGGAGTATCACCCGGACGGTCGTCTGTTTCTATTCGGATGATGATGCCCTCTTTAACCAAAACTTTAAGCACACAGCGGCCACCACAATTGTGTGCCGGGCAACAAACCCTGAGCCATCCGTTTTTAATCAGACCCGGTGTAATGGCCTGGCCGGGACTTAACCCCAGGGTTTCGGGCAACCAGAGGGGGGAAGATAAAGCAATACCGCCAGCAACTGTGCTTGTCCTGATGAAATTCCTGCGGTTAAGCTTACCCATCCGATCAAAGTTATGTTTCTGCTTTAAAAGTACATTTTGCCACTGTAATTTGAAAACAGACTGATAATGTTTTGCCTTAAAACTCGCTTTACTTCAACAATATCCTGTTCGGCTCCCAATTCTTTTGCCAGTGAAGTAACACCTTTATCCTGGAACCCACATGGATTGATGTAATTAAAATAAGCAAGGTCTGTATTTACATTGAATGCGAATCCATGCATGGTAATCTGCCGGCTGGCTTTAATGCCGATAGCTGATATTTTACGTGCTTTTGCCGTGCCCGGATCGAGCCATACCCCGGTAGCACCGTCAAGCCGTGAACCGTTGATACCATATTCAGCCAAGGTGTCGATAATGGATTGCTCGAGGGAATATACATATTGCTTGATATGCATTCCAAATTGCTCAAGGTCGAAGATCGGATACCCTACGATTTGTCCCGGACCATGATAAGTGATGTCGCCCCCACGATCGATATGGTAATAAGTTGCCTGAATTTTATTGAGAAAAGTGCTGTCGATCAAAAGGTTGTTCTGATTACCTGATTTACCTAATGTGTAAACATGGGGATGTTCAACAAAGAGGAGGGGATTGTCGGGCACGATCTGATCCTCCCCCGGATGGTTGCGGTTGGCAAGTTTTTGATTGACCCGGTAATTAAATAGTGTCACCTGGTAATCCCAGGCTTCTTTGTAATCCATCCGACCAAGATCCTTAAAGGATATTTCTGGTGTCATCTTTTAGTTTGATATGTTTCTCAGCATGATAGGAGGATCGGACTAACGGGCGGCTCTCAATAAATCGAAACCCCTTCTGTAAACCTATTTCCTCATAATGCCGGTATTGCTCCGGTCTCACCCATTCGTGTACCGGAAGATGATCGCGTGAAGGCTGGAGGTACTGTCCGATGGTCATCACCTGACAGCCGGCTTTCAACAAATCATCCATAGTTTCCAGTATTTCATCCTCTGTTTCGCCCAAACCGAGCATGATTCCGGATTTGGAAATAATTCCGGCTCCCGAGACCTGACTGATTACAGAAAGGCTGGTATCATAACGTGCTTTGGTCCTGATACCCGGTGTCAGCCTGCGAACCGTTTCCAGATTGTGTGAAATAACCTCCGGAGCGGCATCAACGACCTGACGGATCCATTCCATATTTCCATCAAAATCGGGGATCAGGGTTTCCATGGTCACAAGAGGATTGACTTTCCGGATGGCGAGAATAGTCTGAGCCCAGAAACCGGCTCCGCGATCGGGAAGATCATCACGGTCGACCGAAGTGATCACGGCATGTTTGACTCCCATTTTTTGAATCGAATCTGCAATCCGGCCAGGTTCGCCGGGGTCGGGTGGGAGAGGTCTTCCGGTGGGTACCCCGCAAAATTTGCAGGCACGGGTACAAATATTACCCAATATCATAAAGGTGGCCGTCCCGGCACTCCAGCATTCGCCGATATTCGGGCAATTACCCGAAATACAAATGGTATTCAGGTTACTTTCCTTTACCAGGCGGCGAATGTTCTGATGGGTATCGTCCTGATTTAGTCTTGATGTAAGTTTAAGCCATTCCGGCAGTCTTCCCTTTTTATTCTCTTCCATTCTTGATCAAAGTAAGGGTCAAAAATACTTTTTAAAACTTCAAATTATTTCTGTTATTCTATTATCAGTAATCAAAAAAATGTTTAATTTTACATATCCAATAAGATAAATATTTATATATCCAGATATATGGCTACAAGAAGGGATTTTATCAGGATTTCCGCACTGGGTGCCGGTGGGTTAACGATTGGTATCCCATCGCTCCGGTCATGGGTTGGTGGCACGGAAAGCCAGGAGCGGGCCATTTATGAAAGTATGCTTCGGACCCCGACCTATTGCGAGATTTGTTTCTGGAAATGTGCAGGATGGGTATACAAGAATCAAAGCGGAGATATCTGGAAGATTACCGGTAACGATGAAGATCTTCATTCGAATGGAAGGTTCTGTCCAAGAGGAACAGGTGGAGTGGGCATGTATCATGATGAAAACCGGTTGAAAACTCCCCTGATCCGCGTCACTTCATCCGGCAAGCAAACCTACCGGGAAGCCAGCTGGGATGAAGTTTTGGATCTGGTTGCGGGAAAGCTAAAGGAAGTGATATCCACTAGCGGTCCTGAATCTATTGCTCTTTTTTCCCACGGCTCGGGCGGTAAATATTTCGGCGGGTTGCTAAAGGCCTTTGGTTCCAACTGCAGCGCAGCACCTTCCTATGCTCAATGCAAAGGTCCCAGGGAAGCAGCTTTTCTGGCCACTTTCGGAGAAGTGGTGGAGTCACCCGAGAGGACTGATATCCGGGATACGCGTTGCATGGTTCTCATTGGTTCACACATCGGTGAGAATATGCACAACGGACAGGTTCAGGAAATGTCCGACGCCATAGATAAAGGGGCCACGATTATTACTGTAGATCCCCGCTTTTCAACCGCGGCAAGTAAATCAAAATTCTGGCTGCCGATAAAACCGTCAACCGATCTTGCCTTGCTCCTTGCCTGGATGAATGTAATCATCAGTGAAGGATTGTATGATAAGCAATATGTTGAGAAATATACGACCGGCTTTGACAAACTTCAGGAGCATGTAAAAACCTTCACTCCGGAATGGGCATATGGAATAACCACCATTACCCCTCAGGTAATCCGCGATACAGCGAGGGAAATGGCAAATGCAGCACCTGCGGTGATTATACATCCCGGACGTCATGTTACCTGGTACGGCGACGATGTCCAGCGCCTCAGGGCAGTTGCCATACTTAATGCCATTCTGGGATCCTGGGGGCGTCGTGGAGGTTTCTACCGCCCTGAAAGCTTAACAGTTCCGGAATTTCCACATCCTCATTATCCCGAGGTTAAAAAGGGATGGCGTGAAGTCTTGGGAGACCAGTATCCTTTGGCTGATCAGCCAGTTGCAAATGCGATCGTCGATCTGAGCCGTCCGGTTGACGGTAAAGAGGCTAAATACAAGGCATGGATCGTGAATGGCACCAATTTGATTGAAACCATGCCTAATCAGGAAAATACGATTGAGGCGATAAAAGCCCTCGATTTTCTGGTAGTGGTTGACACCATGCCAATGGAAATTACAGGATATGCTGATGTTGTCCTGCCGGAATGTACTTATCTCGAGAGGTACGATGAAATTCGCGTCAGTCCGCACCGTAAACCTCAGCTGGCCCTGCGCATGCCTTCGGTTAAGCCCAAATATGATACAAAACCCGCCTGGTGGATGGTCAAAAAACTGGCTGATAAGATGGGCCTCGGTGCCTATTTCCCCTGGAAGGATATCGAAGAAATGCTCGGTTGGCAACTTCAACAAATGGGCACCAGTCTTGAAGAGATGCAACGTATCGGGGTCAAAACTTCCGAGCGGACAGTTGATGATTTGTATTTTACTGATGGAGAAGATGTTGAATTCAGCACCACCAGCGGTAAAATTGAACTGTACTCAAGTGATCTGGAAGCGGCAGGTTTCGCTGCATTGCCCTCCTATACCCCTCATGAGGAACCTCCAAGCGGTTTTTATCGCTTAATCTACGGCCGGGCACCCATGCATACGTTCACCCGGACTTCCAATAATCCCAATCTTGCCGACCTGATGGACGAAAATACCATATGGGTAAATCCTAAGGTGGCAAAGGAATGGGCTCTGGCCAACGAACAGTACATCTGGCTGAAAAACCAGGATGGTATACAGTCCGATTTCCAGATACGCGTCCGTATTACAGAAAGGATAAGATGGGATTCTGCATATATGGTTCATGGTTTCGGCCATAACCAAAAAAAGTTGCAACGTTGCTTCGGAAGGGGTGCCAGTGATACCCAGATGATCACCAAAGTATTGGTAGATCCAAGTATGGGGGGAACCGGGATGAGGGGTAATTTCGTAACGTTTGTAACTGAAAAAGAGGAGGCTAAGTCATGAGATATGCTATGGCCGTTGATACACGAAAGTGTGTTGGATGCAGCGACTGTGTGGTTGCCTGTCAAACTGAGAACATGGTACCGATTGGCTTTTGCCGCGATTGGGTGGTTGAAGTGACAGATGGCACTTACCCGGCCCTCGAGCTGGAACTGCGTTCCGAACGTTGCAATCATTGCGACAATTCACCTTGCGTCCGTTGCTGCCCGACGGGTGCCAGCCACTATGAGAAGGGGGGGATCGTCACCGTAACCCATAACAAATGCATAGGCTGCGGCGCCTGCATCACATCTTGCCCATATGATGCAAGGTATTCTCATCCTGACGGATATGTTGATAAATGTACATTCTGTCTGCACCGCGTTGAAAAAGGCCTTCTTCCGGCCTGTGTTTCAGCCTGTCCGACAAAGTGCATGTATTTCGGAGATCTCGACGACCCCAAGAGCCCGGTATCACTGGTCCTGAAAAAGCGAAAGTTCAAAACCCTGATCCCGGAAGCAGGAACCAAACCTCAGCTTTATTTTTTAATCTAACCCTGAACCTGTTATGAGAGAAGAGATTATAGTAAGCGGCAGGATGAATCAAAATATAGATCCTTTCCTGCATATCTGGCACTGGCAGATTCCCTTATACTTGTTTTTGGGAGGACTTGCAGCCGGAATCCTGTTTTTTGCAGCCTTTTTTGTGATCCGCGGTAAGGAGGATGAATATCCGACTGCTGTAAAAAAAGCAACCCTGATCGTACCTGTCCTGTTAATCATCGGTTTGTTCGCACTCTTTCTGGATTTGAAACACAAGGCTTTTTTCTGGCGCTTATATACGGTGATCCGTCTGCAATCCCCCATGTCATGGGGAGCATGGACACTGATGATCATCACCCCGATCTCGATGATATGGGCAGCTCTTAATATCCGGGAGATTTTTCCAAATTGGAAATGGCCGTATAAATGGCTGGATGATCTGGATGCTTTTTTCAGAAAATGGAAGGTCATATTAGCCTGGGCAACCATTTTCTATGCGGTGATCCTTGGTGTATACACCGGGATCCTGTTTTCAGCCTTCAATGCGCGTCCGTTATGGAATACCTCGATTTTGGGACCCTTATTCCTGGTTTCGGGGATGTCGACCGGTGCAGCAACAATAATCCTTATGTCAAAAAACCATGCCGAACGGAAATCCATGGCGCGCATCGACCTGCTGCTGATCGTCATCGAACTGTTCCTGATCGTGCACATGTTCATGGGCTTCCTTGCAAGTACTCAGGTTCAGATAGATGCTGCAAACCTGTTCCTCGGAGGACCTTATACAGCTCCCTTCTGGATGCTCGTTGTCGGTATGGGATTGTTATTTCCTGCAGCCCTGGAGTCACTTGAACTGCTGAAATTTAAAATGCCTTTTTATATTCCGGCCGTGCTGGTCATTTTCGGGGGTATCATGCTGAGGTTCATACTTGCTTATGCGGGACAGTTGAGCAGATGGCTGTATTAAGGCAGGAGGGCAAGAAGGCAGAAGGCAAAAGGCAAAAGGAAAGTTAGAAGAAGAAAGATATAAGATGAAAGTTGGGGCAAGCAGATACTTTAGTACCGTCGGACTTCAGTCCGACGGTAATGCTCTGTTTTCTCTCACTGTCCCCAGACTTCAGTCTGGGGGATATTCGGAAGTAACCTAATAGAACGATCATATGGAGAATCAAACAAACGACCGGTCGCGCAAATACCTGAATCCCTATCTCGGGGGAGTTTTGCTTGGCCTTGTATTGCTTGCAGCGAATTACTTTGCCGGCCGCGGTCTGGGTGCCAGCGGTGCGGTTAAAAGTGTAGTGGTAGCCGCCAATAAAGTGGTGGCTCCTGCACATGTGGAGAAAAATGCTTTTTATGCGGAAACGATCAAGCAACATCCCAATCCGTTAAGGAACTGGCTCGTTTTTGAAATGGCCGGAGTCCTGGTTGGCGGTTTCCTTTCGGGAAGCCTTTGGGGACGGCTTAAACTCAAAGTTGAACACAGTCCCAAGATTACTTCCCGTAAACGGCTTATCATGGCTGGTACGGGCGGAATACTTTTCGGTTTTGGCTCTCAACTGGGCCGTGGTTGCACCAGCGGATCAGCCCTGAGTGGCATGGCCGTATTGTCGCTTGGCGGATTTATTACCATGGCGGCAATTTTTGGTACTGCCTTTGCACTTGCTTATTTCTTTAGGAAAAATTGGATTTAACTCTAAACTGAATAGTTATGGGACCTTTAGTTGTCAATGGAATAATATCAGAGAATACAAACATGCTGATCGCCTTCCTTATCGGTATAGGGTTTGGTTTTGTCCTGGAAAGCAGCGGATTCTCTTCAAGCCGTAAACTGGCTGGAGTTTTTTATGGATATGATACCGTAGTTCTGAAAGTATTCTTCACCGCAGCTATCACAGCTATGTTGGGGATGCTTTTCCTAAGCCTTTTTGGCTGGCTCGACCTGGATCTGGTATATATCAACCCGACCTATCTTACCTCTGCCATTGTGGGCGGGGTAGTTATGGGAGCCGGATTTATCATCGGAGGATTCTGTCCGGGTACCAGCTTTGCCGGTGCTTCCATAGGAAAAATCGATGCCATGGTATTTATCGGCGGACTGTTTATCGGAGTCATCATTTTCTCCGAAGGTTACCCGCTCTGGGAAAACATGTATATGGCAGCATTTAAAGGATCGCCCAAGTTAAGCGAATCACTGGGGCTTTCGGATGGAATTGCAGCTCTAGGGGTGATACTGGCAGCCATCGGGATGTTCTATGTAGCCGAATGGGCTGAAAAGAAATTTCCAAGGGAAGAATATTAATAACTGAACCATGAAAGCAAGAGTCATATTATCAATTGGCATTGTGGGGCTCGGACTGATCATCGCCGCGGTACCACAGAATACAACGCATCCTTATAAACTGACAGCCAGTCAGTTGCTTGAAGAAGCCAAGGGACGTCAACAGTTTTTCAGCCCGGATGAATTGGCAGACAAGCTGATCAATAAAGATCCTTCCATCCAGTTGATCGATGTCAGGGACCAGAATGAGTTTGAGAAGTTCAGTCTTCCCGGTGCCATCAACATACCATTGTCCGACCTGCTGGGCGAGCAGTATACGGAGGTTTTAAACCAGGATGTAAAAATGAACATCCTTTACAGCAATGGTACCGTTGAAGCCAACCAGGCCTGGATGATTACCCGCCAGCTCGGTTATGAAAACAATTATGTTCTTGAAGGCGGGTTGAATTATTGGGTTGAAACCATTATGAACCCTGCTAAACCTGCATCGACGAGTCCAAATGAGGAATTAGCGAAATATGATTTCAGACAGGCTGCGGGTTCTGCATTAGGTGGCGGCGGTGCCGTTCAGTTAGCCGCACCTGCCAGTCAGGGTGCGGGAGCAAAACCGGGATTGGTTAAGAAACCAGGGAAAAAGAAAGCTTCGGGCGGCTGCTGAATCAGACTTTTTCCAAAGCTTCCTTCAGGTCGCTGATAATATCTTCAGCATCCTCGATGCCCACGGAATATCGAACAAGGTCATCGGATATGCCGGCAGCGAGTTTGTTCTCCTTGCTCATTGCGGCATGAGTCATGGAGGCCGGATGCTGGATAAGCGTCTCTATTCCTCCGAGTGATACTGCCAGCGTGGCAAGATGGACATTGTCCATCAGCTTCTTTCCTGCATCGAATCCGCCGGTCAGTCCGAAACTCATCATGGATCCGGGACCGTTCATCTGTGTTTTTGCCAATTGATATTGAGGGTGGGATTCCAATCCCGGGTATTTCACCCAGGCAACTTTAGGATGCGACTGCAGATAGGCTGCTATTTTAATGGCATTCTCCTGCGCCCTTTCAATACGGATCGCAAGAGTCTTCACCCCCCTTAAAGCAAGATAAGCCTGATTGGGATCCATGTTGCAACCCATGTATACCATCGAATGACGGATCCTTTTATAAAGAGCCGGATCTTTTGTTATGATAATGCCTCCGACAATATCCGCATGTCCGTTGATGAATTTTGTAATGGAATGAAGGACTACATCGGCTCCCATGTCGAGTGGCTTCTGAAGATAAGGGGAAGAGAAAGTATTATCGACAACCAGTATTAAGTTGTGCTCCCTGGCAATTTTAACACAGGCCGGAATATCGGTAATATCCATGGTTGGATTTGCCGGGGTTTCGATATAAAGAACTTTGGTATTTGGTTTGAGAGCAGCGCGTATCTGTTCAATATCAGAGGTATTTACAAAACTGGCTTCCACATTGAACCTTGAATAATCCTGTTCAAGAACCCCCCTTGCCGGACCATAAACCGCATCAGAACTGATGATATGAGTACCAGCGCCCAATAGGGTCATATATACGGTATTGATGGCTCCCATACCCGAACTCGTGGCTATCCCGTCGAAACCGTTTTCGAGATGGGCAATGTTTTTTTCAAAAGCCCGGATGGTGGGATTGGCAATACGGGTATACATGTACCCGTTGCTTTTGCCGGAGAAGCAATCAGCTCCTTCCTGGGCGTTTTTAAACTTGAATGTGGAGGTTTGATAGATCGGGACGGTTACGCTCCCGAATTGGTCATCAATTGATCCTGCGTGAATTAATTTGGTGTTGAATCCTTTATTGGTGGTTTTCATATTTTCTTCCTATTTTGGCTGGATCCAATAGCTGATCTCAGCCTCTGTCTGCTTATCCGTGAGCTGAAGCCAGTAAGCCGGGGTAACAATATGCCCGTTGGGGGTGCGCAGCTTTCTTTTATATATTTCAATCACAGCATGGAAAACAACGTCGGTAACACCAATTTTCCAGGTTCCTGCTTCATCAACGGCGGCTTTAACTTCCTGTCCGTTGAATTCAAGGATTGCCTTGAGAAAATCCTTGCGTGTAGCGGTGATGCCGGCTTCAACTAAAGTACAGCGTTTTCCGTCGATAACTTCAATGATATGTTTTCCCTGATTAAGCGCCATGGTGGTAACTAATTAATTCAGAAACTGATTTTGGTAATGTATTCATAAATGAAACTCGCGAACCCGATAAAGAAAATACCGGCTACACAGATCAGCAGACTGATGCGCATGGGCCAGGGAGTTTTGAAAGTGGCAATGGGTTCATCCGATTTGTCAATCAGCATGGCCTTAACAACCCTCAGATAGTAATATAGGGATATGGTGGCATTAAGAACAGCAATCAGGACAAGGATATAAAACCCTTTGGCCCCGGCTGCCGTGAATAAAAAGAATTTACCAAAGAATCCGGCTACTGGTGGAATACCGGCTAGCGAAAACATCGCAAGCAGCAGGATCAAACTGAGTTTGGGGT
Source organism: Bacteroidales bacterium (assembly GCA_041662065.1). GTDB lineage: Bacteria > Bacteroidota > Bacteroidia > Bacteroidales > UBA12481 > UBA12481. Next base: position 115,046 of record JBAZTE010000001.1, on the reverse strand, counting down.
TGGTTTTATAGAGGCTGTTATAGTCAGTAATTTTTTCTTTTCCGGTCTTTTCCGAAATAGCTGAAATCACACCAAAAGCAGCGAGATTGGTAAATACATAAATCAGCATGAAATAGACCACTGTTGTCATACCCAGTTGGCCGCCCTGCATGATTCCCAACAGGATGAAACCCGCCTGGGCGATGGATGAAAAGGCCATAAACCGTTTCAGATTCTCCTGTCTCAAAGCAAAAAGGTTACCGACCGTCATAGTGGCCACTGCCAGGGTATAAAGCAAAGGTTCCCAGACCTTGTTAATTGAACCGAAAACCCGATAAAGGATGATCATAAAGGTGAACACGGCTGCTCCCTTTGATACGACCGACAGATAGGCGGTCACACTAATCGGAGCCCCTTCATAAACGTCGGCTGTCCAGAGATGGAAAGGAACAAGAGAAATTTTGAAAGCCATTCCGGCCACAAAGAATACAAATCCGAAGGTCTGCAATGAATTGTTACCGATATTCGGTACAATATCAGCAAAGTAAATCGATCCGGTTGTTCCATAAATAAAGGACAAACCATACAAAAGGATCCCTGACGAAAGGGCGGAGGTAAGGATCAGCTTGATACCGGCTTCGGCTGATTTTTCGCTGAACTTCTCATAGGCGGCCAATGCAGCCATCGGAATGGTTGCCAGTTCCAGGCCAATATACATCATCAGGAAATCACCTGATGAAATCATAAAATCCATACCAATCAGGGTGGCGATGATCAGTATGAAGAACTCACCGATTTTACCATGGTTTTCTTCCCGTTTCAACCAGGTGAATGACTGCAGGAATACAATGAATACGCCCATATTCAGGATGCTCTTCATGAAAACGGTGATATGGGTGGTCTGGAAACTGCCACCGAATAATTGCCCTTCGGCAAGTGGTATGAAATTGACCAGCGTGGCCAGGCCAAACAATATGGTGCCCAGGGTGATAAGCCTGTGCTTATTCTCATTTTTCGTAAAGATTTCCGCTATAAGCAAAATCAGGACGATCCCGACCAGGATCAGTTCGTTTCGCATGATGTTGAAAGAAGCAATGTCCATTTCTTTAATATTTTATAGCATGGCTGTTAACCGTTCGACAATAGGGTTCAGGGCATCCATCACCGTGCTGGAGAGGAAGGAAGGGTAGAAACCGATAATGGCAATCGGGAGAATCAGCACAACAACGCTGATACGCTCATACCATTTGGCATCCGGGAATTCAAGATATTCCTTTTCCCTGATCTGTCCGAGGAGAAGTTTGCCAACGACTCTCAGAATATATACAGCGGTTACCACAATGGAAGTCGTGGCAATGATGGTCGCAACGCGATGGAAGGTGTCAGGATTCTGGAAAGCTCCGATGAAAATGGTCATTTCGGCAACAAACCCGCTTAAGCCCGGCAAACCGAGTGAAGCAAGACCGGCGATAACATAAGCAACGCTAAGGAAAGGAATCACGTTCATCAAACCGCCCATCTGGTCGATATTTCTTGTATGTGTCCTTCCGTAAATCATCCCGATCAGGGCAAAGAAAAGGGCCGTCATCAATCCGTGAGAGATCATCTGGAGCACGGCGCCGTTCATCGAAGTCTTATTCATCATCAACAGCGCGAAAAGAACCAGTCCGCAGTGACTAACCGAGGAGTAGGCATTGATGTATTTGAGGTCCTTCTGCCAGATAGCTCCGAAAGCTCCGTAAACCACGCTGATTGTTGTCAGAATGAGGAAAATCCACGACATTTCCTGTGCGGCGTCAGGCAGCAGAAACATCGCTACACGTAAACATCCGTATCCGCCCAGTTTCATTAAAACTCCGGCGTGGAGCATGGAAACGGCTGTCGGTGCGGATGAGTGACCATCGGGCGACCAGGTATGCAATGGAAACAAAGCACCCAGAATTCCGAATCCGACAAACAGGAAGGGGAAGAAGAAGCGCTGCATGGCAACCGGGAAAGATATTTGCGATAATTCGAGGAGACTGAAGGTGACCGGACCGGCTGCCGAGGAATAGAAATATAAACCTAACAATCCGACTACCAGAAGGGCCGAACCTCCCATCAGCATAAGAGTCAGTTTCATAGCAGAGTACTCTTTCGGACCGCTGCCCCAAATGCCGATAAGCAGGTACATCGGGATCACGGCGAGTTCGTAAAAGAGGAACATGGTAAAAAGGTCGAGCGAGATAAAGAACCCAAAAACTCCTGTTGCCAATAATATCAATGAAATATAAAATTCACGCGCAAGGTATTCTATCTGCCAGGAGGCGAAAATTCCTGCGAAAACGACAATTGATGCCAGTAAAAGCATCCAAACTGCTATGCTGTCGACACCCACCAGATAGTGGATATTGAGGGTTTTAAACCAGGTATAATCACTCTGGAAGATAAATTCCCCGGTCATTCCGGCTTTCCTTTGTGCAAAATAACTGAATACCAAAATTATTGCAGTCAGGAGCTGAAGGGACATGCCAACTGCCGCAGTAATCCTGGCCCCCTTGAAATCTTTGGTAAAAACGATCGCGAAGACCGTCAGGACAGGAATGATAACAAACAGGTTTAGAATATTCATAATCGGTTTCTATTTCAGATTAAACCTTAATGATCAGATTAGAAAAGCAAAAACAAGCACGAGGATTATGGCAGCTAAAACGAAGACCATACCATATTGGGGCAGGTTTCCGGATTGCAGGCCTTTTATCCCTTTCGAACTGGTTACCGTCAGCCAACCGATACCGTTCATCGTTCCGTCGACTATATGCCGGTCGAACCAGGCCACCGGCCTTGATACATAATTGAAGATGATTTTCTTCGTGATGAAGATATACACCTCATCTATGTAAAACTTGTGATAAACAGCCTGGTAAAATCCTCCCAGGGCTTTGGATATCTTTTCAGGTATCAGGGATTCTTTCTTATATAATAACCAGGCGATCCCTATGCCGATTAATCCGATCAGGACTGATGGTATTGCTATTGCATAATCCAGATGGGTCACGAAAGGCATGGAATCAGCCGTTACCAGCTTGCTGAATGGAATGTATCCGGCGAAGATGGAGCCAAAAGCCAGGATCATCAAGGGAATGGTCATCGTCAGCGGTGACTCGTGCGGGGTATGGTGATAATGCTTTTCCTTACCCCAGAAAATGTTGAAATAGAGCCTGAACATATAAAAGGCGGTTAATCCGGCAACCAGGAATTCAACCGCAAACAGTATTTTATTGTGTTCAAAGGCAGCAACCAATATTTCATCTTTCGAAAAGAATCCCGATAGGAAAGGAACCCCGGCGATGGTTAAACAGGCGATCAGGAAGGTCATGTGGGTAATCGGAAGATACTTCCTCAATCCTCCCATATCCTGCATTACGTTGCTGTGAACGGCGTGGATGATTGATCCGGCACCAAGGAAAAGCAAAGCTTTAAACATGGCATGTGTGAAAAGATGGAACATGGAAGCCATGTAACCAACCCCTTCGTGACCTTCATACCCGGAAACGCCGAGTGCAAGCATCATATAGCCGATCTGGGAAAGAGTAGAGAAAGCCAGCACCCGCTTGATATCATATTGGGTACAGGCAATAACTGCCGCGAAGAGCGAGGTGAATCCCCCGACATACGAAATAACCGTCAGCGCATCAGGCGCCTGAAAATAGAAAACAGGAAACATCCGGGCAACAAGGAAAACACCTGCAACAACCATCGTTGCTGCGTGAATAAGGGCTGAAACAGGAGTCGGGCCCTCCATGGCATCAGGTAGCCAGATGTGCAGCGGGAACATGGCTGATTTTCCGGCACCTCCCATAAAAATCAGCAGGGCAGCCCAGGTCATCACTGACATGCCCAGAAAGCTGACTCCGGCGGTTGAAGCGAAAATGCTGTGATCTTCCCCGGTAAGTACGTTAAAATCAAATGTTTTGGTAAAATAGGAAAGTACAAGTATCCCGATGAGGAAACCGAGGTCGGCAAACCGGGTCACGATAAAAGCTTTTTTTGATGCGGCAACCGCTGAATCCTTGGTGTAATAGAATCCGATTAGCAAAAAGGAAGACACACCCACCAGTTCCCAGAAAATGTACATCTGGAAAATGTTGGTGGCTACAACCAGACCAAGCATGGAGAACGAGAAAAGGGACAAGAAGGCATAAAAACGCTCGAAACCCTTTTCCCCCTTCATATAGCCCAGACTATAGATATGAACCATGAATGAAACAGTTGATATAACAACTAGCATCATCACGGAGATTGGGTCGAGAAGAATGCCCATGTCAATGGTCAGGCTCGGTGTCAGGGTGAGCCAGTGCATCGACATGGCGGTAACTTTCGGGAATGAACCGTCGACCATTCCATCAACAAAGAAATACTGCCAGGCGGTGAGATACGAAATAACAGTTATGATTCCCAATCCGGTGGTGCCTATCAAACCGGAAATAACGGGCTTAAACTTCATGCCCAGCAGGCCATTGAATAGGAATACACAGAAGGGGATCAGGAGGATCAGTATGGTTAATGAATAATTCATGACAGCCAGATGGTTGGATTAATACTTCATTTCATTGACTTTGTCGACACTGATGGAACTCAATCGCCTGTATATATTAATGATAAGGGCAATTGCAACAGAGGCTTCAGCAGCTGCAATCCCGACTACAAACAGGGCAAAGAAGTGTCCCTGGAGCTGATCGGGAAACAGGTATTTGTTAAAAACCACCAGGTTGATATTAACAGCATTGAGTATCAATTCAATCGACATCAGGATGGTGATCATGTTCCGTCGGATGATAAAACCGCAAACACCTGCAAAAAACATAAAGGCACTGACTATCAGCACGTGGGTTATGGGAATTCCTTCTAACATTTGTTGATGTTTAGAGTTTACGTTTGTTATTTACCTTTTTTTGCAATAATGATAGCCCCGATCATGGCGGCAAGCAGAAGGATACTGATCACCTCGAAAGGGAGAACGTAGCCGTTTTTACCTGTTCCGAGCAGCTGCAAACCGATAGCTTGCATATCTACCTTAATAGCCGGATTGGCAGTTGGGGTGAATGCATATTTCAGGATCGCGATGGTGGAAAGGGCAAAACCACCCAGTCCGACCAGTATTCCCATAGCCAGCCTGATAGCCTCAGGTTTGGCAAATTTGTGACTGATATGGCTGGTCAGCAAAATGGAGAAAATGATCAGGACGACAATACCTCCGGCGTAGAGGACCAACTGGACCCCGGCCATAAACTGATAATCAACCATAAAGTAAAACCCGGCAGTGGCGACCAGCACACAGAGGAGATAAAACGCCGCCCGCAGGATACGGGTGGTTGTGATGGTAAGGACCGAACAAATCACAATAACGGCTGAAAGCAGATAAAACATTAAGACATTCAGTGCCATATCGGTTTAGTTAGCTGGGTTAGACTTGGGTGCAGTTTCAAGAACCGGTTTAGGAGCTTTGGGCTCTTTTTTAATCCGTGATCCGGGTTGATTCAAAATTTTGGTGAGCTTATTGCGATCAAATACCGCATGTTCAAAAGCCTGGGAAAAGGCGAGTGAATCGCTTGGGCAGTTTTTCACGCAAAGTCCGCAAAAAGTGCACATCGATAAATGATAGATATGTTTATCGATGATGCGCACAGGTTTACCTTCCTCATTGGGGGCCATGTCGGTTATGATCTCAATGGAACCGTTTGGGCAATTCAACTGGCAGATGCCACAACCGTTACAGGTATGAAAATTGTTCTCATCATGTTTCAGGATGACTTCGCCTTTAAACCGGTCGAACATTTGCAGTTCCTTGCGGTTTTCCGGATATTGTTCAGTAACGATCTGCCTCGGATGCACAAAATAGTATCCGGTAACCATTAATCCTTTCCAAAGGGTTTTTAACCCATAGAAGATATCGCTGAAGTATTTGCCTACTGAATTCATATTCGTTATTTAATGTACCATCCCATGAGGACGATGAAAGCAATGACAATAATGTTCACCAGGTTGATGGGGAGCAAGTATTTCCATTCAAGGGTCAGCAATTGGTCGATCCTTAACCTGGGGAATGTCCATTTAAACCACATGATCACGTAAATGACAAAAATTGTTTTTCCAAAGAACCAGACGATCGGCGGTATAAAGTCCATGACGTGGTTGAATCCTTCGAGATTGCCTATGTGCAGGGGCATCCAGCCCCCGAGGAATACGGTGGCGGCCAGGGAGGCTACAATAAACATGTTCATGTATTCGCCAAGGAAGAAAAAAGCGAACCGGATCCCGGAATACTCGGTATGGAAGCCGGCGGTTAATTCCGATTCAGCCTCAGCAAGGTCGAACGGACCGCGGTTGATCTCCGCTGTACTGGCTATCAGAAACATCACGAATGAAATGATTGCCGGAAGATGGCCTTTGAAAATCCACCAGCCGTTAGCCTGACTTTCAATAATGGTTGAAAGCTGCATGGATCCACTGAAAATGACAACCGAAAGGAGGGCCAGCCCCACTGACAATTCATAACTGACCACCTGTGCGCCGCTTCTCATGGCACCGATCAGGGAATACTTGCTGTTGCTCGACCAACCGGCCAGGAGGATCCCGATGACTCCGATGGACGAAACCGCCATCATGTAAAACACGCCGATATTAAAGTCTACGGCATGCAATCCCTTGGCAAACGGAATGGCAGCAATAGCCATGAACGATGCGATGATTACTATGAAAGGCGCAATGTTAAATAGAAGTTTATCCGCTTTCCTGATCGTGATCAGCTCTTTCATCAGCAGTTTGATGAGGTCGGCAATGGTCTGAATCAGTCCCCATTTACCGACCCTGTTGGGACCCACTCGGTTTTGCATAAAGGCGCAAACCTTTCGTTCGGCATAAACCAGGTACAAACCAATGATCGCGTAGAAAATCAGGATGATGAGTCCAACAATGGCTAATTCCGTAACAAACGCCCAGGTTGGGGACATATTTGTCTTCAGAAATGTGTCTATTGCCTTTGTTGTGGTCGAGAAGTCGTAAATATTAAACGGCATCTTAATTTTTATATTCGGTTGAATTATCGGTCAATATCTGGAATAATGAGATCAAGGGAACCGCTGATGGCAATCAGGTCGGCAATTTTGTTTCCTGCAGCCAATTGGCTGATTGGAAAGAGGTTGTTGAAGTTTGGTGTGCGGAAATGCATCCGGTAGGGATTTTTTTCGCCTTTGCTCACCACGTAAACTCCCAATTCCCCTTTTGCAGTTTCTACCCGCTGGCTATATTCGCCTTCGGGAAGTTTAATGATCGGTTTCATTTTGGCGGTATAATCACCATCAGGAATATTGTCGATCAGCTGTTCAATGATTTTCATTGATTCCCACATCTCGGCTATACGAACCTTGTATCTTGCCCAGCAATCGCCTTCATCAAAAAGGATCTCCTTGAAATCAACCTTGTCGTAGGCGCTATATGGATATTTTTTACGGATATCGCAGGCGAAATTGGATGCCCGGCCGCAAGGGCCTGTAAAGCCATAGCTGATGGCATCTTGTCGGGACATCACTCCCATTCCTTTTGTCCTCTGCTCAAAAATGATATTGCCTGTCAACAATTCGTCATATTCCGGAAGCTTTTTCCTGAAATATTTAATGAATTCCTTGGTGCGTTTCTGAAAGTTCGGATGAATGTCATTCATCAATCCTCCTGGACAGATAAAGCTGTGAAGAAGCCTTGATCCGAATGATTCATCGAAAATGTCAAGAATTTTCTCCCTGTCGCGCAAGCCGTAAAAAAAGCAGGTCAATGCTCCCATATCCATCCCGAATGCTGCCCACCAAAGCTGATGAGAAGCAATACGCCCGAGTTCGGAAAGAATAGTCCTGACATACTTCACCCGTTCAGGAACTTCAACTCCGATGGCTTTCTCAACGAGTAGCGATACCGCTTCATTATTCATGTGTGCCGAGAAATAATCCATCCGGTCTGTAAGATGGATGATCTGCGGATAAGTAAGCCGTTCGCACATTTTCTCGATGCCGCGGTGGACGTAGCCACAATGCGGAATCACGTAATCCAGCATTTCTCCTTTTAGCGAAACAACAAATCGGAGAACTCCATGAGTTGAGGGATGCTGCGGTCCGATATTAATGATATAGTCACCGTCCTCACGGGAGGTCAAAATATCTTGTAATTCAACTTCCTGCATTTGCTAACGTTCGATAAAGTTAATATCGTCCTTATAATCTTTTCTTAGTGGGAAACCCCATCCATCCTCTAAAAACAGTCTTCGTGGATCGGGATGATTGGTGAAAGTCACGCCCATCAGGTCATAAATCTCACGTTCCTGATATTGTGCCGTGATCCAGAGGTCACTCACCGTATCAACAACCGGCTGATCGTGGTCGGCAAGGTCTGTTTCAACTGACACAATATGCTTCAGTTCGGTAGATTCCATATAATATACAATAGAGAACCGGTCTTCCCGGTCGATGCCATATAAGTTGAACAGGTAATCAAACTGAAGCCGCTTGTCGTTGCGGAGCACCGATGCTACTGAGTGGATCAGAACCGGATCAACCTTTATCCGGATGGGATTCTGTGTGGTAATTATTTCCGAAGCCGGAAACAACTCCGACAGGATTTGAGCTAATTGTTCGTTTTCCATACCTGCAGGTTAAATATAGTTCTCCATGGGGTCACGCGGTTTTGCAATGGTATCCGTCTTCATTTTACGCTGGAGCTGCATGATCCCGTAAAGCAATGCTTCGGGACGAGGCGGGCAGCCGGGTACATAAACATCAACGGGGATCACATGATCAACCCCACGAACCACTGAATAGGTATTATAATAAAAAGGACCTCCCGAGCAGGCACAGGCACCCATAGCGATAACAAATTTAGGATCGGCCATCTGGTCATACAGGCGCTTCAGTACCGGGGCCATTTTATGAACAATGGTTCCGGCGACCACGATAACATCTGCCTGACGGGGCGAGGCACGATAAACTTCAATCCCAAACCGGGAAAAGTCGAATCGCGGAGCTCCGGCTGCCATCATCTCGATACCACAGCAACTCGTTGCAAACGTCAGAGGCCATATGGAGTTTGAACGTCCCCAGTTGATCAGGTTATCAACTGTCGTCATCAGGATATTACCACCTGACTGTTTGAAGATTTCCAGGCTGTCATTGTCCCTGAAATCCTCATTTTTCATGGATTTGATTTTTACACCCATTTCAAAGCATCTTTTTTCCAGGCGTATAATAAGCCCAAGCCAAGGATTATGAAGAAGATCACGATCTCGACAAAGGCCCGTAAGCCGATTTCTTTCATTACAACACCCCATGGGAACACAAACACCGTTTCCACGTCGAAGATCAGGTATACGATAGCAAAGAGGTAATACCCAACGTTAAACTGGATCCAGGCATTCCCTTCAGCGGGGATACCGCATTCGTAGGGTTCGAATTTTACCGGGGATTTGCTGATGCGCGGTGCAATAAAGTGGGAGAACAAAACGGCCCCTCCAACCAGCACAACACCAACAATGAAGAACAGAACAAGAGATTCGCTGCTCATAGTGTTAGAAAATTATCAGGCAAAAGTATGTTTTTTGGTTATATATAAATGTAGATATCGTGATACCTTCAGATATCATTTCTCATGGATTTACTGATGTAAATCGGTTTTATAGTGATTTATGTCAACGAGGAGTGAGGTGTAGCTGTTTGGCACTTCGTTAACTTGAAGCGGTCCCCTTCTTAAGAAATTCTACTAGCGTGACGGGGTCCCCGCCTTCGCGGGGATGACACTGCTGCCGAATTTAACACACTGATCTTTTGCCTTCTGCCTTCTGCCTTCTGCCTTCTGCCTTCTGCCTTCTGCCTTATGCTAATGCCACCTGCCGGGTATCACCGTCTGGCACTTGGGGCAGCGGTTGCTGGTGATCAGGTTTTGCTCGATCTCGTAACCTTTACGCTTAACCAGTAATACTTTACAATTGTGACAGTAGGTGTCCTCACCGCCGATGCCCGGAACATTTCCGATATACACGTATTTCATACCCGCTCTCATGGCAATGTCTTTGGCACGGGTTAACGTATGGAGTGGTGTGGAAGGCAGGCTTGCCAATGTTTGATAAGGATGGAACCGGCTGAAATGAATAGGATTATCGGAAAATCCCTCTTCCGCAAGCCACTCGCACATTTTAGTAATCTGATCGAAATTGTCCGTCCATTCGGGAATGACGAGATTGGTGATTTCGATCCATACCCCCTGGTCCCTTAAAGTTTTTAATGTTTTCAGAACAGGATCGAGAGCACCACCGGTGAGTTTCAGGTAAGTCCCCGAATCAAAGGCCTTCAAATCAATGTTTGCTGCATCGATCACCCGGCATAACTCCAGTAAAGGTGTCTGATCTATATACCCATTGGATACCATGACGTTTTTAATGCCCCGGTGTTTGGCCAACGTGGCGGTATCCAGCATATATTCAAAAAAAATGGTTGGTTCGGAATAGGTATAGGCGATTGATCTACACTGCTCGCGTATGGCCTGGAGGACCACTTTTTCAGGGCTTGCATCAAAATTGCTTGTCTGACTTGGACTCGTGTGGCTGATTTCCCAATTCTGGCAATTCAAACAGGCAAAGTTACAGCCGGCCGTTCCAATGCTGAAGGCAAGTGATCCCGGTAAAAAATGCAGTAATGGCTTTTTTTCGATCGGGTCGGAGTGTATGGCACAGGGATTTCCATAGGATTGGGTAAATAATTTCCCGTTGCGCACGATGCGTGTATGACACATGCTCCGGTCGCCCTCTTTCAGTGTGCACTGATTCGGACAGAGAAGGCATTTGATACCCCTTGGAGTAATAATCCAGTGTTTTGCTTCCCTTTCCCCCGGGGTGACTCCGTCATGCATCGTCATATACTTTGAAATTTAACCATGGAAATCCGACTCTTAAGCATTCGACGCAATTATTTTATTCGTCAAAGATAATAGCCTCGTAGATATAGAGGTCGGCATCTTTCCACCCGGTCCAGCCGATTCCGGCTTTGTCACGGGCACAATGACCAAGGAAATCCTCAACAGACCATCCGGTTTCGGTGGCCACCTGGGGTAAAAAAGTACCACCGTAAATTCCTTTTTTTATGTAAATACCATGCGTCCCCAGTTTTATTTCACTGATGTTCTGAATCTTTCGCATCGGAGTCAATACCGATATTTCAATCCTGATAGATCCCAATTCATCGTCCCTTACCGGTGAAAAACGGCTGTCGCGGGAACAGGAAGCAATGGCCATCTGCTGAACCACTTTATAGAGCGGGTCATCCGGATCAAAGCTTCCGATGCAACCGCGCAAACTCCCGCTGATTTTTAAAGTAACGAAAGCACCGGCTCGTACCATAAGATTATCACCGTAGCCGGCAGAATTTAAAGGAGGTATGGTCCGGTTGGTGACATAAGATTCAAGTGTGGACCGGGCAATCCGGATCAACTCCGTTTTATCGGATTCAAACAATTCAAATTGTGGAATCTTGGGTTCAGATACACTGATTGCATGGTATCCCACTACACTGTTCTTGTCTCCGTAAGGTTTGATATCGCCTGAATTCTTATAGTCGATCTTGTTAAATATCAAGGTTCTATTCTCTGAAGTGAGGTAGAGAAGGGTCAACCCGGACGGCCAAGCGCACATACTGGTTGCCAGTTCAGGTATCCTTAGTTTCTCATTGTCCTTCAGAGTGCGAAGGAATTCTGCGGGACTATTGAGGCAAAAGGATTCGGCGGTCAACCCATCAACGCGAATGGCATCTGAGTAGGAGGGATAGTGCGAAAAATCAGCACTGACAATGAAAAGGTTATCCACTGTAAAATATGGCTTGAGGGCCTCTGCAATTTCTTTACAAACCGAAGGTGACTGCGTACCCAGGATAATCGGTACAATTTTAAAAGGATTTTTAAGCAGTGTTTGTAAAAATGGTAATTGAACTTCGATACTGTGCTCAGATGCATGTGCTTCAGGATAATCCAGAAATGCATCGGAACGGGAAATCAATTCCCGGGAGGTTTCGGTATCTACCTCAACTCTGCCAAGAGGGGTCAGGTAATCGCCGCCGGTATACACCGAGGCTTTACCAAAACTCACCCGATGCGAAGAAGCCAGTATGAAGATTTTCATGTATTGCTTATCCGGATCCAGCTGGTTAAATCCTGAAGCAGCCACCCCGCCTGAGAATACATAGCCGGCATGGGGCACCAGGAGTGCCCTGACGGGACCAGCCATGATACCAGGTTTTGCGGATTTCAAAAATCCTGCAACCATTTTTCTTAATTCTGCCGGATCGGAAGGATAAAATGATCCGGCCACCGACGCACGCCTATCCATATCAAACCAACTCTATCTTAACCTCTCTTAACCTCTCTTAACCTCTCTTAACCTATTAACCTTCTCCAAAAACTCCTCTTCTTCCGGTCGGAGTAAGCTTCATATTTCTTTCCGTCCGGCTTACCAAACTCCTGAAAAGTGATATTTCTGATCATTTCCATCCCTGTTTCGCCGATCCTGTGCCTGAAACGGGTCAGTTCACCGGCAGTAAATGGCTTATCAGTCTGAAAGTGAACCTCACCGCAGAAATATTGCCAATAGGGGTTCTCAGGCCATATTTTAAGAACCTTTTCATCGCTCAAACTGAATCTTTCCTTCAGGAGGAGCATCCCGATAATTTTCCGTGGAGGAATGCCCGGACGGCCGCGGGTGGAATAGAAGGGTTTGAAATACTCTTCAACCGACTCCCAGTTAATGTGATCGGCTCCGATAACAAACTCATGATTCCTATCAATGAACCGTTCGATCGGTACCTCGAAAATGTCAAGTTGCCGCTTGTTTCTTGTACGTCCCAACATAATTCCGTGAGGTTATTCGGGCTGATACCAACCCATTACAAGATAACAAATAAATCTGTTCCTAAAAAACTAACTGTTCAGCGCCAGCCAGGAAATAGTCTGACAGGCCACAATGCCTGCTGTTTCGGTTCTTAAACGGCTGCTGCCGAGTGTTACCGGCAAATAGCCACCGTCTTTTGACAGCGCGATTTCTTTATCACTGAAATCTCCTTCAGGTCCGATCAGTATGGTCACCGGTTGATCGCGTCGATAAGCTTCGTTTAGCCAGATTTTATCTCCCACCTGACAATGGGCAATGGTTTTAACGCCCGGAAAACTGCCTTTGATGAAGTTTTTAAATGGCACAGGTTCATGAATGATGGGATGAAAAGCCTTAAGTGATTGTTTCATTGCCGCGACTACGATCCTCATAACTCTTTCTGTCTTAACGTCTTTGCGTTCCGAGTGTTCGCAAATCAGTGGTGTGATTTCACTGATGCCAATTTCGGTAGCCTTTTCAAGAAACCACTCATAGCGGTCGATTTGCTTGGTTGGTCCAATGGCAATATGCAGATCATAGCCGGGTTTGCCTACATCCTGCAGGGCTTTCATAATTTCAACCCTGCAGGCTTTTGGAGCGGGGTGGGTGATCCTTGACTGGTACCAGCCACCCCTCCCGTTAACCAGAATAATCTCATCTCCGATGCTTAGCCTTAATACCCTGACTGCGTGATGTGATTCCTCCGGACTTAAGGTAAAGTCGGAATGATCAGAAAGGCCGGGGGCGTAAAAAAGATGCATAACTATAAGAGGTTAGTCATTCCACGAGCCTTGAGGCAGGGGATAGGTGTGAGCGCTGCTAGAACTTATAATTCTTGGGATCCAGGGCCGCCGGAGACCAGTTGCGTAAAAAAGTCATGACTTTAACTTTATTGTAGCCTTTTCCTTCTTCCAATAGTCCGGAGTCCTGGGTGTGAATGACCTGCCCTTTGGCATCCAGAATGAGGAAAACAGGATAGCCCAACCGACCGGGATTTTTGTATTTTCTTAAAACCTCTTCGTTCTTATTCTCTTTGCTGGTATTCAGCAGGGTAAAAACATAATTGTCAGCGATCAGTTTTTTGATATCGGCATCTTCATTGATGAAGGCATGGAACATGATACACCACCCGCACCAGTTGCCTCCAACCTGAACCATGACATGTTTACCTTCAGCCTTGGCTTTTTTTACCGCGGCACTGATTTCCTCCCTGGCATTGGCTTCAGGATTATAGATCTTTTTGGGATCCTTGGCTTCCTGGGCATGCGTTGATTGAATGCCTGCAACAAGGAAAATGGTCATAATTAACGTAATGAGCTTTTTCATCGGTTATTGTTTATAATTATTGGTGTAAATGTAAAAATTCCACAACTGATTATATTTGCTGCATGATCAGAATCGGACTTTTATCAGACACCCATGGTTTTGTTGACCAGCCCCTATTGGATTTTTTCAAGGATTGCGATGAAATTTGGCATGCCGGAGATCTCGGTGATGCAAACCTTATCGAAATATTAGGCAACGGCAGGGTGTTCCGTGGAGTATACGGTAATATCGACGGATGGGAAGTCAGGAGGGAATTGCCTGAATTTGCTGAATTTACCGTTGAGAAAGTAAGGGTGCTTATCACACACATTGGCTTTTATTCAGGCCATTATCTGAATGAAGTGGTTCACCGCCTGAATGAGTTTAAACCCAAACTTTTCATTTGCGGCCATTCACATATCCTCAAAATCAAAAACGAACCCGACAGGCAGATGCTCCATATTAATCCGGGGGCCGCCGGGAAATATGGGATTCACCAGGTACGGACGGCAGTGCGATTTGAGATCAATAAGGACAGGATCGAGAACCTGGATCTGTGGGAGGTTGACCGATGATACTTAAGATATTTGTTATCGTTCAACATTGAATCTCCTTAAAAACTCCGAAACCTGCTGGTAAGTTCCCATATAATATTGATATTCAGTTTCTCCGGGACCGGACTGTTGTTTAAGCTTCCCTTCTTTTGTTCCACGGATCATGGTGTTGAACTTTTCTAAACCCGGACCGGCAACACAGCTCATGACTCCACGGGTATAGGAAAGGAAGAAATAATTCTGACGGTCAAGTTCAATATACATCGTAAGTGCATCGCCGCCACGGCGATGAACCACCTCAATGTAACCGTTCACTTTCCGGTTGACCGCTTCTTCCATGATGTTGCCAATCCCTAATTTACCAGTTGACTGATAGGATCCGGTTTCAGGATTCCAATTGAAATGGACATCAGTAAACACCAGGGTATGAAGCAATTCATCCGGTATCTTCCTCCATTTACCGGTCAGACTGATTTGTTCCAGCAGTTCTTCGCCTTTGGTTCTCCCCAGAAGATCTTTGAATGCATCACGAAATTCAGGATTACTGTAATTAACCGGTTCAAGTCCGGATGCATTATTGATCGATTTGGCCATGAACTCCAACAGCTTGGGATCGAAAAAGAAATCTACCATCATGATCACCGATCCCTGTATGGTGTCTTTAACGAGATCGTGAACCAGGGTTCCGGCCCCGTTAAGTTTTACTTGTCCAAGATCGACTCCAAGAGTCAAAGGCCCGTTGGCTACAGTGATGCAGGACTTTGCATCTAGGGTAAGGATAGGGCCGTCAGCTTCGGGATCAGCTTTTTTTGCGGGTGAGGCTAACAGGTATCGCTCCTTCTTTTCATCATACCACAATTGACCTGAAGCCGATATCAATAGCTGGTCGCTGTAACGGGTATGCGGGCCGACAAAAGTTGAGTAAAGCTCGACCGGTTGGTTTGAAAGGAAAAATCCTTTGAACAACCGTTCATTCTGGTCGTTGGTTGTGAGTGAATCGATTGGAATGGAGACGGAATCGGGAAAGATCCTGCTGGTAAACCTTATCCATTGCAGGGTTATGTTCGGGCAGGTGTGGCTCAACTGGGTTTGCCCGTCGAAGAGGAGGAATCTTTCATTATTGTTCCATTCGACCAATCCGTAATACTTGAATGCCGGACTCAGGTTAAAATTGCCTTCAGGTGTAATCTGCCCCTTACCGGTTGAAATCCCCGCTTTATCGGGTTGAATATCTGAGAAAGTGATTGGAAATTCCCTCCCGGCTATATCCTTGTACTGGTAGGAACCACTGGCATTGTATTTTTTATCATCACTGATGGTTACGGTGGCATTGATGATCTTGTGTACAAGCGACGTATCCTTGCTTACGATGGTTGCTTGTGTCAGTGAATCGATGACTGCATTTTTTCTTAATACCAGGTTCCTGTCGAAAGGAAAAACCCGGACGTCCGCCACATCCACGGAGGTGACGCTGTGAGCCCTGATCGTGAGATCCTTCAAGTCAAAATCGGCCAACCCAGAAGTAAAGTTCAATGAATCGGAGGGTTTTACCGCCATTTTGAACCGGACCTCCTCAAATGACAACTTTTGGTTCGCCATGTCCCAGTTAAAACCCTTGGTTATACCCTCGAACCGGTTTTGTGTAAATACCACTTTGGAACCGTCAGGAACGGGATCAAAACGTGCCTTTTGATTTTTTACATCCACTAACCCGTTGAATTGCTGCGCTACCAGGAGGTCACCGTCAGCATTCTGAATTTCCGGATCCGGCTTTCCTGAAGCCGAATCCCTGAAAATTTTTAAAATGCCTTTCGACGCTTCATAACTGTCCTGGAAAAATTTAAATTCATTGGAAGTCAGTGAGTAATCCTTGAAATGCATGGTTCCTTTACCGGTCAGTCCCTGCGGCTCAACCGAGAGGACCCCGTCGAATTTGCCCGTTCCATACATGTTCAATGGCTCTTTAGTACCCTGGGCAACCAGCTTATCGCCTCCGGGATACCATTTTACCGACATTTTCTGTCCGTTAGTGGCAGGATTGCCTGCTTCGACTGTATCCCTCGAAACAGCCAGGTCAGCCACCATGCTCACCTGCTCCGGAAGGAACAGGAAATCAGTGGAAACCACTGTCGAATTCAGGTATTCGAGTTTTCCTGATCCTTTAAGTCCGGCTTTACTCATAGCAAGACTGTTATAAAATCTTCCTTTATCCTTGTAAACCGGATAGCCTTCCTCAGGTGTCAAAAGGGTTGCAAATCCAAGTGAATGGTCGGTTTGGTGACGAAGGGCCAGTTCGAGGGGCGGAAAAATATCAGCGGTGATGAAGAGACCCGGAAAAATCAACGAGTCGCTGAAAGTATAGAGGTTCAGGCCACGTAATGTAAAAGGCGAAATATTGAAATTGAATGTTTTTCGAGGATAAATACCATTCAGGATAATTTGCTGGTCATAATAGACAAATGCGTTGGTATCAGTCTGCAGGATAGGATATTCAGGATAATCCTTCATCTTTAGGCCTGATTTATTCGTGGGTTCATCTATATGGAGCACGCCGCGGGTGTTTTCAATCACCGAGGTTACATCAGCGAGTAAGGGGACTGCATTTTTCTTTGCGGGTTTCTCATACACTTTCATCTTGATTCGATCCAGCTTGCCGAACCTTATTGAAAAATCATCATATACAAACCGGAAGTCTGTTCCGTAAAACCGCACCAATCCCCCTTGAACTTCACCATTAAAAAGGATATCCCGTCCTTTCAGAATTTCAATGGTCTGATTGGTAGGGAAAATACTGACCTGCCTGGTCTGGCTGATCTCGACAGAATTAACCCAGGATACTTTGAGGTGATTATTCGTCAGGTCAAGGGTGGCATTGACCTCGGGTGCCTGATGAACCGATTCGAAACGGATCACGTCATAATCCTGAAGGCCGGCATTCTTTTTTAGAAAGTCGTATGCACGTTCCATCACTTCAACCTTTTGAGTCTCAGAGTTATATTTGACAAATCCGAGGAAGGAGAGCCTTAGCAGCATCTCCTCAACCCTATCGTTCGGCTTTTTCATAAATTTAGAGAGGTCGGTCAGGGTATAGGACCGCGAATAGTAATAGTCGGCACACTGCTTAACCGCGGCCACCGGGTGCTTGGTATCGGCAACCAGGATTTCATTATAACGGTCGATATTGAAGAAATCTGCGGATTCAAACGATGCACGGTTTTCAGGATTCCCCGGCAATCCCGACATGGTCATGAAATTATCACCTAAACGCCATCTGATTAATTCTACGTTGAGATCATAGTCGTGATAGGTATTGAGGAACCGTGAAGGTGACAGGCCCTGGCCATCGCGTATCAATAATATTTCCTTCTGCTTTCCGCTGTACTGGAACAACAATCCGGGATGATGAATGGAATCTGCTTCCAGGTAAATGCTGGCCTCGGTATTGATACCCCGGGCTTGTGCCGGTTGAAACGAGAAATAGTTTGATGCCAGTCGCAGTAGTGGTTTCTCCTTATAAAACACGATTAACACACTTTTTTTATCGGGCAACCCGGTCCCGAGTACTTTTAAGCCCTGAAGCGAGAATCCCCCTTCATAATCCATTCCGGGGTAGATATTTTTGATGCGGTTCCTTAATTCATAAGAGGTAAACCTTGGATAACCAGCCATTTCCGGGGAGACGCCCGGAACGATTTTATTTTCGATCCGACCCATTATGGGTTCAGTAAAATATCGTTTATCGATAAGATTAACTGAGTCAACGGTGTAAACCGATTTTGACAGGTCGAGCTTATAACGGTTGAGTTTCACAGAAACCTGGTTGGCGGGAATACCCAGGCTTTCCCAGGTAACCACTCCTCCATCGCCGTAAAAATGATTGGTTTCAGGATAGTAACGGCCGCTTGCCGAGACTATGACTGTGCTGTCACCGCTCCCTCTGGCTACCAGACTGGAAGGATAAATGTTAACGTAAAACAGGGAATCCGCTCCGCACCGGTTAAAACCGGGCTTGACACTCCAACTGAAAGCGCTTGACTTGAACAGGATCCCTTTCTGGGAGTAATCCAGCGAAAACTCAAGAAACGCTTTGACCTGGGTCAGATTTTTCTTGTACTCTGAAAGCAGTTTGTCAAGGTAGCCCGACCATTGCAGAAAAATGTCCCTTCCCCGCGAATGCGCTGAAATTTCCAAAAAAGTTTGCAGCAAAAGGTAAAAGTCGGGATAGGGTTGTGCTCCGTAACGATCAAATGAATTGGCTTTGCGGGCTAGGTCGATCCAGTGGTTTTCCTCAAGCAGGCCATCTTTCTGCGCTGCTTCGAGCTGTAACAGGATCACCTGTGTGTCTTCCGGACGGCGACTGCCGAAGAAGTCACGGGCTTCCTGAACAAACAGTATGGGATCCGGGTGAAAACGTAAGGTTTCCTGGCCCAGCAAATGGATCAGGCATGCCGATAGGAAAAATAACAGAACGCCGGATTTCTTCATATTCAGAATGACAGAACGATACGGTGAAATTCCGCAGCATCAAGTGCTGCTCCGCCAATCAATCCGCCGTCAACATCAGGTTTTGAGAATATCTCAACCGCATTGGATGATTTGCAGCTGCCACCATATAATATTGTCAGATCATCAGCAATTTTTATACCATACCGGGCAGCAACCAAAGAGCGGATGAATTTGTGCATTTCCTGAGCCTGATCGGGTGATGCCACCACACCGGTGCCGATCGCCCAAACCGGTTCATAGGCAATAATTACCCTGTCGAAATCTTCATTGCTCAATTGAAAAAGGCTTTCTTTCAATTGGGTTTCAACGATGTTGTTCTGAATGCCGGCATTCCTCTCATCGAGCACTTCGCCGCAACAGAAAATAGGCCGCATTCCGTTCTTTATGGTCAGTTCAACTTTTTTTGCAAGAGTAGCATGGTCTTCTTTAAAATAGGCTCGTCTTTCAGAATGGCCGATAATTACAGCCATGACTCCAGTTGATTTTAACATGCTGACTGCAACTTCACCGGTATAAGCTCCGCTGGTTTCGGATGCGCAGTTCTGGGCAGCCAGGCAAATTCTAGACGGATCGATCACCTTGTTCACCTCGCTTAAATGGGTGTAGGGTGGGGCGATGGCAACACCCACATTGTCAGGTGCCGGCTGATTATTCAAAAGTTGCATCAACTCACTCGCAAGTTTCACACCGGCTGCAACATCGGTATTCATTTTCCAGTTACCGGCAACGATTCTTTTTCTCATAGATAGTAATTTAAAAATCAGAATATTAGACTAGAAGTCCTTAACATGCTTTGCTTGTTTGTGATGCCATTTTCCCTTGACTGTTCCCCCTTTGATCAGGATCAGTCCGGGATTGGAACGGATCATCGTTTTAAGAGTGGTTCCGTCGAGCATATAAATGGGGTAGGTGGCTTTGGCTTTTTCCTTGAATACCTCAATTTCTTCAGGGACTGACGAGGTTAATCCATACACTTTATATCCTTTTGAAATGGCGAGATCGGCCAACCGATTGATCTCCCCGATATTTTTCAAACTCGCTTTTTTCAGGGACTCATAAACCAGCAATAGCGAATACCCGGAGTCAGATAAGATCATGTCAGTAACGTCTTGTCCATCAGGTGTCTGGATATTAAAGTCGTGAATGGGTGGCACATATCCTTTATTAATCAGGTCCGATTTTGTGTCTTTCCATTTCCAGGTTGGATCATCTTTCGGGTAGTTATCCAACGAGAACTCCCTGGTCTCGCCATTTTTTTCATAGAAAAGGGTGGTTTTATACTCATCGGTGGGGGCTCCTGCCGGAACTACCATTCCGGATGGTATGTTGGCTCCAATTTTATAGGGCATGAAATCAATCACGGGAAGATGGCTGAGGTTATAAAATTCGAAGCCGAGAATCAGCACCGCAAAGCCTGCAACTCCTGCAGTTTGTAACATCGGCTTGACCAGGTACTTGTATCTGTTCCTGTTGATAAAAAGTATGACCAGAAATAGATCGAGAAACACATTTTTCAGGAATGTCTGAAAGTTGGTCAGTACAATGGCATCACCAAAACATCCGCAATCAGTCACTTTATTGGTGATGGCCAGCCAAAGGGTCAACGGTGTAAAGAATACCATTAACGCCACTGCCAGCCAGATTGCCCATTTAATTTTGAGATTGAACAAAATCATTACCCCTACCAGAAATTCTGCAGCACACATAAGGATTGACATGGTCATAGAGAGGGGAGACAGGAAGTCCATCCCGAAAGCGGCCAGGTACTCCTCCATTTTGATCGCAAATCCGGTCGGATCCACACACTTGACAAATCCGGAAAAAATAAACACCACTGCTATGATGAGTCTGCTGACAATCTTAAGTGTCACTTTCATAGGACTTTAATCTTTAAAATCAATTTTTATCAAAGCGAAGATGGCATAATTCATCATGTCCATATAATTTGCATCAATGCCTTCGGAAACTAGGGTTTGTCCGAGATGATCCTCGATCTGCTTGGTTCGATATATCTTCATCAGTATCAGGTCAGTAAATGATGAAATCCGCATGGACCTCCAGGCTTCCCCATAATCATGGTTTTTGGCGATCATCAGGTTTCGAACGTTTTCAACCTTCTGATCGTAAAGCGCCATGACTTCGGCAGGTTCCATGTTCACGGGTGTTTCATCTACTGCACCAAGCTGGATCAGTCCGATAATGCTGTAATTGACTATTCCGATGAATTCCGACCGTATATCGTCCCCGATTTTTTGCAATTTCTTTTGTTCGATGCTTTGAATCCGTTGGGCCTTGATATAGATCTGATCGGTAACCGATTCCGCACGGAGAATTCTCCAGGAGGTACCATAGTCCTTCATTTTCTTTTCGAAAATGTCCCGGCATATTGTAACTATCTGATTATATTGTGAAAGTGTTTTCTTCATCTTCCATGAAATAAGGGTCTAAAATACGAATTGCTGCTGAAAAGCACCGACTAAGTTTTATATTTATGAGCTTATTTCTTCATGCATGAAACCACCGGATCAGATATTTAGGAAACCTCGCCATATCAGGTTGGGCAAAAAGTTACTTTCTATCGGGAAGCCACTGATAATGGGCATAATAAATGTGACGCCCGATTCATTTTATGATGGGGGAATGTATCAGACCGGAGAGATGGTCAGGATGAAAGCCGGCCGGCTGCTTGAGGAAGGCGCTGCAATCATTGATATCGGCGCCTGTTCAACCAGGCCCGGATCGGTCGAACCTGATGAATCGACCGAACGGAACAGACTGGACGAGGCATTGTCTGTTATGCGGACAAATTATCCAGAGGCTATTGTATCAGTGGATACCTATCGCTCCGGGATTGCGGAATGGGCGGTAAGGGAGCATGGGGTTCAGATGATCAACGATGTATCAGGAGGCAATCAGGATCCGCATATGTTCGATATCATTGGTAAATTAAGGGTTGCATATGTGTTAATGCATATGCAGGGGATTCCCCGTAACATGCAGGACAGTCCCCGGTACACCGATGTTGTCGCTGAGATTTCGGGTTTCTTTTCTTCCCGGATCAAGGAGCTTACTGACCGGGGTGCTTCAGATATAATATTGGATCCGGGGTTTGGGTTTGGTAAAACACTGAACCATAATTATGAACTCCTGTCGAGACTTGATGAATTCCGGATGTTTGAACGCCCTTTGTTAGTTGGGCTTTCGCGGAAATCAATGATTTATTCGGTGATCAGGGGAGTGCCTGAATCCTCACTTAACGGAACAACCGCTTTGAATACCGTTGCCCTTTTAAAATCGGTAGATATTCTTAGGGTTCATGATGTTAAGCAGGCGCAGGAATGTATTCAGTTAGTTGATCAGTTTAATTTTTGAAACTTATGGGTTTTATTTTTGACACGATTCGATTAATCGACCTGATTGATATTTTGCTGGTGGCATTTCTGATTTTCCAGGTCTATAAATTGGTCAGGGGAACGGTTGCAGTCAATATCTTTTATGGTGTATTCCTGATTTACCTGCTTTGGCTGGTTGTCCGGGCACTCAATATGCAATTGCTGGGAACCATCCTTGGACAGTTTATCGGGTTGGGTCTGATTGCTTTACTGATAGTGTTCCAGCAGGAGGTCCGGAGGTTTCTCCTGGTTTTGGGAACACGCTATTTCCGGAACGGTAAAATGTCATTTGATCATTTGTTTCAGCTTGCCGGCCAGCGTGAATCCGGCTGGGATTTTGAGTCTATCATTAAAGCCAGTGAAAAGCTTTCAAAAACCAAGACCGGTGCGTTAATGGTATTGGCAAAAAAGTCTGAATTGAGGGCATTTGCAGAAACCGGTTGTCAGATGGACTCTATAATTTCGGCGGAATTGATCGAATCCGTATTTCGCAAGGATGCGCCATTACATGATGGAGCGATGATTCTAAGCCGGAACAGGATCTCCGCTGCGGGATGTGTTCTTCCGGTTACCGAAAATCCATCCGTCCCGTCCCGGCTGGGACTTCGTCACCGTGCTGCCGTCGGTATGTCGGAAAGTTCCGACTCACTGGTCATTGTCGTATCCGAAGAAACCGGGCAAATATCCTATGCCAACCAAGGGCAATTGGTTGAACGGGTTGATGGTAATGTATTAAGGAAAGTCCTGACCGAAGTGCTTGGAGACGCTATTTTTTCTTGAAAATCGATGCCCGCCGTTCTTCACCTTTAAAAATCCGGTCGATGTTTTTCTGATGGGTCACCAGCAGAAGCGCAGCCACTACCCATGAAAATACGATAAGCGGAATGTTATTTCCATCCAGGAGAAAGAGCACGAAGAGAGGGAAAGAGATTCCGGCAAGTAAAGATCCCAGACTAACATACTGGCTGATCAGAACGGCAATGAGGAAAACCCCAAATGAGAGGATGGCGCCAAGGGGGAACAAGGCCAGAACAATACCCAGACCTGTTGCGACTCCTTTACCACCCCTGAATCCGGTAAATAAGGGAAAGAGGTGGCCCACCAAGGCGGCCATGCCAAAAATGATCTGCCAGAAATAAAGTGTTTCGCTGCCTGATTCAATCCCCGGGATAAGGAAGGCCAGCTGAACGGCAAAATAGCCCTTCATGGTATCGATGATCAGCACCGGGATCCCGACTACCGGTCCAAGGTTCCGCATCACATTGGCAAAACCCGCATTGCCGCTTCCTAAATTTCGAACATCCACACCTTTCATCCACCGGCCCAACCATACTGCTGAAGAAACAGAGCCCATCATATAGGCTAGAACCAGGAAAACAATTGATATCCAGATATTCATATAGCTAAATATATGTGATACAAAGGTAAAAAAAAAGTTGTCAACTCTAAGATTAGAGTTGACAACTTTAAGTTATGAACCACTACCTCCCGCCAAAGCAAGGGTAAATTAAGCCAATGACAATTTTCACAAAGCAGCTTGTGCAGCGGCCAATCTTGCAATGGGAACGCGGAAAGGAGAGCAGCTGACATAGTCCATGCCAGCACGATGGCAGAAACCAACGGATGAAGGTTCACCGCCATGTTCACCGCATATACCCACTTTGAGTTTTGAACGGGTACTCCGGCCTTTTTCAATAGCCATGGTGATTAACTGACCAACGCCAACCTGATCGAGCACCTGGAACGGGTCATCTTTAAGGATACCTTTCTGCAGGTAAACAGGCAGGAATTTTCCGGCATCGTCGCGGGAATATCCAAAAGTCATCTGGGTCAGGTCGTTGGTTCCGAATGAGAAGAATTCGGCCGATTCGGCAATCTTATCAGCAACCAGGGCAGCACGCGGAACTTCAATCATAGTGCCTACCAGGTAGTCAATCTTGTCATTCATCTCAGCAAATACCTTATTTACGGTATCACGGGTGATAGTTTCCTGGAGTTTCATCTCTTCGTAAGTACCGGTCAGCGGGATCATGATTTCAGGTTTGGCTTCGATGCCTTTTTTCTTCAGGATCAAAGCAGCTTCGATAATGGCACGAACCTGCATTTCAGTGATTTCGGGATAGGTGTTACCCAGTCGGCATCCGCGGTGACCAAGCATCGGGTTGAATTCATGAAGGGACTCAACTTTTGCTTTAACTGCAGCGGCGGAAATACCCATTTCCTTAGCCATTTCAAGCTGATTGGCTTCTTCGTGGGGAACAAATTCATGCAACGGCGGATCAAGCAGGCGAACGGTAACCGGCAGGCCTGCCATAGCTTCGAAAATCCCTTCGAAGTCGCTCCTCTGGATCGGGAGGAGCTTTTCCAGTGCCTTTCTGCGGCCGGTTTCATCGTCAGCAAGGATCATTTCGCGAACGGCTTTAATCCTGTCACCTTCGAAAAACATATGCTCGGTACGGCAAAGTCCGATACCGACAGCCCCAAAAGCACGGGCCACGCGTGAATCATGCGGGGTATCGGCATTGGTGCGCACTTTCATGCGTGAATATTTATCAGCGAGAGTCATCAGGTCACCAAAATCACCGCTCATTTCCGGAGTGATGGTCTTGATTTTTCCGTCATACACTTCGCCGGTTGATCCGTTTAGTGAAATCCAGTCACCTTCGGACAATTCCTTGCCGGCAACTTTCAGGGTGCGTTTCTTATAATCAATCTGAAGGCTACCGGCACCTGAAACGCAGCATTTACCCATTCCGCGTGCCACAACGGCAGCGTGTGAGGTCATACCGCCACGGGCAGTAAGAATGCCTTCGGCAACGTTCATCCCTTTCAGGTCTTCAGGTGAAGTTTCGATCCTGACCAGGACGATCTTTTTACCTGCTGCAGCCCATTCTTCGGCTTCATCAGCATGGAATACTATCTGTCCGGTAGCAGCACCAGGGGATGCCGGCAATCCTTTGGCGATTACCGATGCGCTTTTCATGGCCGCTTTTTCGAAGACCGGGTGAAGCAGTTCGTCGAGTTTATTCGGTTCAACGCGTTTCAGGGCAGTTTTTTCGTCAATCATACCCTGATGGAGCATATCCATGGCAATTTTTACCATGGCAGCACCGGTGCGCTTGCCACTGCGGGTTTGAAGCATCCAGAGTTTGCCATCCTGCATGGTGAATTCGATATCCTGCATATCCTTGAAATAATCTTCAAGTTTCTGCTGGGTTTCATTCAATTCCTTGAAAACGGCCGGCATGGCTTCTTCAAGGGAAGGAAATTTTGCTGCGCGATCGGCTTCCGATACGTTGGCCAGAACAGCCCAGCGCCGTGATCCCTCTTTGGAAATCTGCTGAGGGGTGCGGATACCTGCCACCACGTCTTCGCCCTGTGCATTGATCAGGTATTCCCCGTTAAAGATGTCTTCACCGGTACCGGCATCACGGGTAAAGGCAACACCGGTGCCTGAATTGTCGCCCATGTTACCAAATACCATGGCCTGAACGTTAACAGCGGTTCCCCATTCATCAGGAATGCGGTTCAGCTTGCGGTAATAAATTGCCCGATCGTTGTTCCAGCTGTTGAAAACTGCCATAACAGCTCCCCACAATTGTTCCCATGGATCGGTCGGGAAATCATTACCGGTATTTTTCTTAACGGCAGCCTTGAATTTTACCACGAGTTCCTTCAGGTCATCAACCGAAAGGTCGGTGTCAAGTTCAACGCCTTTGTTTTCCTTTACTTCATCAATAATTACTTCAAACGGATCCATGTCCTCTTTTGAAGCCGGTTTTAAACCCAAAACGACATCTCCGTACATCTGAACGAAACGGCGATAGGAATCCCATGCAAAACGTGCATTCCCGGTACGTTTGATCAAACCTTCAACTGCAGCATCATTCAAGCCAAGGTTGAGGATGGTATCCATCATTCCCGGCATCGAAGCGCGGGCTCCTGATCGGACTGAAACCAGGCAGGGATTTTCGCTGCTGCCGAATTTGGTTCCCATAATCGTTTCAACCTGCTTGACGGCAGCTTCCACATCGCTGCGGAGCAATTCAACGACCTTTTTCTCGCCCAGCTGGTTGTACTCGGTACAAACATCAGTGGTGATGGTGAAACCCGGAGGAACCGGTACCCCGATAAGGTTCATTTCAGCCAGGTTGGCACCCTTGCCACCCAGCAGGTTTTTCATGTCGGCACGACCTTCAGCTTTCTTGTCCCCGAAGGTGTAAACTCGTTTTACTGACATAGTGATTTATTTAAATTAGTATATTGATATTATATATATTCAAAACGGCGGCAAAAATACATAAAAATATGTAAGGGACCTCTCTTTCTTTCGAATTAGATATCAATCTAAAGCGCAGTTTGCAGGGTTTTTCTAATTTCGCGGTGGTTAAGATTTCCTAAAAGATTGATTATGGAATTTAAATGTTTTGATTGTCATATAGTTTTCGAAGCCGACCCTGTAAGGATTGAATATTCAGATCCCATTTACGGCCCATGCAGGAAAAACGAAGCAGTTTGTCCGGCGTGCGGTTCGGATTGCAGTGAGTACAGGAAACCCAAACCCGCTAAAAGTACCGCTGGTCCTGAAAATTCATGTCCGTCCTACCATAATGGCACCTGCAGTTGCTGTCATTAGCAATCACCTCCGGAGAAGTGTCATCCGGGCGAAAGCCGGGACCCCTTCACGCTATACGAAAGCAAATAATTGGTTAGATAATTAGCAAAAATTTGTTTATCTTTCGATCAAAATTGAAAGATATGTTTATCCAGTCCAACATTAAATTCCTGCGCAAGCGGCGAGGCCGTACGCAGGATGATGTTTCCAACTTCCTGGGAATGAAACGGTCAACCTATGCAGGTTACGAAAGTGGGGTGGCAGAACCGGGAATAAATGAACTCCGCCTGTTTTCCGATTATTTCAGAATCTCGATGGACACTCTGGCACGGGTTGACCTGGCTTCCATGCCTGAAAGCCAGATGCGCCAGCTGGAAGACGGATTCGATGTTTATATCAAGGGAAGTCAGCTCAGAATTCTGGCTACAA
This sequence comes from Bacteroidales bacterium, assembly GCA_041662065.1. Classification (GTDB taxonomy): domain Bacteria; phylum Bacteroidota; class Bacteroidia; order Bacteroidales; family UBA12481; genus UBA12481. The sequence goes on along the minus strand of JBAZTE010000001.1, from coordinate 87,335 downwards.
CCGTCGACAATCAGAACAAGGACAATATTGAGTTTGTCTCGGAAAAAGCTAAGGCCGGCTATAAACGGGGTTATTCCGATCCTGAATATATCCGCGAATTGCCAGTTTTTCAGTTGCCGTTCCTCTCACCGGAACGCAAATACCGTACCTTTCAGATCAGTGGTGATTCCATGAAACCCGTTCCGGATGGCTCATATGTAACCGGCGAGTTTGTTGAAAACTGGGACTACCTGAAAAACGGTGATCCCTGTATCATATTAACCAGGGATGAAGGGTTGGTTTTCAAACTCATCGAGAAGGATTTCAAACATAAAGAGTTTGTCCTTCATTCCCTCAACCGGGAATATGAATCATTCAGGGTCACCATAGATGAAATCACTGAAATATGGAAATTCATCCATTATATCAGTTCCGAAATGCCTGATAAGGTCCCGCTCGAACACGAATTATTCTCGGCAATTGCGAACCTGAAAAAGGAGGTGGAGGGGATGAGGTTAAGAGGGGTTAAGAGAGGTTAAGAGGGGTTAAGAGGGGTTAAGAGAGGTTAAGAGGGGTTAAGAGAGGTTAAGAGAAGTTAAGAGAGGTTAAGAGAGGTTAAGAGAGGTTAAGAGGTTAGTGGTTAATAGGTTATATAGTGAAGGGAACTAAAATGAACCTGAAGAAGTAATGTTCGCAGTCATTGATATAGAAACTACCGGGGGCAGTCCGGTTAATGAAAAAATAACGGAGATAGCTGTCTTTATTCATGATGGTTTAACTATTGTGGATGAGTTTGTTACTCTTGTCAATCCAGAAGTCAGCATCCCATATTATATTACCGGCTTGACCGGCATCACCAATGAAATGGTAGCCGATGCACCTAAGTTTTATGAGATTGCGCGAAAAATCGTGGAATTAACAGAGGATCAGGTTTTTGTGGCGCATAATGTCAATTTCGATTATAGTTTTATTCGTCAGGAGTTCAAACACCTGGGTTATGAATACAACCGTAAAACACTGGATACAATCAGGCTGGCACGACAAATCATTCCCGGTTTGCCGTCCTATTCCCTGGGCAAGCTCTGTGCATCGATCGGCATACCGTTGAATAATCGGCACCGGGCCGGGGGTGATGCTCTCGCAACGGTAAAACTGCTTGAAATCCTTCTCAGCCAGGACCATAAAAATATCGCTGCAAAAATCCTGAAACCGGGCCACCCTGAGGGCCTGAATGATCATATTAACAAAGAAATCCTCAATAAATTACCCGATGAACCCGGTGTGTATTATTTCTGGAATGAGCAGCATGAATTGATCTATATCGGAAAAAGCAAGGATATACGATCAAGGATTTTTCAACATCTCCATAACCAAACCACTAGAAAGGCCATGGAAATGCGCGACAGGATTGCGGATATTTCCTGGGAACTTACCGGTAATGAATTGATTGCCTTATTACTTGAATCGGATGAGATAAAGAAACATAAACCCATCTATAACCGGAAACAGCGCCGGAGCACCTTCAATTTCGGACTGTTTATGCAGGAGGATAAGAATGGATATATCAACTTCTCGATTAGCAGTACGAATGAGACTGATGCCCCTCTAACCACTTTTACTTCAAAGCGGGAGGGTAGGGAATTGCTCACTCAATGGGTTGAAAATCATAAGCTTTGTCATAAGTTGTCGGGCTTATATGATACCGCCGGTGCATGCTTTCATCGGGGAATCGGGGAGTGCCTGGGAGCCTGTACCGGAGAGGAATCGCCGGAATCATACAACGTTCGGGCCCGGAACCTTATGCGGAAGTTTGAATACGACCATCAGGATTTTCTGATCATTGACCGGGGAAAATCAAAAGATGAGATCGGAGTCATTTGTATTGAAAAAGGTCAGTATAAAGGATTTGGATATTCAGACGCCGAGTATGAGAACAACCGGGAAATTCTTCGGGATGCCATTCGCTTTTATCCGGATAACCGGGATATTCATGCTCTGATTCGTCTATATTTGCGGAAGAACAACGCAAAAGTTTTACCACTATGATAATCTGCGGCATTTTAGGCCCTTTTGAGTTAATCCTGATCATGATCGTTCTGGTGATCGTCCTGTTTCCAACAGCCAGAATGTTTTTAACACGACGGGAAAATTATACCGAAAAACTCGACCAGCTCGAAAGGCTGGAAAGGATGTTCCGCGATGGAACACTGTCAAAAAGGCAATTCAACCGGCAGAAAGCGAAGGTGCTGAGGAAGAGGTGAGGGCGTAAGAATCGGTAAGAGAGGTAAGAGAGGTAAGAGAGGTAAGAATGAAACAACGAGCTTTTTACAGGGTTTTAATTGTGTTGCTGGTTCTGGTTATTGGATCGGCAAGGGGATCCATGGGACAGAAGGTTTTTGAGCGGGATACGATAAAGACGGTGTCGGGTGACCTGGTAATTACCTTTATCGGTCACGCCTCCCTGCTGTTTACTTATCTCGATCGCAACATCTATATTGATCCGGTCATGCAGGTAGCCGACTATTCCCTTTTGCCAAAAGCCGATGCCATTCTGGTGACTCATGAACATGGCGATCATTTCGATCCTGTGGCCATTGAAAAACTCACTAAACCTGAAACGGAAGTCTACCTGACTAAAATATGTTCCGAAAAATATGCAAAGGGCAAGGTTTGTACCAACGAATCCTTTTTTATGGCCGCCGGAGTACCGGTTGAAACAGTGGCTGCTTACAACATCATAGCCCTTCGTGGCAATGGCAAGCCCTATCATCCTAAAGGGGTGGGGAATGGATATGTTTTGACGTTCGGGGATTTGAAAGTGTATATCGCCGGTGACACGGAACTGACTCCGGAAATGGCGAAGTTAAAGGATATAAGCATAGCGTTCCTTCCGATTGGACTTCCTTATACCATGGAGCCCTCCATGGCCATAGAAGCCGCAGTCAGGCTGAAATTGAAAATTTTATACCCTTACCACTTTAATAATTCAAATCCGGAGGAGATCGTCAGAGCCCTGATGGGTTCTAAAACCGAGGTCAGGGTCAGATCCCTGAAATAATCACCCGCATTCAAATCATTCAAATCATTCAAATCAACCTACATGAAAATTCCTTTTATTCTATTGGCAGGTATTTTTACCGTTTCCGCCAGTCATGCGCAAAATAACAATGGATTAACTGAAACACGGAATCTGGTCGACTTGGTCAATCCACTCGTGGGTACGGAATCAAGTTATAATCTTTCGCACGGAAATACCTATCCCGCCATTGCCGTTCCCTGGGGCATGAATTTCTGGACCCCGCAAACGGGCAAGATGGGCGACGGATGGGGTTATACTTATCAGTCTGATTCGATCAGGGGGATAAAGGAAACGCATCAGCCCAGTCCCTGGATCAATGATTATGGCGCTTTCAGCCTCATGCCGATTACAGGCGAACTTCATACCGATCAGTATAAAAGGGCATCGCGTTTCAGTCATAATAAAGAGATTGCCAAAGCGAACTATTATTATGTTTTCCTGGATGATTATCAGGTCAGTGCTGAAGTAACCCCAACCGACCGTGCTGCAATGTTTCGCTTTACTTTTCCCCAAACCGATCAATCCTGGATCATCCTGGATGCCTTTAATAAAGGCTCTTCTGTGACCATTTTCCCCGAAGCCCGCAAAATAATTGGCTTTGCAAGGAATAATTCCGGGGGAGTTCCTGAGAACTTTGCCAACTATTTTATCCTGGAGTTCGATCAGCCATTTGAGGATTATGGAACCATTCTGGATGGCAATAACCAGTTTAAGTCAACAAGCACGGAAGGAAAACATGCCGGCGCTTTCCTGCGTTTTAAAACCAAAAAAGGACAAGTTATTCATGTTAAGGTTGCCTCCTCCTTTATCAGTCCGGAACAAGCCGAAATAAACCTGAACCGGGAAATAGCCAGCCGCAATTTTGAACAGATCAAACAGAGCGCCGCTGATTTGTGGAATATACAGATGAACAGGATTTGGATCGATGGGGGGACTGCCCGTCAACAGGTCACTTTTTACACCGCATTATACCGCACCCTCCTTTTCCCAAGGAAGTTTTATGAATTTGATGCTTCCGGCAAGGTCATGCATTATAGTCCTTATAATGGTAAGGTGCTGCCAGGATACTTGTATACAGATAACGGTTTTTGGGATACCTTCCGTGCCGTATTCCCTTTCTTTACCCTGATCTATCCCGATCATGATGCGCGGGTGATGGAGGGTTTGGCCAATACGTACAAAGAAAGCGGATGGCTGCCTGAATGGGCCTCACCGGGCCATCGGAATTGCATGATCGGCAGCAATTCTGCATCCTTGATTGCGGATGCCTATATCAAGGGAATCAGAGGTTTCGATATCAATACGCTTTATGAAGGCATACTTAAGAACTCTGAAAATGAGGGGCCGATGCATTCAGTCGGTCGTTTTGGCGTTTCCTATTACAATAAACTGGGTTACGTGCCCTATGATGTAAAAGTCAATGAAAATGCGGCACGCACATTGGAATATGCCTATGATGATTTCACGATCTGGAAATTGGCACTTGAATTAAAAAGGCCCAATGAAGAAATTGAACGGTTTAAATCCAGAGCAGGGAATTACCGGAATTTGTTTGATAAAACCACCAATTTCATGAGGGGTAAGAATCAGGATGGCAGCTGGCAGTCGCCCTTTGTGCCCGAAGCATGGGGCGGGGCCTTTACCGAGGGCAGTTCCTGGCATTATACCTGGAGTGTATTTCAGGATCCTCAGGGATTAATCGATCTGATGGGAGGCGACAATGCCTTTGTTGCCAAGCTTGATTCTGTTTTTACCACACCCCCGGTGTTTGATTGCTCCTACTATGGTTTTGAAATTCATGAGATTACTGAAATGGTCAATGGTAAGATGGGCCAATATGCGCATGGGAACCAGCCCATTCAGCATGCCATCTATCTATATGATTATGCAGGACAGCCCTGGAAAGCTCAATTTCATCTCAGGGAAGTCATGAACCGGTTCTACTCTCCTGATCCTGATGGCCTTTGTGGTGACGAGGATAACGGACAGACCTCGGCCTGGTATGTTTTTTCAGCCATGGGGATGTACTCTGTTTGTCCCGGTGAGCCGGAGTATGCCCTCGGATCTCCATTGTTTGATAAGGTGACCCTCAATCTTGACAATGGTGAGAAATTTGTCATCAAGGCAAATAATAACACTGCTGAAAATGTGTATATCGATAAGGCTACACTTAATGGAAACCCATATTCGCGTAATTTCCTGAAACATGAAGATATCCGCAAGGGCGGGGAAGTGATTTTCGATATGAGCAAGGAACCCAACAACTCGCGCGGAACAGGCGTTAAGGACCGGCCGTTCAGCATGACTGGGAGAAAATAAGCTAGAATCGGCAGTAGTGTCATCCCCGCGAAGGCGGGGACCGTGTCGCTTATCATGACATTCGGCACCAGCTTTTGTCAGCACCTCGTTAATGTCAAGCGGTTCCCGCTTTCGCGGGAATGCCACTGCTGCCGATTTATCCACATTACCTACCGTCTACAAATCATCCGTCCTGATCTTAATGTAGTCAATGCCAACCATATACCGGCCAATGGCTTTGGGTCGTTTACCTGCAATCTCGAACTGGAGGGTATTTACGCCTTTTTTCAATTGGAATTTTCCGAGTTTAACGAATTCGGTGATCACCTGCTTGCCTTTTTGATTATGAAACCCTTTGAAGACCGGTTTAACCGGCTGATCGTTAATCATTAATTTGAAATCACCATAGTCAATGGCTTTGGTGAAATTTAAGGATAAATAGTATTCCCCTTCCTGGTCCATCTCGAATTCCGCTTTAAGCAGTCCTTTTAGCCCTCCATCCATCCACCAGAGCTGAGCATTGTTGCTCCAGCCCCATTCGGTGGAGTTCTGGACTTCCCAGTTACCTGCTGAAGCGCTGATCACCCTCAGATGTTCACCCTGCAAATAGCCGGCAACATCAGCCACAGGAGGATAAAGACTTTCACGTTTGAGCGATACCGGGATCTTTACCACGACCGGATTCGGCTCAATCAGGCACTTTCCTCCCGGTTTCATATACCAACTCGAAACAACGGCATAATTCATTTTTGTGGTTGCCCAGTGCCAAAGTTCCATGTCAAAGACCAGTTTCTGTGTAAACGGAACGGCATCAAGCATCCTTCGTCGCATATTTATCGACATTCCGGTATGAAAGTTCCCTGATCCGTCAGGTTGAGCAATAAGAAAATGGTTGAAATATTCCGGTCTGCACCAGGCATAACCGATATAATCCTCGGTCCCGGTTCCAATATGTGAGGGTATCTTTTCCCCGTCGACATAAACCTTTTCATCTCCTTCACCCCACCAGGCATCGGCAGTATTGAAAAGAGTGATGGCATCTCCGGCATACAGTCCGTGACCCTCGAGGGTTACAAAATTGATATCTTCATGCAGGCCGTTCACATAATCTCCCGTATATCCCTTCGTATCTTTTCCGTTGTATTCATGCCAGATAGCTCCATAATGCATCGAATTGGAGGTCCACTTGTAAGCACCGGTTTCAACTTCCGCAACATCTGCTGAAACTTTCTGGTCACCGTAGTTGATCACTTCGACCAGGGCACTTTTTTTGAACGGCATTACCCAATTTGCTTTCATCAGACCGGTGCTGTCAACCTTAGTATACCAGGTGCCATAGGGGCGGATCTGATATCCGGTCCCGAAGAAATCACCAATCGGACTCCAAACGGTTCTCTCGCCATCAAAAGTGATACTCAATACGGTTGATCTGAGTGCCTGTGGCAAATTTTCAGCATTTATCCGGAAAGTCATTGAATAAATTGCCTCGGTTCCCTTGAGTTCCATACTGATTAGTTTTCCGGCTTCAATGGAGGTGGCATTATCCATTTTATGCACGACAGTCTTGGTGTTGGCTGAAGGTTGATGATCCAGGGAGGCGAGCTTTTTCTGAAGTTCGCTGATTTGCGCTGCGTTTACTGAAAGATCATTCAGCGTAAAGGAAGTTACCGCAGTACCCGGATTATAGGTCCGGTAGTTAATGTTGTAATAAACTGATGGACTATGCTTTTCGGGAATCAATGCCGGACATTCATAGGTGATTTTGATTTGCTTTGCATAGGGAATGGGCATATATAGATTATGTCCGCGCTGTGCATAAATTGTTTTTGGAGAGACTGATGAACTCAATGGTTCGCCGACCAGCTGTCCGCCGCTGATGATTTTTAAAACAGGTCCTTCTATTTCCGGAGTTGTTTTTCCGTCAATATAGATCCTCAATGTGCCTGTATATGCTTGTTCATTACCGAAGGTCATCCAAAATCGCACCACCGCACCCGGACCTTCTGCATCCATCATGACAAACTCCCGCCGGCCTCCATTGGATTCTTCCCGGATAAACCAGGAAGCATCGGCATTTGCAAACCAGCCGGGCTGATCCGGAGAGATGGTACGCCTGTCATAACTGCTGAATTGCTTGCAGATGAACCCTGGGTCAGGATACTCTGAGAGTAAACGGGGATTGGTCATGTCGGAAATCAACGTCCCGAAAGTCACCGTTTTTGGTTTTTGACTGCATTGGATGAAGAGGACTGCCAGCAGGCAGATCAGCAGGGTCCGGGTAATTTGTGCTTTCATGATAATCTGGTTTAGAATCCCTAAATGTATGAAAAGGACAGAATTTCCGTGGTCATGTCATGATTGTTACACGATAAAAATTTACCTTCGTTTTCACTCGTCCTTGAAAATTGGATAGTTACCTCATATTACCATGAAGAGATTAATCACACCATCTATTGCACTGTGGGCAATTTTCATTGTTAGCGGTGTTACAGCCCAAACCAACATGTTTCTCAGCAATCCGGCTGCTGTTGAAATTCTTAAGGGCCATTATGATCCTGCTCAATTTCGCCCTTCCGTGGTCATCAATGACCCGGATTCAGTGAGGATGGGCATAATACGTAACGTGAGTCCGGATGAACTGATCGGTCTGCTGGTAAAACTGGAGACCTTTTATAACCGCAATTCGGGATCGGACACCCTCAGCGGAACAACCGGAATTGGAGCATGCCGTACATGGATCCTCTCCCATTTCGACCAGGCGAGCAAAGATAATCAAAACAGACTGGTGACAGGTTATCTAGAATTTGATGCCGAGATCTGTACTAAAGGCCATCACAAGAATCCATTTGCCCTGCTTCCCGGATCCGATACCTCCAATCATGAGATACTGCTGATCGAAGGTCATTTTGATACCCGCAATGAAGGCGGATGCGACATCCAGGGTTATACCCCGGGGATTGATGATAACGGATCGGGTACGGTGTTGGTCATGGAATTGGCCAGGGTGATGAGTAAATACTCATTCAGGCAATCCATCCTTTTTACCACACCAACCGGAGAGGATGAAGGATTGTGGGGAGCAAAGGCCTGGGCAAATTACCTGTCCGGTCAAGGTGTTAAAATACGCGCAGTATTAAATAATGATATCGTCGGCGGAATATATTGCGGAAAAACTTCTTCGCCTCCGTCGTGTCCCTATCTGGGTCATGTTGACAGCACGCATGTTCGCATTTTTTCCTATTCATCGGCAAACAGCATGTTTGCGAATTCATCTCACAAACAGCTTGCCCGATATATGAAGTATATTCAGGATGAGCTTATCAATCCCTATCTGTCAACCCCTTTGATCATAAATATCATGCTCGGTGAGGACCGTGGCGGAAGGGGCGGGGATCATACCCCCTTCAGGCAGAAAGGGTATGCAGCGGTCCGGATTATTTCAGCCAACGAGCATGGAAACGGTACGGGTACGGCACCCGACAGGAACCATACGACGAGGGATATCCTGGGCAAGGACCTCAACGGTGACGGTATACTCGACAGCCTGTTTGTCAATCCCGGCTATCTGGCAAGAAACACCATTCTAAATGGAGTGACAGCGGGTCTCCTGGCCCTTGCACCGGCAAAAATAAGCGCTTCCCTTGAGAGCCGCCCTTCAGGAGCCATAATCAGCCTGCCCGGTGGTACCGGTGAAGCTGACGGGTTTATTGTGGGAATCCGCAAAAACAAAAGCAAAAGCCTTGAATTTGATACGGTTTTTAGGGTAACCAACGTACACCAGATGGAGATAGGCCTTGACAGCGGGCAAAGAAACTACGTGTCAGTCGCACCGGTCAAAAATGGTGCACCAGGGTTGTTCTCTGAAGAGTATGAAGTTAACCTTACCGGTACAGAACCTTCGGAGCAAAAAACAGGTTTCAAATTGTATCAGAATTATCCCAATCCCTGGGCGGAGGAAACTTTTATACGATTAAAGGCATCACAGGATTACTGGTATAAACCTGCAGTTCTGCAGATCCGCGATATTATCGGCAGGGTCGTTCATGAGCAACAAGTTAATATTGATGCCGAAGAAGTACAAATATCTTTGAAGGCCAATGGATTGGAATCCGGGTTATTTACTTATACCCTGATTTCATCGGGAAATTACAGGCAGACGATTCTCATGTATAAAAATTGAATTAGTTTTGTAACGATTGTTACAAACTAATTTTAATGATGAAAAAGGTAATTGTATTTATTCTCCTCCTGTTACCGGTAATGGTTCAAGGGCAGGAATCCATTTTTAAAAGCGTTCCGAAACAGATGAGCCTTGAGGCCGGTTATCGCCGGATCACGAGTTCGGAGTTGACCAATCAAGCATCAAACGGTTTTTCCATTCTTGCTGATTATGCATGGCAGTTATCAGGATTTACCGGTGGGAAGGCCTCTTTTATATCAGTTCCTCTGGGGTATACCCAGATGCTGGCGGATACGGATTCTTCCCGTTCAGTGCGAGTGATAAGCTATGGTTGGACCGTCAGGCATGAATTAAGGCCTCAGTCAAAAGGATGGGTGCCCTATATTGGATATGCTCTTATGATTAACAATTATGGTGAAAAAGGGATCGATGGACATCAGTTTGCACATCAAACAAGGTTTTCGGCCGGACTTAACCGATACAATGCCTCCAGTTTCCAGCCCTATGTGCAGCTTGATTACAGCATGACCTATTATCCGCAATGGGGAATCAAAGGATCATTGGGGTATAAATTTGTCGAGCTGAAAATCGGGGTCCGGTATATGCATAAAAAGGCATAAATCAAGGAGAGAATTTTTTCTTTTTTTCTTTTTCCTGCTTTTAGTCATGCCACATGAGTTGGTAATAGGTTAATTTCGTCAGGTAGAAAAACCTAAATATCTATCTGATATGGCAATAATTAAGAAAGAAGCGGCCCTTGAATATCATTCGAAAGGCAGGCCAGGGAAAATCGAAGTAATCCCAACAGTTCCTTACAGTACCCAGTATGACCTCGCATTAGCCTATACACCCGGAGTTGCTTTTCCGTGCAAGGAAATTGAAGCAAATCCGGAGGATGCTTATCTCTATACCGCAAAATCCAACCTTGTTGCTGTTATCAGCAATGGCACGGCAGTCCTGGGATTGGGCGATATCGGTGCTCTTGCGGGTAAGCCCGTTATGGAAGGCAAAGGCTTACTTTTCAAGATTTTTGCAGATGTTGATGTATTCGACATCGAAGTGAATGAAAAAGACCCCGAGAAACTGATCCAGGTGGTAAAAGCCATTTCCCCTACTTTTGGAGGCATCAATTTGGAAGATATCAAGGCACCCGAGTGTTTTGAGATTGAACAGCGGCTCATCAAGGAACTCAATATTCCTGTATTCCATGATGATCAGCACGGAACAGCCATCATTTCCGCAGCCGGATTGTTGAATGCGCTGTTGGTGGTAGGTAAAAAAATTGAAGAGGTGAAGGTGCTCGTCAATGGAGCCGGTGCGGCTGCCGTTTCCTGCATCAAATTGTATATCAGGCTGGGTGTTAAGAAAGAGAACGTTGTTATGGTGGATAGTAAAGGTGTCCTCAACCGTAAACGTACCGACCTTAATGAATCAAAACGCGCATTTGTTACGGATCGCGATATAAGCACCCTTGCCGAAGCTTTTGTTGGAGCAGATGTTTTTCTAGGTTTATCCGTGGCCAATGTGGTCAATCAGGACATGGTCCGTTCGATGGCCAAGGATCCGATCGTATTTGCCATGGCCAATCCAAATCCGGAGATACCTTACGAGGATGCCAAGGCCAGTCGTGAGGATATCATTTTTGCTACCGGTCGTTCTGATTATCCCAACCAGATCAATAATGTTCTTGGTTTTCCGTTCATTTTCCGCGGGGCCTTGGATGTCAGGGCCTCAACAATCAATGAGGAGATGAAAGTTGCCGCTACCCTGGCCCTGGCAAAACTGGCCAAGGAAGATGTACCCGAAACCGTTAACCTGGCATACAACGCACAGAATCTGAAGTTTGGCCGCGAATATCTCATCCCAAAACCGTTAGATCCCCGCCTGATTACAACGGTTGCACCCGCAGTGGCACAGGCAGCCATGGATTCCGGCGTGGCACGAAAACCAATCCTGGATATGAACGCCTATGTTTTGCAGTTGCAGAAAAGAATGGGCCTCGATAATAAGCTGATCCGCTATATCACCGACCGTGCACAAAGTGATCCGAAAAAAGTGGTTTTCGGACAGGCTGAAAACCTTAAAGTTCTCAAAGCTGTTCAGGCAGTTAAACATGATGCTATTGCCAAACCGATACTTCTTGGAAATATTGCAAAAATCAGGCGGTTAATCAAGGAAATGGATCTTGATCTTGAAGATATCCAGATCATTGATCCAAGATCTGATAATGAAGCCGACCGGATTGATATGTTCGCTGAAGAATTTGTGAAAAACCGCAAACGCAAGGGGATTACTTTTGATGAAGCGCATGAACTGATGCAGAACCAATCCTATTTTGGATCCATGATGGTGCACATGGGAATTGCAGACTCATTCCTGTCGGGAACCAGTTCGAAGTATGCCTATACCATCCGTCCGGCTATCGAGTGTGTCGGGGTCAGACCGATCCTCAACCATATCGCCGGTATGTACATCCTCATGACTAAAAAGGGACCATTCTTTTTTGCCGATACCACAGTCAATAAAGAGCCTGATATCCAAGCGCTTGTTGATACAACTCTTCTTGCGGCCGAGCAGATCAAAAAATTCGGCGTTGAGCCGAAAATTGCCATGGTTTCCTATTCGAATTTCGGAACCCAGCGTGAAGGTTCACCGGTGCGGGTCGCTACTGCAGTGAGGATACTCCATGAAAAGTATCCGGATCTGATCGTTGATGGAGAAATGCAGGCAAACTTTGCCCTCAACAAGGAAATCAGGATGAAGAAGTTCCCGTTTTCAAAACTGGCAGCACATGATGTTAATACGTTGATCTTCCCGAACCTGGATTCAGGCAATATTGCTTATAAAATGATGCAGGAAATTGGTGGCGCCGAAGTGATCGGACCTATCGTTATGGGAATGAATAAACCGGTTCATATCCTTCAGATGGAAAGTAACGTCAGGGAAATCATTTATCTAACCTCAATAGCGGTTGTTGATGCCCAATGCAGCAATGATCCCAGATGCGCCAGCAAGTTTGCTTTTTAACCTGAAGGATTACATCCATTTCTTGCGCCTGAAGAAAAAGTAGGATCCAAAACCGATCACTGCCATTATCCCCAGCAGGATAAAGTATCCATAGTGCCATGAGAGCTCCGGCATGTTTTTAAAATTCATGCCGTATATCCCGGCGATGAAAGTAACCGGAATAAATATGGTGGATACCACCGTCAGGAGTTGGATTACCTTGTTCATGCCGATATTCAGCTGAGTCAGGTACAGCTCGCGGATCGATGCCAGATTGTCGCGTATCTGATCCAGCTTGCTGATAATCTGGTTTGTATGATCAAGAACATCCTGGAAGTAGGGCAGGTCGTCAGGGCTGATTAGCTTATCATGGTCCTTGATCAGTCGCAATAATCCTTCACGAACAGGCATAACCTGGTGGCGAAAATAGATCTGAAATTTCCTGATCTGGTGAATGTTCTGTGTGGGATCAAAATCAGACTTACCCTCCATGCTCAGTTCCATCTCTTCGATCTGTATCTCCAGTTTTTCCGCTATTTCCAGATAATCATCCACCATGATATCAAGCAGGGTATAAAAGGTGAAATCGGTGCCATGCGTCCTGATTTTTGACCCGGCAACATCCAGCAGTGTATAGGCAGGGTTTAAGAGATCTGACTTTTTCTCTGCGAATGAAAGTATGACATCGGGTTCCAGAACCAGGCTGATCTGTTCGGAGGTCCAGCTAAAGGTGTCCGCATTCCATTTGATGTTTTTCAACACAAAAAAGAACCAGTTTTCTCCCGCATCGGATTTGGCATTCTGGTCGGTATTCAGGATATCCTCCAGGATCAAAGGAGTTACATGCATCCGCTCAAAAACAGGTTTGAGGATGGAAATTTCTGATAAACCATTAATTTCCAACCAGTTAGTTTGTGATGTACCGTCTGCTGATTTCACTTGTTTCGGTGGAAATCCCGGTTCACTCGTCCAGGTCTTTGAATCATAGCGATGGCTGGTCAATCCTTCCTGTCCGGGAAAAGTGGTGCCAATGTGAACCAGCGATCCGGGGGGCAGGCCTTTTTTACGTGACCGGCGCAATGGTAACTCTTTTGAGCTTTTCATGTCGAAATGAATTGGGTAACTTTGATGCAAGCTAACAAACAAAATAATGAAAATAACTAACAGGTTCGCTATCCTGATTGCAGGATCGCTGATGATCGGATGCTCAGGCGGAAAAGAAGTCATGTATTTGGATCAATTTGATTTAACCCGGATGGAATCCAGCTGGGGCGAAAACCACATCGGCAAATCCGTTGATGGCAACCCGCTGAAAATAGCCGGTAAAGTCTACGAAAGGGGAGTGGGAACGCATGCGGTGAGTAAGATGCTCCTGGTGACCAAAGGCTCTGCATTATCCTTTGATGCCATGGTTGGCGTGGATGATGAAAGCAGTAAGCCTGGTACGGTGGAGTTTCAGGTGCTGGGTGATCGCAAGGTGTTGTGGAGTAGCGGGATAATGAAGCAAGGAGAACCTGCTAAGGAAGTGCATGTCAGCCTGAAAGGTATCGAAAAAGTGGCTTTGCTCGTAACCGATGGGGGTGATGACATCAACTATGACCATGCAGATTGGATTGATGCAAGCATCACCTACCGGCAAATCGTACCGGTGGTTGCTGCCGTTGTTCAGAAAGAACCTTACATTTTGACTCCGGAAAATACAAAACCCAGAATCAACGGGGCGTCCGTTGTGGGAGCCAATCCTCACAGAGCTTTTATTTTCCGGGTTCCGGTGACCGGCAAAGCACCGGTCAGGGTGGAAGTGACCGGTTTGCCGGCCGGTTTGATCTATGATGCAAAAAACCGGTCCATTACCGGCAAAGCACCGGCAAAAGGAGTCTACCCGGTTACCGTTACAGCAGAAAATGCAGAAGGCACTGTAATTAAAAATATCACCATACGTACCGATCAAGGTCTCGCTCTGACCCCCCCGCTGGGATGGAATTCATGGAACTGCTGGGGTTTAAGTGTAGACCAGGGGAGGGTAAAAGCAGCTGCCGACGCGATGGTAAGCTCCGGATTGGCTGATCATGGCTGGACCTATATCAATATTGATGATGGCTGGGAGGCGGCTGATAGAACCAAGCAAGGGGAATTGCTGGCCAATGAGAAGTTTCCGGACATGAAGGCACTTACCGGTTATATCCATACTCTTGGATTGCGTATAGGTATTTATTCCTCACCCGGACCCCAAACTTGCGGAGGGTTCCAGGGCAGCTATGAAAATGAATTGTCAGATGCCAGGACATGGGCCAATTGGGGGATTGATTATGTGAAATATGATTGGTGCTCCTACGGCAAGATTGCCAAGGATCAGAGCCTGCCGGAATTGAAAAAACCCTATTTACTCATGCGCAAAATGCTGAACCAGGTGGAACGTGATATTATTTTCAGCCTTTGTCAATACGGAATGGGCAATGTTTGGGAATGGGGCTCTGAAGTCGGAGGCAACCTGTGGAGAACTACCGGGGATATCACCGATAGCTGGAACAGCATGGCCGGCATCGGTTTTGCGCAGGAAAAAAGTTCAAAATTTGCCAAGCCGGGCAACTGGAATGACCCGGATATGCTTGTTGTTGGAAAAGTTGGCTGGGGACCGAACCTTCATCCCTCAAGGCTGACGCCGGATGAACAGTACACCCATATTTCACTTTGGGCACTGCTGGCTTCACCATTGCTGATCGGATGCGATATGACCCAAATGGATGCGTTTACGCTGAACCTGTTAACCAACGATGAAGTACTGGAAATTAACCAGGACCCAATGGGCAAACAAGCAACAACGGTAGGTAATAAAGATGGTATTCAGATTTGGTCAAAACCCATGGAGGATGGTTCCATCGCCCTGGGCGTATTTAACAATGGCAATAGCGGTGGGGATGCTGACATCCGATGGGACGACCAGCCGAACAGTCAAAAGGTATCCGTCTCAGCTTCCGATCTGGGGTTGAACGGTAAATTTACTGTCCGCGATGCCTGGAGGCAAAAGGATATCGGGGAATTTAGCGGATCCTTTGAGGTGGAAGTGCCCTTCCACGGTGTCGTTCTATGCAGGATTACTACGATAAAATAGATACGGTGTCGCGGGTCCTGGACTTGCGTAAATCCTGCTGGATTGAAGGGGTCCCGGCATTCGCCAGGATGACAGAGAAGGGTGTCTGGTCAAAATAAATAAAAATGATCTTAAACTTCGAAATTCTTTGATAACTTAGTTTCGATTATACTGCCCCATGTGCTTTATTTTGGAATTAAAGCGCTTGAGGCAATCTAGTCACCTCAGGCACTTGCAGTACTAACTCTAAACTAAAACACAACTCTATGGGACTAATGGGGGATTTTAAGAATTTTGCCATGAAAGGCAATGTTCTGGATTTAGCAACTGCCGTGATCATCGGAGGAGCGTTTGGAAAAATCGTTTCCTCTCTGGTGAACGATTTGCTTATGCCGCCAATCGGATTGCTTCTTGGCAATGTTGATTTTAAAGCTCTTAAGATTATTCTTAAGCACGGTGCCGATGAAGCGTCAAATGTGACGCTGAATTATGGCATGTTCATTCAAAACATTGTTGATTTTCTGATTATTGCCTTCTGTATTTTCATGATCATCCAGGCAGCTCAGAAAATGGAAAGGAAAAAGGTTGAAGCTCCTGCACCACCAGCCGAACCTACCAAACAAGAGAAACTTTTGGAAGAGATACGGGATTTGTTGAAGAAATAAGGGGATATCGAGTATCAGGTATCGGTTTTGAGTTTGAAGGCTGAGATTCGAATGCAGAATTCCGAATGCCGAGTTGGAGATTCAAGTGTTGATGAAGTAGCATTTTTTTACTTCATGATTACCTGAATCTCGTATTCGGCATTCGGAATTCTGCATTCGAATCTCATCATTCTTCCTTCTTTTCTTTATCCGAATCGTTAAGAATTCAGGCGCCGACGACCTTGACTCTCACTGATTTATAAGCGGGTGTTTCACATGCACTGGTGTTATTGATCGATAACAGCGGATTGGCTTCAGGGAAATACGCAGCCACACATCCTTGCCTGATAGGATAAGCTATTGCGTAATAACCTTCTAATCTCCTGACCTTCCCATCATAATGGCTGGTTATATTGACCAGTTGTTCTGCCAGGATTCCGCGCTCCTTCATATCGTCAGTGTTCATAAACAATACGCGCCGTTCGTTATGGATACCCCGGTACCGGTCGTTCAGGCCGAATATGGAGGTATTGAACTGGTCGTGACTGCGAATAGTCATCAGCATCAGTTCACCCTCTTCAGGAACGTCCATTTGAAGCGGATGATTGCTGAACAAACCCTTGCCGTCCGGTTTCTTAAACTGGCGTTTTTGCAGGGCATTATCAAGGTAAAAGCCTTTTTTTGCGGAATTCTTGTTGCCTAATTCCCTGAAGGTTGGGATAGTTTCCGCAATTTCCGATCTGATGAATTGGTTGTCAAAGCCAAAACGGTTCCAGTCGATATTACCCTTGTTGCCTAAGGTTACCCTGGCCATTTCAGCTATGATTGATACTTCGCTTTTCTGCCCGGTTGAGGAAGGGGAGAGGCATCCTCCCGAATATCCGATTTTGCCCATGGCGTCTTCAATGGATACCCTTTGTTTTCCTGAAGTCGATACATCCTCCTCCGATCTCGATAAACAGGGTAAAATCAATGCCCTTTTGCCGGTAACCAGATGGCTGCGGTTCAGTTTGGTCGATATCATGACAGTAAGCCGGTTTTGCCGGATGGCCTGATCCACAAAATGGGTATCCGGAACAGCTGAGGCCAGGTTTCCGCCAAGCGAGATCAATACTTTTACCTTCCCGGCGGCCATTGCCCTGACCGCAGGAACAATGCTTAATCCGGGCTTCCGCGGGACCGGAATGGAAAAATGTTTCTCCATGGCGTCTAAAAAGGGGACCGGCATGTTTTCACCCACGCCCACCGACCGAATGCCCTGAATATTGCTGTGTCCCCTGACCGGACAGACCCCTGATCCGGGTTTTCCGATATTCCCCCTGAGCAACAAAAGGTTGATAATTTCCCTGATAGTTTCAACTGAATTCCTATGGTGTGTGATCCCCAGGCACCAGGAAGCGATTACCCTGTCGACTTTCCAATATATTGATGCTGCTTCAATGATCTTTGATTTTTCGACGCCGCTCGCGGCTACAATCTCTTCCCAGGTTGTTTCGGAAACTGTTTCCCGGTATTCCTTAAATCCGCCGGTAAACTTTTCAATAAAAACCTTATCCAGGATCCCGCCTGTGCGGTCTTCCTCTTCGAGGGCAGCCTTGACAATTCCCCTGACCAGAGCCATATCCCCGTTTATCCTGGGTTGAATAAACAGTTGGGTTAAGGCAGTTTGCTGTCCAAAGTAGGATCTAACTTCCTGAGGATCTGCAAATCCCATGAGACTGGCCTCAGGCATCGGATTCACCGCAATGATCCGGCATCCATTCCGGGCCGCTTCTTTTAAGGAATTTAGCATCCTGGGATGGTTGGAACCGGGATTATGACCGAAAATAAAAATGGCCCCGGCTTTTGGAAAGTCATCCAGGCTTACACTGCTTTTACCTACGCCCAGGCTAAGGGTCAGGGCTTTTCCCGACGGTTCATGGCATAGATTGGCACTGTTCGGCAGGTTGTTGGTCCCAAACGCCCGGGCAAATAATTGATATACAAAAGCAGCCTCATTGGAGGTCCGTCCCGATGCATAAAAAACAGCCTCATCCGGCTGGAACAGTTGGTTCAATTCAGAAGCAATCAACTGAAACGATTCTTCCCATGAAATTGGTTTGTAATGAGTTGCATTTTCATCAAGGACCATTGGCTGGGTGAGACGTCCCTGTTGTTCAAGCCAATAATCTGAAGTCAGCAGAAGGTCCGGAACCGACCATTTTTCAAAAAAAGCATGATTGATATGTTTGGTTGTCGCTTCGGAACTGAGATTTTTTGCACCGCTCTCGCAGAATTCGAAATGCGAACGGTTTTTGTCAGGATTTGGCCAGGCGCAGCCGGGACACTCAAATCCCCCTACCTGATTAAAAGAAGCAATGATCTTGCGGCTTCGAAGGATACCTGCTTCTTTGTACAAATAACTCAGGGAAGTCAATACCGAATCCATTCCGCCGGCAAACGTCTTGGGCTGATCATGATTGAGTCCGATGATTTCAGCTGCATTCACTTCCAGATCTGTGGATTCCAGGGCATGAACCGACCGGATGATCTCACGTCCCAGTGACTCCATGCCGGCCAGCCAGGCGATTCTTTCCCTTTTTCCGGTAATTTCATCAGGTTTTAAAACATAGGTAGTCAGACCACCGGCAACCATCAGGCTGACCATAGCAGGAACCTGAAAGTCGGGTACCTCATCTTTAAAAATAGCATTCCGGATTTTTTGATGAACCTCAATGACCAGTGGAAAATCGGGGGTAAAGAGTTCAAGTTTTTGAGCGTAGAAGAGCAGTTCCTTCTTCCTGCGGACCAATAGCCCTCTGGTCTCCATGGAATCCCATACCAGGTGACGCAGGGTTTCCCCGTGAGCAGCAACAACAGACATTGCCTGTTCCAGCGGAATCGATCCGCCCAATACCTGAAGACACCTGATGGTCTCATCAAGTGCCAGGTTGCCTGATTCCGGCCGGTTCAGGACAGTCAGCTGTTCCCAGTCATCATTGATCAGCCCATTAAAGGAAGCATCGAATAACAGTGCCCCGGCAAGTGACAGTTGCACCACCTGATTGGCAACCGGAAAAAAACGTCCGGTAACCGGGTCGACAGTCAGCAGCAGAAGCTGTTCAGCATATGAAAGCATTTGAGAAAATTTGCGTTTCAGGGTTAAATACAAATCTCACCTTTCTTGCTGCATTGCCAAAATTTCAGACCGGGATTTTCTCAATATTTTAGTACATTCGGTCGAATATAAATATTGCATCCAATGAAATCTGAAATGGTCCCTTTTCGAACAAGTCTGAGCCTGATTCTCTGTTTGTTAGCTATTGCTATGAGTGGTCAAAAGGCTGCCGGTCAGCATAATTTTAATTCCTATTACAGCGGAAAGAATCTTGATTATATAGCCTTTCCATTAGGAGGCATTGGTGCGGGTATGGTTTGTCTGGATGGAAATGGTGCCTGGTCCCATCTTTCGATCGATAATCAACCGGATGTTTTCAATGAACCATTCGCATTTGCTGCCATTTCTGTATCTGGAATAGCTAATGGAGCCAAGGTTCTGCAGGGACAAATACCCACCTGGAAGATATTCGGCCGGCCCGGAACGGCCAATGGAGGGGGAGATTATGATTATGGCCTGCCACGGTTTGAAAATTGCCGTTTTTTAGCCCGTTTCCCATTTGGTTTGATTGAACTGGATGATAAGGATATTCCCCTTAAAGTGAAGATTTCGGGCTGGAGCCCATTTATACCGGGAGATGCCGATAATTCAAGTTTACCGGTCGGTTCCATGGAATATACTTTCACGAATACTTCGGATAAAACTTTGGATGCCGTATTTTCCTGGAACTCCAAAAATATCATCAGGAAAGATGCACGAAATGAGATTCTTCCTACTAAAAACGGTTTTATACTTCATCAGAAAGGCACAAAGGAGAAGCCCGAAATGGAAGGCTGGTTCAGCGTTTTTACCGAACAGGATGCACTGATCGACCATAGCTGGTTTCGTGGGGGTTGGTTCGATGCATTGACCATTTTATGGAAAGATATACGAGAAGGTATGATCAAGCCTGATGAACCAAGCGGTGATAATCCTCCCGGCGCATCACTTTTTGTACCTCTCCATATCCTGCCAAAACAAGAACAGACCGTTCGGCTCATGTTTTGCTGGTACTCCCCGAATACGAAGATATCCAGCGGTTCACAGCCTAATCCGACGGGGGCTGCTTTTGGAGACAAACCGGCGCCCGGTGCTGCTGCCAGTCAGCAGGATATCCCTGGTTTTGTTGGTAAACAATTGGTTAATACCTATTATCCCGATGGTGACGGTTTGACCGGCACCCTGACTTCACCGGAATTTAAGATTAAGAAGCGATTGATCGCCTTCCTGATCGGCGGTGGCGGAACCCTGGAGAAAACGGGTGTAAATCTTAAGGTCGGGGGTAAAATTGTCCGATCAGCATCCGGGAAGAATCAAGAACAGCTGACCCCGGTAGTTTGGGACGTAAAAGAATTTAAGGGCAAAACAGCCATTCTCGAAATTATCGATAATGAAACCGGCGGGTGGGGGCATGTCAATGCCGATCAGATCATATTCTCGGATAACCCCTTGGTTGATCCTGCTTCAATGTCTTCAGGAGATGTATTATTTGAAGATTTCGAAGGGACTACTTACGGTTCATGGAAAAAATCTGCTCTTGCCGATGGATGTGCCGGTTGCGATCCGGAAGCATGCACCGTTGAAAGATATTATAAACCCTGGTATGCCGGCAAATTTGACGGCATAGCATCATTGCAGGATTATTGGATCCTGAATTACTCCAAATTGAAATCAGGAAGTGAAATTTTCCGGGATGCCTTTTATTCGAGTACCCTGGCTCCTGAGGTACTGGAGGCTATCGGAGCCAATCTGACCATCCTGAAATCGCCGACAGTCTTGCGCGATACAAATGGCAAACTATGGGCATGGGAGGGCTGCGATGATAATAACGGTTGCTGTGCGGGCAGTTGTACCCATGTTTGGAATTATGCCCAGGCTATTCCCCATCTTTTCCCTGAACTTGAGCGGTCGCTCAGGGCAACGGAGTTTACGGTCAGTCAGAATGCTGAAGGTCATCAGACATTCCGCGCCAATCTGCCGATCAACGAACCTCAACACAAATTCCATGCAGCCTCCGACGGGCAGTTGGGCGGCATTATGAAGGTTTACCGCGAGTGGCGGATCAGTGGCGATAATGACTGGTTGTCGAATATCTATCCTTTTGTCAGGCAAAGCCTGGATTATTGCATTAAAACCTGGGATCCCGATAAACTGGGCGTGCTCGTTGAACCTCATCATAATACATACGATATCGAGTTCTGGGGGCCCGATGGCATGTGTTCCAGTTTTTATCTGGGAGCTCTGACCGCCTTTATTGAAATGAGCAGGTTCATGCAGAAGCCGGTTCCTGAATATGAGTCCCTCCTGGTCAAAGGCAAGTCATTTATGGAACAGAATCTCTTTAACGGGGAATACTTTTTTCAGAAAATCCGCTGGAATGATCTGCACGCAGCCGACCCGACAAAAATCCCGGCTGCGACCATTGCTCCGAATGAGGCTTATGACCTGCTGGTGAAAGAGGGACCAAAGTATCAATATGGTTCCGGCTGCATCTCCGACGGGATCATGGGTATGTGGATGGCCTCGTGCGCCGGATTACCTGAAATAATTGATAATGACAAAGTAACCGGTCACTTGTCGTCGGTTTATAAATACAATTTCAAATCCGACCTCACCGACCATGATAACCCGCAGCGCCCGACGTATGCGCTTGGAAAAGAAGGTGGATTGATCCTTTGCACCTGGCCGAAAGGCGGACAGCTCTCGCTGCCGTTTGTTTACAGCAACGAAGTGTGGACCGGGATCGAATACCAGGTGGCAAGTCATCTGATGATCAAAGGTGAAGTGCAAAAAGGCCTCGATATCGTAAAAGCATGTCGCGACCGCTATGATGGTACCGTCAGGAACCCGTTTGATGAGTATGAGTGCGGACATTGGTATGCGCGGGCCCTGTCGAGCTATGGCATGTTGCAGGGGCTTACAGGCATAAGATATGATGCTGTCGACAAGGTTCTATTTATCAATACGAAAGTCGGTGATAATTTCACCAGTTTTATCTCCACCGAAACCGGCTTCGGAAATGCCGGTTTGAAGAATGGGGTGCCCTTTGTCGAAGTAAAAATGGGTAAGATTCCCTATGAGCGAATTGTACTCAACTAAAAAGACATATTTTTGGAGTCCAAACTGGAAGCAATTATGGGAAGAGCATATGAATATCGGAAAGCGCGCATGTTTAAGCGTTGGGGGAGCATGTCCAAAACATTCACCCGAATATCCAAAGAGATCATAATATGTGTAAAAGCCGGCGGTCCTGATCCTGCTAACAATTCCAGGCTTCGTGTCCTGATGCAGAATGCCCGTGCTGCCAATATGCCCAAGGATACCGTTATGGGATCCATTAAGAAAGCTGCAGGCAAGGATCAGGCTGATTTTAAGGAATTTGTTTATGAAGGTTATGCTCCGCACGGCATTGCCGTACTGGTGGAAACCGCTTCAGACAATAACACCCGCACAGTGGCTAACGTAAGAAGCTATTTTAACCGTACCGGAGGAGCATTGGGAACTTCCGGCAGTGTAAGTTTCCTGTTTGAGCATAAGTGCATATTTAAAGTCAAAGGAAAACCGGACCTTGATCTTGAAGAACTTGAACTTTCGATGATTGACGCCGGAGCTCAGGAAATCTTTGCCGAGGACGACAATATCATTATTTCAGGTGATTTTGAAGATTTTGGCATGATTCAAAAATATCTGGAGGAAAACTCGTTTGAGATTATCAGTGCTGAATTCGAAAGAATTGCCACTCAAACTAAGGAATTAACCCCGGAACAGGCTGCAGAAGTTGAAAAGACCCTGGCACGTTTTGAAGAAGATGATGACGTGACCAACGTATTTCACAATATGGTATATCATGATTAAACATTACGTAGAGACGGATAATTATCCGTCTCTACCAGATATTCAATATTCAATATCCATCAGATTTTCCGGATTCCAATCCCGGGCAGGTCACCTAAGGTGATTTTCCCCTCAATAATTTGCATTCCAGAGTATAGGTCATTGGATATCAAAAGATTGCCGTCCAAATCTGCAAATTCTGCAAGCGGGGATAATTGAGCAGCTGCTGATACGGCACAGGAGGTTTCGGTCATGCATCCGATCATGATCTTCATTCCCAGCGATTTTGCTGTTTTAGCCATGGCAAATGCCTCGCGCATCCCTGTGCACTTCATCAGCTTGATATTGATGCCATGGTACACCCCGACTGCTTTCACCACATCGGGTAACCGTTGAACCGATTCATCGCCGAAAATCGGCAAGGGAGAACGTGCAGTCAGCCAGGCCATGTCATCAATCTGTTCTTTCGGCAATGGCTGCTCCACCATCACAATCCCCATATCTTTGAGCCAATAAATCATTTCCAGCGCTTTTTCTTTCTCTTTCCAACCCTGATTGACATCAACAGCCAAAGGAACCTTGGTGGCCGAACGTATGGTCTGGATCATCTCGCGGTCGTTTTCCCGGCCAAGCTTGACTTTCAGGATTTTAAACCCCGATGCTTCGGCAACTTTCTGCCTGACAACCTCCGGTGTATCGATTCCAATGGTAAAGGAAGTGTTTGGCGTCAGGCCCGGATTCAGGCCCCAGATACGATACCAGGATTGTCCCATCAGTTTGCCCACAAGATCATGAAGGGCAATGTCAACAGAGGCCTTGGCAGCCCGGTTGCCTGTATCAACCGAGTCGACATAATCCAGGATATCCTCGATATGAAAGGGATCCGTGAAATTTCCAAGATCGACTTTCGACAAAAAAATGGTGGCTGTCTCCTGCGATTCACCGAGATAGGGCGGCATCGAAGCTTCACCGTAACCCGTCACTCCGTCAAATTCAATTTTGGTAAGCATGACCGGCGTACTGGTCCTGGATGAACCTGCAATTGTAAATACATGCTTAAGGGCCAGGCTATAAGGCTCAAACAGCAGTTTTAATTTTCCGGCGGTTGGCTTGAGCTTACTCTTTTGACCGGCCATGACGATTTTGCCTGCCGATAATCCGGCTGCCGCAATTCCGGTAAGGGTGATGAACCTTCTTCTGTTCGTTTTCATTAAGAATCCGTTGAAATATCAATTATACCATCCAAGGGCTTTAAATGAATCGGGAAGGGTAGAGGTACCAATAATTCTTTTAACGTGCAGCAGATTAGTGTGATAATAGGGTTTGAAATTGGTCCGGGCCGAATCCAGACTATTGACTTTCACCATTCCTGAGCAGTGGATAAATTCCGATCCTCCAATATACATACCAACATGTGACACTTTTTCTGTCACTTCAGTGGTAGCTCTTCGGCCAAAGAAAAGAAGGTCTCCCATTTTCAATCCTTTCCAAATATCGCTTGTGGGAACCTCCATGCCTTGCAGTACCTGCTGGGAAGCATCGCGTGACAAAATCAATCCGCCATTCAGGTAAATGGTTCTGGTAAATCCGCTGCAGTCCATCCCCTTGATGGAAGTTCCTCCCCAGAGATAGGGTCGGCCCATCAAATGAAATGCACTCTTTACGAGGGCGATAGAATCCATGGATACCTGGTCGCTCCAGGTTTTGAATTCCTGGCAATCCTCACCGGCGATATATCCGGTCCGTCCGTCAGGCAATGCGACCGGTAAATAGTTTCCCCTTGCAGCTTCTTTACCATTGATACTTAAAATCCCTCCAAGGACTATATCCGAAACAGGAATGGCATTCTTTTCGGGTGCGTTCAGGATCAAACCATTATCACCGAGATAGATGAACCGGACTGAAGTTTTCCACTGATCGATCTGTGATTGGGTTAGCCTGGCAATGCCGGCAGATTCAGTCCACGCAATGTACCTGTCCGGAGTCTGAATAAGCAGCCATCCATTATCCTCCTGAAGAATCTTGACCGGCGTACCCATCAGAGCCTGGGTGGCCATCTCGGCTGAATGGGCTGCCGTATATTTTATATTGGCAACCGATATGGTGACCAATCCCCAAAGCTTTTCGCCCAAAGCGGGATCCGGGAGCCGGACGATGCTATCGGTGTAAACGATTCGCTCCTGTTTTAATACTGCAGTCAGTTTAGCGACTGCCTCCTGATTGGTCGTCTTACCCCTCAGGATGATTCCATCTTCGTAGAAGGCAGGTTTAATGGAAAAAACCTCGATCCTGCTATCTGCAATAGTCTGACTCTGAATGGAATCTATCAGGAATTTTGCGGTCTCAAGATCATTTTTTTCCGGTTTGCAGGAGATTATCAGCCCTGCCGTCAGGAGTATGATTCCAGTGATTCGGATTTTATTGTTCATTACGATGCTCATTTTGAGTGTTAGTTATGGTGACCGGTTCAATGGACAGGACTTTTAAATGATAATCCCACTGGTTAAAATAGAGATTGCCTTTTGACCATTCAACTTCACCTCTTTGAAAATCAAATGGTTCTGATCTGTAAAACTTCTTTGGAGGATCAAACTCTCCCGCAAACCCGTCATTTACTATCATCCGGTACGAGTCAATGCCTGAAAGGTAGAAGTCTCTGACCGCGCGTTCAGGGGAATTCTGCAGTCCAAATGACATATCCACGGGAATCCAGCCGGTTGGCTCAAACCATATTTCGCACCAGTCGTGCAAATTTTCCTCACCCGGATGAAGCATCCAGCCGCTTTGCCATCTGGCCGGGATACCCTTATACCGGGCCATAGACATCAGAAGGAAGGTCTTCATGCCGCAATCGCCATGTCCCTGACTGATCACATAATCCGGAATGCACTCGAAAGTAGAGTATTCCAAGGCTGAAGCCCAGGGGATATTTTGATCAATCCAATAATAAAAAGATCTGATCTTCTGAAATGGGTCGGATTGTCCGACAGCCAGGCTGTCGGACAAATGCCTGACCTTTGGTGAAAATGAGACGTGCGGTAACTCCTCCCGAAGACATGGGCTGAACTCCGATGTCGGGGAGAGCCCTCGTGTTGATTTCAGATACATAAGATCGAACCATTGTCCTGAAATTTCAAATGAAGCGGTATAGGAAAAGACAACCGGTTGACCGGCGACTGCCTTTTTAGTTGAAAAAAGTGAGGAATGGATTGAATTTTTTCCTGATTGGACCATCTGTGCAGGATCTGAATCAATCAATTTAACATTCTGCTGCCTGGGACTGGATTCGCGGGGAAAAGGCATCCAGCAGCTGACAATCTCGCCTGAAGGAACTGCATCTGCGTCAACCGTTATCGAATATTCTATCGTGATCCGTCGGGATTCTACCAGTTTACCGGGTTGGTTATCTCGAATGATCGCTGTTGTGTTTTCAATGCAGATGGAATCCAGCGGATCAACCGGAATACCGATAACAGCCTGGCGGACTCTTGCAGCCGCAGAATCCAGCCTGTACAAATTGGAAACGGCATTTTTGAAGTACTTCTTAACCCCATCAATCTTCCGCATTTCAATATGACCTGAATTTTCCCAGCTAACCAGCTGATTATCAGAAAGAACAGGAAAATACCTTGCGAGCTGCAACCTTATCTGCTCTTCGGTTTTAGAAAAATCCAGGCGTATGCGATCGATCATAGCTTGTCTTGCCGTCAGCCACCTGACCTGTTCCTGGTCCAGTTCTTGATTCTTTAACGTATTACTAATGAGATCGGTAGCGGTAGAAAATTTGCCATTTCC
The DNA here is from genome assembly GCA_041662065.1 of Bacteroidales bacterium. GTDB lineage: Bacteria > Bacteroidota > Bacteroidia > Bacteroidales > UBA12481 > UBA12481. The sequence goes on along the minus strand of JBAZTE010000001.1, from coordinate 60,293 downwards.
GACGGCTTCGGAAATCAAAGCCTTCTGTTTCTGAAAACCGGTATCCGTCGTGCATTGGACAAACAGAGCCAAAAAGACGGCCAGGAAGATAATTCTGAACATAATAGGTCGGGTCAATCCACCGAAAGATAGAAAAACCTTATATCCTTTTATTCTTTTTTGTTTTTCCTGATCTTTTCCAACTGATCGGCCTGCATCGATGGGGGAACCGGCATATACTGGAAGAACTCCATTGAATAACTGGCACAGCCGCTGGACAGGTTCCTTAAAGCATTTGAATAACCGAACATTTCCTGAAGAGGGACAAATCCGTTGACTTTCTGTGATCCTTTACGATGTCGTCTCATCGATTCAATTTTACCTCGTCTTCGGTTCAGATTGCCGACAATTTCACCAATATAATCATCAGGTGTATTAACCTCAATGCTCATGACAGGTTCTAAAAGAACAGGATTGGCTTTCATGAAACCATGCTTAAAGCAGATGGAGGCACAGGTCTGGAAAGCCATATCGCTGGAATCCACCGGATGGAAACCTCCATCGAGAAGTACCACCTTGACATCCACCACCGGGAATCCGGCGAGGATACCCAGAGCAAGAGTTTTCAGGATTCCCTTCTGAACCGATGGGATATACTCGGTTGGTATGGCTCCGCCCTTAACCTTATCAACGAATTCAAACCCTTTACCCGGATTCGGCTCAATACGCATAACCGTATGGGCAAACTGGCCTTTTCCACCGGTTTGCTTTGAATGTTTGTAATTGCTTTCTACCTCATCCTGAATGGTTTCACGGAAAGCTACAGCGGGTTCTCCGACTTCAACTTCCACACCGAATTCATATTTCATCCGGTCGACTATAATCTCAAGATGGAGTTCGCCCATGCCTGCAATGATTGTTTCATTGGTTTCTTCGTCCACTCTGACATTGAAGGATGGATCCTCATTGGCCAGTTTTTTTAGGGCTTCACCCATCTTTTGCTGCTCTTTCTGGGAGGGTGGCATGACTTTCAGTTCGATGACTGCCGGTGGTATGGTTATATTTTCTAGAATGATCGGATGTGCGGGGTCGCAAAGCGTATCACCGGTTTTGGTAACCTTCATTCCGATCAGCGCAACTATCTCACCCGGACCGGCTTCATGGATTTCCTCGCGGTCCTTGGCATGTATTCTCATGACACGTCCAATTCTTTCAGACTTTCCTTTGGTGGAATTCATGATAGCCATTCCGCTGGTCAGTTTTCCGGAATAAATCCGGATAAATGTTTGCTGCCCGACAAATGGGTCCGTGATTAATTTGAAAGCAAGCGCGGAAAATGGATCTTTAACTGAAGGGCAGCGGGTATGAGACTTCTCCGGATCATCAATATCGGTTCCGATGACCGCTCCTTTATCCAAAGGAGAAGGAAGATAATCAACCACGGCATCCAATAAGAGCTGGACCCCTTTGTTCTTGTATGCTGCTCCGCAAAATACCGGGGTGATCAGTAGCTTAATAGTGGCTTCCCGGGCGGCTTTTTTCAGTAATTCGGTGCTGACATCCTGATCTTCGAGGAAAAGGTTCATGATCTCGTCATTATATTCAGCCAGCTTCTCAATCAGGAAGGATCTTGCTTCATCACACCGCTCAATATAACTGTCCGGTATGGCGATTTCGATCCTTTCATGGTCGGAGAAAGCAAAGGCCCTCCGCTCAATGATATCAATGATACCCTCAAATTCTTCTTCCACCCCAATAGGTATATGGAATGGAATCGCGTTGGCATCCAGATTGGTATTCATTTGAGTTACCACTTCGGAAAAATCTGCTCCCGTGCGGTCAAGTTTGTTGATAAAGCCGATTCTGGGTACTTTATACCGGTCAGCCTGATTCCAGACTGTTTCACTCTGGGGCTCCACTCCTCCGACTGCACAGAAAACAGCGATCATACCGTCGATAACACGGAGCGATCTTTCGACCTCAACAGTAAAATCCACGTGTCCCGGGGTGTCAATCAGGTTAATCGTGTATCCTTTCCAAACTGCGGATATGGCTGCGGAGGCGATGGTGATCCCTCTTTCCTGTTCTTGTTTCATGAAATCCATAGTGGCCTGGCCATCATGGACTTCGCCCATTTTGCGATTTATTCCCGTATAGAAGAGAATTCTTTCGCTTACTGTGGTCTTACCGGCATCGATGTGGGCGGCGATACCAATATTGCGTAACTTGTTTAAAGGCATGGTAGTTGTTTTTCTGCCGCAAAGGTAAGAAAAACAACGGTTTTACGATTTTCTGACCGTGAAAGAGAAGGTTGATCCCAGTCCAGGAGTGCTGCGGACGTTTACTGTTTGTTCATGAGCCTCAACGATATGCTTCACAATTGCAAGCCCCAGGCCGGTGCCCCCCTCGCCACGGGAACGGCTTCTGTCGACCCGGTAAAAACGTTCGAAAAGCCTTGACAGATGTTTCTCTTCGACACCTATTCCATTGTCGGAAACTTCAACTAAAAAGTTTTCCACCATATCATAAATACTGATTTTGGTGCGGCCGTTATCGACTCCGTATTTGATCGAATTGGTTACCAGGTTAACCAATACCTGGCGGATCCTTTCACGGTCGGCATACACGAAACTGCCCAGACCAGTATCGGCTCCGAAAATAAGGGAAATATTTTTTGCTTTAGCCAGGTCCTCAAGATGATGGTAAACTTCCTTGCAAAGCGAATAAAGATCAAAATGGGATTCATCCAGCTGCATTTCACCGCTTTCCAATCGGGAGATTACTTCCAGTTCTTCAACCATTTCAATCATCCGCTCAATATTCGCTTCGGTTTTCTCCAGGTAACTTTTGTTGATTTCAGGATCGTTTATACCCCCTGTTGTCAGGGTGGATACATAGCCCTGAATATTGAACAGCGGTGTTCTTAGTTCATGGGTTACATTCCCCAGAAACTCTCTTCGATAAGCTTCCAGCTTTCTTAATTGTTCAATTTCAGATCTTTTACTCTCCGCCCAGTCCTGAACTTCCTTTTCCACCGTTGCCAGAGCATCACCCGACATTTTCAAAGACTGATTTCTCTTCTCCTCCTTGGTCAGCTTCAGATTCTGGATCGTTTTATAGATGAGTTTAAATTTTTCAGTCAGATAATTCCGCATGACCGATGTGAGGAACAGGAGCAGGAAAAGGAAAATAATTCCGGCAAACCAGGCCAGGAACTTCCAATCGAAAGTGTTAAGCCCGGCGAATGATAAAACGAGATATACCCCTATGACAATCAATAAGATAACAGCTGTCATATAAAGGACTAACCGCATCGGTGATGAAAATCTCATAACATGCAAGTTTAAGAATCCGTGAAGGTAACACTTATTTAAATGAGGAATTGCATCAATTCAATCCGGTCGTTCACATATTCGGCTGGAAAATTTTTTTCTTTCATCCTCTGGACCAAAGGTTCAAAATCAGAACTTCTCTTCAGTTCGATTCCAATCAGGGCCGGACCATTTTCCCTGGATGTTTTCTTTGAATATTCGAAATGGACGATATCATCATCGGGTCCGAGAATATCTTGAACGAACTGTTTGAGGGCTCCGGGTCGCTGCGGGAAACTCACGATAAAGTAATGCTTGAGGTTCGCGTAAAGGAGTGCCCGTTCTTTAATCTCAGGAAACCGTGTAATATCGTTATTACCACCAGAAATCACTGCAGCGCTGGTCATACCCCAAAGTTTGGATTTCATCATGACAGCGCCTGCCAAAGCCAGTGCCCCTGCAGGTTCCGCCACGATCGCATTTTCATTGTATATCCTGAGGATCGTTTCGCAAATCAGTCCTTCGGGTACCAGGATGATGTCGTCCAGCCGGTCCTTGCAGATGGAATAGGTCAGGTTACCAACCTTTTTCACCGCAGCACCATCGGTGAACGAATCGATGGATTCTAGCAGAACCGGCTCCCCGGCTTCAAAAGCCTTCTTCATGGATGGGGCCCCTTCCGGTTCAACTCCTATCAGGCGGGTTGAAGGCGACAATGTTTTAAAGACCATTGCTGCGCCCGAAGCCAAACCGCCGCCCCCGATTGGCAGGAAAAGGTAGTCGATTGGGGTGGTGGCCTGTTCCAGTATTTCCAGTGCGACGGTGGCCTGTCCATTGATCACAGAAGGATCATCAAATGGATGAATGAAGGCTTGTCCGGTCAATTTTGCATTTTCACCAGCTGCACGATAAGCTTCATCGAATGTGTCTCCGACAAGGATGATCTCAGCCTGGCTGTTGCCGAAAAACCGTACTTGGGTCAACTTTTGATTGGGAGTCGTCACCGGCATGTATATCCGGCAGGCAATATCGAGCTTATTGCAGGCATAGGCCACACCCTGAGCATGGTTACCGGCGCTGGCGCAGATGACACCTTCAGCACGGACTTCGTCCGGCAATCCGGCAATTTTAACAAAGGCCCCTCGCAGTTTATAGGAGCGAACTGCCTGAAGGTCTTCGCGTTTAGCAAACAAATGCCCGTCCAGCGTTCTGGAGAAGTTCTCCAGGTAATCGAGTGGGGTACGCATGGAAATGCCTTCCAGCTGTTGCTGAGCCTTATATACCCCTGTTAAATCTTCCTTCATATAATCTCCTTCAAAAAAAAACCTCCCTGATCAATCAGGAAGGTTTGATATGTTAAGTCCATAGCCTCCCTGATCAGCTTGTTTTCACACTGATGATGCAAATGGAAATATGGATTTGATTGTTCATTGCCGGAACAAATCTAGATAAAAATCAGATTCTTCTTCGTATATTAGAATATCCCCCTCTTTGTCTGCCCAAGTTAATTTCTTGAATGATATCTTCATTTAATATTTAACCGGTATGAAAACCTTAACCTTCCTTGCAGTCCTGGTTATCTCGTGTCTTTCCTGTAGCAAAGAGTTGCCGACGTCCGAAGAAATGCCCAGGCCGGCACCTCCGCATCTTTATCCCGGATTTACGGTCAGCAATCAGTTCGGACTCAAGCTGTATGGAGCGATTTACAGGGAAAACCCCGAGTCGAATCTGTGTGTTTCCCCGGTCAGTGTCAGGACTGCCCTGTCAATGCTTGCCAACGGAACTTCCGCAGAGGATATGAAAGAGATTCTCCAGGCACTCGATCTCTCAGAAGCCGACCTGCCATCGATGAATGAGGATTATAAAAACCTGACGAAGTATTTAATCCTAAAAGATCCCAAGGTTACCTTTGAATCGGCCAACTCGTTTTGGTACCAGGCCGGGATCAGTATTGTTCCAACCTTCCGGAATGATCTGACTGAATATTACAATGCAGGTGTCTATCCGGTGGATTTCAATTGGCCGGGTACTCTGAACCTGATCAACAATTGGGTATCAGATAAGACTCATGGAAAGATCAAGGAGATAGTCACCTTCATTCCCCCAAACACAGTGATGAATCTGACAAATGCGATTTATTTCAATGGAGAATGGACCTATAAATTTGACCGGAAAAAGAACAAGCCCTGGGGTTTCAGTAAGCTGGACCGTACCGAGGTTGATATTTCCGTCATGGAAAATAACCAGGCTTATCGGTTTTATTCCCATCCGGCCTGGTACGGACTGGAGATGCCGTATGGCAACGGTGAATGGGCGATGTATGCATTCATGCCGCATCAGACGGGATCTTTGGATAAATTAACTGACTGGTTAATTGATAATTGGGATGATATTCGAACCCGGTTTGTCTCGGATAAAACCATTAAGATTTATTTTCCTCAATTCATCATTGAGAAGGATTTTGATTTGATTCCATTGTTGCAAAGTCTGGGAATTCGGCGGGTATTCAGGCCGGGTGCCAATTTCAGCCGGATGATGGACCAAAGTTTTGCAATCAGCGCAGTGATTCATAAAACCTATATCAATGTGAATGAGGACGGCACTGAAGCTGCTGGAGTCACATCCATGTGGGGTGTCATGGGAAGCCCGTACGGATTATTCTTTGATCATCCGTTTACTTATGTGATTGCTGAGCGGTCGACCGGCCTGATCCTGTTTATCGGCCAGGTCATGGATCCATCCGTTTCATAATCCGTCGTCCTGCCATGTTACTTTCCGATGCAGAAATGTAACTTGATCTGAAGGACAGTGAGTTATGAAAATAGGGGACAAATATTGGTCCAAACATCCATTTTAATATTCAAACTCCGGCAGTTTCGATGAACCAAATCCTATCGAAGATAATACAACTCTTCCAGAGTTAACATCATTTCGATTCATCCTTTCAGAGATATTTATTGACAACAATTCTAAATTTTCTTACATTTACTTAACTGACGGTAAAAACAATATACTATGAAAAGATTTACACTGGTTTTACTTTTCCTTGGCACTATGGTTACCTCTTTTGGTCAGGTTTTGCAAAACTGCCAGGAAGTTCCATTTTGGGAAAAATCACCGGATACTCAAAGCGTTTTGCCTATTGCAAGTAAAGGGGGCGGGGACATTATCTGGCAGACATCATTCAATTGGGCTGATCCCTCTGATCCTCGTGGCTGGTCATTACCTGACGGATGGATAGTGCAAGACAATTCCGACTATGGAAACCTTTGGATCTGGAGAAATGATACCCTTAAGGGACTTAACACTGTGCAACCTGCTCCTTCTTTCTTTGTTACCGGCGGAGATGGGTTCATTGCGGTTCCGATGGCTGAATATAACCGCCGCGACGGAGTTACCACAGCAATTGTTAGCGATACTTACATTCAGACCCCACCGATCAACTGCTCATCAGTCAGCTCGGTTGTAGTCAAATTCAGCCAGTATTTCCGTCTTTGCTGCAACAATTACAACCTCGAAATGCTCGTTACCATTGACGGGGGTACCCATTGGGCGACCTTTGATGTTCGCCACGGTATCATGGGAAATACCTACACTCCGGATCGATTCCAGAATGTTGAGATCAACATCACAGAAGTTGCCGCCGGCATGTCCAATGTTCAGATCCGGTTTTATATGCACGGGATGGCGTACTATTTTTGGATGATCGATGACCTCAGCCTCAGTGAGGCTTATGACAATGATCTCGTACTCGAAGATTATTGGATCGGATGGGATGAAGGTGATGGCAGTACCGCCGGACACATCAATTACTGGCCGCTCAGTCAAATGGGTATGCCAGGCTCAACCACCGGCACAATTGGACAGTACCATTTTTGGGGCGCCTTGCAGAATAATGGTAATTACGATCAGGAAAATGCGAATCTGAAGGTTGAGATATTGAAAAATGGTGCCAGTATTGTCACGGATAATTCCCCTTCCATGCCAATATGGAGTCTGCAAAGAGATACCCTGAATGTTGTCAACCCATGGCTTGCCACCGATTATGGCGACTACAGGATTATCTATACCGCTGTTTCCGATAATAGTGAAGAGGTTCCGAAAAACAATACGGTTACACTCCCTTTCACGGTCAATGATACGCTGGCCCATCGGGCGGACTTCACGGCTGAATCTTCAGCCAATACAGTTGGCTGGACTGGTGGTTCCAATGCAGGTGACATGGTCGGAGTAAAGTATGACATTCACGCGGATTGTGAAATCAATTCAATAACAGCCTATCTTACCTCATTTGTGGCTACACAGAGTCCCCAATTCCAGTTTGTTTTAATGAAAGAAATTGATGGTTCTCTGGAAGAATGGCTTACATCCGCGACTGTTGACATGGATTCCTCCTACAGTTACAAATGGGTTACCCTGCCACTGGTTAAAGACGGTGAACATGAATTCCTTTCCCCCGGCAAGTATGCAACCTTCGTCCGCATGTGGTCCGTTGATCCGACCGATCCAACCAACGGAAACAATGGTTTGTCGGTTGGCTGGGACATGACCACAAAACAATCCAATACCATCGTTTACCTTTCCGTTGGAGGTACCTGGTACGAGCCGAAAAAGCTGAACATGATCGGTTTTAACATTAAGGCCTCCGGAGGTCCCACACAGGCGCCCGTAACCTTCAATGTAGATTTGAACAAACATATCCAGAACGGAGAATTCCATCCCGGAACCGACAAGGTGGATGTTTTTGGGGTTTCTTCAACATGGAACGGAACGGCTGATATGACTGATCCCGAAGGCGATGGTATCTATACAGTTACCGTAGATGGGATGTCGATAGGTAAAATAATCGAATATAAGTACCGGATTAACGGTCTTGAGGAAGCTTATGCTTTCAGTGGCGGACCCTACAGAAAGTATACCGTTCGATATTGGAACATCCTGAACAATACTTATAATAACGGCGTTACTACCGGGCTGATTACCAAAGCCCTAACTGCATCGATCAATATTTTTCCGAACCCGGCCAATGGCAGGTTTACGGTGAGCATCACCAATATCGAGGCAACTGACATGACGCTCGAACTGATTAACACTTCAGGTCAGGTCGTTTACCGTAACGAAGTAAAAGCTGCCTATAGCAACAATGCGGAGATCAGCACCAGCCAGTTTGATAAAGGTGTTTACTATCTGAAAGTGAAGCAAGACCAGAAAGTTAAGGTCGAAAAAGTTATTATACAGTAAAAAATCTTCCTCCTCACCCGGATGTTCACGGATAATATGTGGACATTTTTGATCAATCAATTCTGTTTGACCAGGGATTTGACTATGATCTCATCCGCTGTTTCAACAACTATATAATAGTACCCTTTGGCAATGCCCTTAAGATTAATCGTTTCCTGTCCTTCAATTTGATTGTGGCTGATCTTCGACCATAGAGTTTTACCGTCTGTACTGATCAATTTCAAGGATACCCGACCCCATGGAGTACCGGTGATATCCAGAGTCGTTTTGTCTTCAGCCGGATTCGGGTAAAGATTTATGGAAAGGTTTTTGAGTTTGGTTTCAATCCCCGAAGTTGCTTCTTCGTCGATCACCACGTTGTCGATGGCGGCCCCGTAACCCACATCGTTGCCATCATCATACCGGAATCCTATTTGCGCTTCGGCAGTATAACAGTTAGCCGGGAGCTCCAGGTTATACTTTCTCCATTTAAATTCGTCACCATATCCACTTATTGGCAAATCAATGATCATAACCCAGACTTCATACTGGTTCCTGCGAAAATAGATTCTCAAATGATCAACCTGCAGCCATCTTTTTAGTGAATAATCAAAATGCATGTACACTTTGTTTTTGGCAAAAAGATTCAATCGTGGGGTGATAGCATAATCCGAGCATATGTTACCCGGACCGGCTGCAACTGAATTGGCGCCAAGAAATTTGGATGTATTAATGGTTTGCATGGCCAGGGTTGTTTGATCTCCCCATTGGAATCCTTCAACACTACCTTTGATTTTCCATCCGTGTCCGGGTTGTTCAAAATCTTCTTTATAGGGTAGTGTCTGAATATCTTTGGGGGTGTATGTAATTTCGTTACTCCTCTCCGATTCGCCGGTATACTGCCCTTCATAATAAGCGGTCACAGAATAGGTATACACATGATCTTCAATAACATCATTATCGCGAAAGGTGGAAAGATTGGTAGTCCCGTAACGAGCGCCATTACGGTAAACGTAATAAGTCTGCAAACCCTCGACAATACTTGGCCTCCACGAAAGGTCAACCACTCCGTTACCCGGACTGTAAGTCAGTTCAGTCGGGGGGAAAAGGTGGTTGATTTTCACCTCAAAAGTGATGGAATCACCGGCATCTGAAACATTGAACAGATCCAGTCCACCCGGTCCGCCCTGGCCGTTATTCCACAAGAAACAATTGGGATCCGTCCGGTCATTTAAGATTGTCCTTTCTGGTGATGACATTGCTGCTTTGCTGAGATTGCCAACCTCAGTAACTGATCCTCCAGGCCTGTAAACATACACTTCATCGGGAGGTCCGCCTTCATTTCCATTTCCGACATCTGTTTTAATGCGGTAAACAACCAGTCCGCTTCCGGCAACTGACGATTCATAACGGCCTTCTTTCTTGCGATATTCCAAAACAAAATACTCCGTCCGGCTGAAAGGGGATTTGATTTTGAAAAGATTGTTAGTGGGTTGACTCAAAGGCTTTAATGAATAAACCCCGGATTCGGTAATCTCAGGCAGGTCAGATATCCAGTGATTGTATTTGTATTTTACAAATCCGCACATGCTCTGGGGTGGATCGGTTGATGTGCACATCAGGCACCAATTACCAATGGGATCAGGACCGCTTTTTCCACTCCAGGCCTGATGATAAAGGTCCGGAGCTCCAAAAAGATGGCACAATTCGTGGCAGATGGTCCTGACACCATACCAAATCTCCGGGATCATGAAATAACCTCCAACACGAGCTCCATTAATGGTGACTGTATGGGAGAAAGTATAATAGGCATGCGGCCAAAGCATATCAGACAAGGCAGATGCGGCTCCCTGAAATACAAAACAGATAATATCAACGAACCCATCGTCATTCCTGTCAAAATCAACATCACCGGGAATCTGATTCTGTACAAATTCAACAGCGCTTTTCAGTAAGGAGTGTTCACGAATCATTCTATCTGAAGTATATCCGCCGGGGTTGGTGACTGAAAAAGGCAAATAGTAACTTCTTGGATGAGTGTCTTTGTAACAAACCGTAATAGTATCCGGACTCTCTGGAAAATGATGAATCTGGAGGTCCAGTGAATTGTAGGATACCTCCTTATAGTAGTCCTGGACCGATGGTTTATCGGTTGCCGTCCACATCTCTTTATAATACTTCCGATTATTGGTAAACACACTGTCATCGGCAAAAGCAATGTAAATACACAATATGTTGACTAATCCCTTGGTAGGGGTTCCCTGAACCGATTTAAGGGTCGCTTCAAATTTTGACCGGCGTCCGGCATAAAGTTTTTCGGAAATCCCGACCCCCTTTTCAAGCCCGACACTGGCCGGATTTACCGTCCCAACCATATATTCCGATGGAATTACGGTTTCCCCTGAGCTGATTCCATAATAGAAAAACCCATTCTGTGGATTCAAAACGATGGTATATCCGTTAACATCGTGAAGCCAATGGTAATATTCGTCACCTGACGCAAAACAGTTGATAATCTTTCCATTGGGCTGGGTGATAGTCTCCCGGATATTTTCAACATAATCTGCAAAAACCAGGTGGCTGAGTATGATTCCAAGTATTATAAGAGTTGTACGTTTCATTAATAATTTTTTCCTATTTCATCACTTTAACAGCCAAACTAGTCGTCATGCTTTTCCTGGGGCCATCGATCAGATTAAGGACCTTCAGATCAAGATCAAAACTCTCCAGAATCTCTTTGGTTTTTACCATAAGAGTGGTGGTGGAATGGGCCGGGAGCACAAAAAATCGGGTGCTGTTGTAAAAGGTCAAATCTCCTTGATTTTCACAATAAAAACCAATGTCAGAGATGTTAGTGATAGTCATCACTGCCAGGGAGGTTTTGCCGCTATATTTGGTTTCAATCTGCAAACAGGATTTGAAAAGGGGCTCAAGAAATTCATCCCGTCCGATCAGGTGATCTCCCTGGTAAACCAGTGTCCTTCTGTTTAACAGTGCATCCTGAATCCCTTCGGCCGTTTTCTGGGGTGAGAAAACCAGAGTGACTGTCCGGTGATCGTCAGGTGTAAAGGCATAATAACTGACATAATGGATGTCGGAGTTACCCAAAAACGCCAGGTTATACTTTTCACAAATTTCAAAACACTCTTCATAGTACTCATCCCCATTGGCTATTTCCAGGCCCTTGATCATACCGGATTTCATCATATCATAGAAGCTCTGGACCACTGGTGCCATACCATCTTTGTAGGCTTTATACCAGCCCGGGTGATTCCAAAACACATAAGCACCCTGATCAAAGGCGGCTTTAATTCTTATTTCAGGATTTTTATTACTGAGGGCTGTATCATTCTGATTAGTAATGAACAGGGCATTAAAATGGTCTTTTGTAACAGAGAGTTCTCCACCCGGAATGATGATCAATGGGCTATCTTTTATCGCCTTTTTCGCTATCTCATAGGCTACTATTTTATCTGGTTTGACAAGGTCCTTATAAATGGAATGTGAAAGCTCCACATGATCCGTAATTGAAATGGCATCTAAACCTTCTGCCATCGCTTCATCCACCCTGACTGTCGGCCAAACCGTTCCATCTGAAAACACCGTGTGCATATGAAGGTCACATTTGAGGGAATAGTATCCGGGGATATCCGGGATCTGGATCTTTGGCGTTCCAGTGTTGTTCCGGACAAAAGGCTGGGCCGTGGTTAGGCCTGCTCCAGCGAATACAAGTGAAAGAATAATTAAAAGATGTTTCATATCTGTTTATTTAACTGAATATTTCATTGACCGCAAATAGGAAAACCAGGAACTATATAAAAGAAAATGAGATGTTTATATTACATATAAATTACTGATAAACAAGGGCTAATGGAAACTATAAGAAAGAATAAGAAATGACTTTACTTTCCGATGCAGAAATGTTGAAAAATATTGCCAAGTATCTCATCTGTTGATATTTGTCCAGTTATCTCGCCAAAATAATGCATGGCCTCCCGGATATCCTGGGAGAGGAAATCGCCTGATGTACCCATGTTGAGTCCGGATAAGGTGCGAAAAAGTGCCGTTTGGGCCTTGGTCAGTGCTTCATAATGCCGGGCATTGGTCACTACCACATCCGAATCTTCCAAAGCCTTGAAATTCACCAGCCTGAGCAGTTCATCTTCCAGTTCTTTCATTCCTTCTCCATTCCTGGCTGAGATCCTGATACCCGACACCTGATACCCGATACCCGACACCTGATTCCCGATACCCTCCAGGACTCTCTTTTGAAAAACGGAAGCACCCGATGGGGAAACATCAGATTTGTTAACCACGATAACAAGGTGCTGGTCTATCCTGACATGGTCCATGATTTCTTTCATCCAGCTGATACTGTTTTCAACCGGGGCAGTGGCATCGGTAACCAGAAGAATAATCCTGGCTTTCTCAATCTGGCGGTATGACCGGTCGATCCCGATTGTTTCGATCTGGTCAGTGGTGTGGCGGATACCTGCAGTGTCGATAAACCGGAATTCAATGCCCCCCAGATGAATGCAATCTTCGATGCTGTCACGGGTGGTACCGGCGATCTCTGAAACAATGGCCCTGTCTTCCTTCAGCAAGGCGTTTAGCAGGGTGGATTTTCCGACATTGGTTTCCCCGGCAATGGCTACCGGTACCCCGGATTTTATTGCATTTCCCAACTCAAAGGAAGAGACTAAGCCTGAAATCTTATCGATGATATCGCTGACGAGAACCGTCAATCGGGTGCGGTCGGCAAATTCCACTTCTTCTTCAGAAAAGTCCAGCTCCAGTTCGATCAGCGAAACGAAATTCAGTAAATAACCCCTGATCAGCGCCAGTTCATTGGAAAATCCACCGCGGATCTGGTCGATGGCCAAACGGTGCGAGGCAGCTCCTGATGAAGCAATAAGGTCGGCAACTGCTTCAGCCTGTGTGAGATCCATCTTTCCATTTAAAAAAGCCCGTTCGGTGAATTCACCTGGTCTGGCCATGCGTGCACCGGAATTAATTAAAAGCCGGAGGATTTCCTGCTGGATATAGGCAGAGCCATGACAGCTAATTTCAATAACATCTTCACCGGTATAGGTCTTGGGTGCAGCGTAATGACTGACGACGACCTCATCTACCGGCTGCTCACCTTTCTGGATCCAACCGTGATGCAACCCTCTTTTACCGCTCAGGATTAAAAGCCCCTCATGGCCCGACACTTTGAATAACGAACGGATAATACTAAAGGATTGAGGTCCCGATAAACGGATAATGGCAATGGCCCCTGTACCGGAAGCAGTTGAAATTGCAGCGATTGTATCGTTCATGTGTGAAAATGGCCTCTTAAAAATAAGTTGTGAAATTTAACAAATATTTGACAGTCACTGAATTCAATAAATGCAATCTTTGTGCGTTATAGTTTCAATCAGATAATAAAAGAGAAAAGATGAAGACAAAGATTTTAATTTTAATGACCGGGATCCTCTTGATCGGCATGGGTGCTTTTGCATCAGGCAAGAAAACCGAAAAGATCAATGTAGCAGGTAAATGCGGCATGTGTGAAACCCGTATTGAAAAAGCAGCTCTGGCTATCGACGGAGTTAAAAAAGCAGACTATGATCTGAAAACCAAAACTCTGGCTGTTACCTTTGATGAAAAGAAAACGAGTGTCGATGGAATTGAAAAGGCTGAAGCAGCAGTTGGTCACGATACCGACAATCACAAAGCTGATGATGCAGTTTACAATAAACTCCCCGGTTGCTGCAAATACAGAAAATAATTCTGTTTTTATTTTAACAGACAAATGGCTCACCTGATCGTGGGCCATTTTCGTTTTATCCGGGTCATTCCTTCGATCGCCTTAAATTTGTTTTCTATATTCGCACTTTATTAAAATCAACTATTCAGATGTCAATACTTGTAAACAAGCAATCACGCATTCTGGTTCAAGGTTTTACGGGCAAGGAGGGATCATTCCATGCTACCCAGATGATCGAGTACGGAAGCCAGGTCGTTGGCGGAATAACCCCGGGAAAAGGGGGTACCCGGCACCTCGACCGGCCAGTTTTTAACACGGTTGCCGAATGTGTTAAAGAGACCGGTGCCGATGTTTCGCTGATTTTTGTTCCGCCGGCTGTGGCTGCAGATGCCATCATGGAAGCAGCGGACGCAGGCGTGAAACTTGTAGTTTGTATATCTGAAGGAATTCCTACGGCCGATATGGTTAAAGTTAAAGCTTACCTGTCGAACCGGCCGACCCGGCTCATCGGTCCGAATTGCCCGGGAATCATTACTCCTGGAGAATGCAAGGTGGGTATCATGCCCGGCTTTATTCACCTGAAAGGGAATGTTGGGGTTGTTTCGCGCTCAGGAACCCTTACCTATGAGGCCGTTGACCAATTGACCCGCCTGGGAATCGGCCAGTCCACCTGCATTGGGATTGGAGGAGATCCGATTATCGGTACCACCACCCTTGATGCAATAAAATTATTCATGGCTGATCCGGATACGCCCGGAGTGGTTTTGATTGGCGAAATCGGAGGCTCTATGGAGGCCGATGCTGCCCGTTGGTATAAGGAACACGGGACAAAGCCTGTGGTAGGTTTTATTGCCGGTCAAACGGCTCCAAAAGGCCGCAGGATGGGTCACGCAGGGGCTATTATTGGTGGCACCGATGATACTGCAGCTGCAAAAATGGCCATCCTCCGTGATTGCGGTATCCATGTGGCTGAATCTCCTGCAAATATCGGCACCACGATGAAGACAGCACTAGGACTTTGACGTGAGGCGTGAGACGAAAGACGTGAAGCGTGAGACGAAAGACGTGAAGCGTGAAGCGAAAGAATAGATACAGGCCGGCACTAGAGAAGGCCACAACCGACGACTGATAAATTAAAACTGACAACTCTTAATTATATGAAATTACTGGAAGGAAAAACCGCCCTTATCACCGGCGCATCGCGGGGGATCGGAAAAGCAATAGCAGAGAAATTTGCCGCAGAAGGCTGCAATTTGATTTTGACCGACCTTTTTTATGATGATAATGCTAAAGCTTTGGAAGAAGAACTTCGTACTAAAGGCGTGAAAGTGAAGATGTACGCATCTGATGCTTCCAAGTTCGATCAAGCCCAGCATGTAGTGGATGAGGCCGCAAAGGAATTCGGCCAGATTCATATCCTGGTTAATAATGCGGGAATCACCCGCGACACCTTGCTGATGAGAATGACTGAGGAACAGTGGGACCTGGTCATTAATGTTAACCTGAAATCAGTTTTCAACCTGACAAAAGCGGTTCAATCGCTGATGTTAAAGCAGCGTAACGGCTCCATCATCAATATGTCTTCAGTGGTTGGTGTAAGCGGTAACGCCGGTCAGGCCAACTATAGCGCCTCCAAGGCCGGTATTATTGGCTTTACCAAAACCATTGCCCGTGAACTCGGATCGAGAAACATCCGGTGCAATGCCATTGCTCCCGGATTTATCCTGACTGAAATGACTGATAAACTTCCTGAAGAGATTAGGAAGGAATGGGCGGAAAAGATTCCGCTGAAACGAGGCGGTACTCCTGATGAAGTAGCAAAAGTTGCCCTCTTCCTGGCGTCCGACCTGTCCTCTTATGTCAGCGGACAGGTCATTCAGGTCTGTGGTGCCATGCTTACCTAAAAAAAGTTGCACATAGAATCCACATTGCCTCTCTGGTTGGTGCTGCCCCTGCTGGCACTCGCCATTTTTGTGGTATGGATGATCTATTTCAGGAAGCTGGAGGATGCCGTCCTCCTGAAACCTTACCGCATATTACTGGCTGTTACCCGCATGCTGGTCATTATGTTGGTCGGGCTGCTGATCATCTCCCCCTGGATCAGGACTGCCGTTACCCGGGAAAATAAGCAGTATTACATTATTGCCCAGGATAACAGCGTATCAATCCCTCCTGTTAAAGACAAACAGGCATTTCTGGAGGCACGCTCCGGCCTTCTTAAGAAACTGGTCAGCGGAATGAGTGACCGCTTTGTTGTCAAGGACATTATGTTCGGGTCGCAGGCTGAAGAAGGTGAAAAGGGCACTTTCAACGATCCCTTAACCGATCCGGGGGAACTGTTCTCCTACCTCCGGTTATTTGCAAAAACTCATGACCTGGGCGGTGTTTTCATCACCTCTGACGGGGTCGCAACCAGAGGACTGACATTCTCCGAAGCCGCCAGGAACTTCCCGGCACCGGTCACAGTATTAGGTTCCGGAGATTCAACCCGGTTCCCGGACGTGCGTGTACAGGAGGTTGTCTGCAACGAATATGTCCGTAAAAACAGCAGTTTCCCTGTACGGGTTTATTTCAATACAGGTGATTGGAAAGGTGGGGGATTTAGAATCCAGATCACTGGTCCAAAAGGACTGATTGAAGAAAAGATATTCCCGCAGGGTACACAAGAGGCACCTTATGCGGAGTTCCTGCTGAAGTCGCCGGAAAAAGGAGTACTGCAACTTGTTGCAAAAATTTTAACCGATCAACCGGATAAGAATCAGGATAATAACTCAAAAGGTTTTGTCGTAAAAGTGATCGAACAGGAAGGGGAAGTGCTTTGTCTTTATGAATCCGCACACCCGGATATTGATGCTGTTTTGGAGTCGCTTTCCGGAACCAATTCTTTGAATGTCAAGATACAGGCAGTATCAGAGTATACGCCATCGGAGAAGAATTATGATCTGATCATTCTTCATGGATTGCCATCTTTACGGTATCCTATGGAGGAATTGCTGAAAAAAACCAATGTGCTGCAAATCCCGCTTTTGTTAATCATCAGCAGCACGACAGATCCCATACTATTCAGCCGTATACATGCCGGTATGTCGATTGATAACCGCCGGAAATCCGGGGAATCGGCGCAGGGAATTCACAACCCTTCATTTACACTGTTCAATCTGCCTCCTGATTTCAATAATCATCTGAATAACTGGCCACCGCTTGGATTGAGTTTCGAAACCTACAAAGCGGATCCGGGGTCACAGATCCAAATGAATCAGAAAATCCTGAATATTGAATTGCCTGATCCTCTGGTTTCTTTTTCCGGCACACGCGGACAGAAATTCGGCATTATCTGCGGGGAAGGAATCTGGCTTTGGAGATTGCATGAATACCTGGAACAGAAGAACCATGACTATTTCGACGATTGGCTCTCACGTGCAGTCCAGTATCTTATGCTGGATGAAAAAAGGGACCGGTTCAGCGTGGTCATTCCGGAGGAGCTTTACGCCTATTCACCCGTCAGGATCAGCGGACATTTGCTGAACAATTCTCTTGAAGCGGTCAATGATCCGGAAGTAAATTTCTCGGTGATCGACTCCTCGGGACAAAAAAGTGAATTCCAGATGGGCAGGACGAATGATTATTATGAATTGAATATCAATGGGTTCGCACCAGGAACTTATCGTTATGAAGCCGAAACGAAACTTGGAGAAGAGAATCTCCGGCGTGAGGGAACCATGAGCATGATGGTAAGACAGGTGGAGCAAACTGATCCGGTTGCCGATTTTGGATCGCTGCGGTCCATGGCCGGAAATACGAACGGGGAATTTTTCGGACCCGGACAGGAAAGCCAGCTGATATCCTACCTATCTGGCCTTGAGCCGTCGGAATTGAAGGTTAAAAAGGAGTTTAAATGGTATGATCTTATCAATTTCAAATGGCTACTTGGACTTATTGTTCTTTTCCTTGCAATGGAATGGTTTTTGCGACGTTGGTTTGGTATCCGTTAATCAGATGTATATATGAGAAAGTTGGTGCTTTTCTTGTTTGTTCTTCAGGCTGTCATCAGCAGTTGTCAGTTGCAAAAAGTAACGGTAAATGTTTACACACCACCTAAAATTGTTTATCCCCCTGATATAAGGTCGGTTATGGTTACCTCCCGTTTTGTGCCGGCTACCGGATCCTATGAGGATGTTCAATGGGGGGCCTATGAGACGGTCGATAGTCTGAAATGGAAACTTTCAGAAGCCATCATTGACACGCTGGCAAAACGCATGATCATCAAGGATCAGTTTATGGTTAAAGTCAGACATTTCCCAAGAATGTTGCGGCATAATGAGGCCACCCTTCCAGATCCCCTGCCATGGGACGGCTTACTCAGTCTGTCAAAAAAAGAATATGTACAATCCCTGTTAATCCTTGAAGGATTCGGATTGTCAAAATCCCCGGTGACGATAAACCAGCAGGCAGGAGAATATGAAGCTGAATTTTCCGTAACTGTCAGTATGGCAATCAGAGTGTATGAACCTGAAAAAATGAGAGTCCTGGATGATTCGGTTTATACTTTTACCAGTGAATTCAAGGGTAAAGGGAAAAGTGAGCAGGAAGCCATGAAACAGCTTCCCGAAGAGAAAAAGGCCTTGTTTTCAGCTTGTTCTCAGGCTGCTGAAGGGTATTACTCTTTGATCAAACCGGGTCAGATCCCTGAAAAGCGAACTTATTACATTAATGGTGACAGCACCATGCAGCTGGGAGAAAAAGCGTTCAGGGAAGGTAAATGGGGAAGGGCAGAGGCCAAGTGGAAATGGCTGGCCTATAACAGCAAGGATTCGCTCATTCAGGCTAAAGCTTCCTATAATATGGCCTTGATTTGTGAACTCGACGGGCGCCTCAATCAGGCTATCGGATATGCCCGCCGGTCACTGCGGATACATCCTGACCGGAATACGATAAAGTACATAAATGTCCTCGATAAAAGGATTTCAGACATTGAGAACCAAATAAAAGAGAAGAAAATTATCAGGAGGTGGTAACAGATGAAATGGCGGACCCGGATATCGGTTTTGGCTCTTCCTGTGTTTCTGTCGGGTTGCTATGCAGGAAGCCTGCTTGAGATGGACGGTCTGCAACCTGCAGAGATTACGATTCCGTCCGTAATCCGCTCCCTCACCGTGGTTTCACGATCCGACCTGGACAGTGTTTATAAAGTATCGCTTCAAGCCGCCGGAAAGATGCCGGATTTCAAATGGGACAGCGTCATGTCAAAACAGCTGGTGTTGGGATGTTCTGATGCTTTAGTCGAAAGCCCGCGGTTTGATCTGTATAACCCGGTTGTCAAAAGATGCCTGCTCGGAGATGCCTTTGAACACCACTCAAAAATCCCCTGGGATGTGGTGAGGATGGTTTCGGGAGATCCGCCTAAAGATGCTGTTTTATCGATGGAACAGGGTATGATTAGCGATTCCGTTGTTTGCTCGACAAGCGACGGATGGCCTATGGCCTGCCAATGCCGGGTGGTGGTCAAATCTTTCTGGCGGTTATACCGGTTGAACGATTTCCAGTCGAAGGAGTTCAGATTTGCCGATACCGTCACTTTTGATATAAATTCTCCTTCTCAATTTTCTTCCTCCTCGGATCAAAGGATTGGATTTTTTAAAGATGCCATGTATATCGCCGGACAGAATACCGCAAAAAAACTGGCGCCCTGGTGGACCAATTTTGAACGATACTATTTTACCACCGCATCGATGAATTTTAACAACGGTGCCAGATTCCTCAGGGAGAGCAAGTGGCGCGAGGCTGCCGAGGTATTCAGGCCTTATACCGAATCGGACAATAAAACCATGGCTGCCAAAGCCTGCTATAATATGTCTCTTACCTGCGAAATGGCCAACAATATCTCAGCTGCAATGGATTGGTTGAAACAATCGAAAGCACTGGGAATGCACGATTACTTTATTGATGATTACCAGGCTAAATTGATAAAGAGGAAAGCTGAAATCGAAAAGCTTGATGAACAAATGAAGTAATAGGCTCGCACCCATCACTGTTACAGCGGCTTAATGAAATGAAACCATGAATCCTATCTGTGAAATAATTACCATTGGCGATGAAATCCTTATCGGTCAAACCATCGATACAAACTCTGCCTGGATCGGAGAACATATGTCGATGATCGGCCTGCCGGTGAAAAGAATCATTTCAATATCTGACAGTCCTGGAGAAATACGTTCCGCGTTGAGGGATTCCATGAGCCGGGCTGAAGTAGTGCTGATCACCGGCGGGTTGGGACCGACCAATGACGACCGGACGAAAGCAACGCTGGCCGAATTCTTTGACTCAAAATTGGTCGAGAATAGAGTCGTTTTGGAAGATATCCACCATATTCTTAGTGCAGGGAATTATCCGGTTTCTGCGGTTAATCTTGCACAGGCGATGGTGCCTGAAAACTGCCGGGTAATCCGCAATCCGCAGGGCACCGCACCTGGCATGTGGTTCGAAAAGGATGGAAAAGTGGTAATCTCAATGCCCGGTGTTCCCTATGAAATGAAGGCTATCATGGAAAACTCGGGATTAGCAATGCTGGCGGATTTTTTCCATACACCAGCCATCCTGCACAAAACACTCATGACTACGGGCCTTGGGGAATCCAGGCTGGCCGGGTTACTGACCAGTTGGGAGGATGCCCTGCCCGGAGATTTTTCACTGGCCTATCTGCCGTCACCAGGAATGGTAAGACTGAGAATCAGTGGTACCGGACAAGACCGGATACAACTCGAAACTATCATGGCCGAACTGACTGCATCCCTTTCGGTCCTCATAGAAGAATACCTGTTCGGATTTGATGAAATATCCCTGGAGGAAACTGTCGGAAAGGCTCTCCTGGAAAGGAACCTAACTGTATCCACTGCGGAAAGTTGCACGGGAGGCAGCATAGGGCATCTCATTACGCGAATTCCTGGAAGTTCGGCTTATTTTAAAGGTGGAATCATCGCCTATGCCAATGATATCAAGATAAAATATCTGGATGTGACCCAAGACATGCTGCTGGAGCATGGCGCCGTCAGCCAGGCAGTCGTTGAACAGATGGCAAAAGGCTGCTGTTTGCATTTTGGAACCGTTTTTTCATTAGCTACTTCGGGCATTGCCGGTCCCGACGGTGGTACAATTGAAAAGCCTGTTGGCACCACCTGGGTTGCCGTAGCCGGTCCGGGTGGGGTGGTGTCAAAAAAATTTCAGTTTGGCGAACACCGTGAGCATAATATAGTTAGGGCCTCTTTGGCCGCGTTGAACCTGCTCCGGATTGAGGTTTTGAAAGAAACAATATCCTGACAAAACTTCTTTTAACATCGGTTAGTTAATAAGATCAAGGCTTTTTTTTCAATGATCTCTTGAATATTTGAATAAAAATGCCGTAATTTGCGATCCAAAATTCAAAGAGCATGTCGAAGATGTGTCAGATTACCGGTAAGAAAATGATGGTGGGCAACCATGTGTCCCACTCAAACCGGAGAGTAAAGAGGCGTTTTTATCCGAATCTGTTTACCCGGAAGTTCTGGCTCCCGGAAGAAAACCGCTGGGTAACGCTGAAAGTATCGGCCAATGGTATCCGTACCATTACTAAGAATGGCCTGTTAGCTAGTCTTAAAAAGGCAAAACAAGAAGGTTTGATCACCAAATATTAAGAGGAGCAGTAACAAATGGGAAAAAAAGCCAAAGGCAATCGGATTCAGGTGATCCTTGAATGCACCGAGCATAAAACCTCAGGACAGCCAGGTACTTCACGTTATATCACCACCAAGAACCGGAAAAACACTCCGGATCGTCTGGAAATGCGCAAGTATAATCCAGTACTTCAGAAAGTAACCGTTCACCGGGAAATTAAATAGTTAGAATATGGCAAAGAAAGTTGTTGCTACCATGCAGACCGGCAAAGGAAGACACTATGCCAAGGTTATCAAAATGGTGAAGTCGCCCAAAAGCGGAGCCTACACCTTTAAAGAAGAGATGGTTCATAATGATCACATCAAGGATTACTTCAACCAGAAGTAGTCGGAGCATGTTGTTCCAGAATAGAATGGGGCTTTCATCACCAAAAGTGGAGAAAGCTCTTTTTATTTTATATAAACTTTTCCTCTATGGGCATTTTCAGTTGGTTTTCAGCAGATAAAAAAAAGAACCTCGATGAGGGCCTGGCCCAGACAAAAGAGAGTGTTCTGAAGAAACTGACCCGGGTCATTGCGGGAAAAAGCAAAGTCGACGATGAAGTGCTGGACAACCTCGAGGAGGTCCTCATTTCCTCTGATGTCGGAGTTACTACCACCGTCAGGATCATTGAACGCATTGAGAAACGAGCCGCCCGGGATAAATATATGAGTACCGATGAACTCAATCGCATCCTGAAGGAGGAGATCGGGGCACTCTTATCGGAAAACAATACCGGTGATCAGGACGACCTGCCATTTCCCGATAAGGGAGGCCCCTATGTGATCATGGTTGTCGGGGTTAACGGGGTAGGAAAAACCACGACGATCGGCAAGCTGGCCTATCAATATAAGAACAAGGGTAAAAAGGTGTTGTTAGGTGCAGCGGATACCTTCCGTGCAGCAGCTATCGAACAGCTCGAAGTTTGGTCGCAGCGCGCCGGAGTCCCCCTGATCAAGCAAAAGATGGGCGCCGATCCTGCTTCTGTTGCATTCGATACCTTGCGCTCTGCTGTTGCCCAGCAGTCGGACGTGGTGATCATCGATACCGCCGGCCGGTTGCACAACAAGGTCGGCCTGATGAATGAACTGACAAAAATCCGCGATGTCATGAAAAAGGTGATCCCTGATGCACCGCATGAAGTGCTGTTGGTTTTGGACGGATCCACCGGCCAGAATGCCTTTGAACAGGCCAAACAGTTCACCGCAGCCACTGAAGTCACGGCGCTTGCTCTCACCAAACTCGACGGAACCGCTAAAGGCGGCGTGGTTATAGGTATCAGCGACCAGTTTAAAATACCGGTCAGGTATATTGGAATAGGAGAAAAAATTGAGGATCTCCAGCTCTTTAACAAAACCGCTTTCATCGATTCCCTCTTCGGCCCCGACCTCTCTTAACCTCTCTTAACCCCTCTTAACCCCTCTTAACCCCTCTTAACTCTTTCTTCACCTTGCGAGTCGACATCATAAATCTTGGTTGTTCAAAGAACCTGGTGGATTCGGAAAAACTCCTGAGCCAGCTGCGTTCCCAGGGTATAAAAACCCGGCTCGATCCGGAGCGGGTAAATGCCGATGTGCTGGTCATCAATACCTGCGGCTTTATTCTGGATGCCAAGGAAGAATCGGTTAATACCATTCTGGAAGCCATAGAGGCTAAAAAAAATGGTCAGATCACCAAAATATTCGCAATGGGCTGTCTCATACAGCGCTATCGTAACGAGCTGGTTCCGGAAATGCCGGAAGTAGATGCCTGGTTTGGGGTGGAACAGATACCTGAAATTGTTACTTCGCTCAACCTGGCCTTTAATCCGGAAATATTGAACCGGCGGACAGCCTCAACACCGCCGCACTATGCCTATCTCAAGGTTTCTGAAGGTTGCAGCCGCAATTGCTCTTTCTGCGCCATCCCGGCGATCCGTGGAAAACATGTATCGAGGAAGATGGAAGATGTTATTGAAGAAGCCACCTACCTTGCCGGAAAAGGAGTGAAGGAACTGCTGCTGATCGCTCAGGACCTTTCCTACTATGGCCGCGACCTGTACCGGAAAAGCATGCTGGTGCCCTTGCTTACCGAATTATCCGCCGTTAAAGGAATTTCATGGATCCGTTTGCATTATGCTTACCCCGAAAGCTTTCCGGCCGGACTGATCGACCTCATGCAGTCAGAGGACAAAATTTGCAATTATCTCGACATCCCGTTCCAGCATATCAGCGATAAAATGCTGAAAAGGATGAACCGGGGATATTCTAAATCAGATACTTACAAGTTGATCAGGGATATCCGTGCGAAATTGCCGGATGTCGCCATACGTACCACCTTGCTGGTGGGGCATCCGGGTGAAACTGAGGAAGATTTTGCCGAACTTCTTGAATTTGTGAAAGAGGCAAGGTTTGAACGATTGGGGGTTTTTACTTACTCGCCCGAGGAAGGGACACGGTCCGGCGATCTTTTTACCGATGATGTTCCTGAAGAGGTTAAACAGGATAGATATTCCCTTCTTATGGAACTTCAGCAGAAAATCTCGGCTGAACTTAACGAAGCCCGCACCGGACAGGTTCTCCAGGTCATTATCGACCGCACCGACGGTGAATTTTATGTCGGCCGATCGCGCTACGATTCTCCTGAAGTGGACCAGGAAATTCTGATCCCCCTATCCACCGGAAAAGCCAATCCAGGTGAATTTCATCAGGTTATCATCACAAAAGCCGACGACTACGATCTTTTTGCCAATCTTATCCTATCTTAACGTCCTTATGTACACCAACGACGTTCAGCAACGCATCCGCTACGGCGAAACCGACCAAATGGGCTACGTATACTACGGCCGTTATGCCGAGTTTTACGAAATCGGCCGGACAGAATTAATCAGGAAGCTGGGAATGACCTACCGCAGTCTGGAGACCCGCGGGATCATGCTTCCGGTGGTAAAAATGGTCGTCAGGTATATCAAACCGGTTTCATACGACGAACTCATCACCATTCGCACGGTGCTTCGGACACTGCCGACCGCGAGGATTACCTTCTTCCATGAATTGTTCAATGAAGCAGGGGAGGTCATTAATGAAGCGGAAGTCCAGCTGGTCTTCACCGATTCAAAGAGCCGCAAGCCGGTCAGGCCGCCAAAGGATTTAATCGAAGCACTATTGCCGTTCTTTACCAAATAGTTAAAACAGATCACACAAGTTGATATAAACTGATTGTTTTATGAAGAGAATTTTCCTAATCATTACTCTAATTTGCATTGGTTTATCCATTCATGCACAGAGGTTTACAATTAGGGGGACCGTGGAGGACTCCCTCACCGGGGAGAAACTGATCAGCGGCAGTGTGTATGACGCAATCTCCATCAAGGGAATCACAACTAATGCTTTTGGATTTTACAGCCTGACCTTTCCGGCCGGGAAGATTAAACTGACCGTATCTTATATCGGTTACCGGCCTGTGGAGGTGGATATTAACCTGCATAAGGATACCCTGCTGAATTTCAGGCTATCTCCGGTGATCAGTCTGGAGGAAGTGGTCATTTCCGCCCAAAGGGCTAAATCGGCCGTTTTAAGCACCCAGATGAGCATGACCGAGCTCAGCGCAAAATCCATCAAGGCCTTGCCGATGCTTTTGGGTGAAGTGGATGTGTTAAAAGCTCTCCAGTTGCTGCCGGGAGTAAAAGGCGGAAATGAAGGCACCAGCGGAATATACGTCAGGGGTGGTGGACCGGATCAGAATCTCATCCTTCTTGATGGGGTTCCGGTATATAATGCCAACCACCTGTTTGGTTTTTTCTCCGTGTTTAATCCTGATGCCATACAGAGCGTCAAACTTATCACTGGTGGCTTTCCGGCCCGTTACGGCGGACGGCTTTCTTCCGTTCTGGATATCCGCATGCGCGATGGCAATAATAAGAAATTCAGCGCTGAAGGGAGTGTGGGGATTATTTCCAGCAAGCTGACCATCGAGGGGCCGATCATCAAGGATAAAACCTCCTTTATCGTATCCGGAAGGAGAACGTACATTGATGTTCTTGCGCAGCCGCTGATCAAGCTACAGGCAGCCCAGAGCAACAGCAATGTCAATGCAGGATATTATTTCTATGATCTGAATGCCAAGATCAATCACAAATTCTCCGATAGGAGCCGCCTCTTTCTCAGCGCCTATTCCGGTCGTGATAAAGCCTATTTGCACAATATGGATAAGGGTGATATCCAGGGCAGAAGCTTTCGGAATGAGGCTGATGGAGGTTTGGGCTGGGGCAATCTAACGGCAGCCCTCAGGTGGAACTATGTCATAACACCCAAATTATTCAGCAATACCACCATAACCTACAGTAAGTACAATTTTGTCACCTCGATGATGGACCAGCAGTTCAATAATGATACGCTGATAACCAAGTTTCAATATATCTATGATTCCGGAATCGTCGACTGGGCGGGGAAAGTTGATTTCGAATACCTTCCTGATCCCAACCATACCATCCGGTTCGGATATAATCAGATTTACCATACATTCAAACCCGGTGTCAGCGTTTTGTCGATGGAAAACGGAGGCTTTGGCATAGATACCACCTTCGGAAATAAAAACATCTATGCCCACGAGGGTGCACTTTTCATCGAGGATGACTGGAATATCTCGTCGCGGCTGAAAGCCAATTTCGGCCTGCATTTTTCGGGATTCAAGGTCAGCGACTCGCTTTATACCTCTTTGCAGCCCAGGGTATCAGCCAGGTTCCTGATCAATGACAAAGTGTCGGTGAAGGCCGCTTTCACTACCATGAGCCAGTATATTCACCTCCTGACAAACTCCACGATCGGTTTGCCAACCGACTTATGGCTGCCTGCAACCGAAAAAATCCTTCCCGAAAGGGCAACCCAGTATGCGTTGGGTGTAGTGTATGAACCTTCAGACGGAATTGAAATAAGTTTGGAGGGGTATTATAAAACGATGAAAAACCTGATCGAATACAAGGAAGGCGCGTCATTCTTTTCCTTTGGTGAGGACTGGCAGGATAAAATAGAGATCGGCGAAGGCAGGGCTTACGGTGTTGAACTCCTGGCAAGGAAACAGATCGGGAAGACCTCAGGATGGATCGGTTACACCCTTTCCTGGAGTGAGCGCAAGTTCGTGAATATCAGCTTCGGCGAATGGTTTCCTTACCGTTATGACCGCCGACATGATGTTTCATTCGTCCTGACCCAGCAATTGACTGACAACATTGACCTCGGGGTGACCTGGGTATATGGCACGGGAAATGCAGTCACCCTGCCGCTTGAGAAATATACTGCAAGGATTGATGCCAAATATCAATACTATTATCCCAGCTGGATAGAGACTTTCGACAACCGGAATTCTTACCGAATGCCGGCTTACCATCGCCTGGATCTGGGCATCAATTTCAGGAAGGAAACAAAATGGGGTCAAAGGGTTTGGTCCATAGGCGCTTATAATGTGTATAACCGCAAGAATGCCTTTTACCTGCAGTTCGGGACCGAGTATCAGAATGATGGTACCTCAAAGACGGTCCTCAAGCAGTACTCCCTGTTCCCGATTATTCCATCAATCAGCTATAGCTTTAAAATCAAGTAATTATGAAAATGATGAAATCAAAATATTACCTGATTATCTCGGTTGGACTACTATTGACCGGACTGGTATCCTGCGAAAAAATCATAGATATTACCATTCCTGAAAAGGAACGTAAAATTGTGGTTAACGGCCTGGTCGCAGATAATCAGCCGGTTAGAATACATCTGAGTCGCAGCCGGTCGGTGCTGGAGTCCGACAGCCTGATTTTTATCAGCGGCGGTGAGGTCAATCTTTTCTCGGGAACCCAATTGTTAGGCAGATTTCAGGAAGATTCCATTGGATTTTATACCCTTCCCGGCTTCATTCCCCAGGTCGGTCAGACTTACCGCCTCACCGCTTCCTGGGGTGATTTAAAACCGGTGGAAGCCTCAGCCGTGTTGCCGGCACGGGTCCCCATCATCTCGGTGGATACGGCAACGCTGATTGGTGAATGGGGACAACAGGAACTTCGCCTGAAAGTGAAATTCAGCGATCCCGCAGGAGAGAAGAATGTTTATGGTTTCGGGGTTGATATGACCTACAAGGAGTTTGATTACCTCACGATGACATGGACCGGCAGGAAAATTACCCAACAGGCTTATCTTTACGGGAAAGATGAACGATTTTTAAAGGATGAATCCACCAATTTCGAAGGAAAGTTTTATTTCGAGGATCTTCTTTTCGACGGAATGACAAAGACGGTTGAGTTTGGCCTTTCCGATTTTTCTTATTTTGATTCGGATACCATCTGGCTGAATGTTAACCTGGAACAGCTCGATTTATCTTATTACAAGTACATCCTGAGTTATAGTGCATACCAGAATGCCAATGGTAATCCGTTTGCCGAGCCTGTGCAGGTATTTACCAATGTTACCGGGGGATACGGGATCTTTTCAGGTTCGTCGACCTCCAGCTTTCCAATCATTACCAAAGGCGGTTCGAGGAAATTTGTCAAATAATTCTTTTGCATGTAACAAGATCATTCAGAATTCGTCTACACTTTGATGACAGTAAATGAATTCAGCGAGAAAGTAGTTCCATTGAACCGGCAGTTGTACCGGTACGCTTATCGTTATCTGGGTAACCAGGAGGATTCAAAGGATGCTGTTCAGGATGTGTTTGTAAAATTGTGGAACCTGAGATCGGAACTCGGAGCAGTCAACAGCATCGAGGCTTTTTCGATCAGGATCATGCGCAATCATTGTCTCGACAGGATTAAACTGAAGAAGACGGTCAGTCTGGATGCCCAGGAATATTTTATCAACAAACCCGGCCATGAGCCGGCTCCCGACCGCCAGCTGGAAGTGAATAATTCCGTCGCCATTGTCCGGAATGCAATTACGGAAATGCAGGAACCTCAGCGTTCAGTAGTCCGGATGAGGGATTTGGAAGGGTACACCAACGAGGAGATAGCGGAAGCACTGGGTATCGCGGATGGTACGGTCCGCGTGATTTTATCAAGAGGAAGAAACAGGATCAGGCAAATACTTGCCAATATGCATGGATATGAAAACGACAGAAGTAAAAACCTTATTGCAGAAGTATTATAACGGGCTGACTTCCAATGCGGAAGAATCGAGTCTGGAAGAATACTTTTTATCGGGACCCACGGATCCGGAATTTGAAGCCGACCGGCTTCATTTTCTGGCTGTTGCTGCCATGAGGGATGAAGAAATCGAAGTACCCGGTGATTTGGAAGCTACTGTTCTTCAAACCCTTAATAAGGTCAGGCAAGAGCAAGGCAGGGGAAACCGCAGGATTTTGTATTTCACTGTCAGCGTAGCTGCCGGATTACTGCTGCTGGTTTCCAGCTATTTGTTCCTGTCCAGGCAGGACCATACTATGTACATCGAGGATCCGAAAATTGCTTATGCTGAGTCGCGTGAAGCGCTGGAGATGGTTTCCAGACTGTTCAATCAGGGTACTTCACAGCTTTCCGGCCTGCGTAAGATCAATGACGCGGTGGAACCGCTGAACAAGCTCAATACATTAGATAAAGCGGCAAAGAGTTTATCTATTCTGGCTAAATCAAAAAATGAAAAGTAAATTAATCGTCATGAAAAAATATTTCATCCTTCTGATATTATTTTGTGCGGCAGGAAGCCTGTCGGCGCAAAATAAGGCCATCGAACAGCTGTTTCAGAAATATTCCGAAAAGGACGGTTTCACTTCCGTGGTAATCAACAAGAATATGTTTCAGTTGTTCGCCAATGTCGATAATTCCAATAATGACGATTTTTTAAGGACGGTCAAAAACCTGGATTTCATAAAAATACTGTCCGTTAAAGGTGAGATGGACGGTAAGGCTTTCTACCAGGAGATCCTTGCAGCGATTCCCGCCAAGGAATTTAAGGAGCTGATGACCATCAAGGACACCGACAACCAGGTTAAGTTTCTTACACTCGAACAGGATGGTGTTATCAGGGAACTGATTATGATCAGCGGAGGGAAAGAAGAAAGCGCACTGATCTGGATGGCCGGCAAGATTGATATGAAAACCGTGGCCAAAATAGGCCAGAGCATGCAGATCAACGGCATGGAAAACCTCGAAAAAGCCGAAAAGAAGGAGTAAAGACATCACGGGGGTTTTCCTATTTTTGTACCGTGAAAAGATTATCGTCCACATCATTTCGCGGTTTGCTGCTGCCGGTATTGTTTTTTTTCTCAATATGCGGACAGTCTCAATATTATTCCCTCGGTACTGATCCGGCCGGTATCAGATGGAACCAGACACAAATCAGTGGTTTCAACCTGATCTATCCTGCAAAGGAACGCGTAATGGCTTCCAGGTATGGCGGAATTCTTGACAATCTCGTTGTGCCAGTCACCGCATCCATGCAGGCAAAAATCCGGACTTTGCCGGTGATCCTGCATCCCTATGCTGCGTATTCGAATGGAAGCTCCATTCTGGCCCCGCGCAGGATAGAGTTGTTTCCAAAGCAGCCAATTGCATTGGAAACCAATGATTTTGAATCGCAATTGCTGATTCATGAGGTCCGTCACTTTGCACAGATGGAAAGGCTCAATAGCGGCGTCACAAAAATTGCCGGATACCTGCTGGGCGAACAGGCGCAATCCATCGTTATCGGGATCCATGTACCCGTATGGCTGCTCGAGGGTGATGCGGTCCTGACCGAAACCCTGCTCAGCTCGGGCGGAAGGGGCAGGATCGCGGGTTTTATTCAGCCACTGAGATCCAGGCTGATAGAAAACAAAGACCTTTCCTGGGACCGGGTCTGGTTTGGCACGTATAATGAATCCATGCCCAATGAATACCTTTTCGGCTATTTCTTAACCGCCAGGGGACGCATGTTGGCCGATCCGTTACTCTGGTCGGATGCACTCGAGAAAATAGGACGGAATCCTTTTAATATCAATGGGCTCTCGGGTTTGACCCGGCCAAAAAAAGGTTACAGGTTTTCAAAATTATATGTTGAAACCCTGGAATGGCTGTATGACTTCTGGACTAATCCCGCATTGATGGTTAAAAGTCCTGATAGCCTGATCAATATAACCATCAATTCGAAGGATTACTTCAATTATTTCAGGCCACAGAAATTCAGCAATCATGAGGCCATTTGCTTAAAAAGGTCGATGGGCGATCTGCCGGCTTTCGTGATTATAGATTCCTTGAAGAATGAGAGAACGGTTGCCCGACCCGGTACCATTGAGGATGCCGGATTTTCATATAACAATGGAAAGTTGATTTGGGCCGAATTAATTCAGGATTCGAGATGGGAAAACCGGTCATGGTCTGATTTGTATGTTTTTAATTTTAAGACCCTCAGGAAGGCAAGACTCACTCATGCTCAAAAATTCTTTTCTCCGGTTTACAGTCCCGATGGCAGCTCCATAGCCGTTATTGAAGAAAGGCCGGATGGTTCCTCCCACGTTAAGATTCTGGATGCCGCAAATGGAAGATCAATCAAATCAGTATCCGAAACCCGGAAGGATCATTTCAGCTTCATTTGCTGGGGCAGCGGACCGGAGGAACTCTTCGCCATCACCACCGGTTCCAAGGGAAGAAAACTGGTCAGGATCACCTTCAGGGACAATAAACAGGAGATTATCCTCGATGCAGGATACAAAGATATTTCAAGTCCGGCGGTTTCCGGTGCCTGGATCTATTTCACCGGTCCGGCCGGCGCCACCCAGGGACTATACCGGATTGGCCGGACCAGTCATGTTTTGGAAATGGTTTTTGCTCATCCTCATGGGATCAATTATTTAACAACCCAGGGCCCGGAATTATTTATGTCGGTGTATTCGGACAACGGCTACCGGCCTGCGACAATTCCTTTGAGTTCATTGCATGGCAAGCGGATAAAGCAGATCGAACCTCTGGTAGAACCGGTAACGGCCATCATCGAGCGGGCGAGCGGGGAATTCCCGATTCCCGCTTCCGACACCCTTAAATCACTGGAAGTCAAACCATACTCAAAATTTGCCCACCTTTTACGACTTCACTCCTGGTCCCCCCTGTTTATCAATCCCGACTCTTATCAGATCAACCCGGGGGTGGTGCTGATGTCGCAAAATGAACTGAGTACACTTACTTGCTGGACAGGTTATCAGTATAACAAGCCGGATTTATCGCACAACTTCCTTGCTTCAGTCAGGTATACCGGGTTTTATCCGACCATTGAAATGAGCTTTAACCGTAAATACCGGAATCCAATTACCATGGAGGGTTTTACCCCGGGAGAGACCGGTAACTTTCCGGCGGCATTCTGGCAGTTTTTTCACCTGAGTTCTGGCATCCCGTTAAATTTCTCCTCAGGAGCCTGGACCAAGAGAATCCAGCCAGCACTGTTTTTTGAGCAGGTAAGTTTTTTAGCCGACCGCCAATCCGAATACAATAATTCGGCCTGGATGGCAGGATTCTCTGTATCAGCCTCTTTTCTAAGAAAGTACAGCTATCGTGATCTGTTTCCGAAGTGGGGGATTTCTTCAAATTTCAGCTATTTCAAAGCCTTCGGTACCAGCAAAAGAGGCAACAACCTGACAGGCCGGATCCTGTTATATGTACCTGGTTTGCTGCCCAACAGCAGCCTTCGTATCCTGAATTCTGCGAGTTTATTGACTTTTGACCAGTTCATGAATGCCCTTCAGGATTTTCCCAGGGGACAGGTGGTCTATCAGGTGCGGAATACCTACAATCTGAAAATCGATTATGCCCTGCCACTGGCTTATCCTGATTATCATCTGAGCTGGCTGATCTATATAAATAGGGTCAAGGCAGATCTTTTCTTCGATGCCGGGACCAGCATCTATCACAGGAATTGGTTTGTATCAACCGGAACCGACCTTACGATTGATTATCATCTCTTTAGGTTGGGTATTGCCCTGGAATCAGGCATCAGGGTGATGTTTTTTCCAGGAATAGGCAGATTTGGAGCGGAATTCCTTTTCTCTTTCGCAGTGAAATGATCAACCCCTTTTCATCTCGATCAGCGTGATCTCAGGCCAGATACCAACACGGCCGGGGAAAGCAAGATAGCCCAATCCACGGTTAACATACAGGTATTGATTATTGGATTTGTACAATCCTGCCCAGTACTTGTAAATAAGCTGAACAGGACTGATCTTGAATTTGCCGATTTCGAGTCCGAACTGAAAACCATGGGTATGTCCGGCCAGGGTCAGGGGAATATTGGTTACTTCGTTGACTTTATGAACCCAATGATCGGGATTGTGCGACAGTAAAACCACGAACGCATCATCAGGAATGCCGGTCATCGCCTTATCCAGATCGCCGTATTGTTTAAAAGGCGGTAATCCCCAGTTTTCCACGCCGGCCAGGTAGATCCTTTCGCCGTTTCTCTCAATGGCCACATTTTCATTCCTGAGCATGCGGAAACCCATCTCTTCCTGTTGGCTGATGATTGATTTAAGATTTGCCTTTTTGGAGGCTTTATCGGGCCAGGAACTATAGTCACCATAATCATGGTTCCCCAGGATCGAAAATTTACCCATGGGGGCTTGCATCCCCGACCATATCGGGGTCCAGCCTTCCATTTCGGAGGCAAAGTTGTTGACCATATCACCCGTGAAGAGCAGGAGATCGGGTTTTATATCTTCAATAATATCGACTACCTCTTCGAGTTTTTCCCTGTTTCCATAAAAACCTCCGAGATGTGCATCAGAAAGCTGAACGATCCGTAATCCATGGAAAGCTTCGGGAAGGTTGGGAAATTTGATTTCCGAATGATGAACGGTGAAACGGAAACGGCCCCAGCCAACACCATGAAGAACCCCAAGAAAAGGAAACATTGCCGCAATGATTCCGGTTTTTCGTATAAAATCACGCCGGCTAACCATGGAATCCAGTGGTGGTGGTTCCTTGTAATTTTTTTTTCTGGTTAATCTCTGTATCCCTTTCTTCAGATCCTCCATGCCTTCAAAGATGATATAGACCAATTTGAAAACGGAAAAAGCGATGAAAACCGCATTGAACCAGAGCAGACGCTGGTATCTGGCCGGATCTTCCGGAGATTTCTGAAAATTAAGGTAAAAAAAGACGAACAGGCCGATGAGCAACAAGGAAATAGAAAGATACACAAGCGACGCAGTCATCCTGAAACGGCGAGAACGTGATTTCACCAGACTGATCAATCCCTTGTAAGTATAGAGGTCTATCAGCAGTAATATGGGTATGATCAGAAAAATAGACTGAAATGAACGCATTTATCGATCCCTGTTTGGAACATTTTTAAAGAGTTGTTCGTACTATAACAATACAAGTGCCTCTTTGTTTCGGGGTGCAAAATTAGTTGTTTTAATCTGAATTCCAATAGTTTTACTCAAATGAATTATTATGGAAAACTTACTAATCAAGTATTTTGAAGCCCGGATCAAAAACGAAAACCATACCAAAGAGCCGGGACCGGTGATTACCATTTCCAGGGAATATGGATGCCCGTCGAAGATTCTGGCAGGTATTCTGGTCGAGAAACTGAGTATGCCCGAACCGGGAACCATCATTCATCCACCGCCATGGAAATGGATCGGGCGCGAATTGCTCGAAGAGGCGGCCAAGGACCTTAAGGTTGATCCCCGGCATATTAACCATATTTTCGACTATCATGAGAGGTCGATTATTGACGATATTCTGGCTGCCACCCGGAAGGACGGCAGCTATAAATCCGATGTTACCATCAAAAGATCGGTCGGAAAGGTGATCCGTTCGATAGGGGAACGCGGTCAGGTGATCATTGTCGGGAGGGCAGGGGTTGCCCTGACAAGGGAAATCAAACGGTCATTTCACGTTCGGCTCATGGCACCGATGGATTGGAGGATTAACAGGCTGATGGTTACCGAGAACCTCTCAAAGGATGGAGCCATAGAAATGATTAGCATCAAGGATGCCAACCGCAAAAAATTTCTGGAATATTACCTGGGACAGAAATTCCAGATTGAGATTTTTGATGTGGTTTATAACTGCGGCTTCCTATCGCTCACGGAGATTGCAGATTCGATCATACACATTTGCCGTCAGCGAAAAGTTCTATGATCTTAGATCCGTTCGATGCTGTTTTCCGGAACCCAGGCCTCGTTTCCGTCCATTAACCGTATCCTGATCCAGGCACCTACCTTATCGGTTATTACCACTTTTACCCCTTCATGGATTACAAATAAATCGGTTCCGCCCGGGTCAGGTGAACTTTTTGCCGTTAAAGAGGAAGCAAACACAATAGCGGAATCAGGATGTGCGACTTGCCTATTCTGCATCCCCCCCAGTATCAGGGAAAAAACAAGAACAACCACAAGCACACCGCCTCCGGTGACCATTGCCGTCATATGACTGTATCCTCTGGTATAATATCCGAAAAAAATGACCGAAAGTAATAACACCAAGGTAATCAGACTGATATATCCCCAAACATCGGCTTTAAAGATACCGGCAATGGCGCGGATCCATTTCTTTACAAAAAAATCACTGACAGGGTTGATTTTGTCGATCACCAGCTGATTGGCCAGATTCAGATTGAACCGGATGTCAGGATCCTTTGGATTCAGTATCAGCGCTCTCTCATAATAAAGAATGGCTGAAGGTATCTGACCCAGTTTATAAAAGGTATTACCCAGATTATAGTACAGTTCAACCGACTCAAATCCCGAGTTGACAATTTTTTGATATTCCTCCCTGGCCGAGGAATAATCCCCGCTGAGATACAGCTGGTTGGCCTTTTCAAATACAACCTGCTCCACTTTTGATTGCCCGGTCAGCGGCAATCCGATCAGCCAGGAGAATAATAACCCGATTAAAATTCTCTTAGTCATGGTTGCCTCCTATAGGTTTTTTCAATACTGATGATCACCTCTTCTGAGCCTGCCAACAACTGCTGAAGGTCACCTTCGCCTGTTCCGGGTGCAAACCTCAGGAATTCGGCGTGATCAATGGTTTCAATAAAAGTATTGATCGTTTCTTCATCAATACCGCGGTTTATAAGCAGTTCCCTGATATTGCTGCGGTTCAGATCTGAAAGATCAATATTGAATTTGTCGCTGACATAACCCCAGAGTGCTTTCGTAAGGGCTTCAAGAAATTGATCGCGGCCGGAGGATTCCAGGAATTTCCTCGCCAGCGCCAGTCGTTTCCGGCTGATGGCACTGGCCTTCCTGAACCTATTACCTTCAATATCAGCCAGGTTCCGGAAACGGTTCCGGAAGTACATCAGAACTCCTATAAATACCAATATGACAAAAACAAAACTAAATATAAAACCACCGGATCCGAAAAAATGACCGCCCCTGGTTTTAAAATTCGGCTTCCCGGTTTTTATGAAGCGGATATCCTGACCGATCACCCGTATGTCTTCTTTTCCGGGTGTACTCACAACGGTGGTTTCCGAATCGTTATCCCCTTTGACCACGTTGATGCTGAGGATCTCGCTGGTATAGGTTTTAAAACTACCGGACGACGGATCAAAATAGCTGAAATTCCAGGCAGGGATCTCAAAGGAGCCGGCATGCCTTGGTATCATCAGGTATTCAAAAGTTTTGGATCCCGTGATTCCATTGCTGCCCGCATCAATATTATCGGTTATTTTAGGATCATACACCTCAAGATCAGCTGGAAAACGGAAAGGGGGCAATTCAATCAGCTTGATATTACCGTTCCCTTTAATGTTGACTTTAAGTGATATCGCCTCATTGGTCTTGACTTCATGTTTATCGATGCCCGCAGTTATGGTAAACTTGCCTACCGCGCCGTTAAAGCCTGCAGGCTGATTCTCGGGGAATGGCTTTACGGTGATATCGACAGGCTGGCTCTTGATTTTCTTGCTGACCGTTTCATAATTTCCGAAGAAATCATCAAACGGGCTTCGTTGCCCTCTCCTCTGAACATTAACAAAACACTCAATTCCAAACGGATCGATGGTAATCCTGCCGGTTTTCTGCGGTACCAGGATAGTTTTCCGGATCACACCCATGTTGTAAATCCGGCCATTGTAATTTGTTCTTTCCAGGCTGACCTGCTCCGAAGTCGGGATCTCCTGGTTCCAGAAACCACCGAAAGCGGGCATCTTGATCTCACCGAACCGGGCCAGTGTTACCCTGGTGTAAATCCTTATGGTGGCAAACAGTTGCTCCCCTTTATAAACCTGGGTGCGGTCGACCTCCACCTTCACAAACAGGTCTTCGCTGTTTACTCCATCAGCGCTGCTGCCGCCCTGTGCCCCCTGTTTGTCCTGATTCGCCTTGACAACTTCGATTTTCACCGGTTCGCAGGTATACGTCTTGCCCTTGACTACGGCACTGGCTGCGGGAATCGTGAAAACACCCTCGACAGTTGCCTGAATGTTGTAATTATATGTGTACGAAACGGACTGACTGACCTGATTATTAATAATCTGAGTGTTCATGCTGGTCGAAAGCATAGGGCCGGAAAACAGGAACCCGTCTATTTTCGGTCCGTTGAATGCCTCCGCCTTGGCATTTATGGTATAGGACAACCTTGCAACTTCACCTGCAGCCATAACTTTAGGGCCTTCGGCTTTCAGCTGAATGGGCTCCTGGGCAGGAGTTTTTATAGAGAAACTTAATCCCAGAAGGAAAAGCACGGATAATGGCTTCAATATTTTGAATATTTCTCGTTTCATTACCAATCCTTTATGGTTCTAACCTTGCTGGCGTTCGCCTTTTCCTTTTTAACTTTTTCCTGTACTTTTTTCTCATCGGTCGCCAATGCTTCAAGCAATCGTTTGGCATCTTCCTTTGAAATTTTTACGTTCTGTGGATTAGCCTGCTGCTGATCAGCCTTCTGGTCTTTCGGGTCTTTCTGATCCTGCTGCTGC
Organism: Bacteroidales bacterium; assembly: GCA_041662065.1. GTDB lineage: Bacteria > Bacteroidota > Bacteroidia > Bacteroidales > UBA12481 > UBA12481. Next base: position 22,488 of record JBAZTE010000001.1, on the reverse strand, counting down.
TGCTGATCTTTCTGCTCCTGATCCTTCTTATCATTCTCACTGCTCTTACCGTTCTTATCGCTCTTATCGTTCTTTTCTTTCTCCTGTTTCTTCTTCATCATCTGGGCATAAGACAGGTTGTACTTAGTGTCCAGATCAGCGGGATTACGCCGCAGGGCATCCTTATAAGCACCAATGCTTTCGTCGATCTTTCCGGCCTGAAGCATGGAATTACCCAGGTTATGATAGGCTTTGGCTGAATTGGTCCGGATGGCGTCGCTGGAAGCGGCCGCTTCAAACTGGCGGCCGGCTTCTTCGAATTTCTTCTGCTTATAAAGGGCATCACCGAGGTTGAATTCGGCAATCTTTGATACGCCCTTTTCTTCCATAGCCTTGCGGTAAGCCACCTCTGAATCCTCAAATTTCTTACTGTTGAAATACCGGTTTCCCTGCCGGATATCCCCTCGGCCTTTCTGTGCTTTCAGCGGAAAAGCCAGAACCAATATTATCAGGATAGCGAACAGATTTTTCATGTTAACCCTTCGGTTTATCGAATAATTCAAGACTTTGCAGCCACTTGTTCTTCCTGGTGCTCAGAATGAAATCAATCATAAGCAAGAATAGTGCAAATCCGGCATAATAGATGAACTGTTCATCATATTCGGAATAAATTTTCATCTGGATTTCCTGTTTTTCCATCTTGTTCATTTCATCCAGAATGGTCGTGAGACCGGTCCGGGAAGCCGTTGCCCTCACATAGGTGCCGTCTCCCGCTGCGGCCAGCTGCCGTAATAATTCCTCATTCAGCTTGGTTATGATGACCTTCCCTTCATAATCAGTTCGATAATCCTTCTGCCCGCTTGCCGAGGTAACCGGGATCGGGACCCCTTGCGCCGAACCAATCCCAATGGTATGTATGACGATACCGGCGTCAGCGGCTTCCTTAGCGGCCACCAGGGCATCTTCTTCGTGATCTTCCCCGTCAGTGATGATTACAATGGCCCGGCTTTTTTCGGAATTGGGGGTGAACGACCTCATGGCCAAATGGATGGCGCTTGCAATGGCCGTGCCTTGTTTTGGGACTATCTGTGTATTGATGGAATTCAGGAAAAGCTTGGCCGCCATGTAGTCTGTGGTCACGGGCATCTGGATATAAGCGTCCCCGGCAAAAACAATCAGTCCGATCTTGTCATTTTCCAACCGGTCGACCAGCCGGCTGATGGCCATTTTTGCGTTTTCCAGACGATTTGGCTGAATATCTTCCGCCATCATGGAGTTTGATACATCCAGTGCAATAATCATCTCAATTCCCTTCCTTTTGACCTCTGACATTTTTGTGCCGAACTGGGGCCGGGCCATGGCAAGGATCAGGATAGACAGGGCCAGAAGCCGGATGACGACTTTAATAAAGGAACGGGAGGATGAAAAATCGGGCATCAAGCGGTTCAGTAACGGCTGATCGCCCCAGTTTTGAAGCTGTTTTTTCTGGTATCTTCTGGTAATCAGATATAGTACGACCATGAGTGGCACAATAGCCAAACCAATCAGTACTTTTTCATCTTCGAACCTGAAAGCGTTATTCATTTCTAATAATCAGCATACAAGTTAATGAATCAAGGGTTCCTTTTAAAAATGGTCAGCCTCAGTCCAATCTCAACAACCAACAGGAGGAGCCCAAAAAGCAGGAAACGCTGGAATTCCTCGGTTTTCGTGTTGATTTCTTTAACATCAATCCTGGATTTCTCCATTTTATCGATCTCCTGATAAATCTCCCGGAGCTTTTGATTATTGGTTGCCCTGAAATATTTACCCCCGGTCATTTGGGCGATTTCCTGCAAAACACCCTCATCGATCTCTACCTTAACGTTTTGATATTGAATGCCAAATGGCGTTTTAAAAGGGTAGGGGGCGGTGCCCAGGGTGCCCACCCCGACCGTATATACACGGATGCCAAAAGTCTTCGCAATTTCAGCTGCGGTGATCGGGGCAATCTCACCCCGGTTGTTCATTCCGTCGGTTAACAGGATGATCACCTTGCTCCGGGCTTCCGAATCTTTCAACCGGTTTACTGAGGTGGCCAAACCCAGGCCGATAGCCGTACCATCTTCGATTATCCCGCTCTGGATTCCCTGGAAAAGATTCATCAGAACGGCATGGTCGGTGGTCAGCGGACATTGGGTGAACGATTCACCGCTGAAAACTACCAGCCCCATCCTGTCGTCAGGACGGCCGGCAATGAATTCGGTAGCCACAGCTTTTGAGGCTTCCAGCCGGTTCGGCTTAAAATCCTCGGCGAGCATGCTGCCGGAGATATCCACCGCAATGATGATATCGATCCCTTCGGTAGTGACATTTTCCCATGAATTTGAAGATTGCGGCCTGGCTACAACGACGATCAAAAATCCTATAGCAGCCTGTCGTAAAACAAAAGGCAGGTGGCGGAGATAATTCTTCCAGGTCAGATGACTGCCTTCAAATGGCTGTATTCCTGATAATTGAATGGTGGGGCTACTCTTCAGCTGCCGGAATATATACCATCCAACCATGACCGGGATGATAACGGCCAGATACAAAAGCTGGGGATAGGCAAACTGGATACCGGTCATTTCTCATCCTCCACTATGATGGCCGGCTCACCTTCGGTGACCGGCTTTCTTAGGTTTACTACCGGTTTGGTCCGTAAAACGAAATCATAGGCCGACTGCTGGCTGGCTTCATGTTCTTCAGCCACAGGATTCCATTTAGCGAATTTTACCAGATCGGCAAGTTCAAGCAAAACTTTAAGTTCTTCGCGGATACCCTCCTTGATAAGTTCCTGATGCTCAAAGCTCCGTATAATATCTTCAGTGGTTTGCTCCATCGCGGGAACATTGAATCTCAACTCAATATACTGCCTGACTATATCAGTCAAACGACTGTAATATAACTTGATCTTGCCTTGTTGCCATAGCTTTTCCCTCACGAGTTCATCCAATTGTTCAAGCGCGAGCAAATGGGCTGGTATTTGGGGTGCTGATGGCTTTTCAATTAATTCCGGTGTTTGCCTTTTCTTGTGCAGGTACCTGAAATACATAACTATTATGGCTGCGAGCAAAAATCCGACCAGGATATATGGCAGGATCTCGCGAAAGGTCAGTTTGATGTCATACGGAAGCTTGATATCGGTGATCCCTTTCGTCGTATCGACAGGCATGCCAAAAACCTGCAGCGGCAGTGCATTCGTCTGAATACTGTCATGACTGTCGTTAAACCGGAAAGTAAACGGCGGAATAACATAAAACCCGGTATCAAACGAGGTAACCACCATCCTTTGCCGGATCTTCCAAACACGGTTCATCTTGCTGATGGTATCTGGTTTTGAGGCAGATAGAACCTCGATTTTTCCGGCAATGGAATCGCCTGAAGCAGGAAAGGAAACCTTTAATCCTTCGGGATGTTCAATAAAGAGCCAGAGGTTCACCTGATCGCCAATCAGCATCTGGGTGGTATCCAATTTTGCATTGGCCTTGATCTGCTGGCCAAAAGAGGGCAGAGCCAGCACGAGAAAAAGGACCATGTTAATAAGATATTTCATTTCCTGCCCCTCTTTTTAAAAAGCTGGATCAAAGGGTTCACATAATCCTGCGTGGTCAGCAGGCTGATATAATCTATCCCGCATGAACGAAAAACGGTTTCCAGGTCGCTTTGGACCTTTAACCACCATTCATCATAATGAGCCCTGATCCTCCGGCTTGAAGTGTCAATCCAGCTGGTCGACAGGGTCTCGGGGTCAAGCATTCGCGCAAGGCCGATATTGGGCAACTGGCGTTCACCGGGATCGGTGGTCTGCAAAACGATCATATCATGCTTACGATTGGCAATTCTTAAACCATCTTTTAAGGTGGCTACCTCTACCGGTGATTTCAGCATGAAATCGGAGATCACAAAAACGGTCGATTTTTTCTTTATGGCATGGGTCAAAAAGCGCAAAGCCTCGGTGATATTGGTGCCGCGGCTGACCGACTTAAACTCAAGAAGCTCGAGGATGATCCGGAGTATATGCTTTTTCCCCTTTTTAGGAGGAATGAATTTTTCAACCCGGTCCGAAAAGAAGATCACTCCGATCTTATCATTGTTCTCGATTGCGGAAAATGCCAGAACGGCTGCCAGCTCAGTCATCAATTCCCTTTTCAGGCGGTTACGGGTTCCGAAATCATTGGATCCCGACACGTCAACGAGCAGCATTACGGTTAATTCCCGTTCCTCATCAAAGATCTTGATATAAGGCTTATTGAAGCGGGCCGTGACATTCCAGTCGATGCTCCGTATAGGATCACCATACTGGTATTCACGTACTTCACTGAATGTCATACCCTGACCTTTGAAGGCGCTGTGGTATTGACCGGCAAAAACCTGCTGCGAGAGCCCACGGGTTTTTATCTCGATCCTTCTGACTTTCTGTATGAGTTCTGCTGCAATCATGTATCTCGACCGGGATGGAATCAGGGAACTTCAACCTGATTTAAGATGCCGGTTATTATCGTGTCGCTCTTGATATCCTCTGCTTCGGCTTCATAGGTAAGTCCGATACGGTGCCGGAGCACGTCGTGGCAAACAGCCCTGACATCTTCCGGAATCACATATCCTCGGCGCTTGATAAAGGCAAATGCCTTGGAGGCGTGGGCCAGGGATATGCTGGCTCGCGGACTGCCGCCAAAAGATATATAGCGTTTGTAATCGGGCAGCTTATAGGTTGCAGGTTCGCGTGTGGCAAAAACGATGTCCACAATATATTTTTCGATCTTTTCATCCATGTAAACCTCTTTAACCACCTCGCGTGCACGGAGGATGGCATCGGTCGACAATACCTTGCTGGCCAGCGGAAACACTTTGGCCATGTTCTGCCTCATGATAAGCGTTTCCTCCTCTTTGTTCGGATAGTCGATGACCACCTTGAGCATGAACCGATCAACCTGTGCTTCGGGAAGCGGATAGGTGCCTTCCTGCTCAATGGGGTTCTGGGTGGCCAGTACCAGGAAGGGTTCGGGCAAAGTGTAACTGTGTGTTCCAATGGTTACCTGCCTCTCCTGCATGGCTTCCAGCAGGGCACTCTGCACTTTGGCCGGGGCCCTGTTGATCTCATCGGCAAGAATAAAATTACTGAAAATCGGACCCTTTCTTACGACAAAGTCTTCATTTTTCTGGCTGTATACGAGAGTCCCGATCAGGTCCGCCGGTAACAGATCCGGAGTAAATTGTATTCGTGAAAAATCAGCATCAATCGTACTAGCCAGTGTTCTGATCGCCAGAGTCTTGGCCAAACCAGGCACCCCTTCGAGCAGAAGGTGGCCATTGGAGAGTAGCCCGATTAACAGACTATCGATCAGGTGTTTCTGACCGACAATCACCTTGTTCATTTCAAGGGTGATCATTTCGACAAATCCGCTTTCCTGCTGGATTTTCTCGTTAATCAACCGGATGTCAATTGAATTCATATGGTTGGCTCATTTTTAACGGGCGCAAAATAGCAGAAAGCACTATTAATTTTTTGATATTTTTGTTAACTTATGTTAACCTCCCAAATCACTGGTTTCAGGTATTTTATTGAACTGGCATTCAATGGTGCCTGCTTTCACGGATGGCAAATCCAGCCGGGTGCCATTACAGTGCAGGAGACATTGAACCATGCCATCGGTACCCTAACCGGTCACCCGGTCAACGTAGTTGGTTGCGGCAGGACGGATACCGGGGTTCACGCTTCCCATTTTGTGGCTCATTTTGATGTTCCCGATCCTGTTCCGGATCCCATTCTTTTAGCCTATCGTCTGAACCGGTTTATCAATAAACCCGTCCGAATCGACCGCATCATTGAAGTTCCAACGGATTTTCACGCCCGTTTCAATGCTGAATCCAGAACTTATCACTACCTGATCTCCCCGGCTAAAACCCCTTTTATGGAAGATTTTACCTGGGTTAATTCGGTACCTCTCGATATCGGATCCATGAATTCAGCCTGCCAAGTGCTCCTTGGAAAACATGACTTTACCAGCTTCAGCAAGGTCCATACAGATGTGAAAACCAATGATTGTGAGGTGTATGAAGCCGCATGGACAGAGCATTCAGGATTGTTGATTTTCAGAATCCGCGCCGACCGCTTTCTCCGGAATATGGTCAGGGCAATTGTCGGTACGCTGGTTGAAGTGGGTAAAGGGAAATTACCTCCCGAAAGCATCGTAAACATTATGAATGCGATGGACCGCTCGGAGGCGGGTATGTCGGTGCCTGCCAAAGGGCTTTTCCTGACCAGGGTTGAATATGATCCCGGACATTTCAAGATCGATCCCAGGCCTTCGTTCGCTGATTGGCTGGATTGAGTCCAATGGGCTGAGAGAGGTGCTCAGGTGGTTTTACCGGTCCATATTCTCCATGAAGCTTCCGCCTGTTCAAAAAGCATTTTGCTCCCATTCATCAGACTGGCACCGGCCTTGCTTCCCATGTTGAGAAACTCCGTTAATTCAGGATTATAGACGAGGTCAAACAAAAAATGACCGGGAGTCAACACGTGATAAGGAAGCGGCAATTTTTCCCCGGTGGCCGGATACATGCCAACAGGAGTACAATTGATCCAGAGATTATGGTCAAGTGCCGTTTGTTCGGTCAGCTCACCGTAAGTCATGAATCCTGCTGTACTTTGGCGTGTTACCCGGATAAAGGGAATCCCGAGCCTGGCCAGCGCGAATGTAATGGCGAGGGAGGAGCCACCCGTTCCGAATACCAGGGCTTTGCAGTTGTTGGTTAATTTCCAAATATCCAGGCTGTTGATAAATCCAATACTGTCGGTATTGAATCCCTTCAGCCAAAATTTGTCATTTGTCCGCATTATTTTGATGGTGTTAACCGCGCCAATTTGCAGGGCTTCAGGATCCATCTCATCAAGATAGCCCATGACCGATTGTTTATAGGGAATGGTGACGTTAAGACCGCTCAGGTCGGTATGTTCCCTGATGATATTCCCCAGAAGGCTTATTTGGCCGATCTCAAAGTTATCATAGTGATATCCTGACAATCCTTCCTGTTCAAATTTTTTAGAAAAATGAGCTTTTGAAAAGGAGTGACCCAGCGGAAAACCGATTAATCCAAACCCCTGGCTGTGGTTTTGCATCAGATGCTACTGAAATTCCCGGTGTTCAGGCCTTAATAAATCATTGATAATCTTAACCGGATTAAAAGTGGTCAGCGGAACCTCAACAAAAATGGTATTCCAGTCCGACATGGAACCGTTCCATAACCCCGGCAGCTCTTGTGCCCTGATAATCTTACCGTCGATGGATTTTTCCGTTATTAAGCCGGTTTCAGGATCAGTGAACCTGGGCAGGTTGAAAAGTTCCCCTCTATAATTCCGGGTGGAACAAACGAGATCGACCGGATTAAAGTGGGTTGAATTCTGAAGGATCAGTTCCTGTTCAGGATTCCGTCGGTCAATCTGAGAGGCTTCGACTATTTGCAAACTGATGGAATCATCATAATTTTTAACCCAGAAAGGTCCGCCACCCGGTTCACCCTCATTTTCCACCATCCCGCACACCCGGATTGGCCGGTTTAATTTCCTCCTCAGGTAATCGATCTTTTCTTCCTTTTTCCATTTATCGCTTTCAGGAGGCGGGGTTATATTTAATTTATTCTCGACAAATGACAACATGCTGTCGATCACCTTCATCGATGACTGGGTCGGATTGTCCAATCCGTTTAAGAAAGAAAACATTTGATCCTGAAGGGCAATCAAATAACCGGCAAGGACCTTTTTATACAGGTAGGTATCCTCCTTGAACCGGTCATGACAAACATTATCAATATTCTTTATAATGATAAGGTCGCCGTCCAGATTACTAAGGTTCTGGAGCAGGGCACCGTGTCCGCCCGGTCTGAACACCAGTGCCCCTTTTTCAACCCTGACGGGATTATTGTCGCCGTCTACCGCGATAACATCGGTTGAAGGTTCCTGGATACTATACGAGACATGGTACCTTATGTTAAACTTCTCTTCCAGGTGTTTCTTGATTTCGGCGAAATGAGCCTCCATGAGATCAACATGCTGAGGGAGGGAAGTGAAATGAATATAACAATGTCCCTTACCGGAGATGGCATAATAGGCGGCTTCAGACAGGTGTTCAGCAAAAGCTGTTCGTACTTCGTCGCCATACGTGTGAAACGGGATCAGTGCTTTGGGCAGTTCCCCGAACCCCAACCCGCGGTCGGTCAGCATGGTGTTCAGGATTTTTTCATACCTGCTCTCTTCCATTACGGTTTCAAAGTTCAGACCACGATTTTCCAAAGCATCGAGCAGAACAGGAAAAAAGGAGAACTCCTGGATGTGTTCAAAAAAATAGTATACCGAATCCGGACCGCGGTCCTTAAGCAATTCCAGCTGATCTTCGCTGGTGCCCCGGTACAGGCTCCTGAATTCATACAGGTGCTTGAACATGCGCGAAGCGGCGCCTGAGGCCGGAACGAACTTGATTACTTTGTGATTCTTCACATATTCCTCGTACAATTCAATCAACTCTTCAATCCTTCGCAGGGACAGCTGTTGAATTCCTCGCTTTGTCGTTGCAGCGGCGACCAGTGGAATCGGTGGGAATCCATGTAGAAAATTCTCAAGTTGCTTCTCAACGTCAGAAACTTGCATGCCCCTACCGGCAATTTGACCCAGGTCATCTGTTGTTAGTGTTGCTCCCATATTTTTTGAATTTCCTTCCTGATTTGAACGACGAAATTACGAAAAACCAATTAAAAGCAGTCGCTTTTATTATCAGCTGATTATCAGTCCGATAATTTTCTCCAGCCATTCGGCGTCTATCTCATCAAAAGTGTTAATGCTTTCACTGTCAATGTCCAGCACCCCCAGAATTTCTCCGCCGGAGTCAAAAAAAGGAATTACGATTTCGGATTTTGAACGGGAATCACAGGCGATATGACCCTCAAACTGATGGACGTCGGGGACGATGATTGTCTGGCGGGCTTGTACCACAGCCCAGCAAACACCTTGACCTTTAGTTAATTCCATGCATGCCACCGGTCCCTGGTAAGTCGAGACGATCAATCGGCTGTTTTGTAAAATATAGAAGCCGGTCCAGAAAAATGGGGGCATTTTATGGTGCAAAACGGCACAAACTGTAGCCATTCTGGCTTGCCGATCGGTTGATTTATGCATCAGATCCCCGATTTGATGAAATATGCGGTCGTATCTCGCTGCTTTATTCATGACTACAAATCTAACTAAGAATATTTTACAGAAAAATATTGAAAAACAGTAAAAATATTTTGTTTATCAATAAATAGTTTTTATATTTGAGCCAAAATGCGCTAAGATGTCATTTACTGTTACGAGCACTTTAACCACGCTATATTGTTTCACGGAGGGATACCGTGTTTCCTGAACTATGCCGATTCAATCAAAACTGGGAATTATTATGGCCAAGCGCCGGATCAGCTTAAACGAGCTGTCGGGCAAGGTGAATATTACTCAGGCCAACCTTTCCAACCTGAAAAGGGGGAAGGCAAGAGCAATCAGGTTTTCAACACTGGAGGCTTTGTGCGAGACGTTACGCTGTCAACCTGCTGATCTGCTCGAGTATTCATCTGATATTAATTCATGGAAAGAAAAGCCGATCGATCTGATCGATCTTTTGAAAAACCGTTCCAGTTAGAAAGATGACGCATATACAATGCAGGGGCAGATAATCATCTGTCCCTGTGTGTTTTATGCCGCATCCGTCTGCATGGGCAGATAATTATCTACTCCTATCATATGTTTAATTCCGCCATAAATAACTGGCCTTAAAAAAGATACCCCGGATGGTTTCAAGATAGGCGGAACCTGGCTGGTATTCGTGACCGTTCCATTCCATTTTTTGGTATAACGAGCCATATCCGACATGAACCACCGTACCCGGGATGTAGGTGAACGAAATGAGAAAATCGGTGGTCAGGTCTTTCTCAAATGAATTGTACTCCACAATCCCGCGAACGAATAATTTGGAAGTCAGCTGATACGTGTTCTTGCTGCGTATGATCAGATAGCTGAATTCTCTGCCCGGGTTTTCAATCTGGTAAAAGTCGGAGAAATTCAATCCCAGGTCAGACTGGAATTTTTTCACAGGCTGGAAGTTAACATTTAATTGGGCCGTATTTCCCCAACCGGTATAAGGATCATCAACATAACGGGTACGGTAGCCGAACCGGTACTGAAGGTTAAGCCGGAGACTCTGTATGACCTGCGAACTGGCATTGAGATGAAAGGAATGGGTCCGGAATCGTTCGTTCAGGTACACTTCATCCGAGGGGTTGAAAAAGAACTCGATCTGCGTGGACCGCTGGCCGCTGGCGGTCAGTCCAAAACCAAAATCCCTCTCCCACAGACCGGATGGAATATCGTTGTTCATCATTCCATAAAACATGGGAGCCAGCTTGCGGAAGAAACCCTTGGAACGGTAAAAACTGTAGGTCCCGAAAGCAATCATGCTGTTTACTCCAGACCTTAACAAGAATCCGCTTTGCGTGATAAAATCAGCTCCGATATGCTGAACGGTAAAATCACCGGATAAGCGGTTGGTATATTTAGCTATGCTGATAGTTCCCATCCAGTCATTTTTGCCGGCTGCTCCGGGATCCAAAACGGTACCGGAACCTAAAGCATTAAATTCCATGGTGGTGGAGGGCGACAGACGCAATTTGCCGTCCATACCCGCTACCCGGTTGTAAACATCCGGGCCTTCACTGAAAGTGCCTATGGCTCCGATATACGAATCATCCTTAAAAGAATGGAGATATCTTCCGATCGCATAATTTATGAGAGAATTTACCGTATCCCCAGGGGTATCTTTCAATGGATCATCCAATGCATATAACAAACCGATACGGTCATGATCGGAAATTTTTCCGGTTAACTTGATTCCTGCTAATGGGTTGACAATCTGTCGTGTATGAAAAGCCTGCTGGAAGAATCCCATTTCGCTGGTCCCGGCAAGGTTGAAATTATCCTTGCCTTCCTGAAAAAAAGGCCTCTTTTCAGGGTAATAGAGCGCATACCGCTGGTTTTCGGATATTTGGCCGGCATCTGATTCCACCTGGCTGAAATCCGGGTTTATGGCCATGTCAAGTATTAATTGAGAAGTAATCCCGACAGTGCCGGTAAGTCCAACCGACGGCTTATTCAAGGTGATACCCAAGGTGCCATTTCCCTGCTTTTGTTTGAAGGAATAGGTGACAGCCGGTAGCAATTCCAGCAGCGTATAATGCTTGATCCCCGTAAAAGAGAAACCCAAGGTTTGTGTCAGGAAATTCATGCCCTGGCCCGGATTCAAAGGCGGATAGGTGGATTGCTCCGATAATCGCTGGATTCTTCTTTCGAAAATGAAACCCATCGTTACCGGTTCCTTCCGCTCATAACGCAAACTTTTAAAAGGAATGGCTATTTCAACCTGATATCCATCCGCTCCGATGTTCGCTTTTGATTCAAACACAAAATCGGCTCCGACATCTTCCTGGGTCCTTGAAGACCTGCCATCCATCTGGATTCCGCGCGGATTTACATACAGTGCAATCAGGCTTTGCTGGTCGAAAAACGGATCGAAATTTACGCAAACCCAATCCTCAGCGCGGATCTGATCCCGTGCGGTGATTGTTGCCTTGAGCTTATCCGGCTCAGGATCATGGCAATCGAATGCTATATAAATGTTTTGCTCATCATACGTGATCCTCGCGATTGTGGCAAATGAAGACGAAGATCCGAAATCTGGGGTATAGGTCTTAAAACCGGTATACAGGGGCAGGTTTTGCCAGGCTTCATCACCCAGTATCCCATCAATTACCGGGGGATGAGTCGTTTTGCCCACCGGCAGGGGTGATTGGGCGTTGAGCGTTCCCAGCCAAAGACTCAAACCAATTACAATAAATAGCAATCTCATGGGTAATGGGTTCGTTAAATAAAAAATAGTGCGACACCGCACACGGCGATCAAGGAACCAAGGACCTCCCGCCAGGTGACTTTCTCTTTTAAAAGGATGATGGCCGGCGGAATCAGCAGAACCGGTACCAGCGCCATGATGGTGCTGGCAATTCCGGTGGTGGTAAATTTTATGGCCATCAGGGAGAATGATACCCCTAAAAAGGGTCCGAAAAAGGATCCCGACGATACAAAGGCTAATGTGGATGGACGCTTAAAGGCGGGTTTCAGCAATGACCACCTGTTTAATCCGGCAAAAAGCAGAACAAATCCGATGGTTCCGGCTATCACACGGATTTGGGAAGCGGTGAAAGGATCTGCATTGCGCATTCCGAATTTACTGAATACCAATCCAATAGCCTGTCCTGCCGCTGCTCCCAGTCCGAACAGCAGCCCCTTTCCAGAATAGTGAAGGTTGAATTTATTTCCCGGTCGGCGTAAAACAACAATGATAATACCGGTGAGGGTGATGGACATTCCCAAAAAGCCACGCAATGAGAACTTCTCCCCGACGATCATCCAGCCAAAAAGGGTAGCCAGGGGTGGCGCCAGGGCCATTAAAAGGTTTGCAATCCTCGAACCGATCAGGGCGTAAGCGGAAAATAGGCAATAATCACCGAGTACAAATCCGATGATTCCGCTGACCGACAGCCATATCCAGCCATGAAGGTCAATATCAGTAGGGAAAAGGTGACCGAAACGGAACAGGGATAAAATGCAGTAGAAAACTAAGGCGAGCCCAAGCCGGAGAATGTTGACGGCGAGAGAACCGATGCGTTTTGCAGCCGTTTCAAAGGATAAAGCGGTAACGGTCCATAAAATGGCGGTGGCGAGTGCTGCAAATTCTCCTGTGTGATTTCCCATGGAGGTCGAAAAGACGGACAAATCCGTTTAGCCCTACATCTTTAATTTCTTTTCTATCTCGTCGAGGTAAAGTCTGAACCGCTTATCCGTTTCCAAAAGGTTATTGACCGTTTTGCATGCGTGCAAAACCGTTGCATGATCCTTTCCTCCGATTTGGGAACCGATCAGCGCCAAAGATGATTTTGTAAGGTTTTTCGAAAAATACATGGATATCTGGCGTGCCTGAACGATTTCGCGCTTACGGGTTTTCGAATGCATGAGGTCAAGCGGAATGTTAAAATAGTCGCTCACCACTTTCTGAATATAATCAATCGACAATTCCTTGGTAGTGTTTTTAACCAGCTTATCAATCATTTCCTTGACCAGCTCAAGGGTAATCTCTTTCTTGTTCAGGGTCGACTGCGCAAGCAGGGAGATCAGGGCACCTTCCAGTTCCCGGACATTATTGGTAATCTGTGAAGCTATATATTCAAGGACCTCATTGGCCATATGGATGCCATCGGTATAGACTTTTTTCTGCAGGATGGCAACGCGGGTTTCGAAATCGGGCACTTGAAGATCGGCCGATAATCCCCATTTGAAACGGGAGAGAAGGCGCTGCTCCATTCCTTTCAGTTCAACCGGCGGCTTATCAGAAGTGAGAACCAGTTGTTTACCTGATTGGTGCAGATGATTGAAGATATGGAAAAAAGTATCCTGAGTTTTCTCCTTGCCGGCAAATTCCTGAACATCATCGATGATCAGAACATCGATCATCTGGTAGAAATGCAGGAAGTCGTTGCGGTTGTTGTTCCGGGTAGCCTCAACAAACTGGGTCTGGAACTTATTGGCATTAACATACAAAACGATTTTATCCGGAATCCTTTGCTTGACTTCGATCCCGATGGCCTGGGCCAGGTGGGTTTTTCCCAGGCCCGATCCGCCATAGATGAGGAGGGGGTTAAAAGCTGTTCCTCCCGGATTCTGCGCAACGGCAAAACCGGCCGACCTGGCAAGACGGTTGCAATCTCCTTCAACAAAATTGTCGAAACAATAGTCGGGGTTCAGCTGGGGATCAACATGCAATTTTTTAATCCCCGGAATGATAAAAGGATTTTTAATCGTTCTCTCTTCATCATCCAAAGGCATTGATAAAGGCTTGTTCTTCAGTGTTGTTTTAGCCTGAGTCGGAAATTTCACCGTGTAAGGTTTGGCATTCGAGTACCCGTTTTGCTCCATCACCACACTGTATTCCAGTTTTGCATCAGGACCCAGTTCCTTAAGAAGGGTCTTACTAAGTATGTCAATGTACTGTTCTTCAAGGTATTCGTAAAAAAACGGGGACGGAACCTGAATAGTCAGAACACTTTCATCGAGCCTGAGTGGAACTATGGGCTCAAACCAGGTGCGAAAACTGATTGACGGTACATTGTCCTTTATAATGGACAGACATTTATTCCACACCTCAACATGGCTTGACTTCATCAATACTGATTTTTAAAGAATTAGAACAAGGGATTAGATACTGCAATATGGCAAAAAAACATTAACTGTTCATAGATGAATGATTTTTTTTAGTGTAAATATTGCATCCGATTTATAGTCAGTAAGATAATTTCATATCCTGTTAATAAAATTGTTAATAGTCATAAAATCAAAGTGTTACCTCTAAGAATCTGACTGCTAGAGCGATCTATGTTTGGACAGGGTGGTGCGGGGGGTTACATCGCCAGCCTTGACCAGATCCCGTTTACCCAGGTATAAATGCCTGCCGAGGGGTTGTCTTTCCTGATTTTATCGAGCCTTCGCAGACAAGGCTCAATGCGTTCACTTTCGTATATGTAATAGTAATAAACGGAGCCGACCTGGATAAACTGAACCGACCTGAAATTCTGAAGGGCGGGGTATTCCGGTGAAAGTGGGGTAGGGCTCTGCAAAAGACAGACATAATAGGCCGAGGTACCTTCACCGGCCAAAGCCTTGGCCAGGCCTGAATCTTCGGAAACATAGACTGATTTGCTCCGGTCGGATAAGGATAACCGGATATATTTTCCCGGATGTATTCTGACGTCTTCAATCAGCCGGTTCAAGCTGGCATTGGTAGTCAGAATGGCGCTATAGAGGGAGTCGCTGATAATGAGTTTGCCGAGGCTACCTTCACCGGCAGCAACCTTTTTCGAAAGCTCATCCAAATTATCCAATACCTGCCTGAATGATACAAAGGTCTCAATCAATGGAATCTTAGCAAGACTGTCGCTGAACTGGTTCATATTGATAATGAAATTCTGGAGCTCTCCTGTCCTTTTACGCAATCCCTGACTGAGGGTATCCACACTGCTCAAAAGAGAACTGATCCTCATGGATTCGGTTTTTACATATTCGTCCAGAAAACGGGAGGCAGATTCCAGATTGTTCAAAGTCTGATTTACACTGGTAAAGCTTTCGGCCAGGTTGGTCCGGTTCCGCTCATTAAAAACCAGTTGAATCCCCATCAGGACAGAATCCATCGATTGCATAAGAGATTCCGCTTTCATCTTGAGCGGAAGCATCTGGGCGTTTACCTGATCCTTCAGGTCACCCTCAATGGATCCGGGTAAAGTATCGTTAGGCTTGCAAAACACGGGATTGACTGTAAAATCGAGCTCGATACCTTTGGTTCCCATCAGGTCAATACTGTAAATCCTTGCCGATGAACCTTCCGGGATATTGATCGACTTATACGAAATGGTGAATTTAACCTCAATCTTGCCCGGTCTTTTTTCTGATAAATTAATTCTCCGGACTTGCCCGATCTGAAATCCATTTACGGTAACCGGACTTGATTTGGTGAGACCGCCAATCTTATCATAGTAGGCGAAGAATGCTCTCTCAGTACTAAATAAGTTTTTGCCTTTCAGGTAATTAAGTCCCCAAAACGCAATGATTAAAGTGGCCAGGAACAATATGGCTACCCTCAGATAGGTCCTGCTCTTCATTTCGCATGAGTGATTAGTCTTTCTTTCGTTCAGTTTTTGAATTCACGGGAACCCTTACACCATTTTTAAAGGCGACAATAAAAGCTCCCTGAAATGAGGCACCCAGTTTACGCTTTAAATCAAGCGCATCCTGGTAATTCTTCACCGGTTTTGTCATGTATTTGTAATAGCCGTCTATCTTAAGTTCATCGAGATTTTTTACCCCTTTAAAATCCGAGGATCCGGCTGCCAGCTTTTTCACCGATGCCAGCACCTGAACCCTGTACTCAACTTCCCCGGTATTCACAACCTCTTCTTCCCCCTTCTTAACCTCATCTACACTGCTCTTAACAGTTTCTTCACCTCTCTTAACGTTTTCTCCACCACTCTTAACGCTTTCTTCACCATTCTTAACTTTTTCTTCCCGACTCTTAACCGGCTCTTCAGTTTTCTTAACGTTCTTAACCGGCTCATCGACCTGCGCAATAACATTAACTTTCTGATCTATAGATTCCTTGTACTGCCTGAAGGCCATATAAACAGATTCGGCAATGATATCCTGTCCGTTGTCGGTCATCAGGAACTCCTCCTCCTCAGCATTCGAAATGAATCCGGTTTCAACCAATACGCTAGGTTTGGCACATCCCCAAAGGACTACCAGGTTACCCTGATGCACCCCGATATCTTTTCTTTGTCCGCGGTTTCTCAATTGATCCTGAACGGCAGAAGCGATTTCAAGACTTTGAGTCAGGTTATTGTTCTGGACATTATTAAAGATGATATAAGATTCCGGTTGTGTCGGGTCAAAATTGGCATAACGGGTCTGATAATCTTTTTCAAGCAGAATGGCCTTGTTTTCCTGCATCACCAATTCAAGGTTTTCCGCATTCCTTGAAAAGCCCATGACATAGGTGGAGGTTCCGGTAGGAATCCTGTTCTTGTTTGCATTCACATGAATGGAAATGAACAAATCCGATTTGTTGCGGTTGGCAATCTGTGCCCTTTCATACAAGGGAATAAAAATGTCGGTTTTACGGGTGTAAAAAACATTTACATCCCCCATCTCGGTTTCGATGTAATGACCCAGTTTCAAGGCAATTGCAAGGGCTATATTCTTTTCCACCGACTTTTTGCCGGGAGCGCCGGAGTCGTGACCGCCATGTCCGGCATCAATCGTTACGGTGAATCGTTTGGAAGGTGCAGTTTGGGATTTAATCGTCTGACCGGTGAGAAAGGTGGGGAAAATCGAGAAAATTAAAAATGTGAGGGCGGGAAACCATTTGGAACAATGGTTCCTTTGATTTTCCGTTATCAGTGGTAGCTTACTGGGCATGGTAGCGTTTTTTTCTATAGTTTTGAGTCGTTCCCATTTCAGGGATGCAACCGGTTAACTATTGATATCGCTGATAAAAATACAAAAAATTCATTTAGGGATCGTGATCCTGGCCTTTGGTGCGCTTAGTGCTTATGGCCAGGTGGATACCGTTCCTCCCCGTCTGGCGAAAGCAGATACCATTCGACCAGCCGGCCAGAAAGAAAAATCTTATCTTAATTCGCCGGTCATATACCCTGCCAAGGATTCAACGGTTATCAGCCTCACGGATAAGAAAATCAGGATGTACGGCAAGGCCAAGATTACCTATGAAAAAATGGAAATCACGGCGGATTACATCGAAATGAGTATCGATAAAAAAGAGCTCTATGCTGCTGGTCGCAAGGACAGTAGCGGTCAACTGGTTGGCACGCCGGTATTTAAGGAAGGGGAGGAGACCATCGAATGCAAGGAACTGAGATTTAACTTCGATACCAAGAAGTCATTCGTCGTTGATGTGGCGATGAAACAGCAACCCGAAGGGATCATTCGCAGCCATTATACGAAAAGGGATTCCATCGGAACGCTGAATATCAGGGAAGCCAAGTATTCCACCTGCGATTTGCCCGAACCCCATTTCTATTTCTTCATCACCAAGGGGATGATGGTCCCCGATAAGATGATAGTAACCAAAGCTTTGTACTTGGTGGTAGAAGGAATTCCCCTCTATCCGATCGGATTGCCTTTCGGTTTCCTGCCGAAGCAACAAAAGAGGGCCTCCGGTATCCTGATGCCTAAATACGGGGAAGAGCGTAACCGTGGTTTCTACCTCAGGGACGGAGGGTATTATTTCGCCATTAACGACCGGCTCGACCTTTCGCTTTCCGGCGGTATTTATTCACGCGGAAGCTGGTCGCTCGGAGCACAGTCGCGTTATAAGAAGATCTACAAGTACTCCGGCAGCATGGGATTTAACATTGCCAACAACGTCACCGGCGAGAAAGGACTTGAAGGGTATAATACGCAGAAAGATTTCAGCGTCACCTGGTCGCATGCCCAGGATCCGAAGGCCAATCCGTTCAATGATTTCAATGCCAGCGTGAATTTCAGCTCCAGCGCATATGATAAAATGAACACCTACACCGATAATACCAACAGGCTCGATAACCCCCTTGAACATCTGACGAATCAGAAATCTTCATCAGTTTCCTATAGAAGAAAGTTTAAAAATCCCCTGTTCAATTTCACGGCCAAGATCGGGCATTCCCAAAATAGTATAGACCGTTCGGTTGTGCTTAATGCTCCTTCAGGATCCTTCACCGTCGGCAGGATTTATCCGTTTAAATGGGCCTCTCCGGGCGGAAGGGCGAGATGGTATGAAAAAATCGAGATGAGATACACCTCCTCTTTTGAGAATAAGGTAAAAGCCCGTGAAGACTCGATTTTCAAGCCTGAGGTTTTTTCAAAAATGCGTAACGGTTTCCAGCATGAAATTCCTCTGTCGGCCTCTTTCAAGCCCATGCAGAACATGACCTTTACCCCGTCGCTGAATTATCAGGGAATCCTCTATTTCTCACACATTGAAAAAACGTACGATCCGACTCTCGACAGCATTATCATCAACCGGATCAACCAGCTACAGTATATTCAGACACTCGCCCCGAATTTCAGTCTGAGCTATTCACCGAGGATCTACGGATTCTTCAATTTCAAGAAGGGAAGGATCAGAACGATCCGTCACATGATGAGTCCATCCCTGAGTTTTGGCTACCGGCCCGATCTCGGGTATGATTTTGGAAAATATCAGCGTACCCTGGTCACCATGGAAAAGATATCCGATGTTAAAACAGTGGCCAGCGAGCAATCCTATTCGATTTTCGATGAGGGTATTTATCGGTTGCCGTCGGTAGCCGGACGATATGGGAATATCAGTTTCAGTTTGGGTAATAACCTGGAAATGAAGGTAAAGAACCCTTCGGATACCACCGGTACCCTGAAAAAAGTCAAATTGCTCGAAAGCCTCAGCCTGAGCACCTCATACGATATTTTCAGGGACTCCCTCAACCTTTCTCCGATACAGTTGCAGGCGCGAACCATGATCATGGGTCAGTTCAACCTTCAGTTCCGCTCAACTTTCAACGCGTACTCCATTGATTCAACTATCAGCGGCACCCGGACTACCTATCGCACGGTCAATACCTATGAAGTAATGAAAACCGGAAGGTTGGCTCGTTTAACCGATGCGGATTTTTCTTTGGGCTTCAGCCTGCCGCTCAAGCAGCAGCAGCCTGCCGGTGGCAAGACCCAGGCCAAACCGTCACCGGTTGATTATGAATCCAGCGGCATGGTCGATTTTAAATCGAAATGGAACCTGAGGGTCGATTATAACTTCCGGTACACGAAACCTTACGCGGAGAGCAAGATCACCCAATCCTTGCGGTTCACGGGCGATCTCGGTTTAACCGAGAAATGGAAGATCACTTTCTCATCGGGTTATGATTTTGTCAATCAGGAATTTACATATACCACCATGGGTATCCACCGTGATTTGCATTGCTGGCAGATGAATATAGATGTGGTACCATTTGGCGAACGCAAAAGTTACACTTTTACAATCAGCGCCAATGGATCATTGCTGAAGGATATTAAATATCAGAAGATTAAAGACTGGAGAGATCAATAATACCAATTCTAAAAACCTGTGTTATGAAAAAAGTGATTTCAACACCTCATGCTCCTGCTGCTATCGGGCCATACAGTCAGGCGATTGATACCGGAGATTTAATTTTTATTTCCGGACAGATACCCATTATTCCGGAAACCGGCAAACTGCTCGAGGGGGATATCAAACTGCAAACCGGTCAGGTCATGAGGAACATCGGGGCCATTCTTTCGGCTGCCGGACTCGATTTCGGGCATGTGGTAAAATGTACCTGCTATCTGGAGGATATCGCTGATTTCAAGGAGATGAACGAGGTGTACGGAAGCTTTTTTACCTCTGAACCGCCTGCC
This sequence comes from Bacteroidales bacterium, assembly GCA_041662065.1. Taxonomy (GTDB): domain Bacteria; phylum Bacteroidota; class Bacteroidia; order Bacteroidales; family UBA12481; genus UBA12481. The sequence goes on along the minus strand of JBAZTE010000001.1, from coordinate 2,405 downwards.
CGGGCTGCCCTGCAAATCGGCAAACTGCCGCTGGGTGCCAAGGTGGAGGTAGATACCATCGCGGTACGGAAGAAGTGAGGGCAGAAGGCAGAAGGCAAAAATTAGTCTTAAGATATTAAGAACTAAGGAGCGGACGGCGAATGGTTTATTCTTGAAAAAAAGGGGCTTTGCGAGCCCCTTCTGTATACTTAACTTAAGTCTTATGATCTTAATATCTTAAGACTAATTTCTGCCTTTTGCCTTCTGCCTTCTGCCTTATTCTGAATAGACTTCAAAGCTGATCTCGGCCTTGATGTCTTTGTAGATCTTAACCGTAGCCTTGAAAGTTCCGATTTCCTTGATCGCATCTTCACTCATCGTGATATTCTTGCGGTCAACTTCAAAACCTTTTTCGATGAGGGCTTCAGCAATCTGAATGGTATTGACCGATCCGAAAATTTTTCCGGTGGTAGAAGTTTTGGCCCCTATCTTTATTTCAACGGCTCCGAGTTTAGCGGCAATAGCCTGAGCATCCGTGCGTTTCTTCAATTCCTTGTGAGCACGCTGACGCATGTTTTCGGCATGCATTTTCTTAGCCGATTCGGTGGCAAGAATTGCAAAACCCTGCGGAATCAGATAATTACGACCGTAACCATTGCGGACTTTGATAACATCGTCCTTGTGACCCAGGTTGGTCAAATCCTGTAACAAAATTATTTCCATGACTTACCTCCTGTTATTATTTCATCATATCGGTTACGTACGGCAGGATACAAATGTGGCGGGCGCGTTTAACGGCCTGAGCAATTTTCCTCTGGAATTTCAGTGAAGTACCGGTTAAGCGGCGGGGAAGAATTTTTCCCTGTTCATTGAGGAACTTCTTGAGGAAGTTGGGGTCTTTATAATCAATATACTTGATTTTGTTCCGTTTGAAACGGCAATACTTTTTCCGCTTCACATCTACTGTGGGCGGTGTAAGATACCTGATTTCTGATTGACTGGCTGCCATAACTTACTCCTCCTTGTTTTCGCGGGTTGGTTCACTACTTGCCAGTCTGCGGCGTTTCAGGTTGTACTCAACGGCAAATTTGTCGAGCCTGACGGTTAAAAAGCGGATGATCCTCTCATCACGACGAAACTCCACCTCGAGGCGGTTAATTAGTTCTCCACTGGATTTGAACTCGATAAGATGGTAAAAACCCGTCGATTTCTTTTGAATCGGGTATGCCAGCTTACGGAGGCCCCAGTTGTCCTCATGCACGATCTCCCCGCCATTTTCGGCGAGGTAACCAGAGAACTTTTTAACCGTTTCCTTCATCTGTTCTTCAGACAAAACGGGAGTTACAATGAAAACGGTTTCGTACTGATTCATCATGTGTTGTTAATAATTAATAAATCTCATTATTGGGCTGCAAAGTTAGAAAAGATTCTGATTTCTGCAAAGCGTGAAGCTATCGCATTTTCAACGGCTGATTTATGCATCTATTTTTTACTTTTGCAAAGCTCAATACGCCAGAAATGGAAAAGCAATTTATTGTAAGTGCAAGAAAATATCGGCCAGACAGTTTTGAAACCGTTGTCGGACAGCCATCGATCACCCGCACCCTGAAGAATGCGATTGCGGGTAACCATCTGGCTCATGCATACCTTTTCACCGGTCCGCGGGGCGTGGGTAAGACCACCTGTGCCCGGATTTTTGCCAAAACCATCAATTGCACTCATCTGACCGCTGATACAGAGGCTTGTAACGTCTGCGAAGCCTGTCTCACCTTTCAGGAAAGCCGCTCTTTTAATATTCATGAACTTGACGCAGCATCCAACAACCATGTGGAGGATATCCGCAACCTCATCGAGCAGGTGAGGATTCCGCCGCAGATGGGAAAATACAGTGTATATATTATAGATGAAGTTCACATGCTCTCGCAGTCCGCTTTCAATGCGTTCCTGAAAACACTGGAGGAGCCTCCCGCCCATGCCATTTTCATCCTGGCTACCACCGAAAAACATAAGATCCTTCCGACCATATTATCCCGCTGCCAGGTATTTGATTTTCACCGGATACAAATCCGCGATATCATTGCCCAGCTGCAGCATATCGCAGATAAGGAGGGCATCTCAGCAGAAAACTCGGCCCTCAATATCATTGCTCAAAAAGCGGATGGTGCCATGAGGGATGCGCTCTCGATCTTTGATCAGGTGGTGAGCTTCTGTGGTAATGAAGTGACCTACCAGCAGGTGATTGATCATCTTAATGTGCTTGATTACGAGTACTATTTTCAATTAACCGCCCACTTTCTTGCCGGGGAGTATAAACAGTCGCTCCTGCTCTTTAACCGGATTCTAGAGGAAGGTTTTGACGGACATAATTTTATCTCCGGACTGTCGACCCATTTTCGCGATCTCCTCGTAAGCAGGGATTCGCAAAC